>NZ_JCAXEH010000003.1:0-770211 GCF_059758895.1 Chryseobacterium sp. GQ58 | reverse complement strand
TGTGTGAAATATTTAAACTTTTAAAACTCCCCGAAAAGCTCTCGCTGCATAATACGATGATGCGCCATTATGATAAACAAAAACGGTATCGTAGCGCCGGTCACAAAACAATGCGCCACCCAATTCTCTGATCTTTTGCGGTGTTTTGATCCAGCTTGAGGTTTTAAGATCAAAATTTCCTAGCTGCTGAAGTTTCCGGTATTGTTCTTCATCAAGGATTTCAACGTCCATTTCTGCGGCGGCATCAAGAGCCGAATTTTCAGGTTTATGCTCTTTTCGGGAATCTAAAGCTTCACGGTCGTAGCAAAAGCTTCTTCTGCCTTTCGGGCTTTCTGCTGAGCAATCGAAGAATACATATTCATCAGTTTTTTTGTCATAATCTACAACATCCGGTTCGCCGCCGGAGATTTCCATTTCGTTTAGCGACCAAAGTTTTGAAGGATTAGCTTGTAGTTTGGCTTCAATTTCTGACCAATCCAAACCTTCATGACGGTTCATATTTTTTTCAAAACGTTTTTTCAAAACCTTAAGAAACTCTGTTGCTTCTTCGGAAGTTATTTGTTTTTTAGATGCCATATCAATAGTTTAAATAATTAATTTTAAGGAAAATAAATCAGCCTGTCATTTGGCAGATCATATTCGTAGATTTTGTCGGTTTCAGGATCAATATACAACCACTGAAAAGTATTGATTTTATGTTCAGATTGAGTATATATTCCTAAAACATAATATTCTTTATCGTTTTTGTTTCGTTTTTCGATGGAATAGGCGAGTTCGTCTTTGTTTTTAAGGTGTAATCTGATGAGATCTTTTTTGGAATTAGCAATATAATATTCTGCAAGCTTGTACAAATGATCGAGATAACTGCCGGAAATTTCATCTTTTTTTGAGTGATGATATTTGATTGGTTTATCGTATTCTTGCCTGAATTTTGAAACATTTCCGTCTTTAATTTTTTTGACAGACACAATCCATTGTGCATTTTGCGGCGTTTCTCCGTCTCCTGCAATGTAGATTGAATCATTTTTCCATTCAATAGCGATGAGGTCGCCTCTCAGCAAACTTCGGTCATTATTCTTGTCATTGATAAAGCTAAGTTCTTCTTTACCTTTTTTACCGTTAAGCTGTGAATAATCAAAATCATCATTGTAAGAAGTAAATTCTATTGTATCATGTTTTAGAGAATCTTTTTCTACAATTTTCTGAATCTTTTCAGTTTCTGGATCGGCAACATTTTTTTCTTTCTTGTTTTCGGAACCGGAATTGCACGAAATACAAAAAACAATAACTGAAAGCACCGCAGTTTTTTTCATATTGTTTTGGTTTGGAATTCAAAAATAATAAATTTAGCAAAAAAGTAATTAACGATCTTTTTTTTACATTACTCTTTTGTCTTTCTCGCTTTCCAAAATTGCTTTTTCAAGACGCGAAATTCTTGTTTTTTCCTGCTTTGCGCTCATGATCCAATGTATTGTTATTTTTTTATAAGAAGGAGCTTGCTTTTGGAAAAATTCCCAGGCTTTTTGATGATCTTTAAACTGTTTTTCATATTCTTCGGAAAGCTTTACATCATCTGTTTCGTGAGAATAAACTCCGGATTTTTCTTTTTTTCTTAAACTAAAAGCTGCTAAACCGGCAGGCTTCATCAATCCGGCTTTGGTAAGATCTTCCACTTTTTTAATATTGATCGCGCTCCAGATACTTGTAGATTTTCTTGGTGTAAAACGATTGCTGTAGCTTTCGTCATCAATAGATCTTCTCACGCTGTCGATCCAGCCGAAACACAAAGCCTGATCAACAGCTTCAGACCAGGTAATTGATTTTTTCAGGCTTCCGATTTTGTAGAATCCGACCACAATTTCTTTTTCCGTTTCGTGGTTTTTTTCAAGCCAATTGCGAAAGTCTTTTGGTGTTTGGAAGAATGTTGCCGACATTAATGTATTCTTTATTGGTTATTTTTACAGGTGCATTTTCATCCTTAAATAAAGATCGAATATAAATAATTCCTGAATGATTTCCGAGATTATTAAAAGCATCATTCAATTTAACATTTAAAATAAATGATTACAATAGATTTAATATTAACAAAATCAATCAGTCTTGTTTTTTGATTCCTTACATTTGTAAGGCATTCGACAAAAAGGAATGAAAAATGAATTTTATGATAGACAGAAGACATAAGGAAACGATTCATATAGATAAAAGCAATTACGAATACATCACAGTAACCCAAGACGAAAATAAAGTTAGAATATACACCCTGAAAAACGGATTGAAAGTTTTTTTGGCGCAGAATTTTGATGCACCAAAAATTCAGACATTTATTCCCGTAAAAACAGGAAGCAATAATGATCCTGCTGACAATACAGGCTTGGCGCATTATCTTGAACACATGATGTTTAAAGGAACATCAAAAATAGGAACTCAGGATTGGGAAAAAGAAAAAGTTTTAATCAATCAGATTTCCGAATTATACGAACAGCACAAAGCCGAACAAAATCCTGAAAAAAAGAATGAAATTTATCAGAAAATTGACAAAATTTCTCAGGAAGCCAGCGAGTTTGCCATTGCCAATGAATATGATAAAATAATTTCGTCACTTGGAGCAACGGGAACCAATGCCCATACTTGGTTTGATGAAACGGTTTACAAAAACAACATTCCGAGTAATGAGCTTGAAAAATGGCTTAAAGTAGAAAAGGAAAGATTTTCGGAAGTGGTTTTACGTCTTTTTCATACGGAATTGGAATCTGTTTACGAAGAATTCAATCGAGCGCAGGATAATGATTCGAGACTGGTAAATTATGAATTGATGGACGCGCTGTTTCCGACTCATCCAAACGGCCAGCAAACAACTTTAGGAAATCCCGAACATCTGAAGAATCCTTCAATGAAGGCAATCCATAAATATTTTGACGAATATTATGTTCCGAATAATTATGCAATTGTTTTGGTGGGAGATCTTGATTTTGAAAAAACGGTGAAGCTTGTCGATCAGCATTTCGGAACGATTCCTTACAGAGAATTGCCTGAGAAAAAAAAGATTGTAGAAAAACCCTTGACTGAAATCATTGAACGAACCGTAAAAAGCCCGACAACTCCAAGAGTTCAAATCGCTTGGCGAACCGACAGTTACGGAACAAAAGAAGCGATGCTTGCGGATATTGCGGCTAATATTTTAAGCAACAGAGGCGAAGCGGGATTACTCGATTTAAATATCAACCAGACTCAAAAAATGCTTTGGGCACAGGCGTATTCCGTTGGTTTTAAAGAGTATGGCTACTTTTCAATTGTTGCCGTTCCGAAAGAAAACCAAATATTGAAGGAAACCAGAGAAATGGTTTTGGAACAAATTGAGCTGCTGAAAAAAGGTGATTTCCCGGATTGGATTTTGCCTGCAATTATCAACGATTTCAAGCTTCAAAGATTAAAAGGGCTGGAAACCGCTGAAGGTTTGGCAACCAATCTTTATGACACTTATATCAAAGGCAGATCCTGGGCAGAGGAATTGAATGAAATGGATGAGTATGCTGAAATTACAAAGCAGGAAATAATTGATTTTGCAAATGATTTTTTCAAAGAGAATTATGTTGTCATCAATAAAGAGAAAGGGATAAATGATCAATTGCTCAGAGTTGATAATCCCGGAATCACACCCATCAAGATCAATCGTAATGCCCAATCTGAATTTTCAAAACAAATTTTAGCAGATGAAAGTGAAGATATTCAGCCCCAGTTTATTGATTATCAGAAACAAATTGTAACCGAAACGGTAAAAGATAAGAAAATAAGTTTCGTAAAAAATAAATACAACGATATTGCGCAGGTGTATTTTATTTTTCCATTTGGAAGCGATCATGACAGAGAATTGGGGATTTCAACACAACTTCTACAATATCTCGGAACGGATCAATATTCTCCTGAAGATCTGAAAAAAGAATTTTTTAAGATTGGCGTGAGTAATGATTTTAAAACAAATTCGGATCAGCTTTTGATTTCGTTAAGCGGTTTGGAAGAAAATATTGAGAAAGGAATTGAATTGCTTCAGCATTGGCTACACAATGTACAGCCGGATCAGCAGATTTATGATAAGTTTGTAGAAACAGTTTTAGAAAACCGTGAAGCGGGAAAGAAAGACAAAAACCGCATCATGTCTGCGCTGACGACGTATACAAAGTTTGGGAAAAGCTCCAGATTTTTGGATATTCTTTCGAAAGAACAGCTTCAGACTGCCAAAGTAGAAGAATTTACCCAGAAAATGAAAAATCTCTTCCGGTATCCTTACCAGATTTTTTTCTATGGAAAATATTTTGACCTTTTTAAAAATAATATTGAAAAATTTGTTGAAAATCAAAGCTTCTCAATTCCGGATCCTAAACAATATCCCGAACCGGAAACCACAGGAAACGTGTTTTTCACCAATTATGATATGGTCCAAATGGAGATGAGCAAAATAGGAAAAGGACATCTTGTGAATCTGGCCAATTTTGGGAAAATCAATGTTTTCAATGAATATTTCGGAAGAGGATTATCATCCATCGTGTTTCAGGAAATCCGCGAAAGCAAGAGCCTGGCATATTCTGCTTACGTTTCTTACGCTCCAAATGCTGAAATAGGGCATCCGGATTATATTACAACGTATATCGGAACTCAGCCGGATAAACTTCAGATTGCCGTTGATACCATGACCGATTTGATGGATAAGCTTCCTGAAGTAACCATACAATTTGAGAATGCAAAAAAGTCGGCTTTAAAGCAGATTGCATCCACAAGAATCAACAGAACCAATATATTTTTCAATACTTTAAGGCTTAAAAAATTAGGAGTTGCGCATGATTTCAGGAAAGATATTTTTAAGCAGATTGAAGACCTTACTTTTGATGATATCAGAGAATTTTATCAAACAGAAATAAAACCTGTACAGTTTAATACAGCCATTATCGGGAAAAAGGAAAATCTGGATATGGAAGCTTTAGAGCAGATGGGTACTTTTCATGAAGTAAGTTTAGAAGAAATTTTTGGATATTAAATTAATTTGAAAATGCTTCCACAAGCTCAGCATGACATTCCTAATACTAACCGACTTATTAAGCATTTGTAGCACTGCCTGAGCAAAGTCGAAGCATCTCAACAAAGCATAAAAAACCCCGAAATGCAATTTCGGGGTTTAATGTATACTTAAATAAAATTATTTCACGATTTTCATTTCATCAATCAGCCATTTAGAATCGGCAAATTTATCAATGATGAAAAGAATATATTTGGTGTCAACCATGATATTTCGGCTAAAACGCGGGTCGTAATTGATGTCACTCATTGTTCCTTCCCATTGTCTGTCAAAATTTAATCCGATCAGATTTCCGTGTGCATCCAACGCGGGGCTTCCGGAATTTCCTCCAGTTGTATGATTGGTAGCAGTAAATCCTACCGGAACATCACCTGTTTTGTCTTTATAATTCCCGAAATCTTTTTTAGCATAAAGATCAATCAGTTTTTTTGGAACATCAAATTCATAATCTCCCGGAATATATTTTTCCATTACACCAGCCAAATGCGTCTGATAATCGTACGTTACAGCATCTTTTGGTGTAGAGCCTTTCACTTTTCCGTACGTTACACGAATGGTGGAGTTGGCATCAGGGAAGAATTTTCTGTCTTTATCAGTAGACATCTGTTGCGCCATATATTTTTTCTGCAAATCATCAATCTTTGCCTGCAAAGAAGTAAACTGTGTATCTGTAGTTTTCATATAAGTATCTTTAATACTCATGAAAAGCTGATAAACAGGATCTTTTTTTAATGTTTTGATCAGTTTGTCCTGATTTGAAAATGCTTTGTCTATATCTGCGCTTAATGAAGCTCCGTTTACAGAAGACCTTCCTGTAATAATAGAATTTTTGGAAATATCTTCCAGCATCTGAATATTTTGGGCTTCGTTTTTATATTTATCAAACTCGGCCGGTAAAAATTGTGGAGCTGTTTTGTTGGCATATAAAGCTAAAAGCTTAGCGGTTACTTTAGCATCCAATTCTGCGCTGTAATCTTTGTAAAAAGAAGCCAGTCTGTTTTTAAAAGATGCAATTCCTTTTTCATCTATTCTTCCTGCTTCTACCGCAGAAATATAATTGGAATAAAGGTTGGCAAGCATTAATGTCTCAGCATTTCTTATCACTTCAGAATAGTAAGCGTTATTTAAAGCGTAAGGCGACTGATCGTTGTATAATTTATTAAGTTCGTCTAAAGTTTTTTTCACTTCCGGATTTTTTGATACCAAAGATCCTTCGTACATTACTTTTTTCTGAACGGCATTCGATTTTTTAAGACCTTCTACTTCGCCGATCCATTTTTTCCAGTAATTGGCTACAGAAGCGTATTTTGAAGCATATTTAATACGCGTTGCATTATCTGCACGCATCTTTTCATCTAAAGTTTTCAAGGCAACATCTCTTACTGCGATCCTTGCAGGATCAATTTCGGTCATGATCTTTTCAACAGCGATTGCCGGAAGGTATTCTGTCGTTCTTCCCGGAAAGCCGAAAACAAACGTGAAATCATTCTCGTTCTTGTCTTTTATCGAAACAGGAAGGTAATGTTTTGGAACGTAAGGCACATTGTCTTTGGAATATTCTGCAGGTTTGTTGTTTTTATCGGCATAAATTCTGAACATTGAGAAATCTCCCGTATGTCTTGGCCAAACCCAGTTGTCGGTATCGCTTCCGAATTTTCCGATGCTTTGAGGCGGCGCACCTACCAATCGCACATCTTTATAAGTTTCAATAACGTAAGCGTAATATTTGTTTCCGTAATACATTGGCTTTACGGAAATAGATTGATAAGGCTCTGTTTTTTGAGAGTTTTTATAAATTTCAATATTGTTGGCGATTTTTTTTGAAAGATCAGGATCCTGAAGATTGTCTGTACCTTCTAAAATCTGATTGGTAACTTCTTTAATATCAACAATGAAATCTACCGTTACTCCTGGATTTGGAAGCTCGGTGCTCATGTTTTTTGCCCAAAAACCGTTTGATAAAAGGTCGTTTTCCACAGTAGAATGAGCTTGGATTTGCCCGTAACCGCAGTGATGATTGGTTAAAAGCAGGCCTTTTGGTGAAATAATTTCAGCCGTACAGCCTCCGTTGAATTGTACAACAGCATCTTTAATGCTAGGCTTTTGCGTATTGAAGATATCTTTGGCAGAAATTTTCATTCCCAGATCCTTCATTTCCTTTTCATTAAGCTCAGTCGGGATCCACATTCCACCGTATTGCTGGGCGATTCCCCATGAAAAAGCGAAGAATGCCGAGGCAATTAAAATATTACGTTTTATCATTACAAAAAAATTTTGTCTAAAATACGGATTTAATTTTTTTTACCTTAAAATAATTAAGGAGAAATAGCTAAAATATTTTAGTTCTTTAAAATTGATATGATATAATTTTATCATCTTCAATAAGATCTTTGACAAAATTTTTATGATCGGCACTTTTTCCGGTAAGCATCCATGTGGTTGTAATGTTTTCCGAATTGTAATGTTGGGCTATAATGCTGAATTTTAAATGATTCTGAATAAATAGTTTTTCACAATATGAAAGGCTTTCCCGACTTCTGATGCCTATTTTGTATTCGCGGATTTTATGTTGTTTATCGATAAATTCTTCAATAAAATTAAGTGAGCTCAATATTAAAAGCACTAGAAAAGTACCCATCAACGAAAGATAAACATAGCCTGAACCAACCGCCATACCGATGGAAGCTGTAGCCCAAATTGTAGTTGCTGTGGTAATGCCGTCAATTTTATTATCACCTTTAAAAATCACTCCGGCGCCCAAGAAACCTATTCCGGTAATAATATTTGCGGCTAAACGATCCGGATCTTCAATTCCTATTTTTATTGAAAGAATTGTAAAAAGACAAGCTCCGAAACAAACCAAAATAAAGGTACGAAGTCCGGCCGATTTATTTCTGTATTCTCTTTCGGCGCCTATTAAGAGCCCGAGAATTACGGAAATGAAAATCAGAAGCAGCTCGTTTTGTATCGAATGGTCGTTTAGAAAATCCATTTTGTAAAAATTTGGTTGAATAAATTTAGATAATTACTTTGACATAAAAATCAGAATACAAATTTTAAGCAAAAAGTATCGATTCAATAAAATGCTGCTTTTGAAAAACAGCATTTTTCGTAATTACTTGCAATTATTATTTTTCAATTAAATCTAAAAACTGCTGCTCATCCAGAATCTCAATCGTACCAATCTCCTGTGCTTTCTTCAGTTTGCTTCCGGCTTTTTCGCCTACAACTAAATAATTAAGATTTTTCGAAACAGCAGAAATGTTTTTTCCACCGTGTTTTTCTACCATTTCTTCTGCTGCTTCCCTTGTGAATAAAGACAATTTTCCCGTAAAAAGAAAGGCTTTTCCTTCCAGAACATTTGATAAAACTTCATTGGTGTTTTCGCCTTTTTCAAGCTGAACTCCGTAAGATTTTAAACGTTCAAGCATTAAAATATTTTCAGAATTATTAAAGAAATCAACAATGCTTACCGCGATTTTTGCTCCGATATCTTCAACCTGGCAAAGCTCTTCAACGGTGGCTTTTTTCAGATCGTCAATGGTATTGAAATTTTTAACCAATTTCTTGGCAACCGTTTCCCCGACGTGTTTGATGCCGATTCCGTACAAAACTTTTTCGAAGGGAATTCCTTTAGATTTTTCGATTCCGTCAAGAATATTCTGCACCGATTTTTCTGCCATTCTTTCCAACGGAAGAATCTGTTCTTTGGTTAAAGTATAAAAATCGGCAGGATTTTCAATTAATTTTTCTCTGTAAAGCTGCTCAATAGTTTCGCTTCCGAGATTATCAATATTTAAAGCCTTTCTTGAGACATAATGAATCATTCTTCCGACCACCTGCGGCGGACAATGAAGGTCATTCGGACAAAAATGAATGGCCTGATCTTCAACTTTTACAAGTTCGGTTCCACATTCCGGACAATTTTTGATATATTCAATTTCCTTGCTTTCGGAAGTTCTTTTTTCTGTGTTTACGCCAACGATTTTAGGGATAATTTCGCCACCTTTTTCTACATAAACAAAATCATGGTCATGAAGATCCAGCTTTTTGATGATATCTTCGTTGTGTAAAGACGCTCTTTTTACGATCGTTCCGGCTAACAAAACAGGTTTCAGATTGGCAACAGGCGTTATCGCACCGGTTCTCCCGACCTGATAAGAAACGCTTTGCAATTCGGTTTCTACTTTTTCGGCCTTAAATTTATAAGCCATCGCCCAACGGGGAGATTTTGCGGTATATCCTAATTGACTTTGCTGTTTTAATGAATTGACTTTTAATACAATTCCGTCAATCTCAAAAGGCAATTTGTGACGTTCCTGATCCCAAAATGTGATAAATTCTTTGATTTCATCCAAAGTTTTGCAGAGTTTTGCCTGATCTGAAGTTTTAAAGCCCCATTTCTGCGCTTTTTCGAGCAATTCCCAATGCGTGCTGGCAGGAACTTCCTGTGAAATAAACTGATAAAGTACGGATGAAAGCCTTCGTTTTCTCACTTCGCCGCTGTCTTGCATTTTCAGGCTTCCGCTGGCGGTATTTCTTGGGTTCATAAAAGGATCTAAACCTTCTTCTTCACGCAGCTTGTTTATTTTATCAAAATTCTTTCTTGTTAAATAAATCTCACCGCGCATAAAAAAGCGGTCGGGGAAATCACCTTTTAAAGTAATCGGAATATCCGAAATCGTACGCACGTTTGCTGTGATTTCGTCACCCTGAAAACCGTCTCCACGCGTAACAGCCTGCACCAACTTTCCGTTTTCATACAAAATAGAAATCGATGCGCCGTCATATTTTAATTCTGCAACAAATTCTACAGGCTCATCAATTGTTTTGATAATCCGTTTTTCCCAATCTTCAAGATCATTAAAATCATAAGAATTGTCCAGAGAATACATTCTGAATTGATGTCGAATTGTAGGGAAAATCTTCGTAACGCCGCCTCCAACACGGATTGTTGGTGAATTGTCATCATAAAATTCAGGATGCTTTGCTTCAAGATCCTGAAGCTCTTTTAATAATAAATCAAATTCAAGGTCTGAAATATTGGGCTCATCCAGCAGATAATAATTTTCATTATGCTGATTGAGCTCCTTGCGAAGTTGTTCGATTTTTTGTTGAATGTTTTCAGGCATTACGATACTTGTTTAGACAAAAATAATAAGTATTAAGGAGAAAAAGTGAATAAAGTTATACAATTAGGAAGAGACAAAAACATTAAATATTGTTAACTGATTTAACGGCTTGCGAATCAACGGTCTATAACTTGTGTTAATAATAGGTTCATATTTTATTGATTAATTGTTTAATAAATGTTAAAGTGTTGTTAAAACCATAATCATATTGTCGTTTTAATTTTGCGCAAACAAAAAAGGATATGCGTAAAGAGACTCAAAAATTGGTGATGTTGTCGCTTTTAGGATTGGTTAGCGTCAATGTTGCAGCTCAGCAAACAGCAAAAAAAGATACTGTAAAGAATATCGAAGAGGTTGTAGTAACCGCTTTGGGGATTAAAAGACAGGATAAGTCTTTAGGATATGTAGCAGAAAAAGTAGATTCTGAGATTTTTGAAAATATTCAAAACAACAACTGGGCTCAAGGCCTTGAAGGAAGAGTGGCTGGGTTGAAAATACAAACGACTGGAGCCGGACCTTTAGGTTCGTCAAGAATCACTTTGAGAGGTGAAAAATCTATGAACCTAGATAATAACTATGCATTAATTGTTGTAGATGGTGTACCGTTAAGTAATTCGACAACAGGAACTGGAACTCCAGCTTATGGAGCGGGCTCAGGTGGCGATCTTCCGATTGATCTTGGTAATGGGCTAAACAGTATCAATCCTGATGATATTGAATCTGTTACCGTTCTTAAAGGAGCTTCTGCCGCTGCATTATACGGAGCAAGAGCGGCAAACGGAGCTTTGATGATTACTACAAAATCGGGGAAAGGCAGAAACGGAAAAATGCAGGTTTCTTTTAATTCATCTTTAAGTTTTGATTCTGTTTTAAAATGGCCGGATTATCAATATGAATACGGACAGGGAACTTTAGTGAAAAATACAGCAGGAGAATTTTTCTATTCTTACGGAGCTTCTGCAGATGGTGTAAGCACCGGAGGTACAAGTAGCGCATTTGGGCCAAAGTTCGACGGACAGTACTATTTTCAATATGATCCGACTTTGCAGGGACAAAGCGCAACAAGACAATTGTGGAGACCTTATAAAGATAATGTGAAAGGATTTTGGCAGACAGGAACCACTTCGTCCAATACGATTTCTGTTGAAAATTCTAATGAAAATACAAGCTACAGAACGTCACTTACCTATCTTGATAACGAATGGATGATGCCAAATACTGGTTTTAACAGATTTAATATGGCATTTTCACTCGACCATAAATTAAGTTCAAAACTTAAGCTTTCAACAAAATTCAATTACGCCAATACAAAAAGTGATAATCTTCCTGCTACAGGATATAACAACCAGTCTATTTCTTATTTCATGATCTTTCAAAATCCAAATGTAGATTTGGAATGGTACAGACCGATTTGGAAAGCCGGACAAGAGCAGGTTGATCAGATTCACCCTTTCAGCAGCTTTATAGACAATCCTTATCTTATTGCTTACGAAATGCTGAATGGAGTTGAGAAAAAATTGATCACCGGAAATATCACGGCAAATTATCAGTTTACAAAAGATTTTAATGTAATGCTAAGATCCGGAATTGAAATTTTGAATGAAGAAAGAACTACAAAAAGACCCTACAGTTCTGCCAACTATTTAAAAGGTTTTTACAGAGAGCAGTATATTAAAAATCATGAATTTAATAATGATATATTATTTACCTATAAGAAAGATTTTAATAAATTTAATATAAGTGCCAATGCAGGAGGAAGCGTTCGTTATAACGAATATACAATGAATGATTATCGTGCAGAAGGTCTTAAAGTAGCCGGAGATTACAGTCTTAATAATGCTATTTCTTTAATTACAAGAGTTCCGAAACCAAATGATCAGCAAACGAATAGTGTGTATGGTTTGTTAAGTTTAGGCTATGATAATTTGATTTTTGTAGATGTTACGGGAAGAAATGACTGGAGCAGTACATTGGCTAAACAATACAGATCTTTCTTTTATCCTTCAGTAAGCACGAGTTTTATTTTATCAGATATATTTAAATTATCAAGCAGCAACTTCAATTACTGGAAACTGAGAGCATCTTGGGCGAAAGTAGGTATTGCAGGTTTGCCTTATCAGTTGGATAAATATTATGGTATCAGCGATTTTACAGGATCTGTTGATGTGCCGGGAGTATATCCTAATCCTCTTCTGAAACCGGAAGAAAACACCAATATTGAAGCCGGAATGGATTTTTCAATATTGAAGAACAGATTAAGCTATAATTTTACTTTATATCAAAATGATACTGAAAATCAAATAATTACGATTCCGACACTTTACGAATCAGGTTATTCAAGCAGAGTAATCAATGCCGGAAAAGTAAGAAACAGAGGTGTCGAGATGACTTTGAATGCAATCCCAGTAAAATCTCAGAATTTTTCATGGAATGTTTCAGCCAACTGGTCTCTAAACCGAAATAAAATCTTAAGCCTTCCGGAAGAGTTTTCAGGTGAAAGCTATTATACAATGGCAACTGTAGCCGGTGTTGTGTATTATAATGCAACTATAGGTGGTTCTTTAGGTGATCTTTGGGGCTTCAAACTATTGAGAAATGAAAATGGAGAAGTGATTTATGGAAGCAACGGACTTCCTGCAAGACCAGACAGAATAGAGAAAGTAGGCAATGCATTTCCGAAATGGAGAGCAGGTTTGCAAAATGATTTTAAAATCAAAAACTGGCAGATCAGTTTTTCTTTTGACGGTCAATATGGAGGCGTAGCTTATTCTCAAACGCATCACAAAATGTCTGAACAAGGTAAATTGGGACATACGTTGATGGGAAGAGACAATCCTAACGGAACAATTGTAGGACAAGGTGTTGTACAAAATCCTGACGGATCATTCAGTCCAAATACCACGCCTGTAACACTATCTTCTTATTATGGAGATTATTACAGAAGAGCCAACGTAGAAACCAATACTTTCGATACTTCATTTATCAAGCTTAGAGATGCAAGAATTGCATATTCTTTTTCAAAAGATGTAATTGCTCCTTTAAAGCTGACAGAACTTACTTTAGCAGTATTTGGTAAGAATCTTTGGATGTGGACGGAGTTTCCAATGTTTGATCCTGAAGTGGCAGCACTTAATGATTCTACCATTACACCAGGTGTAGAAATCGGCCAATTGCCATCTGCAAGAACAGTTGGTTTTCAACTTAATTTAAAATTCTAAAATCTCATGAAAAAAATACTTTTATCAACAGCTTTCGCTCTTTCATTGATCATGCTCAATTCTTGTGACAGGTCATTTGAAGAAATCAATACAGATACAAGCAGAATAAAAAATCCTTCAGCAGGAAGTTTTCTGATGCCTATTCAATATGCGATGGGAAATTACGGATACAACAGAGCCGATGATTTTACTTTCGATATCATGCAGGTTGCGCTTTCTTTTCCGAACGAAGGAAATACGGTAAGCAGATACTATTTGACAGAAAGTACAGGAAACGGATACTGGAATACAAGCTACAGATGGCTAAAACAAGTAAAAGAACTGAATGCAGCCGCAGAAAAAGAACAAAACAACAACTATATCGCCATTTCGAAAGTTTTAAATGCTTGGATTTATGCTAATCTTACGGATGCTTTTGGTGATATTCCTATGTCTGAAGCTTTAAGTTTGGAAGAAAATATCATGAGGCCAAAATATGATAAGCAGAAAGATATTTATCTAGTTTTGCTGAATGACCTGAAAGCCGCAAACGCTCTTTTTGATACCACAAAAGTTTTACCGGAAGGTGATCTTTTTTATCAGGCACATTCAAGTACAGAAGGGGTTTTGAAATGGAAAAAATTCTGTAATTCATTATCATTGAGATTGCTAACAAGAATCTTAAAAAGAAATGGTGAAGTAGATGTACATGCAAGAATTAATGAGATCATAAACAATCCAACGACTTATCCTATTTTTCAAAGTAATACAGACGGAGCAACTTTGGATATTTCGGGTGTTGCGCCATTGCTTCCGCCGATTGCAAGGCCGCAGGATTTTACGGCTTACAGAGCTTCCGGAGAATTTTTTACACAGACTTTGGTGGATAATAATGATCCGAGACTGAGCAAGTTTTTCACTCAGGCTAAAAGTATTCCTCAAAATCAAAATATAGGTTACAAAGGTGCTCCTTCGGGTTACGCTTTGGGAAGCACATTCAATTATCAGCCTTCCAATATGAATCAGAATTTGGCAAAAGCACCTTTGAAAGTATTGGTAATGCCATACGCCGAATTGCAGTTTATATTATCTGAATTGGCATTCAAGGGAATTATTACCGGAAATGCTCAATCTTTTTATGAAAACGGTGTAAAAGCAGCAATAGAACAATGGGGAAATACAGTTCCTGCGAATTATTTTGACAATCCTAAAGTAGCTTTCAACGGGACATTGGAGCGTATCATGTTGCAAAAATACGTTGGTCTTTTCTTTGTAGATCATCAGCAATGGTATGAGCAAAGAAGAACAGGTTTCCCGGTATTACCAAATAACGGTGGACTTCTGAACGATGGCAAAATGCCGCAAAGAATGCTTTATCCTACAACGACCAAAATACAGAATTACGACAATTATGTGATTGCTTCCCAACAAATGGGCGGAGACAATATCAACACAAAAATGTGGTGGAACCAATAGGGAATTTATGAAAAATCTTATCTTCGGGTTACTGGTTTTTAGCACAGCAGTTATGAAAGCACAAACCCAAATTATTGCACACAGAGGTTATTGGCAAACTCAGCCTCCGACGACGGAAAATTCGTTGAAAGCATTAGAAAACGCTCAAGATCTGAAAATTTACGGAGCCGAGTTTGATGTTAGAATGTCCAAAGATGGGGTTTTGGTCATCAATCACGATGAGCATCACGGAAAAATGGAAATTTCTGAAACCAATTTTAAAGATTTAGAAAAACTGAGATTGTCAAATGGTGAAGATTTCCCGACTTTGAAGTCTTATTTAAAAAAAGGTAAAAAAGATCCTTCTTTAAAGTTAATTATCGAGCTCAAGCCAATCAAATCTCAGGAAAAAGAAAACGAATTGGTGCAGAAAACCATTCAGATGGTAAAAGATATGAAGCTGGAATCTCAAAGTGAGTTTATTTCGTTTAGCCTTAATATCTGTAAAGAAATAAAAAAAACAGAGCCAAAATTCAAAGTGCAATATCTGAACGGCGAATTGTCTCCGCAGCAGATCAAGAATGAAGGTTTAGACGGATTAGATTATCATTTCAGTGTTTTTACCAAAAATCCGACTTGGATTGCCGAAGCCAAAGCTTTAGGATTAATCACCAATTCGTGGACGGTGAATGACATCAAAATTTACGAACAATTAAAAAGTCAGGGAATAGATTTTATCACAACAAATATTCCCGATCAACTAAAAAATAAATAAAAATGACAAAATTTTTAATGCCATGTTTATTAGTTTCAGCAATGGCATTTTCTCAAACTTCGGTTTCGGGGTATGTTTTTGAAGACATGAACAAAAACCAGAAGAAGGAAAACCGTGAAAAAGGAATAGAAAATGTAGCCGTATCAAACGGGGTTCAGGTTGTTTTGACAGATAAAAACGGAAGATACAGCTTGCCGATTCAGGAAGATCAGACGATTTTTGTAATCAAGCCTTCAGGTTACAAACCTGCTTTAAATTCAAATAATCTTCCACAATATTATTATCAGTACAAGCCAAAAGGCTCGCCTTCGGACTTTAAATATAAAGGAATTGCACCAACGGGAAATCTTCCGAAAGAAGTAAATTTTGCTTTGCATAAGCAGGATGAAAGCAAAAACTTTGACATTTTGGTTTTTGGAGATCCGCAGCCTTACACGGAAAAAGAGCTGGATTATTTCAAAAGAAGCATCGTAAACGAAGTGAAAAACAACAAGCAGAATGCTGTTTTCGGAATCAGTTTGGGTGATTTGGTCGGGGATAATTTAAGCTTACAAAAACCATACGCAGACGTCATGAAAGAAATCGGGCTTCCTTGGTATAATGTGATGGGAAATCATGATATGAATTATGATGCAAAAGAGGATCATCTTTCAGACGAAACTTTTGAATCCAATTTTGGTCCTGCAAACTATTCTTTCAATTACGGAAATGTTCATTTTATGGTTTTGGATGATATTCTGTATCCGGATCCGAGAGACGGAAAAGGATATTGGGGAGGTTTCCGTGAAGATCAGCTTAAGTTTATCGAAAATGACTTAAAATTAGTTGATAAAAATAAATTGATCGTCGTTTCATTCCACATTCCTTTGGATCATACGAATGAAGATAATTTCAGAAATGCAGACCGTCAGAAGTTATTCGATCTGTTGACTCCTTTTTCCAATGCATTGCTTTTATCTGCACATACGCACATTCAGCAGCAGATTTTTTACGGAAAACCACAAGGCTGGAGCGGAGCAAAAGATTTGCATGAATACAACGTAGGAACTACTTGCGGAGACTGGTATTCGGGAACTCCTGACGAATCGGGATTGCCGACTTCAACCATGAGAGACGGTACATCAAAAGGATATTCTTTTATCAGCTTTAATGATAATCAATATAAAGTTAAATATAAAACCGCAGGAAAACCTGAAGATTATCAGATCAAATTATACCTTCCGAAAGTTATTCCTTTCCCTTCAAGGACTTCGGCGAAAATCGTCGCTAATTTCTTTATGGGAAGCAAAAAAGATAAAGTGGAATACAGAATCGACGGCGGCGAATGGAAAGAGATGGATTATAACGAAACTATTGATCCCAACTTTGCGCAATCGGTTTACAAATGGGACACCACACAAAATCTTTTCCCGGGAAGAAGACCTTCAAATCCCGAATTGTCAAAACATATCTGGATAGGAGGATTTACCAACAAATTAAGCTTAGGCAAACATAAAGTAGAAGTGAGAGCGTATGATATGTACGGAAATCAATTTTCTGCTTCCGAAGAGTTTGAAGTTAAGGAGCCAATTCTTATTCCTTAGTTCAATTTTATTATATTACTTTCAGAAACCAACTTCTCGTAAGTTGGTTTTGTTTTTTATGGAATTTTTAAATGAAATCATTTATTAAATCTAAACTGAGTTCGGGATAAGATTTTCTAATCGCAAATGCAAACAAAAAGGTTTAACAATCTATTTTTCAACATTAAAAGTTAAACAAAGGCGTTTCACTTAACAAGGAAACACTATTTTTTGTTTTACTTCAATAAGCAAAGCGGCTTTGTTTAGCTTAAAAATAGAGAATGTGATATTAAAAAAACATTGTTTGCCTTTGCGATTAAAAATAAGATTCAAATAATCAATCATTTAAAAATAATCCTTATCCCGAACTCAAGTTAAATCTAAATATTCACGCTGTTTTGAAACAGTGGTTTTGTAAATTTGTGAGATTAAATTTTAAATTATGATAAACTTAAAAGGGAAAAACGCCATCGTCACAGGTGGAGGCAGAGGTTTGGGAAAAGCAGTTGCTTTAGCTTTGGCCAATGAAGGTGTAAATATTGGAATCACAGGAAGAAACGAAGAAAATCTTAAAAATACAGTTGAAGAAATCAAAAGTACCGGAGTGAATGCTGCTTTTGCAGTTTTCAGTGTGGATGATGAATCTGCTGTAAAATCAGGAATTGAATCTTTGGCTGAGCAGCTTGGCGGTGTAGATATTTTAATCAATAATGCAGGAATCGGCGATTTTGGAACCATCGAAGAAATGCCTTCCGAAACTTGGGAACAGGTAATCAAAACCAACCTTTTTGGCGTGTATTATGCTGCAAAAGCAGTTTATCCTTTCCTGAAAGAAAAAGGTGAAGGCGATATCGTAAATGTAGCTTCAACGGCCGGCTTGAAAGGCGGACCAAATATGTCGGCATATGCAGCATCAAAAGCAGCCGTTGTTTCTTTATCACAATCGATGATGGCAGAATGGAGAAAGCAAAACATCCGCGTAATTACTTTGACGCCAAGCACAATTGCTTCAGATATGTCTATTCAAGGTGGTTTGACAGACGGAAATCCTGATAAAGTGCTTCAGCCTGAAGATTTTGCAGAATGGGTAAGAGATATTTTGAAAATGAACAGACGTGCATTGATCGCAAACGGATCTATTTTCTCTACAAATCCATAAGTCAAAAATAATTTTCACAGCAATAATGGCGGGCTTTAGCTCGCTTTTTCTTTGCATCAATCATTGGCTTTATTTAAAACTTAATATTATCAAAAACTTCAATTAATCTTAATGGTTAAATCGCTCAATTTTTTAAACTCTAATTTTTAAATTATCTATTTTTGCAACAAATTATTCACATGCAAAATTATTTGGAATTCGATTTTAAAATAAAACCTCTTCAGCCCTGGAACGAAATATTAATGGCAGAACTTATCGAAATAGGTTTTGACAGCTTTACGGAAGAAATTCATGGTATTTTAGGATATATTCAGAAAGATTTATTTAATGAAAATGAATTGAAAGCTTTACCGCTTTTCCAAAATGAAGAAGTAAAAATTGATTATTCGTTTAAAGAAATGCCCAATATCAACTGGAACGAAGAATGGGAAAAGAATTTTGAACCGATCAATATTGATGATAAAGTTCTGATCAGAGCAGAATTTCACGAGTCTGTTCCGGGAATGCATGAAATTATCATTCAGCCCAAAATGTCTTTCGGAACGGGGCATCATCCGACAACACACCTGATGATTCAGCAGATGATGGATATTGATTTTAAGGATAAAAAAGTTTTGGATATGGGCTGCGGAACTTCGGTTTTGGCAATTTATGCAAAACAAATCGGGGCCGGTGATACGAAAGCCATTGATATTGATGAATGGTCGGTTGAAAATTCCAAAGAAAATGCAGCAAGAAATAACGTCGAATTGGACATTGAATTGGGAACTGCAGAAAGTTTAGGAAAAGAAAACTACGATATTATTTTAGCAAATATTAATAGAAATATCTTAATTTCGGATATACCGACGTATGTTTCTGTGTTGAATGATGGCGGAAAATTGTTGCTTTCCGGTTTATGTTTCTTTGATGTAGATGATATTCTGGAAGTCTGTAAAGAAAATAATTTGGAGCTGAAAAAGAAATTACAGCGCGAAGAATGGGTAAGTTTACTGCTCGAAAAATAATAACGAATATTATAAGCTTTCCTAATAAAAGAATCCCCAAAAGTTATACACTTTTGGGGATTCTTTATTGATTATAATTATTTATTCTTTAATAAATTTCTTCTGAACAGATCCTTGAGCATCTTCTATTTCGATTACATATAATCCGTTGATCAGTCTGCTTACATCGATCTTGTTATTCACAATCAATCCGTTTGAAATAAGCTGTCCTGCTGTATTGTAGATTTTGTAATTTCCTTTTTTGCTGATGTTTTTCACATGCAATACCGTTTTTACAGGATTTGGATAGATCACAATTTCATTTTCGTCTACAACATTCGGTGCCGGCTGTTTAGAAATTCTCACTGTATAATCTTCAACTTCACCATTTGCAAAGCTTACACAATTTACAGGAATAGCATCTTTTTGCATCGCCACTCTCATCACAACATATTTGTAATCGGTCATGCTTACAAAAGCATTAGCCGGAACTGTGAATGTAGCGCTTGCGGTAGGATTATTATTCGGTCCGTCTGCTAAAATTCTTTCATTAATATCGAAGTATCCGTTTCTGTTGAAATCGATCCAGACCGCAACTCCTGCATTCGCACCCGAACTTAAAGTTTTATCAATAATAATCTGATTGTTTGAAGAACCCTGAACCATTTGAATGAATTTCGTGTTATCTCCCGTAAAGTCCGAATAGTTGGATGCCAACGTTACATTGATCATTTCCGGTTTACCGTTTGGCTTGGCCGTCACTTTTGAAATAAACTCGCTGGCTGAATTAGCTGATGACATTTGGCAGTAAACTATCGTTGGTGTCGTAAAGTAGTAAGGCAGAGTATAATTACCCGGCGTACCGTTACAAACATTAACTACCTGCATTTCATATTTCGTCAATTCCAATAATCCTGTGATCGTATAGGTATTGGTATTCACCGGAATATTGCTCCAACCAGGAATGCCCACTTTTCTGTATCTCAAGATGTAAGTTGCTCCAGGGAATGGATCCCAAGTAACTTCTGCTGATGTGGTCGTAAGTTGAGTGATTGTAAGTCCCGGAGGAGGAATTTCACAAATTCTTTCGGTTGTAAATACCTGTACATTAGACCATGGATTAGGAGTTGTTTCTCCGTTACAAATATTAGCTACCTGAACTTCATAGGTTTTAAATGAAGTTAAGCCTGTTATTAAATATGTATTTGATGGAGGAGGAGCTACAGTAGGAGTGTTCCACGTTATAGTTCCTACTTCTCTCCATCTTAATATATAAGTTGAGCTTGCAGCTAGCGGATTCCACGTCACTAAAGCCGATGTCGGAGTAATGTTGCTGATAATCACGTTTGGAGGTGAAGGGTCGCATCGTGTTAAAAATTCATTGTGAGAATATCCACCGGCAGTATTATTACATACCGCGGCTACTTCAACTTCATATTGTGTTGCAGATAAAATACTTGTTAATGTAAATGTATTGGTAGTTGCAGGACTTGGTGCTGCAGCAACAGAAGCTGTAAGCCAGTTTGCTGTTCCAACAGGTCTGTATCTGATAGTATATGTTGCTCCGCCAACATCCTGATTCCAGGTCAATGTAGCACTGTTGTGAGTAACATTACTGACCGTTACCACAGGAGTAGCATTACTACAAACAACAAGTCTTATATTGTCAATAGCAGCCGGCGGTTGAGTACCCACACTTCCGTCATTTCTCCATTCAAAAATAAGACGCATTGTAGAGCCTGCAAAACTTGATATATTTAAATTGGTATTCAGGTAAGATTGCCAAGTTGCCTGCTGATTTAAGTTTCCTAATATTTGTATTCTTCCTGTCCCTGCAGTAATTTGGGCGCCTGCAGTAGGTGTGAATGAAGAAGGAACCAACCAAACTCTTAAATAATCGCAGCATGTTTCTCCAACTGCTTTCCAGTCAAAAGAGAAAGTTGCATTTGTAGTACCTGTCGGTACGGCAATGTCTCTATAAGCTTGAACTACCGAATTAGAAGTAACATTATAAGCGTTAGAAGTTCCATTATCATTCGAAATATAAATGGAATTTGCTGTATTTCCTGTTGCAGAACCAAAAGTCCATTTATTTGTTTGGCCACCGTTTACAAATCCAAAATCATTGGTATTGAAAGGCTGGACATATGGAATAGTAGCCGGAATCTGAGTCGTTGTAAAACTAGGCCCATTAATCCAAATACTGGAATCTGTAGCGCTACAAACAGCGCGTACCCACCAATAATACGTAGTATTTGGCGTCAGAGTATTCAGTATAGCTGATGTTGCAGTAGTATTTCCTGTAGGAGGAGTAGTTTGTGTAGGAGGTACAGGACTGGTTGATACATAATACTGATAACCATTCGCAGGAGGAGGTACAGTTGCAGTCCAGCTGATTGTAGCACTATTTGACGTAATTGTCGTTACTCCCGTGCCTGTAGGAACTTTACAAGTAGGAATCAATAAATTAATATTATCGATGGCACCCGAAGGTGGAGTGCCTACACTGCCATCATTTCTCCATTCAAATACTAAACGCATGGTTGCTCCTGCAAAACTTGATATATTCAGATTGGTATTCAGGTAAGATTGCCATCCTGATTGTTGATTTAAATTACCTCCAAGCTGTATTCTTCCGCCGCCTGCGCCAATTTGTACGCCGGCTGTAGGCGAAAAAGAAGCCGGAACCAACCAAATTCTTAAATAATCACAACAAGATTCTCCGTCCGCTTTCCAGTCAAATGATAAAATAGCCGGTGTAGCAGCTGTTGTACCTGCAGGAATTGTAAAATCTCTGTAAGCCTGAACTACCGAATTGCTGCCGTTATCATAGCCGTTAGTAACACCATTATCATTTGAAATATAAATAGAGTTCGGTGTATTACCTGTTGCTGCGCCATAAAACCATTTATTAGGCTCAGCTCCGTTTACAAATCCAAAATCGTTGGTATTGAATGGCTGAGCATACGGAAGAGTTGCCGGAATCTGAGTTGTAGTAAAATTTGGTCCGCCAACCCAAATACTGGAATCTGTGGCACTACAAACAGATCGTACCCACCAGAAATAATTAGTATTTGGTGTTAAAGTGGTCAAGTTAACTGATGTTGCAGCAGTATTTCCTGTAGGAGCAGTAGTTTGCGTAGGAGCTGCAGGATTAGTTGACACATAATAATCATAACCATTTGCAGGAGCGGGTGCAATTGCAGTCCAGTTGATCGTCGCACTATTTGAAGTAATTGTTGGCACCCCCATTGCTGTAGGAGTTGGACAAGTAGGAATCAATAAATTAATATTGTCGATAGCCCCGGAAGGAGGGTCACCTACACTGCCGTCGTTTCTCCATTCAAATACTAAGCGCATTGTATTTCCTGCGAAACTTGCTAAGTTTACATTGATGTTAAGATAAGATTGCCATCCTGCTTGTTGGTTTAAATTACCTCCCAGCTGTATCCTTCCGCCACCAGCACCAATTTGAGTACCGGCAGTAGGTGTAAAAGTAGCCGGAACCAGCCAAACTCTCAAGTAATCACAACAAGATTCTCCATCCGCTTTCCAGTCAAATGATAAAGTTGCCGGTGTGGCAGCCGTTGTACCTGCAGGAATTGTAATATCTCTGTAAGCCTGAACTACTGAATTGTTATTATTATCATAACCGTTAGTAGCACCATTATCATTGGAAATGTAAATGGAATTTGCTGTATTCCCTGTTGCGGGACCATAAAACCATTTATTAGGTTCGGTTCCATTCACAAAGGTGAAATCGTTGCTAGTCGCAAAATTTTGCGAGTAAGGTAGTGTCGCTGCCTGACCATAAAGCTGATGAGTAAAACCCAAACTGATCAAGAAGAGAATAAAAAAAGTAAAAATTTTTGACATATAATATTGCTTTTTTGTTATAAAAAAAGGATTGGATTATCAATGTCAAAAATAATCTTTTATAGTGAAAATGTTTAAAATAAATTAATGTTTTTTTAAAAAGTAAACTATATTAATTTTTATATGGTTAGTGGTTTATTTATTTCATTTTATATTAATTATTAATGTATTTTATTTATTGTGTTGTGTTAAAAACAATAATTACTAAAAAAATAAGCTTAAATTTGAGCTTCTAAGGAGTACTTTTAGAATATAAAATCAAACCTTTACAAATCGATTCACAAACATTGCCGCCACAATATCTCCGACAGCATTGAGAACTGTAGCCAGAGGATCAACCAATGTTCCTATAATAATTACGGCAGGAATTGCTTCCTGCGGCAGCTGATACACAGAAATCATCAGCATTTCGCCAATATATCCGCCATTCGGAATTCCGCCTGCAACAATACTTACAAACACGGTAATTCCTAAAGCTAATAAAAGGTTTGAAGGTTCAAAAAAGTCTCTTCCGATAATTAAAAATGCGACATAAATTTTAATAATCGAAGACATTGACGAGCCGTTCTTATGTAAAGTCGTCCCGATCGGAATCACCAAGTTGGCGATAGGTGCCGGAATACCGATTTTTGAAGCAGCCAGTAAATTTGTAGGCATTGTTGCGAAACTGCTGCAAGTACTCAAAGCCGTAAGCGTAGGATAAATTGCATTTTTCCAGAAGCTTTTGACACCGTTTTGTCCGTTTGCCGCAAAAGTATACAATGAAAAAAACACAATGAAATAAATAATTCCTGCAATATAATATAATCCTAAAGGCTTAGCATAAAATCCAAAAAGCTGAGGACCTAAAGTTGAAACCTGATACGCAAAATAGGCACCCAAACCAATTGGTGCTAATTTCATTACCAGTAAAAGCAATTCTTTCATCACTTCATAGCCTGAAGCAATAAAAACTCTGAATGGTTTTCCGTTTTCGCCCGATTTTCTTGCGGCAAAACCTGTAAGAAAAGCAAAAATCAGAAGAGCCAGCATATTTTTTCTGGAAAATAATTCGGTAAATTCTCCAACAGTGAAAAAACTTACAATTCTGTTCCCCCAAGTATCCTGACCTGCATTTTCAGCAATGATTTCAGTGCTTCCCGAAACACCGGAAACAGGAAAAAGATAAACCACACAAATGGTAAAAATAGCTGCGATAAGTATAAACAAAAGAAAAGTAAGCGACATGGTCAAAATGATTCTGCCAAATTTCGATTGTTGTTCCAAAGAAGCAATAGAATTTGCAACCGCAAAAAATACCAAAGGAACCACACTCACAAAAAGTAAATTCAGAAAAATATCTCCTAAAGGTTTTATATAATCAACAATATTTGGGGCGACAATTCCGATGATGCTTCCAACCGTGATTCCGAAAAGTAAAAGTATAATTCCTGAGTAGTTTTTAAACACTTCTTTCATGCAGGTTTTTTATCAAAGATAGTTTTATTTAACATTCGATTATCTTATTTTCGGTTTGAAATTTGTTAAATTTGAGTAAATAATCGTTTCTATGGCTTATATAGATTACTATAAAATTTTAGGCGTAGATAAAAACGCATCGCAGAACGACATTAAAAAAGCGTATCGAAAGTTGGCAAGAAAACTGCATCCGGACCTTAATCCAGGTGATAAAGAAGCCGAGCGAAAATTCAAAGAATTAAATGAAGCCAATGAAGTTCTCAGTAATCCTGAAAACCGTGCAAAGTACGATACATACGGAGAAAACTGGAAACAAGGTGAAGAATACGAAAAAGCTCAGCAACAACAAAGACAATATCAAAATCAAAGCAGAGGATTTTCCGGTGCTGATTTTGGTGAAGGTGAAGATTTTTCAGATTTTTTTCAAAGCATGTTTGGCGGAGCTGGCGGCGGTTTCGGAAGAAGCTCACGTGGAAGCGCTTCAGGAAAATTCAAAGGACAGGATATTCACGCTGAATTGAATTTAAGTTTAAAGGATGCTGCAACAACGCATCAGCAAACTTTTGATATTAATGGTAAAAAAGTAAGAATTACAATTCCTGCAGGCGTTTACGACGGCCAGCAAATTAAATTAAAAGGACACGGAAGCCCGGGTTTTAATGGCGGACCAAGCGGAGATTTATATATCACTTTTAATATTGCAGTTGATCCGGATTTTGAAAGAATTGGTGATGATCTGAAAACCAAAATTTCGATCGATCTGTATACGGCGGTTTTAGGCGGAGACGTAAAAGTGAATTCGTTTAACGGAAGTGTCAATCTTAAAGTAAAGCCCGAAACTCAAAACGGAATGACGGTGAGACTAAAAGGCAAAGGTTTTCCTGTATACAAAAAAGACGGACAATTTGGTGATTTGTTTGTGACTTACGAGGTGAAATTGCCAACAAATCTCACCGAAAAGCAGAAAGAACTTTTTCAACAACTTAAAAATTCCTAAGTCATGAGTGAAAGAATATCGCGAGAAGAGCTCGTAAAAATATACAATATTGAAATCACTTTTTTTGATGAATTGGTTGATTTCGGACTTTTGAGTGTGCAGACGGAAAACGAAAGAAGATATTTATTATATGAAGATCTTCCGGTTTTTGAAAAATTTGCAAACTGGCATTACGATCTGGAAATCAATATTCCCGGCTTGGAAGTAATCCATGATATGCTAACAAAAATGAACGATTTAAAACAAAAAAACCGTGAATTAATGAATAAATTGTCCGCAATAAGTGATAAATATGAAGATATTTGATTTAGTTTTGTAATCTTCAAAAACAAATTAATATTTCTTAGAAATGAACGGAGGAAAAACCATTAAATTAAATGTAAACAGAAAAGATTTCGAAGAAATTTACTTTAGCGGAAATCAGGGAAATTTATTTTTTTCACCAACAACAAGAGGAAAAACATTTACGAGCATTATTGTAGCGTTGATTTTGTTGATTTTATTTTATTTCAAAGGTGATTTAAGCAAGGAAAAATTTGGTATTTTATATTTCGTAAGCTTTTTGTTTCTGCTTTGTACGGTTTACCTTTCTTTGGGTATCAATAAAGTTTCAAGATGGAAAAAACAAGTCAACGGCTATTTAAAATCATTGGAAAATTCAAAAATATATGAGATCACATTTGATGATGAAGTTTTTAATGTAAACCTCAATAGTCAGGAAGAATTAAGCAAATGGGAAGATTTTA
Organism: Chryseobacterium sp. GQ58; assembly: GCF_059758895.1. NCBI lineage: Bacteria > Pseudomonadati > Bacteroidota > Flavobacteriia > Flavobacteriales > Weeksellaceae > Chryseobacterium > Chryseobacterium sp. GQ58. Next base: position 743,800 of record NZ_JCAXEH010000003.1, on the reverse strand, counting down.
AATATTTTGAAATCAATAATGAGTTTGTTTCTCTGGAAGGAAAATACAATTATATGTTTCCGAGAAAATCGATGACTAAAGGCGATTATGATTTACTAAAACAAACTGTAAAGAAAAATATTAAGCAATAAAAAATCAGGATAAAAATTATCCTGATTTTTGTTTTTATAATGAAAAGTCGATTACAGCCAGCCCATTTCTTTCATCCAGTCGTCATTGTAGATTTTCCCGACATATCTTGAGCCATGATCGTGAAGAAGTACAACAATCACGTCATCTTTGGTAAATTGATCTTTCATCTGAACCAAAGAAGCGATCGCGCTTCCAGCAGAATATCCGCAGAAAATTCCTTCTTCTTTTGCTAATTTTCTGGCGTAGATTGCACCGTCTTTATCCGTTACTTTTTCAAAATGATCGATGATCGACATATCATAATTTTCAGGAATAATGTCTTCACCAATTCCTTCTGTAATGTAAGTATAAGCGTGATCGTAATGAAGTTCACCGGTTTCATGAAATTCCTTCAAAATAGAACCGTAAGTATCAACGCCAATGATTTTAATATTCGGATTTTTCTCCTTGAAAAACATTCCGCAACCTGTAATTGTGCCTCCAGTTCCGGCTCCGACAACAAAGTGGGTCAAATTTCCGTCTGTTTGTTCCCAGATTTCAGGTGCGGTAGATTCGTAATGAGCAGCTCTGTTTGATAAATTATCGTATTGATTTACATACCAGCCATCTTTAGTTTCAGTAGCCAATCTTTTGGAAACCGAATAATAAGAACGCGGATCTGTAGGTTTTACGTCTGTCGGGCAAACAATTACTTCAGCACCGACAGCGCGGAGAATATCACATTTTTCTTTTGATTGTTTCGAATTGGTCACGAAAATACATTTGTAACCTTTAATGATCGCTGCAAGAGCCAATCCCATTCCCGTATTTCCGGAAGTCCCTTCAATAATGGTTCCGCCGGGTTTTAATCTGCCGTCTTTTTCGGCGTCTTCAATCATTTTCACGGCCATTCTGTCTTTTACTGAATTCCCTGGATTGAAGGTTTCTACTTTTGCCAAAACCAATGCCGGAAAATCTTCTCCTAAAACTTTGTTCAGTTTTACTAATGGCGTATTTCCTATGGTTTCGAGTATATTTTCTGCGTATTTCATAATGTTTTATATGCGCTGCAAAGATACAGCTTTCAAATAATTACCAATTATGATTTAAAAATTATTAATAATCACTTTATGATCGTTTGTCATTCAGAATAATCTATTATTAATTAGCACTTTTCTTGTCATTGCGAGGAGCGAAGCGACGAAGCAATCTCAACTTAAAACAAGTTGGCTTAATATTCTTAATTCCTTATTAAAAACTTAATGGTCAAATTTTAAATAATAAGAAATTAGAGATAATTCTAAAGATTTAATTATACTTTATAGATTTCACAGGAGAAATTTTACTGATCAGATAACTCGGAATAATCAATGCCAACCCGGAAATAAATAAAATACCTGCCGAAATAGAAATGATCGCAATCGGATTCAAATCAACAGGAACTGTACTTACATAATAATTTTCAGGATTCAGTTTAATAAAACCAAAAAACCTTTGAAGCAGCAAAAGCCCAATTCCGATTGCATTTCCATATAAAAGACCGGGAATCATGATAATTAATGTATAATTGATAAAAGTAGCTCTGATTTGCCCGTTGGTGGCTCCTAAAGTTTTCAGAAGACCGATAGAATTGGTTCTTTCAATAATAAGAATCAGAAGAACCATGATGATATTAATGATTACTACAATCAGCATAATGGCGATAATTAACGCAATATTCACGTCGAAAATACTGATCCAGTCAGTGATTTGCGGGAATTTGTCGGTTGCTTTTTCTGCGTAATTTTTATAGCCGATCAGCTTTTCGATTTCTGGAAAATCTTTATCGATATCGTTTACGTTTTTAAGGAAAATATCAAGACCGCCAATTTCTCCGGGTTTCATTTCCTGAATTTTTCTTACATGATTGATGCCGCCGATTACGAATTGCTCATCAATCATTTTGATGTCTGTTTTATAAATTCCGACCACTTCAAAATTTCTGTAGATCTGCTTTTGATCTTCTTTTGCAAATACGGTGACAATGCTGTCGTGTACTTTCAGCTGAAGGTCATTTGCTATTTTTTCGGAGATTGTGACTCCGTTGTAATATCCTTCTTCGGTTACTTTAGGACTCGTACCAGAAATCAGAAATTTTTTAAACCTTAAACTGTCAAAATCTTTTCCGACTCCTTTAAAGATGATTCCTGCGAAACTATGTTCGTTACGCATGATTCCTGTTACTGTTGCGTATTTTTGGACATTATTTACATCTTCCAGATTTTGTATTTTCGAAATATTTAATCCTTCTTTATCTAAAACCGAAGTGTTGTAAGAAGAGTTGGACCTTGTGGATTTTACGGTAATGTGCCCGCTGAAATCTGCCAATCTTTCCTTGATTGCTTTTTTTGAGCCAAAACCTGTGGCTACAGTAATTAAAGAAACAATGATCCCTAAAGCAACAGAAAGTCTGCCGATGAAGATGATAACCCGCGAAAGGTTATTTTTGTTATCTTTGGAAAACGCTATTTTTCTAGAGAAATATAAAGGAAATTTCAAGCTTATGAATTTAGATCTCAAAATTAAAAATTTACTTCTTATTTGCCTAATTTTTTTAGGAGTATTCAACCCTTATTATTCTCAAACCCAAGATAAAGACTGTTTTAGTGCCGGCGCCGATCGTCCCGAGATGTATTTACCTTTATTAAAAAATAAAACAATAGGTATTGTTACCAATCAAACGGGACTTATGAAAGATAAAACCCATCTTGTAGACTATCTGGTGAAAAACGGTATAAAAATAAAAACAATTTTTGCTCCCGAACACGGTTTCAGAGGTGATGCAGATGCAGGTGAGAAAGTAAAGAACGGAATAGACGTGAAAACGGGAATTCCTATTATTTCTCTTTATGGACCTAATAAAAAGCCAAAACCCGAGCAATTAAAAGGTTTAGATATTGTTTTGTTTGATATTCAGGATGTTGGAGTGAGATTTTATACTTATATCTCAACTTTAACGTATTTAATGGAAGCCGGCGCAGAAAACAATGTTGAAGTTTTGGTTTTAGACAGACCCAATCCGCATGACGGATATATTGACGGACCGGTTTTGAAAGAAAAATGGACAAGTTTTGTCGGAATGCATTCGGTTCCTGTCGTTTATGGTTTGACGATCGGGGAATATGGAAAAATGGTGAATGGCGAAAAATGGCTGAAAAACGGAGTTCAGGCAAAATATACTTTAATTCCGATGCAGAATTATCATAAAAAACAACGTTATGAAATTTTGGATAAACCTTCGCCGAATTTACCCAACGAAAAATCGATCAATTTGTATCCGAGCTTATGTTTTTTTGAAGGAACGCAGGTTTCTGTCGGAAGAGGAACAGATTTGCCATTTCAGATTTATGGTTCGCCATGGACGGAAAGTTTACCTTTTCAGTTCACTCCAAAACCGAATTTTGGCGCTAAAGATCCTTTCTTAAATGGTCAATTATGTTATGGTGAAAATCTTTCCAACTATTCTCAAGATTTAAGAGGACTGAATTTAGAATGGCTGATTAAAGCTTATAAAAATTACAAGAATCCTCAACAAAACTTTTTCCTTAAAAACCTTTTCTTTGATACATTAGCCGGAAGTGATGAATTGAGAAAGCAGATCATTGCCGGAAAATCTGAAGCAGAAATAAAAGCTTCTTGGCAAAAAGACCTGGAAAATTTCTCAAAAATTCGAAGCAGATACATTATTTACGAAGACTAATATTTGTGAATAGTCGTTAATTCACTGCGTTTGTCAATTTTGTTTGAAAAGGTTTTTAAAATTGACTAGCAAAGCTAAATTGATTATTTCACAAATTCACATTTTCTCAGTCAAAATTCTGTGGAGGATTTTTGTCATTCTTGCCTTTATTTAAGATAAAAAGCCCGATTGATAAACCTATAACTCCGGCAAAAGCGGTCATTAAAGCTCTTTCAAGCTTGTCCGGCTGATCATTACCGAGATAGTTCATCAAAAAAAGAATGGCAAAAGTAATGACCAAAATGATAATGTGATTTTTTCCGAAAAGTTTCATTGTATTATTTTAATTGATAAGAAATCATTACGCCGCCTCTGTAAGGGATGATCTCGCCACTTTTATTGTAATTCTTAGCTGCATCATAACGTTTTCCCGTCGTACGATCGTAACCTTTATAAAAGTCCTGTGAAGTTCCTATAGTTCCATAAATATCCATCTTCCATTTATCAGAAAGATTGAATTGGTAACCTGCCGTAACTCCGGCTAAAAATGAATAACCTTTTTGATATAAATTTGATTCAACGAAAACTTCATTTTTTTCATTAACAAATAAATCATCACTCCAATAGTTCCATTTTTGCAAAACAAAAGATGATACTCCAATATTTGCCCCTAAATACCAACCTTTAAAGGCTTCATTAAAATAATATCTGCCTTCAATGGATGCAGAATAATATTGAAGTTCATGACCTGCAAAAGATTTCCATGGGGAAATGAAAATATCGCCTTGCAAAGTGTATTTTGGACTGATCTGATATTCCAAACCTGCATTAAGGATACCGATTGGTAAAAATACTGCGTTCGCTTTTACATAAAGCGCATTTTCTTTTTTAGGCGTTATTTCCTGTGCTTTTAAGTTTAGTATTGAAAATAAAGTCAGAGCGGCAATAGAAAGGTTATGTTTCAAAACGTATTTATTTAATTTTATTCAACAATTCCTGAGCTAAAGTGGCATCTTTCCCAGATTGTACAGCAATATTTTTAGACATTTCGGCAAAGTTTTTTGCTGTATCTTTATTTCCGAGAAGGAAATATATTTTTGCCAGAATGTAAGTGTTTTCAGAAGTTTCACCACGCATTACAGATTTTTCGGCCCATTCTGCGGCTTTCTTTAATGATGATTGGTTTTTTACGTTATCTGAGAATATCCAGGCGGCTTTCAGTAGTTCGTTTGGTTCGAATACATCTGAATTTTTATAATAATCCAATGCTGCTTTTTCGTATTCCGGAAAATTGGCATTCTGCTCATAAAAGCTAAGCTTGGTTTGATTTAATTTTGCCAAAGCGGCCTCTTTTCCGACAAGCGGTTCGGCGGTTTTCAAGAAATAAGAATCATTGATTTTTTTATTTTTATCGTCAATCGATTCATTAATTATTTTTGAAAGAACAATCTGATTATTAAATTCATTATAAGTTTCTTCAGGCAAAAACTTGATGATTTCTGCTTTTCTTGATGTAAATACTTTATAATTCGGATCTTCCGTAGATTTTAGAAAATATAAAAGATAGCCGATATCTTCTTTTGAAAGTGCTTCGGTTTTATTTTTGTTTTCAAAATATCTTTCTGAAGCTTTTTTTGCAAATTCAAAATCGGAGGTTGAATTCAGTTTCATAATATTGATCAAAAAATCAGTACTTTTTTCACCTTTTTCAAAACGTTCTTTTAACGATCCTTTTTTGTTGTCGGGAGAATTGATGTCTTGTGCCATTGCCAAAAACATACTTTCTTCCATGTAACCGTAATTCTGAGAAATCAGCTCGCCATCGCCGTTCAAAAATAGATAAGTAGGATAGGAGCGAACACCGAATCTTGCGGCGATTTCTTTTCCTTCACCTTTTTCCATATCAATTCTTGCGTTTACAAAGTTTTTATTATAGAAATCGCCTACAGATTTTTTTGTAAAGATGTTTTTCTCCATCATTTTACAAGGCCCGCACCATGACGCATAAGCATCAACGAAAACTATTTTATTTTCCTTTTTTGCTTTGGCGATAAGGTCTTTAAAAGGTACATCAAGAAACTGAATTTCGTCCTGAGCAAAAGTAAATATGGCGATAAAAATAAATAATCCTGAAATAATCTTCTTCATTCGATCAAAATTTTAAAAAGCGAAGATACTTAATTTGAACAAAATGAATTGTTAAAAGTAATATAAAACAGGAAAAGAAAAGTATAAAGTGATATTTGAATTGTAAAAAGATTTAAGAAGTTAAATTTTATTGATAAGTAAACGGTATTATATTATCAGATTGAATTTTTTAATAGTTGTATACTTATGTAAGTATTTTTTTTTGTAAATTTCCATTTTTCAAATAAAAACAATTAATATGAAAGTAATAGGTTGCATTTTGATAATATTTTTTTTCAACAGTTGTTCGGCTCAGCATTACAGAGTGATTGATGCAATTCATTCAACAATATTGGGAGGTGTAAAAGGTGCAAGATCAGAAAATTTTGATCTTATTGTAAAGAAAAATGCAAAAATACAGCCTGAATATCTTTTAATAGGAAATGTAAAAATACCATTGAAACAAGAAAATAAAAAAGATATAATACATCTAAAGGGAATTTATCTTCCAGAATCTTCTCAACCAACCATAAATGTGAATGGTGAAATCCATAATCCAGCTGCAAACGAAATTTTTGATCTTAATAGTGCATACTTGATTTCAGAAAACATAAAAAACAGAAAACAAATAAAGCAAAAAGTAAATTTCAGTAAGAATAGCAATAATAAAGTATTATTAAATGGAGAAAAATTACCAGAATAATTTTTTTTGTTATAAAACTTTATTTTTCAATAAAAAATTATATTTTTATTAACTAAAAAATGATATGAAGTTAAAATTATTTCTTTTAACGAGTCTCTTAGGAGCCTCATTTCTTTTGAATGCACAAGAAGTGCCAAAAAAAGAAGAGATTAAAAATTCAAAAGCAAATGAAAAGTATCTGAAACACATTAAAGATGCTACACAAGCTTTCAAAAAAAATGCCCAATATGCTAAAGAGCATAATCAAAAGCCACCTGATGAATACTATTTACAGGACTTTATAGCCATTATGGATCCGGAAACTGGCACGGTAAACAACCAGAAATACATTGAACTTGATAAAAAAGTAAAGGCGGGGAAGTTTAATTCTGACAAAAAGCTAAAAATGTTTAATGGGGTTAATGGCAATGTCTCCGGCAGGAATATTCCCAATTTATGGGTAGAAAGAGGACCTTATGAAGTTGGAGGAAGAGTAAGAGGAATTATGTTTGATCCAAATGATGTTACAGGTAAAAAAGTCTGGGCAGGAGGTGTTTCCGGTGGGTTATGGTACAATAATGATATTACAAATGCTACTTCTGAATGGACATTGGTAGACGGGTTTTGGTCGAATACCAGCATATCTTGTATAACCTCAGATCCAAACAATCCGCAGATTTTTTATGTAGGAACGGGAGAAGTTGAAACAGGCGATGTTAGCGGATTAGGTATTTGGAAAACCACCGACGGAGGTGCAACCTGGCAACAGATATTCAATATAGAAAATGGATACGCCTCTAATGGTGTAAAAAAAGGTATTTATAGTGTACCCGACATACAAGTTGTTAATAATAACGGAGTTTCAGAAGTTTACGCTGGTGTTGCAGGAACGTATTACGGAGATATGTCTGGGAATGTTTCGTTTGCTGGTTTATATGAATCCGGATTATATAAATCTACAGATGGTACAAACTTTACATTATTAAATAGTTTGCTTTCAACCACTACTCAAGGGTATGATATTCAGGATATAGAAGTGGGTACAGATAATTCAATCTGGGTATCAACCAGACGAAGTTATGTCGGCTCATCTAGCTCTGGTGGTAAAATTTTCAAATCAACTGATCATGGTGCTACTTTTACAAATGTATATGATGTAGGTAATATTGGCTCAAGGGTAATGGTAGAAGTTTCCAATACAAATCCGTTAAAGGCTTATGCATTGATGCAAGGAGCAGCCAGTACAGAGCCTGTAAGAATAGCAAAAACAACAGACGGCGGAACCACATGGATTTCTACAAATATTGCAGGATCAGGAATTACGTTACCTAATCCCATCGATACAGGACAGTCAGATACTGACTTTACAAGAGGGCAGGCGTTTTACGATTTGGTGATCGAGACAGATCCTGAAAATGATGAACATGTTTATGTAGGAGGTATAGATTCATATAAAAGTACAGATGGTGGTGCAACGTGGACGCAATATACCAAATGGTCAAATAATAATGCACTGGCAGCTGCCAGTATTCCTGTAGTACATGCAGACCAACATGCGCTGGTTTTTAACCCAAGAAATCCGAGCCAATTTGTAATGGGTAATGATGGCGGTATTTTCTTTGCGGCAGATAAAAATAATCTTGCCAATAATACAGCTGTTGATGTAAGAAACAAGCGTCTCAACATTACTCAGTTTTATCATGGTACTTTAAATCCAACTGCTACATTTGCAAATGAAGATATGATTCTTGGCGCACAAGACAATGGTACAAAGAGACTTTCAGGCGCTGCTTTGGCTAATAACTTTTATGCGTCTTCTGAAGTTTGGGGAGGAGACGGAGCTTATACGGCTTATGATGATCAAGGTCTGTATCATATTGCATCTTATGTTTACAATAATCATTATCTTTTTAATTCTCAAGGAACATATTACCTTTTAAATTCAAGCACTCAAAGAGATGCAGGACAATTTATTAATCCTCTTGCACTAGATAAAAACTTGGATATTGCGTATACTAATGCAAATTCTTCATCTTCAGCATCTATTGTGCTTAACAGAGTAAGTGGCCTTACAAGTGTGCCGTTAAGCCTTACAAGAACCCAGTTGACAATTGCAACGGTAACAGCGGGAGAATTTGTAACCGATATTTTTGTATCTCCTTATACTACTGCAAGTTCAACTCTTTTTGTTGGTTTGTCAACTGGAAAATTATACAAAGTTACCAATGCGAATGCAACACACAGTTCTTCGCAAATCAATTATGATTTTGGTGGATATATTTCTGACATCAAATTGGGAGCTTCTGAAAATGAAATCATGGTAACTGTTTCCAATTTTAATAAAACAAGTGTATTTTATAGTATTGACGGTGGAACAACTTGGGTTTCTAAAGAAGGTAATCTTCCGGATATTCCTGTAAAAGCTATTTTTATGAATCCTCAGGATAATAATGAGGTTATTTTAGGAACTTATTATGGTGTTTGGGGAACTGCTGATTTTCAGGCTGCTTCACCAACATGGGGATTGTATTCTGATGGTTTAGGTAAGTTTAAGGTAGATCATTTTGATTACCGTTCATCGGATAAAACAATTTTAGCTGTAACTTATGGAAGAGGGGCTTTCACGACCAAGATTGACGACGTAAATCTAGCTGCTAATGAAGCGTCACATGATTTTATTAAGAATCAGGTGTATCCGAATCCTACCAGAGGTCCAATTCATGTGAAACTTGCTAACGGAAAGCCTATGGATATTGAAGTGTACGATGTTTCAGGCAAATTGGTTATGACAAAAAAGAATATAAAATCTGATGAAGAGTTTAATATAGAAAGCCTTATAAAAGGTGATTACGTATTAAAGGCTGTACAAAATGGAAATATTGTTTACACTTCCATTATCATAAGAAAATAAATATTTAAACTTTAAAATAAATAAAAAGGTAAGGGATTCTTTACCTTTTTGTTTTGTAATATCAAAATTAATGACAAAAAATTACATAATTCTTTTCTCTTTAGGATTAATGGGATTTGCAAATGCACAGGAAAATGTAAAAGAAATTGATGAAATAATCATTAAGGCAAGATCAAAAATAATAAAAGAGCGCGAAGAATTTAAAAAACACGCACAATCTACAGAGATTATTTCAGAATATGAGATTAATCGTAATAATCCTGCGTTTATTGAACAAAGCTTAAACACGATGGCTGGTGTACAAGTGGAAAAAAGAACGCTGCTTGGCGGGCAAAGAATCATACTCAGAGGATACGGAAACGATCAAAAGTTCAACAATTGGGGCATTAAAATATATTTAAATAACATTCCTCTTACTGGCGCAGATGGTGTTACGATTCTGGATGATATCAATTTTGGCTTAATTAATCAAATGGATGTTATAAAAGGTCCTGCGGCAACATTGTATGGCGGTGGTTCCGGCGGTGCGGTACGACTGTATATAAAGCCGGAATCTCAAAAAGGAACTTCTATTTCGGAGCAGTTTAATACAGGTTCATTTGGGTTGTTCCAAACTTCTACTTCTGCTACAAATGTTGGTGAAAATCATTCTTTAACAGCAAATTACACACACATCGGAAGCGACGGTTATCGTCCACATGGAAAGACTAATAAAAATTTCTATAATATTAACGGAGAGTTTAAACTGAATCAAAATCAAAAAATCACTTTGCTGGGCTCTCATGGGAATTCTTTGGAACAGGTTTCGGGACAAATTTCTTACGATGATTATTACAACGGTATTGACAACGGAAATTTTGCTTACATCAGAAGGGGCGCGAAAACAAAATTTATTACTTCGAGAGTTGGAATAGGCCACGCTTGGAAAATAAACGAGAATTTAAGTAATAATACTACCATATTTTATACCGGAACTACAGGTGACAGAATTGCTGCAGGTGCTTATGAGACTTCATCTGCGTCCAATTATGGAGTCAGATCAGTTTTTGTTTTCGACAAAGATTGGGACGGTTTCAATAGCCGTACAGAATTTGGAACTGAAATTCAACAGTCGCGGTCTTTGATTTCCAATTATAGATTCGAAAGTGTAAAAATTACGCAAGATCCAATTCTAAAACCTTTGTATAAAGGTTCATATTTTAAATACTTAAATAATCAATCCAATTATTTTGCTGTTGAAAAACTGACTTACAAACCATGGAAATTGATGCTTGTAGCAGGATTAAGTATCAATCAGATCAGTTATAACAGAGAAGATTTGCTTGCTGTTCCGGGTCTTTTTTTAGTTGATAATGTCGATTTATATGGTAAAAATTTGTCTTTTGATAAGAAATTTAAGGCTGTTGCGACACCACATTTTGCATTACAGAAAATATGGAAAGATCAAATTATTAATCTTAGTTATAGTGAAGGTTACAATGCGCCAACTTCTGCCACGTCTTTTATTTCAGGCCTTAATGTTACAAATGACAATCTCATTGCGGAAAAGGCAAAAATGTGGGATTTTAGCGTTCAGGGATTGCTTGGAAATACTTCTATAGATTATCAGTTTTCTTTATTCAATATTAATATTAAAGATAAATTGACTCAGTTGAGAGGGATGATTCCAAATGATGAGCAGACGTCATATTCATATTGGGCAAACACAGGAGATCAGGAAAATAGAGGATTGGAATTGAGTGCAGGTTATTCTTATAAACCGAAAAACTCTTTTTTTACAAAACTTCAGCCTTTTGCAAGCTACACATACAATGATTTTAAATATTCTAAATTCAGTACTTATTTGCAGGAAGGTGACTCGGAACCAAAGGTGCATATTTATGATAATAAAAATGTAGTTGGAGTTCCTAAAACAAAATTTTCTTTAGGCTTGGATTTTGAAACTAAAATAGGTTTGTATTGGCAGAATACATATAATTTTATGGGCAGTGTTTATACTGATTTTGCCAATTCTAACAAAGTAAAAAGTTTTGGACTCTTAAATTCTAAAATTGGTTATAAACATACTTTCAATAAGTTTGATGTAGATATTTTTGTTCTTGGAAATAATTTAACCAATCAGATTAATTACACTTTTCTTTTTTACGGAAACAGTATTAACGATACGGATCTGGATAATCAATATAATGATTCTTCTGTTTATACTGATGTGAATCCCGGACCAAATAAGGCGTATTTTTTTACAGGCTTTAATGTCAAGTATAATTTTTAATTCCATTACTCTTTCTGAAAATAACATTTTAAAATTAGAGATCTTAGGGTACCAAATAATCAAAAAAAAGTAAATTTGGTATAATGAAAAGTCATATCATAGCTATAGCAATAAGAAATAAATTAGAAGGTATGGAGCTGAAATTCAAAACAATAGACGATTTAATAGCAAGTACACCAAATACATTTAAAAGCCGCAAAGCAGACTATAAAGATTTGGATAAAATGACGCAATGGGTAGCTATTCTTTCAAAGTTTTCGCAAGCAAAAGGTCTTGAAAATGCCGCATTTGATACTCTGAAAAAAGGATTAGCCAAATCTTGCCTCTGAAATCAAAATATAAACCGGCAGAAGAATCTTCTGAAATCAATAATTGACAGCAACAACCTTTTATTTAAAGTTTCAGAGATTGAGGGAGATGCGGTATTGTTTTACAAGTACCGCAAAATCCCCTCGTTTGAGGATACGATAGCCCTGATTGTAGTAATGTACCAGAATTTCAAAAAAGAGTTAGCCAGGTTATCATTGGAGCTTACTATGGAAATTTCCTTATCATTAAAAATTATTGTGCATTATGGTGCTTTTACCCAATATAAAATTGGCAAGTTTGAAAAATTATATGGAGCAACAGTTGTAGAAGCGCATCAAATGCTCAAAAACCATATTGCGAAGTTTCCGCCCTACGCTTTGTTTTCCGAAGCCTTTTTAAAAGCTAATTTCGAACACCCTGCTCAGTCTATTATTGAATATGATAACTGCGACAACTGTATTTACCTGGCTAAAATTGGATACATACATTATCTGTAATTAGAGACCATGCCTCCAATATCGGTAACAATACAAATCTGCAATCAGTAAATCTTACAAATCAAACCCCAAAAACCGCAAAAGAAATCGTGTTATTTGGCGCAACTTTGTACCAACAAATAATTTAAAATAAATAAAAATGGAAAATACGAATTTACAATTCAAGACAAATATCAATTGTAGCAGCTGCGTAGCAAAAGTAACCCCTTTTTTAAATGATGCCGAAGGTATCGGGCAATGGGAGGTGGACACTGCCAATAGAGAGAAAATCCTCACCTTAAAGTCTGAAGGAATTACGAACAAAAAGTGATAGAAGCAGTGCAAAAAGCTGGTTTCAAAATTGAACCTATAAAATAATTTGGAACGATGAAAAAGGTAATCAATACATTGTTGGGCTTGTCAGTTTGCCTAGTCACTTTTGAACAAGCAGGAAATTGAAGTGCAGGGAAAAAGCAGTCCGGTTAACAATGATATTTCAACCAAGTTTACCTCAAAAGTTGATGGATTTACCGTAACCCTTCTTAATGGAAACGATTTTAAAACCAACAAAACTCAACACCTGGAAATAACCATCGAAAAAGACGGAAAGAAATTAATCGAAAAGGATTTGCAAGAATATTTAGGCGCATCTGCCCATATCGTCATGATTGGCAAAGTAGGCAAAGAATTTCTGCATATTCATCCGGTATCTGACAGCCGTTTTCCAGTTTTTGCACAGACACAAATCGAAAAGGCTGGAATTTACAGAATGTGGGCACAGTTTAAAATTGATGGAAAAGTGCATACAGCAGATTTTACCGTTGATGTAACCGAAGGAAAAAAAGGCGAGAACGAAGAAAAGTCGCATGCACATCACCATTAGTTCTCCCAAAAGTAAAGGATGAAAATTTGTAGTTTTACCGTTTGAATAATGAGTAAAAACCAAAATAATAATACAGCATTTTAAATGAGAATAATATCAGTTAGGCAAAACCCCGAATACAAAGAAAAAGCGATAAAGTACTTGCAAGAAAGTTGGTCAGAAATTTCTCCAATCATTTATGAAGATTGCATTTCAAACAGTATTCAGGCAACACAGTCTTTACCACAATGGTATTTATTGGAAAAAGAGGGAGAAATCATTGGCTGTGCAGGATTAATTACAAATGACTTCATCAGTAGAATGGATTTGTATCCTTGGGTTTGTGCGATTTACATTGATGAAAACCACAGAGGCAATGCTTACGGTTCATTACTTTTAGAAAAAGCAAAAGAAGACACAAAATTAGCTGGATTTAAACATTTGAACTTATGTACAGACCACATTGGCTATTATGAAAAATATGGATTTAGCTATATCGGGCAAGGGTATCATCAGTGGGAAGAGCAATCGCGAATTTATCAAATAGAAGTATAAAAAATGGAGACCAATAAATTAGACAATCCAACCTGGCATTCTTTGAGCGAAACCCATAAAGATTTTGCGGTGAAATTTGACGGTGTCAAGTTTTATCATCCAGATTATTGTCCTTTTGGGGGCTTTTTAAATCCAGACAAAACCGCAACCGGAATTGAAGCATATGCCTCACTGACGAACAATTTTTTTGTAGTGGGCAACAAACCAAATAGTAATGATAAAGTTTGGCTGAACAACGAATTGGCTTGCAACCAGATGGTGCTTGATAAACAAATTGATGTGGAGATAATGGAGGACATCGTTGAACTTCAAACAGAAATTCACAAGGTCGATTTATTCAATCTTGTGAATTTGGTTCAACCCGGTTATTTCAAAAATAAAACATCGGATTTAGGAAATTATTTTGGTATTTATAAGGATGAAAAGCTGGTTGCGGTAACTGGTGAACGAATGAAAATGGATGCTTATACCGAATTAAGCGCTATCGTTACACACCCGGATTTCACCGGAAAAGGCTACGCAAAACAGTTGGTAAAATTTGGCAGCGACAAAATATTCAACGAACAAAAAATCCCGTATTTACACGTGGCTAATACGAATATAGGAGCCATAAAGCTATATGAAAAACTAGGTTTTCAAACCAGAAGGGAAATCAGTTTTTGGAATTTTATATTAAAAGAGAAATGACACATCAGCACAGCCAAAACGATAAACACGGAGGTAAACAGCAAAAACAAGAGTGAGTAAAGTCGCATTGTCAGATAGTTTTAGATTAACTCCGGTTCGACTCTGGTTATCCGCAAAGATATAGTTAAGAGTTGTGCGTTGTGAAGTTCCTCTGCAACTGCATATTGAATTGTATTGCCTACACACCAACAAATAACGTCTGTAAAAATCTGTGAATTGTATGCAGTAGCAATACTCACGAACCTAGATTAAATACTCCGAATTGAGAATAAAAATTGTGTGACTTCAACAAAAAGTCCGAAAATCTATAGGCTAATTAAGAGAACATAGCTTTTACATAATTAAAATCTTTCTGTTATCGAGCTAAAATAGATAAATACTTAATAAAAGCTTAATGGAAGAAAAGTTAAAAGTAAATTTCAATGAAAAATAACTCCGCTCAGTTTTTTTATTCTGATGAATTTATGGAACTTAAGTTTTTTTTGCAATATACGGAGCATTCGCTGACGTTAAAAAAATGAAGGTTTTCTTCTATCTAAACTGCTTAAAAATAATACTTAAGCCTCAGTCCAATTCTGATAAGAAAGTTTAAAGGTATGTTTGAAGAAAAACTGTGCTAGTTACCCTTCACAGCATTTTCTTATTTATTGAATCTATCATCAGCAAATTTCACAGTTTAGGATTGCATATGAGGCTATCCTGTTTTCTATAGCGAATGTATTCCGTTGTCCCTGCAGAAAAAAATCTTTTTGGGGATCTGGAATCAAAGATTCCAAACCTCCGCAAAAACATTTTAACCGTCCATCAATGTATTTTGATTGTTTTCAACGAATTGGTTGCAGTTTTCCTTGTGCCCGCCTGAATGGTAATCCGCATAGAAAAGTCAGAAACCTCATAAGATGCAAATATAGGTCATTGAAATTTTGATACTAATTATTCTTCTGGTATTATCAGATCATATGATATTAGTATAGATCAGTTCATTAAATGTATTAAAAAAAACATTTTCAAATTACGATGAAGTATACGATAGAAAACATCAGAAAGTCTAATTATATGCAGTTATGTTCGCGATTAGGTTTATGATAAATCTTGTGTTATAAAAT
Organism: Chryseobacterium sp. GQ58; assembly: GCF_059758895.1. Classification (NCBI taxonomy): domain Bacteria; kingdom Pseudomonadati; phylum Bacteroidota; class Flavobacteriia; order Flavobacteriales; family Weeksellaceae; genus Chryseobacterium; species Chryseobacterium sp. GQ58. Next base: position 727,984 of record NZ_JCAXEH010000003.1, on the reverse strand, counting down.
AAAACCGATTTAAATCGTCAGCAAAAAAGTGTGTTGCTTTTTTCTTTAAGGTTGAAAGAAAAACGATTTACTTATATTTGCCCGCAAAGCAAATTCAAATGTTCAAAAACGTAATCACTGTATTTATTCTTGGCTTCTTTACAGTTTTTTGTTCGGCCCAACAGGTTCGTCCTTCAAAATCATCTGAAATTTACCGCGAACTCAAAACCTTCAAAAATATTCCCAAAGTTTTATATCTTGCGGCTCATCCCGATGATGAAAATACAGGATTGCTCTCCTGGTTAATCAACGATCAAAATGTAGAAACTGGCTATTTGTCTTTAACCAGAGGTGATGGCGGTCAGAATTTATTAGGCACAGAGCAAGGTGCTGCATTGGGTTTAATCAGAACGCATGAGCTTTTAGAGGCAAGGAAATTAGATGGCGCCCAACAGTTTTTTACCCGGGCGATTGATTTCGGGTTCTCTAAAAATACGACCGATACCTTTAAACAATGGGATGAAGATAGTATTACAGCTGATGTAGTTTGGGTCATCCGTAAATTCCGTCCTGATGTGATCATTTGTCGTTTTCCTCCAACTGCTGCGGCAGGTCACGGACAACATGCGGCTTCAGCTGTGGTTGCTGAAAAAGCTTTTAAGCTGGCAGGCGATAAAACTGCTTTCCCCAATCAACTGAAATATGTTAATGTATGGCAACCAAAACGTGTACTTTGGAATACTTTCAGATTTGGAACTAACAATACGACTGCAGAAAATCAACTGAAAGTCACGGTTGGGCAATATGATGCGCAACTCGGAATGGGCTATGGTGAATTGGCAGGATTAAGCAGAAGTTTACATAAAAGCCAGGGTGCAGGAACGCAGTCTGTAGCCGGAATCAGAACTGAATATTTTGCCCACGTTATTGGCGAGCCTGCAAAAGCAACACTTTTTGATGGAGTAGTTAAAACGTGGACCGCAAAAGGAAACGCTGATATTGACCAGTCATTGGATAAAATTATTTCCGCTTTTAATTTTAATAAGCCCGACCTGAGCTTGCCAGCTTTGCTAGTTTTGAGAAAAAAAGTTTTGGCATTAAAAGATTCAGATTTAAAAAAGGATAAAATTACATCTCTTAATAATATTATTTTAAGCTGTGCAGGCTTTATGGGCGAGGTAGTTACCAATCAGGCTGAAGCTGTTGCTGGGGATAACTACAATTTCAGGTTAAATCTGATTTCAAGAGCTGAAAATCCTGTCGTTTTAGAACATGTAAAATGGTTAAGTCAATCAGAAAGCTTCAACAGAAAACTGTCAAAAGATTCTTTAATTACCATTCAGCATGATATTCAGATTCCTGCAGATGCAGTACTCACAGAACCTTACTGGTTGGCAAAATCTCCCACGAACGCAGCAACTTTCTCTGTTCCAAATGATACTTTAATCGGTTTGCCTGAAGCAGAATCACCAATGAATGTTTTGCTTAGTTTAAAAATCGGTTCTGAAAATTTTCAGGTTAAACTTCCTTTATCGTTCAAGAAATTAGATCCGGTGCGTGGCGATGTGGTCGAAGCCTTGCGCATTGTTCCTGCATTGGAACTTAAGTTTACACAACCGCTTTATTTAGTTAAAGAAAATGAAGATTTACATTTGAGTTTAAATTTTAAGGTTAATTCCAACAAACAGTTCAATAATGGAAAAGTAAACCTGTTATATAATGGAGAACAGTTAGGTGGAGGAGATTTAAAATCAATGAATGGAAAAGATTTTTCTGTCGATTATGTCATTCCAAAAACTAAACTTGCTTCAATAAAATCAAATCAGTTACAATTGGATGCAAATTTTGTTGCAAATGGAGTCACTTATAATAAAAAACAGGTATTAATTCAATATCCGCATTTACCTTCATTACAATATTTTACGCCTTCAACAGTCGCAGTGATGAAAGGTGATATTCAGGCGAAGGTTAAAAAAGTGGGCTACATACAAGGAGCTGGCGATTTCATTCCTGAATTTTTACGTATTGCAGGAATTCAGGTAGATGTCCTGAAAGACGAAGATTTTTATGGCAACTTAGATCAATCCAACGGAAACGGTAATCAAAACAAGCTGTCACAGTATGATGCTATCGTTCTTGGTGTCCGTGCCAATAATACGGAGAAAAAATTGGGTCGCTGGATGCCTTTTTTATGGTCTTATGTAAAAACCGGAGGTAATTTGGTGATGCTGTATAATACCAATCAAGATACAACCGTTAACCAATTGGGAATGTACAATTTCAGTATTGCGAATAAGCGTGTTACCGAAGAAAATGCTGAGGTTAAATTTTTAAATCCAAATCATAAATTGCTGAACTTCCCCAACAAAATTACCGCAAATGATTTTAAAGGTTGGGTACAGGAGCGTGGCGCTTATTTCCCTGATCAATGGGATGCAGCGTATGAGCCGCTTTTTGAAATGCACGATACAGGTGAAGAGCCTTTGCAGGGATCAACTTTATATGCCAAATACGGGAAGGGTAATTTTATTTATACACCATTGGCATTTTTCAGACAATTACCTGCTGGAAATGTTGGTGCGGCTCGTTTATTTTTAAACTTTTTATCTGCACAGAAAAACTGATGAATAAGCAACTTAAAAATTGGAATATCTGGTACATACTATTAGCGATTGCATTAGTAGTTCAGATCGGATTTTATTATTTCTTCACTAAATTCTGGGCATGAGTACGATAGATTGGACTGTTCTTATTTTTACACTGGTTGCAGTGGTTGTTTACGGCGTATTTATCGGTCGTGGCCAAAAAAGCAACGAATCATACCTGAAAGCAGATAATAAAATGCCTTGGTACATTGTGCTGATAGGTATTATGGCTACACAGGCGAGTGCGATTACATTTCTTTCGGCTCCGGGTCAGGCTTATACGGACGGTATGCGTTTCGTGCAGTATTACTTTGGTCTGCCTTTGGCGATGATTGTGATCTGTATTACTTTCATCCCGATTTTTCAGCGATTAAATGTTTACACGGCCTATGAATATTTAGAAAACCGATTTGATAAAAAAACAAGGGTACTGACTTCACTGCTTTTTCTTTTTTCCAGAGGTTTATCAACGGGAATAAGTATTTACGCTCCAAGTATCATTCTATCAAGTGTTTTAAACTGGAATATTTATTTAACTAATGTTTTGACAGGTGGTATTCTGTTGATTTACACCTATGTTGGCGGTGCAAAAGCGATCGCTCACACTCAAAAATTACAGTTTCTTATTATTCTGGGTACCATGGCTTTTGCAGGTTATCTGCTTATTCAAAATATGCCGAATGGAATTGGTTTTAAGGATGCACTTTATCTGGCGGGGAAATCTGGAAAGCTCAATGTAATCACTACAGAATTCGATTGGAAAGATAAATACAATATCTGGAGCGGATTAATTGGTGGTTTTTTTCTGGCACTTTCTTACTTCGGGACTGACCAGAGTCAGGTCGGGAGATATATTACTGCAAAGGACAATACCAATGCAAAAATGGGTTTGCTGTTGAACGGTTTGGTTAAAATTCCGATGCAGTTTGCTATTCTTTTGATTGGTGCTTTGCTTTTCGCTTTCTTTTCTCTAAAACCTGCTCCGATTTATTTTAACGAACGTTCTTATCAGTATTTAGAGGAAACAAAACCTGAACAGGCTGCGGTTTTTGAAAAAGAACATCAGGATTTGCAGGCAAAATTTAATGCAGAATCGAAAGAAATTTTAAAGTTAAAAGAAACCAATTCTCCCCAACTTCAAAAAACAATTCAGGATTTTAAAAGTACACAAACCGAGGTAAAAGCACTTCACGGCAGGGTAGAAGAAGCTATCAATCATTCAAACTATAATGCGGAGAAAACGGACACGAATTACATTTTCCTATATTTCGTAAAAAACACCTTGCCTGTAGGGATGATTGGTTTACTGTTTGCCGTCATTTTTCTGGCCAGCTGGGGTTCAATTTCTGCGGCTTTAAATTCCCTTGCGGCTTGTTCACTTAAAGATGTTCATTTAATATTTAAAAAAGAAATTCCAGATGATGCCACCGAATTGAAATACAGTAGACTGCACACTTTAGCCTGGGGTATTTTCTCAATCGGCGTTGCTATGTTTGCCACTCAAATGGGTTCGCTTATTGAAGCGGTTAATGTATTAGGTTCTCTTTTCTACGGCCCGATATTAGGGATTTTTCTTGTCGCCTTTTACTATAAAAAAATTACAGGTTCAAATGTATTTATTTCGGCAATTTTATCAGAAATTACGGTGATTGCTATTTACAATTTTGATATCGTTTCTTTCCTTTGGCTTAATGTCATTGGGGCAGCGGCAGTCATTATATTTTCTGCAATCGGGTTACTGTTTTATAAGCAGAAAGCAGTAACTTCGTAACGCATACATAGATAAATACATACAATAAAAATATTATGAAAACAATGATTAAAACTGTTGCTGTAGTTTTTGCTACAATGACGATTTCAGTAAATGCATTTGCACAGGAAGCTAAAAAACCTGCCAGTCCTGCGGCTACTGCAACAGGAAAAATTAAAGATGCAACCATTACAATTGCCTATAGCAGTCCTTCTGTTAAAGGACGTACAATTTGGGGTGGTTTAGAAGCTTATAATAAAGTTTGGCGTGCGGGTGCCAATGAAGCAACTACTTTCGAAACCAGTAAGGACATTACTGTTCAGGGTAAAAAACTTCCTGCAGGAAAATACAGCTTTTTCTTAATCCCTAAAGAAAGCGGAACCTGGACTGCGATTTTTAACAAAGAGGCAAAGCAATGGGGCGCTTATAAATACGAAGAATCTAAAGATGCTTTACGTGTTGATGTTAAAACAAAAGCTTTACAGGCAACACAGGAAACTTTAGTTTATAAAATAAACAATAATGGATTCACAATGGATTGGGATAAAATCTCAGTTCCTGTAGAGATAAAATAAATTATATATTAAACAAAAATCCCGTTATTACGGGATTTTTGTTTAATATTTCGATATTGTATCAAAGATTACTGTTCTAAATTCCAGTAATATTGACTGTCTTGTTTTGCAAAAGTTTTACAACAAGTTGATTTAAAATGTCAAAAAACTTAAACAAATAAAAGTTTCTGGTCCATGTTTGAAAAACTAATTATGATGTCTTAACTACATTTCCAATACTTTCCTCACGAGTAAACAATCTTCCTAAAAAACACTTTGTTCATCAAAGAAATAATTATGTTGATAGCGCATATTTTTAGATTGATCGTATACTGCAGGCTTCCAAATCTTAAAGTTTTTTCATTGGGTTGTATTGTTAACAAATCACCATTTCCTGCACTTAAATCTGTTCCGGCTTTAAAAAGTTGGTAAAAATCAGAATTATAAGCAATATAACTTCCAACCCGGTTTAGCATCAATTTTCCTGAATCATACAACAATAAAAAAATTATTATATTTTTCACTATGTGATAACAACTCAATAGCATATGTCAAATATTTGCTGTATATTTGTAGAAATAATAAGCAACTGAATAGTCTGAACTAAACTTTGAGTTTCTTCTCAGATATTAAAAACAGCCGCTAAATTTTGACATTAATATTTTAGGTGTTCTACCTTTTAAGAAGTTCGATTTTCACTCTTAAACTTTAATCATCCAATTTTTTCTCTCAAAAATTATTATCGTTTTGATTACATCAGGACACAAGGATAATTCGTCCTATAAATAGAATACAATAATTTTTTAATACATATACAATGCAACAAGGAACAGTAAAATTCTTTAACGATACCAAAGGATTTGGTTTTATTACTCCATCAACAGGTGGTCAAGACGTTTTCGTACATACTTCAGGTTTAGTAGATACTATTCGTGAAAATGATGTCGTAACATTCGATTTACAAAATGGAAGCAAAGGGGTTAATGCAGTTAACGTTAAAATAGCGTAACTTCAATTAATAACGATATACGTTATAGAGAGAGCAAATGAATCATTTGCTCTCTTTTTATTTTGGTTTACTCAATACTTTTAGATCCACTCTCATTAAGACATTAAAGTGTTTATACCTATTGTTATATCGACAAATTCTGATATAGCTTCGGCTTTATTTTTTGAATAATATGTGTTGAAAAAAACAAGACGTATGTCTTCAGCTGAAGACATCATAGTCTGTACATTACTTCCTTAGTAACTAATTTCATTCGAACATTTTGATCTTGAAAAGCAATCTCGTCATTATTATTTGATCCGTGTTTGCTAAAATGCACAATAGTTGGATTAAATTGATTTTAATGCTTGTAGTATATAGGTTGTAGTGCCCAGCGAGATTCAAAATTAACGGCATCACGATATTTTGATTGACGAATCATATCAGCAATAGATCTTGCTTCTTCATCTAATCTTGCTGTGTTAAATCTAAAAGATTTGAAGCGAGGAATAATACAGTAATTTCCTGTGGAATACTTTTTAATTATATGGTATCATTCTGAGTTTGGATATGTAAATTATTATGAGTATTAAGCGTGCTTCCAATGTCTCTAGGCAAGCATCTGAATGTTTTAAAGAAACACCGACTACCAAATCGATATATCAATATATTTCCAATACTCTATCGAACCAAATTTATCATTTTTGTCAAATTCGTCGTACCCTTGTAATCTTAAAAACTTTATAATCTGGTATTGGGTTGCCTTTAGCTATCGGACAGGTAGTTTTAAACTTCCTGTACATTCCCAAAGCCCACTTATCGGACAGATCAAACCCGTTGCACGGATAATAACCTTTATACAAGCATTCATGGCATTAATATTTAATGGTTCCATCAAATCCCAGTCGCCAGTCCTGTCCGTCTTTTATTGGAGGGTCTGTCTCGTCATCTCTAAGCTCCATTTTGTTGCATCTATAGTTTTACCTGTTGAGAATTCAGCGCGTTTTCCATTAACTGTAATTCTTAAATAAACAGAGATGAGTAAATCGCTTTTTGCTTTAGATTTTTTGGCATGGAACAGTACTGAAATTTTGGTATTCATCATAATTGACTTTGAAGGTTAAAATTACTTTTCAATAAGCCACAAATCAAGATGTTCGAAATTTGAATAGGATTGCTTTTTGTAGCAGGTTTTTAGAGAAATTAGATTATCTAAAAAGTTTATATGCTCAGGTAATCGAAAAGGTCACCTTCAATTTGAGAGAATTTAGTTGTTGTTGATATGGCTTCAAAAAAATAACCCCTCAAATCATGCAATTTGAGGGGTTTGTTAGAAATTGTTTAATTTCTTGTGGTTTCTCCAGGAATCGAACCAGGGACACATGGATTTTCAATCCATTGCTCTACCAACTGAGCTAAGAAACCATCGTTGTTGGCTTACTTTGTTATTAAAGTGGCTGCAAAAATAATATTATTTACAATATGAAACAACAGTTTTTTAAAGATAAATAAAAAAACCACCTTTAAAAAGGTGGTTTGTGGTTTCTCCAGGAATCGAACCAGGGACACATGGATTTTCAATCCATTGCTCTACCAACTGAGCTAAGAAACCATTTATTGTTGTTTGTCTTACTTTGTTGTTTTAAAGTGATGCAAAAGTAATAAGTTTTGGCATATGATGCAAGTATTATCACGTTTTTTTCAGTAAAACCTAAAAACTTACTGATTTTCAGGTGAATTATTTTCCTGTTCTTTTCTTATCTGTTCACTCATTTCTTCCAATACAGGTTTTATTGTACTTTCCGGAAGGTCACTTATCCTGATATACATCAATCCGTCAATGGCATCATTAAAGTTAGGGTCTACGTTGAATGCAATTACTTTTGCATTTTGCTTGATATATTTTTTGATTAAAACAGGCAATCTCAATTCAGGTTCCAGATCATCAATGATTTTATCTAATTTATTAAGATCAGATTCCATTTCATCAAAAAACAAATTTTTATCCCGGTCGCGAAGTTTTACTTTATATTCGTTTTTTGGTGTAATGTATTGAGCTACAGCAGAATCATAATAATTTGAACGCATAAATTCAATCATTAATGACTTTGAAAACTCAGAAAACTTATTGGAAATACTTACTCCGCCCATCAAGAATTTATGATCAGGATTTCTTAAGCAAACGTGCACAATTCCGCGCCATAAAAGAAAAAGCGGAAGCGGTTTCTGCTGATATTCTTCGCAAATATAAGCCCGGCCCATTTCAATAACTTTCTTGAAAAACGGATGAATATCCTGCTCAAACTCAAACAAAGAGCTTGTATAAAAACCTTTGATGCCCGATTTTCTCATGACATCTTTTCCTAAAGCCATTCTGTAAGCTCCTACCAACTTTTCGACTGCATTATCCCAAAGAAAAAGATGATGATAATGTTTGTCGTATTCATCAAGGTCGAAAGGTAAATTGCTTCCTTCGCCAACCGCACGGAAGGTAAGCTCGCGCTGGCGACCTATTTCTCGCATCACGGAAGGGATCTCCTCGTAAGTTGTGAAATAAATCTCATAATTTCCGTTGCTGAAAAGCATTTTGTCTGTGCCTTTCAGTTTATTGATATCTTTCAGAATGTCTTCTTTCGGCGTTTCATCAATGATATTTTGAACGATATTTTCGTCCTTTAGCAAAGGAAATTTTACATATAAATTTTTAAGATTAATAGCCTGAGCCAGAGATTTTCTTTTTTCATAATAAGACTTCATCATATACACCTTACGTTTCAGAAATTCCCCCAATTCTTCAGTGTTTTCCATATCATCCATCGCTTTTACCGTGATGGGTTTTCCTATTCTTATACGGATTGGTTTTTCTCTGTCATTCATCATTTCTGCAGGCAGCATCAATGTTTGCAGATTGGGATGCATCTTGGCAAGCTGATAAAAAAGGGTGCTGTTTTTTGCATGAAAATACATCGGAACAACCTGCACTTTTGCCATTTTGATAAGCTTTAAAGCAGGTTTTTCCCATTCTTTATCCAAAATTTCACTATAAGGATTATTTTTATTGGAAACTTCACCGGCCGGAAAAATCCCGACGCAACCGCCATTTTCAAGATGTTTTAATGTTTCGCGCATTCCGGTCGAGCTGTTTCGGACTTCTTTTCTTCCTTCAAAAGGATTTACCGGAATCACATAAGGTTCCATTGGTTTTATCTTTTCCAAAAGAAAATTGCCCATTACCTTGAAATCCGGACGGACTTCTAATAAAACCTTGCACATTAATATCCCGTCAATAGCCCCGAGCGGATGATTTGAGACCAAAATAAAAGGTCCTGTTTTTGGAATTTTAGCTAAATCTTCTTCAAATGCGATATAGCTTAAATTCCTTTCACGAACAAAAGAATCGAAAAAATCTTTACCTTCCTTGTCTTTTAGTTTGTCATATAATCTATTGACTTCATTTATTTTTGCAACGCTCATCACAGCGGACGCAATAGGATTTTTGAGGAACCCCATTTTATGCAAGCCGGAAGCTTTGATTAAATCATTTTTCGATATTAAGCTCATGTGTTTTTAGTCGGAATTAGTTTTATTGTGTTACCATTTGTAGTGTATTCTTTGCAATTTGCTCCAATAATACACTTTTTTCCTGGTAAAATTTGTCGATGTTCTCCATTTTTGCATTCCTTACGGTAAATAAAGATACATTTTTTACAACATCTGTTTTAAAAACTTTCTGAAGTTCTTCGTTGAGTTCATCAACTTTTAAAAATTTATCTTCTAAGCATAAAGCCAAAGAAATTGCAGAATTCTGCATCAGAGAAACTTTGATTTTATATTTTGATAAATACCCGAAGATCAGGCTCATGTGATCTTCTGCGATGAACGAAAAATCTCTTGTTGATATTTTCAGCAAAGTCTGATTTTCTTTTAAAATAAAAGATTCTTCATATTCATTCTTATCTGAAGCGCCTACTTTTGTTCCTTCTTTTGTAGGTTCCAGAAATGATTTTACATAAAAAGGAATGCTTTTTTGTTTTAAAGGCTGCAATGTTTTCGGGTGAATCACGCTTGCTCCGTAATACGCCATTTCAATCGCTTCTTCGTATGATATATTGGAAAGTAACGAAACATCTTTGAATTTTCGCGGATCTCCTGTCATTACTCCCGGAACGTCTTTCCAAATCGTCATGGCTTCAGCATTCAGGCAATACGCAAAAATCGCCGCAGAATAATCTGAACCTTCTCTACCCAAAGTTACCGTAAAATTGTTGTCGTCCGAACCTATAAAACCTTGTGTTACATAACATATTTCGGGGTTCAAAGTAGAAATAAATTCTTCGGTCTTTTCCCAGTTTACGTTACCGTCTCTGTAAGAATCATCTGTTTTGATGTAATCTCTGGCGTCGAGCCATTGATTGGTAAACTGTATATCATTCAGGTATTCGCTTACGATTTTTGTAGAAATCATCTCGCCGCAGCTTACAACCTGATCGTACACGAAGTTGTAATTGGGCGATTTAGTCCTTCTTAAAAAAGAATCAATATCATCAAAAAATAAATTGATCTCTGAAAAAACAGCATGATCTTCCTGGAAAAGCCCCTTGGCTATTTCGATGTGTTTCTGTTTTATTTTTTTTATTTCTGTTTGGTAGTTTTCTTTCTTGAAATAAAGTTCTACAACTTTTTCCAGTTCATTAGTCGTTTTGCCCATTGCTGAAATTACCAGCAGACACTTTGCAAAACCCTGGCTTTCTAAAACCAGCGATACATTTTTTACACCTTCAGCATCTTTTACGGATGCTCCACCAAACTTGAAAATCTTCATTAAATTGTTAAAAATAAAATTGTTAGGATAAAAATCAATTGAGTTTTTTACGGAGGTCAAAATTATAAATTTACAATGAGATATGAAAGAGAAGAGCGACACGATAAATTAAGATTTAATTAAAATAAATTTATTTTAAAAATAAGTGTGTTTTTGCTATAATTTGGGAATTGTTTTTGAGAATAAAATTTGATTATAAAGTGAATTTAAACCTGTATTATATTGATAAACAGTATGTAAAAGCTTTTGTAAGAAAATTCGTTATATTGTTATAAATTTTACGAAATTTGAGCAAAACATAAAAAGTATAATATGTCAGATCAATCATTACAGACTTTAGGAGAATTTATTATTGATAAACAAGAAGATTTTCAGTATTCTACAGGGGAGCTATCCCGTCTTCTAAGTGCTATAAGGTTGGCTTCGAAAGTGGTAAACAGAGAAGTAAATAAAGCAGGAATTGCAGATATTACAGGTAAAGCAGGAAACCAGAATATTCAGGGCGAAGAACAGCAGAAACTGGATGTTCTTGCCAATGATATTTTTATTACGGCATTATCGCAAAGAGAAGTTGTCTGCGGAATTGCTTCCGAGGAAAATGACGATTTTATTGATATTAAATGTGTAGGAAACGGACATTTGAGTAAATATGTAGTTCTTATTGATCCTTTGGATGGTTCTTCAAACATTGATGTGAATGTTTCCGTTGGAACAATTTTTTCAATTTACAGAAGAGTTACAGAACCAGGAACACCCGTTCAGCTTCAAGATTTCCTGCAAAAAGGAGTTAATCAGATTGCGGCAGGATATGTCATTTATGGTTCATCAACAATGATCGTTTATACAACAGGAAATGGAGTGAATGGCTTTACTTTAGACCCATCTTTGGGAACTTATTATCTTTCTCATCCGAATATGATGTTTCCGAGAACAGGTAAAATTTATTCGATCAACGAAGGAAATTATATAAAATTCCCTCAAGGTGTAAAAAATTACCTGAAATATTGCCAGATGGAAGAAGGCGACCGTCCTTATACGTCAAGATATATTGGTTCTTTAGTAGCTGATTTTCACAGAAATATGTTAAAAGGTGGAATTTATATGTATCCGTCTTATTCACAATCTCCAAACGGAAAATTAAGATTATTATACGAATGTAATCCAATGGCATTTTTGGCAGAACAGGCTGGCGGAAAAGCGACAGACGGCTTCAGAAGGATTTTGGAGGTGGAACCGACAGAACTTCACCAAAGAATTCCGTTTTTCTGCGGAAGCATAGATATGGTAGAAAAAGCTGAAGAATTTATGCGAATTGACAGCGTGAAATAAATGAAAGCAGAATATTACAGATATTTATTACAATTTAAACGCCCGAGTGGAACATCTCGCGGCGTTTTGTATGAAAAAGAAACCTTTATCCTTGAAGTTTCAGAAAACGGAAAAAAAGGAATAGGCGAGTGCGCAGTTTTCAGAGGCTTAAGTTTTGATGACAGACCCAATTATGAAGAAAAGTTGCAATGGCTGTGTGAAAATATTCAGGAGAGTTCTAATTTTTTAAAGAAAGAATTAAAAGAATTTCCATCAATCTGGTTTGGATATGAGCAGGCAATATTAAACTTAAAACACGGCAAAAATTTATATTTCCCGAGCGAATTTACGAGCGGTAAAACCCCAATTATCATTAATGGATTGATTTGGATGGGCGATATAAATTACATGGAAGAACAAATTCAGGAGAAACTTGATCAAGGATTTCACTGCATTAAATTAAAGATTGGCATCGACTGGAAATCTGAACATGAAGTTCTGCAAAAATTAAGACAAAAATTTTCAAAAGAAAAACTGGAATTACGGGTTGATGCAAACGGCGGATTCAGTAAAGAAGATGCTAAAACAGTTCTTCGGCAACTTTCCGATTTGGATATTCATTCTATTGAGCAGCCGATTAAAGCCGGAAACCGTGAAAAAATGGCAGAATTATGCGCTAAGAGTCCGACTCCGATTGCATTGGACGAAGAATTGATCGGAATTATAGATTTCAAAGAAAAAGAACAACTTTTAAAAGACATAAAGCCGCAATATATTATATTAAAACCATCATTAGTTGGGGGTATTTCAGGTTCTGATGAATGGATTAATTTGGCTGAAAAAAATAAAATAGGCTGGTGGATCACATCTGCTCTGGAAAGCAATGTCGGGCTAAATGCGATCGCTCAATATACATTTACCAAAAACAATTCTATGCCACAAGGCTTGGGCACAGGAAGCCTTTTTACTAATAATTTTGAAACTCACCTTAATCTTGTCGGTGAAAAATTGTTTTTCAAAATCGATTAGTATTAAAGCCAATAAATTACTTAAACTTCTTTATACAACGTCTTCAATGAAGATGGCTTTCTTTATATATTCTAAAAGATAGAATACTTGTCTTCTAATTTTTTGCATGGTAGATTTTATGATTTGGTTTGTCTTGCAAAAATACAATAATTTATCAATAATCTTAATTAATTCAACAATTAATGAATATTTAATATTATGATTATTAAAAGCATCTTTGTATATAGAAAATTTTATGCCAAATTCAATTGGATTTTTATTGTTTCAGCTTTTTAACTATAATTTCTTTAAACCCTTTAAATTTCCTAAATTTGCAAATTGTTGTATAATGCAACATCTTAAAGCGAATTTTAATGGAAGAAGAAAAAAAATCACTCAATTTTATTGAGCAAATTATCGAAGATGATTTGGCAAACGGTCTGAAAAAAGATCAGATTCGTTTCCGTTTTCCGCCTGAGCCAAATGGTTATCTGCATGTAGGTCATACAAAAGCGATCTGCATCAATTTCGGTTTGGGTGAAAAATACAATGCTCCCGTAAACCTTCGTTTCGACGATACAAATCCTGAAAAAGAAGAGCAGGAATTTGTAGATTCTATCAAGAAAGACGTTGAATGGCTGGGTTTCAAATGGGACAAAGAATTGTATGCATCCGATTACTTCCAGCAGCTTTATGATTGGGCGGTACAATTAATTAAGGAAGGAAAAGCTTATGTTGATGAGCAGCCTTCTGAAGTGATTACCGAACAAAGAAAAAACCCAACAGAACCGGGAATTGAATCTCCATTCAGAAATCGTCCTGTTGAAGAGTCTTTAGACTTATTTGAAAGAATGAAAAACGGTGAATTTAAAGAAGGTTCAATGTCTCTTCGTGCAAAAATAGACATGACATCGCCAAATATGAATATGCGTGATCCTGTCATGTACAGAATTTTGAAAAGACCTCACCACAGAACCGGAACAGACTGGAAAATTTATCCGATGTATGATTGGGCACATGGTGAATCTGATTATTTAGAGCAAGTTTCGCATTCATTATGTTCTTTGGAGTTTGAAAACCACAGACCGCTTTACAATTGGTATTTGGAGCAGGTTTATGATGAATCTAAAGTAGCGCCGAAGCAAAGAGAGTTTGCAAGGATGAATGTTTCTTATATGATTACTTCCAAAAGAAAACTACAAAGGCTGATTGCTGAAAATGTGGTCGATGGATGGGATGATCCAAGAATGCCTACGATTTCCGGAATGAGAAGAAAAGGTTTTACACCGACTTCAATCAGGAATTTTATTGATAAAGTTGGCGTTGCGAAAAGGGAAAATTTAATTGAAATTCAATTATTGGATTTTTGTGTCCGTGAAGATCTGAATAAAGTTGCAAAACGTGTCATGGCGGTTGTAGATCCTGTTAAATTAATCATCGAAAATTATCCTGAAGGCAAAGAAGAATGGTTGGAAACCGAAAATAATCCTGAACAGGAAAATGCAGGAACAAGAGAAGTTCCTTTCTCAAGAGCATTATACATTGAGCGCGAAGATTTTAAGGAAGAAGCAAATAATAAATTCTTTAGACTAAAATTAGGCGGAGAAGTTCGTTTAAAATCTGCTTACATCATCAAAGCTGAAAGAGTGGAGAAGGATGAAAACGGAGAAATCACAACGATTTATGCAACTTACGATGAAAAATCTAAGTCGGGAAGTGGTACTGAAGAGAGTTTAAGAAAAGTAAAAGGGACGTTACATTGGGTATCTGCAAAACATGCACTTCCTATTGACGTAAGAATTTACGATAAATTATTCACGGTGGAACAGCCTGATGCTGAGAAAGATGTGGATTTTTTAAATTTCATTAATCCGGAATCTGTAAAAACGATTCAAGGTTTTGGAGAGCCAAGCCTGAAAGATGTTGCAGTTGGCGAACCGCTTCAATTTCAAAGAATTGGATATTTTACGAAAGATCAAGACTCAACAGAAAACAAATTGGTTTTCAATAGAACCGTAACATTAAAAGACTCCTATAAGCCGGAGTAAAATTTATTTTATTAAATATAAACAGGGCTTATCTTTTTAAGTCCTGTTTTTTTGTCGCCAAATCAGACTGATAAATTTAAAATTATGAAACTTTTAAAAATATATATCAATTCCTTCAAAGGGCTTTCAACAGAAAGCTGGATGTTGGCATTGGTGATGCTCATCAACCGTTCAGGTTCGATGGTTTTGCCGTTTTTAGGTGTTTATATGACGGATCATCTGCATTTTGATATTCAGGACGCGGGTATTGTGTTGAGCTTTTTTGGAATCGGCTCGGTTGTCGGTTCATGGTTTGGAGGAATGATTACGGACAAAATCGGAGAATTTAAAGTACAAAGTTTGAGTCTGCTTTTGAGCGTTCCTATGTTTTGCCTGATTCCACTTTTTACTTCGGAAGCAGGTTTGGCGTTGATTATTTTTCTGCAAAGCTGCATAAGTGAAGCTTTTCGTCCTGCAAACTCTGTGGCGATTACCAAATATGCAAAAAAAGGAAATATTACAAGAGCGTTTTCATTAAATAGGATGGCTGTCAATTTAGGATTTTCCATTGGTCCGGCTTTGGGCGGAATTTTGGCTGCGATTTCTTATGATTTTCTTTTTTATTCTAATGCAGCGGGAGCTTTATTGGCGGGAGTTACTTATATCTATTTTTTCCGAAAAAGAGAATACAGAAATAAGGAAAGCACCAAGGAAGATATAGAAATAAAAACCGCTTCTCCTTACAAAGATTATCGGTTTATTTTGTTTTGTGCAGCGTGTTTTGTGTTTTCGGTATGTTTTTTTCAGCTGCTGAATACATTGACGATTTTCTATAAAAAAGATGCGCATCTTTCTCAGAAAGAGATTGGGTATATTCTTGGTTTCAGCGGTTTTATCGTAGTTTTGATGGAGATGATTCTTGTACAGATTGCAGAAAAATATATGAAGCTGAAAAGCGTTTTGTTTTTCGGAACTTTATTGTGTGGAATTTCGTTTGCGATGCTACCGCTTGACACTTCAGTCTGGTTTTTACTTTTATCCATCGGTATTCTGAGCATTGGTGAAATTTGGGCGCTTCCGTTTATGGCGACGGTTACGGCATTGCGTTCTGGTGCCAACAACAAAGGTGTTTACATGGGAATTTTAGGAATGGCATTTTCGCTTTCTTTTATTGTGACTCCCTTTTTAGGAACTTTAATTGCTGAAAAGTTCGGATTTACCATATTATGGTTTGGAACAGGAATTTTACTTACCATTACAGCGATTGCGTTTTATTACATTATTCCGTGGATGCTGAAAAATAAAGAAGCTTAAATTAATAACTAATTTGAATTGTGTTTTTACTATTCATAATTGATAATTAATGAATTTTTGTTTTTAAGTTTATAAAAATATTCTAGTTTTGTATGAATGAAGAGAATTTGCTTTTTGCTCTTAATATGCAGTCAATGCTGGGTTTTCGCTCAAAAAAAAGATTCGGCGACATTGATCTCCGAAGTGACAATTGATGCATACAAAAAACCGGCTTCATTCATCAGTTCTACAAAATCTGTTTCGGTAGTTTCAAATGAACTTTTAAGCTTAAATACACCCGAAAGATTACTCGAATCTGTCAATCAGATTGCAGGATCAAGAATGGAAGAACGTTCGCCGGGAAGTTATAGAATTTCAATTCGTGGCAGCAGTTTACGTTCACCTTTTGGAGTAAGAAATATTAAAGTTTATCTTGATGATTTTATTTTGTCGGATGCGTCGGGAAATACATATTTCAATATTATTTCGCCCGAACTTATCAATAAAATGGAAATCTATAAAGGTCCCGAAAGTGGAGATTTTGGAGCGGTTACAGGCGGAACACTTCTTTTAAAAACCAGGAATTCAGAGAATATTTCCGGAAATATTTCTATCGGAAGTTATGGAACTTTTAATCAGAATATTGATTTCTCGAAACAGTTGGGAAAGCATTTTTTACAGGTTTTTCAGAATTACTACAGAACAGATTCTTACCGTGAACAATCGGCGGTTGAAAGAAAACAGGTTTTTATTAAAGACAATTTTCAATATTCAAAAAATGCGGAATTAAGGGCAATGCTTTTATTGTCTGATTTAAATTATGAAACTCCGGGTGGATTGACTTTTGAGCAAATGAATCTCAACAGAAAACAGGCAAGACCTGCAACAGCAACGCTTCCTGGTGCAAAAGAACAAAATGCAGGAATCCGTAATAAAATGATTTTGGCAGGAATTTCAAATGAAATTGCGCTTAATTCTGATTTTTCACATTTTATTTTGCTTCAGGGTTCGTATGTGGATTTTGAAAATCCGTTTATTACTAATTTTGAGAATCGTTTTGAAAGCAACTTTGCATTGCGGACTCATTTTAATTATCAAAAAAATTGGAACAATATCTCAGCAGAATGGCGGCTGGGTTTTGAAGGCGGAACTAATCATATTTTCGTTAAAAACTATGATAATAATAAAGGAACAGAAGGAAATCCTCAGAATTTTGACAAGGTGAAAAACAATTCTGGGTTCTTTTTTGCTTCTCAGAAATTAAATTTTAATGAAAAACTATTTTCGGATATTTCATTAAGCTTAAATTCAAATTCTTACGAATGGGAAAGGCTTTACCCAACATCTGAAAATGGAAATATAAGATTTAAAAATCAGTTGCTTCCCAATTTTGGACTTACTTATCTTTTGGAAAAAGGATTTTCCGTAAGAGGGAAAATAGGAAAAGGAAATTCTGCACCGACTAATGAAGAAATCCGCTCTTCAAATCAGGAATTTAATCTAAATCTTGTTCCCGAATATGGATGGAATAAAGAAGTAGGAATTAGAAAACAATTCGGAAATTCCATTTTTGTTGAGGCGAATTATTTTGATTTTCGGATGAAAGATGCGATTGTAAGAAGACAAAACGAAAGCGGACAGGAATATTTTGTAAATCAGGGTGAAACTGTTCAAAAAGGCTTTGAAGTGCTTTTAGAATCTAAAAACTTTAATCTTAAAAACGATTTTTTTAATAGTTTTAAATTCAGGTTTTCCGGAAGCTTTTACCAATTTAAATTTGAAAATTACCGCCAAAACGAAAATGATTTCTCAGGCAATGACTTAACCGGAGTTCCAAAAACAACCATCAACAGTTTATTAAATTTCACATGCTTAAAAAAACTTTCAGTCGATTATTCACATTTTTATACTTCAAAAATGCCTTTAAATGACGCGAATTCTATTTGGTCGGAATCTAGTTTTGTTGGGAATATTCAGTTCAGATATCCTGTGAATTTAGAAAAAACAAGATTAAATTTATTTCTGCAAATTCAGAATTTGTATAATACCAATTATGTTTTAGGTTTTGATATTAATGCTTTCGGAAGCCGTTTTTACAATCCTGCTGCAAAAAGAAATTTTGTTTTAGGTATGAAGGTTGATTTTTAAATGTGATAGAATTCAGAAGTTAAGATGATTAAGATGAGATTGCTTCACTTCGTTCGCAATGACATTATCGTTTTATTAGAATATTTTTCACAATCATTTCCGCGTGAATTCTCGAGTTCTCAATAAACCAAAGATGAGTATCTTTTCCGCCGCAAACAACGCCTGCCAGATATAAATTGGAAATATTGGTTTCCATAGTTTCGGAGTTGTAAACCGGGTTCAGACATTCTCCCTGAAGATCAATTCCGGAATTTTTTAAAAAATCAAAATCAGGAAGATAGCCCGTCATTGCCAATACAAAATCGTTTTCAATTTTATTTATTTTGCCGGTTTCGTCTTTAAAAATGACAGAATTTTCCTTTATTTCTAATAATTCAGAGTTAAAATAAGCTTTAATACTTCCTTCAGCAATCCTGTTTTCAATATCAGGTTTTACCCAATATTTTACATTTTCTGAGATTTCGGAATGCCGGATAATTATGGTAACTTCTGCACCTTTTCTGTACGTTTCCAAGGCAGCATCAACAGCAGAATTGCTTGAACCAACAACCACAATTTTCTGTTTTGCATAAGGATAAGGTTCTGTATAATAATGCTTTACTTTATCCAGATTTTCGCCGGGAATATTCATTAAGTTTGGAATATCATAAAAACCGGTCGAAATAATAACATTTTTTGCTAAGTAATTTGATTTCGAGGTTTTAATTTCAAAAAGATCACCATTTTTTGAAACTTTCAAGACTTTTTCGTAAAGATTGATATTAAGATTTTTCTGTCTTGCAATCCCTTGATAATATTCCAAAGCTTCCTGCCTTCCGGGCTTTGGAGCAGTTGAAATAAAAGGAATTTCAGCAATTTCCAGCTTTTCGGCAGTTGAAAAAAATCTCATGTATAAAGGATAATTGTACAACGAATTGACAATAGTTCCTTTTTCAATAATTAAATAAGTAAGGTTGTTTTTCTTTGCTTCAAGCGCACAGTTGAGACCAATTGGCCCGGCTCCGATGATGAGAATATCCAGAATTTCCATAAAACAAATGTACAAAAAAGCATAAGCAACAGGTTTTATGTCGGAAGCAAAAATTTATTTTAATTTTAAAATTCTTATTTCAAAAAAACGGCATCAGTTTTGGTCATTTTTGTTTTTAAGTATAAAAAAATGAAAAAGATATTCCTGTTAATCATCTTAATAAGCTTAATCGGTTGTAAGAAAAACGAACCTAAGCAGACTTCTAAAAATATAGATTCCACGGTACAAAATACAATTGAGCCTGAAAATCCAATCAATGATTCTGTCAATAAAGAAAACAGTCTAAAAAAGGTGAATGATGAAATTCTTTTAACATTAAAAAATAATGATTATAAAGGTTTTTCGGAATTTATCCACCCTGAAAAAGGTATTCGCTTTTCAATGTATGCTTTTACAAGCATCAATGAGGATAAGCATTTTTCTAAGGCGGATTTTATGAAATATCAACCTACAAAAACGATCTTCACTTGGGGCGCAAGAGACGGTTCCGGCGAGCTTTATAAAGCCACAATCAATCAGTATCTTAAAAACTGGGTTTTTGTAAAGGACTTTACTACGTCTCAATATTCTTTAAATCAGTTTCAGGGAGGCGGAAATTCATTGAATAATCTTAAAGAAATTTATCCAAAAACTGATTTTACAGAGAATTTCCTGAAAGGTTCTGAAAAATACGGTGAAATGGATTGGAATACGCTTCGTTTTGTATTCGAACAATTTGAAGGGAAATATTATCTGATCGCCGTGATCAACGACCGTTGGACAATTTAAAACTTCTAAAGCGAGTTTATAATTTCCGCTAATTGTTTCGTGAGATTTTTTCTTGAAAACTTTTCTATATTTTGGATGCTGTCATTAAGGTTTCCATTTTTCCAAAGCTCAAATTTTTCTAAAATAAAGCTTTTAATTGCTTCCGAATCATTATAACCGAAATGTTTTCCTGCGTTTGTTTCTTCTAAAATTTTGGAAACATCAGCCTGATTTGGGCCAAACGAAATGATTTGCTTTCCAGTCGCCAAATATTCAAATATTTTCCCGGGAATAATTCCTTTTGAAGAATCATTCGGAAAATTGGTAATCAATAATAACGACGAATCCGCCATTTCCTGAAGAGCTTTGTCATGAGAAAGATAGCCGAGATTTTCAATATGATTTTGAAGGCTTGAATTTTCAATAGAATTAAGAATTTTATCATCAATTCTTCCAACAAATTTCACACTGAAATTTTTAGCAAAATCAACATTTGTTTTTACCAAATCGTTAAGTGATTTCCAAAGATTTTCCGGATTTCTTAACTGTTCTAAAACTCCAATATAACTTAAAGTAAACTTTGTTTTTTCATTTGTCACGCTGAGTGGAGTTGAAGCGTCGCTTTCATCA
Organism: Chryseobacterium sp. GQ58; assembly: GCF_059758895.1. Lineage (NCBI taxonomy): Bacteria > Pseudomonadati > Bacteroidota > Flavobacteriia > Flavobacteriales > Weeksellaceae > Chryseobacterium > Chryseobacterium sp. GQ58. The sequence continues at coordinate 707,055 of NZ_JCAXEH010000003.1, read as the reverse complement.
AAACCGTTTGTGATACAAATTGCATTGGCTCCGTTTTTACGAAAATTTTCAGCATCGGTATAACTTGTAGCCAAAGTGATGTCTGCGTTTTTAAAAACTTCACTTTCTAATTGACGATGTTTTTTGTCGGAATTTCCGGTAAGTTTTAGATGTTTGTAATATGAAATTTCCGTCCAAGGATCACGGAAATCTGCAATCCATTTCAGATCGGGAAGTTTCTTTTTTAAATTTAAACCAATCAAATGCAAAGAATGCGGCGGTCCTGAAGTCACCACAACATCAATTTTATTTTCCTTTAAATATTGTTCTAAAAAATTCACGGAAGGCTTTACCCAAAAAACTCTTGCGTCGGGAATGAAAAAATTTCCTCTTACCCAGATTGAAAGTTTAGATTTCCAGCTTTGATTTTTGCCGACATCAAACTGTCCGGCTTTAAATTTTTTGTTACTTTTATTCAGTTTTTCAGCCAATTGATAAGGTTCCCAGATTTTAGTTTTTATAATTTCTAAATTTTCGGGAATATCTTTTATTAAGCTTTCATCCAGCAACGGATAACTTGGGTTTTCTGGTGTGAAAATCACGGGTTTCCAACCAAATTCAGGTAAATATTTTGCAAATTTCAACCATCGCTGAACTCCCGGACCTCCCGCTGGCGGCCAGTAATAAGTGATGATAAGGATTTTTTTTTCTTGCATTGTTTAAAATGTGTTGTCATTCTGAATGAAGTGAAGCGTAATGAAGAATCTCATTAAATATCATCATTCAAAAATTTCCAATTAGGATTGAATTCAGACAACTAAACTATCTTTTTTAATTCTCGTCCAGCCTTTTATTTGCTTTTCTCTGCTTATTGCTGTGTCAATATCATTAAATTGCTCAAAATATATTAAATAAAAGCACTTGTATTTTGAAGTGAAATTTTTGTCAATAGCTTCTGGATTTTGATGCCCATATAATCTGTTTTTCAAATCATTAGTAACTCCAGTGTATAAAACTGTTATTTTGTTTGTCAATATGTAAACGTAATAATTGTGAGTTCCTAAAGTTTTCATTGTGTTTGTTATTCTGAATTAGTAAGAATGTGATCAGGATAGAGATTCTTCACTGCGCTTTGCTTTGTTCAGAATGACATTGTATAATCTTAGCCTTCTTCCTCAATTAAAACTTCTTTCTTCTTATTTTTATACAACCAGAAAATCCCGAAAGCACTTAATGCAATGAATAATCCGAAGCAAAGTAAAGAAATCCATTTTCCTGTTTCGATAACTTGCGGTTCGAAAACCATTCTGATATTATGTTCGCCTGCAGGAACGTGTACTGCCCGAAGCAAATAATCTGCTTTAATGTAAGGAACTTCTTTTTCGTCTACAAACATTTTCCAGCCGTGAGGATAATAAATCTCTGAAAAAATAGCCAATTGTGGAGTTTTAGATTGAGATTTAAATTCTAACTCGTTGGGTTCATATTTTGTCAGATTTATGGAAGCAGTAGAATCCGGCTGTACAGGCTTGTTTTTAAAATACTCTTTGTCAGTAACACTGATAACCGCCGTTTTTTTAGAATCAATAGTACCAATCGATTCAATTTCTTCATCCGGAGTGTTTACAAATTTCAGGTCACTTACAAACCATGCATTTCCGTTGGCGTTAGGATTCGGAACAACCTGCGGCTGTTGAGGATCACCGAAAATCATGTATTTTGTATTCAGAAGATTTAAGATTTTTGGAGTTTTTACGCTGTCAACTTTTGAAATATATTCGTTTAACAAATCGTCATAACGTCTCAATTTTACAGCGTGATATCCACCAATCGAAGATTTAAAATAAGAAGTATTGGTTTCGGCCGTTACCCCTAAAATCTGGTTGTAAACTCTGTAATGTTTTTTGTCTTTTTCGGCAATGGTTTCCAACGTTTTATTGACAGGAATGCTTGCCAGAATAGATTGCAAGTTCGGATTGTCACCTACTTTTTCAGCTAAATAATCTGAACCTTCTGTTTGAAAAGGGTTTTCGGCAAAAATTTTATCTACATAATTTTCATCATTTAAATAGCGTTTGTTTACCGACCAAAGATCAAACAAACTCACCAATCCGATGATAATTAAAGCAATATTCTGATTCAGTTTTTGTTTTAAACTAAAGAAAAGAACTGCGGCTGTAATTCCGACATAAATAAATGCTTTTATCGCATCAATTCTAAATAACTTGAATCTTTCTTCCGTTAAATAATCGAGCAAGAAAGGCGGTAAATAAGTTTTTTCGTTATCTGTATGGAAACCTAATAAAGACTTTCCAAAAATTAATAAAATTAGCAGAAAACCTAAAACTCCACCGCTCACATAAGTCAGAATTTTCTTTTTGTAATCTTCTTCCAGTTTTTCGTCTTTATAAAATCTGTACAATCCGATAATTGCAATTAGTGGAAACAATAATTCCACAACAACCAAAATTGAAGAAGGCGCTCGGAATTTGCTGTAAAAAGGAACATAATCGATAAAGAAATCCGACAAAATCATAAAATTGCTTCCCCAAGCCAACAAAATAGTCAGAATGGTTGCTCCTAAAATCCAATAACGATATTTTTTTGAAGCAAAAAAGAATCCTAAAAGAGCAAGAAAACAAACAATTGCTCCCTGATAAGCCGGCCCCGAAGTTCCAGGTTGATCGCCCCAATAGGTTACTCCACCGAAGCCTTTTGAAACTCTGTCCATTTCAGCCTGAGACGTTACATTTTCCTGAACCAATTCCTGGATTTTAGCCATCATTTCGGCAGCTTCAGGTTCCTGGCTTCCGCCACCCATCAACCTCGGAATGAATAGGTTTAAAGTTTCCAGCTTACCGTAACTCCACATCAGAATGCTTTCTTTATCCATTCCGGAATTTCCGGCGGTGTGTGTTTCGTTATTTAAAATCTGTTTTCCTCTTACCGTTTCTTTGATATATTCGGAATTGGCCATGATTCTTTGAGAATTCATTCCGACACCTATAATTAAAGCAAAACCTATGATAACCGATGAAATTAAAAAATGTTTCATCGGAGTTTTTTTCTGAATCGCTCTGATCAATTCTGATAAAAATAAAAATCCCAAGCCTAAAAACAGGTAATAAGTCATTTGCGGATGATTGGCCGCAACCTGTAATCCGAAGAAAAGAGTGGTAACGATAAAACCGAGAACGTATTTTTTGCGGATGTAAACCAATAAAATTCCGGCTAAAAGTGGCGCAAAATATTCAATAGTATTGACTTTTCCGTTGTGTCCTGCAGCGATAATGATGTAAAAATAAGTGGAAAGCCCAAAAAAAGTAGCACCAAGAAGCGCGTATTTCCAATTCCGGACAGCAACCATTCCAAGCAGGAAAAATCCGGCAAATAACATGAAAAGATAATTGACAGGTCTTGGTAAAATATTCAGATAACTGTCGAGTTTTTTAATAATATCACCTTCAAAACGGCTTCCCATTTGATAAGTTGGCATTCCACCAAACATAGAATCACTCCAATAAGTTTCTTTATCGTAGTTGGCTCTGTAATCAATAAGCTCTTTTGCGCCGCCCCGATACTGAACGATATCATGCTGAAAAAGCTGCTTTCCCGTAAAAACAGGAGTGGAATATAAAAATGCTAAAACTAAGAATGCAACAATAGAAATTGCAATATAAATTAAGTTTTTATTTTTCGCCATTTGGTTATTATCTTTATTGCCGGGAAATTATTTTTTGTATTTATCTTCCTTTACTTCTTCGTAGTCAACTGTTTCTGCGTCCCAGTTTACTTTTTTTTCAATATTCGTGTTTGAGTTTTTTAGGTCTTGCTGAGAATTATTATTAGGTTTAAAACCTGTGTATTTGTAAAAAGCTCTGAAAAAAACTCTTTTTAAAATATTCCATACAAAGAAAATAATAATAGTAGCGAGTATTAACTCAAAAATGAATTTCATATTTTTTTAATTTAATAAACTTCGGTTATTTAGCGGAAGGATTTACCATCACCGATGAGTTGGAAACACTTTTCATCGATTGCGATTGTTTTCCGTCTGATATTGTTTCTATTTGTGTAGTTTTTACATTGATGTTTTGGTTGGTGATCCAGCCTGTATTCTGATCAAATTTAATGGTTCCGTTTTGAGCCAGCTCGCTGCTCATGCTGTGTGTCATTTCGCCTTGAGATTTTTTCTCTTCTTTTTTAGGAATTCCTCCGGTTACAGAAATTTCAGCAATACCGTTTCCTACGCTTTTTAAAACGTAATTTGACGTTACTTTAAACTTTCCGCTTTCATCGGCGCTTTCACTTGTAGACCATTTTTCTCCGATTTTCACGCCTTTTTTAGGAATGATCGTCAAATTTTTTGCAAACTGATCTTTCAATACTTTTTCATTAAAGCTTTCTTTAAGGCTTGCTACAACGCTTGCTCTTTGATTGGCATCTTTCACAAGACCGGAGATTGCTTTAGAGATTTTTGTATAAACGGCATCAAAACCTGTAATAGAAATCACATTTCCTTTAGTATCCATCTTCATGTTCAGCTTGTTTCCGGTAAGAGCGCGGTTCACATTCCAGATCATTTTAAGATTATCTTCTTTAGGAATTGGAAGTTTGGTGTCTACCACGATTGTTTTTCCGTCGGCACTTTGCGAATTTCTTTTTCCAATCAGATTAATGGTAATATCGTAAACATCTCCTTTAACGTCATTTACCGTAAAGCTCATTTCATCTGTAGATTCACTCGTTCCGTTCAATGTTTTCCCTTGCGGATCAGTCATTGTTTTTACATCTCTCTGATAAGTTGTTAAAGGATAAGTTTTTCCTTTTTCAAGCTTGAAAGTCTGTGTGAAAACTCCCAAAGAATCTTTGATAGCCGGGTTTTCTTTTACTTCGGCAACAGAATCCGCAGGAACTTCCACGGTGATTGTTTTTCCTGTTTTCGGATCTACTTTTGTTATCGTTGCGGTTTCCTTTTTACAAGAAAAGATGGCTAAAGAGATAAGCGCTAATGCTGCAATATTTTTCATTGAATTTTTTTAAATGTTGTTAATTAATTTTCACCAGTTTCTGTCTCATGGCTTCATATAAAATCGCTCCGCAAGCAACAGAAACGTTTAATGATTGTGTTTTTCCTTCGATCGGAAGTTTTATTTTTTCGTCAGAATGATGAAGAACTTCTTTTGAAATTCCTGTTTCTTCATTTCCCATCACGATGGCGCAAGGTTCTGTGAAATCTACATCGTAAATCAGTTTTTGAGCTTTTTCAGTTGCCGAAAATACAGAAATTCCGCTTTGTTGTAAAAAATCTACAGCGTGAGCCAAATTAGGTTCTTTACAGATTTTTATATTGTACATTGCTCCTGCAGAGGTTTTTATCGCATCCGAATTTACCGGCGCACCGCCTTTCTCAGGAATCACAACTGCATGAATTCCTACACATTCTGCTGTTCTGCAAATCGCGCCGAAATTTCTCACGTCAGTCAATCTGTCCAAAATTAAAATAAAAGGTACTTTTCCTTCTTCAAAAAGTTCCGGAATAATGTTTTCAACTCTGTGAAAAGGCACATCTGAAATAAATGCAACCACACCTTGATGGTTTTTCCGTGTAAAACGGTTTAGTTTTTCTATCGGAACATAGTTGGGACGTATTTTATTTTTAGCTAAAATCGTTTTCAGTTCTGCATAAATTTCTCCCTGCAATGCATTCTGCACAAAGATCTTATCGATTGTTTTTCCTGCTTCAATAGCTTCTAATACAGGACGAAGCCCAAAAATAAAATCGTCTTTTTTATCTGTCATTTTATTATTTTAAATAGTGAATTGCAAAATGTCAATTTTATTGTGTGAAATTATATGTTCAAATATTCACAATTGACATTTGACTTGCGAACAAAAAACTCACATTATCTTCCTCTTTCTCCTAAAATTGCTCTTTTTTGTGCCAGCGCATATCCATAATGCAGGCTTTCGTGTATATTGTTGAAAATAATTGCATCCTGAATACTTTTAAGATCCATTCCGAAACTTGTGGTGTACGGTGTATAGTCTGAAAAAAAATCGCTGTCGTAATCTTTCATTAAAATTTTGGAAGTTTCCGTCAATAAAAATGCTAAATCTTCAACTTCAGATTTTTGAACATTCAGATTGGGCATTGTTCCTTTTTTATACGTTTCAATCCAGTATTTATCGATTCTGAAAGGGTTTCCGCTCAGATAATAATGCAAAAGCTGCTGCGTGGCAACGGTATGGGCAATATTCCAGTAAAGATTATTATTAAAACCATCCGGAATTAGTAAAAGATCTTCATGCGAAGTCTCCTGCAAAATATCCAAAAGATTTTTTCTGACTTGTCTGTGAGCTTGAAAATGATAATTCATTTTACAAAATTTTAATCACCAAAAATAGTTTAATAAACTGAAAATGACAATTTTTGGAGAGGTGTTTGAAGTAAAATTTATATATTTTTATGAGTTTGATGCTTTCATTAAATTCAATTTATGATTTAAACCATTCCGAATCTCTCATATCTGTAAGAATGTTTAACAAATTTTAACTAAAAAACAACGTTAATTATGTTGATTTGTGTAATTATTTATCAGAAATTTACCAATTATTTAATTTAAACTATGTCAGATTTAAATCAAGCGGAAGACATTCGTCAGCTCACGGAAAAAGTAAGAGAACAGAATTATTTCTTTTCACTTCTGAGGCAGGAAATCAATAAAGCAATTATAGGCCAGGAATATATGATAGACAGGCTTTTGGTCGGGCTTTTGGGCAACGGCCACGTCTTACTTGAAGGTGTTCCCGGATTGGCAAAAACTTTGGCGATAAAAACCCTTGCAGAAGCTGTACATGGTGATTTTTCCAGAATTCAGTTTACGCCCGATCTTCTTCCTGCTGATGTTGTGGGGACAATGATTTATAATATTAAAGAAAACGATTTTTCTATAAAAAAAGGTCCTGTTTTTGCCAATTTTGTGCTTGCGGATGAGATCAACAGAGCGCCGGCAAAAGTACAGTCGGCTCTTTTGGAAGTGATGCAGGAAAAGCAGGTGACCATTGGTGATGAAACCATGATTTTACCGAAACCTTTTTTGGTATTGGCAACACAAAACCCGATCGATCAGGAAGGAACTTATCTGTTACCGGAAGCGCAAAGTGATCGTTTTATGCTGAAATGCAAAATTGATTACCCTAAGCTGGAAGACGAAAGAAAAGTAATGAGAATGGTTTCTACTTCTCATCAGCCGGAAATCAGGCCTGTTATTTCATTGGAAAATATTGTCGAAGCAAAATCTATTGTCAATCAAATTTATTTAGACGAAAAGATTGAAAAGTACATTCTTGATATGGTTTTTGCAACGCGTTATCCCGAAACTTATGGACTTTCTGAGCTTAAAAATTATATTAGTTTCGGAGCTTCACCAAGAGCCTCAATCAATTTAGCGATTGCTTCAAGGGCGTATGCGTTTTTGAGAGGAAGAGCATTTGTGATTCCTGAAGATGTGAAAGAACTGGCTAAAGATGTATTGAGACACAGAATCGGACTGACTTTTGAGGCGGAAGCAGAGGAAATTTCAACTGAAGAAATTGTTGACAGGATTTTAGCGAAAATTCAGGCGCCGTAATGAGCGAAGTGATTATTAGAAAAGCTGTTCGGGAAGATTGCGCATCAATGCTGAAGCTGATCAAAGAATTGGCTGATTATGAAAAGGCTTTAGATGAAGTTACTTTAAATTTAGAACAATTTATAGAAGACGGTTTTGGAAAATCTCCTGTTTGGGGAGCTTTTGTAGCTGAATTAAATTGTGAAATCGTTGGAATTTCATTATATTACGATAGATATTCAACCTGGAAAGGAAGAAGATTATATTTGGAAGATTTGGTGGTGACGGAAAATATGCGGGGAAAGCAAATCGGCAAAAAATTGTTTGATGCAACTTTAGAATACGGAAAATCAAATCAATACAGCGGAATGGTTTTCCAAGTTTTAAACTGGAACGAGCCGGCCATTAATTTTTATAAAAAATACAGTCCGAAATTTGATGATGAATGGTTGAATGTTTCGATTGAATTTAAAAGTTAGAAGTGGGAAGAATTTTTTAAAACATTTTTCAACCTTAAAATTAAAATGTGCAGATAAAAGATATTGTAAAAAAAGTAAAGCAAATAGAAATCCGTACCCGAAAGAAGACGGAAGCTTCTTTGATGGGGCAATATCACAGTGCTTTTAAAGGACAGGGAATGACGTTTTCCGAAGTTCGGCCGTATCAGTTTGGTGATGAAATACGTAGAATCGACTGGAATAAAACCGCTCGTTTCCGCGAACCGTTTGTAAAAGTAATGGAAGAAGAAAGAGAATTGACCATGATGATTTTGGTTGATATTTCTGCTTCAATGGATTATGGAACGAAAACCCAGCTCAAAAGAGAATATGTTGCAGAAATTGCAGCAAGCTTAGGCTTTTCAGCGGCTGGAAATAATGATAAAGTAGGCTTGATTTTGTTTGCGGACAAAGTGTACAAAGTAATTCCGCCACAAAAAGGCAAAAAACATATTTTATCGATTATCAGCAATATTCTTACCGCAGATTATATTCCTGCTGTTTCGCACATTGACAAGGCTTTGGAATATATGATGGGAATTTTTAAAAGAAAATCGCTGATATTTTTGCTTTCAGATTTTGGAGATTCTTATGATTCTAAAATGTTGCGTGTGGCTTCAAAAAAACATCAGCTTTTGGGAATGAGGGTTTTTGATGAAAAAGACAACGAAATTCCGGATGTAGGATATACTCTTTTTAATGACGTTGAAACCGGAAAACAAGTTTGGGTAAATACTTCAAACGCAAGATGGAGATACACTTTTGCTGAAGCTCAAAAACAAAAAATAAAAGCTTTGGAAGAAGATTTTGCCAATAGCTCGGCAAGCTTTATGAATATCAGTACAGGTGAAGATTATTCAAAATTGCTGTATCATTATTTTCAGAAAAAGTAAAAATTAGGACAATTATGTCATTCTGAATGAAGCGTAGTTAAGAATCTAAATTATATAGATTTCTCCTTCGTCGAAATGACAAACTTAAAAATAAAAATTCATTAAAAATTTAATGATAAAATTGAAGAAAATACTATTATTAATATCTTTTTTAATCTGTGCAAATGTTTTTTCACAGATACTTTCGTCAAACCTTGACAAGAAAACTCTGGCGCTTGGTGAGATCAATCATCTTGTTATTAAAATTGATAATCTTCGAAGCAATGCGGTGATTGCAGCGCCACAAAATGAGCTGCTTCCTTTTCATTTTGAAGAAATTAAAGACAGCGTAAGCATCACTGCAAATACTTACGAGCGGGAAATAGAATTTTCTGTTTATGAAGAAGGCACTTTTACCATTCCTGAGCTTGAATTTAAAGTAGGAGATAGGGTTTTAAAAACAATTCCTTACGAAATAGAAGTCATCAATACTGCTCAAAAAGGTGACGAAATTAATGATATCATGAGCAATAAAGAGGTAAAGTTGGAAGTCGAAGATTACTGGCAACTTTATAAATGGTATGTTTTGGCAGCATTGGCTTTGATCGCTTTGATTATTGCCATTATACTGTTGGTAAAATATGGAAGAAAGGCAAAAACTTCGCCTGTTGTTGCCACAAATCAGACTTTAAAAGAATTGGAATCATTAAAAAAGAAAAAATATATCGAAGCAGGAAATTACCGTTCCTTTTATGTGGAACTGATTGATATTTCAAGAAAATTTATTGCTAAACAATACAAAATTCCTGCAGACGTTTTGCTTACGGATGATTTGGTTCAGCTGATGAAGAAAAATAATACGATTTCGCAAGACAATGAAAAAGTAGTTGAAGATGTATTTTTGAGAGGCGATCTGGTGAAATTTGCCAAAACTTTTCCTGATCAGCAAACCATGGAAAAAGATTACAACGAAATCAAAGACTTTGTGAAAAGATCATCAAAGGATCTGGAATTTGAAAACCTGAGAAAAGATGTTTAATTTTGAATTCTACAGTCCGTGGTTTTTATTTCTTTTTTTGTTGTTTATTCCTTTGTTGATAAGGGACATAAGCAGAAAAAAAGTGAAAGGCATCAAAGTGCCCAGCGTAGAAAATATGAACGCCAACAGCGGAATTCTTCCTGTTTTATTTCTATTAAAAATTTCAAAATATATCATTCTTTCCTGTTTGATTATTGCGATGGCGAGACCGAGAACTTTTACGGTTTCTCAGGACAGAGACGATACGAAAGGTGTTGATATTATGTTTGCGGTTGATGTTTCGCTGAGTATGCTTTCCAAAGATCTGTCGCCAGACCGTTTGACGGCACTTAAAGACATTGCAATACAGTTTGTGGAAAAACGTCCGAATGACAGGATTGGCGTTGTTACTTATGCTGCTGAAGCTTTTACCAAAGTTCCTGTCACTTCAGATCATCAGGTTGTTATTGATGAGCTTAAAAACCTCAATACGACCGAGCTGTATCCCGGAACTGCAATTGGTGAAGGGCTTTCTGTGGCAGTAAATCATCTTAAAAACAGCAAAGCAAAAAGTAAAATTATCATTCTGATGACGGATGGTGTCAACAATGTGGAAAATGCAATTCCGCCGCAAATTGCTGCCGAGCTGGCAAAAAGCAATGATATTAAAGTATATTCCATCGGCGTCGGGACCAACGGTTATGCGCTGATGCCTACACAAGTTGATATTTTTGGAGATCTGATTTTTACGGAAACCGAAGTTCAGATTGATGAGCCTGCTTTAAAAGAAATTGCACAGTTTACAGGCGGTAAATATTTTAGAGCGACTTCAAACAGCAGTCTGGAAGAAGTTTATGCTGAAATCAATCAACTCGAGAAATCTGATGTGAAGGTTTCAAAGCTTTACAATTTTGAAGAATATTTTAAAATTTTCCTTTGGATTGCGTTGGGAATGCTGGTTTTTGATGCGTTATTAAGATGGGTATTATATAAATTTTTAAGCTGATGGATTTTTATTTAGGGAATTATTGGTACTTATTGTTGCTGCTGCTTTTGCCGGTTTTGTCTTTTTTTCTGGTTCGATATCTGAAATGGAAAAAAAGCAGACGAGAAGTATTTGCAGACAGTCGTTTTCATGAAGTTTTGTTTGAGAAAAAATCGGGATTTGTAAAGGTTTTTCCTGCTTTATATTTTTTAGCTGCATTGTTTTTAATTTTTTCAATTATTGATCTTTTAAGCGGTTCGGAAGAAGTAACAAGCAATCAGAAATTAAATAATGTAATTTTTATGCTGGATGTTTCCAATTCTATGAATGCTGAAGATATTGAACCAAGCCGACTGACAGGAGCAAAAAATCTGATGATCAATACGATGCAGAAGATGAAAAATGATAAAGTGGGAATTGTGATTTTTGCCGGACAGGCAACTTCGATCATGCCTTTAACGACGGATTACGCATCAGCAGAAACGTATATTGGCGGTGTGGAAACCAATTCAATGAAAATTCAGGGAACAGATTTCCTGAAGGCGATGGAAACTGCTGTAAGTAAATTTAAAGATATTAATAAAGGTTCAAGAAAAGTGATTTTGCTGAGTGATGGAGAAGATAATGAAGGGAACGACAATGCAGCGATAAAACTGGCAAATAAAGAAGGGATAATTGTGACATCGGTAGGCATTGGCACAGATGAAGGAGCACCGGTTCCGGAATATCAGTTCGGGCAATTGATGGGTTATAAAAATGATCTGAATGGGCAAACCGTTATTTCAAAAAGACAAACCGAAGCATTAACTAAAATGGCCGAATCTACCGGTGGAAGCTATATTGACGGCAACAATATCAATGAGGCGCCCGATAAAATTATTGAAGCGCTCAACAAAAAATCTTCTGCAACGGAAACTTTAGTCAAATCTCAAAACGCCAACCATTATTATCAATATTTTCTGGCTGTTTCTATATTGTTTTTTCTTATCATTTTTCTTTTTAATCCTAAAAGAGATTTTAATGTTTAATGAATTTCTGATATTTATACTTTAACCCAACTTTAACAAATAAGACGCTGTTTCTTAACATATAAAGGGATAATTTTGCAATAGATGAATACTAAATTTATTTTTTTATCGTTAATTCTTGTTTTCATATTCCCAAGTTCTCTGTGGGGACAAAAAAGCTACAAGACTTTGGTATATGAAGGTAACCAGAAATTTAAAGGTAAAGACTATGATGGCGCATCGTCAAGATACATGGAAGCTATAAAATCCAACGAAAAAGATTTTACGGCTCATTACAATCTGGGAAATGCTTTGTATAAAAGCAAAAAGTATGAAGAAGCAAAAGCTGAATTTGAAAAAGCTCAGAATCTTTCTCAGACACTTCCGGATAAGGCAGCGGCATTGCACAATTTAGGGAATACTTATATGCAGATGAATCAGCCCGAAAAAGCAGCTGATTATTACAAACAATCATTAAAACAAGATCCTTACAACGAGGCAACAAGGAAAAATTTTGAAATTGCCAAATTGAAGGAAAAAGAAAATCAACAAAAGAAAAACCAGGAAGATAAATCCGGCAAAGGCGGTGGAGGCGAAGATCAGCAAAAAAATAAAGATCAGGAAGGTGATCCTAAAGATCCGAGTCAGGATCAGGGAAATGGACAGAAAAATAAAGGAGATGACCCAAATAATCCTGATCCCAACAAAAATAACCAAGGCAAAATGCCTAAAGATCTTGAAAACGCAATATTGAATAAAGTAAGCGAAAAAGAAAAAGAAACCGCCAAAAGAATTTTAAATAAAGATTCTTATTCGATGCCCGAAAGCAACGAGAAAGATTGGTGATGAAGCAAAAATTTATTTACATATTATTTACCCTCGCTTCCGTGATTGCTTACGGACAGGTAGAACTTTCTATGAAGCCTGATAAAAGCGATTACAATGGTAAAGAAGTTGTAAATCTTACGATTGTTTTAGAACTTAATGGCAGCAATCTTGTTCAGCAGAGCAAAATCCAGCTTCCGGATTTATCCAAATTCAATATTATTGGCAGCGGATCTTACAGTCAGGGTTTCATGGATCCGGATTCTAATACGGCCATTGAACAGTACATTACAAGAGTTGCACTTGAACCCAAACAGAAAGGTAAAATCAAAATAGGTTCAGTATTGGTGACCGTTAATAACAAGATCTATAAAACGGAGCCATTTGATATCTTTATTCGTGATATTGAGAAAAAAACGATTGCCAAAAATGTAGATAATGATGTGTATCTCAACATGGAGATCGATGAAAGAGAAGTCTATCAAAATCAGTCTACAATCGCGGTTTTAAGAGTTTATTCAAAAAATATAGATAATCTAAGAAAGGTTAAAAATATTAGCCTTCCACAAAACGAAAATATCGACGTACATCCTGTCAACTTTAAGAGATCAGACATTGATCCTTCAGGTTACGGAAATATGCCTTCGCAGATTTTGGCTGTGTTTATGGTATTTCCAAACGAGTCGGGATTTGTTGAGGTGCCTTCAGTTTCGGCATCTGTAAATTCGTATTCCAATAAAAATAAAATAGTTTCCAATAAAGTAAAGCTCAATGTAAAGAAGCTTCCTGAAGGTTCGCCGGAATCTTTTAAAAATGCAGTCGGAAATTTTAAAGTAGACGTTTACCGTATTTCAAAAGAAAAAATAGAAGCCAAAAAGCCTGTAAATGTAGTTCTGAAAGTTTCCGGTGAAGGAAATCTTACAGATTTGGAGTTACCAAAAATCGAAAATTCTCCCGATTATGAAGTTTTTGCGCCAAAAATAACTTCAAAAGTACAGCCCGGAACAGAAGGAATCAAAGGTTATGTTCTTGCCAATTATGTCTTAATTCCCAATAAAGCCGGAAATATTGATGTTAAAACCGAAGAATTTGCTTTTTTTAATCCTGGAGAAAAAGAATATGTAAATTTAGGTCAGGAAAATCTCAAGCTTACCGCTTTTTCACATGATGAGGTTTTGCAGGCGCGCTCAACGGTTGAAAAAGTGAATGAATATACCAATACTTTCCTTGAAACGGTAAACAGTCCGGTTTTAAAAACTACATCATTTAAAGTAAAAGAGAAAAGCAGATTCAACTGGCGTGCATTATTTATTAATGCAGGAATACTTTTTGGATTGTTTATTCTGTATATATTATTTAAAAATTGGCAAAAAAAGCGAATTAAAATTAAAGAAAAAGCATCTCCAAAACCTTTAGGTTCTGTTGCTGAAACAGAAAAAGAAATTCGCGAAAGCCTGAAAACCGATGTGGAAGATTATTTCAGCTATCTTGAAAACCTTAATAATGATCAGGATTTTGATAAATTCTTTACTGCGGTTGATGAGTTGGATTCTGAAGTCAGAAATCAGTATTTTCAAAGCTCAAAAGATGATTTCAGGCTGTTTCTTGAAAATTATAAAGGAAATTCTGTCGCGGAAGAGTACAGGAATCTTACCCAAAGAATTCAGATTGAAAAATACACTCCTGTAAAATCGCAAGAAGCAATCAATGATCTTCTTAAAGATATTGTTAATTTATATTCTCAAATTAGTAAATAATCATTTTTTATTTATAATTTTGCGAAATTAATAATTATACACATGGAAATTCTTCAGGATTTTTCTTTTAAAGAAACGATGACTTGTTTTATGGTGCTTTTTGCGGTGATCGACATCATCGGATCTATTCCTATTATTGTAAGTTTAAAGCAAAAGTTTGGACAAATCGAAGCGAAAAGAGCATCAATCACGGCAGGATTGATCATGATAGTTTTTCTATTTGTAGGAAATAAAATACTAAAATTTATCGGTGTTGATGTTAATTCTTTTGCGATTGCCGGTGCATTTGTTATTTTTATTATTGCTTTAGAAATGATTTTAGGAATCGAGATTAATAAGACAACCGAAGCAAAAGCAGCATCTATTGTTCCTATCGCTTTTCCTTTGGTAGCCGGTGCTGGAACATTGACTACGACTTTGTCACTGCGTGCAGAATTTCATGATATCAATATCATTTTGGGTATCATTCTCAATACAATTTTCGTATATTTGGTGCTGAAATCTGCGCCATGGCTGGAAAAGAAAATGGGGGAGGCAACTCTATCAATTCTTCAGAAAGTTTTCGGAATTATCCTTTTGGCGATTTCAATTAAATTATTTATTGCAAACTTTGCACAATTGGTGCAGAATTATATTAATTTTTAAGAGTCATGAAGAAGTTTTATAAAGTATTTTTAATAGTATTTGCCGTAGTTATTGCCATTAATATTTATGCAATCGATTGGAATTCAGATATATTGTCAGAAGATAATATGAAATTTGTAATGTCAATTGGCTTCGGGCTTATTGGTATTGTTTTACTTTTTGTGCTCAATACTTGGAGCAAGGTCGGGAAAAAATAATAGATTTAATTTCTATTTACTAATATTTAAAGATGTTTTGCGAGTCAAAGCATCTTTTTTTGTTTTTAAAATAATACAATTATGATATCATTAAATTTTTTAAAACCGCTTCAGACTTAAGTTCTGTCTCGTTCCATTCTTTTTCCGGGTTACTTTGAGCAGTGATTCCGCCTCCGACAAATAAATGAACACTGTTTTTGAATAATTTTGCACAACGCAGATTCACAAAATATTGTATATATTGAACTGTTTCAATCCTGATAAATCCTGCATACAATTCTCTGGGAAATTTTTCTTTTTTTGCAATGATTTCTATGCAAAACTCTTTCGGGATACCGCAAACTGCAGGCGTCGGATGAAGTTCCGTAATAATAGAATCCAAATCTTCAGGATTTATTGTAAGCTTAAAATCAGTCTTTAAATGTTTTATATTTCCTGAAATATGATCGTAAGTTTCAGATTCATAAATATCATTCGAAGTTTTGAATTTCTCCAAAACATTGCGAATATAAGCTGAAACAGGCTTCTGTTCTTCAATTTCTTTTTCAGACCAGCTTTCAGCAACAGGAATGGTTCCCGCAATGCTCATCGTTTCAAATTCGTGAGTTACTTTATTGAATTTCCCTAAAACTTCAGAAAAAGCACCAATCCATGCATTTTTTTCATCAATAAAAATATATCTGAAAGCATTTGGATAAGTTTGACATAAATTTTCAAAACTTTCTTTTAGGTCTATTTCATTGAAATCAGTATAAATTTTTCTTCGTGAAAGAACCAGTTTAGGAAGCTGATTTTCCTTTATTATTTCGATGATTTCCTGGAGTTTATTTAAATATTCTTCTTTTGTTTCAGCAATATATTTGGTATTGTCGTTTGCTAGCGAAGCACTTGTAATTGTAAAATCTTCATCCTTTATTTTGGTGATATTTCCTTTGAAATTGATGGTCTCAGATTGATCAAAAGACTCGAAAATTACTGATTTTTCATCTGATTTTTCGTCTGTTGAATAGATGTTTTCGTCAAAAGGAAATTTGAAATAAATCATAAGTTTGCTGCTTGAAAGAATTTATTTAGAAATAAAATAGGAAATTCCAAAATTGATTTTTCTTTCAGCAAAGGTATTATTAGTCTTAAAAATGTCAAAATCAAATGAGCTGTTTTTTAAAGATAAATTTTTCATCAGATACTTTTGATAATCGATTATAATTAAAAATCTTGTAAAAACTCTATATTGAATTCCGAACGAAAAGCCATAATTGATTTGTTTAGTTTTAAAATCATCAAGTTTCTTGAGAATGTTGTTTTCAGGAACTAAAAACTGCATTTTATATGTGTTTTGATTAGCGAGAAAACCAACAAAAGGACGAATGTTTTTCCATTCGTAAATTAATTTTAATTGAGCAGTATATTCAAAATGCTTATTATTAAATCTTTGAAAAAGCAACGGCTGATCGTCTTCCGTGAAGTAAAATCCATTTAAAAATGTTTCTTCTTTGTTGGCGTCAAGATCAAAAGTAGAATCCCAATGATAAACATTCGCAGAAAGCATCAAAGATAAATTTGTGACAATATTTTTGGATGTCCAAATTCCAATATTTTGCCCAAATTGTTGTTTATCAGCGATTTCTTCTGCCCAGCTGCTGTTCTTTAATCCAATTCCTGCTTCAATTCCGAAATGAAATTTTGATAATGCAACTTTTTTTCTCAGTTCATTTTCATTTTCAATTTTAAAAGTATGATTTTTAATTATCGGTTCTTTTAAGCTTGGTTTTGAAATATTTACCTCTTTAAAATCTCTTTTAATTGCTTTTTCTAAATATATTGTATCATAAACAATTACTTTTTCGTAGACATAAACCGTGTCTGTTTTCGTTCTTTGCGCCTGAACAAAATCTAATGTCAGAAGGGTAAAAACGTAAAGTAGATTTCTGAAAAGCATGTTTCGGATATTAGTTTTCTCTTTCGATAAAGATAGTGTCTCTTTGGATGATTTTCTTTACAATAATTACTTTTTTAGGACTTTTTTCTGCTGAATCTTTTATTGTTTTTTCTTCGGTTTTTACTTCAATGGAAACTAGCTTTTGATCTTTTGAATTGTTTTTTTTAAAATTTTTAACAGAATCTTTTTCATTTTCTTTGGGTTGATTATTTGAAAATGAATTATAATTGAGATCGCTTTTTTCTACAATATTTAATGAAGGTTTTTCTGCGGAAAAAGGTTGTAAATGATGCTTATTATTTCCTTTTCTTATTAAAATTGAAATGATTAAAGTGAATAAAATTGTACCCGTAATAATCAATTTCTTTTTAAAACTTTGCGTTGAAAGTGTTGTCGAAAAGTTATTTGTATTAAAATCATTAGAAAACTCAAACGCATTTGAAGGTGAAATACTGTAATCCAAAAATTTACCTTGAAAAGTCTGCGCCCAAGCTAATCCGCCAAGTCCGAAAAAGACTAATATTTGGGTGATTTTCTTTTTGTTTTTTGGAGTGTTTTGATTAACGAAATTGTTGATCAAATATTTTTGAATTGTTTTTTTTGCCCTTAATAAATGTGATTTTGAAGTGTTAACTGTAATTCCCAGTAACCTTGAAATCTCCGCATGAGAATGATTTTCGATGAAATATAAATTAAAAACAGATTTGTGATGAGCGGGTAAACTGTCGATTGATTTCAGCAGCTCTTCTTTTGTAAAATCAAATGCTAAAACGTGATTTTTTTCCGTGGCAAAAGTATTCATTTCGGGCAAAGGTTCTGGGATTTCGGATATTTCTGTGGAGACGAAAAGTTCTTTAGAGTTTTTTCTCAAATACTGTAAAGCGTTATTTACAACGATTTTTTTGAGCCAGCCAAATAAAGCTTTTTCATCTTTAAGCTGATGATTTTTCTGAATAGCATTCATAAAACTATCCTGCAAAATATCTTCCGCAGTCTGTAAATCTGCGATATATCTTCGACAAATCCCCAAAAGCTTCGGGGAATAGTCGAGATAGATTTTTTGCCAGTTTTGTTTTGACATCTTAAAGTTTTACAACGACAATATTATTAAAGCTGGAATCAAAATTTGAATTTTGAATACTTTGAGTTTCTACATTATTAATATAGACTTTAAATTCTATATCATTTGGACCATTTCTTATCATATAAATATTTTGATCCATAACCTTCAAATCTTTAATTAGGGGGTTTAAAAGGTTTAAGCTAGAAATCAGATTTGTGTTTTTGAAATATGCATCTATACCACCATTAAAATACACATCATTTACATCTAAAGTAGGTTGATAATTTGTAGTGGCTGTAGTAGGTATAAAAGTAGTTTCGACACCCGTTACTAAATTTTTATAGAAGTAAAGGGAAGTGAAATATACATTGTTATCATTAGAAACAACAAATGTATTTTGGGGTGAACTTACAGCATTATGGAGTGGATAAAAAGTTGTATTTTTAAAGTATCCACCAGTTTTTACACCATTTATTTTTTTATTAGCACCAATATAAACATCAGAATTAAATTCTGTAATTGTGCATTGATCATTATATGTTGAGTTGTCAGTAAATAGCAAGTTTTTCATTCCATTTTTCCAGTAGCAAAATTCATATATAGTTGTAGATGATACATTTACAAATAAATAACCTACAAAATAAATATTTCCATTTTTCACATAAAAATCAAAAATGTCGATTATTGATGGACTTGGTAATCCTGCTGCTTGATGATAAGTTGTATAATTTCCGTTTTTCCAATATCCGTATCTACCTTTTACGTAAATGTCATTATTGTCAATAAATATTTTAGATGGGTTTTCATTTGCAGGTAAATTGTAGTTTAGTATTTGTTGTATACCATTTTTCCAATAGCATAATTGTCCGTTATCTTTACCAGAAACGTAGACGTCATAAGATGCAACTTTTTTTTCAAGCATTTCATCATTCTCACTTCTACAAGAAAACACAAACGTCAACATTAAAATAAAAGGTAAAATTAAGTTTTTCATGGTTGTTTTATTATAAGATGAAAAAAACTGAAAAAGTTGCAGACTAATTTATTGAAATAAAACCGGTTTTGTGCTTTTTAGTATTTTCACGATATGATAAGGCTGTGTAACAACGCTTGTGGCGTTACCTGTTAATAATTTTTCTACTTCAACAACGATATTTTGCTGCATTTCAGTTGCTGTAATGATGTCAATAGAATGCCCGCCATTGGGATAAACTTCATCAATTACTGCAATGACCATATATTGGTTAAAATCAATGTTGGTTTCCGTGAAGCCATCCGAAACATTATTGGCGCTGTTTAAGTCGTTGAGAAGATTATTCCACTCTGTAGAGTTTGTAATGACGGTGTTTTGTTGCGTGAGATAATCGCCCATTATATTTCCTTTACCAATCAGCTGTACGTTGATTGGAACATTATTCGTTACGTTTTCTTCATTATCGCTGCATGAATGCAGGATTAAAAATAAAGAACATAAAAATAGAAGTAAAGACTTTTTCATAATTAATAATTTTATTGTTATAATCATTTATAAGATGAAAAAATATAAAAAAGTTGCAGCAGGTATATAAAAAAAGACTCAAAATTGAGCCTTATGTATTGTAATTAATAATTTATCTGTTCAGAATATTATTGGTCATTGTTGTGTGATTGATTAAATCTCCGTTTTCGTCACGAATTTCAATTTCGGAAACATGCATTGTTTTTCCTTTTCTAATAAAGCGTGCGGTTCCTGTAACTACGCCGTCTTTTTTGCTTTTCAGGTGATTTGAATTAATATTTGTTCCAACACCATAAAATTTATCATTGTCTATAAAAATATTAGAAAGGCTTGAACCCAAGGTTTCGGCTAAAGCACAACTTGCTCCGCCATGCAGAATCCCGAACGGTTGATGTACTTTTGGCTGAACCGGCATTGTTGCGGTAAGCGTTTCGTTTTCCAAATCGATATCTGTAAATTTTATTTCAATGGCTTTTGCCATCGTTTCCTTTCCCCAATTATTGAGAAATTCTAAAATCTCTTCTTTAGTTCCTTGCATATTTTTATGATTAATGTATAATTGGTAATAAATAATTACTCACTTCCGCTGATATTCGGGTTCCAGTTTTCAGGAATTTTCGGAACGATATCGTTTTTAATATAATAATTTTGAATCTCGTCCATAATTTCAGAAAAAGGGGCGGAAACTATTCTTTCATACGGAATTGTATAACCGAGAAACATTGTCTTTCTCTTAAAATCTCCTGCCGCCAAAACAATAGGAACTTTTGCCGCTAAAGCCATATGATAAAAACCTTTTCTCCATTTTGGAACCCAGCTTCTTGTGCCTTCAGGGGTAATTACCAGACTGAAACTGTCTTTTTCAAACTCTTTGACTACAAAATTAACCAAATCATTTTTTTGGCTTCTGTCGATACCGATACCGCCTAAATTTTTTACAACAGAACCATACCAGGCTTTGGTGTGGGCATCTTTAATAATGATTTTCAGAGGTTTTTCTAAAGACCAATAGGCAAGATTTCCAAGAATATATTCAGAATTGTGGGTGTGCGGTGCAACTACAAGAACACATCTGTTGAGACTGTTTACATCGCCGTGTAAAACAACTTTCCAGCCTACAATTTTCAAAATCAGTTTCCCTAATAGCTTTTTCATGAGTTTATTTTAAACAAAAAAAGTATAACCAATTTGGTTATACTCTACAAATATATTGAAATATTGTGGCTCTTAAAATAAACCGCTAATTAAATCTGCGATTTTTACTGCAATTTCTAAAACTAGTTGTACCATGGTTTGATGTTTTTGTGTGAGGGTTAAATTTTTTTACGAATATATAACAATTTTGAGTTATAAACCACTAAATGTTGATATTTTTTTAATCTTTTGGAGAGAAGAAGAGTGTGAATTTCAAACAGTTGCCATTCATCCACACCTTCTGCCACTCTCTCAAGTTTAATTATTTGGTTTTAATAGAAATCTCTCCTTTATCGTCTTTTATTTTGATGTCTACATCTTTCATTTTATCGATATTGAATTTCATAGAATCCATTACTTTTTTGGCTTCAGATTTAGGATATTTTTTGCCATTGATGATTACGCTGTCCTTATCGTTTTCATTGTATTCGATGGTAGAACCGTTGATTGATATTTTATTTTTTTCAATCTGAATATTTCCTTCTTCGCTGTCCTGATCTTCATCGTTATCGTTGATTCCGTTTCCGTCGGTATCTCCGTCAAAATTTATCTGATCTTTCTTTAAAGGAATTACAACTGCGTTTTGAGGAATTACCAACTCATAATCGATGCTGTAATCTCTGAAACGATGATCGTAAGGGTATTTAATATAGTTTGGAAGAATTATTTTATTACCTACAATCTCCACAGGAACGCTTGCATTTAAAGGAATATTGTAACCTTTAGCCTCTTTTTTAATGATTAAATAAGGCGTTTTTATATCTGCTTTTCTTGTCACATCAATATGAATCCAGTCTTTTTCGAAAACCGAAACTTTATCTGAATAAACATTGTCTTTATATCCGATAAAGTTTTGTGGAATGGTAATCTGCTTCACGTCAACATAAATGCTGTCTGATGTTGTAGGAATTGCGATTTCTTCCGTATCTTCTTTATGGCCTTTGAAAAACATATCTTTTTTTGCCATGCTTATTCCAAAGTAAGTTGAGATTCCAATCAGTGCAAGAACTAATGCTCCCAATACCCAACCTGTATTTCTCAGTTTTGTTTTTGGCGAAATCAATTTAATGCTTAGTAATCCGAAGATCATGGCAGGAATCAAGCTTCCTAAAACAATCATTGTCATGATCACATATTTCATTCCGTCACTGTCAAAATAGAAATCCATTTCGCTGATTGGAGGAAAATTGTCTGTTCCCATAAATCCGAAGACTACAAAAACTCCTATTAAGCAAGAAAATGAAATCAGTGCGAAAATAGCGCCCAAAACGTAACGGATTACATTCCAAATCCCGCTTCCCGCATTGTTGATGTAAGGTTTGTTTTCGATATAGATTTCACCAACTCTTTGTGTAGATTCGTTGGCGAACTGAACCAGTTTATTAGATTCCTCTTTTAAATTATCGAAATTCATAGGCTTTCCTTTCATTTTCAAAAAATCTGCGGCAGTTTCTGCTTTTGGTAAAACAATCCAAAGAATAATGTAAAGCAACGCAATTAATGAAGAAGAAATAGCTGCTGTAAAAATTCCTAAAACAAAAATTCCTAACCAGATTGCTCTCATTGCGGTAATATCCATTCCTACATAATGAGCCAGACCTGCGCAAACACCGGCGATTTTTTGTCTTTCAGGATCACGGAACAATTGTTTTTTATCAGTATGTTCTGTTCCTGAAGAATATGTTTTCTTAGTATTTTTTTCAGAATAATATGCTTCTTCCTGTTCTTCAATTTTTTCCGGAGAACCGATCTGTGCGATTACTCTTTCTACGTCTGTATCGTTGATTACTTCGCGTTTTCCTAAAGAATCTCTGAAGATTTCAACCATTCTTATTTCTATGTCATGCATTACCTCATCTGCTTCCGAAGCGTCCAAAGAGCTTCTCAGAGCATTAAGATAATCGCTGAGCTTTATATATGCGTGTTCTTCTATCGTAAAAGAAAAACCTGCGAGTCCTATTGAGAGTGTCTTGTTCATAGCTTTGTTTTTTAAAATTTTTGAGTGATTTGGTTTACAGAATCTGTCAGTTCTTTCCAGGTATTTTGAAGTTCGTCCAAAAACATTTTCCCTTTTTCTGTCATCTGGTAATATTTTCTTGGCGGGCCTCCCGTAGATTCTTCCCATCTGTAAGAGAGAAATTCTCCGTTTTTCAGTCTTGTAAGAAGAGGATAAAGTGTTCCTTCCACTACGTCCAGTTTTCCTTTTTTGAGTTCATCTATTAAGTCGGAAACATACATTTCGCGATGATTGATGAGACTTAAAATACAGAATTCCAGAATTCCTTTTCGCATTTGCGCTTTGGTATTTTCAGTATTCATCTTAATAAGTTTTTATTAATTAGTTATTGTCAATCAGAATCAAAATCCTAGCTAGTTGATCTTATTCCGATTTTACATTACAAAGATATGTAATTAAAATGGTAATATGCAATACAAAGTAGTGAAAAAATATAAATAAATAAGTTAACTGTCTGATAACCAATATAATTATTTTTTATTGCTAAATCTTATGAATAAAGATTATAAGATAATTACGGCAAATTATTAATAATTCTTCCTTTTAAACTTGTAGGTCTTAGCGTGACAAGTGCTTTTTTATCCAATTGTTTCTGATATGATATAAAACTGAATTTCCTGTAAAATTTACGGATGATAAGAGCCATTTCCATCATTGCAAAGTGTTCGCCGATGCAAAGTCGCGGGCCTGCTCCAAAAGGATAATAAGCAAAATTCTTTGCGCTTTCATCGTCAAAACGTTCCGGAATAAATGAATTTGGCTGTTCCCAATATTTCGGATTTCTGTGAAGCCCGGTTATATAAAGAATGATTAAAGTATCTTTTGGCCAAGAATATTCTTTAAAGCTGTCATTCTCTAAAGCCTGGCGATCAATTGCCCAAGCCGGAGAATGCAGACGCATCGCTTCTTTGATAACGTTTGAAGTGAAAGATTTTTTCATCAGGCTTTCAGTTGTAAAGATATTTTCACCTTCTTCTGCTATTTCCTGTTTTAGTTTTTCCTCGGCTTTGGGATTTTGGCTGATTTCAAAGAAAATAAAGCTTAAAGCATTCGCTGTCGTTTCGTGGCCCGCAATAAAAAGAATAAGCATTTCATCAACCAGCTGCTCATCGGACATCGGAAGTTGTGTATCTTCATATCGTGTTTGAATAAGCATATCCAGCAGGTCACTTTTTTCTTCTCCCGAATTTCTTCTTTTATCCAAAACTCCCTGAATAATTGCTTTTGATCTCTTACTTTTCTCAATGTTTTTATCAATAACTCCCAAAAGTTTCAAAATTTGGGAATAAAAAGGCAGGCGAACTTCTTTAGCAAAAACTTCCTGTATTTCTGTGATATTTTTGCCCAATTCTTTTACTGTATTTTCATCAATATCAGAACTGAAAAGTGTTTTAGCAACAATATTAAAAGCCAGCGTATGAAAGAAATCGTATAAATCGAGCTCACTTTCCGTATCAAATGCTTGGAAAGATTTGTCAATTTCTTCTTCCATAATAGAAACCAGATTTGCAATTTTTGCTTTGCTAAAACCGGGTTGGATCAATCTTCTTTGTTTCAGCCAGTCTTTTCCGTTGTTGGTGAGCAACCCGTTTCCAAGATATTTTCCTAAAGTGACAGATTGGATTTCAGATTTATAATAATTTTTATGATTTTGTTTTAAAATATATTCTGTAAATTCTTTATCTTGAGAAAAAATAAAATTTTTGTTGGTAAAGCTTGCTTTGATGTAATAATTGTCACCCGCAAATTCATGGTTTCCGCTGATAACTTCCAAAGGATTTTTTACTCCTTTAAATAAAGAATACAACTTTCTTTTTCCTTTAATTTCCGTCGGATAATTGAATTTTGAATCCATATCAAATATTTCCTTTAAAATTACAATTAATCATTTAAATAGCTTAAAATCAAAACAATTATTTTTGCATATAAACTAGACCGAACTTCGTGAAAATACACTTATGATAAATCCTAAATTTCTATTACCATTCATCCTTTTTGGAACAATTGCTTTTGGTCAAAACCATTTTGAATTGAATGATGCTTCAAAGAATTATAACATTAAAATTGATGTTGAAAACTGTGAAAACAATGAATGCAACGGAAAAGCGAGCATTGAATTGTTTGATAAGAATTCTAAAAAATTTCAGACTTTAACTTCCGATAATCTGAATTTTTATTTAAATGAACATCAAAAACCGACAGCAAATATCATTCAATTATATAATGAACAAAGTCCTTTGATCTTTGAAGATTTTAATTTTGACGGAACCGAAGATATTGCCATCAGAAACGGAAACGAAAGCGGATACGGCGGACCTTCGTATGATGTTTATGTTTTTAATATTACTAAAAAACAATTTGTTCCAAGTGAAGAACTGACAACTCTCGCCCACGAAAATCTTGGAATGTTTAATACAGATTCTGAACGTAAAAGATTAATTACCTATTCAAAATCAGGATGTTGCTGGCATCTGACCGAGGAATATACCGTTCTTCCGCAAAAAGGCTTGTTTAAAGTTTACGAATTGGAAGAAGATGCAACCGGCGGAGAAAGGGTAATCGTTACAAAACGTGAATTTATAGATGATAAATGGACAACCACTACAAAAGATTATCCTATAAGTGTATATTATAAAGAAGATTAAAATATGAAAATTCAGAAAGAAATCGATTTTATTCTGGCCATCGACGCCTTAAAAAACGTGCAAAGAAGAAACTATAATGCAGACGATTCCAGAAGAGAAAATACCGCCGAACATTCGTGGCAGATCATCATTTTAGCTCAAATACTTTTTCCGTATGCTAAAAACAGGGCAGACATTGATCTTTTAAGAGTCATCCGAATGCTTTCGATTCATGATTTGGTTGAAATTGAAGCTGGAGACACCTTTTTATTTGATGAAGCTGCAATGATTGGAAAGTTTGAAAGAGAGAAAATTTCAGCTCAAAATATTTTTGGAATTTTAGATGAGCCTTTACGTTCAGAGTTTTTTAATCTTTGGCTTGAATTTGAAGAAGAACAGACTCCTGACGCAATTTTTGCTTGTGCCATCGACAGAATAATGCCTTTTATTTTAAATTCTCACACTTCAGGAAAAAGTTGGACGGAAGCAGCCGTAACTGAAAAACAGATCAGGAATATGTTGGAGAATGCAATCATCCAAGCTTCTGATGAAATGGGAGAAGCCTTTCAATATTTAATGATAAAAAATCTAGAAACTGAAAAGGTTGTGAAATAATTTGTTTCGGCGGGCAAAGCCCGCCGAAACCTTCTGAAAATTTATAGTATTTGAATTGGTTTCTTAAATTCATCAATCGCCACAAAAGTAAAATCGCCGACAATTGCTCTTTCTCTTTCGTAAGAATACATTTGCTCGGTGTAGATCTCAACATTTACTTTCATACTTGTTTTTCCGACATGGGAAACTTTTCCGATCAGTTCAACAATTGTTCCGGCAGGAATAGGTTTATTGAAATCAATTTTGTCGCTGCTTACGGTTACCACACGTTTTCTGGCAAATCGGGTAGCGGTGATGAAAGCTACTTCATCCATCAGCTGCATCGCTGTACCTCCGAAAAGAGTATCATAATGATTGGTCGTGTTGGGGAAAACGGCTTTAAAGATTCTGGTTTCCGATGCTTCAATTCTTTCTTCTGTAGTCATATTTCATTATTAATTAAAGCGAAAATGAAATATATTGAAACAAACAGCCACAGAAATAAGAAATTTCTGCAATAAAACTATCAGATCAACAAACTTCAAATCGCGAAAGTTTTTGTCTAAGAAATAGGCAGGTCTCCTGACTTGTAACATCTTTATTTCCTTCCCATGCTTTGCACAGTGGATTTGCTAATAAAGACTTTGTCACTTACAGTTGCGCGACAGCTCGTGATTTTCACACGATTCCCTTTTAATCTGTACTTAAACAGAACCAATTTCTGATGAATAAAGTGTAAAACTTTATTTCGGAAACAAAATTAAGAATATTAATGAAATAACCTTTTATTTATTCAGGATTATTAAAAACAATTTGGCTCATTACTCTTCCTTCCTTTATGGCCCAAAGTGTTATATATTGATTTTCACCGGAACCATTGATCATATAAAGAAAAATATGATCGTTATCAATAGAAGTCACGCCCATGTTTTCAAAATCCATTGTTGGATTAAACATGTTTTTAATGGCTTCTCTTACAAAAACGGAACCTCTTCCGGGCTGCTGCACTCGTACTGATTTGATTTCCTTTAAATCTTCCGGAAGTTCTTTACCGATTCCCCACGTTTTTTGTTTATCGATTTTAATGATGTTACCTTCTTCGTCTTTTTCCTGTTTTTTAAATTTTGCGCTTGAAGGATAAATGTCGATAGTGACTTTTGTTCTTTGGTTTGTCGGTATTTTAGGATTGTTGTTGTCTGTAAAAATAATTGATCTTCCGTTTTTGGACATAGAAGGAGTGAATTTTGGCAATTGATCAACAAAAGCAATTCGATCTTTATTTACCATGCCTTCTTTATTCAGGCTGTCGTATCTCATGAATGGTTTTTCGACTTCAGGTTTTTCAGGATATTTGATCCAAATCCAATCCGTTTCACCTGGTGCAGGCTTTACATAAACAAAAACATCACCTTTACGCATGCGCACTTTATCTACAATTTTTCTGTAGTCTTCTTTATGTACGCGTACATTCGCGTATCCGTCTTCAGCTTTTACAACAGCAAACGGAACTTTATTTTGCGCCTTTAAAAATGCAAAACAAAAAATACTGAAAATCAATAAATAAATGGTCTTGTTCATGAAAGTCATCGAAATAATATTTGCCCAAATATATAAATTAATTATTTTTCGGAAGATAATTAAAATACTTCAATTCTTCTAAACCATTTATTAATTGCAAATGACAGTTTGAAAGCATTAAAATTGAAAGTTATCAAGAAATAAAAACAGAAGCGAGCGTTTTGACGCTCGCTTTTTAACGCTCGCTTTTTAAAAAATTATAATTAAATCCGCTCCAATTCATCCGCATCAATCGTCGTCTTGAAAGTTCCGTAATTCACGGTCACTTTATTTTTCGAAATTTTCTCGATTGTTCCGACGCTTGTGCTTCCCGTAATTCTTACCCTTTGCCCGATTTTCATCCAGACGGCGCGGTCACTTTTGCGTTTTTCCTCTATTTTATCATTGGTTTCGGAGATTTTTTCAATGACATCTTCTTTTTTCAACTGTTGAGTGATTTTCCGTCTTACAACCTGAAGTCTTTTACTTTCATCTTTATCGGCGCCAATTTTCCTGAATTTTTCCTGTTCCAGAATTTTCACAAAATCTTTCACGACATCCTTTCTCGATTTTCCTTTTACATAGCTGTCGATAAAACCTTCGATTTTATTTCCAAACTGAAGTTTACGATGCTCTTCTTCGTATAATTTTTGGAAATTGAACAGTTTTTGTTGAAGCTGTTCATTCAGTTTTTGCAGATTGTCGCGCTTGTCTTCTACGGAACCTTTTCTTTCGGCAAGATCGGTTTTTAGTTTTTCAACTTCATATTTTTCCTGCTGAAGTTTTACGATTGTTTTATCAAGATTTACAATATCATGTTCTACTTTTTTCTTTGCTGAATGAATAATAAATTTGGGGATTTTGTTCTTTTCAGCAACTTCAAATGTAAACGAACTTCCCGCTTGTCCGACTTCCAGTTTATACATTGGTTCAAGAGTTTTTTCATCAAAAAGCATTGCTGCATTTTCTGCATTTGGGAGCCCTTCAATGACCAATTTGATATTGGTGTAATGTGTTGTAATAATCGCGAAACTCTTTTTATCATAGAAAAATTCGAGGAAGCTTTCTGCCAAAGCTCCGCCTAATTCGGGGTCCGAACCTGTTCCAAATTCATCAATCAGTAAAAGCGTATTGGCGTCAGCTTCACGGATGATTCCGCCCATTTTCTTTAATCTTGAAGAATAAGTCGAAAGATGATTTTCAATCGATTGATTATCTCCAATATCTGTCATGATCTTGTCGAAGAAAAACATTTCGGATTTTGGATGAGCCGGAATCAAAATCCCGCTTTGAATCATCAATTGAAGTAATCCGACCGTTTTTAATGTGATCGATTTTCCACCGGCGTTCGGTCCCGAAATACAGATAATCCTGTTATGTTCCGTTAATGCTAAAGTCTGCGGAAAAATGGTTTTATTTTCGATTTTATTTCTCAGCCACAACAAAGGATGAAAAGCATCTTTTAATCTTAATGTTTTGTGACGGTTGATTTTAGGTAAAATTCCATTGATTAATTCAGCAAATTTAGCTTTCGCTCTCGTTAAATCAAGGTCAAAAATATACATTTGGTATCTCCAAAGCTGCGGCTGGAATTCGGACAATTCTGCAGTAAGTTTCCTAAGAATTTTATCAATTTCCTTTTTCTCTTCTTCCTGATTTTCGCGAAGCTTAAAATAATGTTTTACAACAGAATCCGGTTGGATATAAGTGATAGAACCTGTTTTTGAAAGCCCCAAAACTCTTCCCGGAACTCTTTTTTTGTATGCAGATTTTACCGCCAAAACTCTTTGGTCTTCAATAATACTTTCTCGGATATCATCCAGAAAATCGCTTTGTCCATAATTGAACAAAACTCTGTTGAAATTTTCCTGAATTGCTTTTTTGGCGAGCTGAATTTCACTTCTCAAAGTTTTCAGAATCGGGGAAGCTTCACTTTTTACTTCGCCAAAACGGTTAAAAACCTTATCAACTTTATCTATAATTTCTTTTTTGAATTCTAAAACTGAAGCATCATGCATCAAATTTGGGAATGTTTCAGGCATGGTCGGGAAAAACTTCTGAAGTTTTCCTATTTGTTCCGTAATGGTCTTGATTCTGATGAAAGCATTGTTTTCCAGACGATAATTCTCGATCAGCATTAGTTTCAGTTCGCTTTCAATATCTTCATATTCATCAAACGGAATCGCATTTGAACTTTCAAAACTCGACAGATATTCGGAAGTTTTTTTCAAAGAAAGTTCTGCCTCGTCAATTTTCATCGGACGAAGTTGAAGAATCTTTTCCTTTGTTTTCGGAGAATACGCAAAAGGAGCAATCTCCGCGAGCAGTTGCGGAAACTCTAATTCGTTTAAATCTTCTTTATTTATATACACGCTGCAAAGATAATTAATTTGAGAATCAGATTTTGTGTATCGATTTGGATTAGATGATATTTTTTAATTTTAAACCATTAAGGATTATTAAGATTTAAGATTAGTTACGTGAGCTTTGCTTTTAAGTTTGTTACGAAAGAAAATCTCTGGATTTTTCCTTAATTTCCTTATCTGTTTAATAATCTTTAATGGTTAAATTTTTTAAATATGAAATAGTTTCAGTTGGGTTTTATTACATTTGAATATGAAACTTCAGACCGAACGATTATTATTAAAAGAAATTGATGAAAGCAATGTTGAAGATATTTTGCAGATTCGAAGCAACAGAATCATCAATCAGTTTGTAAAAAGAATTCCGCCAAAAAACAATTATGATGCACTGGATTTTATTTTAACGATAAAAAAAAGAACCCGAAATAACGAAACTTTTTATTGGGGAATTTCTTGCAGAAATAAACCGAATCTTATCGGAACAATTTGTCTTTGGAATTTTTCTGAAGACAGAAAAACAGCGGAAGTCGGCTATGAATTATTACCAGATTATCACAGAAAAGGGATCATGTCGGAAGTTTTGACGGCGGTTTTAAGTTTTGGTTTTAATGATTTACATTTGCAGGAAATTCTTGCGATGACCAATAAATTCAACGAAAACTCGAAAGGTCTTCTTTTAAAACATGATTTTATATTGGAAGAGGGGAGAAAAGATGAAGGTTTTCCTGATAATCTTGTTTTTAGTTTGAAGAAGTAACGGCAATTGTGTCATTCTGACGAAGGAAGAATCTCGTTTTCTATTTTTATTATTAAATTTGTTGATAGATTCTTCACTACACTTATGAACTATGTTCGTAAACTTTCAGTTTATATTCAGAGTGACAAGTCGAACGAAGATAATTTTCAAATTGAAATTTATGACCTGGACAGATATTTTAGACCCAATAAAAAAAACAGAATACTTTGAAAATCTTTGGGAAAAAGTAAAACAAGAATACGCAACAACCAAAGTTTTCCCACCAAAAGGCCAGATTTTCAGGGCATTGGAATTGACGCCTTTTGAGGATGTTGAAGTTGTAATTATCGGTCAGGATCCTTATCATAATGATTTTCAGGCAAATGGTTTGTGTTTTTCTGTTTCTGAAAAAGTCTCTGCACCGCCTTCGCTTAAAAATATTTTTATCGAGCTTAAAAACGACATCGGAGTTGAACGAACTTCAAAAGAATTGGATGATTGGGCGAAACAAGGCGTTTTATTATTAAATGCAACGTTAACGGTTCGTGCGCATTCTCCGAATTCTCATAAAGATTTGGGTTGGGAAAAGTTCACGAATTTTATTATTAAAGAAATTTCGGATAAAAAAGAAAATGTAGTTTTCGTTTTATGGGGCGCTTTTGCACAAAAAAAGGCCGAACTTATCGATCCGGCTAAACATTTTATTTTAAAGTCTGCGCACCCGTCACCATTTTCTGTACACAAAGGTTTTTTCGGAAGTAAACCGTTTTCAAAAATTAATGAATATCTTATTTCAAACGGGAAAAAGCCTATCGCATGGTAGGTTTTTCGCCAGTTTTTTTAATGGTAATTCCGATTTTGTAATTTCCGAGCATTGTTTTTACACTTTTTTGGGAAGTCGGATAGGGATTTACTTCTGTTAAAGAAATCGTATAACCATTAAACTCAGCAGATTGAAAATGATTTCTTCCTGCATTTTCATTGGTTGCCAAATGCAAAACAACAGGTCTTGTCGCCAGGCCCATCACTTCAACGTCGGCGATAGCAATCCCCTCCCAAACGCATGTTGTGCCTTCAGGACAGCGGCTGTCTTCAGAAATTCCTTTGAAAGTAACGTTCATTTCAAATTCTTTCAGAAATTTATTTTCACCTTGATTAAAGTAAATAACTTCACTGTTTTTACTTCGCGGTATAGATTCTGTTGCCGTCGTTCCTAAATTATTTGTTGAAGTTTGTGAATCTTTTTGAGCATTACAATTCATTAAGGATAAAAATCCAAAACTGAATATGATGGTTTTACAGTACATAATTTTCTTTTTTAAATAAAATTGATCATATCTAAAACAACTACCAAAAGCATTGCCACGCCTACGACAAGACTGAAACCTGTTCCGTAGATAAATCCTATAAATGCACCTTTGGTTGAGCGCAAAGCCTTGTTCATATCTTTACTGTCGTGAAGCATTTCGCCTACGAAAACTCCGGCAAACATTCCTATCAAAAATCCTAATGGAATAGGAAGGAAAATCCCGATAATCATCCCGATAACAGAGCCGATGCTTCCCCAGCGGGTTCCGCCGTATTTCTGGTTGGTTTTTGCTGGAATGACATAGTTTAACACGGCTGATGCAATAGTAAGAATCACGAAAACCCAGATATAAAGCATTGGAAGATCTGCATCTGTGCCATATTTGTAAATTAATAAACCGGCTAAACTTAATACCAAGCCGGGCAAAACAGGAAGGAAGGTTCCCAGAATTCCGAGAATTAATAAAATAATACAGATAATGTTGATTAAGGTTGTGTCCATATTTAAATATAATTGGAAAGATAAGAAAAGAATTTTTATATAAATTTATTTTATTGGGATAATAATTGCTGATAATATTCGAGACAACAAGCCAAAATCATTCCTAATTTCTTAAATTTGCCTTAATGAAAGAAGAACTAAAAGATACAAAAGATTTATTACAGGACATCAGCGATCATATTCATTTTTTTGTAAAAGACAATGTGCCTGATGATTTGATTCTATCCGGTCAGATCATGTCTAAATTTATATTTTTGGCAGGTCTTGTTTATATTTTAGATTTTGTCTTTAAAATTGTTGTAAATACGATCATAAAGAATTTTTTTGATAGAGAAAAATACCCCGTCATAAAGTCGATTTATCAATCACGAATTACCAATTCGGTTGTACATTTAATAGCCTTAAGCTTTGCAGAATACGCATTGAAATCTGTTTTTTGGAGGCATCCGAAAAGCTTTGCTTTTTTAGAATTAATCGTTAATGTATCTATTATTTTTGTAATTGCCGGAATGTTATTCAGGGCGCTTACGGCTTTACGGAACTATTTCGTAATTAAGCAGGATTATTACAAAATAATGGCGCTAAATGCAATTTCTGAATCTGTTAAAATTTTCGGGATTTTTATACTTACTGTTGTTGGAATCTGTATTATTTTCGGAATAAAAGGTGGGACGATATTGGGAAGTTTAGGGGCCATTACTGCGGTTTTAGTTTTGGTTTTCAGAGATACAATTTTAGGTTTTGTTACGGGGCTTCATGTGGCAACTTCTAAAAGCATGAAAGTTGGCGACTGGATCGGAATTCCTAAATACAATATTGAGGGAAATATCACAGACATAAGCCTTTTAACCACGAAAATCACCAATTTTGATAAGACGATTTCCTCGATCCCCACTTACGATTTGTTGACGACCGAAATTAAAAATCTTCAGGTCATGTCAGAATCCAATACGCGAAGAATCAAAAAGTCAATCTTTTTTAATATTAATTCTTTTAAGTTTTTAGATGAACAAGATATTGAGCGATTAAAGGAAATAAACCTGATTTCAAAATATATTGAAGATAAAAGAACAGAACTCAACAACGAGAAACAAGGCATCGAACACAAAGATAAAATCATCAACGGAAGACAGATGACCAACATCGGAGTTTTCAGATATTATGCTCAAAAGTATATCGAAAATGATCCGGATATTGATCAGGAAGGTACAGTAATGGTTCGTCAACTGGAGATTACGCCGCAAGGTTTGCCTTTAGAAATTTACTGCTTTACGAATGATTCAAAATGGGAACGTTTTGAGGAAATTCAGGCTGATATTTTCGATCATTTATTGGTGGCTGCTAAAGAATTTGACCTTCAGGTGATGCAGATAAGTGTAAAAATATGATAATAGAATTTAGAAACTAGAAATTAGTTTTAATTCGAACTTTTAAAGTTTAAAATAATAAATAAGAATTAGATTAATAGAAATTTGACACAATTATGTAAACTAAATTCTAAAATCTAACTTCCAATATCTAAATTAAAAATGACTAAGCTAAGCGTTAATATCAATAAAATTGCCACAATAAGAAACGCAAGAGGTGGCGAAACACCAAGTGTGACCGAAGCTGCAATTAAAATTCAGGAATTTGGAGCGCACGGAATCACCATTCATCCGAGACCCGATGAAAGACATATTACAAAAAAAGATGTTTATGACCTGAAACCTTTGGTAGTAACAGAATTCAATATTGAAGGCAATCCTCACCGCTCTTTTATAGACATGGTTTTGGAAGTGAAACCGGAACAGGTGACATTGGTTCCTGATGCGGATGATGCAATTACTTCAAATGCCGGTTGGGATACGAAAAAACATTTGGATTTTCTTAAAGAAATCATTTCTGAATTTAAAAACGGAGGAATCCGTACTTCTATTTTCCTTGATCCAAAACCCGAATTAGTAGAATATGCAGCTAAAACCGGAGCAGACAGAATTGAACTGTACACAGAAGCTTACGCTAAAAATTATCTGACAAATAAAGAACAGGCAATTAACCCTTATTACGAAACGGCTGTTGCTGCTGCAGATTTTAATCTTGGAATCAATGCGGGACACGATTTAAGTTTAGACAATTTAAAATATTTTTCAGATAATATTCCGAATTTATTGGAGGTTTCCATTGGTCATGCTTTAGTTTCTGAAGCTTTGTATATGGGAATGGAAAATACAGTTCAGGCATATTTGAAAAGATTGGCGAAATGGTAAAAAGCTAGGATTTTGATTTGAAGAAGTTTAAACATTATTAAACCTTCAGCCTCCAACTTAAAATAAATAATATGGAAATTTTACACTCAAAAATATTTGGCGAAAATCACTCGTCGACTCCACTTTTGGTATTTCACGGATTATTCGGAATGCTTGATAATTGGGGAAGCTTTGGAAAGGAAATGGGCGAATTTTTGCCTGTTCATTTGATTGACCTTAGGAATCACGGAAGAAGTTTTCATTCGGAAAGCATGTCCCATGATGATTTGGCAGACGATATTGCCAATTATATGACTCATCACAAAATTGAAAAAGCTCATGTTTTAGGACATTCTTTAGGCGGAAAAGCAGTGATGCAATTTGCCTTAAAATACCCTGAAAAAACAGAAAGGCTCATTGTTGTTGATATTTCACCAAAGGCTTATCCACCGCATCATCAAGGAATTATAAAAGCTTTGGAAACAGTTGATTTTAATACGGTTGGTTCAAGAAGTGAAGTTGAAGCTGTTCTTAATCAATATATTCCCGAAAAATCTGTCATTCAGTTTCTGAATAAAAACCTGTACTGGACAGAAGATAAAAAGCTAAATTGGCGCTTTAATCTTAAAACACTTTCAGAAAAATACAATCAATTTGTTTCAAATGCTATAAAATTTGGGGTTTTTGAAGGCGAAACATTATTTATTGCAGGTGAAAAGTCAAACTACATCTTACCGCAGGACGAGTTTGCCATTAAACAACAGTTCCCAAAAGCTCAGTTTGTGAAAATTAAAAACGCTGCGCATTGGGTGCAGGCGGATAATCCTGTGGAATTCAGTGAAGTTGTGGGGAGTTTTTTAGGATTAAATTAAATCTATAATAATGTAGATAAAACATCTCAATGAATTAAAAATTTTGTGTTCTTTGCTAAGTGGAACGCCTTTGCAAACCTTAAAAACGGTTAGTAGTTAAAAAATATTTGTGAACTTTGCGTTAAAATTAATTCTAACAATCATTCATTATATCATCAAATTATATCAAATAGTCACTTAAAATTTGCAAATTTGCAGGAATTTGGAATTCACTAATCAAGCAGAAATAACAATACATGATTTTTGTAACAGGAGCAACAGGAATTTTAGGCAGGATAATTATTTTGGAACTTTTGAAAAAAGGTAAAACCATTCGTGCTGCCAAAAGACCTTCAAGCAATATTGACGAAGTAAAGCATTCTTATCAGTTTTACACAGAAACTCCTGAATTTTTTTTCAATAAAATAGAATGGATAAATGTTGATTTTGACGATATTCATTCTCTTCAAAATGCATTGATTGGCGTCACAGAAGTTTACCATTGCGCTGCAAAAGTGAGCTTTCATCCCAAAGATGAAAAAGAAATGTATCACACCAATATTAAAGGCACCGAAAATCTTTTGTATGCCTGTGAAAATTCAGGAGTTGAAAAGTTTCTTCATGTAAGTTCTGTGGCTGTTTTAGACGGATTTAATGATAAAGGAGAGTTGGATGAAGAATCGGATTTTAATCCAAAACTCGAACATTCGGCTTATGCAATTTCAAAGCATTTGTCTGAAATGGAAGTTTGGCGTGCTTCCGCGGAAGGCCTGAATACGATCATTATCAATCCGGCGATCATTATCGGCAGCGGAAACTGGAAACAGAGCAGCGGCGAACTGTTTTCTACTTTTGAAAAAAACAATTTTACATTTTCCGGAGGTTCGGCGTATGTCGATGTGCGCGATGTTGCAGAAATTGCAATACAATTGATGGAGAAAAATGCTTTTGGAAAGCGTTTTATCGTCATTTCTGAAAACATAAAATATGCCGAAATAGGAAACTTGATCAGAAATAAATTAGGCTTGAAAGACGCGAGCATACTTTCTGCTGCCCAATTAAATGTAGGAAGATGGCTTAATGTTTTCTTTGGCTGGCTGATTCCTCAATTAAAAATGGCGACAAAATCAAATATTGAATCTGTAACTTCTTTCAATACTATTTCAAATCATAAAATAAAAGAAGAAATCAATTATAAATTTATTCCGGTGAAAGAAAGTGTTGATTTTCACCTCAATAATTATATTAACGACAAAAAGCTGAATCAAAAATAATGAATCTTGCAGAAGCAATTATCACAAAAAATATAGAAAAACATCCTTTAAAATCAGCTGTTGGTTTCAAAAAAAAAGAAGGATGGAAAGAGCTGAGCTGGAAGAGATTTAGCGAAATTATCTATAAAACAGCAAATGCACTTAAAAAGTCAGGTGTTGAAGAAAACGATAAAGTAGCCATTTATGCAGACAATTCCACCGAATGGATGATTTTCGATCTTGCAGCAATGTCAATCGGTGCGGTTACGGTTCCTATTTATTCTACAAACAATGCCGAGCAGGCAGAATATATCATCAACGATTCTCAATCTAAAGTTATTTTAGTGGGAGACCAAAATCAATATGATGCGTGTCTCGAGATTTTAAAAAAGGGAGAAAGCAGTCTTCAAACCATTATCATTTCTAAAAAAGCAGTTTGGATTAAAAAAGAATTCAGCAGTTTTTATCTTGAAGATTTCATTGCTAAATCTTCCCCAAAGCTTGATATTATTAAAAAAGATTTTGACGATACTGCAACGATTATTTATACTTCAGGAACTACAGGTACGCCGAAAGGTGTCGTCTTGACTCACGGAAATTTCATTAAAGCTTTTGATGCACATTTTGAGTTTTTTAAGTTTAAAAATTTTGAGGAAGAATTATCGATGGCGTTTCTGCCATTAACTCATGTTTTCGAAAGAAGTTGGAGCTTGTTGTGTCTGTACGGCGGCGCAAGAGTGTATTTTCTGGAAGATCCGAAAGATATTGTAAAAGCTTTGGAAGAGGTAAAACCTACGATGATGTGCGCTGTGCCGAGATTTTTCCAGAAAGTCTACGCCGGAGTGCTCGAAAAAGCAGAGGAAAGTTCTTCATTCAATAAAAAGATCTTCGATTGGGCTTTGAAAATAGGAAAAGAAACAGCCGAATTAAGGAGAAAAGAATTACCGGTTCCTTTCGGATTAATGGTTAAACATTCTGTTGCAGATGCTTTGGTTTTCAATAAAGTGAAACAAAAAATGGGCGGAAGACTTTGGTTTATGCCTTGTGGCGGAGCTTCTGTCTCGCCCGATGTGACGCAATTATTTGAAGCAATGGGATTGCACATCACGGTAGGTTACGGCTTGACTGAAACTACGGCGACTTTGACAGCTTTTCCTTTGACGCATTTTGAGCATGGAAGCTGTGGAAAACCATTGCCTGGTGTAGAAATTCGTATTGGAGAAAATGATGAAATTCAGGCAAAAGGAAATGGTATTATGAAAGAATATTACCAAAAGCCTGAAGAGACCGAGAAAGTTTTCACGAAAGACGGCTGGTTCAAAACCGGTGATGCAGGAAAGTTTGATGAGAAAGGAAATCTCTTCATTACCGACCGAATTAAAGATCTGATGAAAACATCTAACGGAAAATATATCGCTCCTCAACAGATTGAAAATATTTTGACCAATAATAATTATATTCAGCAGATTGTTCTGATTGCGGAAGGAAGACAATTCGTTTCGGCTTTAATTGTTCCAAATTTCGAGTTTTTAAAAGACTATTTGAAGAAAAATAATATTCAGTTTACAAGTTGGGAAGAAATTGTAAAAAAGGAAGAAATTATTCTTTTATACAAAGAAAAAATTAAAGAATTGCAGCACGAACTTTCGGATTATGAAAAGGTGAAAAAGTTTACTTTAATGCCTTCAGAATTTGAAATAAGCAGCGGAGAAATTACCCCGACTTTGAAAGTAAAACGAAATGTTGTGCTGAAAAAATATGCCGATATTATTGAGAAAATGTATTAGTGATTATCATTCGAGGAATGAAGAAATCTCAAGCCTTAATAATCTTAATTTCTCAAATAAAACTTAATGTTTTAAAATTTAACCATTAAGTTTATAGTTAAGTTTTAAGAATATTAAGTTTAAATTTATCAATTTCATTTTGAATGGTGACGACTAAGAATATTTAAACTAAATTATGACAACACAAGATTTTTTAGGAAAGAAGGAATTCAATATAAATTCACAAACGGTTTCGGAAAGTTGCCCGTCAAATATTGCTTTGATAAAATATTGGGGGAAATATGCGGATCAGATTCCTGCAAATCCAAGCATTAGCTATACTTTAAATCATTGTAAAACCAACACAACAATAGAATTTTCTGCAAACGAAACTTTCTCTGTTCAGACTTTTTTATCGGGAAATGAAGAAGTAAAATTTGCTGAGAAAATCGAAAAATATTTTAAAAATATTGAGAAATATCTTCCCTGGATTCTAAAAGGAAAATATATCATTAAAACAGAAAATACATTTCCTCACAGTTCAGGAATTGCAAGTTCGGCATCAGGTTTCGGGGCAATCGCAAAATGTTTGATGAAATTGGATGAAGATTTTTCAGGAAAAAACTCTGAAGAAGAATCGTTGAGAAAAGCATCATTTTTAGCCAGATTAGGAAGCGGAAGTGCCTGCAGAAGTTTGTATAACGGATTGGTGGTTTGGGGGAAGTCTGACGAAGTGAGGGGAAGTTCGGACTTGTTTGCTGTAAAATATCCGGATTTTGAAATTCATGATATTTTTAAAAATTTTAATGATTGGGTTTTATTGATTCATGAAGGCGTAAAAAGTGTTTCTTCAACTGTCGGACATGGTTTGATGAATACCAATCCGTATGCAGAAAGAAGGTTTCAGGAAGCAAGAGAAAATTTTGTTCCGATGAAAGAAATACTGAAAAACGGCGATCTGGAAAGTTTTATAAAGCTGGTTGAGCACGAAGCATTGACGCTTCACGCCATGATGATGATGAGCGATCCTGCTTTTATCCTCATGAAAAACGGAACTTTGGAAGTCATCAATAAAATCTGGGATTTCCGGAAAGAAACTCAATTCCCGCTATTTTTTACTTTGGATGCGGGTGCAAATGTTCATTTGTTGTTTCCAAATGACGGTTCAGAAGAAAAAATAAAAACTTTTATAGAAGCCGAATTGCTTCAGCACACTCAAAAAAATGGAGTAGTGAAGGATGTGATGAGATTTTAAAATAAAAAAGAATCTTCAATCATTGTAAATACAGAAGCGGACGCTAGTTCGCTTTTTTTGATGTAGAATTTCATTGATCTATGTTGATCATCTTTCTCTGTTTAAAATAAAAAAAAATCCAAACTAAAAAAATAATAATAACATTTCCAGAAAACTTATAACAAATAAATTTAAAAAAATAAAATAATTAATTTGTTGATTTAGAAGTGATTTGCATCAAATTTGCAACAAAAATGATTATTAAATTAAAACAATTCAAATTTAGCATATCAAATGGAGTTCAAGAATAATGAGTTTCTTAGTAATTTTTCAACCTATGTCAGAGATAGAAGAAAAACACTTTTTTTGTGTTTTTCTATTTTTTTTATCATTATTTTTCTTCTTTTGAGTTTTTATATAGTCGATTCATCCCCCAAATCTTGGGATTTACTCGTTTCTCAGGAACTGCAGGAAGATTCAAGTACGCTTTTAGACGTTTTGATGAAAGGTTTTAGCTGGCTGGGAACTGTTTATGTTGCAGCTAGCATAGTTATTGTGCTTTCAATAATTTTTTTGATATTTAAATATTTCAAAGAAAGCTTATTTGTATTGTCATGTCTTTTATCTGGCGGTGTAAGCTATGTTTTAAAAACACTTATCGATCGACCTAGACCAACGACGGATTTTGTAAGAATTATTGAAGAAACTCACTATCAAAGCTTTCCCAGTGGCCATGTTTTGTTTTATACTGCTTTTTTCGGAACATTAATGGTGATTGCTATCTCTTCAAGCATTTTAAAATTATCTTGGAAAATAATGATCACATCAATTTGTTTAGCAATGATTGCTTTGGGCGCCGTTTCACGTATTTATTTGGGCGCGCACTGGTTTACAGATGTCATTGGCGGATTTATCGTTGGAGTTCTTTTTGTAATGTTTACAGGAATTATTTATCTTAAAAGTAAAAATAAATCAATCCCCATTAAGTAATAAAAACTCAAAATTGATAATTAAAATCTGAACTTTTTGTGAATAATTTTATCGATTCTAGTCACCGCTGCATCAAGCTCCATTATTTTTTACTTTGAATGAAAATGTGGTTAATCCGCTTTTTCCAAATGATGTCTCAAAAAAATAAACTTTTATAGAAACCGAATTGCTTCAGCACACTCAAAATAAATATGATGAGGTTTTAAGCATTGATTTAATAATAAAAAACCCTTTCTAAAAAGTAGAAAGGGTTTTTATTTTCAGCTATTGAGCTTTATAATTAATTTCTGTTTTTAAGCAAAATCCAGCCTGCAAAATGTAGTGTTTTTTTAGAAATAGGATCTTTCCAGGACAATTTGTACTAATATGTGGCTGTTGGTAAACCTCTTCCCAATTCTTTTCCGTTCCAAACGGGGTTTGCAGAATTTATTCTAAATGTCACTCTGCCATATCTGTCAAATATTTCTCCTTTGAAATCTTCAAATCCACTTACTGTAGCAAAGCTGATTGTATCATTTCTTCCGTCACCGTTTGGAGTTATGGTGTTGACCATAAAGAATGTATAGTAACTTATTACTGTGTCACACATTGCTCCCTTATTTCTTACCCGTATAATATATTGTGTATTTTTAAGAACGTTGAAGAAAACATTTGATACCTGCCATGTTACGCCATCATCAATAGAATATTCCAAAGTGGTAATTCCGCTGTTTTTAACTTTAATTGTTAACGTATTATCATTATAGATTATTTCTGTAATTTCCGGAGCAATAATATAAGAAACTGTAGCAGAGAATGTTTTTGTACATGCTCCGTTGTTTATGGCTACGGTATAAACTCCGGCCTGATCTACAGTAATTGTCTGAGTTGTTTCTCCTGTATTCCATAAATAGGTGTAATCGGGGCCAATTCCCACATCTAGTATTGTTTTATCTCCTTCACAAATTTCAACATCCTGTAATGTAGAAATTATTTCAGGAATCACTTCAATGGTAATCGTTGTCTGAGCAGTACATCCATTTGCTCCTACGCCTTCTACGGTATAAGTTGTTGTAGCAGTCGGAGAAACGGTTTGAGTATTTCCGTTACCGGGGAAGTTCACCCAATTATAAGTTACAGCTCCGGTTGCGGTAAGAATAACGAATTCACCTTTACAAATCACAAGTTGTGGAGCCGTTAACCCAACTACAGGTGGGGTTATATTTTCAATTACTGTTACTGTTGATTGTTGCATACAGCCAGTTTCACTTGTAATAGTAAGTGTATAAGTTCCGGCATTATTTACGGTTGGTGTTAAAGTATTTGCTCCTGCTACAATATTCCCGCCTGCTGCTGCAGTCCAAAGAAATGTAGCACCTTGTCCAAAAACCGAACCTGTTGCATCTAAAGTAACTTGAGTTCTTGTACAGGTAATTTCTGTAGGAACAGCAATGTTTACTATAATTGCTGCATCCATTGTAACTGTTACAGATTGCTGATACTGGCATCCTTCAGGTGTTGTCACAGTTACTGTGTGTAATCCGGGTACTGCTACGGTATTAATAGGTCCGTTTGTCCCGTTTGACCACACAAAAGTATTTCCTGTACCTGTTGCTGTAGCTGTTAAGACTGTATTTGAACCCTGGCAAAATGTTAAATTACCTGTAATTTGTAGGTTCGGATTCAGGCTTTGCACAACTGTTACAGATTGCTGATATTGGCAGTTCGCTGGAGTTGTTACCGTTACCGTATAAGTACCAGGTACTGTAACTGTGTTGATGGGTCCATTTGTGCCGTTTGACCATACAAAAGTATTTCCTGTGCCTGCTGTTGTAGCAGTTAAAACCGTATTAAAACCGTCACAGATAGTTAGATTTCCTGTTATCTGTACGTTTGGATCAACATCTTGATTTATCGTTATAAAAGCAGAGGTGCTACAAGCTCCGTTATTTGTTGTAAGTGTATAAGTTCCCGGTGCTGTTATAGTAATTAATTGTGTTGTTTCACCTGTTGACCAAGTATTTCCTGTTGCCTGATTAGAGGAAAGAGTAACAGTTCCACCTAAACAGATGATTGGAGACGAGCTTGTAATAACAGGTGCAGGTGCTTGAACAATGTTAAGCTGTAATTCTGCAATTGCAAAACAAGTACCTGATTTTACTCTTACAAAAACAGTAGTGCTACCTGGAGTGTAAACTGTAGGAGTTGCTATTGTGTTGGCATTGCCCGCTGCTGCATCTGCCTGATTTTCATAATAATCAAAACTCACGCCCGCTGCATTGCTTATATTCGGTTCAGCTGTGGTAAGATCAAATATATCGGAACATTGAGTCAAAGCTGCATTCTGTACTGTAAGCTGTTGTGATATTGTCAAGTTTATCGTAACCTTTTCACAATCGATGAACTCTGGCGCATCGCCACAGAATCTATAAACAAAAGTATCATTACCTACAAATCCGGCGTTAGGGGTATAGGTAATAATACCATTTGGATCTATAGTTACTGTACCGTTGTTGGGTGGCGTTACAATAGTTACGGTTGCCGGAACATAAGTTTGTGCAGAAACTGTAAATGCTGGTGTGATAGATGTAGGACCCGAACAGATAGTCAGATCTTTTATTGATTCGTGATCACAACTAAAAACTTTAAATATCGGTGTCATTACAGGAGTACAAGTTCCGGCGGTAACTCTTACGGTATAATTTCCTGCGACAGTAGGCGTAAAAGTATTAGCGGTAGCTCCGAGAATAGGATTTCCGTTTAAAAACCATTGATAGGTGTCATAATGGTCATCAAC
Organism: Chryseobacterium sp. GQ58; assembly: GCF_059758895.1. Classification (NCBI taxonomy): domain Bacteria; kingdom Pseudomonadati; phylum Bacteroidota; class Flavobacteriia; order Flavobacteriales; family Weeksellaceae; genus Chryseobacterium; species Chryseobacterium sp. GQ58. Next base: position 663,167 of record NZ_JCAXEH010000003.1, on the reverse strand, counting down.
TTGTAGAACAATTCCCGGGACACAATCTCCGGTTTTCGAAATTGCAGGAACGGAAGAAGCGCCTGCAAAATAACCACCGTAGCCGGCAGTGGAATATCCTCCGTTTACTCCGGCAGTTACCGCTCTTGTGGAGGCAATAGTTACATTTCCTGTTACTCCTTCTATTGCATACGTTTCCCATTGTGTGTTACCTGTAAGAGGAAAAGGCCCTTGAGCTGCCGTGGGAGTTACCCCATTTACAGTAACTGCTGCGCCGGTTTCTGTTATAATATTTAATTTGAGGTTAATAGGCAATGGGATATTAGGCATTTCATTAATTTTCCCAATTTCATCAATTTTTCTTGGCAAAAAACAGTTTAAAGGCGGAATATAGTTAAAACCTCCAGTATTAGTCTGATTTCCCACTCCAACAAGCTGATATAAATATACATTTTTGGAAGCAGAAATAAACATATTATAATGGCCGCTGCCTGGGGTTTGCTGAACATAATTGGTTTCATTGATTCTGAACCATTCGCCTTCATTGATTGTAGCAATGGGAGCTGTGGCACCATTTATAAAAATCTGTGTATTATCTTCTGTGGCAATCACAATACCGCCTTCCATATTTGCTTGTGGGATTGTAGATTTTGTTTTTACCATAGCAAATGTATTTCCCAGTCTTTCTACAGGAACAGACTGGTCTAAAATAGGATCTGATCCACCTACAAAAGCAGGGGAGGCAAAGTTACCGTTGGCACTTCCGTTCGTAAGAGATACTGGTTTATCTGATATAACTTTTGCACCGATAAATCCGGTTGCATTATTGTTTGTAGCGAAAAGATGGACTTCACCGACAAAAATAAATGACTGACCTTTATTTAATGTAAAGGTATGCGAGTTTCCGGTTGGAGCTCCTCCGACAAATTCTATTCCGGGAGCCCATGATACAGTAATTGTAGTATTGTCTTCCGTGGCCAAAATCCCAGCTGTAAAGTTATCAAAGGTATTATCAGGGTCGTTGGGACTTGAAGCTACATAAAACAATTTTCCAATACCTGCTTTCCCTTTAGATGTTATGATTTCACCATGATTGCCATTGGCAGGTCTTAAAGTACAGTAGAAGGGTTTAGCTCCCTTTATGTACAATCCTTTAGAGGTTACCTTGAAAGCATCGAGATTTGGATTAGAGCCTTCTATTAAATTTTGAGGAACAATAAATCTTTGCGGATTACCCTTGCTAATGCTAACCGTACCAATAAGAAGATTATTGCTAAAAATCTGTACATCAAAAGGAGTTACAGAATCTGTTGATAAATACAGCCCGTTAGAATATGTTTGAACACTTGTATAATAAGGTGCAATCCAATGTTCGGTATCTCTTTGTGCAAAGTTTTTTACGGAAAATAGTATTATAAATAAAAGCAGTATTTTTTTCATCATATTTCTGTTTCTAATAGTTGTGTTTTTGTAAAATGATTCAAATGTGTATGGTAAAGATAAATTGTTAAATAAATTTATTATAAATGTAAAAATTAACATAAAAAGTATAGATATTTATGTAAAAATTACAGTTTTAGTCAAAAGTATAGTTTCTAAATTGAAAAAACGGGTGACTAAAGTCACAAATAATGTTATTTTTTCTATTTATTTGATAATAAAATGAAATTATTATTGGATTTTAAAGCCGCTTATTGTTTCTAAAAGGATTGAAGACTCAGAAATGATGATTAAATAACTAAAGATTTCAGCATGATTCTTAATACTTTTATACCAATATCAAAACCCACAACATTTTATAAATGTGTGTTAAAAATTTGAATATGAATAAAGATATTTGAAAATATATGAAAGTATCTGAACTTTCAGTTTTTGAAAAATATTATGTGATCAAGTTTAATTAATCTTCTAAATACGATTGAATTGATTGGGAAAGATTAGTTTATAATCAGCCTTCGGTCGCAACAATATCTCTTTCGCCATTTTCTTCTTTTCCTTCTTCAATCATTTCTTCGGCTTCAGCTTTTTCTTCAGAATCGGCTTCTTCAATTCTTTCTTCCTGCTCGCCGTTTTGGTGATCAATGAAAAATTCGCAATAAACGGGAAGATGATCCGAGCCGAAATTTTCCAGAGTTTTCAGTTCTTTAATGAAAATATCTTCGCTGTGAAACATCAGGTCAATAGGAAATCTCAGCAGACGGTATTTTGCATGAAAGGTAGATACAAAAGCGCGACCAACTCTCGGATCGATCAAATGGCTGGTTTTTCTGAATAAAACCGAAGATTTCGACCAGGCAACATTATTGAAATCACCAACAACGATCACTGTTTTTTTAAGTTCCTGCACACGCTTTGCCACGCTCAAAAGGTCGCCGTCTCTTTCTTTCGAGGTTTCTTCTTCTGTTGGACTTGGCGGTGGCGGATGAACTCCGAAAAAGACAAACGAAAATCCATCTTTTGTTGTCAAATGAACTTCAATACTTGGAATATCATCGGCAACAAAAAAATGTGTTCTTGAACTTTCGATTTCCATTTTAGAATAGAAATGCATTCCGTACGTGTTTTCAAGCGTTACTTTATGCTGATAAGGATAATCTTTTTCTAAAACCTGCAAAGCTTTTTCCCAATCGCTGTTGCTTTCCATCGTAAGAAAAATTTCAGGCTTGTGCTGATTAATAAGGTTGATAAACCTGTCATAATCCTTATTAAACTGATAAACATTCGCTGAAATAAAATGATACTTTTCGGAAGATGCATTGCTTTGATGATGCTTTTTTACATGATAAAGCGGAGTATATTTTACAAGCGTTACACCATGATAAATAAATAATGTCAGCAAAAACGCCTGACAATACCAAAAATATTGAAACGGACCAATGAAAAATCCAAAACCAAAAGTGATAATAATAAAATAGGTGATTTGAATCTTACCAAAATCTGCAAAGCGAAAAACCCAATGCGAATTTGGAATATTTGGTAATATTGTCAGGATGAATAATAATGAAATTAAAACAATATATATAGTCAGCATATTTTTAAATAAACGCGTAAATTTAAGTTATTTTTTGAGAAGATAAGTTTGTTGTTCTTAAATTTTATTCAAAATAGCTTGCGCAAGTTTGTTTTTAGTACTTTTATAAAAAATTATATATGAAATTTAATATAAAAGCTTTGCTGCCTTTTGCATTACTTTTTGGAAACTTGGTATTTGGACAGCAGTCTGAAAATAAAGAAGTAACGGCGCCGATTCACAACTTGTTTTTGGCCATGAAAAATGCTGATCCCGAACTTCTGAAATCTGTTTTCGCTGACGGTGTGATTATGCAAAGTGTAGCGACCGATGGAAATATAAAAAACGAAAAGATTGAAGATTTTCTAGGTTCCGTTTCAAAGTTTTCAAAAAATGATCTGGATGAAAGGATCAATATTGCTTCAATTCAGGTTGATGGTAATCTGGCAAGCGTTTTCACACCTTATGAGTTTTATTTTAAAGGAAAATTCTCGCATTGCGGAGCCAATAGTTTTCAATTGGTAAAGCAAAATAATGTTTGGAAAATACAATATTTAATTGATACGAGAAGGAAAGACTGCAAAAAATAAATTTAAATGAGAATTCATCATATTGCCATTATCTGTTCGGATTATATTGTTTCAAAAAAGTTTTATACGGAAATTTTAGGTTTGAATATCATCCGTGAAGTTTATCGTGTCGAAAGAATGTCTTATAAGCTCGATCTGGCTATTGGAGATGATTATGTAATTGAGCTTTTTTCTTTTCCCGATCCTCCGAAAAGACCTTCACAGCCTGAAGCATGCGGCTTAAGACATCTTGCTTTTTCGGTAGAAAATGTTGAAGAAAAACGCCTTGAATTAATTGATAAAGGCCTGATCTGCGAAGAAATAAGAATTGATGAATTCACCGGAAAAGAATTTTTCTTTACCCAGGATCCGGATCGACTTCCTTTGGAGTTTTATGAAATGTAAATTAATGTGCGTAGCCTGTAAAAAAGCTTATCGCCATAATGACCAATACAATTGATGAAATAAAAACGTATAAATAGTCTTTTTCTTTAAGATAGCCGATTAGCGCAAAAATAATTCTTACTAAAGGTGTGAATATCAAAAGCAGAATTCCGAGTTGGATAATTGCCATTCCTTCGCCTTTCATCAGAGAGTTCCAAAAATGGCTCCATACTTTTTCTGAAGAAGTGCCCATTTCCAAAAACTTATACTTTTTCGGCATTTTAAAGCCTTCTAAAAAAAGCTTTACAAAACCGATCAAAGAAGTGATAACGGATAATATAACGCCTAATCTCAGAAGATTACCAACGGAACGGTTCAAATCTACATCAGTGAAATTCTTTCTCATGAAAAATTGCTTCTTACACCGTTATACATCATATAAATAGACAAAATTGTAATGACGATTGCAAAAAATGTCTTCAGCTTTTTTGTCTTAGAAACCATCAATGTTTTAGATCCTATGAAGCTTCCAACGACAACTCCTACTAAAACGGGAGCCACGATCACGGGAATAATTTCGCCTCTTTGGAAATAGATCAGCGAGCTGGCAACCGCCGTTACACCAATCATAAAATTACTTGTCGTGGTAGAAACCTTGAAAGGCAGCTTCATCATATTATCCATTGCTAAAACCTTTAATGCTCCTGAACCAATGCCTAAAAGTCCTGACATTGCACCGGCAAACATCATCATAAAAAATCCGGGAACCGTATTTCTTGCAGCATAACTTTTCAAAATTCCTTTATCGGGGAAAGTTCCGTATAATTTTAATTTATCTTCCAGACTTCCTTGAATTAAAGGTTCCTGATGATCCGGTTTTCCTTTAAGATTTAAAACAACAGTAAGCAGAAGAATACTTGCGAAAATAATTCCGATTGTATTGGGATTCAGCATTCCGGAAACCAAAGCTCCAACAATTGCACCTGCGGTTGTGGCAATTTCCAGAAACATCCCGATCCTCATATTGGTAAAGCCTTCTTTCACGAAAGCTACTGCTGCGCCGGAAGAAGTTCCGATAACAGAAATAAGCGACGCCCCGATTGCATAATGCATAGGAACACCAAAACCAAGCGTCAATAAAGGGATAATGATAACTCCTCCTCCTAAACCTGTAAGCGAACCTAAAAGCCCTGCTGAAATGGCGCCAAGAAAGAGAATAATGATTTCAGACATGTTACAAATATAAAACTATTGCTGTTTTTAAGCAAACTTTAATGAAAGATTATTTTTTCCCGTATTTTTGCAATATAAAATTTAAAGATGAAATTATTTTATATTATTCTCGGCGCAACGCCCAAAGGAAGGAATATAGAGCAGCATGATGTATTTTTTGGAATTGCCGAAAGCTTAAAAGATCTCGTTCCCGATATAAAAAATTTCTGGTTGGAAGCTGAAGGTAAAATTCATCTTGATGGATATCAGGAAGTGAAGTTTGTTGATGGACATGAAGTGAAAATCGTTCCGAAAACTGATGTCAAACAAGAGCAGCAATTGTTTTTTATCAATTTGGGAGGCTATAAAAAAGGCTTTTTCGAAGAGTTTCATCAGCAGCATCTTATGGTTGGGGAAACCATGGCGGATGTGATCAAAAAAGTAAAGAAAACCGAATTTTACCTTACAATGGGTTTTGAAAGTGCGGTGAGCCATATTGACGACAAACATGGAGTAGATATTGACGATATTTTTAATGTAAATGATATTTTACCGGAAGAGATGAAAGAAAAATATTCCATTATTCTTGAAAAAACAGAAGAAACTAATCAGGCGAATTTTTCAAAAGTAGGATATTTGAAGCTTGATAAAATATAAATGTTTTGATGTTAATTTGATTGTAGCGATACGGAATGAAGGATCTCAATGCTAAACTTTAGAGATTCTTCCGACAATTCGAAAATTAAAGAAAAAAATAAATCTAATTCGAAATAAATAAAAAATGAAAATAGGAATTTTAGGTGGTGGCCAGCTTGGAAGAATGCTTATTCAGGAAGCTTTAAAATATGATGATGAATTTTATACTTTAGACCCCGCTTCAGATGCGCCTTGTCACAATATTTCATATTTCACGCAAGGAAATTTCAATGATTACGAAACGGTTTTAAACTTTGGAAAAGATAAAGATGTTGTAACAATCGAAATTGAGCATGTAAATGCCGATGCTTTAGCTCAGCTTGAGAATCAGGGCGTAAAAGTAGTTCCAAATTCTAAAATTATTAAAACCATTCAACAAAAAATTCTGCAAAAAGAGTTTTATAAAGCTCACGATATTCCAAGTCCTGAATTTGAAATTATGGATGGAACTTCTGACGAAATAAAAATTCAATTTCCTTTTGTACAAAAGCTAAATACGGGTGGTTACGACGGGAAAGGCGTACAAATTATTCGTTCGTCGGAAGATTTGAAAAATCTATGGCCCGAAGATTCTGTTTTGGAACGTTTGGTTGATATCGATAAAGAACTTTCTGTAATTGTTGCGATCAACGAAAGCGGAGAAACAAAAACTTTCCCGGTTACTGAAATGGTTGCCGATCCGAAATTAAATTTATTGGATTTGAATATTTGTCCTGTTTTTTTGAGTAAAGATGTTGAAAATCAAATTAATTCAATTACCGAAAAATTCCTCAATGCAGTAAATTCTCCGGGACTTTTTGCCATCGAATTGTTTTTGGATAAAGAAGGTAAAGTCTGGGTCAACGAAACGGCGCCGAGACTGCACAATTCCGGGCATCAAAGTCAGGAAGGGAACGCCAATTCACAGTTTGAGCAAATGTACCGCGTGGTGAAAAATTTACCTTTGGCTGATACAGACACTTTTACCTTCAGTGGAATGTTGAATCTGGTTGGTGCAGAAAGTTTTTCAGGAAAAGTGATTTACGAAGGAATGGATGAAGTTTTAAAATTGCCTAAAACTTACGTTCATCTTTACGGAAAAACAGAAACCAAACCCGGAAGAAAAATGGGGCACATCAATGTTTTGGCAGATTCCCGAGAGGAATTGATGGAAAAACTGATAAAAGTGAAAGCGATGGTAAAAGTGATTGCTTAAGCTAAAAGTAATAAAGGTTGTTTATTTTGAAACAACCTTTTCTTTTGTATCCTTTTATCTATTGTTAATTATAGCTGAATTAACTTTTCCTATTTCTGATTCTTTACTAAATTCATATTTATCTGTAAAAATCCAAAATTGATTTTTGTTTTTGGAATCTTTTGCAATAAAAATTTTAAAAATGCCTTTGGAAGAAATAATTTCGACAGATTTTTGATCTTCGGGGTGTGTATGATTCGTTGGGATATTCTGCATTTTAAGAAGTTCTTTCTTTAATTTTTGTGGAAGTATTTTAAAATCATTTCTTGATGTAATAATTTGGGTCTGAGGATCAGAAAGTATTTCTAAAATCTCATTCCTTATTTTTCTAAGTATTGTTGTTTGCATGAAGATTATAATAATACCCAAAAAGAAAAGCTGAACCAATAAAATAATACCGATTTTTTTTACTTTATCATTTTCGAAGATTTTTAAGAGAAATAATACTATGAAACCAATAAAAGCAAAACCAAAGGAAAAAGGAAGGGATTTTATTAAGAAATTGTAAACTTTTTCAAGTGTTTCAATCATATTTCAACTTTGCGTCTTTTAAACAATTCAGGATTAAAATTAATGATAAATACTCCGGCAATTATTAAAACGGCAGCAACGATAAATTTAGCAGAAATACTTTCATCTAAAATCAGCCAGCTTAAAAATATGGAAATAATGGTATTTACATAAGCCAATATAGAAACCTGAACGGGGGAAATTCTTGTCAAAGCATAATGGAAAGCAAAAAATGCCGCCACAGAACCGAAAATAGCCAGATAAATCATGGCTGAAATACTTTTAACACTCCAGCTTTCGAAACGATAACTTTCTGAAAATAGAAAAGCAAAACAAAGCTGAACGATTCCTGCAAAAGCAAATTGGTAAAAAAGATTCAAAGTGATGTGTCGGCTCTGAATATTTAATTTTTTAGTAAAAATCGTTCCCGAAGCCCAGCCTGCGATAGCGATAAACAAGAAAATAATTCCCATGCCGTAATCGGGATTTCCCAAATCCATCAAACCGTCCCAGAATATAAAAAGTATTCCGCTGAAACATAATAAGACGCCTACAAAAGCCCGAAAGCTGAATTTTTGAATACCGAGCGCCACACTTCCAAGAAATACCATAATAGGTGAGCACGCACTGATAAGTGAAGTCAGACTGCTTGTAACATCTTCTTCTGCCACCGTCGTCATCCCGTTGGCGATAATAAGCATCAATGTTGAAAAAACAAGCTGGTAACGGAGGTTTTTCCAGCCAATCCATCTGAATTCTTTTCGGTAAATTAATATAAAGAACATGATAATTGCTGCTAAAAACTGGCGGATTCCGGCTACAAACCATGCCGGAATGGTTTCTACAGCTACGCGGATCGCTAAAAACGTTGTTCCCCAAACAATGGCAACAGTGAGTACGGCAAATATGAGTTTATAATCTTTCAATTTGAGAAAATGTGTTGCAAAGATAAATATTTCGGACAGCAGATATCGGACCATAATTTGAAATCTGAAGTTTTTAATCTAAAATCTAAATTCTTACCTTTGAAAATCTAATAAAATTGAAAATGGTAGGAATTATCATGGGAAGTCAGAGCGACTTGCCAATCATGGAACTTGCGGTAAATTTTTTGAAATCTTTGGACATTCCATACGAATTGACGGTGGTTTCCGCACACAGAACGCCGGAACGGATGTTTGATTATGCAAAAACTGCTAAAGAAAGAGGCTTGAAAGTAATTGTTGCAGGAGCGGGCGGCGCGGCACATCTTCCCGGAATGGTGGCAAGCTGTACAACTTTACCGGTAATTGGTGTTCCTATTTTATCGAGTAATTCTATTGACGGCTGGGATTCTGTTTTGTCGATTCTTCAGATGCCGGGTGGAATTCCTGTTGCGACAGTTGCATTAAACGGTGCTTTAAATGCCGGAATTTTAGCCGCAAAAATTTTAGGAAGCGGAAATGAGGAAGTAGCCGAAAAGCTGCAAAAATATCAGGATTCTTTAAAAGATAAAGTCTTGGGAACAGTGGATGATATTAAAGCAAAACATCCCAATCAATACGACAAATAATGAATGGTGAGCTGTCAATTCTGAATATATGCTGTATTTTATAATTGACAAGCAAAGGGAATTGACCATTTATGATTCACAAAAAAGCCTCACATTTGTGAGGCTTTTTAATTTATTTTTTAATGAATTTAAAGGGTTGAATTTTATCTTTCGCTGCGATTTGTAAAATGTAGTTTCCTTTTGGTAATGTGCTGATGTTGATCATTTCTGCTTTTATATCACCTTGTTTTATCAGTCTGCCGGCCATATCTGTTATTGTATACTTTTCAGCTTTTATTATGTTTTCAACGTGAATATAATCTGACGCGGGATTTGGATAAATAGAACCTTTTTTAATAGGATTAAGCTCTGAAGTCGTTAAAAAGCAATTTCCTACGGTATCTCCTATGATACTCCAGCCTTTATTGATGAGTATATCGCGTTTATTGGTTACATTTGAAGCATATTGTGCAGGTACTACCGACATTAAAGATATATTATTTGGCGTATTTGGGTTATCTGCCCAACCTGCAAGCGTTTTGCTGTAGTTGTTGCAGTCTAATGCTGCACCTTTCAATGCTCCTATAGCTGTAGTGAGAGAAGCAAGGTTCCAATTGGCGAGAGATTGATTAAAAGATGTAGCATTGTCAAATATATGATTCATTTTTATCAGGCTGCCTACATTCCAGGAATCAAGAGGCAAATTGAAAGATTCTGCAAAACTAAACATATTGTTCATATTGATTACTTTTGAAACATCCCAGTTATTTAGTGGTTGATTGAAATCGTCAGTCATAAAAAACATGTAATGCGTTTTTTCCAGTTTTTGGGTATTCCAGCTGTTCAAAGGCTGATTGAAGGCCGAGCAGAAAGCAAACATCCAGCCCATATTTTTTACATTTTCGACATTCCATGAGCTTAAATTCTGATTTAAAGCACCTTTTCCTGCAAACATGTAGCTTAGATCTGTTGCTGATGAAACGTCCCAATAGCTTAACCCGGGAGGATTAAAAATAGTAGCAGGGTTGATATAGTAAGTGATCCCGACATGACGACTATCAAACATAAAGCTGAAATCCTCAATATTGGAAGTATCCCAATTCTGCATTGAAGGCGCTCCTGAAAAGTTATTGGTAAGATAAAACATCATTGAAGCATTGGTAACATTAGACAAATTTGGAGCGTCTGTAGCTGTAAGCTGCATTCTCTGGCAATTTGCAAAAGCACCCTGCATCGAGCTCCACGCTATATTTCCCCATTGCTCGATCTCTAAAAGCTTGTCTGCGCTACCATGCATCTGAAGTATCGGAACCTGAACATCTGAACTGCCATTCGTTTGATACGTGGCAAATTTAATCTGATGAAATACTCCGTTTCCATTGGATACTTTTACCCTGTATTTAGTCCCGGAACTTCCTTCTGATGGTGTTCCAAAATCGATTAAGACCTGACTGGTTGAAGTCACGTTCGTCAGTGTTCCGTTATGCTGCGGATAGCCCACTTCTTCCCAAAAAATAGTATAGTTTTGTCCAATACCAGGAAACCATATTTGATTTGAACTCGCTTGAGATGGAGCAACTACATTCATGACCGGTGTTGTTGTGATTCCGGGCTCCCATATGGTAATAAATTCGTTTTGGGCTTTTGTCAGATGAAATAAAACGATAAAAACAAATGGTAAAAGTTTTTTTAGCATATTAATATTTTAGTTGTAAGGTTGTTTTTTATAATTTAAATACTTATATTTTTACTTAACCTCAATATTCTCAAATATAATTAATAAATGTTTCGAATTTATTAATGACAAATATAACAATTTTTATCCATATCAATATTTTGTGAAATACTTTTTAAAATAAAATACCCACCCAATCTGGTGAGCATTGTATGGTAGTGGATGTTATTAAAGTGAAAACATCCTAACCAATATGATAAATAGTAATAATCCGTCTTATATGTAAAAAGCAGATTCTTGTTATTTAAGAAGGCACATTGCTGTTGCCCTTTCATTTGGTACACATACCCTGTCCGTAGACGCTCAGCAGCCCGTATCGTAAGGGGCCGCAGCGTCTTCACAAGACCCTATACCCCCTTAGGTAAGGGGTCATACCTCCCTGATGAAGGGGGTGTTGCCATTAAAAGACAGCCTGCAGGCTCTTCGGCAAGGGGTGCAGACTCTTTAGTAAGAGGGTGCAGGCCCATAGGTCAATAGCTGCCGGCCGTTGAGCAGGCCCCGTAGGAGGTGGCGGACCACTCCCTATTGCCAGTAAGGGCGGGATTGTGAGAGTTGTGATATACAAGGTAACACCAATAACGACTGCTCGTTGAATTATGATGAAAATTGTAGTGATAAACAGCCCTTGCGAGAGAATAAAAGCAATAGGAACCAAAGCAAGAACTAAGGTGCTTATGATAATACTGCAATGAAAAAAACAATCAAGGAAAAGAGTTTAGTTATTTGCTTGAAGCAAGCAACGGTGCAATAAATAGTTTCCTGTAGAAAGGTTAGCCGGGAGATGGAGGAATTGATTTTGAAGTTCAGTACTTAGATCAAAGGAACTTAATACTTTGAAGTCTGCTGGGATATATGATATTCCTGCAAAAGAGCAATTCGAGATCAGTATTTTATAGAGATAGAGGAATAAATTCAAAAAAAAACTCTCCAAAGTAGGAGAGTTTCTGTATTTATTTGAGATCCTTCGACAAGCTCAGGATGACAGTTTTAGTATCTGTAATATTCAGGTTTGAAAGGTCCTTTTACGTCTACACCGATATATTCAGCTTGTTCCGGAGAAAGAGTTTCCAGCTCAACGCTTAATTTTTTAAGGTGTAAAGCAGCTACTTTTTCATCTAAATGTTTTGGTAACATATACACTTCATTTTTGTAAGCAGCAGAATTAGTCCACAATTCGATCTGAGCCAAAGTCTGGTTTGAGAAAGAGTTTGACATTACAAAGCTAGGGTGACCAGTTGCACAACCTAAGTTTACCAATCTACCTTCAGCCAAAATAATAACTTCTTTACCTTCTTCCAAAGTGTAGATGTCTACTTGTGGCTTCACTTCAGATTTTGTGTGACCGTAGTTTTCGTTTAACCAGGCCATATCGATTTCGTTGTCGAAATGACCGATGTTACAAACGATTGCTTTATCTTTTAATTTTAAGAAATGTTCTTTTCTTACGATGTTAAAATTACCGGTTGTAGTGATTACGATATCTGCATTATCAACCACGGTGTCTAATCTTTTTACTTCGTATCCGTCCATTGCAGCTTGAAGCGCACAAATAGGATCAATTTCTGTAACAGTAACGATAGAACCCGCTCCTCTGAAAGATGCAGCAGTACCTTTACCTACATCTCCGTATCCGCAAACTACCACTCTTTTCCCCGCCAACATAAGGTCTGTAGCTCTTCTCACAGCATCTACTGCAGATTCTTTACATCCGTATTTGTTGTCGAATTTAGATTTGGTAACAGAATCGTTTACGTTGATTGCAGGCATTACCAAAGTTCCGTTTTTCATTCTTTCGTACAACCTGTGAACTCCGGTTGTAGTTTCTTCAGAAAGTCCTTTGATATCTTTTGTTAATTCCGGGTATTTATCAAAAACCATGTTTGTTAAATCTCCGCCATCATCCAAAATCATGTTTAATGGCTTTCTGTCTTCACCAAAGAATATAGTCTGCTCGATACACCAGTCAAATTCTTCTTCGTTCAGGCCTTTCCAAGCGTAAACAGGAATTCCTGCAGCAGCAATTGCAGCAGCAGCATGATCTTGTGTAGAGAAAATATTACATGATGACCAAGTCACTTCAGCGCCCAAAGCTACCAAAGTTTCGATCAGTACAGCCGTTTGAATAGTCATGTGAAGACATCCAGCGATTCTTGCACCTTTAAGTGGCTGAGACGGACCGAATTCTTCACGGATTGCCATCAAACCGGGCATTTCTGCCTCAGCAAGAGTGATTTCTTTTCTTCCCCATTCTGCCAGAGAAATATCCTTAACTTTATAAGGAATGTATTGTGTTGTTGCTTCCATCTATATGAAAAATTTTTTGCAAATTTACAAACTAATATCCTGCTGACCAAAAATATGCCTCTTTACCGCGATTTTTCTGACGACAATGCTACGATTCTTATCTGGAAATATGATGAACATGAAGAATTGAATATCAATGAACTTCTGGAACCCGAGAATGCCGAAAAAGTAAAAGATTATCATCCAAACAAATTGCTGGAAGTATTAATGGTGCGCAAAATTTTGAAAAGCTTAAAGCCCAACTCCAAAATATTATATAAAGAAAGAGAGCCATTTTTATCTCCAAAAGATGCCGAAATCTCCATTACGCATTCTTTTCCGTTTGCGGCAATTGCGATCTCAAGAAACAAAATAGGAATTGATATTGAAAAATTTAATCCTAAAATTTTAAGAGTTATCGATAAATTCACTTATGAAAATGAAAGAGGTTTCATTCCTTTTGATAATGAAGTTACTTTTTATACGATTATTTGGAGTGTGAAAGAAAGTATGTACAAAATTCATCATTCCAAGCATTGGTCTCTGAAAAAACATTATGAAGTAAAACCTTTTGAGTTAAAGCATCTTCACAAAATTAGCTGCAGAGTTCATGACGACAAAACGTCCGACGAGCTTAAAGCCAGAGTAGAATTTTTTGATGATTACTGCTTTACGATTGTGGAAGAGTAGTTTCTGCTTTGTATTTTTCGATCACTTTTCTTTGCTCTTTGGCTACATCATAAATAAGTTCCAAAACATCATGAATATTTTTGAGCTCCGTTAAATGCGAAATTTTGTTCGGATCTCTTCGGTCAAAAGCTTCATTTTCCAAAAGCTCGGATTTTCTTTGGGAAATCAAATTTTCTATGGAAGAATCTTCGGGTTCCAGACGGCTTTCCATTCTTAATGTTTCAGTTACTTTTTCATCATTCAGCAATGTGGAAACCTGATTCATTTCGGCTTCAATCTTTTTTGTCCAGCTTTCAGAATCGATTTCGGGATATTGTTTATTGTTTTTCGAATATTGTGAAAGCGAAGCGGTGTATGCCGTAATAAGATGTGATGTCGCCACAAACTGATGCACAACTTCCAGCTTTTTCTGCTGATTTTTGGGATCAGAAATCATTCTCTGGAAATTATCCGAAAGATTGGCTAATGAAATGATGGCGTTTTTTCGCTTTACTTTATAATCTTCAAGATCAAAATCTTCATTTAAAAATTTTGACATCACGCTGTGAAAATAAGTAAGGTTGCATTCCGCAGATTTTTTCATCAGATCTAAATTCTGCGTGTGTTCCCAAACCGGAAGCACAATATATGAAACTGCAAAAGCAATGATGCCCGCAATAATGGTGTCTACAATTCTGTCTTTAAAAATAACATTTACATTTCCGGGATTTAAAAAATTGAAAGCCAGAAAAACATAAATTGTCATAAATAAAACTGCCCAAAAATATTTTCCTTTCAAAAAGCTGAAGCACATAATCATACTTAAAAGCAGAATACTAAATAAAACTTCATTTATAGTAATGAAATGCAAAATGACATAAGCGATCGTGGCTCCCGCAATTGTTCCGTAAAGACGCAGAAGGTTTCTCTGTTTTGTAATAGAGTAGGCCGGTTTTAAAATAGCAACTATCGTAATCAAAATCCAATAAGTATGACCGATCACTAAAAATGGTAACAATGAAATGAGATATCCCAACAATAAAGCAATGGTGATTCTTATTGCATGCCGAAAATGCGATGAGGTCAAAGAAATATTGCTTTTTAAAACTTTAAAATTAATTTTCTCTTCATTGGGCATAAATTTTTTCAGATCCAAACCTGTCGAAAGACTTTTTGCGAGCTTTACATTTTGAGAAAAAACTTTGTAAATTTCATTAATTTCTTTTGTGATTTCGTTGATACGCATCATGATTTGTCGCAAAATCATGAAATCTTCGAGATTTTCGGGATTCAGTGTTTTGTTTCTCAGTTCAAAATAGTGAGAATTAAGATCTTGTGACTGAATTTCTAAATTGAATATCGGTCTTGCGCGCGTGCTGCTTTGAAGAGCGATTCCGATGTTTGTGATTTCTTCGGAAAGTATATTCAGGTAATCATGAATTTTAACCAAAATGGTGGCGTCTTCGAAGCTTTTCTGCAGTTTTTTGTAATCGCTTTCGGAAGTCATCAGTTTTTCATGAAGATCCATTGAATTTAAAAACATCAGCATCAGCAATCTGCTGATCGTGGTAGATTCGTTGACGATGGTTCGGGTTTTAAAAACCGTTTCTCTGGTTTCTTCCTGAAGATTTTTTATTTCGATCTGCTTGGAAATAACTTGTGTATTTAATCTATCAAAATCAGGATTTTTCTGATAAAAATTAGCTTTAATTTTAAGGAATTCTGCGAGCTGCAAATAATTTTCGCCAATCATCTGGCTCGCAAGCTTATACGGCTGAATGGTCGTTACAATAAGAAAGATCAAGAGAAACCAAATACATCCGGCTGCAAAAATAAGTAAGCTTTTAAAAATATTTGAGCCGGTGAGATGTCCGTCGATAAAGATGGCTAAAACAACCACTGACAGCGATCCGACAGCGGCAAGCCTTTGCCCGTAAACCCCAATGAGGGAAAAAAACATTCCGAAAACAATGATTTCTAAAATCACTAAAAAAACAATACCTTTTACTAAACTTGCAATAAGCGCGACTACAACAAAACAAAAAATAGCAAATGTGAGCGAGTTTCTTCTTCGAATGAAAGGGCCCGGCTGATCTGTAAGCGCTACAAAGCTGGTTCCTAAAGGGAAAAGAAAATATTCTTTTAAAATTCCGAAATGTGCCAATATTAAACACGGAAGCACGGTGGCCAATGTAATTCTGATAGAAGAATATACATATTGACTGGTTACAAATTTTTTGAGCTCCGATGAATAATTCATACTACAAAAATAATTATTGAAAATAAAAAAAGCCCCATAAAATATGAGACTTTTAAAAACTTTATATTATGTTTTTTTAATAATCTACATTAGAAGTTTCGTCACCGATATTCCAAGTCAGACCGAAACGTAAAGTATTATCTAAAGCGGTATTGATTTTAGACATATTAATAAGGTAAGAAATATCTAATCCGAAAGAACGATATTTTAACCCGATACCTGCCGTTGCAAACTGTCTCGCTCCCTGCTCTTCACTTTCATGGAAATAACCTCCTCTTACGGCAAATGCATTGTCATAAGAATATTCTAATGCACCGCTATACATGATAGAGTTAGGATTTTTGAATGATTTTCCGATACCTGACATTACACCAACGTTTGGTACTTCGTAAATCGGCTGTCTCGTGTTTGGATCTGTTCCTACGAATTCTGATCCCGGAACTAAGATTTTAGAACCTTCAACACTTAATCCGATTCTGTTTACATCATCAAGATACATGTCATATCCAACCCCTAATCTTGCCATTGTCGGAAGATAAGATCTGGATTCTTCATCTCCTGTATAGTCTAATTTCGGACCCAAATTACTTACTGCAAAACCTGCATTCAACTTACCGTCATATCCTCCGAAACTTGAAAATCTTGGAGAAGTATAATATCCTGAAACGTCAACCGCAAAAGAGTTTGCTGGTTTTAGAGTTGTATCTGTATTGAATCCTCCGGCTAAATCTGAACGTATAAATCTACCTGTAACCGCCATGGAATAAGAATCTGAAAGCTTAAGACCATACGCTACATCAATTGAGAATTCGTTTGGCTTTGAAGTACCCATTGAAGTTACCTCGTTTCCTACCAATTGTGTAAGGTCTACCTCACCCATATTAAAGTAATAAATACTCGCAGAGATCGTGGATCTTTCTTCCTGTCCTAAAAATTTATGGAAAGCTCCATAAAGCAAAAATACATCATTTGTAAGTTTCCCCATGTATGGTGTATAGTTTACACCTACTGAAGAGCTTGTTCTGCTAAAAGGATATTTTGCTGCATTCCAGAACTGAGAAAAAGCATCCGGAGAAGTTACAACCCCCTGATCTCCCATACCTCCTGACCTTGCATCGGGTGCGATTCTAAGGAATGGAGCGCCTGTCAAAACAGGTCTTACCTGACTTAAATCCTGAGCAAAGCCTAAAAACCCGGCACTCAAACCAATCCCTAAAAGCAGTTTAGTAGTTAAATTCATATTTTGTCTTTTATATATTATCAGTTTTTTATTAATATTCTTAATTGATTACTATTATTTTACTTCAAAAGTACCATTTTTTCTACAGCTGTAGCACTACCTTTGCATTTTTCTTGATTTTGACTTTTTGCAAATATCTTAAAAATATACGTACCTTTTGCTACTGTGTCGCCAAAATCGTCTTTTCCATCCCATTCTATTGCCTGACGTGGCGTTCTAAAGCCCTGTAGGAAAGGTTCTGCAACTACAGGCTGCGATAAAGTTCTTACCAATTTTCCTGTAATTGTATAAATCTGAACATTTACATCCAATATGTCATCACAATTATGTTCGAAGTGAATGTATGTTTTATTTGTAAAAGGATTTGGCCAGTTTAACGGTCTGTTGATCGTCAAATGCTGATCTGCTTCATCTTTAACTTCAAAGTTTAACGTTTCAGTTGTTGAATTATTGTTTATGTCCCAAACTTTAAAAGTCAATTGATGTTGCCCTATTGCTAAATTTCTGAAAGGGTAGGTCACATTCCCTTTTTGATATTCTGCCAAACTAGGACTTAGACATCCGTTTCCTTCTCCTGGAGCATAAAAGTCATTTAAAACAATTGTATTGATAATCTGTCCGTCCAAATACACGGTAATATCGTGGCCAATACCTGAACCTGTGGAGTTGATTCCCGTATCATCAGTCACACACGCCAACAGCATAGGATTTTGATTTGTGATTCCGCCATCTGCAAAATTGGTGTTGTTCATGTATAATTTCACTTTTGGAGGCTCGTTGTCATTTATTCCGTTCGGATTGATATCACCAACCTGAACCGCCTGATTGTTGAATACATCGGTAGATTTATTATCAGCATATCCTAAAATCCTTCCTTCACCAACAGCATAGTTAATGTCTTTTGGTACATAAAATTCAACTGTGAAAACCCCGTTTACGGCAGTTCCGCTTGCTTTTACAATCGCACTTCCTTCTTCGGTATAGTTTAAAACCGGAGTTAAGCCTCCATCATTATTTAACGTAGTTTTATTAAGTCTTTTGTCAAAAATATTAATAACAACTCTGCCGTTAAACGTAGTATTGGTAGTTCCGTTGGCATTATTGATATGTCCCGTGATTTTCACAAAATCTAAACCTCTTATCAATCCCGGAACCGGAGTTTCTATACCATCAATTACTAATAATCTTTTTGGTCTGCTCAGTTTCATTGCCGGATCACCAAGGAAATTTACTTTCATGTGGTTTGGATCTGCACCATGAAGTTTTTTTGCATTTAAATGAGCATTTCCGACTGTCTCGAAATCATCATTTGTTAATTTAAAAATATCTTTAGTGTAGAGATTCGTAAAATCGATTCCGTAACCTACTCCAACCGCACGACTTGATGTAATCATTGCTGCGGCGCCACCTTGTTTCAGCTTCATAAGCTGTTCTCCTGCGGAGAAAGTTGCCGGCTCATCCCAAAGTGTAAATTCACAGGTAATGGTTGATACAAAAGGAAATCTGCTATAAACATTAGAAAAATTGTTGGCATTCTGAATTTCATCTAAAGAGAAAACTCTTTCCTGCGCCCATCCATTAATTCCCCCATGTCCGAAGTAGAATAAATAAAGGCTGTTCCCCAAATCATTTGAAATTGCCTGATTTACCTGCGGATATCTTTGTCCTCCCGCCGTACTTTGAGCCTGGAATGCGTCCAGATATAGTTTTCTTACATTGTATTCTTTAAGACTTGTATTTCCGGCAACTTCAAAAGTGCTTGCCAAAGTATTGTTCATGACATCATGAAAAGGTTCACCACCATCTTTATCATCATCTACTACAAAATCCAGTTTCATTCTCCATTCTCCAAAAGGCGTTGACTGCCCGGAAAGGGAATTGTAATACGCCAATGTTTTATCAATCATATTGGCTGCTTCAGTAGAATTTGCAGCCGGAATTCTTCCAACAGGCAAGTCTGGTAGATTGTGGGTTATAAATTGTACGGTTTGCGGTTTCGTCATTACAATATAATCATCGGTAACGAAAGAACTTACAAAGTCGGCCGATTCTTCACTTTGGTAGCTTGAAACAACATTAGAATTGTTTGGGATCCTGTTTTTATAGTCAAAAGATGCATCGCCCAATATGAATACATACTTTAAGCTTCCCAACGGATTGTTGAGTTTTGACACAAAATCTCTGATGGCCGTTAAATCTCTGCTTCCGCTTCCAAATTCATTATAAATTTTAGCAGCATCTACGATTTCAACTTCAAAATTATTTTTTGTCTGATGATAATTGGCAAGCCTCTGAGCTTGTGACATCATTTCAGGAGTGGTAATAATCAAGTAATCTACATTCTGCAAGGCAGATAAATTTTGATTATTAATTCTTTCTACAAATTGAGGCGTAAAAGCTGCATCTGCTCGGAAAGCCACAAATTCATTATTAAAATTAGGATCCGAAGTTGTATAAGCAAAATTAAAATTAGCCGTTCCCGGTGCTTTATTTGTTCTTCTATTGGCGTTGGTAATATCTGTCACGTCCCAAACCTGCTCAACATTGGTTGCGTTTGAAATACTAAAACCATAATTGGTATTTGTTCCGCTTTGAAGTGAAAAATCCCTGAAATTCATCTGATTTCCGTTGAATTTCAAATCTTCTTTATACTGTACTTCAAGATAATCAAAATAAAAAGCTCCATTTGGGTTGACGGTAATATCAGGATTATATTTTATTGTAATCTGATTTCCGTTTAAGTTGGAAACCGTTCCTCTGTAATTTATAGGAAAAAAGTCATAAGAAAAATTAGATGTATTTGCCGGCACATTTGGAGAAGTATAAGCATTTTGATTATTAATACTAAAACTTATATTATTCTGCTGAGCTTTAAAACCAACAACCTGCGTTCGGTATCTGATCACATCACCGCCTTGGATAGGTGAATTTGTATTGATACTTATTGTTTTTTCAGTAGTAAAAGATTGGTCTTCAACCCAGATTCTTCCTACTTTTAATAAGTTTTTTTCATCTTTATTGATAACCTGATAATCGTCGTATCTTGTAATCGGAGCGGCTGCTGGCAAATTTAAATCTACATTTTGTACTCTTTTGCCTTGCCCTTTATCAAAGTTTATAAAGTAATAGGAAAAATCTTCATAAATGTTTTTTAAATTCTCACTTTGGTCATTTCTTGTGTCGGTTCTTTTAAAGCCATTTCCATTAGCCGTATTGTACAGATTGTATCCGTTTGGCCCCTGCGCATAAAATAATGCATAATCAGCATCATTCCAAACACCGTCGTCTTCACCAACCACCTGTATAGCGTTTTCCTGAAGTGCATCATATTTAACATCCTGATTGTGTTCCGGCAACATAATTCCTCCATTACCATAAATCCTGAAATTTCTGGGATTTATATTTGATGGATTAATACCGTTATCACGTAAAAACTGAGCAGTGACTTTAAAAATCCCCGATTTATCTACTTTTATTTTGTAAAAAGTACCGGTTGCCAAAGGATTGACTGTAGTTCCGACTTTTTGAACGTTGAAATTTGTAGGTAAATTAGTTGTTGAGATTTCAAACGAAGAAAGCCTTTGTGCTTTTCCTTTTACATTTTTGAATAAGGCAACATTTATGCTTGCATATTTTTCTCCTTCAGCATAATGATAATTGATATCTGCAATTTCAAAATCAGGAAGCAATTCTTTTCTCAGGTCAAACAGTTCTCTTTCCGAAACATTTTCCCATACAAGATTCGTAACCTTCAGCTGATTTTCGCCAACTTTTTGTTTGTTAATTATAAAAATATTATTCCTGCTGAAAGAAAAGCCTTTATTCTTAAAATTAGGAAGATTCACTTTTATATCACCAAAATCTGCAATTTTTGATCCTTCCCATTCTACGGAAATTCTCTGGCCCCAAATCGTTGATACAAAAGCTAATAAAAAAAATAACGTAATTTTTAGTCTCATGTTTGTTTTTGAAATTTCTAAATTACAAAATAAATGAAAATTTTATAATAAGTAACGATACAATAAAATTAATTTGTTAACGTTTTTCAAAAAAATCAAATCTTTACTTGATTTATTGAATAATTTATTTTTTCTTTGTACTTTGAATAATATTTATATCGACTATGAAAAAACTAAAGTTGTTTTCATTAATAGCATTAAGTTCTACACTTGCATTAACCAGTTGTGGTGGTTCAGGTACCAACAAAGGTGGAGGTACTAAAAAGTTTGTCAGCAAGACAGGTTGGAAACCAAACGAAAAACAGGGTTGGTTTTTTGCAGGAAAGCAACAAAAGCAGAAAGGGTGGCCGGGAATGGTATATGTAGAAGGTGGAACTTTTACAATGGGATTAGTGAAAGATGATGTAATGCACGATTGGAATAACTCGCCTCGCAGAATGCAGGTAAGCTCATTCTTTATCGGTGAAACAGAAATTACTAACTACGAATACCGCGAATACCTTACATGGTTGAAGTATGTATTTCCACCAAGTGATCCTAGTTTCAAGGAAATCTACAACGGTGCTTTACCAGACACTTTATTGTGGGATAATAATTTATCTAGAAATGATCTTAACGAAACTTATTTCAGAGATCAGAACTACGATTATTATCCGGTAGTAGGAGTTTCTTGGACGCAGGCAAACAGATACTGTGAATGGTTGACAGACAGAGCTAATGAAAAAGCTTTAATGCAGGCTGGTATCATTGCTAAAGATCTATATATCAACGAATCCAATAACCAAGGTGGATCTGCATTCAATATGGATAAATTCAAATCGAATGATCCTGAAATGCAAGGTTATATCAACGAACAGAGATTGCAACAAAAAAGCGGTATGAAAACTACCAACCAAAGATTGCTTGCAGCCAACAGATCTCCAAGTTCAGCAATGGTGACGAAGTTCAGACTTCCTACAGAAGCAGAATGGGAATTTGCAGCGCTTGGTATGGAGAAAAAAAGAGAGTATAATCTATATACAGAAAAACAACCTCAAATTGATAAGCTAAGAGGTACCAAAGGTAAAGACCGAGGAATGATTCTTGCCAATTTCAAGCAAGGAAGAGGAGATTATTCTGGACCTGCAGGTTGGAAAAATGATGGTGCAGCTAAAACTTCAGACGTAAGAGAATTCCCTTCAAACGATATCGGTGTATATGGTATGTTCGGAAACGTATCTGAATGGACGGCTGATGTTTACAGACCTATCATTGATGAAGACTTTTCAGATTTCAATTATTATAGAGGAAATATGCCTCAGGCTATCGTAAGAAACGGTGACGGAACTTACAAAATGGTAGAAGAAGGTTCTATTAAATATGATACTTTGGCTGACGGTAGATTAGTTTACAAAAACTTACCAGGTCAGTTCGAAAGAGAAACAATTGCAGATTACAGAAACTATAGAGACGGTGACAAACAGTCTTCATTAGATTATAGAAATGCAAGCGATTCTGCAAATTCTTTCAATATGTATAATGCTCCTGTAAAAAGGTTTGTTGTAGATGCAAACGGAAGAGTAATACTGCAGAAAGATACTAAAGACAGAACTTCAGCTATGTCAAATGACATTAGAGTAGTGAAAGGAGGTTCTTGGCAAGATTCAGCTTACTGGCTTGATCCGGGACAAAGAAGATACAAAAACCAAGACTCAGGTTATGGTTGGGTCGGTTTCCGTGTAGCTCAAGATGCTAGAGTTAATGACAAAGGTAGAACGAGAAGATAATATTTATCAAAATACTTACAAAAAACCTTCCGGATTTCCGGGAGGTTTTTTTATTTTTGAACAATGAAATCGCTTTGTTGAAAAATCTAAAAAAGACTAATATAGATTTGATGATTACAGTGACCTCTTAAAAAAAGATATATTTTTTACATGAATATAGAACAGTTTTACCCGTTGTTTTTAAAGGCAAATAATGTTACAATCGACAGCCGAAAAATTATGAGCAACGATATTTTCTTTGCTTTTTCAGGCGAGAATTTTAATGCTGCCTTGCTGGCTGAAAAAGCGATTAACGATGGAGCTTTAGCAGTAATTGTTGAAGACCAAAAATTTGAAAATAAAGATCTTAATATATTCTATGTTTCTTCAACGTTAGAATTCCTGCAAAATCTTGCCATTCATCACAGAAACCAGTTGGATATTCCGATAATCGGACTTACGGGAAGTAACGGAAAAACGACAACTAAAGAGCTTATTCATGCTGTACTTTCTAAGAAATATAACATTCAATATACTTACGGAAATCTGAATAATCACATTGGTGTTCCTTTGACAATTTTATCAATAAAGCCGGAGCATGAAATGGCGGTCATAGAAATGGGAGCCAATCATCAAAAAGAAATTGAGCATTTGTGTACGATTGCCAAACCTGATTTCGGATATATAACTAATTTTGGGAAGGCGCATTTGGAAGGCTTTGGTGGATTTGAAGGCGTAATTAAAGGAAAATCAGAACTTTATGAATATTTGAAAAAGTATCAGCATAAAATTTTAGTTAATGAAAATGATGAGATTCAGGTTGAAAAAACAACTGGTTACCCATCAAAAATTACTTTTGGAAAAAGAGATTCCGATTATTTTTTTGAGATATTTTCTAATGAACATTTTGTAGGTTTAGATTTTAATAATATTAAAATTTTATCACAGCTTACAGGAGATTATAATTTCACCAATCTTTGTGCTGCGGCTAGTTTCGGGCTATATTTCGGTGTTGATATTAATAAAATAAAGAATGCGATTGAAAATTATACTCCAACCAATATGCGTTCCCAAATTGTTAAAAAAGGTGATAAAACTTTAGTTTTGGATACTTACAATGCAAATCCGAGCTCAATGGCGGCTTCGTTGAACAATTTTATTACTTTTGAAGGGACAAAAACCATCATTATTGGTGATATGCTGGAATTGGGAAATGAAAGTGAAAAAGAGCATCAGAATATTCTCAAACTTGCTCACGATTTAGGCTTCAATGAAATAATTACGGTTGGAAAATATTTTAAAAAAGTAAATGATTCTTCAAAGTCTTTCGAAAATACAGCGGAATTTATAAGATATCTTACTTTAGACAAAATTGTGTCAGAAAATATTCTATTAAAAGCGTCAAGAGGGATTTCTTTGGAAAAGGCGATTGATTTTATTTAGCCTTTGTTGACCAAAATTCTTTAATAATAAGTTTAATATTTTTAAAAGTGCTCGGAAAAACTTCATTTTCAATCTGTGAAGTGTTTTTCCATGCAACTTCGGTAATTCCTTCTTCAATTTGCGGTTTTGAAGTGTCTTCTCCATTAAAATTCATTTCAAACCAATGCGTGTATTTCAAAACTCTGTCGCCGTTTCTTTCAGTATAAATATGGTAAGTTGTGTTGATAAAATCGAGTAGCTCAACATCTTTCAGACCGGTTTCTTCTTCAATTTCCCTGATAGCAGATTCTTCACGGGATTCACCTTTTTCCATCTTGCCTTTCGGAAGGTCCCATTTTCCTAATCTTTTGATGAAAAGTATATCTCCGTTGGGTCTATTCACAATTCCGCCTGCTGCCTCAATAATTCTGAAAAGCGTATTAAATTCTTTCCAAATTTCATCAATTTCTTCACCATAAATATTCAGATTTTTTACCGAAGTATTTTGCAGAAGATCCAATGCTATTTCTAAAGTTGTGAAACTGTCGAATTTTAATGTTTTTTCTAAGTCTTGAGGCTGCTTAGAGAGCAATAATTTTTTTTCGTTCACAAAAACTTTATACATTTGTAAGAATTTAAATACAAAAATAAAAAATGAATTTAGAAGGACGAAAAATTATTGTCAATAAATCATCTAAAGAACTATCTGAACTGCTAAAAACACCGGAAAATTACAAACAATTTATGCCGGATGGTCTTCAGAAGTTTGAAACCAGAGAAGATGGATTCAAATTCGGACTTCAGGGAATGCCCGAAATTGCTTTGAAAATAGATGAAGTGACCGATGAAAAAGCAGTTTTGAAATCTGCAAGCTCAAGTTTAGATTTTTCATTGACGGCGACTTTAAAACCCATAAATGAAAATCAGACGGAAGTTCAAATGCTTTTTGAAGGAAAATTTAATCCTTTCATTAAGATGATGGTTGAAAAGCCGCTTCAAAACTTCATCAATACCTTAACGGATAAGATTGAAGATTATAAATAAGATCAAACCTTCAGTAATGGAGGTTTTTTTATACTTTGAATTCTGCATAATAAATTAATATTTCAGAACTGTCAAAAAATGATTTTGTTTATTAAAGTTTTATTTTAAAATTTTAAAATGGTGGTAATAAAATAATTAATTAAGCTTATTATTGTAAAATTTATATATAATTATTATATTTATAAGAAAAACACATATGATTTTCTTATTTCAGTCTTCCACCGAAACTATTCAAAAATCTCTCAACAATTATTATGAAGAATTTTTAAATATTCTTCCGCGTCTTGCTTTAGCTTTATTGGTGGTGATTTTAGGCGTTTTGATCGCTCAGTTGCTTACCAATTTTTACAGACGACAATTTCTAAAAAAATCTGACGATCCATTGATGTCAAAGTTCTTGACGCAAGCCGTGAAACTTATCCTTATTATAGTTGCAATAATGCTTGCTTTGCGTATTGCAGGATTAGATGGTTTAGCTGCCGGACTTCTCACAGCGGTAGGCGGAAGTGCCATTATTTTAGGTTTTGCTTTTCAGGATATTGGTAAAAATTTTCTGGCGGGAATTATTCTTGCTTTCAACCGTCCTTTTAATATTGATGACACAATAAAAATTGATAATATCTTCGGAAGAGTGAAGGCGTTGAGTTTTCGTTATAGCCATATAAAGACGTTTGACGGTCGGGATATTTTCATTCCAAACAGCGATGTTCTTACCAAACCGGTCGAAAATTATACAGCAGATGGCTTTTACAGACTGGATTTTGTGGTTGGTATTGGATATGAAGACGATATTGAATCTGCAAAAAATGTGATCCAAAAAGTTTTGGATGAAAATAAAGAAATTGTAAAAGATATTGAACACGAAAACTATGTTATCGAAGACAATCTGGCGACCAGCACGGTCAATCTGAAAGTTTTTTTCTGGGTTTATACCGTAGATTATCGAAAAGCTTCCATGATTTTGCGTGGATTGATCATAAGAGAAGTGAAAGAAGCGTTGGCCGCTAAAGACTTTAATCTTCCTTCGGATATTATTGAATTGAAACTTTATAAAAATGCACCGGAAATTCCTTTTAAGATCAATAAAGAAGCTGAAAATGAACTTTCTGAAAAATAAAGTTTAGGTAAATTTGAAATTTAACTTTCAATTCGAGTTTATGCAATGATTCCAGAACTGTGATTTTGCGCGCTTCCGGTTGCAGAAGAAAGGACATTAATTTCGTTATTTAACCTTAAAACTCCCATAAAAGCAAAGATTAAGGCTTCTTTAAAATCAATGATTTCTTTTTCAGGAATAATAATTTCTGATGCGGTATTTTGCTTTATTTTTTGGATTAAATAAGTATTGTAAGTTCCGCCGCCGGTAATCAGAATGTTTTTCAGCTGATAATGGTTGATTACATTTGAAATTTGTTGTGCAATATGCTCGGTAAATGTTGCCAACAAATCAATAGCTTTAATATTTTCAAAAACGGTAAATATACTTTCGTTACACCATTCAATACCTAAAGATTTTGGATGAGGAAGACTGTAAAACTCCAATGAATTCAATTGGTTCAATAATTCGTTATTTATATCACCTTGTTTAGCCAAATCTCCGTTTTGATCAAAGTTGTGGCCGAAATTTTGAGCTAATTTATTTAAAACAATATTTACCGGCGCAATGTCAAAAGCTATTCTTTGATTGTTTATTTTTAAAGAAATATTTGAAAAGCCTCCCAGATTCAGACAGGCATCATATTGTGAAAATAGAAGCTCGTCACCAATTGGAACCAACGGAGCTCCGTTTCCGCCCATTAAAACATCTTGAGAACGGAAATCATAAACAACAGGCAATCCTGTTTCCAATTTAATAGCTCGCCCGTCACCAATTTGTAAAGTAAATTTCTTATGAGGCTGATGAAAAACAGTGTGGCCGTGAGATGCGATGATATCAATATTTTTAAGATTGTGTTCTAAAATAAATTGTTTAACAGTTTTTCCTAAATAAAAGCCGTAATCAGAATTTAATTCTAAAAGCTTTTCAGCAGATAAATGAATAGAATTTCGAAGTTTTTCTTCCCAAATTTTGGAATAAGGAATGGTTTCGGCCTTTAAAATATCAAATTTCCAGGAAGAATCTTGTTTTTCAAATCTGCTCAGGCAAATATCCAAACCATCCAAACTTGTTCCCGACATCAATCCGATTGCTTGAAAAACCATATTTAAAGCTTATTTTTTAGATTCTGCAATTTTAGTTTTGCTGATGTCAAGATCACCTGAATTATTGTAAAAAGTATATTCAGAGAAGTCATCTTTTGCTGTCATTCCGTTGGCATGCACAAGCGTAGAGCCGTCTTCCATCGTAGCGTATACGGTATCTCTCGTGTAAATTCTTTTCTTCTTCTGATCCCAAAAAACACTTTGAGTAGCAAATCTTTGTCCGTCGCTGGTCAAAATCTTTACATCGCCTCTCGCCTCATAGAATTTTTTGTATTCGTAGATTTTTGCAAATTTAGCGGTAATATTTCCTGGTTTTTTAGGGTTTTTCTTATCAAAGAATTCTATTTTTATTCCGCGTTTTGCAACCGTGTAAGGGCTGTCGATCAGTTGATATTGTTCGATGATAGGCGCAGTAGCCTTTAGTGTTACAAACCCTGAATCTCTCTGTACAATTTTAGCATTATTAATGATCTGTGAAGGAAAATTTGTGCTTTGGCTACCGCTCTGTTTGGTAAGATCTTCCTCACAGGAGGTGAATATAAAAAATATAGCACAACTAAAAAGGTATGCTATATTTTTATATGATATGTTTGAGATCAACTTCATTAGTTGTAAAGAGATTTTCTGAACCATTTATCAGCAAAGTTGAATCCTAATTTTAAATTGATAAAGTTCTGATTGATCAGATTGTCTTTCAAAGTGCCTCTTTTTCCAAGCTCAACACCTATTTCCAAGCCGCTCATTCTTGTAATGCTGCTTGTTTTGAATGGAAGCATTACTCCTGCAGAAACCCCGAATTTATTGATGTTGTTTCCGGCAATCTCAAGATTTCCTTTTTCATAAAACGCTCCGTAACGGTAGACAACTCTTGAAAAATAGCTTCTAAAATTATTGTAATTTGGCAAATACCAACCTCCGGCAGAGATCCTGTATGAATCTTTAAAATTATAAGTATTTCCAAAATAACTTATCGTTTCACCTTTTTTATAATCAACCTGAGCAGACATAAACCACTCGTTTTCACTTCCGTAACCTACACCAACCGATGCTTGTAAAGGTAAAAGGTTTTTAGAGCTGGTTTTTTTAGTTTCAATAGGAGTAACGCCGGCTCTTACTTCACCGTCGGTGTAATAATAAGTGCTGTTTGTATACTCGGTAGTCATATTGCTTGTGTTACCAAAAGTAGCTGTTGCTCCAACCGTAAACTTGCGGTCGTTGGCAGTATTGATATTTTGGTAGCTTGTACCTAAAGTGAAATTTAAGTTTTTGATGCTGTTTTTGGTTTCGTATCCATTAATAAGCTCGGCATTTGAAGCCGTGAATTCATTAAGGTCATACAGATTTCCAAAATATAAATTGGCACGTATACCGACAGCAAACTGGGAATTCACTTTATACGAAAGTGCTACCTGAGCGGTATTCAGTGTTCCGCTTCCTTTGAAACGGTTCCCGTAAATAGTTCCGTCAGCCTGTTCTTCTGTATGAATGATATCATAGCTTTTTGAGCTGTATGGCTGATACAAAAGCCCCATTTTTATTTTTGAAGAAATAGGGAAAGCCAGCGATATATTTGATAAATACGTAGAATGTTTGGTAGACTTTGTATTATTATAATCAGTTTTAAAGTAATTATTTTCGTTGGTAGCTTCAAGCTTTATACTTGTCAAATCGAAATTGCTGTTGTTGGCAGGGTTTCCGAAATTAAAGTTGCTGCTGAAGTCACTTATATAAGCAGTCGAAATACCACCCATTGAGGTAGTTTCAATCGTATTATCATATTTTACATCCCCAATTCCATAAGTTGCATAGGGTGAATTGCTCAAACTCTGCGCGTTAAGGAAATACCCAACCGAAATGAATGATAGTACAAAAATTTTTTTCATTCTAGATTTTTAAAATAATGCGCAAATATCTTAAATATTAATGAATTGTAAAAATTAAACGAGGTTAAAGTTTGTTAAGGGCGAAAATAGTGAATTTTGAATAATGTATTTGCTTTGCTGCAAATTTTAACTTGGCAACATTTCCTATAAATTAACAATTCAATTGCGGAGGAAAATTCACAATTCACGAATTACAACTTTCGCAATTTTATTTATCTTTGAAACATGAATTGGGAAAACATCGCCGGACAGGAAAATCTGAAGAAACTTCTTAAAGACAGCATTACTGAAAACAGAGTAAGCCACGCCCAGCTTTTTATCGGAAAAGAAGGATACGGGACTTTGCCTTTGGTTTTGGCCTATGCAAAAGAAATCCTTAACAGAGAAAATGAAAATGCCGCTTCAAAAGTAGAGCATCTCAATCATCTTGACCTTCATTTTTGTTTCCCGGTTTTCACAGACAACAAGAATTCGCTGAGCAAGAATAAATTTGAACAATTCAGAGAAATGATTTTAGAATCTCCGTATGCAAGCTACGATGACTGGACGGCTTTTTTAGATTCTGAAAACAAGCAGCTATTCATTTCAGCTGATGAAATTGATGATCAAAATCAAAAATTTGCCTTAAAAAGTTTTGAAGGCGGAACAAAAATTCTCATCGTTTGGAGAGCCGATAAAATGAATATTGCTGCTTCAAACAAGTTTCTTAAGTTTTTGGAAGAGCCGCCTGCGAAAACTGTTATTCTTTTAACTGCTGAAAGTGCAGACGATATTTTACCGACGATCATTTCCAGAACGCAAATCATCGAAGTGCCGAGAATTTCTGATGAAGATCTGAAAAACTATTTAAAAGATCATTTTTCAGCTTCAGATGATCAGGCAAAATCCGTTGCTTATGAAGCTCAAGGTAATTTGAATGATGCGATAAAATTTCTTAATTCTGAAATAAAAAATCCTGAATTTGAAAGACTTTTCGTACAATGGGTCCGTGATGCTTTTCAAGTAAAAAAGAAACCCGAATTCCTGAAAAATATAATTCTTTGGGCAAGAGAAATTGCAGGCTGGAACAGGGAAAAACAAAAAAACTTTCTCAATTATTCTTCTGAGATTTTTAGATTGGCTTTGCTCCAAAATTACCAGTCTGAAGATTTGGTTTACAAAAAAATCGATGCGAATGGTTTTAACTGGGCAGGATTTTCAAAGTTTATAAGTGGTGCTAATATTATCAATATTTTAGAAGAAATCAATACAGCAGATCTGCATTTGACCAGAAATGGAAATCCTAAAATTGTCTGGACAGATTTAGGAATAAAATTATCAAGATATATTCATAAAAATTCATAATTCAGCTTTTCCGGAATGTTTTTCAGCCTTAAAGTAAACTATTTAAGGGCTAATTCTTATTTTTAATTATTTGTATATTTCTTTTTACAGTTGTTTTCTTAATTTCCAATTTAATGATTTTCAATATGTTATTTTACGAATAATTAAATTTTAGATAAAAAATCAATCAATCGTTTGATTTTATTGAAATCTTGTGTACATTTGCACCTTCAAAACACAATACTTATGATTTCAAAAGAAGAAAATATATTGTTTGCTGCCGAAAAGCTTTTTGCAGAAAAAGGCTTTCAGGGAACTTCTACAAGGGAAATTTCAAAGGCTGCTCAAGTCAATATTTCGATGATTTCTTATTATTTCGGCTCAAAAGAAAAATTGTATGAGAAATTGGTAGAATACAGAATGAATGAAGGCCAGTTTTTTTCTAAAGATATTATTGAGCGAACAGATATCAACGAATGGGAAAAAATTGAGAAAATAGTAGATCAGTTTGCGGGAAGAGTGAGACATCACAAATGTTTTTACAGAATCATGCAAAGGGAACAGCTTCATGCAGAAAATCCACAAATTTTAGAGTTTCTTAAACAAACTAAATTAGGTTTTATCACCATGTATTCTAAAATCCTGGAAAGTGGTCGTCAGAAAGGAATTTTTACTAAAAACCCACCTATTTATCTGCTGCATTCTACGGTAAGCGGAACGTTGTTTTATGCCTCCAACGCAAAAGAAATGTACAAAGAATTCCTGAATAATACAGAAGATGAGGAAGCTTTTGAAGAGAAATATTACACAGAGCTTAATAAACATATAAAACATATATTAAAAGACCTTTTAGGTTATGAAGACAATAAATAATTCGGTAATTGCGCTGTTTCTGTTTGCAGGAATAGCCTACACCAATGCTCAGGAAAAAAAACAGATTACGCTTGATGAAGCTGTGCAACTGGGAATTCAAAACAGTAAAAATTTAAAAATTGATGCCGCCAAAATAGAAGAAGCTACCGCTGATCTTCTGGAAGCCAAAAACAGGCAATTGCCGGATTTTAATCTTTCAGGAAGTTATATGCGTCTTACGAATGCAAAAGTAGATCTGAAATTTCTAGAAGAATCGGGTGCTGCAAGCGGAGGCGGAGTTGGTGCTCCGAGCTCGGTCTTTTTGGGACAAGCAAGCCTTTCAATGCCTTTATACGCTGGCGGAAGAATAAAATACGGAATACAATCTGCAAAATATCTTGTAGAAGCTTCAAAATTAAGCACGGAAAACGACAAGATTTCTATTGCTTATAATGTGGCTCAGGCTTATAATAATCTGTTTAAGGCCAATCAGGCAATTAAAGTTTTAGAAGAAAACCTTTCAGCTTCTTCAAAAAGAGATGAAACTTTTCTTAAGCTTGAAAATAATGGTGTCATTGCAAGAAATGACCGTTTAAAAGCAAATCTTCAGACTTCAAACATTGAATTGCAGCTTCTGGAAGCAAAAAATAATTACAATATCGCCAATATTAATATGGATCTTTTATTAGGACTTCCCGAAGCGACAGAACTGGAGGTGGATCCCAATTATATCGATGAAATTCAGGAGGCAAAACCTGTAACGTATTATCTAAACGAAGCTCAACAAAATCGTAAAGATTTGCAGGCTTTAGATCAGCAGAGAAGAGCTGCACAATTGGGAAGCAAAGCGGCAAAAGCTGAAAACCTTCCAACAATTGCGCTTACCGGAGGCTATGTAGCAGCGGATGCTCCGAAATTTTTAACTATTTATAATGCAGTAAACGTAGGAGTTGGCGTGCAATATAATCTGGCAAATCTTTGGAAGCAAAATTCGTCTCTGAAACAGTCTAAAGCAAGAGAAAAGCAATTGGAAGCCACCAATGAATTATTAAATGATAATATAAAGCTCGAAGTAAACAGAGAATATCAAAATTCAGATTACTCTAAACAGCGAATTGCCGTTTTTGAAAAATCCGCAGCTCAAGCCAACGAAAATTACAGAATTACTAAAAATAAATTTGATAACGGCCTTGCAACAATGACTGAACTTTTAGATGCAGATGCAGCGCAGATTTCAGCAAATGTCGGAGTGATTAACGCAAAAGCAGATGCAGCATTGGCGTACAGAAAACTATTACAAACTACAGGAACTTTAACAATCAAATAAGAACGATACATCCAATGGAAAATAATAACACAAAAACAACTGAACCTAAAAAGAAAAAAAGTTTATTTTTCCCTATTATTTTAGCCGTTATTTTAGTTGGCGGCGGAATTTATGGTTACAGAGCATATTCTTATGGCCAGATACACGAAGAAACCGATGATGCGCAAATTGCATCCAATATGAATCCGGTAATTTCTAAAATTTCAGGATATGTAGCTGAAGTAAAAGTAAAAGATAATCAGTTTGTAAAAAAAGGCGATACTTTGGTTATTTTAGATAATAAAGATCAGAAAATGGCTTTGGAGCAGGCTCAGGCGGCTTTATTAACTGCGAAAAGCAATATTTCATCGGCTCAGTCTTCTACCAACGCGACTTCAAAGAATATCAGCAGTTCGCAGGCAGCTGTAGCAACAGCAAATGCACAAATTGAAGCAGCAAAAGTGAACGTTTGGAAAACTTCTCAGGATTTAAAAAGATATTCAGTTTTAGTAAAAGATCACTCGATTACAGAGCAGCAATATGAGCAGGCTTTGGCGGCGAAACAATCTGCAGATAAGCAGTTACAGGTTTTGGTAGATACAAGAAATCAGATTGCGCAACAAACGGGTATTGCATCATCTCAAACGGAAGCAAGTTCTCAACAGATTTCGGTTGCCAATTCAGTAGCCAAGCAAAGAGAAGTAGATGTTGAAAGCGCAAAATTAAATCTTTCTTATACCGTAATTCTTGCTCCTGAAGATGGTTTTGTAGGGAAAGTTCCAATTCAGGCGGGGCAATTTTTGCAGGCCGGTTCACAATTATTCAGTCTAGTGAAAAGCGATCAGAAGTGGGTAATTGCAAATTTTAAAGAAACTCAGGTTGCTAAAATGGTGGAAGGACAAAAAGTACATATTAAAATTGATGCTTTTCCAGATACGGATTTTGAAGGGATAATAAGTTCATTTTCACCGGCAACAGGTTCTACATTCTCTATTTTACCTCCGGACAACGCAAGTGGAAACTTCGTAAAAGTGGTGCAGAGACTTCCGATAAAAATTGATTTCATCAATCTTGATAAAAATATCGCTAAAAGATTGAGAACAGGAATGAATGTAAAAGCAGAAGTTTTATTAAAATAATATTGAAATAAGTGAATTGTCAATAATGCTGAAGCAAGTCAATTGTGATTTGAAATGAAGTAGTACAATAATGTTGATTTTGAAATGAAGTAGTAAAATTGACAACGAAGTTGATTGACCATTGACAGTTCACTTTTTTTACAATGTAAAAAACTATGCAAGATTCATTAGTAGAATACGGAGCCCGAAGAGTGATCATTACGATCACGGCTATTCTTTGTGCTTTGCTGGAAATTGTGGATTCCACGATTGTAAACGTTGCCCTCAACGAAATGAAAGGTAACCTTGGAGCCACGCTTTCTGAAGTAGGCTGGGTAATCACGGCTTATGCGATCGGTAACGTAATTGTAGTGCCGATGACGAGCTGGCTGTCTCAACAGTTTGGGCGAAGAAATTATTTTGCGGCTTCGATCGTGATATTTACCATATTTTCTTTTTTATGCGGAAATGCCGATAATATCTGGGAGCTCGTGTTTTTCAGACTTTGTCAGGGAATCGGAGGCGGAGCGTTGCTTGTAACTTCGCAAACCATTATTACAGAATCATATCCGATTGAAAAAAGAAGTATGGCGCAGGCGATTTATGGTTTGGGAGTGATTATCGGCCCGACTTTAGGTCCGCCGTTGGGAGGTTATATTGTAGACAATTATAGCTGGCCGTATATTTTCTATATTAATATCCCAATTGGGATTGCAGCAACTTTGATGACGTTACAGTTTGTGAGAAGCCCGAAATTTGCTGAAAAACGCAAAGCTTCAGACGTCGACTGGCTGGGAATTATGTTGTTGGCATTGACGGTTGGCTCATTACAGTTTATTTTGGAAAGAGGTCATGAAGAAGATTGGTTTGAAAGCGGAATGATCGTCACCTTTACCGCAACAGCTGTTTTAGGATTTATATGTTTCCTTTGGCGTGAATTGACATTTAAATATCCTATTGTGGAACTTCGTGTTTTGAAGAATGGTAATTTAAGGATCGGAACCGTCATGTCCTTTGTTTTAGGATTTGGTTTGTATGGGTCAACATTTATTGTTCCTTTATATACACAAAGTATTTTGGGTTGGACGGCTTTACAGTCCGGCGCATTGATGATTCCGGCAGCTTTGACGACCGCTTTCATGATGCCGATTATCGGAAGATTGCTTACGAAAGGAGCAAAACAGCAGATTTTGGTGTCTTTGGGATTGTTTATATTCTTTATTTATAGTTTCTGGGGTTACAAAATTTTGACACCCGATACAAGTAAAGATGCATTTTTCTGGATGCTGATTGTAAGAGGAATGGGATTAGGATTACTATTTATTCCGATCACTTCTTTATCATTAAGCACATTAAAAGGGCAGGAAATCGGACAAGGCGCTGCTTTTACAGGAATGATGAGACAGCTTGGAGGATCTTTCGGGATCGCGGCTATTACCACATTCATTGCTAATGCAAGCCAGAAATACAGGGTGAATTTAATTTCGCATCTTGATAGCAACAGCTTTGATGTTCAGCAAAGACTGGCAGGCTTAAAAGCCAGCTTCATAGCCAAAGGAATGTCTCCCGATGCAGCGATGAATGCCGCCTACAAAGTGCTCGATCTTTCGGTCACCAAGCAGGCAACGGTGCTTTCTTATATGGATGTTTTCCTATATTTGGGTGTAGTATTTTTGATTTGTATTCCGTTTATTTTGTTTATCAGAGAACGGAAAAGCAAAGAAAAAATAGATTTAAGTGAAGCAATGCATTAAAATATAAACCTCTGAAAATTTTCAGAGGTTTTGTATAATTAAACTGTTTTTAGAAATTAATTTATTTCAAACTCCTTACATTCACTTCAGGTTTTTCACCTGCAGGCACAATAAAAATAGCATTGTCACTGATCGTATCTCCGGCATCGAAATAATAGCTTCCGGTTACAGGAATAATGTTTGTCGTAGATTTCCCGGATTTGTCATAAGCCGAATAGCTTACATTGATAATCTGGGATTTCATTTTCAGCTGTATCTTTTTAGAAGTCAGTTTTGCTCCGGTTGCATTGATGCAGTCGAGTTCTACGATTCCAATGTTGGTTGTTATTTGTGGAAATGAAGTTAGTCTGATATTATACGATTTATCGGATACATTTTGTACAGAAGCAGAGACTTTATAGCGGTCAAAGGCTTTTCCGCCAACCTGTACGCTCTCTTTATTGGTAATGTTATAAGTGACTTTCATGCCGTTGACGTCGATAGTTTCACCGTCGTCAATTTTTTGGGCATTCAGAAAAGATCCAAAAGTCATCACAGTCAATGCAAAAAGTAGAAGAATTGAGTTTTTCATATGTAATTATTATGTATTGTAAAATTATAAAATAATTGTTTTAAAGAATATTAATATTTTATCATAATCAATATATTTTTAAATATGAATAAAAATATTAAACATAAATTATTTTATTTTAGAAGTCCATTCAATTCCACTGATATCAATTAGTTTCAAACTATGAATATGTTCTTTTTGAATCAGAATATCATCAATATTAATAGTAAGATCAGCTTTCGATCCAAGTGGAATGATCAAGCTGTGTTTGCCCGGTTTTACTTTTGCGACATAATGATTATTAATATTTTCCTTTTTAAATTTTGAAAGATCAATTTGGTTTAATTCTTTTAAAACCTTTCCGTTTTTATCCAGCATCTGAATCCCGATCAGGAACGAACCGTAAACGTCTACACCTTCAGTTCTGTACACTTCAAATTTCAAATCTGAGTTTTCCAAAGAGAAATTCGAAACTTCAATTTTTGGCTTTACAGATTTGTTGTGCAGAGTTCCCCAAACCCCGCCATGAAAATACTGATTGGTAAATAAGGTAAGCCCCAAAATAAAAACCGAACCTATCAAAACCAAATGTTTCGGCATTGAAACCGGAAGCGTTCCCGATCCCAACCATTTAAACCATTTTTTATGAACAAAATCTGCATTTTTGTTTAAAAAATATTGATCTAAAGAATAAGAACCGCTTCCTGTTAAAAATAAAGTAAATCCGCAAGCGATCCCTAAAACGCCTATTTGCCATTCGTCGAGACAGGTTGTACCGAGCCATCCGGAACCTAATAAAATTCCCATGGCCAGGCCAAAAACTCCGATACTCATCAATCTTGTGAACAAACCGAGAATGATGAATAAACCTACAATACCTTCAATAATGGTAAAGCTTATCATAGAAATTTGAAGAGTTTCCGGATGCGTCACCAGATATTCGATGATCGGCTTTATTCCTAAAGCATTAGGCAAAAAATGATTAAACTTTTCTCCGATATATCCTGCTTCGTCAGGGATAAGTTTGTTTTCGAGAATAAGCCTGCGCCAAAAGGCAGAAAAGTAAGTCCAGCCAATAACCAGACGGATAGATAAAGTGTATAAACCAGCCATATCGGTTGGCTGATTAGTCATATTATTTTTCATTGAAATTATTTTAATAAATGATTGATTTAAGAATGATTAGAGGAAAATCTAAATCATATCCAGCTTCAACCGTTTAAATAAAATATATTTCGGAGGGCTATTTCCGGTGATAAACCAAAAATATCTGTTCTGAAAAAATGAATCTTTCTGTGGAAAAACAATAGAACTTAAATCATTAAAAACAATATATTTTTTAGACGCAAGATCAGATTTTGAAATTGAAATTTTCCGGGATGATGTTTCAAAGCTGTCGCAGCTGTAAGAACCTGCAGGTGTTGTTTTTACTTTGTTGAAAGAGCTGATGTGCTGAATGTCAAATATAGCCAACAAATCTCTCTTCACCGTACAAGGCGATAAAGAAAAAAACATAACAAGCATCAGAATAATAGCTTTATATGTTTTATTATGGAATTTTACATTTGACATCTTTGCAAAACTACAGTTTTTTAATTGAAGTTAGCACCCACAAAAATTAGATTCTTCATTTCGATTCGCTGCTTTCAGAATGACAGAGCTATTTTTAAATCCTAATGTGTCATTTCGACGAAGGAGAAATCTATGAACACCTTTATTAGAAATCTCTTGTGTATATTAAATTCATAAAGTATGTGTAAAAATCGAAAATATCATTTTAATGAATATTTTTCCGCATTAGTATTAAATAAAGGTATAAATTTAACTATTGTAAATAATACTAACCTATAAAATCATAAATGATGGGAATTACAAATTTAAACAATGTGCATTTAAACGATGCAAAACTGACATCAATACTTGATGCAATTACAGCTTTGGAAACAGCCCTTGGTGAGTTCAACTTCAATCTTTCACCGCAGGATCGTAAACGCTACGGAAGCATCAACGAGCAAAACAAGCTTTTGGTAAACAAGGTGTACGATTACAACAAAACCCAGCCCAACCTGAGTGTGCCCGAAGTAGACTGGCAAGAATTTGAGAATGATTACAACTCCCGAAAAAATTTGGAAGGCATGGTTTCAAGGCTGGATAATCTGATCACAAAATTGGTCGATGCAAAAACACTTCACGATTACGACAATTATCAGGCAGCATTGGAAGATTACGGATTCACGGCCTATAAAGCCGGAGGCTCAGCGCCAGGTTTTAAAACCAAGCATGCCGATCTGAAACAGTTTTTTGGAAGAAGCGGATCATCTGCAAAACCAAATACCGATACACCGGAATCGTAAAATTGATAAATGCAATTAAAATTTACCATCCTCAAACTAAGTGTTTGGGGATTTTTTTGACCCTTATAAGTTGTTAATGATATTTTGTGGTTTCTAATGCAATAGATAGGGTGATTTACTGCAATTTTTAGGTGATTTACGCCCCTGTTTCGGTTCTTTAGCGGTCGGTTTTCGGTTGTTTTGACCGTCGTTCTGGTTATTCACCCAATCGTTTCGGTCTTGTACCGAATCTTTGCGGTTCCCAACCGAATCGTTTGGGTTCTAAACCGAAAGTTTATGGTCAAGAACCGAATCGTCTCCCTAAACAACCGAATCGTTTCGGTTATCAACCGGAAATTTGTGATGGTGGGCGGAAACGATGGGTTATACAAATAGATTGCTTGTGCTTTTAATGGAGTTTGGAGGTTTTATACTTTAATTCATAGATGTTTTTTAAAAGCACAAACGTGATATTGCGGTAGCTTGAAAACTATTTAGTCTATCAGTTTATTTCTGATTTCAATGCTATCAATATTAAATGGAACTTCATTGTATTTCCATCCATTTTTGGGAATCTTGAAATCATTAAGATAGTTTTCTATGGAATAAAACCAAAAGACTTGGTTGTTTTTAGGTTTAAGAGAATCAAAAATTATTAAAAATGAATCTCCTTTTTTGTATGAATGACTTATAGTAGAAGAATAATCTATGCTATTGTAGTGATATTTGTAATCTGTTCCAACACCATTATTATTCTTGTGATGCCAATCTGCTGTTGCAACACCAATTGTATACTTCGATTTTTTCAACATCTGTCTAATCCATATTTTTTCATGAACTAATCCAAAA
This sequence comes from Chryseobacterium sp. GQ58, assembly GCF_059758895.1. Classification (NCBI taxonomy): domain Bacteria; kingdom Pseudomonadati; phylum Bacteroidota; class Flavobacteriia; order Flavobacteriales; family Weeksellaceae; genus Chryseobacterium; species Chryseobacterium sp. GQ58. The sequence continues at coordinate 623,515 of NZ_JCAXEH010000003.1, read as the reverse complement.
ATAATTAACCCAACTGTCAATATAAGAAGTATTAAATGATATTTTCCTGTTATTAATTTTATGACATTATTTTTTAGCATTATTTATTTTCTAATTGTTATTTTTTCTCACCCCACCGTTTTCGTATCTTCCTCCTTCAAAATCTTTTTATCTTTCATGGAAACCATCATTCTTTCGTATTTATACTTTGCCCAGTCAAATTGATTGAGAAAATCTAATGCGGCAACAAACCCGGTGTTGAAAAGCTGTTCTTTTTCCTCTCTTTTCATAAAGAAATTCAGCCAGCTGCTTGTACCGCAATTGACGGATTTAATGCTGAAAAGATGATAAAAAGTATGTTTGGTAAGAAAAGATTTGTCGTTGAAGCCTTTTAAAGTCCCGATGATATTTCCGGCGTAGGATAGGGGAGTTTTCAAAATCTGTTCGCTTGTTTTGCCTTTTTCGCCCAAAATTTCTGAGTCGTTGGTAAGCTGAACGCCAAAAAGCGGAAGCCTGGGATAGAAAATATCATCCATGTGAAAAAGATCGATCGGGAAGTTGGAAATACTGCCGCCGTCAATAAATATACCGACCGGATAGATGTTTTCCGGCGATGTATTCATCCAGAATTTCCAGGCATACTTTACCGAATCATCATCTTTGTTGATTCTTTTCTGCATCGGTTCAAAAAAGAAGGGTACAGACATTGAAGCCCGCACAAACTCCGCCGGACTGATGTGTTTCAGCTCTTCTTCCGACCAGTAAAGATTGGCCATTGTAGGCAATTCAACCTTTATTTTGGCATTAATATCTGTTGTGACTACGATATATTCAGACTGCAATTGGTAAAACGGATTGTTTTTGTAATAATCATTGTTTTCGGCACTTTCAAAAAATATTCTGTACCGGGTTTCGTCGATATGTTCAAGGTTATTCATCTTGATATCTTCAATAGCGTTGAGCGCATTGGTGTAATATTCCATGCCGTTTCCGTATCGGTAGTTCAGATTCATTTCATGCTCTTTTTGAATGAATTTCTGGTTGAGTTCGGCAACGGTTTTTATTCCGAATCCGTTCATTACTTCTGTCATTTGTTTTAGAAAAGTATTTCCGGGATTGAGTCCGCTGTTGCTTTTCCTGAAATCATTGTATAATTTTTTTAGACAAAAAAAGCTGATGATCACGGGAATCAGCGGAACAAGGAAAAGAAGTTTGGCTTCCCAGATTTTCTGCGAAGGAATTGCAAACGGTGCAATCACAAGAAGCAGCATGATAATTACAGCAATAATAGCATTGGTTTTTAAGAAATTTTTGTTATTTAAAATAGCATGGATAATCGTTTTTACATACGGCTTGCCATCCATAAAATCTGCAAAATTCCAATTAAAAAGAATGTCTTTGATCACCTCGGTTTTAGCTTCTTCTTTTGTTTTGCAGGCCGCAATCAACATCGTATTGATGGCTCCGGCGCTTGTGCCTGCAACTTTCAGGAAGCGGATTCCGAAAATTTCCAAAGCATAAAGATATCCTACCAGTGCGCTGCCCCAAACGCCGCCGCCTTCCTGTACAAATTCGATATACTGATTGCCTTCAGCGTCGAGAAGATCCGAAAATTCTTTGTTTGATATATTTTCATGCAGAGATTGAAGCTTTTCCTTGGAACTCGGAAAAAGTGTGCCGTCCTCAAGGATTTTTTGAAGAGTTTCTGTTTTCATGATTAATTGGTGTTTGGTGTTGAGGTCATTGCGAGAAGTGAAGCGACGAAGCAATCTTTAAATTAAATAATCTGAGTTATGATTAAGTTATAACTAAAATAAAAAGTTTAAATAAAAATATTTGCATTAAAAACTCTTTTCAATTAACATTTTAAAAACCATTATCAGTATCTTATCTTAATTACTAAAGTTATTGAGATTGCTTCACCTTCGGCTCGCAATGACGCTTAATTTACCATTGCTTCCTTCTTGCATAAATAAATGTGCAAATGACAATCAAAGCCATCACGCCCAACGTGTAAAAATATCCGTGTTTTGTATTCAGTTCGGGCATATTATCGAAGTTCATTCCGTATAAACCTGCAATAAAAGTGATCGGTAAAAAGTAGACCGAATAAATAGCCAATACTTTCATCACCTGATTGGCTTTCTGATCAGATAAAGCCAAAAACATCGAAATAAGGTTGGTGATTTGGCCGTTTAAATGATCAAAATCTGCAACCACATCTTTATGTTTGTCTTTGAGATCGACGACTTCGGAATCCTGAAGATTAAGAAGTTTAAACTTGTCAATCGCATCGTTCGAAATCGTCAGAACACGCGAATTTAATCCTGATTTTCTTTTTAGTTTGTATAATCTTCTGATCTGGTTGGTGTGATTGGTGTTTTTAAGGAAAATTTCATTTTCGATATTATCCATTGTTTCCATCAGGCTTACGGATTCATCATCGAAGCTTTTCATAATCAGCAAAGCAAGCATTAAAGCAATTTGATGCGATGTGGTCTCTTCTTTCGCTGTGGAAAGTCTTTTCTTTGTTTCCACAATGCTTTTATTTTTCATCCTGTGGATTGTAATAATCACATTCTCTAAAAGAAAAATGCCCATTTTGGTACTGATATCACTTACTGTATTGAGATTTTTTCTCTCAAGTTCGGTGCTTTCGCGCAGCAAAAAGAATTTTATATGTCCGTCTTCTTCATATTTCGGAAGGTGATTGGGATCCATCGTATCTTCGAGCAAAAGATTGTTGATTTCGTATCTTTCGTGAAGATATTTCATGTCTTCGGGCGTAGGAGCTTCCACGTCTATCCATTCGCATCCCGAGTCTCTGTAAAGTGTTTCAATAGGCATGAGTAAAAATACTAATAATTTGAAAAAACGATGTGTTAAATAAGTTTTATCTTTACCAAAATTAAAAAACTATATGATTAAAAGCACAATAAAGGGAATAGGATTTCATGTTCCGGATCATGTTGTAACAAATGATGATTTAGCAGAATTAATGACCACCAATGACGAATGGATTACGGAGCGCACAGGCATCAAAGAAAGAAGACACAGAATCAATAGAAATGATGCACAGGAAACTACGGCATATTTAGGTTTCCAAGCTTCAGAAAAGGCGCTTCAACAAGCTGGTTTGACAGCAAAAGATATCGATTATATTGTTTTCGCGACACTTTCGCCCGATTATTATTTTCCGGGATGTGGCGTGCTGTTGCAGGATATGTTGGGTTGTGATACGATCGGGGCTTTGGATGTGAGAAATCAATGTTCAGGTTTTGTATATGCGATGAGCGTTGCCAATGCTTTTATTAAATCTGGAACGTATAAAAATATTTTGGTTGTAGGAGCAGAAGTGCATTCCTTCGGATTGGATTTTTCTGATGAAGGAAGGGGAGTTTCAGTGATCTTCGGAGACGGGGCAGGAGCGGTTATACTTTCGGCGAGCGAAAATGAAAATGATGGTGATATTTTAGCAGTTAACATGCATTCTGAAGGTAAATATGCAGATGAATTGTGCACCAAGTTTCCCGGTTCAAAGTTCGGATGGAGCGACAGGATGAGGAAGGAGCCTGAAAATGTGACTGATAAGGAAGTTTATCCTGTAATGAACGGAAATTTCGTTTTCAAACATGCCGTTACAAGGTTTCCAGAAACCATGATGGAAGCTTTAAACAAAGCAGGGAAAACGGTTGAAGATCTCGATATGTTTATTCCGCATCAGGCAAATTTGAGAATTGCGCAGTTTGTACAGCAGAAATTCGGTTTACCGGATGAAAAGATTCATAATAATATTCAAAAATATGGAAACACAACAGCGGCTTCTATTCCGATTGCTTTAAGTGAAGCGATTCAGGAAGGAAAGGTAAAAAGAGGAGATCTTGTTCTTCTTTCAGCCTTTGGAAGCGGTTTTACGTGGGGAAGTGTTTTGTTTCAATATTAAGAAATATTTCATGAGATACGTCATTTCGAGTAGGTTTTTGAAGAAAACCTTATCGAGAAACTTTCATTTTATAACCGAAGTTCTCGATACGCTTCGCTACTCGAACTGACGAAATTTACTTAAAATAAATGATAACAAAAACGCCGCTGAATAAAATTCAGCGGCGTTTTTTATGTTTTAAATAAGGATTATAAACTTTTCAATAATTTTTCTGTATCTGCGGTATCTTGGCCTGTTGCTTTTCCTAATTCAACAGATTTTTCAGCCCAGATTTTAGCATTTTTCTTATCGCCTATTTTGTTGTAAAGATTTGCCAACGTATCTGTATTTGCATAATTTTCATTTTTCTTTACAGATTCGTGAGCCCATTTCAAAGCAGTTTCCAAAGAAGATTTTGTGCTTACGTTTTCAAAGAAGTTCCATGCTAAAGAATTTAATTCTTCTGAACCCGCCCCCGAATAATCTTTGTACAATTCAAGATTTATTTTTTCATACGTTGCAAAATCTTTGTTTTTTAAAGCTCTGCTCGATTTTACTTTTTGCAATAACTTTTCAGCTTCCTCTTTGCTCAGGAATTTTTGAGCTTCAGCTAAGAAATAAGTCTCATTCATTTTCTTAGTTTCAGGATTGTAAGCTTTGGTAATAATGGTATTTATTTTTACATTTTTATCGAGACTTTCGTAATTTTTTTCAGGAACGATTTTCAAAATATCAGCTTTTCTGTCCTGGAAAACTTTGTAAGCTACGCCATCTGTACTTTTCATTGCTGTGAAAAGCAATTGTAGATTTTCCTTTGTGATTTCCGGTTTTCCTGAGAAATAACGTTCCAAAACTTTATTGGCCATTTCTGTATCGCTGTAAACGGTAAGTCCGGCAAGGTTTAATAAAAACGCAGGATCTTTTTCGCCGTTTTCAAATTTTTTCTTTAAAGCGGTAAGAGTTTTAGTCGGATCTTCTGCATCTTTCGCAAACTGTATAAAATCAGCTTCTTCCACATAACCTAAAGTTCTGTGAACTTCTTCGCCGTCTCCGTTGATGAATAAATAAGTAGGAAATGCTTTTACGTTATATTTTTTAGCAAGGTCAATTCCTTCGCCTTTTTCCATATCAATTTTTGCATTGATAAAGCGTGCATTGTAATGATCGCCAACAGCCTTTAACGGGAAAATATTTTTCACCATCAATTTGCAAGGCCCACACCAAACGGCATAGGCGTCGACAAAAATAAGCTTGTTTTCTTTTTTTGCTTTTTCTAAAAGGCTTTTAAAGTTGCCGTCTTCAAATTTAATTCCCTGTCCGAATGCAATTGCTGCCATGAAAAGGAATGATAATATTAATGTTTTTTTCATAGATTTTTTAATTGAATACATTTTGTAATCACGACGTAAATATATTACTTTTTTTAAAAATTGCAGATAATTTCGTTTTTTCATTAAAAAAATAAATCCGCAGCTTTCACTACGGATTTTATTTTTATCGATGACCGCCAACTTGGGTATTCGGCTTTTTTTCTTTGCTTTCATAATCTGTTGGTGATGCTACAGAATCTACAGATTTTCTTCCAGAATCGGCTGCCGTTACAGGCGCGTGTTCAGAATTGGCTACTGCTGAATCGCCCATTAAATTTCTTAGAGAATCTTTATTGTGCTCTGCTTTGAATTCGTCTCGGTTTTCTTTTTTATCTGCACAGCTTCCAAAAAATAATAAAGCTGAAACTGCTGCTATTCCTAATTTTTTCATAATGATATTATAATTGTTTATGTTGATCAAATATAGAAAAATATTAAGATTTATAAGAAGAATTTAAATTCATTAAAATAAAATTTTCAGGGTATTTGTAATAATTCAAGAAGTTTTGATACTTATTAAATATCACAAAATATTTTTTAATCATGAAAAACAAAATTAATATCTGCGCAGCCTTTTTACTTCTGTTTTTTTCGGCAACAGTTTTTGCACAGGAAACTCACTTGTGGAAAGTAACGTCAAAAAATGGCAAACATACTTCCTATTTATATGGAACTATGCATTTTTTCGGAGAATCATTTTACAATAAATATCCTGTTTTGGATAAAAGCTTAATGTCTTCAGATGTCGTCGTTACTGAAATGGAAATGATAAGAAAAACTGCCGAAAACTATGGAAATCCAACAGACGAAGCAGAAATAATTTTAAATAAGGAGCAATTGAATCTGGTAAAAGAAATCTTTAAAAACGAAAAAACCGATTTTAGAAGATTTAATCCAAGTGAAATGGCCTTTAAGCTTCAAATGAAATTCAATGCAAAAAATTGCATTTATCTTAATCCTTCTGATGAATATTTTTTAGATGAATATATTCAAAAGAAAGGAAAGGAAAATAATAAGAAAATGTGTTATCTGGAAACAATCGACCAGCAAATGAATTACTTGAGCAGAGCAAATTCTAAAGCCTCAGATTCTGTAACGTGGAAATCTGCAGCTTTCGGAATTAAATTAATTTTAAGACAATACAACAAATCTAAAAACACTTGCTCAGGTTTGTTGGAAAAATATGGAGCATTTAAATTTCCATACGAGTTTGATAAATCCTGTGAAAACATCAATGAACATGAAACAATCATTCGCAAAGAAAGAAACAAAAAATGGATGAAAATTTTACCTGAGCTTTTCGAAAATAACAATGTATTTGTTGCTGTAGGTTTGGGACATTTACATTATCAATGCGGTTTGATTCAGGAACTGAAAAAATTGGGATATTCCGTAGAACCTCTTTTAATGAAATAAAAAAAATCCGCAGATCAATTCTGCGGATTTCCCCTTTTCTTAGTTAGCTACTATCTCGTTACAGGAGCGGTAACAGTATCGGTTGGCATTTTGATACTGTCAGTATTTGGCGTTGTTGGCGTTGTTCTCATCGTGTCTGCCACAGGTGGTGCTGCATTCATGGTTGTATCTACAGCTGTAGAATCTGTGTTGCTGGATGACATTTGTGGCTCTTTTGATCCACAACTCGCCGCGAAAAATCCTATTCCTAATGTTAATAACAAAAACTTTTTCATAATAATTATTTTTATGGTGTATATGACTTGGACTCCAATAATTATTCCGAAAGAGTTTTTCGAAATATTAAAAAAATGTTAATTATGATTGTTATTAACAAAAAGCCTCGAAACCGAAATTCCGAGGCTTTATTTATCATGACAAATGATTGTTCAATAATAATTATCCTAAATACGGATATTTGTAATCTTTAGGTGAAACAAAAGTTTCTTTGATACTTCTTACAGAGGTCCATCTCAATAAGTTCATTTTAGAACCTGCTTTATCATTCGTTCCTGAAGCTCTGCCGCCACCGAAAGGCTGCTGACCAACAACTGCGCCCGTTGGTTTGTCGTTGATGTAGAAATTTCCAGATGCATTTTCCAATGCTTTGAATGCTTCATTTACTGCATAACGGTCTTGTGCGAAAACAGAACCCGTCAATGAATAAGGAGAAGAAGAATCTACCAAAGCAAGGGTTTCTTTCCAGTTTTGATCTTCGTAAACATAAACAGATAAAATTGGCCCGAATATTTCCTCAACCATACTTTCGTATTGAGGATCAGTAGTTTCTATTACGGTTGGATTTACAAACCAGCCTTTAGAATCATCACATTTTCCGCCGATTATTACATTAGCATTGCTGGACATTTCTGCTCTTTCGATATATCCTTTACATTTTTCGAAAGAATTTTTATCAATTACAGCGTTTATAAAGTTTGACGGATCTTCAGGAGAACCAATTTTAATTGACTTCATCTGAGTTTCCATTACTTTTTTCACATCATCCCAAAGAGATTTTGGAATATAAGCTCTTGAAGCAGCAGAACATTTCTGTCCTTGATATTCGAAAGAACCTCTTACCAAAGCGGTTGCCACGGCTTCTACATTTGCAGAAGGATGTGCAATTACAAAGTCTTTTCCACCTGTTTCTCCAACAATTCTCGGATAAGTTCTGTAATTGTGAATATTGTCTCCAATCATTTTCCACATTCCCTGGAAAACTTTTGTAGATCCTGTAAAGTGAAGTCCTGCAAAATCTCTGTGTGCTAAAACTTTATCTGCAGTTTCTTTTCCGTCTGTAAAAATCATGTTGATAACACCTGCAGGAAGACCTGCTTCGATTAAAACATCCATAATCACTTTTGCAGAATAGATCTGCTTATCTGAAGGCTTCCAAACTACTACGTTTCCAAGCATTGCCATACAAGTTGGCAAATTCCCTGAAATCGCCGTAAAGTTGAACGGAGTTACCGCAAAACAAAATCCTTCCAATGGTCTGTATTCTACACGATTCCAGATTCCTGCGTCAGAAACCGGCTGCTCGGAATACATTTCCGTCATGAATTCTACATTGAATCTTAAAAAATCAATAAACTCACAAGCAGCATCAATTTCAGCCTGATGTACATTTTTAGACTGTCCAATCATTGTTGCCGCGTTGATTACATCTCTGTAAGGCCCCGCCAATAAATCTGCTGCTTTCAAGAAAATCGCTGCACGATGTTCCCAGCCAAGCTCATTCCAGGCTTGTTTAGCTGCTAAAGCTGAGTTGATGGCATCATCCACATGCTGCATTGTTCCTCTGTGATAAAAACCGAAATCATGAGCGTGATCCTGTGGCGACTGAAGTTGAACTTTATCATCAGTTTTTACTTCTTTACCGTTGATTACCATTGGTATTTCTATCTTTTCAGCCCACATTTTTTTGTATTGAGCGATAAGGCTTTTTACTTCTGGAGTTCCCGGAGCATAAGAATTTACCGGCTCGTTTACTGCAAATGGCACTTGCGAAATTGCTTTTGACATATTATGTTGTATTATTTAATTAATTGCTAATGTTACAAATTTACAACAATTAATTTGTACAAAAAATCGATAGAGACTATTTGCATTTTAGAATGATTATATTTGACAATACTAAATTTTCAGAAAATGAAAAAAATACTTTTAGTCTTTTTGTTATTGTCTCAAACCGTTTTTGCACAACATAAAAAGAAAGTGGTAAAAGAAATTCCTTTAGCACCACAAATTGAGGAATATAGATTTCCTGAAGATGAATTGTTGAATGGAACTTTAAAAGGCTCTAAATGGTATTTCGATTTAAAAAATTACTCACAAGCAGAACTCATTTTAGATAAAAACAAATTGAAACCTGATGTTTTGTATTTCGTTGATGCGAGGAATTTCCAGGTTAATATCAATCAGAAAAATTGTAAAGGTTTAATAAAAGGAACCTACCAAATCATGAAAATAAATGATGGAAGTACAACTTTTCAAAAGGGCTTTCAACCGTTTAAAATCACTTCTTCTTATCAAAAATGTATTGCAAAATTATCCGGATTTTTATCGGGAGCACTTGATATTTCTGTTGATGAAACCAGAGAGATTATGGAAATGAAAGAAGGGGAATCTTTGCCAGCCATTACGCTTCCTGGTTTTTAATTTAAGAGCAAAGCAGAGTGATAATTCACCTTTAAAATCACATTTTCTCGTTTTCCAGAATTTTCAACACAAGTTTTTCTTCTTGTGTCAATCCGGCTTTTCCATCATTTTCTTCTATTTTTTCAAGCTCATCAAGATATTTTTTGATCGTATTGTTTTCGTAAAGATTGATAACTAAAGGATGAACGTAATATTTTCGGCAAACGGTACTTGTATTTCCAAGATGTGAAGCCACGATGTCTAAAGCTTCCTTTACCTTTTTTTTGTATTGTGTGTTGTTTTCAGCATAGCCGATTTCTTTAAAAGCAATCAATGCATTAACGGTTCCTGCCCAAGTTCTGAAATCTTTGGCCGTAAAATCTTCACCGCTTAATTCTTTAATATAATCATTTACCATTCCGGAATCTATAGAATGTCTTTTTCCTTCATCATCAAAATATTGAAAGAGTTCTTTTCCTGGAATTTCTTTACATTTCTGCACCAATTTTGCCAACCTTTTGCTTTTAAGATCAACATGATGCATGATTCCTTTTTTTCCTTTAAATGAAAATTCTATTTTTTGCCCGTTGATATGAACGTGTTTGCCTTTTAAAGTCGTTAAACCAAAAGAACCGTAAAGCTTTTCGTAAATACTGTTTCCGATTCTGATGTTGGTACGTTGCATAAGACTTACAATAAGCGCAAGCATTTTTCTTTTTTCGAAATTTTTTAATGCCAAATCTTTTTCAAGCTGCAGTCTGATTTCAGGCAACGCATAACCGAACTGAAGCATTCTGTAGAATTTGGTATGATTTCTCAATGCGCTCCAGAGCGAATGATATTTGTATTGTTTTCTTTTTCTTGCATCAAAACCTGTTGCTTGCAAATGACCGTTTTCCAAAGCACAAATCCAGACATTTTCCCACGCCGGAGGGATTACCAGCTTGTTGATACGGTTGATTTCGTTTTTGTCTTTGATTTTTTCGCCGTCTTTATAATAAGAAAAATTTTTTCCTTTCTTTTTTCGGATAATACCGGCTGTTTCTGCATCGGAAGTGTAAATAAGGTTCACCGCCTTTGCAGAAGCTACCGGATCTTTCATGATTTTGACAATCTTCGACGGCTTTAGGTGAGAAATAATCTCAATGTCTGATTGATCCATAAAATAATTTGGTTAAGAGTTCTTACCCCTTGAAAATAGCCACAATAAAAGGGCTACAACGCCTACCACTAAAATGATTCCCCACCACATACCGGCTTTAAAGATTGTTTCTATTGCTTCGCAACTTGTCAATAAAAGAATACTAAAGAGACTCATGCTGTATAAAGTTAACTTTCTCATAATAGTTTATTTTTAGTGATTATATAATTTAAATTCTTTGGTTGTCGGGTTTCCAGTTTTTGATTGATCTTTTGATTTCATCACCGGAAATATTTTCGTTTAAGGCTTTATATAAAAGTTCTTTAAACTCGTCATCATAAGCAAAACGTAATGCCGCAATCTGACTGAAACTTAGTTTCTCACATACTTCATCCGATCTTTTATTGAAAATTTCAAAGTATCTCTGCCTAAATTCAAGCCTTACAATACGGTTTTGGTTCCCTAAAGCATAATGCTGTCGAACCATTATTGCTAAATAGACAATCAGAAATGTAACAATTGAAAATAATATCCAAATCAGCTCATTTTCTGTATCACTATAAATTTTATAAATTCCAAAACCTTCTAAAATGATCAGCAACGGAAGAAGCACAAAATGATGAGGTGCATAAAATTTTCTGTGATTATTGTAATTCTGTTTTCCCATATTTGGAATATAGCAAGAACCTCACCAAAATATTATGGTTTTAATGAAGATTTGAAATTATAATGTTTAGCAGTTGCAAATCGTATTTTGTTTAATGTTCTTTGATTTAAAAATTATTTTAAGGCTCTGAAAAATCAATTTTTTGTAACTTTCGGTTTTAAAAATTCAAAAAATGACTTCAAAGGAAAAAGTAGCAGCGCTTCGTGAAGAAATGCAGAAAAATAATGTAGATGCATTTATCGTATATTCTGCAGATCCTCATATGAGCGAATATTTACCGGAAGAATGGCAGGAAAGAGCCTGGCTTTCAGGATTTCTTGGTTCGGCAGGTTTTGTAGTAATCACAAAAGATAAAGCCGGGCTTTGGACCGACGGCAGATATTTTACTCAGGCTCCTAAAGAATTGGAAGGTTCGGGAATTGATCTTTTCAAAGACGGAATGGAAGGCACGCCCAACTATATCGACTGGATTATTTCTGAAATTCCTGCAAACGGAAAAGTTGCCGTTAATGCATTGGCGACTTCTCATGCTAACTGGGAACTTTTGTGCCAAAAATTAAATTCAAAAAACTTGATGTTGGTTGACCTTCCTCTTTTAAAATATATATGGAAAGACAGAGGAAATCCATCAAAAAACCCTATATATACACATCCTGTAGAAAGAGCCGGAAAATCGACTGTTGATAAAATTTCGGCGATTCGTCAAAAAATGGAGGAGCAGGAAGTGACGGTTCATGTCATTTCGAGTTTGGATGATGTTGCGTGGACTTTAAATTTGAGAGGAAGTGATGTCGAAAGTAATCCTGTATTTTTAGGATATCTTATTATTACCAAAAATGATGCGATTCTCTTTACCGATCTTGATAAAATGGAAGTTGAGGCCAGAAAGCAAATGGATGAATCTTTTGTTAAAATGATGCCTTACGAGGAGTTTTTTAATCATTTAAAGACTTGTAACAATGAGAAAATTTTAATTTCTCCAAACAGCAACCAGTCAATTTTTGAAGCTTTAAAGATTAACAATGAATTTGTAAAAGCCGCTGTTCCAGGAAATTTAATGAAAGCTCAAAAAAACGAGACTGAACTTGAAGGTTTCCGAAAAGTAATGGTAAGAGACGGCGTAGCGATGGTAAAATTCTTGTATTGGCTCACTCACAACGCAGGAAAAGAAGCAATGACCGAATATTCTATCGGACAAAAGCTGAAAAATTTTCGAGCGGAAGGTGAAAATTTTGTTGGAGAAAGTTTCGGAAGCATCGTCGGATATAAAGATAATGGTGCAATTATGCATTATTCTGCAAAAAGTGAAGGAAGTAAAGAGGTGACAAATGACGCAAGTATTTTGGTAGATTCCGGAGGTCAATATCTTGAAGGAACAACGGATATTACAAGAACTTTGGCTTTAGGTGCGGTTTCTGAGGAGTTTAAGAAAAATTCAACTTTAGTTTTGCAGGGGTTGATTCGTTTATCAATGGTGAAATTTCCAAAAGGAACAAAAGGAGTTCAGTTGGACGCGATCGCAAGATTGCCTTTGTGGATGGAAGGAAAAGATTACAATCACGGAACCGGTCATGGTGTCGGAAGTTTTATGAATGTGCATGAAGGTCCACAAAATATCAGAAAAGATATGAACCCACAAGAATTGCTTCCGGGAATGGTTTGCTCAAACGAACCGGGATTTTATGTGGAAGGCGAATACGGAATCCGTCATGAAAATTTAATTGCCGTAAAAGAATCAGAAAAAACAAATTTTGGTACTTTTTATGAATTCGAAACATTGACTTTCTGTCCGTTTTTTAAAGATATAATCGTAAAAGAAATTCTTTCTGAAGAAGAAATTGAATGGCTAAATAATTATCATAAAACCTGCGAAGAAAAGCTTGCACCTTATTTGGAAGGAGAAGTTAAAAGCTGGTTTACGGAATTGGTAAGTCCGTTATAAATAAAGATAATCAAATCTTTTTGATGATTTGTAAATTTAAATCTCATCGGTTTCAAATCGGTGAGGTTTTTTGTGGTGTTTGAAATTATATTTTTTCGGCGGCGGCAAAGCCGCCGCCGAAAAAATATAATTTATATACTTCAATTTCATCAAATAATTTTAAAAGTTAAGATGAAACCGGCAAATATTTCTTTCTTCAAGCAAGGCTTTAGCCCTGATTGAACGGCGTGTCTGAGCTCTTTTCTGGTATTTGTGTGGCGGCGAAGCCGCCGCGCAAATACCAGAAAAAGCGAGTAGTGAAAGCAGGTTCCCGGCTTCTGAAAAATTACATTAAAACCACTATCTTTGCACTATGAATAACGATACCATTTGTGCGTTGGCTACGGCCAATGGAATAGGGGCTTTAGGCATTATCCGGGTTTCGGGAAATGATGCTTTGTCTGTCGTTCAAAAGTCTTTTCCCGGTAAAAATTTAGGGAAACAAAAATCTCATACAATTCATTACGGCTATTTTATGGATGGAGGAGAGGCGATTGATGAAGTAATGTTGTCTATATTTTTGGCTCCGAAAAGTTTTACGACTGAAAACTCTGTGGAAATTGCTTTTCACGGCTCGCCACACATCGGGAAACGTATTCTTGAAACTTTGACCAAAAATGGAGCTCGAATGGCGAAAGCGGGTGAGTTTACGCTTCGAGCCTTTATCAACGGAAGAATTGATCTTTCTCAGGCTGAGGCAATTGCAGACGTGATTGCATCAGAAAATGAAGCGTCCAGAAAAGTTGCCATCAATCAGTTAAAAGGCGGAATTACCAATGAAATATCAATATTAAGAACCGATTTGTTAAATTTTGTTTCATTAATTGAATTGGAACTGGATTTTGCTGAGGAAGATGTGGAATTTGCGGATAGATCAGCTTTAAATCAATTATTAGATAAAATTGAATTAAAATTAAATTCTCTTATTGAAAGTTTCCAATACGGAAATGCCATTAAAAACGGAACAGCAGTTGCTATCATCGGAAAGCCAAATGCCGGAAAATCAACCTTACTGAACGCTTTGCTAAAAGAAGAAAGAGCGATTGTAAGCAATATTGCAGGGACAACAAGAGATACAATTGAAGAGATTTTGCATATAAAAGGTCATGCTTTCCGTTTGATCGATACGGCGGGATTGCGTGATACAGTTGACGAAATTGAAGCCATCGGTGTAAAAAAAGCCAAAGAAAAAGTTGAAAATGCAAATATTTTGGTGTTTTTAGCCGATGCTGCAACAGAAGATTTTTCTGAAGATATCCAAATGATCAAATCATTGCAAAGAGATGATTTAAAATTGATTATCTGTGCTACAAAAATCGACGAAGTATCTCCCGAAAGATATGAAAATGTTGAAAATGTTTTCAGAAATGCAATTTCGGATGATTTTGACTTTATCAAAATTTCAGCTGTTGAAAATCAAAATATTCAGGATCTTAAAAACGAATTGTCTTCTTATGTTGAGCAATTAAAATCGGAAGAAAATAACGTTGTCATAACGAATCAGCGTCATTTTGAAGCCTTGCAAAAATCTTTGGATGCGGTAAATAAAGTGAAAGAAGCTATTACCCTCCAAATTTCAACTGAATTATTAGCGTATGAACTTCGGAACGCACTTGAATATTTGGGTGAAATTTCTGGTGAAGTAACCAATGATGAAGTTTTAGGGAATATTTTTTCTAAATTCTGTATCGGGAAATAAATAAGCTTTTCTTTGATTTCTTTTTCTGTCTTTTGTTTGATTATCAGATATTTATATAATTTTTATTTTCTCTTTTTGGAGTTTATTTATATATTTGTACACCTGGTGTACACCTTGAGCTACTAAAAATAGCCACGAGGTGTACAAATGTACACCTCAAATAAAATGTATGAATATCACTTTAAAACAGAAAAATTTAGCTGATGGAAGGATTAGTCTTTTCATTGAGTATTACAAAGGTTCTTCCACTAATGTACAAGGAAAAAGAATTCATCTGCGGGATTTTGAGTACTTGAAACTTTATTTACATCCTGAACCTAAAACGCCTAAGGAAAAAAAAGAAAATAAAGAAGCTATGGCTCTTGCCGAAAGTATTTTGGCAATCAAAAAAGCTGAATATGTCCAAGGACGTTACGACTTAAAAGATACGGTGAAAAGTAAAAGAACTTTTTTAACATATTTTGAAGAGTTGACAGATGAAAAACGATTACAAGATTCTTCTAATAATTATGGCAACTGGTATTCTACTTTGCAACATCTAAAAAAAATCGTTTCAAAGAATATGACTTTCGATGAAATTGATGAAAAGTTTGTCAAAAAAGTTCACCGATATTTTGAAAAGGACGCTCTCACCAGAAGTGAAATTCCACTTTCTCAAAACTCAAAGTATTCTTATTTTAACAAGTTTAAAGCTGCACTTCGAAATGCTTTCGATAACGGATATTTGACTATAAATTATGCTTCGAAAATAAAATCATTTGAACAAGCTGAGAGCCAAAGAGAATATCTGATTTTTGATGAACTACAACGATTAGCAAAAGCAGAATGTAAATATCCGGTTTTGAAAAAGGCTTTTCTTTTTTCGTGCTTATCGGGATTACGTTGGTCAGATATTAATACTTTGATTTGGAAAGAAGTTCGTGATGAAGGTGATATTTCCAGAGTCAATTTCCGTCAAGAAAAAACTGAGGGTGTAGAATATCTCTATATTTCAAAACAAGCCAGAGAATTGTTGGGCGAAAGACAAGATCCCCAAGAAAGAGTTTTCAAAGGCTTGAAATATGGGATGACTTACAATACAGAAATTATCCGTTGGTGCAATCGTGCTGCGGTTCCGAAACATATAACTTTTCATTCAGCTCGACATACAAATGCTGTTTTACTTTTGGAAAATGGTGCAGATATCTACACAGTTTCCAAAAGATTGGGACATCGAGAATTAAGAACGACTCAGATTTATGCAAAAATCGTGGATAGCAAAATGAAAGAAGCTGCTGAGATTATCCCGGAACTAAATATAGAACTGTAAAAAATATATTTTTAGCTAGAGTAATATTTTATCTGGTAAAATTGTACTGAATCTATTTTAATCCAGATTATTCTTATTTAGACTTTTGATATTCCAGATTAATCCATATCATTCTTATTTCGCCTTTAAGTGTTTGACTCTATTGTTTTTATGGTTTTCTATGATGACTTTTGCTTCATTAAATTTGTCAAACGAAAGCAATGGAAAATAACGAAATCATTCTGCACAAACTCAACCGAATTGAAAAACATATTTTCGGTTTAAAGGAAATTCTCAACGTCGAAGAACTTGCAGATTATACGGGATTCAAGAAATCCTACATCTACAAATTAGTTCATTCGCACAGTATTCCTTTTTCTAAGCCTAACGGGAAAGTTCTATTTTTTGAACGCAAAAAAATTGACGAATGGTTGTTAAAAAACAGCCATAAATCAAATGATGAAATTCAACAAGAAGCGATAGAATTTGCCTTACGCAAAAAATAAAGCCTAACTATAGCAGTAGTTAGGCTTAAAATCTTTGTTTTACTTGGAAGTAAAGTACAAATATAATAATTATTTGTGTCTGTTTCCACAATACCCAGATGTTTTTATGGAAGAGAAAAATACTCTGTATCAAAATGGTACAGAAGGCAAAACTATTTTTGATCGCACTCTAAATTATCTCAATTCGAAATATTCATTAAGATTTAACACCATCTCTCTGGAGTTTGAAATCAAACTGATACTAGATAAAAAATGGACAAATCTAAATTTAAACTCATTGTATATAGAGCTCATTCAATCTGGAATTAATATACCGATTAATAAATTGGAGATCTTGGTCAGAAGCCATTTGATAGAACAGTATAATCCTATTTCAGAATATATTGAAAGCTTGGAGGATTGGGATGGCGAAGATCATATCGCAAAATTATGCAGTTATGTGAGGACTAACGATGATGAAAAATTTTTGTATCACGTTGAAAAATGGTTTACCAGAGCGGTCTTTTGTGCTTTAGAAAAAGAGAAAATCAATAAGCATTGTTTGGTTTTGGCAAATACCATTCAGAATAGTGGAAAGTCAACATTCTTAAGATTTTTTATTCCTGAAAAACTAACAAATTACCTCTCGGAAGATATTGGCTTGGATAAAGATAGCAGAATCAAATTGTGCAAAAATTTGATTATCAATTTAGATGAACTTTCGGTTTTGGCAAAAGCTGACATCAATTCTTTGAAAGCGATGATCTCAAAAACGCATATCAATGAAAGATTGCCTTATGCAAGAAAAGCCGAATATCTGGAAAGAATTTGCAGTTTCGTGGGTTCTACCAACAAAACGGACTTTCTAACAGACGAATCAGGCAGTGTTCGTTGGATTATTTTTGAAGTTATCGAGAAAATTAACTTCAATTATTCGTCTGATATTGATATTGATAAAGTTTGGGCTCAAGCTTATTTCAACGCTTACAAACGAGAAAATTACAATCCTGAACTTACTTTAGCAGATATTTCCGAAAACGAAAAACGCAATGAGCGATTCACGCAAATGACCTTAGAGCAGGAAATGGTAAGTAAATTCTATGAAGCATCTGACAATCTGGAAGAATTTAAAACCGCCACAGAAGTGATGATTGATCTCAATTCTCACGGAATTCGCCTCAATCATTTGAAAATCGGAAGGGCTTTATCGTCTTTCAAATTTCCCAGAGTTAAACATCCACAAAGACAAATTTACGGTTACCTCATTAGGTTGAAAATCGCAAATTAATTTTAATACTATCTAATCATTTACCTACTTACCTAAATGCTTTAAATACTTGAAAATCAATTTATCATTAAGGTATGTCCAATTTTTTAAAACTACCTGAACTTACCTACAAAGAAGATTCTGGTAAGTAGGTATTTTAAGGTAAGGTGAAAAATTGAAATAATGATTTGATTATCAAGAATATGGTAATTAGGTAAGTCTTTTAACAAAATCACAGAAAAATTTAAAAATGAACTGCAAACAATTTAATAAAATCCCGTTGGAAGAAGTCCTCCTTTGTCTCGGACACCTTCCCACGAAACAATCGGAAAAAGAAGCGTGGTTTCTCAATCCATTTGCCAAAGAGAACCACGCCTCTTTTAAAATTAATAAAAATCTAAACTACTGGTATTTGCACTCTGAAGGAATCGGTGGAAAAAATATCGATTTTATGAAAAGATATTTGAATGCATTAGTAAGTGAAGTTTTACTTTGGGCAGAAAATCAGAATTTCTCTTCTTTTCATCAGCAAAATATTTCAAATCTTAAACCAGAAAATATTTCTAAAAACTATGAGATTATTAAGATTGAAAATGTTCAGCATCCTGCACTTTTGGAATATTTAAAGGAAAGAAATGTTGGAAATCAAACCCAATTTTTATACGAAATTCATTACCGAATGAACGATAAAAACTATTTCGGAATAGGTTTCAAAAACGATTCTGGCGGTTACGAAATTCGCAATAAATACTCCAAAATTTGCTTGGGTAAAAAAGACATTTCGACGATTAAAAACGATTCAAATTCAATAAGGATTTTCGAAGGTTTTTTTGATTTTCTTTCATTTAAAAATCTAGAAAATGAATTAGAAAAAAAATATTCTGATTATATCATTTTGAATTCCGTTTCAATGATTAATAATATTAAAAATTCACTCGGAGAATATGAAAAAGTGGAGCTTTATTTTGATAATGATGAAGCTGGAAATCGTGCTGTTGAAATCATTAGTAGTGAAATACAAAATGCGAAAGATTGTCGGGTTCTATATTCAGATTTTAAAGATTTGAATGAATATCTTAATCAACAAACCAGTGAAGTTGAAAACCAGTCTAAACCGAGATTTAAGCGATGAAAAATTCTAAAACTTCTGACGTAAACTTATTTGAAAAAATTTTTGATTTAAATTCAAAAAATAAAATTGGTGCAAATACCATCGTTGTTTTTGCTTTTATCCTCTACAAATGTGAGGATTTGCAAAAGGAAATTGTGTTATCAGACTATCAAATGGCAAAAGAACTTGGGCTTTCCAGACAAACTATTATTACAGCGAAAAATAAACTCAAACTTTTAGGACTTTTAGATTATAATAGAAATCGTGGTTTTCCGAATCGTTTCATTTTAAAAATAAATGACTTGCCAAAAGTAACACCAAAGACTGATGAAATAATGAAAGACCCGATTGAAGAATTGGATCAGAACCTAGAGCCGGAAATTATTTTGCATAATTCATTTTCCAAATATCCTACCCTAAAACAGTTTATGGATTTTGCAAAAACTTTAAAAGACTACTCAGAAAAATTAGATAATTTATTGATTCAGAAATTTCAGAAATGGGAAGAAGCAGATTGGAAAAATTCATTGGGAAGACCTATTTTGAATTGGCAATCTACTCTCGAAAAAAATATGAATACACTTGAGTTTTCGCACTCTTACAAAAGTTCTTCGCTATCTAATCTTCCAATTATTAAAAGACCCAAACTAGACTAAAATCAACTATTCCGACTGGTCTAAAATATACTAGACTAAATAAAATTTCTAAATGATGAAAGCTATATAGCAAGATGTGTCTTTGTATGTACAAAATTTACATTTTGTACTACCTAGACTCTCTTGCCTTTTCTGCGAAAAGGGTGAAAAAAAACTTCGGAACTCGTTTTTTTTGTTCTGGAAATCATTTTGTAAAGCATAAAGCACTACAAATTTTACGTAGATGCAAAGAAGGAATTGCTTGTGAAAAGAAAAAAAATGGTGAAAATTAAATGAAAAACATTGAATAAAAATACTAAGTTTGTGCATCTTTGGATTAAGAATAATCCTAAAAAAGCAGAAGATTTTTTAAGGTTTAAAGATGGGTTTGAGGCGAAAAAGTCCGAATAGTAAAACTTTTCATAAACCACTCTATTGAAGTATGGAAAAATCAGTCACAGCAAAACAGCAGATTTTCCCACATTCCAACAGAGGACAACAACAACAAATTTTAAAAAAGTAATTTATATCATTACTAAATTAAGGTTAGCTTTTTTTCACTTTAGATCTCTAATTTTTTTTACTCTTTTTTTACTAAAATTTTCTTAATATATTTGTAATCAATCAAAAATCAAATAATTATAAAATAAAGTATAAAATACATATAAAAATTTTGCGTTAAGCAGTTCATTTTCTTCGTTCAAATACTCGAAATATAAATACTAAAGAAAATATGATTGTGAGATGCGCCCTTCCGGGGCGTGTTTTGCGTCATTTCTTTAGTGGGTTATTCGAGTAACCTGAACGAAGGGTGATGTCAATTCACGCTCTTTTTTATTTTCACCAAATGACAAAAAAAAACTAAACTATGAAAACATCCATAAAAACACTGGAAGCAAAGAGTGGGAAAATACCTATAATAGATTTTACAAAATTTCCTTATTCTTATACTGTCAAAAACACAAACTACAAATGCAATGCGAAAAGTTTATTTCTTAGTTCTATTTCTATGTTTTAATACGATAGGATTTTCGCAGATTCCGAATCTGCCTACCATACAAAGTCCTGTACCAAACACTTTTCAGAATTATTCTAATAACAACTTGCTTACATCAAGTAAAAGTAATGTTCCTGCTGTTCCCCAAAACTATATCAATGGTAGTTTATCCAAGCAAGAAGAGCAAAATAGAAGAATGGTTTTAGAGGATTTTAAACGTGTTGAAGCTGAAGAAAAGGAAAAAAATCGGCAACAGGCTGAATTGAACAAGGATGCAGAAGAAATGAAATTTCGTGATTGGGTTACGAATGGACGAAATATGTCTTACGACCTACCCACATTATCCGGAAAAGCAGGAACAAAATCCTATTACGATGCTTTTGATAAACTCTCCGGAATGGATGCCGAAAATTATTCTTTGACAGATGCGAATTTTGCTGTTGAGAACGCTTTTTACGGTAATAAACAGAATTTATCACAATTCAAATCAGGC
Organism: Chryseobacterium sp. GQ58; assembly: GCF_059758895.1. Taxonomy (NCBI): domain Bacteria; kingdom Pseudomonadati; phylum Bacteroidota; class Flavobacteriia; order Flavobacteriales; family Weeksellaceae; genus Chryseobacterium; species Chryseobacterium sp. GQ58. The sequence continues at coordinate 602,385 of NZ_JCAXEH010000003.1, read as the reverse complement.
ATACAGAAAACTGCAAAACAATTGTTGCAGAAAATGAAAGAACGGAAACAGGACACTGAAAGTAATGTTTCTAAGAACCTGATGTTATTTGAGTATTTCTCTAAGGATATGAATTTGGGTGGAACAACCCATAAAGCCTTTGAATATGATTTTGAAGATTATTTGGGAGAAAAAGACTGGAGCAAAATGTTTGTTTCCAGACTTCTGAAAACGGGATCTGGGCAATGCCATTCTATGCCTCAGTATTATTTGATGCTTGCGGAAGCTATGGGAACAGAAGCTTATTTAGCATTAGCCCCAAATCATTCCTACATTCGTTTCATAGATGACGAAGGAAAATTGCGGAATATAGAATTGACCAACGGAATGTTTTCTACCAATACGTTTTTATTAGAATCAGGCTACATTAAATCCGAAGCTCTTCAAAATAAAATCTATATGGAAAACCTTACCAAAAAGGAATTGCTGGGAATGACGTATTTTGATCTGGCAAGAGGCTATGTTCATAAATTCGGATATGATGAATTTGTAAATAAAGTTATAGACAAAGCATTAGAACTTTATCCTAATGGTATAGCTCCAAATATGGAGAAATCAAATGTCAGCCGGACAAGATTGTTGTCTGCACTAAAACGATTAGGAATTAATCCAGATGATAAAAGGGATTTGGAAAGAGCGGGTTATTTTCCAAAAGCTGTAGATCAGTTCAAGCAACTGCAAGAGCAGTTTAGCAAAATTGATAATCTGGGATATGCTGAAATGCCTGCATCCGCTTACGAAGCGTGGCTTGGTAGTCTGCAAACTGAGACCAATAAACAGGAAAGCGAAGCACTGGCACAAAGAATACATTTGTATCAGCTACAAAAACAACAACAGGAAACAATCAAAAAAGCTGAGGACAAGAAAAAGCAAGATAAAAAACCTAAATATATTCCGATAGATCCAAGTAAACTATAACAAAAAATAAATAACTTTAACCATCATAAGACAAATGACTATGAAAAAATTATTATTGATTGCTTTTGCAGTAATAACAGGTTTTACACAGGCACAGGTCAAAAAAAAGACTCAAACCACACAGAAACCGAAAACTGAAAAGAAATGGGTGAATCCCGTAAAATTAACCAAAGAGGAACGAAACCGTCCTTATATGGATGAAGTCCTAAAGACAAGAGATTCTATTACCCCGGAAGAAGCAGAACGCAGACGTAAAAATATAGCGATTGGAAATCCATTTGAAAAATATGGATATTATCCTAAGATTGCTACTTTAAGCAAAGGCAAGTATTTAGAGTTCCACGATACGGATAGTATTGTAGTTATCGGTTCTATAAGATACAATACAAAAAGTGGAAATATAATTGAGATAAGAGAAATTGATTTATCTGATCCTGATGCACAGCCGATCGGTGACACTCACGGACGTTGGATTTCACCCGATCCGTTGAGTGAAGAATATAGTAGCTGGTCACCATATCATATTGTGTACAATAATCCTATTTCTAATATTGATCCTGACGGCAGACAAATTTTTGATAATTTTCAACTACTTAAAAATGGAGAGGTAAAGCTTATAGAAAAAACGGATGATAAGTCGGACACATTATTTGCTTCTGATAAAAATGGGAATGTCGATAAAAGTAAAAGCGTGACTGTTGAAAAACCTACGGCTGAAAGCGGGAGTATAATTAGTAGTTTAGCAACTGATTATGGTTTGAAGGATTCTACTTTTTCTGATGGAATTAATTTTGGTAGAACAGCCAATGCTAATGATGCTTCTAACGTGTTTAGTTTTGCAGCAAAGAATTCAAATGTTGAATGGGGACTTGATGCCTATAATGTAAAGGGAAGTCCATTATATACAGTTTACACAGGACACGAAGAAGATAAGACACCCGCAAATTTCAGAGATCAATCTCTTTCAAAATTAATTTTTTCTATTCATAGTCATAAAAACGTAAATCAGCCATCACCAATAAATGGACTAACTGATGGAGATTATGGAGTTTCGCGATATTGGGACAATCAATATTATAATAGAACTGGTAAAACAAACTATCCGGGTAATTATTTGTATTATGCTCCTAATAATGGTAAAAGTAACCTTTGGAAATATAATTGGTTAAATAAATCACCATACAAATTAAATTTAGGAACAAGTACGATTAATTTAAAAAAGCTAGGAAGATAAAGATGAAAAATTTAATATATTTACTACTATTGTTCTTTTTATTAGCTTGTAAAAAAGAAGTTAACAATTCTTATTTTACTTCTGATGAATTATATGATAAAGTTATTGAAAGTGTTGATAAAATACATCATAACATTTCGAAATCAGATAAAACATTTTATGTTTTTAATAGGTATGACACATTAATAGTAATGTCTTCTGAAGCAGAAGACATACTTCGTCCTACATACGCCATTCAAAAATTGGGGTTTTTCAATTATAATGGAAATAAAATTATAATTACTAAACCATATAAGCCAGAGTTTGATCTAATAAATAAAGAAAACAAATTAACTCAAATGAAAGAGGCTAAACCACCATATTATGATGGCAATGATTACCAAAAGGGATTTGTTTATAAAGTAAAAGATTTGCACAACTTAGAATTAATAGATCAGGGGAATTTGGTAAAATATTTTAAACCAATGAAAGAATATGAAATACCAATACCTCCAACTCCAAAAGAATAATGAAAAAAATATTTACATTTATAATATTAATATCTTGTTTTTTCTCAAAAGCACAGGAAAACCATTTTTATGCTGATGCTTACCAAACAATAGACAATATGCTTACTGATAAACAGAAGTATAGTTTTAAAGAAGGTGTTTATAGTGTGGAAAATGCTTACTATCAAGGAAAGTATGACACTATAGAATTAAACAATAAAATTAAGTTTATAAAAGGTTTCTGTAATATTTTATTAAAAAACAGGAAACTTAATTATTCTGAAAATGACGAAGTCAAAGTAAATAAATATGCTACTATCTATACGGTAATGTGCCAGGCAACACCTGTAATTATGGGAATGGACACCGTAAGATACAAACCCTTTACATATGATTTTGAAGATGTTTTCGGAAATAAAGAATTATCAAATCTCTTTGTTTCAAAATTGTTAGACACTCAGAAAGGGAACTGTAACTCGATGCCTTATCTCTATAAGATTTTAGCAGAAGAATTAGGAGTTGATGCAAATCTGGCACTTGCTCCAAACCACGTATATATCAAACATAATATAAAATCTTTGGGTTGGTATAATACCGAACTTACAAGTGGCATATTTCCGCAGGACAGTTGGTTAATGGCTTCGGGATTTATCCATTTAGAAGCTGTTCAAAATGGTGTGTATCTAAAAGCTCTTACTAACAAAGAAAGTCTTGCACTACTCTTAGTTGATTTAGGAAACGCCTACAACAGAAGCTTTCCTGACAATGATGGGAGTTTTCCGATAAAATGCGCAGAAAGAGCAATCCAAATCTCTCCATATTTAGCCAATGCTTTGCTATTACAGGCAGAAACCCATACGAAGCAGTTCCAAAAACTGATGAAAGAGCAAAATACAACAGATATTCAGGCTACATTAAGCGATCCGAAAGCTAAAGAATTATTTGATCTTATGAATAAGGAATATGCGCACATTCATAAAATAGGTTACCGCAGTATGCCACAAGAAATGTATCTTGATTGGCTGGTTTCTCTGAAAACTGAAAGAGCAAAATATGAGGACAAGAGATTCAACCAATAATTCCTCATCCTCCTATATTTTTCCTATATTATAGTAAACAACCAAACCACTTTTGCTTTTAAAAAGAAAATATGTTCTATTCTGATAGCTAAAAATTTTTATTTAGATATTTCTTAATGGCGTGGTTTAAAATATTCTGTCTTTTTTTCACTTGATTCAAGAATGAGTTGTTCTCATCTCTATTAAAAATTCTATCGCATCTTTTCAAATAAGATATATAATTAGATTGTTTTTTGACGGGCATCTTTACTGGTTCCAAATCGTATTCTCCCACTTCATTTTTTACAAACCTATATCTCATTCGGAATTTTTGTTTTAACTCTTTAGAATCACTGTCAATATTTTTTAGAGGAGCATTATATAACTTCTTTATTTGGTGCTTGTAAATCGCCCTTTTGCTTTCTGGTGTTATATTTTGGGCAGCTCTTTTAGCTCTCCTCTTGACGATGTAAATAATTCTTCTAAAGTATTTTGATAGGTTTGTAGATTTAATACTTGTACTAAATCCTCTGTATTCAAATCCCAAGTAGATAAGAGGTTTTGCAATTCTTCTTTGATTATTTTCAATCTTAATTGATGTAAGCCTTTTATCAGAATTCTTGTTATAAATTAGATTTTCAAATAAGAATTCTTCAGTTTTGTGAGCACTTATCTTTAAACCATACTTCAAAATCTCAGTTAATACAAATTGTTTTATATTGTCTACTTCCTCGGAATCACAAATTATTAATAAGTCATCAGAATATCTTCTATAATAGCCACCATATTTCCGAACAACTTCTTTAATAATGTTCCTGTCAAAATCTAGCAAATAAATATTGGCTAACACAGCACTCAATGGAAGACCTTGGGGTATCCCAATTTTAACCACTTTCCCATTATCAAGCTTTTTGCTAAAAGGATTTCTATAAACTTTAAGATGACCATTCTTGATTTCCTCTCTCAATTCATTTATATCTTGAAAAAAGCATTTGTATCCCTTTGCTTTTCTTATTAAATGAAGTTTTTTCTCATCAAATCCAAACCTCCTAGATCCAGGATAATATTTCGTTCGAAGGTTATCTCTTAGTATGTAGCTGAAATTTGTACACGCTCTAAAAATCTTATAATGGTCTTCAGGAAGATAATTTTCTTTGATTATTTCACACCATTTACCATATAAAATTTTGTGATCTAATCCAGAAAAGAAGTTTTCTATATCAAATGTTAGTGCAGCGACATTTTTGTGCTGTGAACGATTTTCAATTTCATCAAATGCTTCCTTCGCAAAATGAATTGTACTTTTACCCTTTTCCTGATTTTCTAAATTAATTTTCCGGTAGGCGATTATACTTTTATCAAGTTCAGTATCTTCTTTTATTATTTCTAAATATTTTGAATTTAAAATAGTTCCATAATAACTGTAAATGAGGGAATCAAAATGGCTTGCATAATGGATGGGTCTTGATTTTATTGTTTGTTTACTCGTTCCTTTTCTTATCTTAAAACAATGTGTACGACCAGAACTATTGGTGTTTATGTGTTTGCTTTCATCATATTTTTTGTATTTTCTTTCACTAATTGAATCGTGCATCAAAGGAAAAAAAGCATATTTTTCAATATACTTTTCATTGGTAATTTTCTGTTCATAGATTTTCCAATCTTTTTCAACAGATAAAGAGGGGGTAATATGGATATATCCTTTACTTTTTAGCCAATCGGGCTTACTTTTGATCATAAAAAAACTTACTTCTGAAATTTACAATAGAGGATATAGCATTTACATACATAATAATCGGATAAGTACCCATTCCTGAGTCATTGTTTATTTTTCCTAAATACTTGTTTAACCTTTATAGCAAAATAACATCTAAATCAATAGATATGACAGAAATTAATCTGAAATCACTACCTTTATGGTTTGAAACAATTCTTCTATCGGCAGAACTTGTAGGCTTGTTGCCTAGCCCCCTATGTGGGTTAATGCTGCTGATTAGTAAATTACAATCCAATACTGTCTTCTTACAGCAAGTAAAACTTTAATTTTAAAATTAAAATTTTTCTATCCTTCCTAGTTGTAAAAATCCTCACTCAGAAGTAAGCATTACAAATATAATTATATATTTGTAATAAAATTAATAACTTGGAAATTAAATCAATAAAAACAAATGATCCTCTGTATAAATTAGGGGACTTGGTTACATATTTAACAAATCCATTTCTTGGGTCTATCTCAGAATTGATTGTTAAAGCTAAGTCAGAATATACACCCCCAATCCTTGTCGTTTTCGAAATCAATAATCCTAAAAATTATAATGAGCAAACAGGCAAAAAAGATGTTCAATACAACTGTATTTTTTTCAATACAAAAACTTGTTTATTTGAAAGAAAATGGTTCAAAGAGATTGAGTTAAAACTTATTGCAGGAAATGAAAATAGTATTGACTCTGAACTCGATATTTTAGCTTTGACTGATGCTCAACAGTACGTCAACAATAAATATATTTTGAAATCAGTGGATATTGAACTTAAAAAATTAAAATCCAATTACGAAAAAACAGATAATGTTAAAACAAAAATTACAGCAAATTTAGATTTTGTATCTCCTATTTTGACAGTTTTAGAAGTTTTACCAAATGAAAATAAAAAAGTGTTCGACACTGTTAGTGGTACAAAATTACGTTCACAATTGCTTTTCAAATGCAAATGGTTCAATTCCACCAAGCAGGGATTTTCAGAAGAGATTTTGCCATCGAATATCCTGAAGAGTGTTGAAGATTATGATATTTCAAAAAGTGAGTTTTCTTTTGATAAAGAAAATTTATATCTTTTTCCTGAAAGTACTGTAAAAGACAAAGTTTATGAAGTACAAGATGTTGTTGAATTATTGAATATATCTTTCAACACATATTATTATGAGTTTGTGTACAGAAATATTTTTACTCAAAAAGTCAACAATTTAATATTAACAAAGGATAATATTTCAGCGATAAAAGAAGTACAAAAAGAAGATGTATTTTCAAACGAGCTTATCGGGATAAACCAGCAAAGAGTTTTTAAACAACTTATGCCATCGTCATTTAAAAAAGGTAACTTATATAAGATTGTATATAAAGACAAAATGAATAAAATAACTGAAAGAATAATTTATATCATTGAAGTTATTGCTTTTAATAAATCTTTCACAAAAGTGTCACTGACTTCTGCTCAAATGTCAAAATCTGAGACACTAAATGATTTACATTGTTATATAGAAGCTTATTGTCTTCTAAGAAATGGTGAAAGACGTCATTTTGTTTTAAATCACGAAAATATTCTGTCAGTTAAAAAGTTCCTATTGTAAAGTAAATTGTCTTCAAACATTATACTCTCAATATAGTAAGTGAAAAAAGAGCCCACGCCGTTGTATATACTATTGAGTATTTAGTGAGTGTTCATGACCTCACCCTGCGGGTGTACAAGCACCCTCGTTATTTTTTTTAGCTATCCAATGATCAGTTCGATACCTGCCTTTTCTGCTTTGTATTTTATTTTGGTCTGCAATTCATAATAACTCCAATTGCGAAGTACAAATTCCTGTTCTTTTGCAATTCCAATCTTGTCTTCCTGATTTTTAAGAATAAGCGTGCCCGCCTGTTGTTGGATGCAGAAATCGATAAGCTTCCTGCTATACAAATGAAGCCGATGGCTTACATAACGGCTTTCCAAATTTTCCGTTTTATACAATGCTTTTTGTTTCCGCTTGGCTCCATTTCCTGACCGAGCATAGGCAATGCATTCTTGAATCCTTTTTTGACTTGCCTGAATCGCAAGTCTGCGATATAGAAACTCCTCTTTCGACCCAATATTGATTCGAACATTATTGGCTTTTACAACAATAGGATGTTCCAAAGACAGGGAAGCTTCAGCGATGATTTCTGGTTTTAAAAGATGCTCTTCTTTTTCAAATTCAAATACTGCAAGCCAAAAGATTTTTCCGGCTTTCAGCTGGATCTGTGATGTACAAAGCTTTATCTCTCCCCTTAAAAGACGTTCCATTATCAATCGCTTGTCAGTAAAATCTTTCCCTAAATACGTTTTAACAGGAATAGCAAACATATTGAAACAAAACGCTTTCTTTTCTGGATCATATCTCATTTTAGTAGTGCATTTAATAGGAAGCGGTATTGGAATATCTTTTTTAAAGTTCCTCAATGACTTTGTCCCCTGCCAGTAATCCACTTTGTTTTTGGAAAAGGTTGATTGAATCGTATGGTTTAGGCTTCCCAGAATATCAGTGGTGATCTCTCCTTTGAAACGATCGAAGACCATCCGTGCAGTTGTGTGTGTTTTTGATCTTGTAAATATTCCCATTTCATCTTTATTTACATCCGCCAACTTGTACTGTATTTCTTCTGTAAGGTAAAAGAAATCCTTGATCATTTCCTGAACATACAGATGGGAAACAATTAAATTAGCAGCTCTGTAACAGCGGTTCTGATACCGGTATAGTTTTTCCCACATCTCGTTTTTTTCATTTGCAGGAAGATCGATCAGCAGCTGAATTCTTCGGGTCAATATCATCGTGGATTTTTCCATTTCAAAGAGGTATTTTAGAAGTGTTTTGATTTTGTAAATGTTGATATGCATACAGAAATTCCCGATGTACTTCCTTTTCAGGTAATTTGAATTCTTGGGCGATAACTGCAAAAGAAGATTTCTGCTCAAACCTTCTTTTCAAAATCTCGAGTTGTTGACTGCTGAGTTTTTCTGACTGCTCTTTATTATCGGAATCTTTTTCCTGTGGCTGTTCAAAAGAACTTCTATTAAGAATTTTCCGAAGGTCATTTATAGCTCTGCTCACCTCATTGCTGATGTCTTTCACACTACTTCCCATTGCATCTGCGATTGGTTTGTGCTGAAAGCCATATTCCAAGCAAAGTTCAATCAGGTGTTTTCTTTTGGGATCCAGAACGGGTAAAACCTTTTTGACTTCATCAAAATTTTTCTGATCGGATTCCTGACTGAGGAGATTCTCTTTATCATTCAGGGGATCATAACCCACGAGATAATCCTGATAATTCTCAAAACTTTCAAGAGAAGCAACTAGACGGTTGAATTTATTCTTCGGCGAAGTGACATACGATATACAATCTCTTTTCATAACAAACCGTAAAAAGCCAATAATATGATTCGGAGTTTCAATGGTGTCGCGGTGTAGCCACAATTTGAGGAATGTATCCTGAACAATAGTTTCCACTACAAAATCATCCTTAAGCACTTGCCATCCAACCCAGAAAAGAAGTCTTTTGTAGCGTAGATGAATATGTTCGAGAGCGGTCGGATTGCCTTTTTTCAGCAGTTCGTACAACTGAAGATTGCTCAGTTTTTGGGACAAAGAGTCTATTCTTTTCATAAGCAGCGGTTTTAGCTAAATTATTGCTGGAAGAAACTGCTAAAATCTTGTATGAATTCTCCGCACCACTCACAAACACTAGCTCACTACATATAGCCTAAAAAAGGGCGTGGAACTCAACTTACAGCATTAGAGGCACTGGTATACCCGTGTACGATAAGTGAACCCACGCCGAGGTCGTGGGCAAATTTACTTATCTTCTCGTACACATAAAAATTACCAGTTTTCTAATGCGAGATTTAAACAATTGCTTCAATATTTTAATTCTATTGGAATAATTGCATTGTATTATTTGCAAATATAAAAAACTCTTTAATGTAATCCAAGTGGATTACATTAAAGTTCTGATTTTTTGCAAAATTGCGATATGGCTGCACTTAACGAGGAAGATATAATCCTAAAAAATAAAATTGCTGATAGAATTAAGTTTCTTAGAGCTACTACTGGCTTGTCACAATCTGAATTTGCTAAAAAATTCGAAATCGATAGGCAGATATTAAATCGTTGGGAAAGTAAAAACAATAAAAGAGGAATAACTATATACACAATAGCAAAATTTTGTAATCTCATTGGAATTTCTTTAAAGGAATTTTTTGATTGTGATCTATAAAGTATGGATTTTGGTGATATTTATCACTCATTCCTGTCTTTGTATTTTTGTAAGTTTACTTTGTCCTGTTGTAACTAAACTGTGTACAAATATTTCTAGACAGTAGTTAAGATGTATTTTTTCTGAATCTTGTGACTGTTTGGTATCAGGCTTTGTACGATTTGATTTTCAGGTTCTCTTCCTCCACTTTAATCCTCGTTTCCAAACCTTTAATTTTTAGTTTTGCATATTCCAAAGATCTACAAAGCATGTTAATACGTTTTTTTAGCGCATGGTTCTGTCGATTTTCATCTATTTTAGTAAAAAGATATTTGATGTTTTTTATTCTCAATTTCCTAACGGATAGCTTATTGATCAAAAGATGTAAGGTATTTATATTTAGTTCATACTTTTTGTACTCTCAAAGATTGCTGCTTATGACCTGATCTATTACACCAAGTATTTTGATGATTTCGGATTCTTCTCGATTATAGGGATATCTTTACTAAGGACTGAAAACTGAAGTTGTTTAAGTTTTTTTTTCATTTCAAATTACTTATTATAAAGCTATTTCATGACAAGACAGGTAGAGAAATAATTGTGACCTCACTATGTCTACTTCCGTTTAGTCTTTGTATATTTATCAGTTAATATTAAATCAAACTACATACGTCTATTTTATGACAGATCGTTTACAATTAGAAAGAACTTTATGGCAAGCTGCAGATAAATTAAGAAGCAATATGGATGCTGCTGAATACAAGCATGTCGTGCTAGGGCTTATCTTTCTCAAATATATCTCGGATGCTTTTCAGGAGCAGTATAAAAAATTACAAGAAGAACAATTAGAAACAGGAGCTGATCCCGAAGATAAGGATGAATATGTAGCAGAACGTATTTTTTACGTTCCACCATCTGCTCGTTGGTCTTGGTTGCAAGGTCGAGCTAAATTTCCTTCAATAGGTAAGGATATTGATGATGCAATGGACGCTATCGAAAAAGACAATCCTTCTCTAAAAGCTGTTTTACCAAAAGACTATGCTCGTCCTACATTAGATAAACAACGTCTGGGTGAATTGATAGATTTAATTGGTTCTATCACTTTATCTAGTGAAGGAAAAGGCAAAGATAAAGATATACTAGGCGAAGTATTCGAATATTTTTTAGGACAGTTTGCAGATGCAGAAGGTAAAAAAGGAGGTCAGTTTTACACCCCAGGTAGTATTGTAAAATTACTAGTAGAAATGTTAGAGCCTGGTGCAGAAAAACGTTTTTATGACGGTGCGTGCGGTAGTGGAGGGATGTTTGTTCAAAGTGAAAAGTTTATAGAATTACATGAACACAGAAAAGGCAAGATTTCTATTTTTGGACAAGAAAGTAATCCTACAACCCATCGTTTAGCAAAGATGAACTTAGCGATTCGTGGGATTGAAGCTCAAATTGGATTGGGTGATACATTATTTAACGATCAATTTCCACAATTAAAAGTAGATTATGTCATTGCCAATCCACCATTTAACGTAAGCGATTATAAAATTAACACAGCCGAAACGGAAAAATGGAAATATGGTAAACCTCCCGAAGGTAATGCTAACTTTGCTTGGATACAGCATTTTATAAACAAATTGGCACCATTTGGTAGTGCAGGTATTGTACTAGCCAATGGGAGTATGAGCTCTGAAGTAGCAACTGAAGGTGAAATTCGTAAGGCCTTAATAGAGGGCGATATAGTAGATTGTATGGTGGCTTTGCCTCCGCAATTATTCTACAATACGCAAATTCCAGCGTGTCTATGGTTTTTTAGAAGAAACAGAGAGGGTAATTCCAAATTCAGTAACCGTTCAAATGAGATATTGTTTATTAATGCTTCTGAAATGGGCAAAATGCTAAGCCGTAAACAAAGAGAACTTACGCAAGAGGATATAGAGAAAATAACCAATACTTACCACAATTGGCGCAACGCACAACCGGCAGAAGAGTATCGAGATGAACCAGGTTTCTGTAAATCAGCAACGATACAAGATATCCGTAAAAATGGTCACGTGTTAAGTCCGGGTAGGTATATCGAATTTAAAAAAGTAGAGGAGAACGATGTTATTTTCGATGATAAGATGAATACCCTTACCACAACTTTAAAGGAGCAGATGTATCGTTCTGTAGAACAAGACGATAAAATTAGACAAAGTTTAGCTTCTATTGGATATCAAATATGAGTCATAAACTAAAAACATTAATTGTTTTCGATACCAATTCTCTTCGAAGTACGGACGGTGAAAAAGTAGTGTATTCAACTTTCGAATTTGGTAAGCCATTTTCTTTTCTTGAAGAATACATTACCAATAATAGCTTAACAGATGCTGTTGCTTTAGCAATCCCTGCTTGGGCTATTGTTGAATTAAAAGATCAAAAAGAAAGACAGTATACTGAAGATATTGATAATTTTAACAAGCATTTTAAAAGGTTAAAAGATTTACCGCATTTTGAAGGTTTACAAGTTAACGTGGAAGGTTTTAATTGCAGCGATCATATTCATGAGAAAAGCACTGCGTACTTAGCAACAAAGACAGCTGTTAAAATTATTGAATTAAAAGAAGAAAAAGCGAACGATATTCTTAAAAGTATGATGGTTAGAGTTTTAAAAAAACAAAAAGCTCAAAGACCATTTTCACAATTGTCTGGATTTAAAGATGCAGGGTTTAAAGACAATATCATTTGGGAATCTATTCTTAATTATGAAGAATTAGAAAACTTTGATAAACTAATCTTCTTGACAAAAGACGGTGATTATGTAGGTTGTGAATATGAATTTAAAGGAAAATGGAACAAGCACATTGAAATATTAAATAATGAGGCTGCTGTAGTTAGTGAATTAGAAAAAGATTATAAAAATTATATCGACTATCGTAAACTTTATGATTACGCTCAAACAGCGTATTTTAAAGACTATCTAAACGATATTTTTACACCTAAAACTACGATTTTCTTTGAGGATGAAGATTGTACTATTCTTAATTTTAAAGTTGAAGAATTATGTTTAAAAGTAGAAATGGCTGAAGATGAAGAAGGGGATTTCGCAATGCCAGTCATTTTTTCTAAAGTGGTAATTAACGCAAAAAAATCGGACGAAGAAAAAGTTGATATTCCACTAGAAATACAAACAAAATATACGGATGTAGAATACTTAGAATTTGTTTCTACCGAGGGTGTTGAAATTTTAAATTAAATTAATAATGATAACTAATTGGCAAAAATATAGATTGGGAGACCTTGTAAAAATAAAGCATGGCTTTGCTTTTAAAGGTGAATTCTTTTCTGATAAACCAACTAAAGATATACTACTAACGCCAGGTAATTTTAAAATTGGAGGTGGATTTAAAACAGATAAATTTAAGTATTATAAAGGTGATATTCCGAAAGATTATATTCTCAAAGAAAATGATATTTTAATTACGATGACTGATTTGAGTAAAGCAGGAGATACTTTAGGTTATGCAGCAAAAATTCCTCCACATTCAAATATAAAATATTTACACAATCAAAGATTAGGATTAGTTCAATTTAAAAATAACAATATAGATTCTGAATACTTGTATTGGCTTTTAAGAACTAGAGAATATCAATATTATATTTTAGGAAGTGCTACAGGCTCTACGGTAAAACATACTTCACCAAGCAGGATTCAAGATTTTGAGTTTTATGCTCCATCTGATATTGCAGAGCAAAAACGTATTGCGGAAATTCTTTCTTCCTTAGACGATAAAATAGAACTTAATAACCAAATGAACCAAACATTAGAAGCTATGGCACAAGCCATGTTTAAAGAATGGTTTGTTGATTTTAAATTCCCAGGCTTCGATGGCGAATTGGTAAACGGACTGCCTAAAAGGTGGAGACGAAATAAAATTGACGATGTAATTTATGTAAAAGGAGGTTCTACACCAAGTACTAAAAATGATGAATTTTGGAATGGAGAAAATTATTGGGCAACTCCGAAAGATTTGTCAAATGTTCAATTTCCAGTATTGATCGATACAGAAAGAAGAATAACAAATTTAGGAGTTCAACAAATTAGTTCTAAAATACTAGAAAAGGGTACTCTATTACTTTCATCCAGAGCTCCTATTGGATATTTAGCAATTTCAAGTGTTCCAATTTCAATTAATCAGGGGTTCATTGCAATACAGCCCAAAAAGGTTAGTAATTTATTTATGCTCTTTTGGCTGAAACATAATATGGATTTAGTAATTAGTAGGTCTAGTGGTTCTACTTTTAAAGAAATTAGCAAGTCATCATTTAGAAATATTGATTTTGTTTTACCTGAAGAAAATGTTCTTGAAAGATTTGAAAGTATCGTTGTAGAATTATTCGAAAGAATAATAATAAACTCAGAGCAAAATAGAGACTTAATGAAAACACGTGATACATTACTTCCAAAACTAATGAACGGTAAAATAGAAATAAAACTTTAAGCAAAATCACAAATATGACATGAGATATACCTCTTTTTATATAAAAAATTACAAAGGAATTAAAGACCTTACATTAGATTTAGACAAAAAACCTACATCTGATATTTATACTTTGGTAGGTCTAAACGAAAGTGGAAAAACTACGATTTTGGAAGCAATTAGTACGTTTTCTAATGAACCTTCCGATGCTGAAATTCATAAATTAATTCCTAAAAGCAAAAAGTTTAATTTTAACGATACCATAGAAATTCATGCCACTTTAGAATTAGATGAAGAGGATAACAGAGCTATTGAAGAATGGTCAAAAGAATCAGGGTTTATTTCTATAGAAAAAATTAGTCAATATAAGATAAGCATAATCTATACCTTCAAAGATTCTGAGTTTGTAGTAGATGAATCTGGTTGGGAATATAAATTTAGATTATCTGGCTCCAAAAAAGGACAAAGGGCTTCAAGAAATTATGGTGCAGAATCACAAGAATATATTGATGTGAATGAATTTATTTATGGTGGTTTATTACCTCCAATAATCTATTATCCTAATTTTTTATTCGATTTTCCAACAAGAATTTATTTAGAAGAATCTAATACAGAAGATAAGGAGCAAAAAATTTATAGAGCAGTGCTCAATGATATTTTAGATACCTTTAATGAAGGGTTAAATATTAAAGATCATATTGTAAATCGATTGAAAAATTCCACTGAAGCTGGTAAAGAAGCTTTGGATGCAACTATTGATAGAATGAGTGCACAAATTACTAAAATAGTATTTGATGCATGGGGACAGATTTTTGCTTCAAATGGTAAAGAAATTAAATTAAAACCTTCAATCAACACTGTAGAAAATCTTGTTTATTTAGAGTTTAAACTAAAAGAAGGTTTAGAACAATTTCAAATAGCAGAACGCAGTTTAGGTTTTAAATGGTTTTTTACATTCCTATTATTTACAGAGTTTAGAAAGAATAGAAGACATGAAAAAGGCGAAATTTTGTTTTTGTTAGACGAGCCTGCTTCAAATCTTCATTCGACAGCTCAAAAGAAATTATTAAGTACTTTTGAAAACTTGGTAACAAATTGTAAGTTAATTTATACAACACATAGTCACCATTTGATAAATCCTAAATGGTTGTCAGGCGCATATATCGTTCGAAACAAAGCCATTGATTATAATGGTTTCGATAGTTCGCCTGAAAATACAGATGTAGAAGCAACAATTTATAAACAATTTGTTACCACTCATCCTGAGCAACGTACATATTTTCAGCCAATTTTAGATGCAATTGAGTATTCTCCTAGTAGCTTAGAGGAAGTACCTAATATTGTTTTAACAGAAGGTAAAAATGATTATTATACGTTCCGTTATATGGCTGAAATTATTTTAAAAGATGAGGAATATGATATTAAATTTTATCCTGGTAATGGTGCTGATAGAAATAATCAGATTATAGCAACGTATCTAGCTTGGGGAAGAGATTTTTCAATCTTTTTAGATGGTGATAAAGCTGGTGATGATGCTAAAAATAGATATATAAAAGAGTTTGGTGTTGTGGTTCGTGATAGTATTAGCACCCTAAAGGATGTAGATCCAACATTCAATGTAGCAACCGAGCAGCTTTTTATGCTACAAGAACTGTTAGAAATCCAAAAAACATTTGCTCCAGCAATGACAGATTATAATAAATCGGCTTTTAATACCGCTTTACAAAATTTATTTATTAGTGAGCAAGAAATTACATTAAGTAATGAGACGAGAGGGAAATTTAAAAAAATACTAGATTTCTTAAAATAAGAATATAATTATGGCAAAAGCAAAACTAGTAAAAGAAGACTGTGATTATCGTATCTATAGAAATTCTAAAAATCAATTATTTAAGATGATATTAGATAATGATTATGAGCTTCTTATCGAAGATATGAGTGGGAATCAAATTGGTGAATTTGAATTTCAAGAATTAGATTATGGTAATGGATATAAAATTATGAGAATGTATACCAATGAACATAAGAATACAGGTCTTGGTTCTGCGGCGTTAGAATATTTTTCAGATATTTATGGAGGCCCAATTTACACTTCATCTCATAATGGATTGGTAAGTGATGATGGTAGTCATTTGACAGAAGATGCTCCTTCTTTTATAATGCATATGCAAGCTAAGGGGATTATTATTGATAATGATAATAGATTTGATGATGACAATTCAGAAAATGGATTTTTAGATTTACATTAAAAATGAGAATAATAGTTTTAGAAGGCTTACACGATAGGGGCAAAACCTCCACTCTTAATATTTTATTTTACGATTTATTGGCTTCAGGCGCTGTAATGAACCCAAGAATACCGTTGGGTGGAGATCCTAATGATTTTGAATCGGAAGGTAACTATCTAGGTCAAAAAATTGCAATTTATACCATGGGAGATATGTCTTCGCCGCTTCGTACCGCAGTTTATGATTTTTCCTTTAAAGGAATCGACATATTAATATGCGCATTAAGTACTAATTCTAATATGAGTTGGGCAAACTCTGCTATTAATCATTTTACCAATACAAGACATCCAAAAACTGAAACCAATTTACTTACAAATCGTGCTGCTGTAAATCGTGCAGATGCTAGTATTTTGTTTAGTTTAATATAATTATGGGAAACAGTATTACAGAAAACGAAATAGAAGAAATTGCAATTCAATATTTGCAAAACTTAGGCTACGAATATATTTCAGGTGTGGACATTTCTCCTGACGGCGATATTCCAGAGAGACAATATAATGATGTCGTATTGCAAAATCGTTTGCGTATTGCAATAGATCGTCTTAACCCTGCATTAAATTACGAAGCAAAGGATGCTGCTTTTCGTAAACTATTACGTTCTGAAAGTACGGATGAACTTATTTCTAATGAAACAGTTCATAAGTATATTATCGAAGGTGTTGAAGTAGAAGTACGTACTGAGGATGGTGTTAGAGGACAACAAGTCAACATAATTGATTTTGGAAAGCCTGAAAACAATGAGTTTTTAGTGGTAAATCAGTTTACAATTGTTGAAGGGAATTACAATAAAAGACCAGATATTATTTTATTTATCAACGGTTTACCTTTAGTGGTGATAGAATTAAAAAATGCAACAGATGAAAATGCAACAGTAAAATCAGCGTTCAATCAGCTACAGACATACAAACAATATATACCTTCTCTTTTCACATTTAATGAAATTCTAATAGCTTCGGATGGTTGGGATGCTCTATGCGGTACAGTAACTAGCGACTGGTCTCGTTTTATGTCGTGGAAAACCAAAGATGGTAGAACCACAGAAGATACTTTACAACCTCAAATGGAGGTGATGTTTAAAGGAATGCTAAATAAAAGCACGCTTTTAGATTTAATTCAAAATTTTATAGTTTTTGAAAAAACAGATAAAAAAACACTAAAAAAAATTGCAGCATATCACCAGTTTTATGCCGTTAACAAAGCAGCAGAAAGCACTGTTGTTGCAAGTGAAAAAGGAGGTAATAAGCAAGGTGGCGTGGTATGGCATACGCAGGGAAGTGGGAAAAGTTTAAGTATGGTTTTCTATTCAGGTAAATTGATTCTTGAACCTCGTATGGAAAATCCTACTTTGGTAATTCTTACGGATAGAAATGATCTTGACGATCAGTTGTTTGAGACCTTTACCAATTGTAATCAACTTCTTAGACAAATGCCACAACAGGCAAGTGATCGCAAGCATCTCCGTCAAATTCTTAGTGTAGCTTCTGGGGGAATTGTATTTACTACAATTCAAAAGTTCATGCCTGTATTAGAAGCTACTTCCAATGATAGAGAAGGTCAGTATTTAAACGAACCATCAGTAGAATACATAGGATTAGATAGTCCTTCATTAAGCGAAAGACGTAATATCGTTGTTATTGCAGATGAAGCACACCGTTCTCAATATGATTTTATTGATGGATATGCAAAGCATTTAAGAGATGCTTTACCTAATGCTACTTTTATAGGATTTACAGGAACACCAATTGAAACAACGGATAAAAATACACAAGCTGTTTTTGGAAATTATGTTGATATTTATGATATCCAACAAGCTGTTAAGGATAAAGCGACAGTTCCTATCTTTTACGAAAGTAGATTAGCGAAGATTAATTTTGATGATGCCGAAAGAGCGACAATTGATGCAGAGTTTGAAGAATTAACTGAATCAGAAGAATTATCAAATCGCCAAAAATTGCGAGCGAGATGGTCTCGTTTAGAAGCTATTGTTGGAAATGAAGATCGTCTTAATAAAATTGCCGAGGATATTATTTTTCATTTTGAAAATAGAAATTCTGTACTTGAAGGTAAAGCAATGATTGTGTGCATGAGTAGACGAATATGTGTAGACTTATATGATACAATAGTAAAGATTCGTCCACAATGGCATAATATAGAGGATGATAAGGGAGAGTTAAAAGTAATTATGACAGGTTCTTCTAGTGATCCATTGAACATGCAACCGCATATTAGAAATAAACCGAGAAGAAAAGCAATTGGAGATCGCCTTAAAAATCCTTTTGATAATCTAAAACTGGTTATTGTACGAGATATGTGGTTAACAGGTTTTGATGCACCTTGTTTGCATACTTTGTACATCGATAAACCAATGCGAGGACATAATCTTATGCAAGCTATTGCAAGGGTTAACCGTGTCTTTACGGAAGGCAAAGAAGGTGGTCTTATTGTAGACTATTTGGGAATTGCACAAGAACTGAAATTAGCTTTAGCAGATTATACTGCGAGTGGAGGCGAGGGTTCTCCAACTTTAGATCAAGAATTGGCAGTAGCTAAAATGTTAGAACTACACGAAGCTATTGAATACCAATTACGCCATTTTGATTATAAAAAGTTTTTTACATTAAATGCAGAAGAGAAATTAAAGTTTATTCCTGTAATTGTTGATTATATTTTTAGTCAAGAAAATGGAGAGGCTTCATTTGTAGAAAATACGAAGAATTTATTGAAAGCATTTGCGATATCTGTTCCTCATGAAAAAGCTTTAGAAATACGAAATGACGTTGCATTGTTCCAAGCAATTAAAGCTAGATTAGTAAAAATTTCAGATAAAAATGAAGGCGGTAGATCGGATGAAGAAATAGATACGGCAATAAAACAGATTATTTCGGATGCAATTTCATCAGATACAGTGGTAGATATTTTTGATGCCGCAGGTTTAAAGAAGCCAAATATTGAGATTTTAGATGATCAATTTTTAGAGGAATTAAAAAATCTTCCACAAAAAAATCTTGCAGTAGAGCTTTTGAAAAAGTTATTAAAAGGAGAAATAAAAAAGCGTTCAAAAATCAGCATTGTAGAAAGTAAAAAATTCTCAGAAATGTTAGAAGATGCTATTGCGAGATATCATAATGGAATGGTTGATACAGTAGAATTTTTAGAACAAGTATTAATTCCCTTTGCTAAACAAATTAAAGAATCAGATAAAAGGGGAGAAAGTTTAGGTTTAGATTATAGAGAATATGCTTTTTATACAGCTTTAGAAATAAATGATTCTGCTGTTTCCGTTTTAGGCGATCAAACATTAAAACATATTGCTCAAGAATTGTTGAAATCAGTACGCAACAGTACAACTATTGATTGGACGTTGAAGGAATCTGTACAAGCTGATTTAAGACGAAATATTCGTAGAATTTTAAGAAAATACGGCTATCCACCTGATTTACAAGAGAAAGCAGTTGATACGGTAATAAACCAAGCAAAAATGCTAGCAGAAGATTTAATGAAAAACAAACATGAAAATTAGTCGTTTATTGATCGAAGCTTAAAATAATAAACAGATAATCAATTTATTTCCGATTTATCTGTTTTTGTTTTTTATAATGCGTTTGTATTAATATTCAAAAGTAAATGACATCTGAGTTTGTTTTTCTGACATATAATGCCATATACTATAGTCGATATCTCTTCGAGAAATGTTTAGAATATCAGCTGTGTACTCAACAATTACTTTTGCACCATGATAATTATTGAAGCTAATGTTTGCTTGTGTAAGAAAATTTAAGATATGTCGATCAACCGCTATTGTTTCAACATGCATTAGTTTTAGGAAATAATCTATTGTTTTATAGCCAATTCCATTGATAGATAAAAACATTTGAGCATTCTCGTATTGAGTTAAAAATTCAGCTAGCTCATTGGAAGTGTCAATTGAATTTTCAGATAAAAATTCTAGTACGGATAAGTATCTATTGATTTTAATATTATTCTTCCAATTTAGAAAATTTTCGATTCCAATTTCTTCTATGGTATTGATGATGCCAGATAAATTATGGGCTGAATTATAATTTTGGTAAATATGTAATACTCTAGGAAAAACAACAGATTTATAGTTTAAACCTGCTTGTAAAATAATATCGGCAAGAATTGCACCCAAATGATTATTATAAAAACAAGAATTGCTCTTGATAACATTGAAATCCGTATGATTTTCAATGAAAGTAACTAACTTATTAATTTCAAAACTATAACTCATTCAATTAGTTTTTTTAATGCATCTAATCTATCAACACAATTAGGACACGCTCCACATGGTATAACAGGTGATGCTTGGCAAGAAAATGTACGGCCAATTGGAGCTCCCAATTCAACACCTAATTTTGCGACATCAAATTTAGAAAAATTTCTGAATGGCATTTCAATTTTAACAGAGCCATAATCACTTAAAAGATTTTCAAGGTTATTGAAAAAATCATTTGAGCAGTCAATCTCTTTAGCATGGTTGCTATTTATGAACGCAGAATAAACATAATTGAACTCTAACGTTCTTGCGAAAGAAGCAGCAACCGTCAAAATCAGGACATTCCGGTAAGGTATATACAAATCATCTGCAGATACTTTTTCTTCCCATAAATTTACAGGTTGTATAAATTTTGAAGTTGAATATTTATATACTTCTGAGATATCAATTATTTCAATTTTATCAACATAGTGAGCTGGTAGAACATTTTTGAGCCTATCAAGTTCAGTTTCAAAACAGTGTTGCCCATAATTAATGATCAATGGGATGAATTCTATTTTTTCTTTTATGAATAGATAACATAATGTAGTAGAGTCAAGTCCGCCTGAAACTAATATTACTCCTTTTTTTAGATTCATAGATCAGAGCTAATTGTGAATACTTCGCTGATAATTTCATCCATATTGCTTGTGACAATTTTACAAGAATTTGTTAGCATGCAGTTTTTTGCAATATTATATGGGTCATAAAGTAATACTGGAATTTTTCTTTCGGATGCGATTCCTATTTCAACTAGAGTGCCGGGGTCATTATACAAGAGGGCAGCGATAACTATTTTACAGTCTTTAAGAATCTCATGGTCTTTAATATAAAATTCTTTTTTCTGTTCCACAGTATCATCTTCTTTCATTTGCCCATTTTCTTTAACAGGTCTTCGAGGCGAAAAATTATGATAAATCAAACTTTGCTCAAGTTTATCAATCAATTTAGTATCAACAAAATCAAAATCTGGTGCAGCAATGTAGATGTTAATGGCATTTCTCTTTTCCCAATTTAATATAACTCCTTGTAGGTTTACTAAATCATCAATGTTTGTTTTTAATAATTGTTCAACAGAATTTTTAAAATTTACAGGAAAGGTTGTACTTGCGTACTCCATGGCAACAAATGAAGAAAGAGCCAAATCTTTCTGAATGTCATTGTAAATACTGGCTTCAAAAATTGCATTGAATACGTCCCCCACACCAACAGAATGTTGGATAGGTTTTGTTTGAGAAGATACTTGATATGTTTTGTTTTCAATAAAATTATAAACCCTTGTTCCTCCTCGATTTTCTTTAAATATTAGAATGCTGCATATATCTTTGAATAATGCAGAAAAGGCTTCAAAAGTGAACGAATGAGATTCGATAAAAGACTTGAAAATATGACTAGATGTTGATATGTATATATTATTAAATTTATAATTTAAATCTAATAGTTGTTGATAATCAAGATTGGCTAATTCAATGCTAACTTGTTTACCTTCTGTTTTATTTAAAATTTTCTGTATATCGAATTGTCCCGATGTGATGAGAACTTTTTCAAACTTGTCAAAATCAAAATCGTGATACTTATACTCAATTTCCTCTCTTAAAATTAATTCATATCCTTGGTCACCTACTTCTCTTGCTTCTTCAATTAAAATTAAATTAGGAGCGTTTAATGTATCGGCAACCTTAATTAATTTAGGATTATTCCAATGTGTTGAAAAATCGAATATCCGAGTATCAAGATAGGTAGGAGAAATGTAACCTAATCCAAATTCGTGACCGATAGCCCAAAAAGCTCTGGCGGAATGAATAATTCCTCCAAACCTCATTTTGAGATCTTCGTGTTTATTTTTTAAAGTCACATCAACAATAACATCCCCAACTAAGCAAACCCTATGCATCAGGAGAAACGTTAATTGTTACAGAATTAATTGGTAAAGTAGAAGTATTTGATACAATCCCTGAATATGTGATGTAGGACATACATTTTCTTAAATAGTTATATTTGGTAGGTAGATTACCAATCTCTTTACCAGCAACCATTGCGATTATTCGTGAGCCATTAAATCCAATAACTATTGACATATTAACGTCTGGTAGTTTTCCATTTGATTTATAATATTCAGATGTAGCGACATCTTCTAAATCCGTTCTGAATGCTTTTCCGCAGTCGTTATCAGTAGAAAGTCCTCCTTGCTTAGGACTTGTGCCCGAAAAATCTTCGTAATCTGTAAAATTACCTGAACCTGTGCTTCCCATAATGTATAAGTTTTTGTTAAAAGTATAATAAAAATAGATGTAATATTAAATTATATCTATTTTAATACAAATAAAATACATATTCATGATAATTTTTTACGGATTTCCGTAGTGTTAAGTATTAGAAATTAGAATTGATTTACAGTGGCACTTTTCTAAGATGTAATTTAAAATTATACACCATATACCACGTTTTTGCAATTCCGAATAAAGTGTATTCGCAATTATGTTATAAGTATAAAAATTTTCAAAGGTCTATTATTTATGTACGTAGCGAAATATTATACTGTTATCTGTATGTTCACAAAAATTAAAATCCGTTGATATCTTGTATGCAAGTTTGTTTTATTTTGAAATATACATACTTGAAAAATTCTGCACATTTGTAATACAATAGTATTATTTAATACAATAATATCACAATAAATACTACTATTGTATTATTTGTTTCTTTGTCCGAAACTCAGAAAAAACTATTGGATAATTTCCGTGAAAAAAACCTATTTTCGTACTTAAATTACATGAAAATTGAGGTGTACAGGCGAAATGTATCAATTATCACTTTCGCATTCGGGAAATGTTAATTATCTAATTTACAGGAATTTATAAGGTTGGAGGTGTACAGAAGTAGTACAAATTTGTCTTTAAATTTATCGTAAAATATTATAAGATATTGGCTTACAGGTTTTTAGAGTGACGAGATTCGTGCGGAAAAGTAGAAAAAAAAGATGTTGCAGCATCTTAATCGTGTACCACTTTTGTACACCTCGTATTATGTAAACCACCATCAATAAACACTTCTTTAGATACTGTATCGGGAATAATTTCAAATTTCCAAATAGTTTTAAATTTAGCATGAATATTAATATTCTGTTTTTAATATTGTATTCTTTTTAATAATCCAATAATCTTAGTTTTGTTTATGTTTGTTATTTTTAATGCATTGTTTATTAATGTGTTAAAGTAATTCTATTAATGTTTTTTTATTATAAAAAGTGTATTTGTTAATGTTTTTTAATTAAAATAATTTGATATAAATTTTGTCATAAATCTATATTGCGGTACAAATTATTATTTATTATGAAAAAAACATTACTTTTTTCTAAGCGTTCTTGCAGTTTCATTAATAATTGCGCAAAGCAACGATGCATTAAAAAGAAAATTCGAAAAACAAAAAAATGAAAACAGTAAAAAATTTGATGCTTATATAGCGAAAAATTCAGGTACTGCAAAAAAGCTTGATATTGATTTAGCTGCTAAACGAAGTTATTTAGCTGGCTTTGATCCTTCGGGTAGACCTTATTTTTATGAGCAACAAGATTTGGTTCGGTGAAAAACTCCAATGCTCAATCTCTTCAAAATGGCACTATAAACGGTTTAGCTGGTTCTTTCAACGGAGAAGGTATCAGATATACAGTTTTTGATGGTGGCAGGGCATTTGGTGGGCATACTCTTTTTAACAATATGCCCAATAGAATTACAAATAGAGAAGCTACCACTATGAATTATAGTTCTCATGCTACTGGTGTGACAGGGTTTATAGGTGCTAAAGATTTACCAGCTACAGTCACATTAAATAATGGAACTACAATGAATGTAAATTTTAAGGGTATTGCCCCAAATGCGACTTTTGATAATTATTTTATGCTGGAAAGTACTTTACCCGGTGATGCCAATACAAGTAATATTTTTCAGAAAATTTTAATAGCACAGCCAAAAATATCAAATCATTCATACGGAATTAGAGCCGGATGGGAGATTTCAACTGCTAATGGAGCAAGGGTTTGGGTTTGGTTGGGTAATTTTACAAGTCCGAATACTTCTTATGATTTGCAGGGGACATACTCTTCAAATGACCAAAATTATGATGAAATTGTCTATAATAATCCTTCTTATGTAATTGTTAAAGCTGCAGGGAATTCCTACGGAAATGGTCCGGATCATCCAGGAACGGCTGCGTTTGACAAATATTATATTGACGCAAATGATAATGCTATTTTATTCGCTGCGTCAGATGTTTTACCCAGAACTAATTGTGCATTTGGAGATGATTGTATAGGTCCCGGATCATTAGCTAAAAACATAATTGTTGTAGGAGCTACTGATATTATTGCGACTAATAATAATACATATACAACTGCCACAGATGTAGTGCATTCTGAATATAGTAGTGCAGGGCCAAGGGATGACGGAGGCATAAAACCCGATATTTCTACTACGGGAACGAATGTTTTTTATGCTTCTACTAATGAAGATACTACCGGAAGCAATAGTATTGATGTAAATAGTGGAACATCTTTTTCTGCTCCTGTAGTTACAGGTATAATAGGTCTCTGGATGCAGATCTACCGTCAATTATTTCCTGCTTTAGAGCTAAATGCAGCAGCTGCAAAAACATTGATGGTACATTCCGCTCTTGAAGCCGGAAATGTCGGACCAGATCCATGGTTCGGATGGGGATATATTGATGCCAAAAAAGGAGCTGAGTTATTGGTTGGAAAATCGAATAATACAATTATTTTCAATGATGAAACATTAACAAGCGGTACTGCTAATAAAAAAACGGTGAAAGCACTAGGAACTGAGCCTCTGAAAGTTACGATATCCTGGATTGATCCTGCATTTTCTGTACCCGCAAATCTAACTTGGGATCAAGTTCATAATGATAGAAATTCAAAATTGGTGAATGATTTGGATTTAAGAATTATTGATGTTACAAATAATACGGTTTATTCCCCTTGGAAATTGAATGCTGATATGCCAATGGTAACTGCTTCAAAAGGCGATAATACGGTTGACAACGTAGAGCAAGTTGTTTTTAATAATCCTGTTGCCGGAAGAGAATATAGAATTGAGGTTACTAATAAAGGTAACTTAGTAAATAGTACAGGCGCAAATGCACCGCAAAATTATTCTATTCTTGTGTCAGGATATTCGGAACAGGTTTTGGCAACTGGTGAAGTTATAAAATCAAGTGGAGTCATCATTGCACCGACCATTACGAAAGATTTTGTAAAAATATTAAAAGCTCCAGCAAAATCAATATATAATGTTTATGATTTATCTGGAAAAGTAGTGCAAAGTGGATCTATAAATGGTGATGATACTAGTTTAAATTTCACATCATTAACAAAAGGAATTTACATAATTGAAGTGAAAACTGGTAAAGAAGTGATTACTAAAAAGGTAATTAAAGAATAATATCTCTCTGTTTGAATATTTAATATTCATGGTTTAAATTTTATTATTAATCAAATCTCAAAAGGAGTTGATTTTTTATGTAATTAATGCCTCAATTTAAAGTAATTTAAAATTAACGATAATTTAAAATTAATTGTTTGTTTTCCAATGTTTTAGGTAGTGGAAAGTTAATAGTTTTTAATTGGATTTGTAGAAATTTATTAACATTTATTAATGCTTTGTGTTGATAATTTTCTATTAATTGAAGTATTATTGAAAAAAATCAATTAATATAAAAAAACAATTACTATTTGTGAGTGTTCTGGCTATTTTTCTAGCAAATGCACAAAATTATGATTCGCTTGAAAAAGAATTCGAAAAACAGAACAGAGACTACAACAAGAAGTTTAATTCTTATGTAGAAAAACACTATGGATCTTCCAAAACTCCTGAAGCTCTTAAAGAGATTGAAGAGCAGAGAAAAAACTTAGCCGGTTTTGCTCCAAATGGAAATCCGTATTTTTATAAGGCTGATGATTTAGATCAGATAAAAAATTCAAATTCAGATTTTCTTCAAAATGGTACTATAAACGGATTGACGGTTCTTTTAATGGAGAAGGTATCAAGTATACAGTTTTTGATGGCGGTCGTGCTTTTGAGGGGCATATTTTTTTCGATAATTTGCCTAACCGAGTAAATAATTTTGAAGCATCTACAAGTAATTACAGTTCGCATGCAACAGCTGTTACTAGTTTTATAGGGTCAAAAGATTATGCATATACGTTGAGTTCAGGGAGCATCATAAATTTCAAAGGTATTGCTCCAAATTCTACTTTTGATAATTATTCATTTGAAACCACTACATTACAGGGAAATACGACAACAAGTACTGTAGAGCAAAAAATATTATTAGCAAAACCTAAAATATCTAATCATTCATATGGAACAAACTTTGGTTGGAGTTTAAGAGCTTATAACGGTGCTAATGTTTGGCTGTGGTCCAGTGGTTCTTATTATGATGCTGGCGTTCATTATGATTTACAAGGAACTTACTATACAAACGACAGAGATTATGATAAAATTGTATACGAAAATCCATCTTTTGTAATTGTAAAATCTTCAGGTAATTCTTATGGTGATGGCCCGACAGGAAACACTAATGACTCATACTATTACAACACTTCGGGAAACCTTACGCAGTTTACAGCAACAGATGTTTTGCCACCAAACAATTGCGGATTAGGATATGATTGTATTGGTCCTGGCTCATTGGCTAAAAATATAATTGTTGTTGGAGCAACTGATATTATTACAAGTAATGATAACAGATATACGGTTTCTACTGATGTAGTTCATTCTGATTACAGTAGCGCAGGACCAAGAGATGACGGAGGTATAAAACCGGATATTTCTACAACAGGAACTAATGTTGCTAGTGCTGGTACTGCTCAGGATACTTCAGGTAGTCAGGGAATAGCAATTGGTAGCGGCACGTCATATTCTGCACCTATTGTAACGGGAGTTATTGGACTTTGGATGCAAATATACCGCCAGCTTTTTCCAGATCAAGAACTTAATGCTGCTTCTGCAAAAATATTGATGGTGCAGTCTGCTTTTGAAGCCGGAAATATTGGTCCGGATGCATGGTTCGGATGGGGTTATATAAATGCTAAGAAAGGGGCTGAATTACTTGTAGGTAAAGCTAATGATACCGTTGTTTTTAATGACGAAATTTTAAATAATGGTGTTGCTAACACAATGGAAGTAACAGCATCAGGTAACGAACCATTAAAAGTTACTATTTCATGGATTGACCCAGAATTCACAAATATTCCTACAACATATCAAGCAGGTCACAATAATAGAAGTTCTGTATTAGTCAATGACATAGACTTAAGGATTATTGATTTAACTACAAATATTGCTTATCTTCCCTGGAAACTTGATGTAAATAGTCCAAACACTGCTATAAAAGGTGATAATACCGTTGATAATGTAGAGCAGGTTGTAATAGATACTCCGGTTGCGGGACGTTCATATAGAATTGAAGTTTCAAATAAAGGAAGCTTGGTAAATAATGCAGGTGCAGTTACCCCTCAAAAATATTCTATAATAGCAACAGGACATAATCAGGTTCTTGGAACTGAAGAAACTGACAATAATTCAAGCATCATAATCGCTCCGACAATTACAAAAGATTATGTAAAAGTATTAAAGGCTCCGACGAAGTCAACATATAATGTTTATGATTTATCCGGGAAACTAATACAAAATGGATCTATAAATAGTACTGAGATAAGTTTAGACTTCTCGTCATTAACGAAAGGAATTTATATCATTGAGGTGAAAACAAATAATGAAGTAATTACTAAAAAGATAATTAAAGAATAGATATTCGCCTTTTTTGAGAGGCCCTAAATAAAAGAAAGACTGTTTCAAATGTGAAACAGTCTTTTAATATTACGAGTAACTAGTCTTAAACAAAAGAAAAAAGGCAAAGCTAAAATAGCTTTACCTTTTTCTATATATAATGAATGTTTGGTGTAGGTTCTGAAATAATTATTTCTTTTGTCTCCAATGAGTCCCGTTTTTTGGCGGATCTGTTGGTTCGGTTTCTTCGTCTAAACTTGATAATGAATCTCGTTTTGAATAACCTTCTTTTTGAAATTCACCCTTGTCATTTATTTTCTTATCGAAAATATTTGTGGTTTTGTTTTCTTCAGTATTAAATTCATCATCTTCTTGTCGGCAAGATATAAGTGATAAACTTAATAACATCATTACGGCTAAAAAATATTTTTGTAACATCATTTCTAAAATTTAAAGTTATCGACTTTATTTTTAACAAAGATATCTATGTAAAGTACACTGTGCAAGTTTATATAGGGACAATTTATAAATTATACCGTAAATATTTATAAATTTTTACCAAAAACAGCAATTTAAACCTTTGATAATCAAAATATTGATTATTAAGTATTATATTTTTAAACATCGTTGTATGAATAAATGATTTTGTTTAAATTTGACTATGATTTTCAAAATAAAATATCAAATCATAAAAAGATTTATTTCCTTATTCTGTTGTTTTTTTCTGTCGCTATTGTATTCACAGGATCCATATTCTGAGTTAAGAAAAAAATATTGGAATTATGAGGAAAATGATAAAAGAGCATTTGTTTACCTCAATCAGAATATTCGCAGAGCAAAACTTGAAAGAAATTATTCTGAGCTTTTTCAAGCGTATAAAGATGCTATTTTATTTTCTGAAAATAAGAAAATAGAATATTCAGATAGCGCAATAGCAGTTGCTAAGTTATCAAAAAAAAATGATCTTATAGGTGACTCTTATTTAAGTAAAGGTGCGATATATTATTTTAATCACAGGAAATTCCAGTATGCTTTAAATGAATATTTAAAAGCTTACGAATATCTTAAAGATTCGAAAAACGAATTTCTAAAATATCAAAATCTTTATCATATAGGAGTTGTCAAAAGTTATCTTGGATATTATGATGAAGCGTTGCAAATATTTAAAGAATGTATTGACTTTTTTGATGCTGAAATTAAGAATGAATCTCACGAGAATTTAATTTTTAATAATAGAAAAGGTTATCTCAATTCACTGCATCAGGCAATAATTTGCTATCAGGCATTAGGAAAGTTGGATGAGGTAAAAAAGCTTTTAGGTAAAGCAAAGGTTTCGATTCCAAATGATAAGGATTTTATTCTTGAAAGTAGTTACTTTAAAAAGAATGCTGGAGTTTTAGAATTTTCAGAAAAAAACTACAAAGAAGCGATCAGAGATTTTGATCTGGCGTTGCCCGGTTTATTAAAAGCTAATGATTTTACATGGGCATCCTATGTCTATTATTATAAAGGAAAAAGTTATACAAAACTTGGAAATCAGGAAATTGGCGTAGAAAATTTCAAAAAGGTTGATTCCATATTTACAGAATACAAATTCATTCTTCCGGAGCTGAGAAATAATTATGAAGAACTGATAGATTATTATAAAAATCGTAATAATTCTGAAAAAGTCTTGTTTTATACTAATCAGCTGCTAAAAGTTGACAGTGTAATTTCTTCTGATTTTAAATATTTGTCAACGCGCATTTATAAAGATTATGATACCAAAAGGCTCTGGGAAACTAAAGAAGAACTTGAGCAGACAAATTCGTACAGTAAAATATTATTGATTATTTGTTTGGCTATAATAATTGCTTTGGGTTTCATTATTTATTATCGTATTAGAAAACAAAAACAGATTCAGGAGAAATATAATAAATTATTGATAAAAATCGAAGACGAAGCTCATACAGAACCGGTTAAGTTACCTTTGCAGTATGATGTAAACAAAAATGTGAAGCTAGATAAAAACATAGTTGAAAAGCTGCTCAATGATATTAGTAAATTTGAAGCAGATCAAGGATTTTTAGAAAAAGGTCTTACACTAAAAAAACTAGCAGATAACTTTAAAACAAATACGTCTTATTTATCGCAGGTTATTAATGAATATAAAGGAAGCAATTTTAATTCGTATATCAATTTTTTAAGAATAAACTATGCTACGCAAAAGATCTATCATGATAAAGAATGGAGAAAGTATTCTATAGAACATGTGGCTGCGGCTTCAGGTTTCAGTAACAGACAAAGTTTTTCAAATATATTTTTAGAACAAAACGGAATAAGGCCTGCTGATTTTATCAAGAAAAGAGTAAAAGAACTTGAAGGCAATAATCATTAATATTTTTGTAAAAAAAAGAAACCAGAACTATCGTAAGATAATTCTGGTATTCTACAGAAACTAAGTGATGAAACAATATTTTTGCTAATATGAATGTTATTGAATATTGTCTTATTTGAAAAACTATTCTTTGATAATTTTCTTACTGCTAATTTATATACTTATTTAGCTGCTTCCAAAAGGTTTAGGGATGTATTCGTAAATGTTTACGTTAAAATTTATAAATTTTTACACTTGATTAAATTGTGTAATACATTGAATATCAAGTTACTATATCTTTTTTTATTGTCTGTTTTTTTAGATTAAGAAATGCTATTAATAGCGTTTAAATTTTTCTATAATTTTCACTAAAAACGGTAACTTATTTTAGTTTTCCATTATTTTTCATAACTTTAATGAAATAAAATTTTTATGCAGATAGATACACGAACCCTGAATATTGATGATTATGATGAATTGGTTTTGGCAATGCGACGCGCTTATCCAAACATGTCAGAAAATATCTGGTCTAAAAAAAGTATTACAAAACTTACTAAAATTTTCGAAGCAGGTCAAATTTGTATCACTGTAGACGGGAAAGTAGCAGCGGTTGCGCTTTCAATTGTTGTCAATTATGAAGAATTTGATGACGAACATACTTATAGTGATATTACCGGAAATTATACATTTAATACACATTCGGCAACTGGTAATGTGTTGTATGGTATTGAAATATTCGTCGATCCGCAATATCGTGAGCTTAGATTAGGAAGAAGGCTTTATGATGCCCGAAAAGAATTATGTGAACAGCTCAATCTTAAATCTATTATTTTAGGAGGAAGAATTCCCGATTATCATAAATACAGTCATGAGATTTCACCAAGAGAATACATCCGCAGAGTAAGAGATAAAGAAATTTACGATCCGGTATTGTCTTTTCAGCTTTCCAATAACTTTTTACCGATCCGTGTATTGAAAAAGTATCTTCCTGAAGACGAAGCATCTCGGGAAAATGCTGTTTTGCTACAATGGAACAATATTTATTACAGTAAAAAACCTAATACAATGCAGGACAGTACCATTCGTTTAGGTTTGGTACAGTGGCAGATGCGTCATTTTAAAGATATTAATGCTTTTTACGAGCAGGTTGAGTTTTTTGTAAACGTGATGGGCGATTACAAATCTGACTTTGTTTTGTTTCCGGAATTATTCAATACACCTTTGCTGGCGCCTTTTAATAATCTTTCGGAAAGAGACAGCATGATTGAGCTTGCGAAGATTACTGAAGAAATAAAAGCTAAAATTTCTGATTTGGCTATAAGCTACAATGTCAATATCATTTCGGGAAGTATGCCTCTTTTTGAAAATAATGACTTATATAATGTAAGCTATCTTTTGCATCGTGACGGACGTATTGATGAATACAGAAAAATTCACATTACACCAAATGAAAGAAAGTATTACGGAATGAAAGGCGGTAATGAAATAAGAGTTTTTGATACAGATTGTGGAAAAATAGGCCTTGTTATATGTTATGATGTAGAATTCCCAGAATTACCAAGAATTTTGGCCGATCAGGGCATGAAGATCCTTTTTGTGCCTTATCTTACGGATACCCAGAATGCATACATGAGGGTTCGTCATTGCGCTGCTGCCAGAGCAATAGAAAATGAATGCTATGTTGCGATTGCAGGATGTGTGGGAAATTTGCCGGGTGTGAATAATATGGATATTCAGTTTGGTCAAGCCGCTGTATTTACGCCTTCAGATTTTGCGTTTCCGTCTAATGCTGTGAAAGGGGAAGCGACTCCTAATACCGAAATGACACTTATTGTAGATGTAGATTTAAATTTGCTTAAAGATCTGCATTATCACGGTTCTGTTCAAGTGCTCAACGACAGAAGAAAAGATTTGTATGAAACCAATCTTAAATCCCAAATATAAAAGGATTAATAAAATATATTAATTATTAATCTTTTAATCATAATAATTTAAAAATTAAAACCTTTCATTGCTGAAAGGTTTTTTTTGTGTTTAAGGAAAACTTTTATGGTTATTGTTTCAATAAAGATAATACTTTATTGCATAACACAATATGATTTCGGTCACAATTTAACATAAATTTATTTTGCCTTGCTATTCAGAGCTGTATCAGCGATTTTGGTAAGAAGCTTATCGCAGTTTTTTTCTTCTTTTAAAGTAGCTAAAAGGTTGCTTAAGCATTTTTTTTCTTTTAAAACTTTTGCATAAGCAGCAAGACTGCCGTAAGTGGCAATTTCGTAATGTTCTACTTTCTGAACGGCAGAAATAATTCCCGCATCACGCACAGCTCCGGCTTGAGTTTCTTCCATTATACTTTTTCCTTCTTCTAGCAAACCCTGCATTGCATCACATTTTTTGGCTTCCGGTTTTAGTCCTAAAGATTTAAAGCATTCTTCAAGTCTGGTTACCTGCACCTTTGTTTCTTCAATATGATTCGCAATAGCCTTTTTAAGTTCAGGATGGGTTGCATTTTTTTCCATTTTCGGAAGTGCTTTTGCTAATGCTTTTTCAGCCCAGTAAATATCCTTAAGAGAATCTTCAAACAGGTCATTAAGATCTTTTGCGGCACCTTTTTTTGCAGGCGTTTTCGCTGCTGATTTTGTAGTTGATTTTGAAGTGGTTTTGGAAGCTGTTTTTTTTGATGTTGGTGTTTTGGTTGCCATAATTTAATATTTTTATTGATTTATGATTATTACAATTCAATTATGAGACCAAAAAACAATTGAATCACATCTTAGAGTATTATTTGGATGTTAATATTAATGGCAAACATTTTGTTCAGTCCAAGAATAAAAATATACACTATGAATAATAAGATAAAAATAGCTTTAGCAGTAATGGCTGGTGGAAGTTTAATTCTTCTAAACCAGCTTAGAAAAAGAAGAAAGAGCAAAACATTCACTGCACCGGACGGCAATTCTTACCTAAAGGATCAGATTTACCGTACTGCAGAAGGCGAATTGTACAAAAATGGAAAACCATTGCATTTCAATACTTTGCAGTCGGAGCAGAATAATTCTCAACATATGAATTATGATAAAAAAATAAATGACAAGCCGAAGAATTATGATGCTTCAAATATCAAAAATGTAGAATATCATCAAAGAGGAGTGAGACATCATTAATTCCCAAATGATGTTTAATAATTGTGAATGAATATTGATTATGGATGAAAATATCTTAGGAATTGCAGCAGGTGTGTTAACTTCAGTTTCCATGATTCCGCAGCTGATAAAAGTAATAAAGGAAAAAAATGTGGAAGACCTTTCTTGGGTGATGATTTTAGTGCTCATTAGCGGACTTTCGCTTTGGGTTTGGTACGGAATTTTACGCAACGAGCTTCCGATTATTCTGTCAAACGCATTCGCTGTATTAGTGAATTTAACTTTATTGACCTGTTATATTTTATTTAGGAAAAAGTCTTAATCCATACTAAATATTTAAAACTGTAAAATAACAAAGCTTGAGGATTTCTCAAGCTTTGTTGTATTCTATTTTAAAGTAAATTTTACTTTTGTTTTAATGGCATCAGAAGCATTTCCGATTAATGCTTCAAAATTGCCGGGTTCTGCAACCCATTCATGCTTGTCGGCATCGAAAAAGCTTAAAGCAGTTTTGTCAATTGTGAAAGACACTTCTTTTTCTTCGCCGGGATTTAAAAATACTTTTTCAAAACCTTTTAATTCTTTAGCGGGACGCGGAACAGAAGATTTCGGATCACTGATGTAAAGCTGCGCAACTTCAGCACCCGCTTTTGTACCTGTATTTTTAATATTTACGGTAAAAGTGATTGTATCTTCTTGATTCATTGTGGTTTTGTCTGCTTTAGCTTTACCAAACTCGAAAGTTGTATAGCTCAAACCGTGTCCAAAACTGAATAATGGCTTTATTTTTTTTGTATCATGCCAACGGTAACCTACAAATATTCCTTCATTGTAGGTAATGTTGATCGGGTTTTTCTGGTCTTTACCTTTTCCGGCAGCCAATTCTTCCTTATTTCCTGGATATTCGCCCAATTTGTGAACTGAATTATCTTCAAGCTTTACAGGAAAAGTAAAAGGAAGTTTTCCTGAAGGATTGGCATCACCTGCCAAAATAGAAGCAATAGAATTTCCGGCTTCAGATCCTAAATACCAAGCCTGAAGAACTGAAGGTACCTCTTTTATCCACGGCATTGCAACAGCATTTCCTGAAACCAAAACTACAGCGAAATTCTTATTGGCTTTGGCCAAAGCAGCAATTACATTGTCTTGATTATATGGTAATCCGTAGTCTTTTCTGTCGTTTCCTTCACTGTCTTGAAAATCAGCTTTATTCAATCCACCAACAAAAATTACATAATCAGATTTCTTTGCCAGTTCCACGGATTCATTCAACAATTCTTCTGCTGAGCGGTTGTCTTTCAGATCCTGACCGGATTTCACACCGTTGTATTCTCCACCAATATCACCAACGTAGCCTCTTGCATATTGTACGTCAGCCTGTTTTCCAAATCTCGCTTTGATTCCGTCTAAAGGTAGAGTTTCATATTTTACTTTTAATGAAGAAGAACCTCCGCCAACGGTCATTATTTTAATGGCGTTTTCACCGATAACGGCGATTTTTTTGGCTTTATTAATGTCAATCGGAAGAATGTTTCCATGATTTTTTAATAAAACAATTCCTTCCTCACCAATTTCTTTGGCAATTGCTTTATGCTCTTCAGAAGCGATATTTCCAAAAGGCTTTTTCGTATTCATTGTGGTCTTGTATGCCAAATGAAGAAGCCTTGTTACTTTATCGTCAAGTTCTTTGGTGCCTACTTTTCCGGATTTAATTAAGTCTAAATATGGTTTTGCCAGATAATAATTATCGTAAGCATTTTTTGTACCTGCCGAAAGTCCGTTGGTCCAGCTTCCGAATTCCAGATCCAATCCGTTGTGAATTGCCTGTTCGGTATTATTTACAGCACCCCAATCTGAAACTACAACACCTTTGTAGCCCCATTCGCCTTTTAAAATATCATTTAGAAGATACTGATTCTGACTTGCATATTGATTTTTATACATATCATAAGCTCCCATGATCGTCCATGAATCTCCTTCGGTCACCGCCGCTTTGAAGGGCGGAAGATAAATTTCGTATAAAGTCCTGTCGTCTACGATCACATTGCTGGTATGACGGAACATTTCCTGATTATTCAAGGCGTAATGCTTTACAGAAGTTGCCACACCGTTTGACTGAACACCTTTAATATAAGGAACCACCATTTTTGAAGTTAAATAAGGATCTTCGCCCATGTATTCAAAGTTTCTTCCGTTCAACGGAGTTCTGTAAATATTAACTCCCGGTCCCAAAAGAATATCTTTTTTTCTGTATCTGGCTTCTTCACCTAATGCTTTGCCGTAATTCCAGGACATCTTTTTGTTCCATGTTGCGGATAAAGCGGTAAGCGCCGGATAAGCGATAATTGAATCATTAGTCCAGCCGGCCTGATTCCATTCGTCCCACATTACTTCGGGACGTACGCCGTGCGGGCCGTCTGTTGTCCAGAATTCAGGGATTCCCAATCTTGGAACTCCGGGTGAACTGAATTTTGACTGTGCGTGAAGCATTGCTACTTTTTCCTCAAGCGTCATTCTTGAGAGCGCATCCTGTACACGCTGTTCAACAGGTTTAGAATCATCTAGGTAAACAGGTAATTGAGTATTTTGAGCCATGGAAGACATTGATATAAGAGTAAATAAACTTACAATGGCAGTTTTCTTTAGCATAAACCTTTATTTTGATTGTCAACAAAAATACAAAAAAAATTATTATCTCAATTTGAGATAATAATTTTTTATTTAGAAATTAGTTATAATTAAATCAACTATCAACTATTAAAAACCTTTCACAGCGCCGCCTTTAAAAATCTCATCCGCTTTTTTGGCAACTTCTTCGGATTGATAAGCTTTCAGGAAGTTTTTTACTTTTTCATCATTCTTATTATTTTCTCTTGATACAATTACATTCATGTATGGAGAATCTTTATCTTCTTTGAAAATTCCAAACTGATCAGCGTTCAATCCGGCTTGTGCAGCAAAATTATTGTTGATAATGGCAATTACAACTTCTTTATCATCCAAAACTCTTGGAAGTTGCGGAGCTTCAATTTCCAGAATCTTCAATTGTTTCGGATTTTCAGTAATATCCGTGACTTTCGGTAATAATCCTATTCCGTCTTTTAGTTTTAAAAGTCCGTTTTTCTGTAAAAGAAGCAACGATCTTCCGCCATTTGTTGGGTCGTTTGGTATCACAATTGTGCTTCCGTTTTGAAGCTGAGAAATATTTTTAATCTTTTTAGAATAAGCAATAATAGGGTAGACAAAAGTATTTCCAATGACTGCCAATTTATAGCCTCGCTGTTTAGATTGTTCTGTTAAATAAGGAACGTGTTGAAAAGCATTGGCATCAATATCACCATTGTTCAGAGCTTCATTCGGAATGACATAATCATTGAAAGAGATCAATTCAACTTCAAGATTGTATTTTTCTTTGGCTACTTTTTTAGCTGCTTCGGCAATTTCCTGTTCAGGTCCTGAAGTGATTCCGACTTTGATATAATTCGGATCATCTTTTTTTGGCGAATTACATGCAGTGAATAATAGCAAAACTGTTGCTGCGAAACCTAAAATCTTTATTTTTTTCATTGTAAATTATTTTATTTTAATTAATTTTTTGTTGGTTGGATAATCGCAAAGGCGCAAAGTTTTTACGGTATATAGTTGCGATTAACCAAATTCAAGCTCACCTGTGATCAAACCTTTTCGCCAATCGATCCCCAAAAAACTGTATGATAAAAACCAATGCCACCAACAAACCGAGAACCATATTCATAATCACGGCGTCATAACCGATATATCCGTATTGATAGCCAATTTGTCCCAATCCACCGGCACCAACTGCGCCACCCATTGCGGAATAACCGACTAATGTAATCAGCGTAATGCTAGCATTATTAATCAATGATGGAAGTGCTTCTGGCAGCAAAACTTTTTTGATGATCTGAAATGGAGTAGCGCCCAAAGCTCTTGCGGTTTCAATCAAACCTTGCGGGATTTCAAGAAGACTGTTTTCAACTAATCTTGCGATAAAAGGAGCAGCGCCAATACTTAAAGGAACTAGCGCCGCATTCACACCAATCGAAGTTCCTACCAAAGATCTCGTAAATGGAATCATCCAGACAATCAGAATAATAAAAGGAATGGATCTGAAAATATTAACCAAAATTGACAATACCCTGTTATATAAAACATTTTCCAAAAGCTGGCCTTTTTTTGTCAGAAATAATAAAATTCCGACAGGCAAACCCAATGCAAACCCGAAAAATCCTGATGCAAAAGTCATAAAAATTGTTTCCCAAAGTCCTTTAGACAAAAGTAAAATTGTTGTTTCGCTAAGCATAACCTCTCAATGTATTATGAATTTTATTCTGATTAAAATAATAGATTGCTTTTTGGTTTTCTTCCGTTTTTCCTTTCAGATGAATCAGAAGAGTTCCAAAGTTTGAGCTTCCCAGATATTCTACATCGGCTTTCAGTAATTGATACGGAATTTTATATTCGTCATAGATCTTTGAAAGCAATTTTTCAACGCTGATCTGTTCGTTGAGTTCTATCTCAACCAATGGAAATAAACCATCTTGTGGTTCTTTTTGAAATGTTTTGCTGAATTCTTTCGGAATTGTCATATTTCCTGAGTTTATAAATTGTTTGATGATGGGATGTTCTCTGTTTGAGATGATTTCCTGTAAAGTTCCCTTGATGATGAGTTTGCCTTTATCGATTACTGAAACGTGATTACAGATCGCTTTGATAACTTCCATTTCGTGGGTAATCAGCAAGATTGTGATTCCCAGGCGTTGATTAATATCTCTTAACAACTCCAAAATCGACTGTGTCGTTGCAGGATCGAGCGCACTTGTAGCCTCATCACAAAGCAGAAGATATGGGTCATTGGCTAAAGCCCTTGCAATGGCTACTCTTTGTTTTTGTCCGCCCGAAAGGCTTTTAGGATAGTCATTTGCTTTGTCTTCGAGACCTACAATTTTCAGCAATTCGTTTACTTTTTCACGGATTTTATCTTTGCTGATTTTATCGAGTTCCAATGGAAGTGCAATATTTTCAAAAACAGTTCTTGAAGAAAGCAGATTAAAATGCTGAAAGATCATCCCTATTTTTTTGCGTTCTTTCGCCAATTGTTTTGAACTTAATTGAGTAAAATCCGTTCCGTTGATGATGATTTGCCCATTGTCTGGCCTTTCCAATAAATTCACGGTTCGGATCAAAGTGCTCTTTCCTGCTCCGGAAAATCCGATGATTCCTACAATATCGCCTTTTTGAATGGTCAGACTTACATCATCCAAAGCCTTAAAAGATTGCTTTTTTTGATAAAATGTTTTTGAAATGTTTTTAATTTCTATCATTTTCCTGATTCGTTGTTAAATAAAAAAGGCTTTACAACGTGGTAAAGCCTTTAAAAATATGTCATAATAAGAGTAAGGTCAGCCACTAAAATTCACATACAAAGGCATACAGCAATACATCATCACATGATTGATGCTCATCTTCTTCATTGAATTGTATCTGAATTTTGTTTTCATTATCATTTCCAAACCTGATTACGGATGCAAATATAAAACATATATTTTTATTAGTCTACTTATTTAGTGGACTTTTTTAAATCTGAATAGTAAATAATTGTTAAGTATTTGGTTTTTAGTAATTAATAAATTGTTATTAAAGATATAATTCTCAACATCTTCTGTAAAACAAACATCAAAGAATATAATATGAGGACCCGCATTTATAATATCAGCATCTGCAATCGTAATATAAGCGTCCACTTTTATATAATTAGCAACTGATATTATAATATTAGCGCCAGCATTTATAAAATAAGCACTTGCAAGTATAATATAAGCATCCGCTTTTATAAAACAGTCAGCAGAAAATATAATATGAGCATCTGCAATCATAATATGAGCGTCAACTTTTATAGAACTAGTAACTGATAGTATAATGTAAGCACCCGCTTTTTTAATATAGGCGACTAATAATATAATATGAGCATCTGCATTCATAATACAAGCATCCGCTTCTATAGAATTATTAACTGATAGTATAAAACAAGCACCCGCAAATATAATATGAGCATCCGCTTCTTCATTATTAGCGATGGCGATTCTAAAGTAAGCTTTGGCAACAACATTATAAGTAATAGTAAACGGAAAACTGCCAAAATCTTTTCTATAGCACCGGCCGATAAAGTCAAAAAAAATCCCGAATTTTGTAGCCCTTCAATAATTCCGAATTCATGAAACTTTGTATTGCCGAAAAACCCAGTGTTGCCAGAGATATCGCCAAAGTATTGGGTGCAACGATGCCCAAACAAGGCTATATGGAAGGTAATGGCTATTGCGTGACATGGACTTTCGGACATCTTTGTACCCTCAAAGAACCACACGATTATGGTCCGCAATACAAATCCTGGAATTTGTTTTTGTTGCCAATTATTCCAAAAAACTTCGGAATCAAATTAATTCCAAACAAAGGAGTTGAAAACCAGTTTAAAGTCATTGAAAGATTAGTTGCAGAATGTGATGAAGTCATCAATTGCGGGGATGCGGGACAGGAAGGTGAATTGATACAACGTTGGGTTTTACAGAAAGCAAAATGCGACAAACCCGTGCAGCGACTCTGGATTTCTTCATTGACTGAAGAAGCAATAAAAGAAGGTTTTGAAAAATTGAAACCGGCCGAAGATTACAAAAACTTATATCTCGCAGGAAATGCTAGAGCAATAGGAGACTGGCTGCTGGGAATCAATGCAACACGACTTTTTACCAAGAAATTTGGCGGGAATAAAGCTGTTTTGTCCATTGGAAGAGTGCAAACTCCGACTTTGGCGATGTTGGTTCAGCGTCAGAAAGAGATTGATGCTTTCACCACAGAAGAATATTGGGAACTGAAAACCAAATACCGTGACGTAATTTTCAACGCAGCAATTGATCGATTAAAAACATTAGATCGTGCAGAAAAAGGTTTGGAATATCTGAAAGTAAATCCTTTTGAGATCGTATCATTTGAAATTAAGGAAGGAAAGGAAAAAAATCCGAGACTTTTTGATCTGACAGGACTTCAGGTCGAAGCCAACAAAAAATACGGTTATTCTGCAGACAGCACGTTGAAATATATTCAAAGTCTTTATGAGAAAAAACACGTGACTTATCCGCGTGTTGATACAACCTATTTATCCGAAAGTCTTTACCCAAAAATTGATGGGATTCTAAGAAAAATGACATTTTATCAGGAATTGGTTGCTCCTTTGTTGCAAGAGCCGATTCCGAAGTCGAAAGCGGTTTTTGATGATACAAAAGTAACGGATCACCATGCTATCATTCCGACAGAAATTCCGCCAACGCAAAATCTCAGCAGGGAAGAAAAGTTGATTTATGATTTGATTGCAAAACGTTTTATTTCCGTTTTTTATCCCGAATGTAAAATCTCAAATACTTTGGTGGAAGCTAAAGTAGGAACAATTCCTTTCAAAACAAGCGGAAAGCAGATTCTTGAGCCGGGCTGGAGAGCCGTTTATGCAAAAGACGCAAAAGACGAGCCTTCAGAAAAAGAAAAAGACGAGGAACAAACCATTCCTGAATTTAAAGTCGGAGAAACCGGGCCTCATGAACCAATGATTCATCAGGGAAAAACCTCTCCGCCAAAACCTTACACAGAAGCAACATTGCTTCGTGCGATGGAAACTGCCGGAAAACAGGTGGATGATGAAGAGCTTCGTGAAATGCTGAAAAATAACGGAATCGGAAGACCGTCAACTCGAGCAAACATCATCGAAACGCTTTTTAAAAGAAAATATATTGAAAAGAAAAGGAAAAATCTGATCGCCACACAAACAGGAATTCAGCTGATTGATACAATTGAAGACGAATTGCTGAAAAGTCCTGAATTAACCGGCGAATGGGAACTAAAACTCCGGAAAATTGAAAGTGGTGAATACGAAGCCAATCAGTTCAAAGACGAATTGATACAAATGGTAACCGAACTCACCAAAAAAGTGATCGACGGAAAAGCAAAAGTTTTCACAATTCATGACGAAAGCGAAGTAAAAGAAAAAAAGAAAAGCGAGCCAATTCCTAAAAAAGTATTACAAACCTGGGAAGAAACCGAATGCCCAAAATGCAAAAGCCGAGCTTTGATAAAAGGTAAAACCGCAGTCGGCTGTTCAGATTACAAAAACTGTAGTTTTAAGATTCCGTTTGAAATATTCGGTAAAAAATTGTCTGAGAAACAGCTTTTAGATTTAGTTTTAAAAGGAAAAACGTCAAAATTAAAAGGCTTCGCCACGCATCCGGAAAGTTTAACGGAAGGAATTATTTCACTCTCTCCCGAATTTATGATAACCCTAAACTAATTAAATTATTTTTAAACCATTAAGATAATTTAGTTAATAAGTAAATTAAGAAAATCCACGGATTTTTAGCAATATGCTTAAAGCGAAGCTTAACCTTAATATTCTAAAAATCTTAAAAAAACTTAATGGTAAAATTTTAAGTATTTTATCAACCATCAACTATCAACTATCAACCATCAACTATTTCAGATACAATCTCATTCTCGCTTCATATTCAGGCTTCGTTTTTAGGAATTTCCAGATTTTTTTGTCATCAGGATTACTGATTCTGAAATAAATAATTTTATCAGCAGAATATTTGAAATATGGATGATTTTTCAGCCACTCTTCAGGAGCGTCAACCAAAGTATATCTTTCAATTTTCGCATTGTCAAGCGGAGCAATATTTAGTAATTTCTGAACCAGTTCTTTATCAATATTGTACGTTTCAAGAATCTGTTCTTTGGTCATAAAACCCCCAAGTTTTTTCCTGAAGCCAATCATTGAACCTGCACTTTTTTCATCCAAACCAAATTCCAAAAGTTGCTTAAAAGTAATTGAATTCATATCTGTTTTAGAAAAATCAGTTTTTTCATGTTTAAATTCAGCTTTTTTAGAATCAGCTTTTTTTGCTATTGTTGCAGCGTTTAGCTTGATGTAAGGTTTCAGTTCTGCAAATTTTTCAGCAGAAATCACAAAGCAATTTTGGATGTCTTCTAAAGTTTTGAAGCTCCCTTTTAAGTTTCTGTCACGATAATTAACGATCACATTTGCCTGTTTTTCTGTAAATCCTAAAGCTTTCCAACCTTCAAAATCTAAAATATTCGGATCGAAAGATGTTTGTTGTATTTTCGTTTTAAAAGGCTTTGATTTTCCGGCGTAGCTACTGAAATTTTCCGGAGTTTTTGCAGGTAATATTATATACGGCGCCAGTTGCTTGTAGTTTTCCTCGTTAATAATAAAACATTCTTTGAATTTTTCTTTGCTTACAAAACTTCCGCCCAGAAAATTTTTATACTTTAAAATTGCA
Source organism: Chryseobacterium sp. GQ58 (assembly GCF_059758895.1). Lineage (NCBI taxonomy): Bacteria > Pseudomonadati > Bacteroidota > Flavobacteriia > Flavobacteriales > Weeksellaceae > Chryseobacterium > Chryseobacterium sp. GQ58. The sequence continues at coordinate 558,995 of NZ_JCAXEH010000003.1, read as the reverse complement.
GCGGCTTGTTTTTCGCTAAAACCTATTTTTTCCCAATCGTTTTGTGAAAGTTGATCAGGATTGAATTTCCTTGAAATTGTTAAAGATTTATTCTCAAAACTTTTAAAATGATTGTTTTTTGCTTCTTTATTGTTTTCCGGAAGCAGAATATATTCCTGAAGCTGCGCAAACTTTTCTTCGGAAACCGCGAAACATTTTTTAAACTGTTCTTTTGAGATGAATTTTCCGCCGATAATTTTTTTATAATTCAGAATTGTGGCAACCTGCTTGTCTGTAAAGCCCAGCTTTTTCCATTGATTTTCATCCAGAATATTGGGATCAAAATCTGTCAGAATTTCTGTTGAAAAGCTTTCAGAAATAAATTTTACTTCAGGAAATTGCGTTTCATTTTTATTAGAATACTTTTTGAATGCAAACAATACAAGCAACAGCATTCCAAGAAATGCTATTTTTTGATAGTAATTTTTCTTCATCATTCCGTAAAATTAAAAATAATTTTAACTATAAAATATATAATTAAGAAATAATTTTTATTTTACTCTTTTTTTGCTAAGAAGAAATTGGGTAACGGATAAAAGTAAGTTACCGATTAATGCACAAATTACAAAAATATTTACTTCAAAGATGAAAGCAATTATTAATAAGGATAATGTGATGGTAATTAATAGAAGCAGATATTTTTGTTTCATTTTTTCCATTGAAATTTGAAATTTATTCAGAATCTTTTTCAACTAAAGAATCTTTCAGTTTCAGCAATTCAACTTTCACAAATTCGAGTCGGTCGATGATTGATATTGTTTCAGAAATTTTGGAATTTGTTGTCAGAGCAATTCGGGCACCGTCCAAAGTATAGCCTTTTTCCTTCACCAAATGATAAATGATCTTCAAGTTTTTGATATCTTCAGGTGTAAAATAGCGGTTTCCTTTTTTGTTTTTTTTAGGCTTGATGATCGGGAATTCCTGTTCCCAATATCTTATCAATGAAGCGTTTACGTCGAAAGCTTTGGCAACTTCTCCTATCGAATAATACAGTTTGTCGGGTAAATTTGTCTTCATTATATCTGATCCTGAAAATTCAAAGATAAATATTTTTTAAACTACTTCGCAAATCGTAAATTGTCGGCTTTAAATTTAGAAGAATGAAAAATACATGGAGTTTTTGCCTTATTGGTTTGGTTTTGGTAATACAAAGTTGCAAACCAGTAAATTATAATCATATGTTTTTTGAAAATGCAGAACCCACATTAGTTTCTGATCAGTTTGCTTTTACCGAAGGACCGGCGACTGATAAAAACGGAAATGTTTATTTTACCGATCAGCCAAATGATAAAATTTATTATTGGGATTGGAAAACCAACAAAATCATAGAATTTCTCGATAAAACCGGTCGTGCCAACGGAACTTATTTCGATGAAAATGATAATTTGATTACATGTTCGGACAACGAAGGTGAAATCTGGAAAATTGCGAAAGATAAATCTGTAGAAGTTTTATCAAAAGGTTTTGAAGGAAAAAGACTAAACGGCCCAAACGATCTTTGGCTGGACGAAAGTGGCGGAATTTATTTTACAGATCCTTTATATGAAAGAGATTATTGGGAAAATTTTAAAGTTGAAATTCCTGAAAAAAATTTGTATTACCGAAACAAAGAAGGCAAAATTTCAAAGTTGGAGACTTTCACGCAACCAAACGGAATTATTGGAAATACAAAACTGAAAAAACTTTTTGTTTCCGATATTGATGCCGGAAAAACCTATGTTTATGATATTTTGGGTGAAGGAAAATTGTCTGAAAAGAAATTATTCTGCGAAATGGGCTCAGACGGAATGACGCTCGACAAGGAAGAAAATCTATATTTGACGGGTGATGGCGTTACAGTTTTTAATAAAAAAGGTGAAAAAATTCATCATATCAAAATCCCTGAAGACTGGACAGGAAATGTAACTTTTGGAGGCGAAAATAATGATGTTCTGTTTATTACCGCTTCAAAATCAGTGTATACTTTGCCGACAAAAACAAAAGGCTTGAAATAATATTTTTAAACCATTAAGAAATTTTAGAGTTTGAGATTCATTAAGTAAACTTAAAAGCAAGCTAAACTTAATATTCTTAATAACTAAAAAAATCTTAATGGTTTAAATTTAATTTTAATAAGCAACTTCCATCTTTACTTTTTTGCCTTTAAGCTTTTCATTGCTCAGTTTTTTAAGTAAATCTTTTACTTTAGTTCTCGAAACTGCAACATACGAAGTGGTGTCTTTTACTTCGATCAAGCCTAAATCTTCTTTCTGCAATTCACCTTTTTTCAGTAAATATCCCACGATGTCTACTTTATTTACTTTATCTTTTTTTCCTGCGCTGATGTAAATCGTCTGAAATGGTGGGTTGGCAGGAACTTTAGAAAATTCTTTTACAGATTCTTCAGGGGTATCTTTTTTGATGAACGGGAATTTTTCATCTTCTGTCATGACCATATAAGCGAAACCTTTGGCATTCATTCTCGCGGTACGACCGTTTCTGTGAATAAAAGCATCTTCTGTTGCCGGCAGCTGATAATGTACAATCGACTCAACTTCAGGAACATCTAAACCACGCGCAGCCAAATCTGTAGTAATTAAAACTCTGGCCGTATCATTTCTGAATTTCAGTAAAGCACGTTCTCTTTCGTCCTGTTCCATACCACCGTGGAAAGTTTCTCTGGCAATTCCTTTATCCAAAAGCAAGTCGGCAATACGGTCAACGGTTTCTCTGTGATTACAGAAAATAAGGGTTCTTTTATTACCGATTTTACAAATCAGATGAAATAAAGTATCCAGTTTTTCTTCAGAAGTCGTCATTACTTTTCTTAACTGAATATCAGGTTTATTTTCTCCTAATTTTAAGAAATCGATTATTTTTTCATTTTTTAAACCTGTAAACTTTGGAATTTCATCCATCGCTGTGGCCGAAGTCAGAATTCTCTGAAAAAGATTGTACATATTTTCGATAATATATTCCATATCATCATGAAAGCCTAATTCCAAAGCCTTATCGAATTCATCGAGCACCAGATTTTTGATTGTTTTCACATCAAGATTTTTATTCCTCATGTGATAGGCAATTCTTCCGGGCGTTCCAATTAACACAGCAGGAGCTTCCTTAAGATTGTTTATCTCAATTTTTTTATCGTGACCACCGTAGCAAACTGTCACCTTAAAATCTGTTCCCATCGATTTGAAAACCTGCTCGATTTGTAAAGCCAGTTCTCTTGCCGGAACCACAATCAATGCCTGAATTCCTGTGGATTCTTTCTGTAGATTTCTAAGAACCGGAAACAAAAAAGCAAGTGTTTTTCCTGAACCCGTAGGCGAAAGTAAAACAACATCTGTATTGTTTTCCGTAGTTTTGTATGTAGATTTCTGCATCTGATTCATATCCTGAATCTGCAGTTTTTTGTAAATAGATTCTAATTCCATTTTGCAAAGGTAAGTGAAAAGAAATTTTTTAAGAAATTTTAATTATTTTAAAGAACTTTACTAAACATCAAATATCAAACCCATGTCTCCCCAGAAAAGAAAACTCATGACCGACAGTTTCAACCGTTCAGAAACTTTACAATTTTATAAAGCTGAACTTCTTGAAGTAGAAACTGATTTTGTTTCCATAAAAATCCCGAAAATGGAACTCATGACCAGAAAAGCTGGAATGTTCAATGGTGCAATGATCGCTTCTTTGGTGGATGTATCGTCCGGTTATGCGGCGGTAAGTCATTATGAAGAAGATTGTTACGTGGTAACCGTTGAATTAAAAGTGAATTACCTTCGGCCGGCAATTGGCGATGCGTTGGTTTCAAAAGCTTATGTGATAAAAGGCGGGAATAAAATAAGCGTGATCCGAACAGAAATTTATACGGTGAAGGAAAATCATGATTCAGAAAGTCATGTTGCCACTTCATTGGTAACGATGATGAAAATCAAATGATGTTTAAAGCCAATGCCGATCAAGGATTTATTGCTTTGGAATGAGATTTGTTCATCAAGAAAACATTAACATTAAAAAAATAAACCATGAACTTAATTATCCGATTACTCATCACCGCTGTAGTTGCTTTTTTACTCACAAAAATCTTACCCGGCGTACAATTTGACAGCTTTGGAACGGCTGTAATTTTTGCAATCGTTTTAGCTTTGTTGAATTTATTTGTAAAACCAATCTTAAGTCTTTTAGGATTGCCGCTTACGATTATCACGTTAGGGTTGTTTGCCTTGGTGATTAATGCTTTGATAATTTTGTTGGCAGATTATTTCATCGACAGCATGGTTGTAGATGGTTTTTGGTGGGCATTGATTTTCAGCATTGCACTTTCCCTAATTACTTCGCTGGCAAATTCTATGTTTTCAGATAGAGATTAATTTTTAATAAATAGTATGTATAAAACCGTCATTTTGACGGTTTTTTGTTATTGTAAACATATTTAATATTGAAAAACTTAAAGTAATAAATACAATTCGAAGTCTTAATAAACTTAGCCGTTAATTTTTCGTCCGTTTTTATTTTAAATACTAACTTTGACGATCTTTGATTTAAACAAAAAATTATGAAACTTAAGTACAGTCTGCTCGCTTTGGCAGCTCCGCTTTTAATGAATGCACAACAAGTAATGACGCCGGAAATTCTTTGGACTCTGAAAAAAGTCGGTGTTCAGGCTGTTTCGCCAGATCAATCTTCGCTTATTTATAAAGTAGGACAAGTTGATCTTAAAACTGAAAAAAAGAAAAATGAAAATTATTTATTAAATGTTCTCAATAACCAGTCTTCTAAAATAGATTTAGGTAAAAAAGCTTTAATTCAGTGGGATAAAAACGGAATCTATGCCCAGGAAGGTGACAAAATTTTCCTTTCAAAAGACAGCGGAAAAACCTGGACTGAATTTTACACAATCGGTGAAGTTGATAACATCGTAATTTCTCCTGACGGAAAGAAAATAGCTTTCAGTAAGCAGGTTTTGGTGGAAAAAGTAATGGGAAAAGATAAATATTCCGATACTCCAAAAACAACTGCGCAAGTTTATACAGACTTAAACCACAGGCATTGGGATTACTTTAATGAAGGCAAATACAATCACGTTTTTGTAGTCAACGTTTCTGATAAAGTAGATGCTGCAAAAGATTTGTTGGAAGGAAAAGCCTGGGATTCTCCGCAAAGGCCTTTCGGTGGAGCAGAAGATTTTGTTTGGAGTCCGGATTCTTCACAACTTTTATATGTTACAAAACCGAAAAGCGGTGCAGCATATGCAACAAGCACCAATACAGATATTTTTGCTTATGATTTGGCTTCAGGATCAACAAAAAATTTAACTGAAACTAATAAAGGTTACGATGTCAACCCAAAATTCAGTCCGGATGGGAAATCTCTGATCTGGCAAAGCATGGAGAGAGAAGGATATGAAGCTGATAAAAACGACATTAAATTGATGGATTGGAAGTCCGGAAAAACTTCAAATCTTACAAGCAATTGGGATGAAAGCGTTTCAGGAGATTTTTTCTGGGGTGGAGATTCAAAAACGATCTATTTTACAGCAGCATTTAGAGGAACAAAACAGCTTTTTTCTTTAGATCCTAAAAATTCTAAAGTTCAGCAGATTACAAAAGGAGATTTTGATATTAATGAAATTTTTGCGAATAATAAAAACTCGCTTTTAGTTTCAAAAACAGATATCAATCACGCGTCAGAATTGTTTTCTGTAAATCTTAAAAACGGAGAATTGCAGCAGGTTACCGAAGTTAATAAAGATGTTTATTCGAAATTAACACAAGGAAAATTTGAATTGAAAATGGTAAAAACTTCGGACGGAAAAGAAATGGGAGTGTGGTTCCATTATCCTCCAAACTTTGATCCGAATAAAAAATATCCGACTTTATTGTATTGTCAGGGTGGCCCACAATCTGCTTTGACGCAGTTTTTCAGCACAAGATGGAATTTTGCTTTAATGGCTGCCAACGGATACATTGTGGTTGCACCAAATCGTCGCGGAATGCCGGGCTGGGGAACAAAATGGAATGAAGAAATTTCAAAAGACTGGGGCGGACAACCGATGAGAGATTATTTGGCGGCAACAGATTTTGCGAAAACTTTACCTTATGTTGATGATGAGAGAATTGCGGCAGTTGGCGCTAGTTACGGTGGTTACAGCGTATTTATGTTGGCGGGAATTCACAACAATAGATTCAAAACCTTCATCGCTCACGATGGACTTTTTGATATGAAATCTTGGTATTTGACAACTGAAGAATTGTGGTTTGCAAATTGGGATTTGGGTTCGCCTTGGGAAAAGCCTTTGCCAAAAGCTTATACAGAATTTAATCCAAGTAATTTTGTAGATAAATGGAATAAACCAATTATGATCGTGCAGGGTGGAATCGACTTTAGAGTTGGTTACGAGCAAGGACAAGAAGCATTTCAAGCTGCAAAACTAAAAGGCCTGAAAACAAAATTTGTATATTTCCCGAATGAAAATCACTGGGTTCTGCATCCGCAAAACGGCTTGGTTTGGCAAAGAGAATTTTTTGATTGGTTGAAGGAAACTTTGTAATTAATTTAAAGTGAATAAATAATAATTAATTATTCAATATCAATAGAAACGGGCTTTAGCCCGTTTTTTGTTTAGTATTGGTTTAGCTGAAACTTATATATTTGAATCATGCAAAACAGGATTTCTTCATTTCCGCCAATAATTGATAAAAGTTCTAAAATTTTAATTTTAGGTTCAATTCCCGGTGTGAAATCTCTGGAAAAACAACAATATTATGCTCATCCGCAAAACAAATTCTGGAGAATTATTTTTGAATTGCTTAATGAAGAATTTACAGAAGATTATTCGGAGCGCATCCGTATTCTTAAAAAACATCAGATCGCTTTGTGGGACGTCATCGATTCATGTGAAAGAAAAGGAAGCCTCGATTCTGAAATAAAAAACGAAGAAGCTAATCAGATTGCTGAGCTTTTACAAGAACATCCAAATATTGAGGCTATATTTTGCAATGGTGGAAAATCATATAAAAATTTGCAGAAGATTTTAGGAAAGAATTTTAGAATTCCTGTAATTTTGCTGCCTTCGACAAGCCCGCTTCACACCGTTTCTTTTGAAAAAAAACTGGATGACTGGAAAAAGATTTTAGAGTATATCTAAAAAAAATGAAGCAAGAACAAAAAGTCCTTGCTTCATTTATATATTGTTAAGTTTTATTTTTCCAAAACATAAACTTCTTCATACGGCTGTATCAAAACCCATCCGTTTCCGGAAAATTTCATCTGAAATTCTTCACCGCTTCCTCTTCCGATTAAACTTTTAAATGAAACATTGGTTTTAAGTTCGGGACTTAGATTTCCGGACCATGCAACCGTTGCATTAGGATCTGTAAAAACTGGCGCGTCTGGCGTCACCATCAAAGTTAACGGTTCACCGTGGGTGGTGATAGCAATGTGACCTGTTCCCGAAAGTTTCACCTGAAATAAGCCTCCCGACATTACACCTGCAATACTTTTTAGCATTGTAATATCGCTTTTTATGCTTTGTTCGTGAGCTAAAACATCGTTTCCGTTTACACAAACGGTTTCGTTATTTAGATAAAGGATTCTTACTTTTTTCCCTGAATCTGCAACATACAATTTTCCTGTTCCTTCAGCTTTCATTAGTTTGGAACCTTCACCGCTAATTGCTTTTTTCAGGAAATTTCCCAATCCGCCGGCCAGCATTCCTTGCCTTTCAAAATTGATATTTCCAACGTAGCCGACCATGCTTCCGGTTTTCGTCCATACCGCCTGATTGTTGAGGTTGATTTCTAAAAGAGCAGGCTTTTCCAGCTCAAAATAGTCTCTTTCCTGTGGATTTTCTTTAGTTTCGTTAACGAATGATTCCAATGAATATTTGCTCATATTTTTATGATTTTATTTAGCCTAAAAATACTATTTTTCTTTAATAGAATTATTAATATTAAAAAACTTTAATGCTTCAACACGCTGTCAGAGCAGCCCTTAAAATAAAGACTTGACAAAGGGGTGTTTAATGTTGTATATTCGCAGTCCGAAAATTACATTAAGTAATTTTTAAATAATTTTTAAACCGTAATTTAAAAAATGAAGACATCCGATTTTAATTTCGACCTTCCTGCAGAATTATTAGCAGAACACCCATCTGAACACAGAGATGAAGCCAGATTAATGGTGCTTGACAGAAAAACACAAACCATTGAACACAAGTTGTTTAAAAATGTTGTAGATTATTTTGAAGAAAAAGATTTGTTCATTTTCAATAATACTAAAGTTTTCCCGGCACGTCTTTACGGAAATAAAGAAAAAACAGGAGCTAAAATTGAAGTTTTCCTTTTAAGAGAGCTTGATAAAGAAACCCGCGTTTGGGATGTTTTGGTAGATCCTGCAAGAAAAATAAGAATCGGAAATAAATTATTCTTTACCGAAGACGAATCTTTGGTCGCTGAAGTCATTGACAATACAACTTCAAGAGGAAGAACTTTGAGGTTTTTATTCGACGGTTCTTATGAAGAATTCAGAACCAAGCTGAAAGAGTTGGGAGAAACTCCGCTTCCGAAATATATCAAAAGAGAAGTTGAGCCCGAAGATGCCGAAAGATATCAGACAATTTATGCGAAAGTGGAAGGAGCTGTTGCTGCGCCAACGGCCGGTTTGCACTTTTCAAGACATTTAATGAAAAGATTGGAAATCAAAGGAATCGATTTTGCTGAAGTTACTTTGCATGTTGGTTTAGGAACTTTCAACCCAATCGAGGTAGAAGATCTTTCGAAACATAAAATGGAATCTGAAGAAATCATCATCGATGAAAAAAATGCTGAAATAATCAATAAAGCAGTTCAGGAAAACAGAAGAGTTTGCGCCGTAGGAACGACTACGATGAGAGCTATTGAAACTTCAGTTTCCTCAAACAGAAAAATTTCTGCATTCAATGGTTGGACAAATAAATTTATTTATCCACCTCACGATTTTGGTGTTGCGAATGCGATGATTACCAATTTCCATACTCCAAAATCTACATTATTAATGATGATTGCAGCGTTTGCAGGCAAAGAATTTATCATGCATGCATACGAAGAAGCCGTAAAAGAAAAGTATAAATTCTATTCTTACGGTGATGCAATGCTTATTTTGTAATTAATTTTAAATTATAGATTATAAATTTTAGATTGAATCCTAACTTTTGTGAAGGGTTTTAATCTAAAATTTATAATTTAAAAAACAATATTTTGAAAGACATTCGTACATTATCACTCGACCAGCTTAAAGACTATTTTTCGTCTTTGGGAGAAAAACCGTTTCGTGCGAAGCAGGTTTACGATTGGTTGTGGAGCAAAAATCTCCATTCAATTGAGGAAATGACGAATCTTTCAAAGCAACTTCGCGACAAAATTTCCGAAGAATATACCATCAATCCGGTTTCCGTAGATCAGCTTCAGAAAAGCACCGACGGAACGATCAAAAACGGAGTGAAACTTCACGACGGTTTATTGGTAGAATCGGTATTAATTCCAACAGAAACCAGAACGACTGCATGTGTTTCTTCACAAGTTGGATGCTCATTAAACTGCGAATTCTGCGCAACGGCAAGACTAAAAAGAATGCGAAACCTGGAAGTTGCAGAAATTGTAGATCAGGTCGCTTTAATCGACAGCCAAAGTAAAATGTATTTCAACAGACCGCTTACCAATATCGTTTTTATGGGAATGGGCGAGCCGATGATGAATTACAAAAACGTAGTTGAAGCCATTAAAAAAATTACCCAGCCGGAAGGTTTGGGAATGTCACCGAGAAGGATTACCGTTTCTACTTCGGGGATTCCAAAGATGATTAAAATGTTGGCGGATGATGAATTGCGTGTGAAATTAGCTTTATCGCTTCATTCCGCAATTGAATCCAAGCGTAACGAAATAATGCCGTTTTCGGATAAATTTCCGTTGACAGATATTATGGAAGCGCTTCAATATTGGTACAAAAAAACAGGATCGGTCATCACTTTTGAATATTGTGTCTGGAAAGGCATCAATGACGGAGATGAAGATATAAAAGCTTTAATTAAATACTGCAAACAGATTCCTTCTAAAGTAAATCTGATTCAATACAATCCGATTGGCGACGGAAAATACGACCAATGCAACAAACAGGCGGAAGAAAATTACGTTCGTCAGCTGGAAAATGCAGGAATTACCGTAATGATCAGAAAAAGTCGAGGCGGAGATATTGATGCGGCTTGCGGACAATTAGCCAATAAAACGACAGCTTAATCTTTCTTAACAATCAATTTATATCTAAAACATTATTTTTGTAGGATGAATAAGGTCATTCTGCTTTTTATTGTTTGTTTTTCTCAAGCTGCTTTTTCTCAACAGGCAGAAATTTTTAAGCTTAAAAAATATAAGATTGCAGTTTTAAATGATTCCATTCGGGAAAATTCCGGATTAAATTTTTTTGATGATAAATTATACACTTTCAACGACAGTGGAAATCCTGCCAGATTGTATGAAATCGACAAAAATTCCGGAAAAATTCTTAAGGTTTTAAAAACAAATCTTATCAATACAGATTGGGAAGCTTTAGCCAATGACGGAATAAATTTCTACATCGGAGATTTTGGAAACAATGCAGGAACAAGAAAAGATTTGAAAATTTATAAAGTTTCTTATGAAAATCTGACTTCTGCTAATCAATATAGAATTCCAGGTTCAGAAAGAGCTTTAGACGGTCAGCCGCTAACCTTTTATTTCCCTGAACAGAAAGATTTCACTTCCAAAAATAGGAGCACTGATTTTGATTTGGAATCTATGATTTATTTAAACGGAAAACTACATATTTTCACCAAAGAATGGGCTTCCAAATCTACTACACATTACACAATTGATCCTGAAAATTTCGAAAATCAGGCTGCACAAAAAGTAGAATCTTACAAGACGAATTTTGTAGTTACCGATGCATCTTATTTTGATAAAAAGCTTTATGTTGTTGGTTACACCAAGAAAACTGAAGTCTTTTTGGATATATTTAACGAAACCGAGCCGGGGATTTTTTTTGAAGAACCTTCAAAACATTATTACTTGGGAAGCGCTTTATCCATCGGGCAGATTGAAGGAATTGCCGTTGACGAAAAAGGAATTTATATTTCCGGAGAAAAATTTTATTCGCCTATCAAGAAAACATTGCCGTATCTCTATTTTGTACCTAAAGCCAAACTCAAACTTTAATTTTTGTTAAAATTGGCTGAAAAAAATTATCTTTGTGAGAATTAATAACTATTTATCCATCATTCAAAGATAGTGGCCAATATTGTAGAAGAAATCAAGCAACCGATCAATGAGGAAATGAAACTTTTCGAGCAGAAGTTTTATGAATCTATGCAGAGCAAAGTCGCTTTATTAGACAAAGTTACACGTTTTATCGTTACAACAAAAGGTAAGCAGATGCGTCCTATGTTTGTATTTCTTTGTGCAAAATTGATTGGGAATGTTAACGAGAAAACGTATCGTGGTGCTTCGATGATTGAGCTGATTCATACCGCAACTCTCGTTCACGATGATGTGGTTGATGAAAGTTTTAAGCGACGTAATTTCTTTTCAATCAATGCTTTATGGAAAAATAAAATTGCGGTTTTGGTTGGTGATTTTTTATTGTCAAAAGCTGTTTTGCTTTCAACAGACCACAAAGATTACGATTTACTTTCTGTAATTTCACGAACAATTAGGGAAATGTCTGAAGGCGAACTTCTTCAGTTGGAGAAAGCGCGGAAACTTGATATTACCGAAGATGTTTATTACGAAATTATCCGACAGAAAACAGCAACATTAATAGCTGCTTGCTGCGAAATAGGAGCTTTGTCGAATGATGCCGATGAGATTTTGGCAAAAAAAATGAGAGATTTCGGAACGTATACCGGAATGGCTTTTCAGATCAAAGATGATTTATTTGATTATTTGAGCTCAAATTTTATCGGAAAACCTGTCGGAATTGATATTAAAGAGCAGAAAATGACATTGCCTTTAATTCATACTTTAAAAATAGCAGGCGAAAAAGACAGAAAATATTATTTTGATACGATAAAACGCTATAATAACGATCCGAAACGTGTGAAAGAATTAATAGCTTTCGTTAAAAGTTCAGGCGGTCTCGATTATGCTATCAAGATTATGAAAGAATTTCAGCAAAAAGCAAAAGATATTTTAAATGAATTTCCGGATTCTGAAATCAGAACATCTTTGCATACAATGCTCGATTACGTTATTGAGAGAAAATTTTAGTCTAAAATCATTGTTGTGATCATAATCACAGACAAAACAATACAAAATAAAGCGATTAAAAATAAATAATCCGCAATACGTTCAAATCTGTTCTCCGTCTTTTCTTTCTTTGATCTTATCGCCATAAACGAGAAAAAGCAGCTGCATGCAAAAAACACACAAGCAATTCCCGCAAACTCATCAAGATAAGTATTGTGGCTCGTTTTTGTGATCTTAAGCGAAGTGATAATAAGCATCGAAAAACCCAACAAATTGCTGGATGCGTTCAGAATATGAGGCGATTTCTTTTCCATTTTTTAATATTATGTAAAATTAAGATAGAATTATTCTGATTATCAAATTTTTAAAAAAGATTATTAAAAATTAAAATTAATATAAAAAGTGTATATTAGCAAAATACTTCGAAATAAAAATATTTAATATTTGGCTATGCAAACAACCTATATTGAAACTCAGCAAATATCCTTTCAGGACTTTAAAAATCAGATACTTGAAGATTATAAATTAGGAAGAATCTCTCGTGAAATGTCTTATTTGGGCAGAAGAGAAGTTCTGACGGGAAAAGCTAAATTTGGGATTTTTGGGGACGGAAAAGAACTTCCTCAATTGGCGATGGCGAAAGTTTTCAAAAATGGAGACTTCCGTTCGGGATATTACAGAGATCAGACTTTTGCATTGGCTGTAAATGCTTTGACTGTTGAAAGTTTTTTTGCACAATTGTACGCAGATACAAGCGTTGAAAGAGAACCTGCATCAGCCGGAAGACAGATGAATGGCCATTTTGCAACAAGAAGTTTGAATGAAGACGGAAGCTGGAAAGACTTGACGGCTCAGAAAAATATTTCTTCAGATATTTCTCCGACAGCAGGGCAAATGCCAAGATTATTAGGGTTGGCGCAAGCTTCAAAAATATATAAAACCGTAAAATTTGACGGTTCTGAAAAATTCTCAAAAGAAGGAAACGAAATTGCTTTTGGGACAATCGGAGATGCTTCTACAGCAGAAGGTCATTTCTGGGAAACTCTGAATGCTGCTTGTGCACTTCAGGTTCCGATGATTGTTTCGATTTGGGATGATGGCTACGGAATTTCGGTTCCGACGATGAAGCAAAGAGCAAAAGCAGATATTGCCGAAATGCTGAGCGGTTTCCAAAGAAAAGAAGGTGAATTTCAGGGATGTGAAATTATTCAGGTGAAAGCGTGGGATTATCCTTCATTACTGGATGCTTATGCGAGAGCCGAACAGTTTGCAAGAATGGAAAGTATTCCTGTAGTCGTTCATGTGATTGAAGTTACGCAGCCTCAAGGTCACTCAACTTCGGGTTCTCACGAAAGATATAAGAATGAAGAGCGTCTGGCTTGGGAATCTCAGTTTGACGGTTTGGTGAAATTCAGAGAATGGATTTTAAATTATTCAATCGAAATCGAAGGAAATGAAGAGATCATTGCAACCATTGAAGAGTTAAATGCAATAGACGAAGAAGCTAAAAGAACGGTAAAAGCAGGTCAAAAAGCAGCTTGGGAAAGTTACCAGAAAACGATTACGGATTTGATTCAGTCAGTTTTACCTTTTGTTGAAAACCTTAAAGGTCAGAATTCTGAAATTGAAAATTATATTGGTCAATTCAATAAATTAGTTTCAAAAGCTAAAAAAGATGTTTTCCATTTGGTGAGAAAATCTTTATTGGCAACAAGAGGGACAAATTCTGCAGAAAGAAACCAATTGATGCAGAAATATAATGAGATTTTTGAGGTTGAAAAAGACAATTATTCTTCACATTTATATTCCCAGTCTCAGTGGAAAGCTGAAAACGTAAAAGAAATCAAGCCAATTTATTCCGACAATTCAGAAGATGTTGACGGAAGAGTAGTGGTAAGAAATAATTTTGATAAGATATTCGAAAAATATCCTGAAACTTTAGTTTTTGGTGAAGATGCAGGAAATATCGGTGATGTAAACCAGGGATTGGAAGGAATGCAGGAAAAATACGGTGAAGTTCGTGTTGCAGATACAGGAATCCGTGAAGCTACAATTTTGGGTCAGGGAATTGGTATGGCAATGAGAGGTTTAAGACCGATCGCTGAAATCCAGTATTTAGACTATATTTTGTATTGTTTGCAAGGAATGAGCGATGATTTAGCAACGGTTCAATACAGAACAAAAGGCGGTCAGAAAGCACCTGTAATTATCAGAACTAGAGGTCACAGATTGGAAGGAGTTTGGCATTCAGGTTCTCCAATGGCGGGAATTTTGAACCTTTCAAAAGGTATTTTGGTATTGGTTCCGAGAAACTTAACAAAAGCTGCCGGATTCTACAATACAATGCTTCAAAGTGACGATCCAGCAATAATTGTTGAATGTCTGAACGGTTACAGATTAAAAGAAAAACAACCTGATAACTTAGGTGAATTCACAGTTCCTGTCGGAAAAATCGAAGTTACAAAAGAAGGAAAAGATGTTACTTTGGTAACGTACGGATCGACTTGGAGAATTGTAATGGAAGCAGCAGAAGAACTTGAAAAACTAGGAATTTCTGCGGAAGTTATTGATGTTCAGTCATTAATTCCTTTTGATTTAACTCACGAAAGTGCTGAAAGTGTGAAGAAAACCAACAGATTAGTCGTAATCGACGAAGATGTGGAAGGTGGAACTTCAGCGTTTATTCTTCAGCAGATTTTAGAGAAACAAAAAGCATTCAGATATTTAGATTCTGATCCGTTGACGATCGCTGCAAACGATCACAGACCTGCGTATGCAAGTGACGGAGATTATTTCTCTAAGCCATCTTCGGATGATATGGTTGAAAGAATTTATGCAATGTTTAATGAAACAAATCCTCAGAAATATCCTTCGATATTTTAATAGAGATTTTAGATAAATTTTAAAACCGCTTTCTTTTAGGAAGCGGTTTTTTTATGATAAATGAGTATATTAGAGTAATTGTATTTTATGAAAAATATTATAAAACAAATAGCAGAAAAACAAATAGAAAGCCTTTCTATAATTCGAAATTATACTTGTATTCTAATTAAAAATTATAGTGATTATAAAGTTCATGGAACAGGTGTATTTGTGAAAATTCAAAATTTATATTTACTTATTTCTGCTGCTCATGTATTTGATGATTTTCATGAACTATTTATTCCTTTGGGAAATGGCGAAACATTACTTAAACCTGGTGGTAGACTAATAATTAACAATTCAAAAGTTAGTAGAAGCAATGATGATTTAGATATTGGTATTTTAATATTAGATGATGTATCTGTAAAAGATTTAATTCAAAGCTATGATTTTGTGATTGAAAGTAATTTAGAAATTAATCATGATATAACTTACCTTCATAATTATATTGTTTTTGGTTATCCTTCAAGTTGGTCGAAAAAATCTTTTTCTCGAAGCTCATTTCATTCACGTCCATTTATAAATTTTACAAAATGTGTTGACTTAGCTGAATACCCCAAATTAAAGAGGAACGAGGTATTAAATATTATTGTAGAATATAACAGACAAGAAACAGTCAATTTTAAATCTAAAAAATTTAGTTTTGGACCAAACCTTTTTGGAATTAGTGGATGTGGATTATGGTATTTAGATCCTCAAAATTATGAGGAGAATGCAAATCCAAAATTACTTGGAATAATGACTGATTGGCCAATTTCAAATAGAAGAAGATTGATTTCAACACGAATCGATGCTATCACAGAACTTTTAAGAAAAAGTGAATCTCTTAATTTTCCAGAATCAAATTTGTTTTCTTTTAAATAAATAGAAAACTTTTAAACAACCACCTTTTTCTTTTCCTTTTTTTCTAAAAGAGTCTTGCAGTTATAGCTTTCTCAGGATCAAAAACGTGATATTTTGTTTCCCATTCTTCCAATAAATACAAAATTGGCAACAACGCCAATCCTTTTTCTGTCAACGAATATTCTACTCTTGGAGGAAGTTCTTTAAACTCTTCGCGGATTACCAAACCATCACTTTCCATTTCCCTCAATTGATCGGTCAATACTTTTCTGGAAATAACATTGATTCGTACGGCAAGCTCCCCGAAGCGTAATTTTCGGTCTTTAATTACTAATACAATAATCGGTTTCCACTTGCTTCCCAATGCAGACATCGCTTTGCCGAGCGGACAACTGTATTTCATCAATTCATTCTTTTTCATAGGATTTTGTTTATAAAGTTCAACTAATTTAAACGTTACTTTTTTGTTACTAATGTAAGTTACTGCGAAGTTACCACTATTTTTTCAACAAAAGATACAAATACGAACTATTATTAGTTACTTTGTGTAACAATTATAAAATATTATTTAAAAATGAACACAGAATCATTATTTAAAACGTTTCAATACAAAAATTTACAGCTTAAAAATAGAATTGTAATGGCTCCGATGACGAGAGCCCAATCAGATAATGGAGTTCCGACTCAGCAGATTGCAGATTATTATGCAAGAAGAGCGGCTTCGGATGTTGGTTTGATCCTTTCTGAAGGAACGGTTATTAATAGACCGGCTTCAAAAAATATACTAAATATTCCTGATTTTTACGGAACAGAAGCATTAAACGGCTGGAAAAATGTAATCGACGGCGTTCACCAAAATGGTGGAAAAATGGGGCCTCAAATCTGGCATGTTGGTGATACAAGAAGTTCGGCAGATTACCCTTTAGTGGAGATGGAAAAGGCCTCCACAATGACTTTGGAAGATATTCAGGATACGATTGCTCAATTTGCGGCTTCAGCAAAATCTGCAAAAGATTTAGGTTTTGATGTTGTTGAAATTCACGGAGCACACGGATATTTGATCGACCAGTTTTTCTGGGAAGTGACCAATACAAGAACAGATGAATATGGCGGAAAAACATTAAAAGAAAGAAGTCGTTTTGCAGTTGATGTGGTAAAAGCAATCAGAGCAGCAGTTGGTGAAGATTTCACCATTATTATCCGTCTTTCACAATGGAAACAGCAGGATTATAAAACAAAACTGGCAAACAATCCACAAGAAATGGAAGATTGGCTGTTGCCGTTAAAAGAAGCCGGAGTTGATATTTTCCATTGTTCGCAACGTCGTTTTTGGGAACCGGAATTTGATGGTTCTGATTTTAATTTTGCAGGTTGGGCAAAGAAAATTACAGGACAGCCAACTATTACTGTTGGTTCTGTTGGTCTTGAAGGAGATTTTATGGCCGCATTTGCAGGACACGGGACCGAGAAAACAGATCTTTCCGAATTGATTCGCAGAATGGATAGAGAAGACTTTGATCTTGTGGCTGTCGGTCGTGCGCTTTTACAAGATCCTCAATGGGTAACAAAAATAAAAGACGGAAATTTGAGTGAGTTGATGGATTTTTCGCCTGAAAGTATGGGTGTGCTTTATTAAGGCAATTCACTTTTTTTACACATAATTTTACCTAATTTTTTTGATTTTTAGAAAAGCCGCTTTCAATCTGGAAGCGGTTTTTTTTAATGTTTTTTAAATTATTTCATTTAAGATTAAGATAAATAAAAACCGCCTGAAGAATTCTTCAGACGGCGATTAACAAGTTTTAAATATCTAAATTATCACTTAGAAAAAATTTTATTACAAACCAATGCTTTTGTTTGGTTTCAATTGCTTTCTGATGTTTTTCGGGATTGCATTTTTATGAACCAAAATTGCTGTTGATTTATACTCAACATAAGGTTTTGTCACATACAGATAACCGTCAAAATCGTTGGTTACACCCCAAGAATTTTTCACCATATAATATTCTTTTCCAGACTGATCTTTTGCCAATCCTACAATGTGCATTCCATGGTCATCGGTTGTAGAAAGGTTGTTAAGAGCCATTTGACGCATATCTTCTGTGATCGATTTGTCTTTTTTAGGCTGAGTAAATAAATCTTTTTTCACATCACCGCTGATTTGATTCAAATCAACATCCGGAACATATGCTACGCCGTTTTTATACGAAAAATAAGGCTCCGAAACGTCTGTTGCCCAACCAATTGAATATCCTTTGTTTACGGCATTATCAATAATTGCTGTTAGATCTTTCATCGGAACATTCCAGTCAGAATCGTGGCTCCAGTTATCAGGAATCGGAACTACAAATTTCTGATAATAAGGATAATCTTTATAAGATGTCAATTCAACATAATCTTCCGGATTGATGGCTACAACTTCTTTAGCAAAAGTTTTCGGTGTATAGTTTTTTCCTTCATACATGAAGTTTGCAGGAACTTTTCCAAGATATTGATCCAAAATTGCATCCACAGAATCCATCCAATTGTCTGAAAGTTTACCTTTTGTAGAAGCCTGAACCAAACTGTCTAAAACCGGCTTCAGCTTTTCCTGCATTTCTTTGAAATTGTTGGTCGTTTGTCCGGCTTTCAAACCTGTATACACTTCTTGAGGAACTGCTCCGTACTTTTTGTACATATTCACTACATCATGCAATTCACCTCCGTCGCCCCAATTGATTGCTCCGTTATTGAGAACAAATAATTTTGCTTTGTCGTGATAAGAATTTCTTGCTGTGAAGATTTCAGCCAAATCAACAGGTTTTTTGCCCATTCTCTGCATTTCAGACTCAAGGAAAGAATTTCCCGAATAACTCCAGCAAGTTCCCGAAGAACCTTGGTTTTTCACTGAAGTCGCTCCAACATCTTTTAACGTTGTGAACTGAAAGTTAGCATTTTGAGACTGATTGTTTTTTAACTTGTTGATTAAGTCATCTTGAGCAAACATCATACTTCCTGTACATAAAACAAAAAGCAATGATGCAAATTTTTTATTTTTCATTACTGTAAAAATTATGTCTGAATAGTCGCCAATATTAATGATTTGTTACACGAAAGTCTGGGAAAAGGGCTAAATTATATTTTAAGTTGGAGAAAACTGATTTCAGTTGAACAATTTTAAGTGTTAAATTTTAAATATTGAAATTTCCTTTCGCGAGTTTATTTGATTATTTTTAAAAAAAGTTTAATGTGTTTCCAACCTGTTCCAAAATTTCTGCATCTATAAGAGTATAAAGCCTGACTATGGAAAAAGAATTACTGTTAGAATGCCAGCGTAAAGACCGGAACGCACAGCGGAAAGTTTACGAAAAAATGGCGGGCAAGCTGTACGCCGTCTGCAAACGCTATCTGAAAAACGATGAAGATATTGAAGAAGTATTGGCCGATACATTTTACAAGATTTTCACAAAGCTGGATCAATTGCAAAATCCGGAAATTTTCGAAGCCTGGGCGAAGAAAATTGCAGTCAACGAATGTCTCCAAAAATTAAGAAGTATGAAAGCGCTTCATATTTCTTTTGACGATGAACTGGCAGAATCTCATGATACACAATCCGACAGTATTTCTTTTGAGAAAGATATTTTGAAACTTCTCAACTATCTTCCCGAAGGGTGCCGAGCGATTTTTAACCTTTTTGCGATTGAAGGATATCCGCATAAAGAAATTGCTGCGATGCTTTCGATAAGCGAAGGTACTTCAAAATCTCAGCTCAATTTTGCAAGGAAAAAATTACAGGAATTATTGGGTAATCAAAACATTTAAACTTTTACAACAATGGAAAATAATCACGATATAGATAAAAAATTCAACGATGCTTCTCAATCTTTGGAAGAGCCTGCAACTTTTCCGGGGTTTGACAAAGTTTGGGCAAAAGTTGAAGAGAAATTAGATAAGAAAAAAGATAAAAAAAGAATTGTTCCGATTTGGATTCCGTACGGAATCGCTGCGAGTTTGATGATTGGTTTTGGCGCATTTTATTTTATGAATAAAAAAGAAATAATTGATGTTTCCAAAAAAGTTATTGCTCATCATACGGTTTCACCAAAAATAAATTCAAATTTTCAAATAATTGACAGCACGATAAAATCTAATATTGAAAAGGAAACTGCTATTCCTAAAAATAAAAAAAGTGAACAGATTTTAGCCTATGAAAATTCAAAAATTTCTGAATCCGAAAAAATAAAAGATGTAAACATTGAATATGATAATTTAAAATCTGAAGTTTCTCCACAAAAAGAGCAATGGAAAGATACGCTTAAGGAGAAAAATATTGAGGAAGTTGTGGTAATGGGTTATGGAATTAAAAGAAAGGAAGCCTTAACTTCATCATCAACTTCGAGACTTTTAGCTTCAACAGAAAAAGCTTCCAAAACGTCGTATGCTGCCAAATCTTTGAGTGGTAAAGTTGCCGGTGTAAGAATTTCTTCTGATCGTAAAAAAGATGGAACAATAATGATAAGAGGTGCAAGAAGTATAAGTTATAACGCTCCTTTATATATTGTTGACGGAATTGTAGCCGGAAATAATTCTGAATTGCTGAAGGTTTTAGACCCAAAAAAGATCAAAGAATTAAAAGTAATTAAAGGAGCTGAAGCAACTGCATTGTACGGAAGCAGAGCAAGTGAAGGAGTTATTTTGGTTACAACAAAGGGTTTGTCAAGATCAGAGAAAAGAAAACTGAAAAGAATTTCTTCTGAAAAAATAATAAAAAAAGCAATTGAACCGAAAACAATTGAACCTGAAAAAGAAATCCCCAAAGCAGGCCTTTTAACGGCGGGAGAAGTCAACGATTTTTCAAAATGGAATTATTGGAAAGACATCGCTGTTCCAATCTTGGAAAAATATAAAAACGAATGGAAATTCTTTCCGGATAAAAGAGTTTCAGTTCAATTGGTGAATAGAAACAAAAAACCTGTCGTTGGCGAAAAAGTAAAATTACTGAATGATAAAAAACAAGTTGTTTGGGAAGCGGTTTCGGATAATTTAGGAAATGCTGAATTATGGATAAACCCAATGACTGATGAGAATTCTGTTTTGGAAAAATTTTATTTAGCAGATCAATCCGGTCAAATTATCGGAAGCAATATAAAAGAGTTTAAAAATGGACAAAATTTAATTGTTTTAGACAAAGATTGTGTTGAAAAACGTACATTAGACTTGGCTTTTGTGGTGGATGCAACAGGTTCGATGAGTGATGAAATTTCTTATCTGCAATCCGAACTTTTAGATGTTCTGAAAAAAGTTGAAGCAAATTTAAAGGATACAAATGTAAGATACGGCTCTGTTTTTTATCGCGATCAAGGTGATGAATATGTGACAAGAAAGTTTGATTTTTCAAATAAAGCGGAAGATTTAATTAGTTTTATTAAAAACCAAAATGCCGGCGGCGGCGGCGATTATCCTGAAGCGGTAGTTGAAGCAATGCAGGTTTCAATCGATGAATTGAAATGGAGCAACGAAAATTCGACAAAAATTTTATTCCTTATTTTGGATGCTCCGCCACATCATTCTGACCAAAATATCAATAAATTGTATGATAAAATAAAAGAAGCTGCGAAAAAAGGCATTACAATTATTCCTTTGGCAGCAAGTGGAATCGACAAGCAAACGGAATATCTGATGAGAACTTTTGCTTTGCTGACGAACGGAACTTACAGTTTTCTTACCAATGACAGCGGAATCGGGAACGATCACATCAAACCAACAATAGATTCTTATGAAGTGGAAAAGCTAAATGATTTATTATTGAGATTGATTCTTCAGAGAGCAACACTTCCGAAATGCAAAAACAGCATTTCCAATGATTATCTGAATAAAAAGCTTGAAACAGAAATTGAAAATCAGGAAGATTCTAAAACTATTTTATTTCCGAATCCTACAAAAGGAATGATAAATATTAAGTCGAAAAATAAAATTGATGAACTATTCATTTACGATTTGGCGGGTAAAATTATCATGAGAAAAGAGAATTTACCTGCCGGAAAAAACAGCATCGACATTACATCTTACCCGCAAAGTATTTATCTTGTGCGCACCAGATCGCAGGATAAATGGGAAACTTTTAAGGTGATTAAAAATTAATGAAATAAAGTAAAGCAGACATTCAAAAGTGTCTGTTTTATTTTAAATTTAATTTTCAAATATTATTGAAAGTTTAATAAAATGATTATATTTGTAAAAGAAATCGATAAAAATTTTATAAATGAAACTTTCGGAAGCTAAAGAAAAATACATTCAGACTTGGGGAACTTTTGCGACCAATTGGGGCATCAACCGCACAATGGCGCAAGTTCACGCTTTACTTTTGGCGACCGGAAAACCACTTTCTACAGACGAAGTAATGGAAATGCTTGAGATCTCAAGAGGAAATGCCAACATGAATCTGCGCGCTTTGATGGATTGGGGAATCGTGAAAAAAGAGTTTGTAAAAGGTGAAAGAAAAGAATATTTTGTTGCTGAAAAAGATGTTTGGTATTTGTTCAAACAAATTACAAAAGAACGCCGAAAAAGAGAGATTGAGCCTGTAATTTCTTTTTTGGAAGAGCTGAAAAATATTGAAGATAATGATTCTGAAGAAGCTAAAGAATTTATAAAGTTGATGGATGATTTCAGTTCTGTAACAGGAAAAATAAATAATATTATGGATTTGGCTATTAAAAGTGACGATCATTGGCTGGTGGGGAAAATAACCAATTTGTTGAAATAAGGAAGGACTTTAGAATCCTTTTTTTATTTAGAATTATCTTTCAAAAATTACTGAAACTATAGTAACAAAAGTATAACTAATTAATAAAACTTCAATCATGAAACTGAAAATTTTGATTACAGAACTTGCTTTTCAAACCTTATTAAGTGTCGGATGTATTTTGTATATGATTTACGAATACATTCAAAAAGACCAAATTAATGAATTTTTCATAGCATTGTTTTTTGTTGGAACTGCAAATTTATTAGGGTTTGTTATCAGGATATTGATTGTAGCGAGCCATTTCCATAGATACTATTTTTTTGGAGTAGTTGCATTTTTTCTATTATTGTATGCTTTAGTTAAATTTGAATCTGAAATGTTTTTGACGTTATATTTTATGGGAATTGGTGGTGTACTTTTTAATATATATTATTTAATCTACGGATTTTTTACAATTAGAAAATTATCAGACGAAATAGAGATTAAGAATTAATTTTTTCCTAATAAACTTTCAAAAATTACTGAAACCACAAAAACAATTAATCATGAGAAAGCAATACAAATTTATGACCTGTAATTGGGAGAACCTGATTTATCTGAACTTTCATATTGCGCCCGACTTACTTGCTGATCTTCTGCCAAAAGATGTTGAGCTAGATTTATTTAGTGGAAAAGCAGTACTAAGTATTGTTTGTTTTGAATTTTCAAATGCCAAATTATTTGGACTTAAGATTCCTTTTCATCAATATTTTCCTGAAATTAATGTAAGAACTTATGTAAAAAGAAAAGATGATGAAACTGTAAAAGGAATTTATTTTTTATCTGAAATGGTTCCAAAATTCATGACATATTTCACAGGAAAATTCATTTTTGGAGAACCTTTTTCAATGAGAAATTTAAGAATTGCAAAAAGCAAAACAAACTTGAATTATACAATTGATGATTCTGTCTGCAAAATGAATATACAAATAGAAAAAGGAGATATTTTAGAAAACCAGATACAGACAGAAGAACAGAAATTTGTAATTGAAAGGAGTTTAGCATTTTGTGGAAAAGCTGATCAAAAGGTAAAAATTTACGGGATTGAACATCAAAAATGGAATTTATTGGAATGTAAAAATCTAGAATTTGGTGTTAATAAAATTAAGCATCTTAATGACGCAATTCAAAATATCTTACTTTATAAAAAACCGGAAAGCGTTTTTATGACAAATGGTTCAAAAGTAGAAGTTTTTAAAAACTTTTTTATTTGAGTTTATGTTTCAAAAATTACTGAAAATATTATAATTATGAAAAATTTAATTGTGCATTTATTTTTAATCTTCTATTTTGGAGGAAAAACAAAAGGATAACTAAATCATAATCAAAATGGCTAGAATTTATATTGAAACATTCATCAAAGCCGATATTCAGAAAGTTTTTGATTTGGCTAGAGACATAGATTTACATCAAAAATCAACTGCAAAAACCAACGAAAAAGCAATTGCAGGAAGAATAAGCGGGTTGATCGAAGAAAATGAAACAGTCACGTGGCGAGCAAAACATTTGGGAGTTTATCAAACCCATACTTCAAAAATCACCAATATGGAAAAGCCTTATCAATTCACAGATATCATGCTGAAAGGAACTTTTAAATCCTTAAAGCATCAGCATATTTTCAGAGAAAAACATGGCGGAACTTTAATGATTGATATTTTTGAATTTGAATCTCCTTTTGGAATTTTTGGAAAGCTTTTCAACAAATTCTATCTTAAAAATTATCTGAAAAATTTTTTATTGGAAAGAAATTCTATGATTACAAAAATGGCAGAATCAATGTAGCTGAAAAGTTTGAAAAATCGGAACAAAACTTTAATATATTTAAAGAATAAAATTTTGGTTTTTATTTTATATTTTGATTTTTATAGTAAAAAAAACTAAAATTAATGTTAAAATATGTAACATTTTTATAATATTCCTACTAACAGTAAAATCCCCAAAAATAATATTATGACAAAAAAAATTTACGTATGTTGGGCATTAATAGCGATGGGAGTGCAAACGCTATATGCCCAAAACTTTTGGAAAAAAACAAAAATAAACGAAAGAACGGTTATTGAATCTAAAAAAAATATAGGATTAGATTATTCTAAGGCTTATACCTTAGATTTCAATCAGTTAAAAGCACACTTGAAAACAGTTCCAAAATCGGAAACAGGAATGGTGGTTTCATCTAATGTGACTATTGATATTCCTACATTAAACGGTGGTTTTGAAAAGTATTCCATTTACGAAACTTCAAATATGTCTCCTGAATTGGCAGCAAAATATCCCGATATTAAGTCCTACAGGGGAATATCTTTGAATAATGCTAATAAAACATTAAGTTTTGGATTATCGCCAAACGGGATAAAAATGATTCTTTTTTCTCAGGATGAAAAGCCTGTAGTCATTGAGCCCGCAACAAAAGAAGGGAGCATTTATCTGGTAAGTCCGGCGGTTCCGGAATTGCTTCCTGAAAGTGATAAGCTCAACTGTTATTTGGAAGATAACAATTCTTCTATGCAAAAAAATCCCACTTTTGTTGATGATAATACCGATGACAGAAAATTCAGGGTATTTCGTTTAGCGGTATCAACAGACGGGGAATTCAGTACTTTTCATGGGGGAACCGTTGCCGGTTCTCTGGCAGCGATTAATGATTTGATGAGCTATATAAATCCTGTATATGAAAGAGATCTTGCCATTCATATGAATCTGATCGCCAATACGGATGCGGTTATTTACTTAGATGCAGCTACAGATCCTTACACTCATACAGGTCCATTCGGATCCCTTTTAGGGAATTCACTCAATTCTCAGACACAGACAACACTTACTCAAGAGATTGGAGAAGCAAATTATGATATAGGGATTTTATTTACCGATCAGACCGGAGGTGGCAATGCCGGAAAAATAGGTATAGTTTGTGTTGATGGTGGGGCAACTATTACACCACCACCTATCCTTGGTTATAAAATAGTGATTGGAAAAGGAGCGGCTTACGCAGGACCCGTTAATGGTACTGGCCCACAAGGTTATATTTATAGTATGGTAATCGCCCATGAAATGGGCCACCAATATGGTGCAAATCATACTTTTTCAAGATCTGAAGAGTCAAATACAGGAGCAAGCAGAGAACCGGGAAGCGGAACAACAATTATGGGATACCCCGGAGTAACAGGTACTTATGATGTATTAGACAAACATAGTGACCAGTTTCTTCATTACAGTATTAGCCAGATTAATAATTATATCAAGACAACAACGTGTGCTGCAACTACAAATATGCAAAATAATCCACCTGTAGTGAACGCAGGGGATGATTTTACAATTCCTAAAGGAACTGCATTTAAGTTGACCGCTATGGCAAGTGATCCTGATAATAATAACCTTACTTATTCATGGGAGGAAGCTGATATTATACCCGAGTCAATGGACTATTATACATTTCCTGATCGAATGTCTGCTGTTACCCCCAATTTCAGAGTGTATCCACCAGCTTCCAGTCCTACAAGATATTTACCACCATTCGAAGAGGTTCTCAACGGAAGCCTTTACAATACATGGAATATGGTTTCGGACACAACTCGTAGTATGAAATTCATAAGTTTGGTAAGAGATAATGCTACAGGAGGAGGACAGACAGCAACAGATGAAGTGACAGTGGATGTTGATGCAGTAGCAGGGCCTTTCAAGATTAATTCAATATCATTGAACCAAAATTATACTTCAGGATCTTCTCATCTTCTTCAATGGGATGTGAACGGAACAAATGCCGCTCCTATAAACACGCAGTCTGTTAATATTTTGATCTCAACAGATGGTGGAAATACATTTACTACGCTTGTTTCGAATACTGCAAACGATGGACAGGAATCTATTACACTTCCAACAACTCCTTCACCAAAAGCATATATCTTGGTGGAATCTATAGGGAATATATATTATGCAGCAAGTCCTGCTTTTGCAATAGACCATACGGTTTCTTTGAACTGTACGCAATATCCTGCTGATGGAACATTTGCTATTACGCCAGCAGCTGAGGCAAATTTTGATATTAATGTTCCGGTAACCAATGCAATTGAAGATGTCAATATTTTAATGGATGTTTCCTACACAGACATGCAGAATCTAGTATTTACACTAAGAGCACCAACCGATCAGCAAAATCATTTTTTCTGGTATAAAAACTGCCCGGGGATAAGTGTCCTTAAAGCAACTTTTGATCAGGAAGGTCAGTCTTTATCAATGAATTGTAACAATCTGAATGCAACTCCGAATGCTAGAGTAGAGCCTATAAGATTGGATTTTAGCAGATATTATGGGCAAAACCCAAATGGTAATTGGAAAATTAGAGCAGTTGATATTGTGACAAACTCTACGGGTTCAGGTACCGTGAATGCAGCAGCAATTGAGCTTTGTACAAGAGTAGCTACTGCAACTAACTTATCAGTAAATGACACGAAACTGGATAAAGATGATTTCCAGATTTATCCGAATCCATCCAATGGAAGGTTTAATATCTTAATGACAAATAATACTCCAGTAACAATTCAGGTTTTTGATATATCTGGAAGATTGGTTCATACTCAAAATGATGTGAAAAATGATACTAAAATTGATCTTGCAAGCTTTGCCAGAGGAAATTATTTAGTAGTAATGGAAAGAGGTTCTCAAAAAGTTACTAAGAAAATCATTATTAAATAACTTTTTAAACTTATATTTCTTTTTAATTGAGCGGCTTTATATATGGCCGCTCATTTTATAAAAGTTAAATACTTTGATGTTGGTATGATATATGTAATATTACTTTAAACCTGAATAAATTTTATTCACAAAGTAAATGTCATGAAAAAGTTTTTTATATCAACAGTATTTTTGTTAGGTTTATCAATGAATGCTTATGGACAAAAGCATCCGCCACGTCCACCAGCTCCACCTCTTCCATCAAAAAGCGAACTGGTAAACAGCAAATCACGCGAACTGGACAAAAGATACAGAACAGAAAAGAAAATGATTCTGAATCATCCGCTTGCAACTAAGAAAATGAAAAGCGATCAGTTAAAAGCTTTAAATGCAAGATATCAAAACGAAAAAAGAATGCTGAGAAGCACAAGATAAAACCATTATAGAAATAGGTTTTGAAATTTTAAATAAATAGAGAATGCTTTTGTATTCTCTATATTTTTTTAAGAATATAAACATAGTAATTCTGCTGATAGAATGTATATTGAGAAAAGTAAAACATCCAATATTTTTCCTTAAATTCGCATAAAAATTTTAAGCTAATGAATTACGATATTATTGTCATCGGAAGTGGTCCCGGTGGATATGTTACAGCAATCAGAGCGGCACAGTTGGGTTTCAAAACTGCAATTATAGAAAAAGAAAACTTAGGAGGAATTTGCCTTAATTGGGGATGTATTCCAACCAAAGCTTTATTAAAGTCTGCTCAGGTTTTTCATTACATCAATCATGCAGAAGATTATGGTTTAAATAAGGTTGAAGCAAGTTTTGAATTTCCGAATGTAATCCAGAGAAGCCGTGGTGTTGCCGGTAAAATGAGCAAAGGAATTGAATTCTTAATGAAAAAGAATAAAATTGACGTAATTCTTGGTACAGCTAAAGTTCAGAAAGGTAAAAAAGTTTCTGTTACAGATAAAGAAGGTAAAGCAACGGAATATTCTGCAAACCACATTGTCATCGCAACAGGAGCACGCTCAAGAGAATTGCCAAACTTACCTCAAGACGGTAAAAAAGTGATTGGATACAGACAGGCATTGTCACTTCCCGAGCAGCCAAAATCTATGATTGTTGTAGGTTCCGGAGCGATTGGAGTTGAGTTTGCCGATT
Source organism: Chryseobacterium sp. GQ58 (assembly GCF_059758895.1). Taxonomy (NCBI): domain Bacteria; kingdom Pseudomonadati; phylum Bacteroidota; class Flavobacteriia; order Flavobacteriales; family Weeksellaceae; genus Chryseobacterium; species Chryseobacterium sp. GQ58. The sequence goes on along the minus strand of NZ_JCAXEH010000003.1, from coordinate 530,354 downwards.
TTTATAACACAATGGGGACAAAAGTAACAGTTGTTGAGTTTATGCCAAACATCGTTCCTGTAGAAGATGAAGAAATTTCTAAACATCTGGAAAAATCTCTGAAAAAAACAGGAATCGAAATCATGACAAACGCTTCTGTAGAGAGTGTTGACACAAGCGGACAAGGGGTGAAAGCTACTGTAAAAACGGCTAAAGGAAACATTACTCTTGAGGCTGATATTTTATTATCTGCTGTTGGTATTGCTGCAAACATCGAAAATATCGGTTTAGAAGAAGTTGGAATCCAGACAGATAAAGGAAGAGTTTTGGTAAACGAATGGTACGAAACTTCAGTTCCTGGATATTATGCAATTGGAGACATCATTCCGACTCAGGCTTTGGCGCACGTTGCTTCTGCTGAAGGAATCACTTGTGTGGAAAAAATCAAAGGAATGCATGTTGAGAAAATCGATTACGGCAATATTCCGGGTTGTACATATTGTCATCCTGAAGTTGCGTCTGTCGGTCTTACAGAAAAGCAGGCAAAAGAAAAAGGATACGAAATCAAAGTTGGTAAATTCCCTCTTTCTGCGAGTGGAAAAGCAACTGCAAACGGAAATACAGATGGTTTCATCAAAGTGATTTTTGATGCTAAATATGGCGAATGGCTAGGTTGCCACATGATTGGTGAAGGAGTTACAGATATGGTTGCTGAAGCTGTTGTTGCAAGAAAATTGGAAACTACAGGTCACGAAATTATCAAATCAATCCATCCGCATCCAACGGTTTCTGAAGCAATTATGGAAGCTGCTGCTGCTGCTTATGGTGAAGTGATTCATATTTAATTTAAGATACTAATTTGTCAAGCTTTAATCCTTGACAAGTTTAATGATATGGAAACCACAGAGAAATCTGTGGTTTTTTTATGTATTTAATGATCTTTTTCTTAAATTTATTCAATGAATTTTGAAAAAACAGGACTCGTTTTATCAGGAGGCGGAACAAAAGGGATTGCTCATGCAGGAGTTTTAAAGTTTTTGAACGAAAAGAATATCGATGTTGATATTTTGTCGTGTTGTAGTGCTGGCTCTATTGTTGGCTGCTTGTATGCTGTCGGAAAAAAGCCGCAAGAAATTTTAGATTTTTTCCAGTCTGTTTATTTTTTCAACTGGAAACATTTTGCTTTTAATCAGCCGGGTTTGGTTTCTTCCGTTATTTTTGCCAATTATCTCAAGCCTGTTTTTAAGGATATGAAAATCGGGGATTTGGATAAAGAAGTACGGATTGTTGCTACAGAATTGGTTTCCGGAACAGAGAAAATTTTTGATAATGAGTTTAAAGTTATTGATGCGATCATCGCTTCATGTTCAATCCCCGGAATCACAACTCCTTATATTTTAGGTGAAGAAATGTTTTGCGATGGCGGTGTTCTCAATAATTTTCCGGCAGATATTATTCGTGAAGATTGTGATAAGCTGATTGGGGTTTTCGTTTCTCCGCCGCATAATATTGATATTAATGATTTAAAAACCATAAAAGCAATTGTTTCTCGATCTTACGATTTGCTTTCATATCGTATCGAAAAAATAAAATTTGATTATTGTGACTGGTTTATTTCGTCTCAGGATCTTTCAAGCTACGGAACTTTTGAACGACGAAAAGACCGTTTGGAACAGATTTTTAATATCGGCTATAATGCAGCAAAAGAAAGCTTTGATGAAAGCATCTTTTTCACTGAATTAAAACAAGCCGGAACTTAAGGCTAAACTGCCGTTTCAGATTGCGTGTAGCTTGCAAAGGCATCTTCTAAACTGTCAAATTTCCCTTTAAACTCTTCAATCGGACAATCTTGTAAGATATTTCCTTTATGAATAAGAATCACGCGGGAACACAGCGCTTCCACTTCCTGCATGATGTGCGTCGAAAGCAAAACCGTCTTTTCTTTACCTATCTCTTTTACCACATTTCTAATTTCAATAATTTGATTAGGATCAAGACCGTTTGTAGGTTCATCCAAAATCAGTAAATCCGGCTGATGAATAATCGCCTGAGCCAATCCCACTCTTTGTTTGTAACCTTTAGAAAGCTGGCCGATTTTTTTAGATTTTTCAGGAGTAATTCCTACCAATTCGATAACTTCATCAACTCTTGCTTCAGAAATTTTGTGAATATTCGCTACAAACTGAAGGTATTCTTTCACATACATTTCAAGGTATAAAGGATTGTTTTCAGGAAGGAAGCCGATGGTTTTTTTGCATTCAATTTCGTTTTCGGAAATATTTTTACCATTAAATATTATTTCTCCTTCATCAATTTTCAGGGCACCGACAATAGATTTCATCAGCGTAGATTTTCCGGCTCCGTTGGGACCCAAAAGACCGATGATCTCATTTTTATCAATTGAAATATTGATGTTGTTGAGTGCAATTTGATCGTTGAATTTCTTAGTGAGATTGATTACTTGAAGAGGCATATTGATGATTATCTTTTTACAAAAATAAAAATAAAAAACTCATCCGTAGAGATGAGTTGAGTAATATTTAAAAGAAATATTATTTTTTTGATTTCTTTCCTTTTGTAGGAGAAGGTTTTGCAGGTGCCGGATTTTCTTTATTCTGATGATTGACCATATTTGCAGCAGGATTTACTTTCGTTTGATGCTTATAAAGTGCAGCTCTTGCTGTACCAATTCCGAAGATTTTATCAACTTGTTTTTTATTTAGAAACTGCGATTTGCCGACGTATTTTCTGTTCTTATTGATGAATTGGATAAATTGTACGGTTGGTTGCCCATAATTTCTTTCATAATGAAGTTCAATAATATCATTGGGAAGCTCTAAAGTCACATTACCGATAGGCTCATCAATAAAACCGTCGGTAATCAACTTGTAAAGACCCACTACATCTCCATTCACATCCAAGAAGGAAAATGATCTGAAAGTATTCAGATTACTTGTGTTAATGTCTTGATAATTAAAGGTAAACTTGTTTTCTTTTTTGTATAAACCTACAGAATTGTCTTTGCCAATTTCCACCAAAGTTTCATTTTTTAACACTTTGATCTGCGAAAAAACGGATATGCTAAAGATGCAGGCAAATAGTAGAATTACTCTTTTCATGTGTGATTTTTCTTATTATTTATGATTATGGCTTAGCTAAGTTAATAAGATTAAGTGAAAAACCATAATATTTTAGATGACAAAAATAATATTTCTTTTTTAAAGCTAAAATTATGTTATTAACAACAATAATTGTTTATTAATATATAGTTAATAAAAAAACCGCTTAAAAGCGGTTTGTATTGTGACCTCGACAGGATTCAAACCTGTAACCTTCTGAGCCGTAATCAGATGCGCTATTCAGTTGCGCCACGAGGCCTTTTTTAAGGGTTTGCAAATATAATACTTTTTTACTTTCTTTGAAAGATGAAACTGAATTTTTTACTTTTTATTGTGTTTTTGTCTGTAATTTCCTGTAAACAAGAACAAAAAAAAACAGAACATAATGTGGTGTTTTTATCATCAAATCTTCAATATAAAGAAGATTCAGGTGTGTTTCATTTGGAATCAGGTAAATTTAAATATGACTTTAAAGCCAATCAGATTCCTTTTAAAAAAGTTGTTCTGTTGAATTCCAGTTTGTTGGGATATATTTCGGAGATTGGCGCTCAAAGTGCCGTAATTGGAGTTTCAAGTCCAGAATATATTTATTCAGAAAAAATTGAAAACCTTATCAAACAGGGAAAAATCCAAAATGTTGGAAATGAACAAAAATATAATATAGAAAAAATTATTTCTCTAAAACCTGATGCTATTTTTACCAATTATATTGCAAGTTTCGACAATACTTATCAATTGCTAAAAAATAATGGCATTCCTGTGATATTTTTAGATGAATATTTAGAACAGGAACCATTAAAGAAAACTGCTTATATAAAACTTTTCGGAAAGCTTTTTGGGAAAGAAAAAGTTGCGGACCGCAAATATTCAGAAATTGAAAAAAATTATGCTGAATTAAAAAAATTAGCTCTGAAAGCAGAATCCAAACCAATGGTTTTGGCCAATGAAATGTATGGTGATGTGTGGTATCTTCCCGGCGGAAAAACATTTACAGCCAATTATATTACGGATGCTAATGCAGACTATATTTTGGAAAATAATACCGACGAAAAAGCTGTAACGATGAGCTTTGAAGAGGTTTATGCAAAATCGAATAAAGCTAAATATTGGATCAATGCCGGCGACCATCTTTCTAAACAGGAGCTGCTGAATATCAATCCATATTATGATAAACTAGAAGTTTTCAACAAAGGAAAAATCTATGGTATTATCGCGAAAAAAAAGCAAAAGGCCAACGATTTTTTTGAAAGCGGTGTTGTACGTTCGGATCTTGTGCTTAAGGATTATATAAAAATTTTTCATCCCGAGATTTTGCCCGATTATCAGCTTACTTACATGAAAGAATTACAATAGATCCGAGTATTTTTCTATTTTTGCAGAAGTTTTTAGCATATGTGGAAAAAAATAAAACAACTTATTTTCATCGTTCTTATTCTGAACGTGATATTCATTATTTGGGGAAGATTTTTTAATCCACCCATTACTATTACGCAGATTGGCGGGCTTTTCGAATACGGAAAACTGCATCGCGATTACATTTCTTATGATGAAATGGGGAATAATGTAAAGAAAGCGGTGATTGCGTCCGAAGACCAGAAGTTCTTTATTCATAATGGTTTCGATTATAAAGCGATCGAGAAAGCGATGAAAAACAACGAAAAAGGAAAAAAATTAAGAGGTGGAAGCACAATTTCTCAGCAAACCGCTAAAAATATTTTCCTTTGGCAAGGCAGAAGTTGGTTGAGAAAGGGTTTGGAAGCTGTTTATACATTTATCATCGAAAAGGTTTGGAGTAAAGATATTATTCTTGAAAGATATCTGAATTCTATAGAAATGGGACAAGGGGTTTTTGGCGTAGAAGCCGCTGCTCAATATTATTTTGGAAAATCATCAAAAGATCTCAACAAATCGGAAGCTGCCTGGATTGCGGCTGTTTTGCCAAATCCTAAAAAATATGATCCGAAAAATCCGTCTTCTTATCTGAGAAAGAAACATAACTGGATTATGAGACAGATGGGAAATGTAAGCTTGAAATAGTATCTTTGTACCAATGAAATTTCTCAGGTCAAGTACAAAAAATTTTGAATCTGTTCTTAAAAAATATTTTTCTTTTAAGAATGAAACCCTTTCTTTGGAACCTTTCGCAGAGTTTCTGGAAAGCATAAAAAAGGCAGATTTTACGGATGTCCTTAATTATTTTAAGGCAAATCCTGTGCTGACTGAAAATTTCAGGCTGTATCTTTATAATATCTTTGAAGACAGACCTTTTAATCTTTCTTTGACGGAAGCTAATATATTATCTGAAAACGCTTTCTTTCCCGAACTGAGAAAAAGAATCCTCAACAAAATTTTACCGCCCGTTGAGCATGAAAAAACGGTTTGGTACATGGTTGATAACATCAGCTTTAAGCCTAAAGAAGATCTTCAGTATCTACATAATCTTCCTGAAAATGAAATTGATGAGTTTTTAAATATTTTAGGAATTTCAGATTTTATTCAAAAACCAAAAGTAAAAAACGAACTGATATTTTCGATGAATATCCTTTCGTGGCGGGTTACCGGGATGGCGCTTGAAGTAGAAGTAGTAAGAATGGCACCTGAATACAGGAATTTCGACAATCCGTTTTTAGCTTTACAGAATGAGCTTGAGGCTTTAGCTGAAGATTTTAAAGCCAATCCGGACATTCAGCTGCATTCAAAAGACAGCCATTACAAACAGATTAAAATCTATATTCAGCAATGTCTGGAATTTGTGAATATTGCTTTTAAAAACTCTTCTAAATATGGTATTTCAGGAAAGATCAATCAGTCTCTTCTGAAAATTCGTCAGCAAACGCAAAGAATTTATGAGATTGTACAATTGTTGGTTATTGATAACGAAAGTGATGTTATTGTAAAATCTAAACATTTGGTTTTTAATATTTTAAGATACAAATCTCACAAAAATAATATTTCGGAGCTTTTCAACGACAGCACAAGGATGATTTCGCATCTCATTACCAATCATACTGCAGAAACAGGAACTCATTACATCACTTCCAACAGGAAGCAGTATATGAAAATGTTTTATAAAGCGAGCGGTGGCGGTATTATTGTAGGAGCTTTGTGCGCTTTGAAACTGCTGTACGGATACATGCCCGGAAGTGATTTTTTCCATGCTTTATTATATTCTTTAAACTATGCGATGGGTTTCATAATGATCTATCTGATGGGATTTACGTTGGCCACCAAGCAGCCGGCTATGACAGCGGCTACGATGACAAAAGTGCTTTCTGAACAAGGAAATACGAAACGAAACAATACCGAATTTGCAGATTTGGTTTCCAAGTTATTCCGAAGCCAGTTTATTGCTTTTGTTGGGAATGTTTTGCTTGCGTTTCCGATCGCTTTGATTATTATCTACGGTTTAGATGTATTCTTTTCACAAAATCTTGCCGCTGAAAAGTCTGAAAAGCTTCTTAAAGATTTAGATCCGTTTAATTCCAAAGCTATTCTTCATGCAAGTATTGCCGGTTTTTATCTTTTTATTTCAGGAATTATTTCGGGGAATATAGGAAACAATTCTATCTTTTTTCAGATTCCTGCCAGAATTGCCAAAAACCAGTCGATTAAAAGAGTTTTCGGAGCAAAATTCGCCAAAAGTCTTTCAAAATATTACGCTAAAAACTGGGCGGGAATTGTCTCAAATTTCTGGTTTGGGGTTTTCCTTGGAGCAACGGCACCAGTTGGTTTGTTTTTCGGGCTCGATCTTGATATTCGTCATATTACATTCGCCGCAGGAAACTTTGCGTTAGGTCTTTACGGAAACGATTTTACGGTAGATTCTTACACATTCTGGATTGCCCTTCTTACTGTTTTCATCATTGGATTTTTCAATTTCTTGGTAAGTTTCAGCTTGTCGATGTTTTTGGCTTTTAGATCCAGAAAGATGAATTTTGATGAGGTTCGTGAGATTTACAAAGAAATATTCAGGTATTTTGTAAAACATCCTTTGAGGTTTTTCATACCAATTAGATCAATATTTGATAAAAAATCTACAGATTTGGTACAAAATACAATTTCTACAAAACCTGAAGATCGATAAATTTTTCTTCGCCAAATTTAGCCTGAAATTTCTTTAAGTAAAAGCTTCTGCGCATGCTGAAATCATTTTTCAGCAATGGAGAACTTATTTTTATGATGATGATTTTGTCTTCAATATTGACGCTTTCAATTTCATTAAAAAGACTTTCGTCAAGATATTCCTCGAAAAAATCTTTAATTTCAAAAGCCAGCAATTTATCTTCAAAACCGTAGATTTTGGCAAAAGATTTTACCAATTCAGAAGATTGGAATTCACGTTTTTTACTTTTTCTCATCTCAAACCTCAAAAATTATACTTTCCTCATTTATCTTCTTCACCACGCTTTCCGTACGTTCTCTGTGTGTGTCTGTAATAAAAATCTGTCCAAAATTTTCCTGATTCACCAATTTAATCAATTGTGCAACACGATAATCATCCAGCTTGTCAAAAATATCATCCAGCAAAAGAATGGGCGCCTTTCCTGTCAATTCTTTTACCAAGTTCATTTGAGCAAGTTTTAATGAAATCAAAAAAGATTTTTGCTGTCCTTGCGAACCAATTTTTTTAATTAAAACGGAATCCATTTCAAAAAGCAGATCATCTTTATGAATGCCTTTTGAAGTGTAGGTCAGCATTCTGTCTCTTTCCAGACTTTCGGTTAAAAGTTCCTGAAATCTTTTGTCAGGCTGCGCAGAATCGAAGCCGTCGGATAAATGTGATTCATAAATGACGGAAACAGTTTCTTTCCCACCGGAAATAATCTGATAAAAATTCTGAACAATCGGATTGAGCTGCTCGACAAATTCTTTTCTTTTTTCAAAAATTTTAGTTCCGGATTTCGTGATCGGGTCATCATAAATTTCTAAAGAATCTCTGTCAAAAACTCTGTTTTTAGCAAAATATTTTAATAAAGCATTTCTCTGCTGAATAGTTTTTTGATAATTGATAAGCTCAAAAAGATATCCGGAATTAGTCTGTGAAATCATCGAATCCAGAAACTTTCTGCGGCTTTCCCCGGAATCTGAAATAAGGTTTGAATCATACGGAGAAATCATCACACTCGGCAGATAACCAATGTGATCGGCTAATCTGTCGTAGCTTTTATCATTCTTTTTAATGATTTTTTTTCCTTCTTTTGGCTGAGAAATTTTGATAATATCTTCACTTTCATCATTTTGGATTTCGGCATCGATCGTGAAAAAATCTTCTTCTCTTTTAATATTATTGAAATCTGTATTCCCTAAAAAGCTTTTTCCTACAGAAAGATAATGCAAAGCATCCAGAATATTGGTTTTTCCGGCGCCGTTATTACCCACAAAACAATTAATTTGTGGTGAAAACTCAAACTTTTTTTCGGAATGGTTCTTAAAATTGTAAAGGGAAAGTTTTTTGATAATCATAATCCTAAAATTTTCTTTAATGTATTAGGATTCTGACGATTGTCCCAAAACGCAATAATGTATATAACAGGTTCTGAATATCTGTAAACAAGACTGTAATTTCCTAAATGTAAAATTCTGAAAGGTTTTATATCACCAATATTTCCAGCAAATGGATTAGACATTAGAAAATCGATTTTCTCGTAAATAGTTCTGTTAAGTTTTTGGGAATAAATATTACTTTTATTTCTGCTGTTCCAATATTCAAAAACTTTATTTCTTTGTGCAATTGCTATCTTGGTCCAGATAATTTTTATTTCATCCATTCTTCGTCTGATTTTCGAAGTTCTTCGTCTGAAACTGTTCTTCCATATTTAATGTCTTCTTCAGCCAATAAAAGAAGTTCTTTTTGCGATTCAGAAAAAAAGAATTGGTCATCTTTTGTAAGTACAGACGAAAGAATATCATCAATTGCCTGCAAAAGATTGATATTTTTAGTAGAAAAAATTTTTTCAACAAGTTGACTTCTTAATATTTCAATATTTTCCATACCCAAATTTTCAGTAAAGATAAAAATTTCATTTCATAAAATAATTCAGAAGCCAAAGAAAGAAAATAGGTAATCCCGAACAGGACTCGACCCAAAAAGAAAAGTATGAATCTCGATTTGAGTTTTCGGAAAAATAAATTAATATAAATGTAAAAATTGAAGTGAAGAAAAAAGCAACCGAAAACTGAAATTTCAGATAAAAAACGGATAAAATACAGGCAACAAAAACGAGCAAATAAGCAATATATTTGGTGTTTTGTACGCCAATAAGTTTCGGAAAAGTCTTTATTGTGTCACTTTTCATATCGCGAATATCAAAAGGCAAAACCAAAGCCGTAATGAAAAAGAAACTGATCAGAAAAATAGGAAAATTAAATTCATTTAATGTCAGCCAGCAATTGACAAGCCCCCAAACTAAACCTACATAAAATACTTTCAGCAAAGGGATTTTCCGAATGTATGTTTCAAGGAAAAAACTATTGTAAAGCAAACCTAAAACTACAATGATGAACCATTTCAATAATCGTATTTCATTGTGATTATGAATGATAAGAAATGCACAAATAACACCTGCAATTATATTTAATATTAAAATTTTAGAGAAATGTCTGGTTTTTTGATATTTTGTATAAAGATATCCGCTGAAATAAGTGATGAATATCAAGAGGATGGAAGGGAAACGGAATGTATTTTGCTCAGACATGAAGAATACTGCAAAGACGGTACCCATTAAGGATACATAAAATTGGCTGTCTATGACAGATTTTTTCAGTACTTTTAAGAAATTCATTTATCAAAAATAACATTTATGAAATCTTTATCGTCAATTTGATATAATTTTTTTAACTAAAGATTATATATGACCTCTAATAAAAAATATCTACATATGAAAAGATTCTCCAAGGTTTTGTTTCTATTCCTGCTGTTACTGAGCTTTTCGGTGGCTTTTTCACAAAACTATTATGACCAGCAATGGAAAAAAATAGAAGAAAACAGCAAAAAAGGAACCTATAAATCTAATCTTCCGATTATTTTGGACATACAAGACAAAGCGATGAAAGAAAATAATGCACTTCAGCTTATTCGATCTTTAAAGGCAGAATTCAGTATTGTGAATCTCACTTCAGAAAATGATCAGAACGACTCCGCTTCAAAATTTTTTGTAAAGCTTCAAAATGCGGAAAAACAATTGAAAGGCGATGATCAGCTGGTTTACAAGGTTTTGCTTTCAGGTTTTTTATTTGATTATTACAATGAAAATTCATGGAAAATCAACGGAAGAACGAATTTAAATTCACAAGATCTATCGCAAATCGAAACCTGGAGCAAGCTAGATTTTAAAAATTATCTTACCAAAAGCTTTCAAGAGCTTGATCAGCAAAAACCTGCATTAAAGAAGATTTCTTTTGAAAAATATAAAGAAGCCTTTTCAAATACAAAAAATAGTGGTTATTTCCCGACTTTATTGGATTGGTATTCTTTGAAGAAAATTGGTTTTCTTTCTGATAACGGACTTTTTACTAAAAATGAACTCGCAGAAAACAGATCCTCAATTAATACTGTTTTTAATGAATTAATTGCTGAAAACAGCGGAAATTCCAAACTGTATTTTATGCATCAGAAATTATCGGAAAACTGTGATTTCAATCGATGCAAAGATAAACTTGAGCAGCTACAGAATTTAGTTAAATCAAATGCAGAAGGCGATTACAAGGTTCTCATCATGGAGGAAATGATGGATGAGCTTGTATCAAAAAAGAAAGAAAAAGAAGCTTTGGCGATCGCAAATCAGGCGAAAAGTCAATATCCGAAATCAGCTTTTCTTGAAAATATTAAAAATAAGGAAAACTCAATTCTTAATCCTTTTTTAAGCATTAAATATGAAGACCAGACGCAGCCGAATTTACCGATTCATCTGGTTGCGGAATACAAAAATGTGCCGGAATTTTCTGTCAATATTTATGAAGTAAAAGATGATATTTTGTCTTTTATGCAATATTCCAAAAATTCTTACAACAATTCTTTTGGAAAGATCAAGAAAACTTTGGTAAGAAAGGAAGTTTTTCAGCTACCCGACCCGAAAGATTACCAACTTCATAAAACTTCATTGGAAATTAAGCCTTTGCCTTCGGGGATTTATGTTGCAGAATATTTTGTCGCCGGCTCTGATACAAATGATGTCGAAGCCAGACAGAATTTCTATTTTTTAGTTTCAAACAATAAAATTATTTATGAATCTAAAAATGATAGAAACCAGCTTTCAAATGAACTAAAATTAGTCAGCGCTGAAAATGGCAAACCTGTAAATAATGAAAATCTGACGTTTTACGAATTTGTACAGAACAAAACTTTAAATAAAGTAACCGGTAAAACGGATCAAAAAGGAGCTTTTACGCTTCCCGCAACACAAAATAAAGAATATTACAGAAATTTTTTGATTCATCAGCCAAAGACAAATGATTTCAATTTATTTCAAGTATATGGAAGTCAATATAACGAAGTATCGCAACGCGAAACAGATCATTTGGAAAAAGCTCGAATCTTTACAGACAGAGCAATTTACAGACCCGGACAAACCGTTTATTTTAAAGTAATCAACACCAAAGTTGATAAAGAAATTGAATCTGTAGTTTCAGGAATAAAGCAAAAAATTACATTAAAAGATTCTAATGATGAAGAAGTTTCTTCACAAAATTTTACAAGCAACGAATTCGGTTCTTATCATGGAAGTTTCGTGTTGCCAAAAGGAAAATTGAATGGTCAATTTACTTTATCCATCAATAAAGGTGATGATGATATGGAATATTTGGGCGTTGCTTATCTTAAAGTTGAGGAATATAAACGTCCGAAGTTTGAAGTGACCTTTGAGCCCGTAAAAGAAGAATATAAATACGGACAAACCATCGAGCTAAAAGGTAAAGCAATGATGTTTTCGGGAGTTGCGTTAAGTAATACAACCGTGAATTACGAAATCAAAAAACAGAACATCCGTTGGAAATATTTCCCTTGGTATCCGAATAACAATGATAACGAAAATTCGATTCTTGGCGAAGCAAAAACCAATGAAAAAGGAGAATTCGTAATTCGTCTGGATCTGAAAAAAGATGAAAAGGCGGAAGGAATTCAGATTGACAATTATCAAATCAATGCTGCGGTTACGGATATCAACGGAGAAACGCAGACTGCGGATACCAATCTCAAAGTAGCTTCCGTTACACATTACATTAAAGTAGAAGATGTTAAAAATGTTTTTAATGATGAAAATGTGAAATTAAAGGTTGAAACTAAAAATTATAACGAACAAAACCTTAAGAAATCTTATCAGGTAAAATTGTCAAAACTGGAAACCCCAAACAGGATTTTCAGGGATAATTTTAAAACAGAAGTTCAGGATTTGCCAAAATATTCAAAAGAAGAATTTATCAACAAATTCCCACATGATTTATATGATAAAAATGATGAATTAAAAAACTGGAAAGTTTCTTCTGTCATTCTGAACGATGTAAAGCGAAGTGAAGAATCTTTGGATTTAGGAAAGCTTGAAGCCGGAAATTATCAGCTAGAATTATCCAATATTGAAGGAAAAGACACGATAAAAGTTACTCGGAATTTCGCGGTTTGGGACAAAAGATTTTTAAGATCTGATCAAAAAACATTCTTAACGGTTTTGGAACCTAAAGGTGAATTTTCAAGAGGCGAAAAAGCAAAAGTATATGTTTATTCGGCAGTTCCGGATGCTTTGGCCAATGTTTTTGTACAGGACGGTTCGGGTAAAACCGTTTCCGAAACTCACAAATTCAAAAATGGTATTTTGGAATATACGGTTGATATTCCTAAAGATAAAAGTGTTGCTTCTTTAAATCTGCAATTTCAGGTTGTGGCGTTTAATGATGTTCAGACGCAATCTGTCAATTTAAAAATAAAAGATACCGAGCAGCCTTTAAAAATTGAAACGATAACGTTCAGAGACAAACTGGAGCCAAATTCCAAAGAAAAATGGACGATTAAAGTTTCGGGAAACGATAAAGAAAAGATCAATGCGGAAGTTTTGGCCAATATGTATGATATGTCTTTGGATCAGTTTGCGGTGAATAGTTTTGATTGGGAAAAATTATATACACCATATTCGATTGTAACTTCTTATGATTTAGGACAACATTTAGAGCAAAGATATTATCAGAAAAGGCTGAAATACTTCAATGGAAATTATGTTGAAGTACCACAATTTAATTGGTTTGATAGAAGTGTTTTAATGGCATTACAAGGGAAAGTGGCAGGAGTTACCATTCGTGGTCGGGCAAGTGCGGCTCCTTTAGCGGATACAATGAATACTGAACAAAATATTGAAGAAGCTGTTGTTGGTGGTTATATGAAGAAAAAAGAAGCAATGGCTGATACAGAAATTTCAAAAGAAAGTTTAGACAAAATCCCAGTTCGTCAAAACCTTAATGAAACCGCATTTTTCTATCCGAATCTAAAAACTGATGCTGAAGGAAACGTCAATTTCGAATTTACTTCTCCAGAAGCATTGACTAAATGGAAATTGATGTTCCTTGCTCACACAAAAGACGCAAGAGCGGCGACTTTGGAAAAAGAAGTCGTGACACAGAAAGAATTTTCGGTGACGCCAAATTATCCGAGATTTTTGAGAGAAGGCGATGAATTGAATCTTCAATCAAAATTATCAAACTTAACAAGCAAAAAATTAAGAGGTTCTGCAAATCTGCAAATTCTTGATGCTTTTACCAATGAAGATATTTCGTCTCAATTTGGTTTAAATTCAAGTACTCAGAATTTTGATTTAAATGAAAACGGAAACTCGGCATTAACCTGGAAAGTGAAAGTTCCGAATAATGTTTCATCCATAATTTTGAAAGTGGTGGCAAAAGCCGGTCAATATTCCGACGGCGAGCAAAAAGCGGTTGCAATCCTTCCCAACAGAATGTTGGTGACCGATGCCGTTCCTGTTTTTGTGAAAGAAGGCGAAACGAAAACTTTTGTTTTAGAAAATCTTAAAAATACAAATTCTACAACGGTTTCGAATGTTTCAAATACATTGGAATTGACGACGAATCCGATCTGGGAAATCATGTTTGCGCTTCCAAGTCTGAAAAACGATCAGAATAATTCTGCGGATGTGATCTTTAATAAATGGTTTGCAGATGTTTTGGCTTCCGAAATCTTTAAAGCGAACCCGAAACTGAAAACCGTTTTTGAAGAATATCAGAATAAAGGATTATTAACTTCAAATCTTGAAAAAAATCAGGAGCTGAAACAATTGCTTTTGGAAGAAACGCCTTGGGTTTTGGAAAGTAAAAATGAAGAGGAACAAATGGCAAAGCTGGCATTGCTTTTTGATGCCAATACAATGAAAAACTCGATCAATCAGGATTGGGACGATTTCCAAAAACTACAGAATCCGGACGGTGGATTTTCGTGGTATTCGGGTTATCCGAGTTCGTACGGAACGTCTTTATATATTCTTAAAAATTTAGGGAAAATCAATTCTTGGTTGAAGGATAATGTAAAAGATTATCAAACTTCCGAGCAAAATGAATTGGTGAAAAAACTTGTTCAATATGTTGATAATGAAGTGAATAAATATTTTGATGTGAAAAAAGAAAATGTCTGGAATAACTGGGCTTTGGATTATCTTGACACCCGAAATTATTGGGAAAAACAATATCCGCTAAAAGGAAAAGGAGCAACATTAAAAGCATTGGTAAAACAGAAAGCTAAAACGGCAAAAATCACAGATTTTACATTCTTCGGATTGCATCGTGCTGCTTTATTGATGAATGATTACGGCTTAAAAGACACTTCAGATAAATTGATGAATTACTTGAAAGAAACTTCTGTTGACTCAAAAACACAAGGAGCTTACTGGAAGCAGAATCTTGATGATTGGGGTTGGTTTAGCTCAAAAGTGGTAAATCATGCAGGAGCTTTGGAAGCATTCAACAAGTTGAAGGCAAACGATCAGAAATTCATTGAAGACATGAAAATCTGGCTCATTACCCAAAAAGAAGTGAATTCTTGGGGAAGTTCAAGAGGAACTGCGGAAGTGATTTTCACGATTTTAAATTCAGGGAAATCATGGACTTCAGCCGAAAGCGATAAAGCAACAATCGTTTGGGGTGGGAAAGAATTAAAACCTCAAACTCAGGCAACAGGTTATGTAAAATCTGCCGTGAAAACTGATGTTTTAGATAAAAATTTAGCGACAGTTATCGTTACAAAACCCGGTCCCGGAATTGTTCAGGGCGGATTATTCTGGCAATATTATGAAGATTTGGATAAAATAAAATCATCGGAAAATTACATTTCCATCACAAAAGAACTGTATAAAAAGGTCAAAACGGTCAACGGCGAAGAATTACAAAAAATAACTTCCGAAACTCCGCTGAAAGTTGGAGACAAAGTAACCGTAAGAATGATTCTGAATACAGATCGCCCAATGGAATTCATTCATATCAAAGACATGCGGGCGGCAGGATTTGAGCCTTTGGATGTAATGTCGGGTTATCAGTGGAAAAACAGTTTGGGCTATTATCAGTCGACAAAAGACGCATCTACCAATTTCTATATCGAATATATGCCGAAAGGAAAATATGTTTTTGAATACGATTATGTTGCCAATGCATCCGGAAAGTTCTCAAACGGGATCACAACAATGCAAAATTATTATGCACCACAGATGAATGCGCATACAAAAGGTACAAATGTTCAGATTTTGGAATGATATTTGGCTGGTAAGGAATTGTAATTTTAAATTAAATAAAATAAAATGAAATTTTTAAAAATGATATTGGCAGGTTTGGTGCTTTTTACAGGAATAAACACTTTTGCCCAAAAGAAGAAAGATAAGTTTGAAAAGCTGGAAATAGAAATGTTTCCAAAAGCAAAAGAAGGATTCAAGCAGGTTTATATTCAATTGCCGGTTGCTAAAAACGAAAACGACCTTAAAGTAGAGTTCTTTGTAGGACTGGAAAAAATGCTGGATTGTAATAAGCATTTTCTGGTGGGAGAGATCAAATCTCAAGATCTGCAGGGTTGGGGCTACAATTATTATGAAGTAGAATCCAAAGGCGAAACCGGCGGAACACTGATGGCTTGTATGGATCAGAAGCTGACGAAAAAATTCGTTTCCCTTCAACCCGAAATTGTAAGATATAACAGCAAATTGCCTTTAGTTTTTTATGTGCCGAAAGACCTCGAAGTTCGTTACAGAATTTTACGTCCGGATGCAGCAATGAAAAAGGCGGTTCAGAACTAAATTTCAATTTATATTAAAAATAAATCTCCCTGCAAATATTGCGGGGAGATTTTGTATAACGTCTATAAATGATATTAAACAAATCGTATTTATACATAAAAAAGAATGTCAAAATCACCCGAAAAAATAATATATTTGTTTGTACACAACTTAATAACTATGGAAAACGTATTTGACGCAAAAGATGCTCAGAATTACATTAATAGAATTAATAATTTGATTGAAGATACACACGGTTTATGGGGGAGAATGACGGTTGATCAGATGCTGGCGCATTGCTGTGTTACTTATGAAATGGTTTACGAGCCCGAAAAACACAAAAAACCGGGAACGATTGCGAAGTTTATTCTTAAAACTTTTGTTAAATCTAAAGTGGTTGGTGAAAAATCGTACACGAAAGATTCACCTACAGCACCACAATTTTTAATTAAAGAAAGAAGAAATTTTGACGAAGAGAAAAAAAGACTGATCGGTTATATCCAGAAAACGCAGCAATTGGGAGCTTCAGCTTTTGATGGCAAAGAATCTTTCTCTTTTGGAAAACTTTCTTCCAACGAATGGAACAATATGTTTGCAAAACATCTGAATCATCATTTGTCTCAATTTGGAGTTTAAATATTTAAAATGAAAAAACTGCTGCTTTTCCTTATTCTGATCTCTAATTTCGCTTTTGCGCAGATGCCTGATATTTCTACAGTTTGGCTGAATAATTCAAAACCTTACATTGGTACAATCGGCGATGAGAACCAGGAAATCAAACTGAAGATCAATATTTCAGACCAAAACAGAAAGAATGATCAGGAATATTTTGTTTCAGGATATTCTCTGGTAGACACCAATTATTCAAAATTTGAAGGAAAGCTTATCATTACCAAATACAAAAACGGTAAGAAAAAGGGCATGGTTTATGGTGATTACGAATTGGCTGAAGAAAATAAAGGTAAACATTCGGGAGTTTTCAAGGGCAAATTTATCTATACTTTCCGATGGAATAAGAAAACCGAAAAGATAGAAAATCCTTACATCGAATTGATCGGAAACTGGAAAAGCTACGATGGAACTTTAGACTTTAAAACCCGCTTAAAAAACCAATAATTATGATAAGAAAAATATTGGCTGTTATTGCAGGAATTATAGCAGGCGGCATCAGCGTCGGAATAGTTCAGAAAATAGGGCATTCCATTTATCCAATGCCCGAAGGCATGAAAGGCGACGATTTGGAAGCGATGAAAAATTATGTAGAAACAGCACCGTTTATGTCTTTATTTTTTGTCATAATCTCTTATGCGGTTGCTGCTTTAGTTTCGGGATTTGTTTCCACCAAAATTGCCAATGACCGCAAGAAAATTTATGCAGTAACTTGTGGAATTGTCTTCCTTATCCAATCCATTTACATGATGTCGATATTGCCTACGCCTGCTTGGTTCTGGGTTTTGGGGATCTTATCCTGGATCTTGGTTTTGATAGGATATCAATTGGCTTTAAGCAAAAAAAGAATATAAATCTGCTATAATAAGTTTTAAATAATTAAATCCACGCATGAAATTAGGTGCATTTTCAGTCAGCTTAAGTGTGAAAGATCTTCAGAAGTCTAAAGATTTTTATGAAAAATTAGGTTTCAGCACAATGGGCGGAAATATGGAAAGCAATTATCTCATCATGAAAAACGGAAGCACGCTGATTGGTCTTTTTCAGGCGATGTTTGATGGCAATATGCTTACTTTTAATCCCGGATGGGACGAGAATGCTCAGAACCTTAACTCTTTTGACGATGTGAGAGCGATTCAAAAGCATTTAAAAGGAAACAGTGTTGAACTCGATAAAGAAGCCGATGAATCCACTTCAGGACCCGAACATATCTTTCTGAAAGATCCGGACGGAAATATGATCCTTATCGATCAACATAGATAATACATGAGTAATTAATAATAGGTAATTAGCAATTACTTAAATAAACATAAACCTCCTCCTCAATCTTAACCTAAAACTAAATAAATATGGCAACAGTAAATGTTTACTTGACATTCAACGGAAACTGTAAAGAAGCTTTCGATTTCTACAAATCTGTTTTCGGCGGAGAATATCCTTATGTTGGAACCTTCGGCGAAATGCCTCCAACGGAAGGTAAAGAAACTCCCGAAGAGGATAAAGATAAAATCATGCACATTTCACTTCCGATTTCTCAGGAGACAATTTTGATGGGAAGTGATACCGGCGGCGAATGGTCTTCAAACCTGAAAATAGGAAACAATTTCTCCGTTTCCATCAATGCAGATTCTAAAGAAGAGGCTGATCGTTTATTCAGTGGGCTTTCCGCCAGCGGACAAGTGACAATGCCTCTGGCTGATACTTTCTGGGGCGCTTACTTTGGAATGTTTACCGACAAGTTTGACATAAACTGGATGGTAAATTATGATGATCCTGCAAAAATGCAGCAACATCCGTAATATATTGAATACACATAACAATAAAACCTCCAATTTTGGAGGTTTATTGTTTCAGGATAAATAATGCTTATGGTTTTAGGTAACCTATCGAATAAAGTGGAAAGCTTTAGCCCTCACCCAACGGTCGGTAGCCATTGCCGAAGGGCCTGCACCTCCTTAATGAAGGGTCTGCACCCCTTACCGAAGAGGCTGCAGGCTGTCTTTCAATGGCAATACCCCCTTCATGAAGGGGGTATTGCCATTAATCTAAGGGGGTATAGGGTCTTGCGAAGAGCCTGCGGACCCTTATGATACGGGCGGCTGACCGTCAACCGGCGGGGTAGGGGTGCTGGACGAAGGGGCAGAAGGGGCAGATGACATGAAAAACTGCTTCATATCATCGTAAATCACGTTGGTTCCCGGAACATTCTCGCCTGATAAAAATTTTACGTTTCTGTAAAACGAGATGGCGTTGTGGTAATTGTCATGATCCAGCAAAACTTTGGTGTCAGATAATTGTTCGGTTACCGAGCTCAGCCTTTGCAGCCTGCTTTCCACCTGCTGTCTTGCAGCATAATCTTTGTCAAATTCCGTTTTATCGATGAATCCGGGTACAAGCTGAGGGTATTGTTCCATGTATTGTTTGGCTTTGTTTACAAACAGTTTGTTTTGTTCGGCTATTCTTCCATATTGTTTTCGCTGGTCCGCAGTCAGATTGATGGTCTTGCCGTTGAGAATGGTTTCAATGCTTTGTATTGCCTGATCGATCGAGCTAATATCGCTGTCGGAAAAAGTAATGCTGATGAGGTTGTCTAGTGCCATAATACAATTGTTTTATTTGTTATTAAACACTAAATTAAGTAAATTATTTATATTTTATCATATTTATGCTTTGATTGTTAAATATTTTTTAATAAAATGTTAATAATTTTAATGATATTGAAACTGTTTTGTAGTGGGGTTGAAGTAAAAAATTAACTTGTGATTATAGATCTTTATTATTAATTTTGTCTCTTGTGATAGATGATAGTAATTAAAAAATTAATAGTAGATGAAGACTTTGAAGCAGATGGCTTTGGCTGTTTTTACTTTTGGAGCCACATTGTTGAAGGCGCAGGAAAATGATTTGGGAGCGTGGTATATGTATTTCGGGAACAATAAACTTAATGACAGATGGAATTTTCACAACGAGATCCAATACAGAAACTTTGATGCGATTGGCGATCTGGAGCAGCTTTTGATCCGTACCGGAATTGGATATGATCTTGCGGAAAACAACAACAACCTTTTGCTCGGATATGGTTTTATTTTGAGCAGGCCTTATATCAACGGAGAAAAAACTGAAAATATCGAGCACCGTGTATTCCAGCAGTTTATCACAAAGCAGAAGTTCGGAAGGTTCAATATTCAGCATCGTTACAGGTTGGAAGAGCGTTTCTTGGAAGACGATTTCAGGATGCGGTTCCGTTACCTGCTAGGTTTTAATATTCCTATCAACAACAAAGAAATGCTGCCGAAAACCTTTTATGCATCAGCTTATAATGAAATATTCCTGCATCTTGACAGCCCGGTTTTGGACAGGAACAGGGTGTATGGCGCATTAGGTTTCGTGATCAACAAAAACATGAGAATTGAAGCAGGATATATGAATCAGCTTCAGGAAAATAAAAACAGAGGGCAGGTTCAGATCGGTTTTTATAACAATATTCCGTTCAGTAAAAACTAAATTGATTGTAGGCAATCTTTCATAACTGGGAATTCTTTGAGTTCTTTGCTAAGTAGAAGGCCTTCGCATCCATTTAAAAATTAATTATTTGAATCGGCGAAACTTCGTTTTGTGAACCTTAAAAACAGTTAGTAGTTAAAAGATCTTTGCAGACTTTGCGTTTTAGAATAAGCATTAGATCAACAACGAATCAAAAACTAATATAATCTGCTTTAAAAACAGAGATAAATTAATTAATAGAAACACGTATGCATTCAGGAAAAAGATTTGGCCCTTTGGAGTTCGCCATGTGGACGAGGCGCAGTATTTATGTTCTGACGGTTTTATCGGCCGCTCCTACCATATTGTATTATTTCGGATGCACCTTTCTTTCTTTTCCGTGGCAGCCGATTGCGATCATGGGAACAGCAGTTGCCTTTATCGTCGGCTTCAAAAATAATGCTAGCTACAGCCGGCTTTGGGAAGCTAGGCAGATCTATGGCGCGATCATCAACGACAGCCGTAGTTTTGGATATATATTGCGGGATTCTCTTGCCGGTAAAGATCCAAATAAAGTAAAAGAGATGTTTTTGCGTCATTATGCATGGCTCACGGCTCTTCGTTTTCAGCTTCGCGAATCCCGAAACTGGGAAAATATGAATACCGCACAGTTCAGGGAATATGCCATGAAATACGAAATTCCCGAAAGACTTTCTAAGCTGGATGATGAACTGGGAAATTATCTTTCAGAAAAAGATTTAAGCTATATTTTAAGCAAAAAAAACAAAGCAACGCAATTGATGGCGATGCAGAGCAAAGATCTGTCGGAAGCTTATGCCAAAGGGGAGATCAATGATTTTCAGTGGTCGCAGATCAATCAGCAGTTGGTGAAATTCACCGATCATCAGGGAAAAGCAGAACGTATTAAAAACTTTCCATATCCAAGGAATTTTTCTTCGATCACCACTTATCTTCTGTTGATGTTTATTGTGTTTGTACCTTTCGGATTGCTCAGTGAGTTTGACAGAATGGGCGATGGAACTCTGCTTGAGAACTATACATTGTGGTTCAATATTCCTTTTTCACTTTTGGTAACATGGTGCTTTCACACGCTGGACAGTGTAGGCGAGGCGTCTGTAAATCCTTTTGAAGGAAGCCCGAATGATGTGCCCATCACACAGATAAGCCGTACCATTGAGATTGATATGAGAGATATGCTCGATGAAAGCGATCTTCCGCCTGCAATTGTTGCTAAAAATAATATTGTGCTTTAAACAGTAGAAAAGCTAAATTCGTAATAGTAACAGATCTGCGTAATCAGCAAAATCTTCGAGAACTAAAAAGAAGACAAACATCTGAAAGATCTTCAACAACTTAATATTAAAAAAAATATATAAATGATTCATACCTATGTCATTATATCAATCGCAGTTTTATTATCTGTGATGATTCTCGTAATGATAGGCCAAAAGCTGAAAGTTGCTTATCCCATCTTTTTGGTGATTGCAGGGCTTATCATCAGTCTTGTTCCGGGAATGCCGCATATAGAAATAGAGCCGGATCTGGTATTTCTTATTTTTCTGCCGCCGATCTTATTTGAGGCGGCGTGGTTTACTTCATGGCAGGATTTCCACAAATGGCGAAAGCAGATTTTTTCGATGGCCTTCGGTTTGGTTTTCCTTACTTCAATAGTTGTAGCTTATCTGTCGTCATCTATTATTCCGGGGCTTACCGTTGCGATGGGGTTCTTGTTGGGTGGCGTCAATTCTCCGCCTGATGCGGTGGCAGCTACTTCAGTGTTAAAGCACATGAAGATTCCAAAAAAAATTACAAGCATTCTTGAAGGTGAAAGCTTGATCAACGATGCTTCGAGTTTGATTGTATTTAAATTTGCACTGGCTGCGGTGATTTCCGGACAGTTTATCTGGCGGGAAGCGATTGGAAGTTTTTTTAGCATGGCGGTCGGCGGAATCGTTATCGGTATTGCTTTAGGCTTAGTTTTTGGCTTCTTTTTAAGGCTCATTCCTTCCAATTCAAATATTGATACCGTCATTACGCTTATTGTACCTTACGTGCTGTATGTAGCGGCCGAGCATTTCCACTTTTCGGGTGTTTTATCGGTAGTTGCGGGTGGTTTGCTGATGTCTTACAATTCGCACTGTTATCTGAGCCATACCTCAAGGATCCAGTCCGGTAATGTCTGGAGTGTCCTGATTTTTGTGATGAATACCATTATTTTTATCTTAATAGGTCTTGAGCTTCCTGTTGTAGTGGCTGCAATGAAAGATTATACGATTTCAGAAGGAATTTTTTATAGTATTGTAATTGGCGGAGCGATTATTTTCACAAGAATATTGTACAGCTATACCATCATGTATTTTCCATGGTTTTTATCAAAGAAATTAAGAGCCGAAAATCCAAAACCCGATTGGCGGGAGCCTTTTATCATCAGTTTTGCAGCAATGCGGGGCGTTGTTTCTTTGGCGGCGGCGTTGTCAATTCCGGCATTTTTGCCCAATGGTGAAGCTTTTCCGCATCGTAATATCATCCTTTTCGTCACTTTTGTTATTATTCTGATCACTTTGGTTGGTCAGGGATTGATGCTTACTCCAATCTTAAAATTCTTAAAGGTAAATGATGGAGGAAGTGACCTTCCGGAAGAGAAGCAGGAAGTGATTCTAATGAGAAAACTGAAAGAAACCGCTTTACAAAAACTGGAATCTGATTTTTCTGAACTAGCCAAAACAAACAGCCTCGTCGGACATCAAAAGCACAAACTGGAAAACGAAATGATGATGATGGTCGACAAATCTCAATGCATGGCGTCAACAGGAGATTATGTAACCGCCATGAATGAAAATAAAGACGTGATCAGGCAGCTTATTCAGGCGCAGCGAAACGAGCTTCATCGTATGAAACGCGAAAAGATATTTGATGACCATGTCATGCGAACTATAGAAATGCAGCTGGATTTTGACGAAGCGAAGATTACAGGTTTTACACATTAATTTAACTAAAATTTGATATTGCCATTTGATCAGATTAGCAAAGAGAAATAAATTTGCTATTTTTGTGAAATATTCCAGACAATTAAAATGAGAAACAAAATAATAGTAAGCCTTGCGGCACTTTTGATGTTCGTGTCTTGTAAAAATGACGAAAAAATATTGACTTCGCTGGCAGATTACAACAATTCTATGGAAACAAAAGGCTATCATTTTGGTGATAAGCTGGATATTCCGAAGGATGTTTTAGACAATGCAGAAAGTATTTCGATCAGCTTTGGAGATAAAGAAACTTCAAACCTGGTTGTAGATCCGAAGTTTTTTACGCTGGGAGACAATGCCGTAACTTTTAATATCAAAACAAAAGGTGGCGAAACTTTGTATCAGGATGCAACAATCAATGTTTACAGCAAAAGCCCGGAAAAAGATATCAATTATGAGATCATTGCTGAATATCCACATAGCCCTGCCAATTTTGTTCAGGGTTTTCAGATTGAAGGAAACACAATTTACGAAAGTGACGGTCAAAATGGTGCTTCTCAGATTTTAAAATATAATTTAGGTGACACAAAACCTCTTGTTGCTACAAAGCAGCCTGAAGAAATTTTCTCTGAAGGATGTGCAATTGTTGGCGATAAAGTTTATCAGCTCACATGGCGTAACAAGAAAGGGTTTATTTACGATAAAAACACTTTGAGTTTAGTTTCAGAATTCGCTTATCCGGATGTAATCGGAGAAGGTTGGGGGCTGACTTATGACGGGAAAAATCTTATTGCTTCCGATGGGACAAAAAACCTGTATTTTTTGAACCCAAGTGATCCATCAAAAATTACGAGATATATTTCTGTAGCTGGAAACAATGAGATTTATGATCAGTTGAACGAGTTGGAATTTTATAAAGGTTTTATTTATGCAAATGTGTGGCATAAGCCTATTATTTTAAAAATTAATCCTGCAAACGGTGAAGTAGTAGGAAAACTTGATTTTACAAAAATTGCTGATCCGTTTACAGAAGTAGACAGCGAAAGTGTTTTGAACGGTATCGCTTTCAAAGGAGACAATATGCTTGTAACAGGCAAAAACTGGCCGAAAATTTATGAGGTTGCTATTAAATAATTAAAAATTATTACAATTTCGATCAGAATAAAATAAAGTATGTAAATTGGTAGCGTTCCTTTCGGAGCGCTATCGCTGTAAAAAATATTTGTTGAGATTATTAAGCTTATTATTCGTTTTTGTTTTCTGTTCGCTTTCTGCACAGAAAGTCCTTCCTTTTGATACGCTGAGAATCAAGAATGCAAGAGACATGCTGGTTGACGATTACGGAAGCATTTATCTCTACAAAAACAAAGATTTTAGCTTTACCAAATACGATTCTTTGGGGAAACAGCAGGGCAAAATGTTGCTTACCGTCCCGTTCAGGATTCAGAATGTGCAAAATCCGCTTACGATTGCTCTTTTCTCCGAAAATGCACAGGAAATGAAATTTGTAGATCAGAATCTCAACGAAATTCAGACGATTGATTTTAAAAAGAAATTTCCGTTTATCAAGCATGCATACGCAGAGGATCTTCAGCAGATCTGGCTTTTGGATGGAAGTGCAAAACGATTGATTCAATACAATTTCAGGAATGATACGACGATCAATTCATATACTTTTGATATAAATTTTGATGATCTGATTGATCTTTTGATTTATAATAATAAAGTTTATGTTTTAACGAAAAATAAATTCATCGTTTACAGCTTAAAATTTGAAAAACTCTTTGAAGCTCCGGTTGAGAATAGTAAACGTATAAGAAGGGAAAATGATGATATTCTTATTGTTGCCAAAAATTCTATTCTTAAATATAGAGTTGAAAAGGAATTGGTGAAAATTTTTGAAGATCCCGAAGCGCAAATTGTGGATAAAAATTCGCTGGCATATTTTGAAATCAAAGACAACAAACTTTATCTTTACAGCCTCGAAAATATCAGGGAAATCAAGAAACAGCCGCAAACAGAATTGCCGCCAATAGAAGAAGAAAAATCTGTAGAAGAACTGGAAAATAAAGAATCCGGGAAAACAGATATTATTCAGCTTATTGATGAAATTCAGTCGCTTGGTTTTTAATTTAAAATGGATCAGAAAAACTTTTAAGGAATATGCATATTGCAGTTACAGGAAATATTGGAGCAGGAAAAACCACGTTGACAACTCTGTTGGCGAAGCATTACGGGTGGGATGCGCAGTTTGAAGATGTAGATCTCAACCCTTATCTGGAAGATTTCTACGCAGACATGAGCAAGTGGAGTTTTGCGTTGCAGATTTATTTCTTGGGCAGCAGATTCCGCCAGGTAAAAGAAATCAGAGACAGCGGAAAAAATATTATTCAGGATCGTACAATCTATGAAGACGCGCACATTTTTGCAGAAAACCTGAATGATATGAATCTCCTTTCAGACAGAGATTTTAAGAATTATGCATCACTTTTTGATCTGATGAAAACTTTCGTTTCTGCTCCGGATTTGTTGATTTATCTCAAATCTGATGTTCCGAATCTGGTAAAGAAGATTTATAAAAGAGGAAGGGAATATGAAGCCTCAATAAGCATTGAATATCTTTCAAAGCTCAATCAGAAATATGAAAAATGGATCTCAAATTACACCGAAGGCAAACTTCTCATCATAGAAGTTGATGATCTTGATTTTGTTGAAAAACCTGAAGATTTCGGATTAATCCTGCAAAAAATTGAAACCGAGCTTCATGGTTTGTTCTGAATAAAGTATGAGTTGGCGTTAAATTTGTTGTAAATATTTAAAATTTATTTGAAATTATCATGATTGTAAAAGTTCTGCATAACGGAAATTGCTCAAAATCGAATGCTGTATTAGAGTATTTGGATGAAAACGGTGTTTCGTTTGAAATCATCAATATGATCGAAGAACCGCTAAGCGTTACAGAACTTAAAACGGTTTTAAAAAAGATGAATCAGAATGTTTTTCATATCATCAGAAAGAATGAAAAATTGTATATCGACAAATTTGCAGGAAAAGATTATTCTGAAGACGAATGGCTTGCTATTTTATCTGAAAACCCGTCTTTGATACAGCGTCCGATTATCATTAAAGGATCTGTTGCGATGCTGGGAAGGCCGATTGAAAATGTGAAATTCTTTATCGAAAAATAATTAGTTAATGAAACTTCATTAATAAACTGTTTAAAATAAACAGAAAAGTCAGCAATAGCTGACTTTTTGTTTTAAAGAAGAATAACGTTTTCTATTTTGGCCACTTCCTTGTAGATTTTTACAACCTGATCGGCGTCCAAAACAAATGCATTGATGTTGCATGCGGTATATTTTCCGTTTTTGCTTTCGCGGTTACCTAATGTAAATTTTATTCCGTCAAAAATTTTGTATATTTCTGTAAGTTTCGACTGATCTGTAGGAATAATAAATTTAAAAAGGTAATCTTCCGGGAAATCGTGATGATTTTCAAGTTTTTCCTTTAAAGAAATATAAAATTCTTCAGGATTAGCGTGCTCATTTCCTTGTAATATGTCCATTATTGTTATTAAAAATATAAATATAACGAAAATTATTTATTTTCCCAAAGGTCCCAAGATAGAAGAAGAACTTTGCTTTTCATGATCTTCGATGATATTAAACAGACCGTTTACAATCTGCTCCGAAGCCAGCATGCTCAATCCTCCCGCATTTACATTATTTTTATTACCACTGCCAAGTAAGCTGCCTAAAATATTGCTTCCCGACAAAGCGGTATTGATTGTTTTTACAATTCCGTATTTATTAAGCTCTTGCTCAACCCGCGGCGCAATGGCTGCTACAAGCTGCTGAGAAGTTTTTTCTTTTAAAATTAAAGTTGCCGTTCCTTTCTGTCCCTGGATAATTCTTGTAACATCTTGTGCATTCAAACTGTTGACGGCATTTTCGAGAATTGGCCTTGAAATATTAACCGTGTAAACGGCTGCTTCAGCAATATATTCCCTTTCTTTTGCAACGATTGATGGTGCAATTTTTTCAAGAGTCGAATTTATGTCTCTTAATTCTTTAGGCAAAGCTCTATCAACTAGATTATTCTGCAAAAAAGCTTCTTTATTGCTGTAAATGCTCATTCCTTTGTTGATGCCTCCCAACAAAACTCTCTTTATTACTGCTAAACCTAAGTCTGAAGTAGCCATGCTTGTGCAAGATTGTACAGTTGTACTGATTATTGCGCCGGTTCCAATTAGTAAAGCTCCGGCTATAATATATTTTTTCATTTAGAATTTTTGATATAAGGTCAAATATTGCACCAAAGGTAATGTTATTGTTTGTTTAAAGAAAATTTTGTTATTCATATCAACATAAAGTGAGATTTGAAATTGTAAGAAGATATGAAAATGCTTCAAAAAGAATCAAAATACTCTTTACACGATTTTTTTGGGGAATAAAACATGAAAAATACTCTTTGCTTCAATATGAAATATTCATTTTTTTTAGTATTTTATGATTTGAAATTTATTAAAATTTGTCGTTTATTAACTTTTTTGACAAACTAAACCGTTAATTTTAAAATATTTAACTAAAATTAACAGCATTTGATATTTTTTATATTTTTGAATAATGTCTTCTTTTGAGAAAAAAGGTATTCACACATTTGATTTGTACAAAATAAAATTAAACTATATGAAACAAACTAATTTAAAGTATTCTTGTCTGATTGCCGTTCTCTATTTCGGGATGAACGTCAACGGACAGGTAACTCCTCAAGATACTCTGCCCAAAGAGCAGAAAATAGAGGAGGTTGTGATGATTGGGTATGGTAGCCGAAAAGCTGTAGATAATACTACGTCTGTAAGTTCTTTAAAATCTGATGAAGTTTCGAGAACAAAAGTATTGAATGCTTCACAAGCTATTCAAGGGAAAGCAGCAGGTGTGCAGGTAACAGCATCGGATTTACCAGGTTCTACTCCTACGGTTATAATTAGAGGTCTTGGGACAGCCTTGAGTGGTAGAAACCCATTATATGTTGTAGACGGTATGTTTGTAGATAACATTAATAATATTAATACAAACGATATCTTAACTTATGATATTTTAAAAGATGCTTCAGCATTAGCAATATATGGTAACAGGGCTGCAAATGGTGTAATTATTATTACTACCAAAAGTGGTAGAGGAAAAGGGATTACTGTTGAATATGACGGATTTACGGGCGTAAGAAATCCTTTGAAAAAGGTAAAAATGGCAGGAAGTAATTTATTTGCTTATTATACTAATACTGCTTTGGGAACAACAACGTTCTCACAAGATCAGCCAGTAAATACAGATTGGTTTGATGAAATTACAAGAACGGGTGTATACAATCAGCATAATATCAGCTTGTCTGGAGCTTCGGAATCTGCAAAGTATTTCTTAAGTTTAAGTAATTATGATGAAAAGTCTATTTTAAATGGAACTGATTATAACAGAACAACGGTAAGAACCAATAATGAATTTAAAATAGCTAAAGGAATTACCTTGTCCCAAAATTTAAGTGTTGCTTTCAATAATACTACACCTAAACCTTTAGGTGCATTTACGACAGCTTATAAACAGTCGCCAATTGTTCCTGTAAGATATTCAAATGGTCTCTTTGGAGTACGCTTTGTTGGAGCTGATGGTTTTGCTTCTCCTACTGGTGAAGCTTTTAATAATGTAGGCAATCCCGTGTCACAACTTTATTATAATAATGAGAAACAAAAGAGCTTTACTTTACAGGGAGGTCTTAAGTTAGATATCAATATTTTAAAAGATTTAAAATTCACTTCACAGTTTTCAGGGGAATATAATAATTTTAAAAGCTACAACTTCGTTGATTCAAAAGCTATTTGGTTAGCTGCTGACCCAACAAGAGTTCTGAATAATACACCATATCCCGTTAATGATCCGCTTAATCTATTAACAAATACTAAAAACGATTATTACAACTGGATATTAACTAATTATTTTACTTATAATAAAAGATTTGCAGATATTCATGATATTGAAGCTATGGTAGGAACTGAAGCTTCTGTAAAAAATGGTACAGATGAGTTGATTATTATAAGAAGAAATATGCTTGCAAATAGCAATTATTGGAATTTAAGAGATGTAAATTATAAAGACCAGTTAGACGATCTTAAGAGTATAGATGGTAACAGAAATACTACAACTTCTTATTTTGCAAGAGCACAATACAAATTGATGAACAGGTATTTGTTTACAGCGACCATTCGTAGAGATGGTTCCTCACAGTTTGCCAACGGTAAAAAATGGGGGAATTTTCCGTCATTTGGTGCCGGTTGGATAGTTTCTGAAGAAAACTTTTTAAAAGATGGTTTTTTTGATATGCTTAAAATAAGAGGAGGCTGGGGTAAAATAGGAAATCAAAATGTTCCTCTTAATTATTTACCTTTTAACACAGGAACGCCTTATGATTATGCTTTTGGAGGTAGCGTTATGAGCAGCGGTATGACAATAGATCAAGTTTATGATCCTAATCTTACTTGGGAGGTGACTGAAGAAACTTCTGTAGGCTTAGATTTTGAAATTCTAAATAAGAAGCTAAAAGGTTCTGTTGATTTGTATGATAAAGTTACTACAAACATTATTCTAAAGTCAATTCCAATTGTTACTGAAGGGATTTCTAAAGAAGGATACGCACATCTAGGTGAGGTTACTAACAAAGGTATAGAAGTAGCGTTAGGATGGGATGATAAGATAGGTGAAGATTTTAGCTACTCTTTAAGTGCTAACTATTCATTTAACAAAAACGAACTTAGTAAAATTGCTCAGCAAAATGTAAATGATATTATTGGTGGTGGTTTAGGAAACGGACAGGATACTAAGCTATTGAATGAAGGATCAACAGGTCAGCCTTTGGGTAGCTTTTATCTTTATGAAGCCAATGGTATGGATGCCAATGGGAAATTGACATATGTAGATCACAACGGTAACGGTGTTACTGATGCAGGAGACCGAAAATATTTTGGATCCTATATACCTAAATCAACCTTAGGTATTAACTTAAATTTGAGATATAAAAGCTGGGATTTTTCAGCTAACGGATACGGTACATTTGGAGCTAAAGTGTATAATGGTAAAAAAGCTCAAAGATTTTCAGGTGAGAATATAGAGTATAATATTGCTAGCGATTTTTGGACTCCTACAAATACAGGATCAGCAAACCCGGCTCCATTTAATTCTGTACCACTCGCTTCTACTTATTATTTGGAATCTGGTGATTTCTTTAGAATAAACAATATTTCTTTAGGCTATACTTTAAGTAATGTAGTGGATTATTTATCTTCTATGAGATTTTATGTGAGCGCAATTAATCCTGTTGTTTTTCAGAAGTTTACTGGTTTTTCACCTGAACTGAATGGTAACGGCGATCCTTATGGGAACACAGGAATAGAATTGGATGCATATCCTACATTAAGATCATTTGTATTTGGTGTTAATATTAAATTTTAATTATTAAATAGAAAATCATGAACAAAAAAATAATAATATTATCTACTTTAGCACTACTTTCATTTTCAAGCCAAAGCTGTAATGACGATTTTGTAGAAGTAAATCCTACTGAAGCAATATCAGCACAAGATCTAAGCTTATTTAATAATAATGAGGGTGCTGAAAGTTTTGTAACTGCTATTTATGCCAAATTTCTAGATTGGAATATGAGTACATTTGCTTGGATAGGTGTTTCGAGTATTACTTCTGATGATGCAGACAAAGGATCAACACCCGGAGATACAGGCACTGATAAGGATGTCTTAGATGCTTTAACATTTAATGCAACGACGCCATCTTTTAGAGATTTGTTTGCTGCTCATTATCAGGGTATCAACAGATGTAATCAGGCTTTAGTTTATTTGCCACAACTTAATAATGCTGATCCGGCTTTACGTAGCAGATTAGAAGGTGAAGCACATTTCTTAAGAGCGTTTATGTATTTTACATTAGTTAGAACTTATGGTGGTGTTCCTATTGTAGATAGAATAGCAATTCCAGGCAATGATGAAGACAGAAAAATGTTGCTTACGCGAAAGTCTAAAGAAGAAGTTTATGCATTTATTGAATCTGATCTTCAGGCAGCTATTGCCGCGTTACCAGAGAAAAGTGCTTATACAGGTGCTAATGTTGGAAGAGCATCAAAAGGGGCCGCTTATGCCTTATTAGCAAAAGTTTCTATGTATCAAAAAAAGTGGCAACAGGTTGTAAATAATTGTAATTTGGTAACAGGTTACTCATTAACAGACGATTTTGCAGAAATTTATAAAGTAAGTGGAGAAAATAATGCAGAGTCAATCTTTGAGATTCAAGGTAAAGGTGAGGCCCCTGCAAAAGGTATTCAACAATACTCTCAGGTTCAGGGAGCAACTGGAGCTGGTGGCTGGGGCTGGGGCTTCAATGCACCTTCTCAAGGTTTAGTAAATGCATATAACGCAGAAGGTGATACCGAAAGAAGAAATGCAACTATAATTTTTAGGAATTCCACCTTATATGATGGACGTATAGTTCCTTCTACTGTAAATAATCCTTATTACAATTTTAAAGCTTATTCCTCTAATTATTCTGGTGCCGATCATTCTGATGTTAATATTCGATATCTTAGATATGCAGAAGTTTTGCTAATGAAAGCAGAAGCATTAAATGAGTTGGGACAGACATCACAAGCTATATTATTATTAAATCAGGTTAGAGATCGAGCAAATATTAATCCAACAACAGCAACTAGTCAGGCTGATGTAAGAATTGCTATTTGGAAAGAAAGAAGATTGGAATTAGCTTTTGAGCATGACAGATGGTATGATCTTGTAAGAACAGGACAAGCTGCAGCAGCTATGGCAGCTAATGGTAAAACATTTATTGTTGGGAAGCATGAGTTGTTCCCCCTGCCTCAAACTTTTATTGATGAAGCACAAGGACTTTCCGCTCAAAATCCAATGTATTAATTTTAATATTTTAAAGATGAGAAATAAAACAATTATAAAATATTTTAGTGCTGCACTTATTTTAGGAGCATTGTTTACAAATTGCGAAGATAGTATTGATAAAGACAATCCTCCTATTCCTTATGCATCTATAGGGGGGTATGATAATTCTGACGAAATTGCTGCAGACAACTTAATAAGTAAAATAAGTTTTGAAGATAATGTTGTCGATAGCAAAAATGGCTTAAGTGGAGGAACCGCGTCAGGCATAAACTTCGAGGCTGGTGCTAAAGGAATGGCTTACAAAGGTTCAACAACAGGTATGATTGCATTTACTGACCTTAGTGATAGAATCAAAAATGTTAAAAGTATTACTCAATCCATGTGGATAAAAACTTCGCAACATACAGGTGGTGCGCAATGTATTTTTATGCTTCCAAAAACAACAGATTTCTGGGGGAATATTTTTGTTTTGATTGAGGCCTCTAGTGACGGAAAAATGTTATTAAAATTTCATATTCAAAAAGATGTTACCCCTCCCATTGCGTGGGCTGGGCAATTTATAGAAACCGGTGGTGCTAATAAATTAGAAGGAATGTATGATAAATGGAAGCATTTAGTATGGTCTTATGACGGAACTACTTCTACGTTTGCACTATATGTCGATGGTGTTATGGTGCCATTACCGGATAGTATAACAAAAAGATATGCCAGCGATCCCGCTCAGGGAGGTTTACCTTTAGGAAATCTTGCTAACTCAAATGTTTCAAAGTTTGTTATTGGAGGATTCCAACAGCATTTAGGTTCTCCATGGGCAAATCCAGATGGCTGGATGCTTAAATATACAGGTTTGATGGATGAGTTCAGACTGTACGATAAAGCACTATCTTCTTCTGAAGTGAATGCTTTATATAAGCTTGAAAAAGATAACCGATAATCTCTAAGAGAGCCCTTTATCGGGCTCTTTTTTAATATTTTTTTAAATGAAAAAAATTATAGTAATATTGTTTTTTGGACTGATTGTTAATTCTTGTTCATCGGAGGATGCCATACCTCCTGCAGGTACGCCTATTGGGGGTGGTACTGAAGCTCCCAACACTTACACCGATGCCCAACTTACCGAAATAGTACAGAAAGATGCATTAAAATATTTTTGGGATTATGCTGAAATCAATTCAAAACTAGCCAGAGAAAGGTATCATACCGATAATCCGGGACAAGATGCTTATGTTGTTTCAGCAGGAGGATCTGGTTTTGGACTAATGACCATTTTGGTTGGCATAAAAAATGAATATGTCTCAAAAGCGGAAGCGGTTTCAAGATTGACTACAGCTCTTAATTTCCTTCAGAATGCCAATCGTTTTCATGGCGCATGGCCACATTGGATGAATGGAAATAATGGTCAGGTAATACCATTTAGCTCACAGGATGATGGTGGAGATTTAGTAGAGACTGCATTTTTAGCACAGGGCTTAATCTGTGTAAGAGAATACTTTAAAACATCAACTGATCCGACAGAATTAGCACTTTCTCAAAAGGCAGATTCATTATGGAAAGACATAGAATGGAATTGGTATACACAGGGTCAAGATGTTCTGTATTGGCATTGGTCCCCTAATTTTAATTTCCAAATGAATCATAAGCTACAAGGGTTTGATGAAACCTTAATTACTTACGTTTTAGCCGCAGCTTCACCTGATCATTCTATTACAAAACCTGTTTATCAGCAGGGTTGGGCCCGTAATGGAGGTATTGTAAATGTTGCTTCACAATATGGTTTGCCTTTAGTGGTAAAACATAATGGAGCTAATAATACGGTTGGGCCAATGTTTTGGTCACATTACTCGTTTTTAGGTCTTGATCCAAGAGGATTATCAGACGAATATGTTAATTATGGTAATGCTACAACCAATCATGCGAAAATCATGTATCAGTATTCCATAACGAATCCAAAAGGATGGCAGGGATATAATTCAAAAAGCTGGGGACTTACTGCAAGCTATTCCAGAAATACTGACGGATCCACAGGGTATTCAGCACACCAGCCTAATAATGATTTAGGAGTGATTTCTCCCACGGCAGCCCTTTCGAATATGCCTTATACGCCAACAGAAAGTATGAATATGCTGAGATTTTTATATAATGAAAATTATAATAAATATATTGGAGTAGCGGGGCCTTATGATGCTTATTCTGTTCAGTATAATTGGGTTACACCGAGATATTTGGCAATCGATCAGGGAACAATCGCTCCAATGATCGAAAATCATAAGTCACAATTCTTGTGGCAATTATTTATGAATGCACCCGATGTAAGGCAAGGCTTGATTAAATTAGGATTTCATTCAACACAATACGGATTTTAACAATAATATACAATGAAAAGGATAATGTTATCGGTTACTTTAACCTCACTTCTTCTTATTGCAGTTTCCTGCAAGAACACACAAACGGCACAACAAGTTTCAAATGTTCAGGTAAAAAATAGTATTACTGACGAGCAGTTGATGGACAGAGTTCAGAAAGATGCTTTAAAGTATTTCTGGGAGTATGCGGAGCCAAATTCTATGCTGGGAAGAGAGCGTTATCATGAAGATAATGTTTACCCTCAAAACGATCAGCATGTTGTCACAACAGGTGGGTCAGGGTTTGGATTGGCGACAATTTTGGTAGGAGTTGAAAGAGGTCTTGTTCCAAGAAAAGAAGCAGTAAAAAGATTGACCAATATGATGGATTTCCTTGCAAAAGCAGATCGTCATAAAGGTGCATGGCCGCATTGGATCAATGGAGAAACAGGAAAAACAGTTCCTTTCGGAAAAAAAGATAACGGTGGAGATTTAGTTGAAACAGCATTTTTGACCTCAGGGATTTTAATGGTTCGTGAATATTTCAAAAATGGAAATGCCGAAGAAAAAGCTTTAGCAAAAAAATGTGACGAGCTTTGGAAAGGAATTCAGTGGAATTGGTACACAAAAGGTGGCGAAAAAGTTTTGTACTGGCATTGGTCACCCGAATATCAATGGGACATGAATTTCCCACTTCAGGGGTACAACGAATGTCTGATTACTTATATTTTGGCGGCATCTTCGCCTACTTATTCGATCGATGCAGAAACGTATTATAAAGGCTGGACAAGAAATGGTGCTT
Organism: Chryseobacterium sp. GQ58; assembly: GCF_059758895.1. Taxonomy (NCBI): domain Bacteria; kingdom Pseudomonadati; phylum Bacteroidota; class Flavobacteriia; order Flavobacteriales; family Weeksellaceae; genus Chryseobacterium; species Chryseobacterium sp. GQ58. The sequence goes on along the minus strand of NZ_JCAXEH010000003.1, from coordinate 494,761 downwards.
ATCTTTCGGACAAATCAAAATACGGTTTGCCAATGTATGTGAAACATAACGGAGCTGAAGAATATGGCGGACCATTATTTTGGGCGCATTATTCGTATATTGGATTGGATCCGAGCGGTTTATCAGACAAATTGATTAAAAATTACTTTGATTTAAATAAAAATCATGTACTTATTGATTACAAATATTGTGTGGAAAATCCAAAAAAGTGGAAAGGTTACGGTCCAAATTATTGGGGATTGACGGCCAGCTATACAAGAAATGAAGACGGAAGCACAGGTTACAACGCGCATTTCCCACAAAATGATCACGGTGTCATTACTCCGACTGCGGCGCTGAGCAGTTTTCCGTATTCACCAAAAGAATCGATGGATTTCCTAAGATTTATTTATACTCAAAAGCCTGAATTCATTGGTTCGGCTGGGCCTTACGATGCGACTTCGATTCACTACGACAATTGGACAACTCCGAGATATTTAGCGATCGATCAGGGAACAATTGCTCCGATGATCGAAAATTACAGAACAGGATTTTTATGGAAGCTATTTATGAATGCGCCTGAAATCCAGCAAGGATTGAAGAAATTAAGTTTCCAGTCAGAAAAATATAATATTAAATAATTTTTTAGGAGCTTAATCCCGCTTTCCGCACTCGCTATTTTGAGGGTTGCGGCGGCAAAGCCGCCGCCGAAACCCTCAAAATGAGCTCAAACAAATGCTTCAATCGGGGCTATTTGATACCTCCGAGTATTGACAAGTCACAAAAGAAAGAGTATTAATGGTTTAGCTAAAACTTAAAATCTTAATAATGAAATTTAAACTAAAACATATCCTTTTTTTAATTCTGCCATTTTCTTTGACCTTAAATGCTCAGGAAGTAAAAACAGAGCTCAATAAAGAAGTCAAAAGGCCGGAAAAAATATCTTATATTCTTGATTATCCGCAAAAAGTGAAAGGAAAAGTACCTTTAATAGTATTTCTTCACGGCTCGGGAGAAAGAGGAAATGACCTTGAAAAAGTAAAAGCGCACAGTCCGTTTACTTATAAAAACCTGATCAAGGAACCTGTTGCGATTTTAGCACCACAATGTCCTGCCGATACTTGGTGGGATACCGTTACGGTGTATCATTTAATTAAAGAAATTCAGAAAAAATATAAAATTGACGATTCGAGAATTTACCTTACCGGACTTTCCATGGGAGGTTGGGGAACGTTGAAACTGGCAATGGAACATCCTGAAATGTTTGCAGGCGTGGTTTCAGTGTGTGCTCCGACGGATAGAGTAATGTACGCGAATATTCATCAATATAAGGATTTGAACATGAAGATTTTTCATGGCGGTATGGATGATGTGGTTTTACCTGAAAATGCTTTTAATTTTTATCAGAAACTTCATCCGATCAATCCAACCGCAGAATTGACCATTTTTCCTAACGATAATCACAATTCATGGGATTCCACTTATTCAAATCCTGCTTTGTATGAATGGATGTTATCAAAGAAAAAAGATAAATAATTTAATAAAAGTAATGAAAATCTTTTGAGAAATTAAGTATTTAGTTTTTCTTTGCTTTAAAAAGAATCATTGTAAAAAAGTGTAATTAAAAAAGGAGTAGATAGCATGAAAAAGTTAATTGTAATCGCCACTTTAGCGCTGGCACCTGTGTTTTCGGCTCAGGAAATGGTGAGCAAGCCTGTTCAGTCTTATCAGACGGCTCAATACCAGTCAAAAAAGAAAGCTTTTGTAGATAATCTTTTGTCGAAAATGACTTTAGATGAAAAGATCGGACAGCTGAATTTACCGAGTTCGGGAGATTTCACGACAGGTCTAGCCAAAAGTTCAGATATTGGAAAAAAAGTTGAACAAGGTTTAGTCGGCGGGCTATTCAATATAAAAGGTGCTGATAAAATCAGAGCCGTGCAGAAAGTTGCCGTTGAAAACAGCCGTCTAAAAATCCCGTTGATTTTCGGGATGGATGTTATTCACGGTTATGAAACCACTTTCCCGATTCCTTTAGGCTTAGCAGCTTCTTGGGATATGGATTTGATTCAGCAATCCGCAAGAGTTGCAGCAAAAGAAGCATCTTCTGATGGGATCAACTGGACATTTTCGCCAATGGTTGACATTTCCCGCGAACCAAGATGGGGAAGGGTTTCCGAAGGTTCGGGTGAAGATCCGTATTTAGGAAGTGAGATCGCAAAAAATATGGTTTACGGTTATCAGGGAAAAGATTTGTCTCAAAGCAGCACTATTTTAGCTTGTGTAAAGCACTTTGCATTGTACGGAGCGGGTGAAGCAGGAAGAGATTACAACACGGTGGATATGAGCCATATAAGAATGTTCAACGAATTTTTTCCTCCTTACAAAGCGGCTGTTGATGCAGGTGTAGCTTCTGTAATGGCTTCTTTCAATGAAGTAGACGGAGTTCCTGCAACGGGAAGCAGATGGCTTCAGACCGAAGTTTTGAGAAATCAATGGAAATTCAAAGGTTTTGTAGTGACAGATTATACAGGAATCAACGAAATGGTCGACCATGGGATGGGAGATCTTCAGCAGGTTTCTGCGTTGGCTTTAAAAGCAGGAGTTGATATGGATATGGTTGGTGAAGGATTTTTAACAACTTTAAAAAAGTCTTTATCTGATGGGAAAGTCACTCAGGCTGAAATTGATTTGGCTGCAAAAAGAATATTGGAAGCAAAATACGATTTAGGCTTATTTGATGATCCTTACAAATATGGAGACGCAAAATTAGCAGCGAAAGAAGTTTACAATCTAGAAAATAGAAATATTGCAAGAAGTGCTGCCGCTCAATCAATGGTTTTAATGAAGAATGAAAATCAGGTGTTGCCTTTGAAAAAGTCGGGAACTGTTGCCGTGATCGGACCGTTGGTAAACAATTCTTTGAACATGGCGGGAACTTGGAGCGTTGCTGCTAAACATGATAAAGCAGTTAATTTAATGCAGGGTCTTCAGGCGAATTATGGCAAAGATGTGAAATTCATTTCTGCTAAAGGCGCAAACATCGATTATGATGCAAAATTAGAAGAAATTTATGCTGCTCACGGAAAGAAAACCGACAGAGACAGCCGTTCAAAAGAAGTTTTGTTAAAAGAAGCGGTGGATGTTGCCAACAAATCTGATGTGATCGTTTTAGCGATTGGAGAATCTGCGGAAATGAGCGGTGAATCTTCGTCAAGAACTGAAATTACAATTCCACTATCTCAAATTGATTTATTAAACGAATTAAAGAAAACAGGAAAACCAATCGCAGTCGTACTTTTCACGGGTCGTCCTTTAGCTTTGACAAATATGAAAGACGTTCCGGATGCAATTCTTAATGTTTGGTTCGCTGGTTCAGAAGCCGGAAACGCAATTTCAGACGTTCTTTTTGGAAAAGTAAATCCTTCAGGAAAACTTCCGATGACGTTCCCGAGAAGTCTTGGCCAGGTTCCGATTTATTACAATGCTAAAAATACAGGCCGTCCTTTAGATCAAAAATTGGTTGATAAATGCGAATACCAAAGATTCCGTTCCAATTATATGGATGAATGTAATACGCCGTTGTATCCATTTGGTTACGGTTTAAGTTATACGAAATTCAATTATTCAGATATTAATGTTTCTAATGCAAATCCAAAAGGAAATCAAACCATTCAGGCATCTGTAACGGTTACAAATTCCGGAAATTATGACGGCGCAGAAGTTGTGCAGCTATACATCAGAGATAGGGTTGGGAGCATCACAAGACCGGTAAAAGAATTGAAAGGATTCCAAAAAGTAATGCTGAAAAAAGGAGAATCAAAAAAAATTACCTTTAATATTACTCCGGAAAGCTTGAAATTTTACAACGGAGATTTGAAATACGATTGGGAATCCGGAGAATTTGACATCATGATCGGAACCAATTCTGAAGATGTGAAACATTCTAAAATTAATTGGACAAAATAAATTCGCAAAGTCATTCGAAAGAATGGCTTTTTTTGTTTTTTGGAGCAATTTCCCGCTTTCTGTTGCAATCTTTTTTTTCAAAAAAGGATTTCCACTGCAATCGGGGCTATAATTTCTGCCGGTGTTTTTAGCTGTTCAGAAAAATAAGATTTTTTGTTATTCAGATCTTCAGTTCAGAGCGGTAAATAATCACTTCATTTTTTATTAAAATCCATGAAATTTACAGTTAAAAAAAGCATTTTTATCTCTCACCGAAAAACCGTAATTTTGCATATCTAAAAGTAAAAAGAAAGAATGAATTCCTACAAAAATCCATTGGAAGAACGCTATTCAAGCGAAGAAATGTTATTTAACTTTTCACACAATAACAAATTCCGTACTTGGAGACAGCTTTGGATCGCTTTGGCTGAAATCGAAAAAGACTTAGGTTTAGAAATTTCCGACGAGCAAATCGCTGAATTAAAAGCTAATGCTGAAAATATCGATTACGACAAAGCAGCTGAATACGAGAAAAAATTCCGTCATGATGTAATGGCCCACGTTCACGCTTACGGTGATGTGGCGCCTTCTGCAAAAGGAATTATTCACTTGGGAGCAACTTCGGCATTTGTAGGAGACAATACAGATTTAATTCAGATCCGTGACGGACTTTTAATTTTAAAGAAAAAGTTGGTCAACGTGATGAAAAACCTTTCGGATTTTGCTATTCAGTATAAAGATCTTCCGACTTTAGGATTCACTCATTTCCAACCGGCTCAGTTGACGACTGTTGGAAAAAGAGCAACACTTTGGCTACAAAGTTTGGTTCTTGATATTGAAGAACTTGATTTTTTCTTGGAAACATTACGTTTTAGAGGAGTAAAAGGAACAACAGGAACTGCAGCAAGTTTCCTTGAGCTTTTCAATGGTGATTATTCTAAAGTTAAACATTTAGATAAAGAATTGTCAAAAAGATTCGGTTTTGAAAAAGTTTTCGGAGTTTCCGGACAGACTTACGACAGAAAAATCGATGCTAAAGTGGTTGCCTTATTAGGAAATATCGCTCAGTCTGCACATAAATTCACGAACGATTTACGTCTTCTTCAAAATCTTAAAGAAGTTGAAGAACCATTCGAGAAAAACCAAATCGGCTCATCTGCAATGGCTTACAAACGTAATCCAATGAGAAGCGAAAGAATCGGAGCATTGGCAAAATACGTAATGTCTTTGACGACAAGTTCTGCAATGGTCGCTTCAACACAATGGTTTGAAAGAACTTTGGACGATTCTGCAAACAAGAGATTAACAATTCCACAAGCGTTTTTAGCGGTTGATGCAATTCTATTGATTTGGAACAACATCATGAACGGAATCGTGGTTTATCCAAACAGAATCAACAAACATATTATGGAAGAACTTCCTTTCATGGCGACAGAATATATCATCATGGAAGAAGTGAAAGCCGGCGGCGACCGTCAGGAAATCCACGAAGTGATCAGAGTTCATTCGATGGAAGCTTCCAAAAAAGTGAAAGAAGAAGGTAAAGAAAATGATCTGATCGAAAGAATCTTAAACGACGATTCTTTAAAATTAGATAAATCAAAATTAAAAGAAGTTTTAGATCCTAAAAACTTTATCGGTTTTGCTCCAATTCAGACGGAAGAATTCATTGCAAATGAAGTTCAGCCGATTATTGACGCGAACAAAGATTTGATAGGTTTGGAGGCTGATCTTAAAGTATAAAATCAATATGCAGTCTTTTTCGGCTGCATATTTTATTTTCAATTAAAGCATGAAAAAAATACTTTTAATCATATTATTGATTCCAATACTTTCTTTCTCCCAACAGAAAGAAGTTTTAAAGTATTTTAAATCAAAAGATTCTTTGGTTGGAGTAAAAAATCAGAAAGGAGAAATTATCGTTCCTGCACAGTTCAAAGTTTTTTCATATTTAAAAGATGGAGAATTAGTTGAAGGAGAAACAATTTACTTCGACGGTTTTAAAAATGATGAAATAAAAGAAAAAAATGCTTGGGGATATGTCTACGATAAAAAAGGGAATTTCCTTTACAGACCTTTCTTTTACGACAATGGAGCAGATTATTTTGCGGAAGGCGTAAGAAGATTTGTTAAAAACGGGAAAGTCGGTTTTGCAGACAGAAACGGAGCGGTTGTAATTGAAGCCAATCATGATTTTGCATCGCCATTTAATTATGGATACGCTGCTTTTTGTGACGGCTGCGATTGGGAGAAGACAGAAGATGAACACAAATCAATTGTTGGTGGAATTTGGGGAGTAATGAATTTCGAAGGAGAAATCGTTCAGCCCATTACAAAATCCGAAAACGCTGTAGAAATGAACGGAAAATATTATCCGTATCCATTCAAATACAATGAAAAAGAGAAGACGATTCTTCAGTTTTTTGAAAAACAAAATAAAAAGCTTTCAGAAATAAATTATGTCAATCATTACAACAAAATATCTGAAAATGAAAAGAAATTATTCTTTGAAATCGTCGAGCGACCAAAGGAAAACTTCCCGTTTTATCAGGTAAAAGCTTATGATTACAGAAAAATGGAAGCAGGATTTTTGGATTATAAATTTTTAGTTTCAGAAGATGGCAAAAATGTCTTCACCCTGGAATTTGAAAGTGAAAAAATTCCTTTTGAAAAATGGCTGAAAAAAGAGATTAAAGAAGCCAAAGAATATCAAAAAGAGCATCCCGATAATCCGAATAAATTAAGTAAATAAAGTCTAATAATATTTAATATCTGACATCTAATGTCTAATAAAAAAAGAATTTTCGTAGAAAAAAGAGGAATTTTCGATGTAGAAAGTCCAAAAATTTTTGATGAAGTAAAAGCGGTTGCTCCGTCAATCCAGAATGTAAAGGTTTATAACGTTTACGATATTTTTGGGTTAATTGATGGTGAATTTGAAAAAGTGGTCAACAGCACTTTCGTAGATCCGGTTACTGATATTTTGCATGAAGAAAATCCTGCGCAAGGAATTTATTTCGCAATGGAATTTTTACCGGGACAGTACGATCAACGTGCAGATTCTGCTCAGCAATGTATCGCTTTACTGACTGAAAATGAAAAATCTAAGGTAAGAAGCGGGAAGCTCATCGAGTTTGAAGGTGTTTCTGAATCTGATTTAGCAAAAATCAAAGATCTTCTCATCAACAAGGTAGAATCTCAGGAAAAAGATTTAGCTATTCTAAATATTCCTGCAGAAGAAACTCCGTCGAAAGTTTTGGTTCACGAAAATTTCATCAATTTTGATGATGCTCAGTTGGAAGAGTTCTTTAACAATCACGGTTTTGCATTAGGCTTAGATGATTTAAAATTCATTCAGGAGTATTTTAAAACTGAACAAAGAAATCCTACAGAAACTGAACTTAAGGTTTTAGACACCTATTGGAGTGACCATTGTCGTCACACAACGTTTGAAACAGAATTGTCAAATATTGAATTTGAAGGACAGTTTAAACATACATTGGAAACTATTTTCAATGATTATATCGAAAAAAGAAAATTCTTAGGACGCGAGTTGAAACCAATTTCTTTAATGGATCTGGCGACAGTTTGTGCAAAATATTTCCATAAAACAGGTAATTTAGAGAATTTGGTGGTTTCTGACGAAATCAACGCTTGTACAATCCAAATCGAAGCTGAATATGATGGTAAAAAAGAACCATGGTATTTATTATTCAAAAACGAAACCCACAATCACCCAACGGAAATTGAGCCTTTTGGTGGTGCTTCGACATGTTTAGGTGGTGCGATCAGAGATCCGTTGTCTGGACGTTCTTACGTTTTCCAGGCGATGAGATTGACGGGTGCTGCTGATGTGTTGGAATCGGTTGATAAAACTTTACCAGGTAAATTACCTCAGAAAACAATCACAAAACAGGCTGCAAACGGATATTCTTCTTACGGTAACCAAATCGGTTTGGCAACTACAATGGTTTCTGAAATCTACGATGAAGGCTACAAAGCAAAAAGAATGGAAGTTGGTTTTGTTGCCGGAGCTGTTCCTGTGGATTGGGTAAGACGTGAAAAGCCTTCAAATGGCGATTCTATTATTATTTTAGGGGGTGCAACGGGTCGTGACGGTGTTGGTGGAGCAAGCGGAAGTTCGAAAGAACAAGACGAAACTTCGATTCACACGATGAGTTCTGAAGTTCAGAAAGGAAATGCGGTTGAAGAACGTAAAATCCAGAGATTATTCAGAAATCCTGAAGTGACAAGATTGATTAAAAAATCTAATGATTTCGGAGCGGGTGGAGTTTCTGTTGCAATCGGCGAAATTGCTGATTCTTTGGAAGTTAATTTGGATGTTTTACCTTTAAAATATGAAGGTTTGAACGGAACTGAGCTTGCTATTTCTGAATCTCAGGAAAGAATGGCAGTTGTTGTTGAACCGAAAGATAAAGAACAGTTCATCAAATTCTGTGAAGCCGAAAATATTGTTGCCGTTGAGGTTGCAAAAGTGACAGATTCTGGAAGAATGCAGATGTTCTGGAAAGGCGATAAAATTGTTGACCTTTCAAGAGAATTTTTAGATACAAACGGTTGTTCTAAGACTCAGGAAGTTAAGATTACGCATCTTAACGACGTAAAAGAAGAAACTCAGACTTTCAACGAAGAGAATTTCTTGAAAATCTTAGCAGATAAAAATGCAGCTTCTCAAAAAGGTCTATTAGAAATGTTCGATTCATCGATTGGTGCGACTACGGTTGCGATGCCGTTGGGTGGAAAATATCAGCAGACTTTGATGGAAGGAAGCGCTCAAACGCTGCCGATTATCGGAGCGAAAAATATTGAAACGGTTTCCTTGGCAAGTTGGGGATTTGATGCGGAGATTTCTAAGCAGAATTCTTTGTTGGGAGCTTCTTACGCCGTTGTTGAAAGTGTTGTAAAAATCGTTGCGATGGGTGGCGATTACAAAAATATCAGACTAAGTTTTCAGGAATATTTTGAGAAATTAGGGCAAAATCCTGAGAAATGGGGCAAGCCTTTAGCTTCTTTGTTAGGAGCTTATGATGCACAAATTAATCTTGGTTTGGCAGCCATTGGAGGTAAAGATTCAATGAGTGGAACGTATCAGGATCTGAATGTTCCACCAACGTTGATTTCTTTTGCTTGTGCAAACGGAGAAAAGAAAAATATTATCTCTCCTGAATTTAAAAACGAAGGAAATAAGGTTTATTTCTTCAATCATATCGCTCAGGAAAACGGACTTCCGAATTATGATGTTTTAAAAGAAATTTTCGAATTAATTTTTGAAAATATCAAAGCCGGAAAAATCGTTTCTGTAAAAACAGTGAAAGAAGGTGGAGTTGCAGTGGCTTTAGCAAAAATGAGCTTCGGAAACAGATTAGGTGCTGAAGTTACGGTTGATTCAACTATTTTATTAAGCAAAAATATCGGTAATTTAATTATCGAATCTAAAGAAGAATTAAGTTCCGCAAATCTTCAATTCATCGGAGAAGTTAAAAATTCAAATGTTATCAAAATTAATGATGCTGAATTTACGATTGAGAAATTATTAACTGCAAATACAAATACATTTGAAAATCTTTTCCCAACGGTTGAAAAAGAAAAAATAACGGTTGAAATCGATGAGAAATTAAACTCAATCAACCCAAGAAATATCATCATTAAAAAACACGGAATTGCTCAGCCAAGAGTTTTCGCGCCGGTTTTCCCTGGAACGAACTGTGAATATGATACGCTGAATGCTTTTGCAAAAGAAGGCGCGATTGTCAATAGTTTGCCTTTAATTAATATCAATCACCAACTATTGGACGAAAGTATTGATGCGTGGGTTGAAGAAATTAAAAAGTCTCAGATTTTGGCTTTCTCAGGAGGTTTCTCGGCAGGCGATGAGCCGGATGGTTCTGCAAAATTCATTGTAAATGTGTTGAAAAACGAGAAGATGAGAAATGCCGTTCACGAATTGTTGGACAGAGACGGAATGATCATCGGAATCTGTAACGGTTTCCAGGCGTTGGTAAAATCCGGATTGCTGCCTTACGGAAGAATTAAGGATTTGGATGAAAACTCTCCGACTTTGGCTCACAATGCGATCAGAAGACATATTTCTCAAATGGTTGATGTGAAAGTATTAAATGATGAATCGCCTTGGTTAAAAGGAATGAAAGATCAGGTTTTTACGATTCCTATTTCGCACGGTGAAGGTCGTTTCATGGCTTCGAAAGAGGAAATTCAGAAGTTGTATGAAAACGGACAAATTGCAACGCAATATCTGGATTTAGATGGAAATGTCGCTCACGGAATGCCGTTCAATCCAAATAATTCATTGTTCGGAATTGAAGGAATTACGAATCCCGACGGAAAAATCTACGGCAGAATGGGACATCCTGAACGTTTTGCAGAAGGTTTAATGAAAAACATTCCAACTGCGAATTACCACAATATATTCAAAAATGGAGTGGAATACTTCAAATAATAATAAAAAGAAAATGATCGTCATTAATGGCGATCATTTTTTTAATCTTATAGGTTTCTACGAAGAAGCTTCCAGAGTTTTTATGAAAGATACCGATTGGAAAGTTGGGACCTTGGATGGTTTTAATGATATTCTTCATGTTGGTTTCGGTGTTTTTGAAAATCATGAAGAAATTGAAATTATTTGGAAAGAATCTCAAAAATCAAAAGAAGATTTAGGTTTCGAAACAACGAAAGAATTTTACGAAAATAAAATCAAGCAGGGAAAACCTTTTAATATCGATTTTGCTCAACAAAGGTTAAATGATTTGGTTGATGGAAAAGGACAGACACTTTTTGAAATTTTGCTTGAAATTATAGAATCACATAAAAATATTAGACTGATTTTAAAATAACTTCAATATATTTCCAATAAACCAAAACCCCAACAATAACGGAAGCGATCGTCATCAACACAACCGCGCCGGCAGAAATATCCTTAATAAATCCTATTTTTTTATCAAATCCGGGATGAATAAAATCGCAGATTTTTTCAATGGCCGTGTTGAGAATCTCGGCGCTTAAAACTCCAAAAGAAACAATAAGAATCAAGGCTGCATCAGTATTTGAAAGTTTTAAATAAAAAATCAGAAATAGATTAATTAAAAAAGCCAAAAACTCCAACTGAAAATTTCTTTCAGATTTCAGCATAAAAAAAACACCTCGGAAAGCGTTGAAAAAACTTTTATGAATCGGTGGTTTTTGCATTTTAAAGTTGATGTTGAGCAAAGATAATCAATTCAAATTTCCTGAAGATTTTAAAATCTTTCGATAGTTGTTAATAACTCACGGCATTATTTTTTTATATCTGTTTTCTATTTGTTATATTTGTAAAAACTTATTTTAAATCTATGAAATTTATTATTTCAAGTGGTGAACTGCAGAAAGCATTGCAAACTGTAAGTGGCGTAATATCAAGCTCTCAATCGAGGCCGATTTTAGAAAACTATCTTTTTGAGCTAAACGAAAATAACCTTACCGTTACAGCGTCTGATGGCGAAACAACTTTGGTAACTTCATTGGATGTAAAGTCTGATGATGCGGGTAAATTTGCGGTTCCTGCCAAAATTTTTCAGGATTTTATTAAAACCTATGGCGAGCAGCCTTTAACGCTTGTTGTAAAAGATAATTCAGAAGGTACCGGAAGCCAGCTTGAGATTTTAGATGAAAAAGATAATTTTGCGGTTGCATTAGACAACGCAGACGATTATCCTGAACTTCCGGAATTTGAATCTGCGCAAAGCGTTACGATGCCTGCAGGAGTTTTATCTGAAGCTTTGACAAATACACTTTTTGCAACAAGTAACGATTCTCTTCGTCCGGTAATGACGGGGGTTTTATTCCAATTTGGAGAAAATGAAACGAACTTTGTTTCTACAGATTCTCACAGATTGGTTGTTTATAAAAGAACAGATTTGATGAATGCCGAGCCAATGGAATTTATCATGCCTAAAAAGCCTTTAAACATTTTCAAAAATATTTTAGCAAGTTCAAACGAAGACATTATTATTGACTTCAACGAGAATATGGCTAAATTTACTTTTGGTAAACATATCTGGATTTGTAGACTAATTGACGGAAAATATCCTAATTATACAGCGGTAATTCCTAAAGAAAACCCGAATGTTTTGACGATTAACAGAAACCTGTTGTTGGGAGCAATCAAAAGAGCTTCCATTATGTCAAATAAATCAACCAATCAAGTAAGATTTAAGCTTTCAGCAAATATCCTTCATCTTCATGCAGAAGATACGGAATATGCGAACAAAGCAGATATGCAGATTCCTTGCGATTATAATGGTGAAGATATCAACATTGGGTTTAGCTCTAAATTTTTAACCGAAATGTTAACGATTCTTAGTGCTGATGATATCACAATGAAAATGTCTCAACCCAACAGACCGGGAATTATCGAACCGCTTGATGGTCTTGAAGAAAACGAAAATATCTTAATGTTGTCAATGCCGGTAATCGGATTGTAATATTAATTTTTAATAATAAAAAAAGAGGTTGATTTTTCAGCCTCTTTTTTGTTTTAAGGCGACTTGGAAGGTTAAAAATTTCGTTGTTTCTCAAAAAAACACGACATTTGTAGACGCAAAAAATTCAAATAAATTTCAAAATAAACAGATGAAGATATCAAATAACTGGCTGAAAGATTATATCAAAACGGAATTAAAATCTGAAAGAATCGGAGAATTCCTTACAGATATTGGCCTTGAAGTGGAAGGAATAGAAAAATTTGAAAGCATAAAAGGAAGTCTGGAAGGTGTTGTTGTAGGAAAAGTTTTAACCTGCGAAAAACATCCGAATGCAGATAAATTGAAGAAAACAACTGTTGATGTTGGAAACGGAAAAATTTTGAATATTGTTTGCGGAGCTCCAAACGTAGAAGCCGGACAAACTGTTCCTGTTGCTGTTGTAGGAACTAAAATCTACGATAAAACCGGAAACTTTTTTGAGATAAAAGAAGCAAAAATAAGAGGTGAGGTTTCTCAAGGAATGATTTGTGCTGAAGACGAATTGGGCTTAAGCGGAGATCATGGCGGAATAATGGTTTTAGACGAAAAGAAATATGAAGTCGGGAAGAATTTTTCAGACTATTTTGAATTAGCAAATGACGAGGTTTTTGAAATCGGATTGACGCCGAACAGAACCGATGCGATGTCACATTATGGCGTTGCGAGAGATTTGTACGCTTTTCTTTCGACAAATCAGCAGAAAGGTGATTTTGAAAAAATATCTTCGGTGGCATTAAATAACGAAGGTGCTCATAATTTCACTTTGGAAGTTGAAGATACAGAACTGACGCCAAGATATATCGGAGCCGTGATTGAAAATGTAAAAGTTGCGGAATCTCCGTCTTGGCTGAAAGACAGATTAAAAGCAATCGGTTTGAGCCCAATCAATAATATTGTAGACATTACCAATTATATTCTTCATGGTTTTGGGCAGCCGCTTCATGCTTTTGATGCAGATAAAATTACAGATAAAAAAGTAAAAGTAGGAACTGTTGCCGAAGGAACAAAATTTGTCACTTTAGACGGTGTTGAAAGAACTTTAAACGGTTCTGAAATCATCATCAAAGATGGAAAAGACAATCCGATGTGTATTGCCGGGGTTTTCGGTGGTGCAAATTCCGGAGTTTCTGATGAAACGAAAACTATTTTTCTAGAAAGTGCCTATTTTAACCCTGTTGCGGTAAGAAAAGGAGCGAAATTCCATGGTTTAAATACTGATGCTTCTTTCAGATTTGAAAGAGGAGTTGACCCGAATATTACCAGAACTGCCATCACGCACGCGATCAAAATGATTGAAGAATTGGCTGAAGGAAAGTTGGTAGGAGAGCTGCTTGAAGAATATCCTAAAAAAATTGAAGATAATTATATCATTCTTCGATTCTCAAAAATCGAGCAGATTTTAGGGACAAAAATTCACAGAGAAAAGGTAAAAGAAATTTTAAAAGCTCTTGAAATTCAGGTTTTAAATGAAATTCAGAATGGTTTTGAAATCTCTGTTCCGGCTTACAGAGCAGATGTTACCAGAGAAATCGACGTCATTGAAGAGATTTTAAGAATTTACGGATATAATAAAATTGAAGCTCCGCAGAAGATTTCGTTCACGCCAGTTAAGCTAAATGCGAACGATCAGGATGAATTGGAAAACAACTGGGCAAGAACGTTACAAAGTTTAGGTTTCAACGAAGTAATGAATAATTCTTTAACTTCTGTAAAAGATGAAACCGATGCTGTAAAACTGCTGAATCCGCTAAGCAATGAATTAACTTTCATGAGAAAATCTTTATTGGAAGGGCTTCTACAGAATGCAATTTACAATATCAACAGAAAAAATCAGGATATAAAATTCTTTGAATTTGGTAAAATTTATCATAAAAGAGATAAATACGAAGAAAGAAAACAGCTTGCAATTTTAGTTTCTGGAAGAAATGTTGCCGAAAACTGGTTGCAGCCAAAATCTGCGACAGACTTTTACAATTTAAAGGCTTATGTAAAAGTTTTATTGGAAAAATTATCCGTTGATTATAAAGAAACCGCTTTATCTGATGATAGATTTTCTGATGCTCTAGCTTTTGAAGTTAACGGAAAAACTTTGGTAAGAATAGGAAAAGTTGCTCCTCAATTATTGAAAGATTTGGATATCGATCAGGAATGTTTTTATGCCGAAATGGAACTGGAATTTGCTCAGGAATTACGTTCTAAAAATGAATTAAAATTCAAGGATATTCCTAAATTTAACAAGATCAGGAGAGATTTAGCATTATTGATCGATAAAAATGTGAATTATCAAGATCTTTATCAGACCGCCAAAAAGAATAAATCACCATTTATTAAGAACATCAATTTATTTGATGTTTACGAAGGGAAAAATCTTCCTGAAGGTAAAAAATCATATGCAATGAGTTTTGAATTGCTAAACGAAGAAAAAACTTTAGAAGAGAAAGAAATTGCAGTTGTAATGGATTCTTTAATTAAATCTTTCCAAAAAGACTTCAATGCAGAATTGAGATCATAAATAAATTATAGTTATAAAGTTTGAAAGTAAGAATTTACTAGAAAACTAAAAAATTGAAACGGACTTTGGTTCGTTTTTTTTTATTGAATACTATTTAAAAATATTTCTAAACAATAATATTTCCGTAATTTTGATTTTAAATCTAAAGAAAATGAAAAAACTATTTTTAAGTTTGTGTACAGTTGCTGTGTTAGCATCGTGCGGAACAATGTCAAGTCCAGGAGCTTCAAAAGTTGGGAAATCTCAGCCATCAATTTCTAATACTAAATGGGTTTTAGCGGACAATGTAAAAGGCAAGACTCCGACTCTGAATATTGAAGGAACAAAAGTAAATGGAAATGCAGGATGCAATAATTATTTCGGAACATTGTCTACTGACGCAGATTCAGGAACTTTTACTGCGGCTCAGCTTGGCTCTACCAAGATGGCTTGTGAAAATATGAGCGTTGAACAAAATTTTATGGATATGATGCAGAAAGCCAACAAATATGTGGTTTCCGGCTCAACTTTAGAATTGTATAAGGATAATCTTTTATTATTGAAATTCAACAAATCTGAATAAAAAAAGGAACTCAAATTTGAGTTCCTTTTTTTATGGATAAATTAATTATTATTCTTCCTCTTCTTCGTCGTATTTCGCCAACTCTTCATCACACCATTTGAATGCAGCTTCTACTACTTTTGTAGCCTCATCTGCCATGGTCTCTTCATCGTCGCCTTCAAGATCATCCAACCATTCAACTTCTTCTTCCTCAACATTCAATATGAATCTTGGATATTCTGTATGTACTACGAATAAATCTTCAGGAAATTCCGAATTGTCCGCTAATAAAAACTTTGGTAATTTCATTTTTTTAATGTTTAAACTTTCTCAAAGATAATAAAATTATTGATACTTATTCTTGTCGATTTTAATTTTTTGCAAAACTTTATGAGGTGTCAAAGTTGTTTTTTTTAGAGTATCATTGGGCTTAAAAGTGAGTTTTAAATTCGGATTTACCGTGCTTACCAATTCTGCAATCTGTACATGTTTTTCAACATCTTCAACATCTTTTATATAAAATAAAATAGGAACCTTTTCAAGTTTTTCGCTTTCTAAAAAAGAGGCAATTTCTTTTCTGTTTTCAAGATAATTACCTTTTGAAAGCCATGTGAAAGTCATTCCTGTCAATAAGCTTAATGCTGCAATTGTATACACTTTAATCCCAAACAATTCAAACAATTTTTTAAAATAAACCAACCAGATCGGGAAACTGAAAGGACACAGCAATCTGTAATCCAAAGGATCAATTGAGTAAAAATATTGTATAAAAAAAGAACATAAAATGCCCGAAATTCCAAGAGTTAACATGTATTTTTCGGTTTCTGAAAGCTTGTTTTTAATAAAAAGAAAAATGATCAGAAGTATATTTAATATTCCGATACCATAAATTCCAAAATTAATAATCCCACCTCCGGGATTTGCTATATGAACAAAAGGATTAAAGCTTGTTGCTAAACCTTGAAAGAATTCGGTAATCAATAGGGAAGTAGGTTTTAAGCCAATTTCTAAGAATACTTTAATATAATTTTCATTAAAATAATCAATAAACAGAAATTTATATAAAACAACAAATACACATGCCGCAGCCGCAGAAAACATAAAAGCTGGTGCATATTTTTTCCTGAAAGAAATCAAACCGAATAATCCTGTTCCGCCAATTAAAAATAATGCGCTGTATCTTATATTATAAAGAAGAATCAAAATGATGGTAAGGTAAAAGAAAGCCTTCCATTTTGCCCAATTTTCGGTAATAATCAAATGCGAAAGATAGAACAGAATAAAGATAAAAGGTAAAATTAAAGCTTCACTCAACGTTGCCGAAAAAATGCTTACAAAACTGAAAAGCGAACATAAAATTAAGGATTCTTTAAAATAAAATTTTTTTTTCCAGGCAAAGAAAATAATAAAAAGAAATGATAGAATTCCAACAACTTTACTGCTCCAGAATTCATCAAAACCAATATAAGTGAAAAGCTTAATGCTTAAAGGATATCCTAAAGGCGTCGTCGTATTGTCAACTGTTGGCAATACATTTGCAAACCTCATGTAGCGCGCTGAATCCGGCGTTATGCGGCCTTTTTCGTTCATTAAAAAACGCAAAATGGTCATCACTAAAGTAATGATGACCAAGGATATTTGAATATGTTTTTCTTTAAATTTCATAGAAGAAAAAATAGTGAATTTATTTCATTGTCAATTTAAAATTTACCATTGCCAATTCATTCATTCATCTTTCCTTATTTTGAGAACATTTTCGCTACTTTTTCAGCTTTTTTGCTTTCAGAATAATCGTAAAAACCTTCACCGGATTTCACTCCTAATTTTCCTGCCATTACCATGTTTACCAACAACGGATTTGGAGCATATTTAGGGTTTTTGAAACCGTCGTACATTACATTTAAGATCGCTAAACAGATATCAAGACCAATAAAATCAGCCAATTGAAGCGGTCCCATCGGATGAGCCATTCCCAACTTCATAACCGTATCAATTTCTTCAACTCCTGCAACACCGTTATACAAAGTTTCAATAGATTCGTTAATCATTGGCATCAGAATTCTGTTGGCTACAAATCCCGGATAATCATTCACTTCTACAGGCACTTTTCCTAAAGTTTTGCTCATTTCATAAATGGAATCAAATGTTTCTTTGGAAGTTGAATAGCCTTTAATGATCTCAACCAATTTCATGATCGGAACAGGATTCATAAAGTGCATTCCGATTACTTTATCGGCTCTTTTTGTAGCCGCAGCAATTTTAGTAATAGAAATTGATGAAGTATTGGTCGATAAAATACAGTTTTCAGGAGCAAATTCGTCCATTTGGGCAAAGATTTTAAGCTTCAGATCCTGATTTTCAGTTGCTGCTTCAACCACCAAATCTGCGTTTGTCACAGCGTTTTTCAGTTCTGTGAAAGTAGTGATATTACCTAATGTTTCTGCTTTTTGTTCTTCTGTAAGGTTTCCCTTTGCAATTATTCTGTCAAGGTTGGTGGCAATGGTTTTCAAGCCTTTGTCTAAAGCATCCTGTGACACATCAACCAAGCTTACTTTAAAACCGCTTTGTGCGAAAGTGTGTGCAATGCCATTTCCCATGGTTCCGGCCCCGATAACTACAATGTTTTTGATCATTTTTCCTTATTTAATTATATTTATTTTTTATAGATTATTACATTTTTTGCTTTGTCCAAATCGGCTTTATTTACGGTTGTAGCATTAAAGCTTACCATTCCGTCTCTGTTTTTTAGTCGTGTATTGTTTTGTGAAGATATAGCAGTTTCAAGACCTTTTACGAAGCTGGTTTTCTGACTTTTGGAAAGATGATCTGTTCCTATATAAAGATTAAATTCACCTTCTCTTCCCAATCCTGTTTGCTGATAAATCTCAAATGTTTTGATTTTATTTTTCTTCTGGAACTGATTGATGTAATTTATTACAGGCTCAGTTGACGGCGTTCCGCAGCAAATGCTTCCATAGCTGATTTCCATAAAATTCTGACTTTTTTGAGAAACACAATGTGTAAAACAAAATATACTGAATACAAATAATATTTTTTTCATAATTAAATTTTAGAATTGGATGTGATCTTTTATTCTGAAAATTGACAAAAGCTAATTTTCAACCCTATTTATTTGACCTTAAAAATAACACTTAAAAATTACTTATTAAAATAATCCCAAACGGCTTTAGAAATATCAGAAATTATCTTGCAGTTTACAGCTTCAGTTTCGGTAGAATTGCTTACGAATACTGCAATTGCGTAATGTTTTCCGTTAGGCAAAGTTACGATTCCCATGTCATTTTCGGCGCCAGTTAATCCATCTTTATTTTTCCCCGAAGAACCCGTTTTATGAGCAACAGGTGTAGATTTCGGGAGTTGCTCAACCAGTTTATTTTTTCCTGTAGATGTCGAATGCATCACTTTCATCAGATAATCGGTCGACTTTTTTGATAATAATTTTCCAGCATAGAATTTTTTCAGAACATCTGCTGCAGATTGTGTTGTACTGTAATTTTCATACTGCGCGTTCCAATCTTTATGCATTTCTTCTTCATTAAATTTTATCTGAAAACCTTTTACACCTTTGGAATCCATAAATTTTTGTACAGTTTCGGTTCCTCCGATTAATTTTAAAAGAATATCACAACCATTATTATCACTTAAAGCAACCGTAAAATCGATGATTTCGCTTAACGGAACTTCAGTATTTGTATTTTGATATTTCTCACGAAGTGGCGACCATGTATTTTCAAGCAGATTCGATTTGTTCAGCATCACTTTTTGGTCTAAAGAAAGCTTGCCTTTATCCACGAAATCTAAAATAACCGCTGCAATATGAAACTTGAAAACGCTTTGCATCGGAAGCTTTTTTCCTCCGTTTTTATTATATTTAAAGCCATTTTCAAAGCCTAAAACCGAGATTCCAACTGTTGCTTTTTTATCTTTAACAATTGAATTAATCTTTTGTTCCAAAACCGAATTCTGAGCAAAAGTAAATGCCGAAATTAGAAGAAAAAGCAGTCCGAATTTTTTCATAAATTTTATATTAAAAATAAATCCCTCTTAATAACTAAAAGGGATTTGCAATTTAAGACAATTATTATTTCACTTCAAAATAATTCAGGTTGACGCCATCATTTTCAAAAACAATCCGAATTTTATTTTCACCTTTTTTTAGGCTAATTCCTTTTGCTGTAAAGGTTTCCCACGTTTCATTTCCTCTTGTGGAAAGTAAAGAAACTGTTGCCAATTGTTTTCCCGAAGCGTCTTCAATCCTTATTTTGGAATCTTTATCTGCTGAATATCTTATGTCAAAAGTATAGATTTTATCAGCTTTTGCATTGATTGTATATTGAATCCATTCTCCGGCTTCTGTTTTCCCGACATAATATTGATTGGTGATTTTGTCGTTACATTGATAAATATCAACGCCGTCATTTCGCATTTGATGCCCCGAATTCCATTCCGATCTTTTGTTTGGATCGCTTACCCAAAGATTGATGAAATCTTTATCCGAATAAGCAGAATTCATGATGCCTAAATCATATTCCGAAGCAAAAATTCTTCCCGGAACCTGATGATTTTTAAATGCTTTCGTCGAATGATCTTTTGTTTGTCGGAACATCGCATCGATCACATCATTTTTAATTTCAACATTACTGAATTTATAATTGTCAGTAATTTTCATTAAAGCTTTTTTAGCAAATTCTTTGGACGGTTTTTCACCACCGTTTTTCCAGTAATCCAGTAATTTTTTGTATTCCGGCGTGATTTTTACATTGGCAATTCCAGCTGTATTATCAATCTTTTTCATTGGCCAGAAAGCGTATCCGATATTGTGCTTGTCCAAAAGCTGAATCAGTTCTGTAAACCAAACGTTTGAGTTTTCTCCGGTTTCACCAAGCCAGATCGGCATATTGTATTTTTTCCTTAAATCTAATGCAAATTGTATTGTTTCATCGTTATTATAATTCCAGTATTTATGAAAGCTGAAGACCATATTGTTATCCCAAATTGGCGTCAAACCGTTGTAATTATTTCCCCAGCCGTTTCCTTCAAGAAAAATAATATGCTTTTTATCAACCTGACGGATGGCTTCAGTAATATCTTTCTGTAATTTCCAAAGCGGCGCGTTGGACATTTCATCGGTTCCGTTCGGATTTTTACCTGTAAAATTAATATTCGGTTCGTTGATTAAATCATAACCGCCAATCCAAACTTCATCTTTGTATCTTTCTGCTAACTTTTTCCAAAGAGCAATTGTTTTTTTCTGATTGTCTTCGCTTTCCCAAAGTGACGGTTTCGACTTGTCGTTGTCGGAAATATTTACATCATTTCCTTGTCCGCCAGGCGCTGCATGAAGATCTAAAATCAGATAAATCTTATTATCCGCGCACCATTTGAGAAGATCATCAGTCATTTTAAAACCTTCTTCAAGCCATGTATTTTTACCTTTTACAGGTTCTTTTTCGATGGGCAAAGTATACAAATTGTAATGCATCGGAAGCCTTATCGAATTGAATCCTGCTTTTGCCAGAAAATCAATATCCTGTTTTGTAATACCGTTTTTCAGGTATTGTTTGTAAAATTCGTTCATTCCGTCTTCACCGATCAATTCTGCAATTTTCTCTTTAATTTTATATTGCGGACCGGCAAAATCTGCAGTTTTCAGCATATAGCCTTCCTGCAGCATCCATCCTCCCAAACCTAAACCTTTCAACTGGATATTTTCACCTTTATCATTAACGATATTTTGACCTTGCGTTTTTAAAAGTTGTGATGTCCCAAATTGAGACAATAAAAAAGCGGATAATATTATGGCTCGTTTCATAGTTTTGATTTTTAAAATATTTAGGAGATTGTTATTTAGAAATTATTGTTTTAATATTAACAAATATATTTAAAATTTGTTGATTGAAAATAAATTAATTCTTTAAAAAGAAAAACGGACCCAAAGCCCGTTTATATTCATAAAAATGTAGATATTGTGCTTAAACTAAGAAATCAATTTCATAATTTCCAGAGCTACTTTCAAAGCTTCAGTTCCGTCTTCCAACGAAACCTCTACATTTTTATTTTCTGTAATGGCGGCAGCGAAAGAATTTAGTTCATCCAAAATAGCATTATTTGGCTGAATATTTGGATATTCGAATAAGATTTGATTTTTTTCGCCATCCGCATTTTCGATAATCATATCAAAAGGTGTAGGATTTTCCGGAGCATCTTTCATACGAATAACTTCGGCTTTTTTCTCTAAAAAATCAACAGAAACATACGCGTCTTTTTGGAAAAAACGGCTTTTTCGCATCGCTTTCATCGAAATTCTCGAAGTCGTAAGATTGGCAACGCAGCCATTTTCAAATTCAATTCTGGCATTGGTAATATCCGGAGTTTTGCTCACAACACAAACGCCGCTTGCATGGATATTTTTTACTTTAGACTTTACAATACTTAAAAGAATATCAAGATCGTGAATCATCAAGTCTAAAACGACAGAAACATCGGTTCCGCGCGGATTAAATTCGGCTAATCTATGAATCTCAATAAACATCGGATTTTGGATATAATCTTTTGCTCCGATAAAAGCGGGATTGTATCTTTCAACATGCCCAACCTGAGCTTTTATTCCGTATTCACGGCATTTGTAAAGAATTTCTTCAGCTTGCTCAAGGGTTTGGGTAACAGGTTTTTCGATGAAAAAATGAAGCTTTTTTTCAATTGCTTTTAAAGCGTAATCGTAATGATAAAGCGTTGGCGTCACAATATCCAACATATCAATCTGATCCAATAGATCATCGAAATTTTCAAAATATTTGTAACCGAACTCGGCTTCCAGTTTTTTTCCGTTTTCTACATCTTTATCATGAAAACCTACAAAATCATATTTATCTGATTGATTTAGAAGCTTCAAATGTATTTTTCCAAGATGTCCGGCGCCCACCAAACCTGCTTTCAACATAGCTTTTTTTAATTTTTGTAAATATACTAATTTTGATTGAAGATAAAGTTTGGAACAGATTTCTCGGTTAATCCAATTACGAAATTTTAAGCTTCAACATTAAAATCTATAAATGCAAAAGGCAGCATCAAAAATTGAAACTGCCTTTTTATAGAAAAAATAGAAAAGTATTAAAAGTATTTCATTAAAGTTTTTACTTCTTAATAAACTTAGATTTTGAAACTGTTCCTTGGGCAGTTTCGATCATGATAAAATAAACTCCCGATTGAAGTGTGCTGATACCGAAGTTATTGTTGTCTAATTTTCCTTCCGCAACTTTTTGTCCTGCTGCAGAATATATCTGAATTTTTTTAAGATCTTCTTTAGTTACAAATTGTAAAGCTGTATTTTGAGAATTAACAGCAAATTTAACTTGATTTTTAGCCTTCGTATTGTCAGAAACAGCAAGGGTTGCGGGTGTATTATAAATAACATCATCTAAAAGTAATGCAGTATGTTGAACAGCGCCAATGAATTTAAATGCAATGTATTGATTGGTAGAAACTGGTACACTGATGGTTACTGTTTGTTCTGTTGCAGAATTTAAAGTATAAACCGGGCTTATAGAAGTGAAAGCTGAAGTGCCTGCAGTTGTAGCTGCGGAGACCAAACCTACTTCCAAAGTTCCTGTTCCTGCAGATCCTGCTGTCATTGCATAGGTGAATTTCAGGGATTTTGTTCCGTCGGGAGCAACAATTTGTGGAGTTACTAGATATGCAGGAGTGTTGGCAGCCATAAGTGAATAAAACTGTGCATGCTTATCAGCGGCTCCGTTTTCTGCATATATAAAAGGTCCAGGCCCCGGAGGAGCTACTTTTGACCATCCGTTTTGTGGCCAAACTGCAGTTGTACCAGTTGCAAATGATTCAAAATTCTCACTAATTGTAGCAACTTGTGCATTTGCTGTGATAGCCAGTAATATTAAACTTCCTCCTAAAAGTAGTTTTGATTTCATAACGTTATTTTTATTTAGAATTATTCCACAAAAGTAATATTTTATTTTTAATTATTCTAAATAAAGCTCTATATTTGTCAAAAATTTTTGAGTTTATGAAGAAGAAAGTGCTTTCCATTCTATCATTATCCACTATATTTTGGGTGAATGCACAGGAAAAAGATTCTTTAGATCAGAAGAAAATAGAAGAAGTTGTATTGACCGGACAGTACACTCAGCAATCTATCAACAAATCTATTTATAAAGTTGAGGTAATAAATGCCGAACAGATTAAAAACATGGCAGCCACCAATGTTGCCGATGTTTTAAATCAAAGTCTTAATGTTTTGATCGTTCCGGATCGTAATTCGGGGAATTCTACAGCGAGCCTTATGGGATTGGGTGGCGAATACACAAAAATTTTAATAGATAATATTCCCGTAGTTGGAGATATTGGTCTTGGAAACAATATCGACCTTACAAAGCTAAATATCAACAATGTTGAACGAATTGAGGTCGTAAGAGGCTCAATGGGAGTAGATTACGGAAGCAATGCAGTTGCCGGAGTGATCAATATTATTACAAAGAAAAACAGCCAGAAAAAATTAACATTAAATGCTTCTTTGCAGGAAGAAACAGTTGGAAATGAATACGACTGGTACAAAAAAGGAGAAGGAAGACATATTCAGAATTTAAATGTGGGCTACAATATCAACGAAAATTGGTATGTCGGAGCCAATATTAATCATAATGATTTTCAAGGTTTTAAAGGAACTCAGGAAGATTATAAATATTTTGAAAAAGACAAAAAAAGAGGATATCTGTGGCAACCAAAAGATGTTTTGAATGTTGACGGAATTTTAAGATATAGTAAAAATAAAACATCAATTTTTTACAAGTTCGGTTTTCTGAGTGAAAAGCTGAATTATTACAATCCAATCGTACAAGATCGTTATTTGGATGTTAAAAATATAACCTATGCATCAATAGACAGAGATTATTTTACAACAAGATATCTGAATCAGCTTAATATCAGTACAAAGCTTGGAAATATCAATTATACAGGAGATTTTTCTTACCAAACACAGGACAGAAAATACCGTGATTATGATTATGATATTCCAAACAGACAAGTAATCGGAAACAAAGATTCATATCAATCTTACAATAAAGCAGACGTTTTATACTCAAGAGGAGTTTTCAGTAATTTTTTAGAAAGTAAAAAAATTGACTTTCAGTTGGGGTACGAACTGGATCGCACTTCCGGTTTTGCAGGAAATATTGCGGGAGATTTTGCAGGCACGGATAATATTAAACGGACAATATTCAATTATGCCAATTTCATGACCGTTGAATGGAACGCAACAGATTGGTTGTCGATTCGTCCGGGATATCGTTTGGCTTTAAGCGACAAATTTGATACTCAGCACAATTATTCATTAACGGCAAGAGCAAGAGTTACAGACAACGATAATATTCGTTTGGTTGTAGGAAGCGCTAACAGATTCCCAAATTTTGATGAATTGTATACTTATGTAGTTGATAGTAATCATGATATTCAGGGAAATCCGAATTTGATTCCCGAAGAAGGCATGACGGTTTCTTTAAATGGAGAAAAGAAAATTTTCACCGCTTCGGACTGGAATTTTAATTTAGGAGCAAGTGCTACTTATTTGAAAGTAAAAGATAGAATTGAGCTTGCTACGATAAGTCGTCAGCCTTTAAAATATAAATATATAAATATAAATAAATACGCATCTTATTTATTTGAGGCTAATTTCAGGGCACAAAAAAACAACTTCAGTTTTGCAGCAAATGCTTCCTATTACGGAATCTCAAAAGAATTAAGTGCAGGCGGAATCACTTCGCCGGATGATTTTTTCTACACACTTGAAACAAATGCAGCCGTAAATTATACTGTTCCAAAAACAAGCACAACACTTTCGTTATTTTATAAATATACCGGAATCGTACAAACATTTGTTTTGTCAGCGGACTTATTGAATCCTTATTATGATATCGGCGAGCGCGGAAATTTTCACATGATGAATTTTATTCTTACACAGCCTTTCTTTAATAAGCATTTGGATGTAAGTTTTGGTGTGAAAAACATTTTCGATGTATCCTCGGTAAGAGATACGACGGTTACAGGAAATGCGCATGAAACAGCAGATCCCAACTCAAATCTTTTCTATGGAAGAAGTTATTTTGCCAGATTAAGTTATAATTTTTAAATAGATTAAAATGAAAAAAATATTATTTAGTTTATTATTGGGTGCGTCATTTATTTCTCAGTCTTGCATCAATGATAATGAAGACCCAATTGCTGTGCTTCCTTCAGAAGGAGTTTCAGTTGAGGCCAAAGTAGAAGGCCCTACACAGCCCAATCAGGTTTGGATAGATCTTAGCGATATCAATGATAAAGGAGATCCTAAACAAACGGTAACAAAAAGGACAGATTGGGATCTTGCGTTTTATTCGGGTAGCGAATTTAAAGTAATCTTAAATTCTTCGATTGCGATGGCAGCAGGAAAAATCCCCAATGCTACAGATATCAATGCGGTAAATGCATCAACTGTAGAATCTTTGCAATATTCTGTACAGGTTGCAAATTTTGATCTTTCCAATACCATATATATTGATGATGTCAACGGAAACTTTCCGAGCGGTTATACTGCAATAGAAGAGGTGAAAGCAGACAGCCAGCAAAATGCAATTTATCTTGTAAACATGGGTCTGGATATTTTCAAAGGCAACATTGCAGCCGGATCGGTGGCAACTGGTGGCGACAGAAGAGGTTGGATGAAAGTTCAGGTAATCAGACAAGGTGACGCTTACAAAGTAAAATATGGAGAACTAAATGCAACTGGTACAGCTATTCATGAAGTTGTCATCAATAAAAATCCTGCTTACAATTATACTTTCTTTAGCTTAAAAGATAAAAAAGAAGTAATAATTCAACCTGAAAAAAACAAATGGGATATCTGTTTTACGGTATTTACAAATATTATTGCGGGGGCCGGAAGTTATACTTTTGCAGATTTCGTGACAACAAATAATGTAGGAAATGTAGGCGCTTATGAAGTGAAAGTTACATCAGGATCAATGATCGAAGCCTTTAATAATTTTAAAGAAACAGATGTGGATGCCTCCAAATTTATTGTGAACGACCAAAGAGTGATCGGAAGTAGCTGGAGAGAAGTAGGACCATCGGGATATCAGGTAAAAGGTGATGTTTTCTATATCATTAAAGATGCTTCGGGCGCATATTTCAAGCTGAGATTTACCAGACTTACAAGCAATGAAGGATTGCGAGGATTCCCGAAATTCCAGTATAAAGCTTTATAAAAAATAATCAATAATAATAGTATCATGAAAAAATTCATTTTGGCAGCTTCTGTTCTTGCAGCAGTATATTCTTGCAAAAAAGAAGTTCAAAAACCTACTGAAAATGCAACGGAAGTCTCTTCTGAAACTCCAAAAACAAACAACAAAATCGTTTCTTTAAGCGGCGGAGTCACAGAAATAGTGAGCGCTTTAGGTCACGAAAGTGAAATCGTTGGAACAGACGTTACAAGCACATATCCTGAAACATTGAAGTCAACTGCTAAAGATTTGGGACACGTAAGATCAATGACAATTGAGCCGATTATGGCTGTAAATCCTACTTTGATTTTAGCTTCAGATAAAGCCATTAATCCTGAACTTTTAGGTAAAATAAAAGCATCAGGAATCAAATCTGAATTGTTTAAGCAGGAATTTTCTATTGATGGAACCAAAAAGCTGATCGCCGATGTAGCAAAAGCCATCGGAAATACAGATTATCAGAAATTAAATGATAAAATTGATGCAGATTTAAAGCAAATCCAGCCTATTGCTAAAAAACCTAAAGTATTATTCATCTACGCAAGAGGAAATATGATGATGGTTTCAGGTAAAAACACACCAATGGCCGCATTGATCAATATTGCAGGAGGTGAAAACGCAATTAATGATTTTGAAGATTTCAAACCGCTAACTCCGGAAGCAGTTGTAAAAGCAAATCCGGATGTTTTATTCTTTTTCACAAGCGGATTACAAGGTTCCGGCGGAAATGAAGGTGTTCTGAAAATGCCTGGTGTTGCACAAACAAATGCAGGAAAAAATAAGAAGATCATTGCAATGGACGGAGGTTTGGTTTCAGGTTTCGGTCCGAGATTAGGAGAAGCAGCAGTTGCATTAAACAAACTTTTAGTTGAAAACACAAAATAAACTATACTTTTATTTTTCAATGAGTGCCCTTTTGCTGGTTTTTCTGGCAATTGGGGCACTTTATATTGGAGTTTACGATTTTAATGGAGCTTCACCATTTGCAGTTTTAAAGCAATTTTTACAGGGAGATCCAAATTTGGCATTAAGTGATAAATATGTAATTTGGGATGTACGTGCAGCCAGAATTATCATGGCAATTTTAGTGGGAAGTATGCTGGCGGTTTCGGGAACAGGATTGCAGGGACTTTTTAAAAATCCTTTGGCGACCGGAGATTTAATAGGCTTGACTTCGGGAGCAACTTTACTTGCTGCAATTGCAATTGTTTTAGGAGGGCATTTCAGAGAATATCTTCCTGAAGCGGTACAGTTTTCATTGGTAGGTATTTCGGCTTTTATAGGAGCTTTATTGGCAATGATGCTGGTTTACAGGATTTCTACAAGCAGCGGAAAAACAAATGTTGTCATGATGTTGCTAAGCGGTGTCGCGATCACGGCAATTGGTTTTTCAATCACAGGTTTTTTGATTTATATTTCAAAAGACGAACAATTAAGAGATCTTACATTTTGGAATATGGGAAGCCTAGCTGCCGCAACATGGACGAAAAATATTGTTTTAACGGTAGTTTTAATCATTTCCTACATTGTTTTACTTCCGAAAGGAAAAGCCTTGAATGCAATGATGTTGGGCGAAAAAGATGCTCAGCATTTAGGAATCAATGTTGAAAAACTAAAAAAACAGATCGTGATAATAACAGCTTTAATGGTCGGAACCTGCGTAGCATTTTCAGGAACAATTGGTTTTGTGGGTCTTATTGTCCCATATATTTTAAGGCTTTTATTTAAGTCAAATTATGCATTCATTTTGCCATTATCAGCGGTTTTCGGAAGTATTTTACTTTTGGTTGCCGATACATTCAGCAGAAGTATTGTTGCGCCTTCAGAACTGCCGATCGGTATTTTGACCGCATTGATGGGAGGCCCGATTTTTATAGCAATTTTAATTAAATTTAAAAAATCACTCTAATGATAAAAGCGCATCATATCATGTATAAGCATAAAGAATTTCATATTCTTGATGGGATAGATGTATCTTTAGAATATGGTGAATTTTTAGCGATTGTAGGTCCGAACGGAGCCGGAAAGTCAAGCCTGCTGAGTATTTTGGCAAATGAAGTGAAGCAAGGGAAACAGAAAATTCTATTCAAAAATAAACAGATTTCTGATTGGGATGTCAGAGAATTGTCAAAACACAAATCTAAATTTTCCCAGCACAATTCCAACGAAATTCCTTTGCAGGTAAAAGATGTCGTGATGATGGGACGTTATCCTTATTTCGATTCTCAACCGAAGAAGGAAGATTTGGAAGCGATGAACAAAATGATGTACGAAACCGAT
Organism: Chryseobacterium sp. GQ58; assembly: GCF_059758895.1. Classification (NCBI taxonomy): domain Bacteria; kingdom Pseudomonadati; phylum Bacteroidota; class Flavobacteriia; order Flavobacteriales; family Weeksellaceae; genus Chryseobacterium; species Chryseobacterium sp. GQ58. The sequence goes on along the minus strand of NZ_JCAXEH010000003.1, from coordinate 465,664 downwards.
ATTTATCATCTGAAAGAAAGAGATTACAATACTTTGTCAGGCGGTGAAAAGCAGCGCGTGCATCTTTCACGTGTGATGGCTCAGTTGGATAATGAAATTGCTCATAAGTTGGTGTTTTTAGACGAACCGTTGAATAATCTTGATGTTAAACATCAGTATAAAGCTTTAGAAATCATCAAAAAATTTACTCAGAAAGCAAATTCGGCAATTGTTGTTTTGCATGATCTGAATTTGGCCGCGCAGTTTGCCGATAAGATTTTATTAATGAAATCAGGTAAAGTTTCGGCGTACGGAACGCCGGAAGAAGTTTTTACTGCTGAAAATATTAGTAATGCTTACAATTTTCCGTGTACGATTTGTCAGCATCCGGTCAATGCAAACCCAATGATTATTTTTGGATAATGGAACAGAACGAATTAAAAATACTAGCTCAGAATTTAGCCAATCCGCAAGGTGAAAAAGGAATTGAAATTGGCGAAATGATGAACGCCACAAACATCGGAATGACACTCGAAAGCATCAAAACGCTTTTGATAGAAGATGATGAGCATATTCTTGAGATCGGCCACGGAAACGCTGGTCATCTAAAAAGTGTTTTAAATAAAGCTAAAAATGTAAAGTATACAGGAATTGATATTTCAGAAACGATGCATCACGAAGCGAAAAAGTTGAATAAAGAGTTTGAAAGCCAATCAGATTTTGTTTTATATGAAGGAAAAAAGCTTCCTTTTGAGGACAAGGTTTTTGATAAAATATTTACAGTAAATACGGTCTATTTTTGGGAAGAGTCAATAGATTTTTTAAATGAAATTTACAGAGTTTTAAAGAACAGCGGAACATTCGTTCTCACTTTCGGGCAGCGGGATTTCATGGAAAAACTGCCTTTCACGCAATACAATTTTAAGCTTTACAATAACGATGAAATGGAAGAATTGATATCCAAAAGCCACTTTAAAAGAATGAAGATCTCTGAAAAAGAAGAAGAAATAAAAAGCAAAACCGGAGACGAATCAATAAAAAGAAATTACACAGTTTTAACCATAAAAAAATAAATAATGAGTACATTAGTGAACGAACTCAAAGAAAAATGGGAAGCTCTGAAAGCAGAAAACCCACACTTAAGAATAAGAAATGCAGCAGCGCAATTGGGCGTAAGCGAAGCAGAATTGTTACTAACAAACGTAGGTGAAGAAGTAACTGTCCTGAAACCTGAATTTGCAAACATCTTAACTGAAGTTGAAAAGTTAGGGAAAGTAATGGCGCTTACAAGAAATGACGAATGCGTGCATGAAAGAAAAGGAACGTATCTGAATGGTGATTTCAGCAGCCCACACGCGCAGCTTTTTGTAGGTGAAGATATCGATCTTAGAATTTTTATGAACCATTGGAAATTTGCTTTCGCAGTCGCGGAAGGAGTTAAAAAAAGCCTTCAGTTCTTCGGAAAAGACGGTTTGGCACTTCATAAAATATATTTGACAAAAGACAGCAACGCAGAAGCTTTCGATACAATTGTTGCTCAGTTTAAGGCTGAAGATCAAAATCAAGCTTTTGAATTTGAAGCAGTTGCTCCAAAAGCTCCGGAAAAAGCTGATTCGGAAATCGATGCTGAAGGTTTCAAAAAAGCGTGGACCGAATTGAAAGATACTCATGAATTTTTCATGATGACAAGAAAATTCGGAGTGACTAGAACTCAGGCTTTAAGACTGGCACCGGAAGGTTTTGCTAAAAAAATTGAAACTTCAAAAGTGGTAAATGTACTTGAAGATGCTGCCGAAAAGAATCTTCCGATCATGATTTTCGTTGGAAACAGAGGAATTATCCAGATCCATACCGGTGAAGTGAAGAAAACGCTTTGGCATCAGCAATGGTTCAACGTGATGGATCCTGATTTCAATTTACATTTGGATGTTACCAAAATTGCTGAAGCATGGATCGTGAAAAAACCAACTGAAGATGGTGAAGTAACGGCTATTGAAGTGTTCAACAAAGAAGGTGATTTCATTGTTCAGTTCTTCGGAAAAAGAAAGCCGGGAATTCCTGAATTACAAGAATGGAAAGACCTTGTAGCAGATTTAGAAAAATAATAGTTAGATGATTTGATGAAGGCCGTTTTGTTTTTTATAATTCAAGACGGTTTTTTTTTTAATGTAAAAACCGTAAAACTGTAAATTTGTTTATCGTACGGTTTGTCATTCTGACGAAGGAAGAATCTCAGCTTTAGTTTAGATTTTCACTTCATTACATTGCGTTCAGAATGACAACAATAATTTAATTCAAATTAAAAAAAAATAAAATGAAAAATATTTTCATAGCGATCATACTTGCGGGTTTCTGCTCTTTACATGCACAAAATTTTGAACCGTATAAATTTTATAATCAAAAAGGAAAGGAAATAAAAACCGAAAAGCTAGTCAAGGAATTGGCTGAATATGATGTTGTTTTCTTTGGTGAAAATCATAACAGCTCAATCAATCATTGGCTTCAGCTGAAAATAACGGAAGCTTTGCATAAAAAGAAAAATGGGCAGGTTATTTTAGGCGCCGAAATGTTTGAAAGAGACAATCAAGCTCAGCTAAATCAATATTTAGAAGGAAAATTTGATGCTAAAACATTAAAAGATTCAGCTCGGTTATGGAATAATTTTGCAACAGATTACAAACCTTTGGTTGATTTTGCCAAAGATAAAAAGCTGAAATTTATTGCGACAAATATTCCAAGAAAATATGCTTCAAAGACCGCAAAAGAAGGCTTGGAATCTTTGAATAATTTACCCGAAAGTGAAAAAGCTTACATTGCTCAATTGCCAATTAAAGTTTCTTTGGAAACACCCGGTTACCAGGAAATGAAAAAAATGATGGGCGATCATGCAGAAGGAACCAAAGTGATGAATTTTATTTCTGCGCAGGCTACGAAAGACGCAACAATGGCTGAATCTATTCTGAAAAATTTTGAAAAAGGAAAAACTTTTATTCATTACAACGGAAATTATCACAGCAAAGAATTTGGAGGAATTTATTGGTATATCAAACAAAAAAATCCGGATTTGAAAATGGCGGTGATTTCTGTTTTTGAATCTGAAGATCCTGAATTAAGAGTTCCTGAAAAAGAATATATCCCGACAGATTTTAATCTGATCATTCCGGCGGATATGACGAAAACGTATTAGTTTTCTGATAAAATTTATAAGACTCCGACTTCGTTCCTCAGAATGACAATGATGAGTTTCTAAGACATTGGCTATATTTGTTTATATTTTATTTATAATGAAAAAGCTATCTTTTCTACTTTTACTTTTTATAGGTTTTATCAACGCTCAAAAGCTGACTCAAAACGAAATTTCAATCATTAATCAAGGTGATAAAGATTCTGCTTTACCAATTTATCAGACGACGGATTCTCATCAGCACACAACGCTGTTGAACTTTTCTTCCGAAATTGATCCGCTGGATCCAAATATGGCAACTTTAGTCAAAAGAATGAAAGAATCTCTTCTCTCAACCGACGGCGGAGTAGGAATTGCTGCACCGCAAGTTGGAATCAACAGAAGAATAATCTGGGTTCAGCGGTTTGATAAAGAAGGCGAGCCGCTGGAATATTTTATCAATCCCGTAATTGTCTGGAAGTCTGAATTACAGAATCTCGGTCCGGAAGGCGATTTGTCGATTCCTGATTTCAGAGATCAATTTTACAGAAGTAAAGTGATTCGGTTGGAATATGTTGATCTGAAGGGACAAAAGTTTTCTGAAATGGTGGAAGGTTTTACAGCGGTGATTTTCCAGCATGAAATTGACCATCTTTTCGGGATTTTAATTACAGATAAAAAAGCAAAAGACATGAATGATGCTTATCAAAAAGTGGATGCTTATAAAAGAAGTGATTCTACCACAAGATAATTGATAAGATAATTTTAGTAAAAGATTAAGTGAATTCCGCAAGTTTCGGATTTTTTTCGGATCACAATATTTCAATCTTTGCAATAGAATTTTAAATAAAAAACAATGCAAAGATTTAAAGGTAAATTCGCTATGATTACAGGCGGAACAAACGGAATGGGCTTCGCAACGGCTCAGCAATTTATCAACGAAGGCGGAACAGCAATCATCACGGGAAGAAGCGAAGAAACGGTAAATAACGCTTTAGAAAACTTAGGCAAAAATGCATTCGGAATTGTTTCTGATGCGGGAAAGATGAAAGATTTGCTGGCTTTACAAAGTGAAGTGAAAAAGTATACGGAAACGATTGATATGGTTTTTGCCAATGCGGGATTCGGAAAATTTTCACCGATTGAGAATGTAGATGAAGATCTTTTTGACGAGCTTTTTAATGTGTTGGTAAAAGGTTCTTTTTTTACAGTTCAACAAATGTTGCCATTGATGAAAAAAAACGGAAGCTCTGTCATCTTTAATACTTCTGTTGCAACAGAAATTGCAATGCCTAATTTTTCTATTTATTCGGCGGCAAAGTCAGCGGTACAGTCTTTTATCAATACGTTTGCAACTGAGCTCACGGAAAGAAGAATTCGTGTAAATGGTATCAGCCCGGGACACATCAAAACAAATATTTTCAACAATACAGGCCTGAATTCCGAACAAATTGATGAAGCTGTGAAGAATATTATTCCCACCATTCCTTTTAAAAGACAAGGCGATCCTTCAGAAATTGCTAATGCAGTGCTTTTCCTTGCTTCGGATGAAGCTTCCTATATTCACGGTACGGAAATAAAGGTTGATGCAGGGATTTCTGTTGTGAGATAGTTTATTATTTAATGATTCCGTCACTTCGATTTCTATGAAAGTAGGTCAATAAAATATTAGACATCGAAGTGACGAAATTAAGCCTCAAATAGATGAAGTTTTTTCCTGATCTGTTTCTACAGTTTCAACCTAACTTTTTATGTAATAGATATTTCTTATTGCGGGAAGTAGAATACTCTTTGCGGGTGCAAGGTTACTTTTTGCGGAATTAAAAATACTCTTTGCTGGAATCAAAAAACTGTTTGCGGTAATGAGAAAACTCTTTGGGGTGACAAGGTTACTGTTTGCGGTAGTGAAAAGACTGTTTGTAATAACAAGAATACCAATTGCGGTAAGAAGAAGACTTTTTGTAGTAATGAGAAAACTGTTTGCGGTAGCAAGATTTCTTTATAAAGCAAGCGAATTCTTTAGCGAAGTTTTGGTTATTTTAATCTTGGTGCACGAGCTTGGAAGCTCGCGAGGGCGGAGGGGGAACAAAACCCTTTTTAGAGTTAGCTCTGCTTTTCAGTCGATTATTTTTACTACATTATCTAAATTGCCAACCACTAACTTAAAAACAATTTTATTCTGTGGATATAATGATTGTAAGCTATCTTTTAATTCAATAAATGGTTGTAATGCTTGACTGTCGTTTGCAATACCGTCAATAGTAGAAAATGATAATTCAAAAGTATTGTTTACTTTTTCTACATAAACATATTTTGTGACTGTTTGGTCAAAAAAAGTAGTTCTAACTAATCCATCTGCAATTTTATCAACTTCTCTTTCTGTTATATTGCTACTGTCAAAGGCAATTTCATGTTTCATTATCCCATATGATTTGGCAGAAATTGGAGCATTAGCAATGTTATCAGACAAAATTGCAAAACCAAAAATTGGAATAATAGTAATTGCAAGTCCAATGATGCCGACTGCAATTGTTCTCCACCAACTAAATAATTGTCCACCTGAATTTATGTGTGACGAAATATTTTGCCCTTGAAAATGTTGAACAAGATAATATGCAATAGCAGTATATATTAATGGGATGATGTAATTTGGAATTTTAATGTTTTCTGGTATTATAAAAACACTACCAAAAACTATAATTGTTGTTAAGATTGCGTAAATCCAAGTTTTTTTGCTTTATCAGTTTCGTTAAATGCTTTGAAATTCTCAGCAATCAAATAGCCTGCCACCAAAGGTCCACCGAGAAAAGTCCCAACCCATATTGCTCTGTCTTTGTAAATTTTCTGTGTTGGTTTTTCAATGTCTAATGTTTGTTCCATCGTTGTAGTTTTTTAGAGTTAATTGCAAAGTTTATTCACCAATTGTGTAAATAAAACTTTTTACTAAAATAACATAATTTCCGATGAAAATAATTTAAATTATTGTGAAGAAGTTATAAATAAAAAATCTGTTTCAAAGAAACAGATTTATATAATTAAATTAACGATCTATCTTTCACAACCAGTTCCGCTTCAAAAACATCCGCAAAATGTTTTCTGATCTTCACTTTAATATCTTCCATTTCTTCAGAAGTCAATTCTCTTTCAAGTTCTCTTTTTAAAGAGGTCACCTGTTTATCTTTGATCCCGCAAGGAATAATATATTCAAAATAACGCATATCTGTATTTACATTCAACGCAAAACCGTGCAAAGTTACCCAACGTGAAGCTTTCACGCCCATTGCGCAGATTTTTCTGGCATAAGGTTTTCCGACATCCAGCCAGACTCCTGTTTCGCCTGGCGAACGTTCGCCTTTTAAGCCGTATTCGGCGATGGTTCTGATGATGACTTCTTCAAGATTCCGCATATATTTGTGAATATCTGTAAAGAAATTTTCAAGGTCTAAAATAGGGTAGCCAACAATTTGACCGTAACCGTGATAAGTGATATCTCCACCACGGTTTACTTTCACAAACGTAGCGTCAATTTCCTTTAGTTTATCAATTCCGGCCAGCATATTTTCTTCATGTCCGCTCTTTCCCAAAGTATAAACGTGAGGATGCTCGACTAAAAGAAAATGATTGGAAGTTGTAATGTGCTGTTCAGCAGCGAGATCACGATTTTTGATTTTGGTATCGATAATATCTTTCATCAGTTTTTCCTGATAATCCCAGGAAGGCTGATATTCTTTTACGCCCAGATCTTCGAATTCGACTACTTTATTTTGATGTGTGTTCATACCTTTTGTTGAGATACAAATTTAGTGAATTTTAAGCTTTTATGGAATTTATAAAATCTATGGCTTTTTTCTTCCAATCTTTATTCTGCAGCAAAATATTGACGAATGCCGTTCCGATGATTCCGCCGTCTGCTTTTTCGGTAACGTTTTCAAAGTCTTCTTTTGATTTGATTCCAAAGCCGATCATTACAGGATTTTTCAAAGGTAAAGAAGCTAATCTTGAAAGGTAAGTTTCGTTTTTTAAAACTGTATTTTCTTTTCCTGTTGTGGAAGATGAGCTTACTGCATACAAAAATCCTGAACTTAAGGAATCTAAATATAAAATCCTTTCATCAGAAGTTTCGGGAGTTACCAAAAACGTGAAATTCAAATTGTATTTTTCTAAAATTTTCTGATAATTTTTTTCAAATTCTATAGGCGGAAGATCAGGAATGATCAATCCTGAAACGCCACTTTCCGAACATTCTCTACAGAAATTGTCAAATCCAAAACTTAAAACAGGATTAATATATCCCATCAAAATCACCGGAATTTTAATTTCGTGTTTAATTGATTTCAACTGAGAAAAAAGTGTTGAAATCGTCATTCCGTTTTTCAAAGCCAGTTCGTGTGCTTTTTGAATGACAGGACCATCCGCAACGGGGTCGGAATAAGGCATTCCGATTTCCATCATATCGGCTCCGGAATCCTGAATTGTTTTTATGATTTCAGCAGTATCTTCCAATTGTGGAATTCCTGCTGTGAAGTATATGTTCAGTTGTTTTTTAGGCTGGATGTTGGAAGCTGGAAGCTCGAAGTTATTGTTGTTCATAGATTTAAATTGAATTTAAGTTAACAAATTTTCGTTTTTATTACTGAATTAAATTTCCATCTTTAATCTTTCATCTTCCGACTTCCATCTTCCAGCACTTTCAAATACGTTTCCATATCCTTGTCGCCACGACCGCTTAAGCAAATCACAACAATATCTGTTTCGTTAAATATCTTTTTATCTAAAACCGCTAAAGCATGCGCGCTTTCCAAAGCAGGAATAATGCCTTCTAATTTTGTCAGTTCAAACGCAGATTGTAAAGCATCATCATCATTAATACTAAAAAATTCTGCACGTTTTTCTTTAAATAAATTAGCGTGAAAAGGCCCGATTCCGGGATAATCCAAACCTGCAGAAATAGAGTGAGGTTCGATAACCTGGCCGTCTTTTGTCTGCATTACCAAACTTTTGCTTCCGTGCAAAATACCTAAAGTTCCCAAAAAAGTGGTCGCTGCCGATTTTCCTGAATCAACACCAAAACCTCCGGCTTCAGCGGCAATGAGTTTTACGTTTTCATCATCTACAAAATGATAAAATGTTCCTGCCGCATTACTTCCGCCGCCAACACAAGCAATCACATAATCAGGATTTTGTCTTCCGATTTGTTCCTGAAGCTGTTCTTTAATTTCCTTTGAAATAATACTTTGAAATCTCGCCACCAAATCCGGAAACGGATGCGGACCAACCACACTTCCAATTACATAATGTGTTGTATTTGAATTGTTGATCCAATCTCTTAATGCTTCATTTACAGCATCTTTCAAGGTTTTTGAACCTGAAGTTGCAGGAATAACTTCTGCGCCCAACATTTTCATTCTTGCAACATTTGGAGCCTGTCTTGAAATATCGATTTCGCCCATGTAAACGATGCATTCCAAACCTAATAAAGCGCAGGCTGTAGCTGTTGCGACACCGTGTTGTCCGGCTCCGGTTTCGGCAATTATTCTGTTTTTCCCAAGACGTGTTGCTAATAAAACCTGCCCCAAAGCATTGTTGATCTTATGCGCTCCGGTGTGATTAAGGTCTTCTCTTTTTAAGTATATTTTGGTATTGTATTTTTCGCTTAAATTTTTCGCAAAATAAAGTGGAGTAGCACGCCCAACGTAGTTTTTCAGTAAATCATGATATTCATTTTGAAAATCTTCAGATTCTATGATTTCGAGATAATTTTTCTGTAATTCTTCTACATTCGGATACAGCATTTCAGGGATGAATGCACCTCCGAATTCACCATAATATCCGTTTTTATCTGGGTTTTTATAATCCATAAGTTTATTTTTTAAATTGTGAAGAGTCCCGAAGGGACGATTTAATAAAGGATTGGATATAATCCAATTGCAACGTATTGTAGTAAATTAATCCCATAAATATTTCTCATCATAATTAATTTTATGTTTTTCCAATATTCCAATCAATTCATTTTCAAAGTTTTCATTTTGATGATGTTGACGTTGATTCTTTATATAATTGATTGTTGGGTAAATATTTTTTTGACTCACAGAAAAGGCACCATAACCATCTTGCCAGAAAAAATTTTCATATTTACTTCCTTTTGTTTTTATCCATTTTGATGAATGAGCTTTAACTTTCTGAACCAATTTCATCAAAGCAATTTTCTTTGAAAGTAAACAAAGAATGTGTATGTGATTATCTGTGCCTCCGATTTGTAATGCAGTACTTTCAGAATCTTTGCATATTGCAGCAATGTACGAGAAGAGTTCTTTTTCTATGCTTTGATCGATAAAATCTTCCCTATGTTTTGTACTAAAAATAACATGGATGTAGTTTTTCACCAATGATTGTGACATTTTTTGTGTTTATTTATAAATTTAATTTTAATTGGACTGCATCCAATTCTCTGTTAAATCGTCCTTTCAGGACTCATTCATTATTAAAGCTTTAGACTTTTTTATTTTTTCTACATCTTTATTTCCGGGTTCAATTTCAAATTTTGAATTGATATCGAGAGCAAATGGTTGATGATTGATAATTGAAAGATGAATGTTTTCCAAAGAAATTCCGCCGCTTAAAAAATAGGGAATTGGGATTTCAATTTCATTTAAAATTTTCCAATCAAAGGTTTCCCCTGTTCCGCCAAATGCTTTTGAATCGGTGTCGAATAAGAGATAGTTGATGGTTGATAGATGATGGTTGATGGTTTTTTGCAATTCGTTGGAAGATTGGTTTCCGACTCTTATTACTTTAATAATTCCGATTTTAGAATCTAACTTTTTTCTTAATTCTGAAATAAAATTTTCATTTTCATCACCGTGAAGCTGGATGAAATTCAAATCTGCATTTTCTGCTATTTCTATTATTTTATTTACATTTTCATTGACAAAAACTCCAATTTTACCTGTATGCGGAATATTTGAAATTTCCCTTAAATTCAAATGATTCAAAACAAATCGTGGAGATTTTTCATAAAAAATAAAACCAAGAAAATCTATTTTCATGGAAATAAGCTCATTAACCTGATCTATTTTTGTTAAACCGCAGACTTTGAGTTTCATAAAGTGTTTTTTGTAAATTCTTCAAAAGCTTTTGCGGGATTTTCATTTTTCATAAAATATTCGCCCATTAAAAATCCGTCAAAACCTTTTTCTTTTAAAAATTTGAAGTCTTCAATATTGTAAATTCCGCTTTCGGCAACAGATAAAACGTCTTTTGGAAGGAGGTTTTTTAAGTTTACGGAATGATGCAAATCAACCTTAAAGTCTTTTAAATTCCTGTTATTTATTCCAACCAAATCGATTTTTGAATTGTAATGTTTTAATTCTTCTTCAGTATGGATTTCTAGTAAAACCTCCAAATCTAATTCATGAGAAAGCTCGGTAAATTCCTGAACCTGAGCCGGCGAAAGACAAGCTGCAATCAATAAAATGACATCGGCTCCAATTGATTTTGCTTCATAAAACTGATATTCATCGATCATAAAATCTTTTCTCAGAATCGGAATATTTATTTGATTTCTCACATTTAAAATATCATCAAAACTTCCACCGAAAAAGTCTTTATCCGTAAGAATTGAAATTCCGCTTGCCCTAAATTCTTCATAGGCTGAAACCACTTTCAAAGGCGAAATGTTATTATTTATGATTCCTCTCGACGGTGATTGCCTTTTGAATTCTGCAATAATTCCGTTTTTATTTTTTAACGATTTCTTTAATGAAATCGTTTTTCGATCAAAAAATTCTGAATCTTTTAATTGAGACAAAGGAACTTTAGATTTTGCAAACGCAATTTCTTCTGCTTTTCTTTTGATAATTTTATCTAAAATGGTCATTCTATTTGGTTGTTTTATGTCTGTCATTCAGAACGAAACGAAGTGTAGTGAAGAATCTCTTAGTAGATTTCTCACTTCGTTTTATTCATTCGAAATGACATTGTTTATCATTCAAAACGAAATGCGGTTCAAAAACCTATTCAATTTTTCATTCAGAAAATCCCAATTTGGATTACATTTATTAATCAAATTCTCTTTCTTCATTCTTGAATAACCTTTAATTTGTTTTTCTCTGGCAATTGCTTGTTCTACATATTGAAAATGTTCATAATAAACAAGATTAAAACATTTATACTTTGTTGTAAAATGAAGTTTATTTTCTGCGGATGGATTTTTATGATAATATATTCTTGTTTTTAAATCATTTGTTATACCTGCATAAAGAACTGTTTTAGTGTAATTTGTTAATATATAAACATAATAATTATGCGTTCCTAATGTTTTCATCAGATTATGTTTTAGTTTAGATTCTTCACTTCACTACGTTTCGTTCTGAATGACAAATAAAAAATTTAATCGTTTAATCCAATAACAATTCAAGACTTTTTAATGCCTTTCCGCTTTCCAGACTTTCTTTGGCGAGTAAAAGGCAATCTTGATAACTGCCGAATTTATGCGTGTAATAAAGCGCAACTGCTGCATTTGCCAAAACAACAGAGCTTTGCTCGGCTGTACCTTTTCCCTCAAGGATATTTCTGAAAATTTTCGCAGATTCATAAGGAGTTTCACCGGCTTTTATACTTTCCGGACTTAAAGTTTGAAAACCTAAATCTTTAGTTGTATAAATTTCTTCAGAACTTTTTGTAATTATTTTACTGTCGCTCGTTAAGCTTATTTCGTCGTATCCGTCTAATCCATGAATGATTGTAAACTCGCGATTGTCTTTTTGCAAAAGATATTGATATATTCTTGCGATTTCCAAATTGTAAACTCCAATTACCGAAAATTGTGGTTTAACAGGATTTACAAGCGGCCCCAAAAGATTGAAGAAAGTACGCAAACCCAAAGATTTTCTTAAGGCACCGACAGATTGCAAAGCCGGATGAAAATACGGAGCGTGTAAAAAACAAATATTTGCTTTTTCCAAATCTCTATTCAGACTTTCAGAATCATTCCTAAACTGATAACCCAATTCTTCTAAAACATTGGATGATCCGGTAATCGTTGATGCTCCGTAATTGCCGTGTTTTGTTACTTTTTGTCCGGCTCCTGCAATTACAAAGCTTGCCAAAGTAGAAATATTAATGGTGTTTTTTCCGTCACCGCCCGTTCCTACAATATCTAAAGCATCATTTGCCTCAATTTCTACAGAAACTGCCATTTTCAACAATGCTTGTCTGAAGCCGTCAAGCTCATTTAAAGTAATATTACGCATCAGGAAAACACTAATAAAAGCGGTGACTTCTGCAGTATTAAATTTATTTTGAGCAATCTCAATCATAATCGCTTTCGCTTCAGACTTTGATAATGTATGATGTGTAAAAAGATATTCTAAAATTTCTTTCATTGATTTGTTTTTTTGTTTTAATGCTTTTAAATATGCTTAGTTTAAAAGAAAGTTTCGCATAATTGCATTTCCTTCAGGCGTCAAAATACTTTCCGGATGAAACTGAACACCATGAACGTCATATTTTTTATGCTGCAAAGCCATGATCATTCCGTCTTTATCAACTGCCGTGATTTCCAATTCTTGTGGAAAATTTTCACTATTTACGGCCCAACTGTGATATCTTCCTACTTCCAATTCTTCCGATAAATTTTTGAATAGCTTGGTGTTTTCTTTAATGGTTTTTGATGTTGTCGCCACTCCGTGAAAAATCTCCGAAAGATTAATAAGATTCCCACCGAAAGCTTCTGCAATAGCTTGCTGACCAAGACAAACACCCAAAATACTTTTTGTCGGAGCATATTCTTTAATTAAATCTAAAAGAATTCCGGCTTCTTCAGGAATTCCCGGTCCGGGTGAAAGTATAATTTTATCATATTTTGCAATTTCTTCGAGTGTGATTTCGTCATTCCTGAACACATCTACTTTTTCACTAATGATTTTTTCAATCATCTGAACCAAATTGTAAGTAAAACTGTCGTAATTATCAAAAACTAAAATTTTCATTAATTTTATTTTAAATATATTATTTGTGGTTGATAATGAGTCAACTATATAGGTTGTGTTTTTTTGAAATTTTGTTTGTCAACCCATTATCAAAATATCAGCATATTTGCTTTATTTATACCACTATTATTTTATTGTTGTTGCTTTTTGTACTGCTTTTTTTAAGGCATTCAATTTATTATTTACTTCTTGCAATTCGTTTTCGGCGATCGATTTTGCGACCAATCCGGCGCCGGCCTGATAATAAAGTGTGTTGTTCTTGCTTAAAAAAGTTCTGATCATAATTGCATGATTGCAGCTGCCGTTTAGCCCGATCATTCCGATGCATCCGCCATAATATCCCCGCGAATCTTTTTCATATTTATTTATTAACTGAAGTGCTTTATGTTTTGGAGCACCACTTAAAGTTCCTTGCGGAAAGGTTGCAGAAACCATTTTGAAAGGGCTTGTGTTTTCAGGCAAATCAGCGGTAACTTCACTCACCATGTGAATTACATGTGAAAAGAGCTGAATTTCTTTAAGCTTGGTCACGGTTATATTTGTGCCAATTTTTCCTAAATCATTTCGGGCCAAATCAACCAGCATTGTGTGTTCTGCATTTTCTTTAGCATCATTTTTTAAGCTTTCTACGGACTGCATATCTTCATCAAAATGGCCTGTTCTTTTAAAAGTTCCGGCAATAGGATGTATAATCGCTTTGTTGTTTTTAATAATTAGTTGACTTTCAGGGCTTGAACCGAATAATTTGTAATTTCCATAATCAAAAAAGAAAAGATAAGGAGATGGATTGATGTTTCTCAAGGCCCGATAAACATTGAATTCGTCACCTCTAAATTTTTGCTGAAATCTTCTGCTCAAAACCAACTGAAATACATCACCACGCATACAATGCTTTTTGGCTGTTTCCACAAGCTCAAGGTATTCTTCATCGGTAAGATTGGAAGTTTCTTCCTCTTTTTTCTCAAATGGAAAAATGACAGAATTTTTATTTTTGATTAGATTTTCTAAAGTATATGCTTCAGATTTTACGCCATCAATATGGTTTTCAATCAAATGCATTTCGTCATTATAATGATTGATTGCAATCACGTATTGATACAATCTGTATCGAAGAATAGGAATTTCAACTTCAGAAGTCTGCGCCTTAAGCTCAATATTTTCAAAAAACTGAACAGCTTCAAAACTTGTGTAACCAAAAAGGCTTTGAGCCGTTTCTTCTACCGAATCCGATGGTTTTTCGCATATAAATATTTTAGAAAATTGATCAAGAAGATCGGTTACATTTAGATCAGTTAAAGACCTTTTTTCAGGATTTTCATTGGGAAGTTTTATTTCAAATTCGTTAAGATTTTTAATTTCAATTCCGGCAATTGCGTTGATAGCAATAAATGAAAAATTGTTGTCAATATTCTTAATATCCGAACTTTCCAGAAGAATGGTGTCACGGAATTTGTCTCGAATCTGAAGATAAATATTCATCGGCGTTTGAAGATCGCCTAAAGATTTTCTGGATGTGGTTTGTATGTTAATAGTTTTGCTAAACATTGTGTTTATTTAAATTGTGAACAAAAAAAAGACCTCAACGGAATCCGTCAAAGTCTATATATTTTCTATAATATTCTAGTTGTGGTTTAACAACAGGATAATAGCTTCAGACCCGACGAAGAGTTTGAATGCCACCACCAAAAATTTTTACTTGTGTTAAACATGTGACAAATGTATATAATTTTTTTTAATACAAAACATAAAAATCATGAAAAATTGAAATTTATTTTTGCAAACGCTGTAATTCTTTTTTCAGCTCAATAATTTTTATTCTATAATCTTCATTCTCATAAATCTCTAAATAACCTTCCAGGGCCGAAATATATTCTTTGATAAATTCTTCATTGGTACTATCTGCTTCATATTTTATTTTTGCTGAAGTCACCGGACGTTGCTTTTCATAATGCTGAAGATTTCTTCCTTCCTCGGATTGATAATAAAGAATAACAATGTTTTTTTCATATCCCGGAATATATTTTACAGGAAAGGGCTCGTCAATCTGCGGAATTCTTATTGAATTTTCAATCGGATAAATAGCTGCCGAAGTTGTAGAGAAATAAGTGTCGACATACTTTCCATCCTTTTTCTTTACAATAGCTTCATAATCATGGATGTAGTGATCATTCAAGGTTGAATTG
Source organism: Chryseobacterium sp. GQ58 (assembly GCF_059758895.1). Classification (NCBI taxonomy): domain Bacteria; kingdom Pseudomonadati; phylum Bacteroidota; class Flavobacteriia; order Flavobacteriales; family Weeksellaceae; genus Chryseobacterium; species Chryseobacterium sp. GQ58. Next base: position 450,350 of record NZ_JCAXEH010000003.1, on the reverse strand, counting down.
GTCTGAACATCGGAAGTTATAATTGCGCTGCTTTCGACGCCATATTTATTAAGAAACCAGGCGTTCAAAAACTGGCTTGCAAAACCGTTTGCTATTGATAAAGGAAGGATGAAAATAAGCAGCCAAGCCTTTTTTGTGATTTTTGCAAGCAATCCGAACAAAAAAATAATGATAAGTACGGTGTAAAAACCGTGATGGCTGACAAAAAACAAAATTTTTGAAATCAAGACCATAATTTCTGCTTTAAAATTACACTTTAAATATAATCATTTTTCAATTGCAGAATAATATTAAAATTTGCTTTAAAAAACGATTGGAAACCTCTTATCTAAAAGTTTATTTTTATATTTTTGCTTCATATTAGAAACAATTAAATCGCTTTGATGTTAAATTTAAATATCTTAATTATATGCGGTTTATTTAATTTGAAAAAATAGATAATTTATGAAAAAAGTAGTAGCAATTGCATTCATCGGAAGTTTATTTGTTGTAAACTGTTCAAAAAAAACTGACAAATCATTACAAGACAGCAATATCATGCTTGAAGAGCCTGCAGCACCTGTGGTTTCGGATTCTGCAGTTAAAACGGATAGCACGCCTGCTGCTGCAATTCCAAATCCTTCTCCTTCAACAGATTCTACAGCTACAAAATAGATGAAAAAACTGTTTTTAGCAGGAAGTTTTGCTTTATTAATCGTTTCCTGTTCAAAAAAAGAAAATCCAGAAGTTCAGTCTACAGATTCCACGGATATTTCAACGCCTGTTGCTTCCAATGTTTCGGGAAAAGAGCTGATTGAAGCATCCGACTGTATGGCTTGTCATAATGCTGATGAAAGAATGATAGGACCTTCTTATAAAGAAATAGCAGAAAAATATTCTGAAAAGGATATCGAATTGCTGGCTTCAAAAATCATAGAAGGCGGAAGCGGAGTTTGGGGAAGTGTTCCGATGCAGCCTCATCCGCAAGTGTCAAAAGCTGACGCAAAAAAAATGGTAGAATATATTTTGAGTCAGAAAAAATAAAAATGACTACTGAAAAATCAAACCTGCACGCAAGAAATCTGCATCGCAATCCGTATGATTTTGAACAGCTTATTTCTTGTGTGCCGGAATTGAAGCAGCATGTTTTTTTGAATTCTTATCAAAATTTAACCATTAACTTCAGTATTCCAAAAGCCGTAAAATTGCTGAATAAAGCTTTATTGTTAAAGTTTTATGATGTGAAAAATTGGGATATTCCTGAAAATAATCTCTGTCCGCCAATTCCGGGAAGGGCAGATTATGTACATTATATTGCTGATTTGCTGGCCGAAGAACATAATAAAGTTCCAACAGGAAATTCTGTGAAAGGCCTGGATATCGGAACCGGAGCAAACCTTGTTTATCCTTTAATTGCCCACAAATCTTACGGCTGGGAAATGTTGGGAACGGATATCAATAAAGATTCTTTGGAAAATGCTCAGAAAATATTAGATCATAATCCTGATTTTTCGTCTTCTGTTCAATTAAAATTACAGCCAAACGCAGACAATATTTTTAAAAACATCATTAATTCTGAAGACCATTTTGCCTTTTCTATGTGCAATCCGCCTTTTCATGATTCTGAAGAATCTGCAATGAAAGGAAATCTCAGAAAAACAAAAAATCTTAATCAATCGAAGGTCACAAAAAACAATCTCAATTTTGGGGGACAACAATCTGAATTGTGGTGTGAAGGCGGGGAATTGGCTTTCATCTCAAGAATGATCGAAGAAAGCATTTTGTATTCTTCACAAGTGCTTTGGTTTACGTGTCTGGTTTCCAAAAAAGATAATTTATATAAGCTTACAAATCAATTAAAAAAAGTAAAATCAATAGAATTCAGAACGATCGACATGGCGCAAGGCCAGAAAATCAGCAGAATTTTAGCATGGACTTATATTCCTAAAAATATGAGAAAAGATTGGTTTTGATTAATTTGATATAAATATTTTGTTTTGAGATTTAAACCATTAAGATTTATTTAGTTATTAAGTTTCATTAAGATTTAAATAAATTTAAAATTTAGCACAGCACTTAAAAAATATCTTTAGATATCTTTTTAATAATTCTTAACTCCTGAATAAAACCTTAATGGTTTAAAATTAAATCTTCAAGGTAATTTTTAAAAGAATTTAAGTCAGAAAATTTAAGTTTCATAAACACTTAAAATTCACTATTTTTGCAAATCGAAAAATTGAATTACAATGCAATTATCAGAACAGGAAATCATTAGAAGAGAAAAGCTGAATAAGCTTGTTGAAATGGGAATCAACGCATTCCCGGCAGAAGAATACACGATTACAGATACTACAGAATCTATAAAGCAGAATTTTTCTGAAAGTAAACAGGTGAAGATTGCAGGAAGATTGATGTCGCGCAGGATTCAGGGGAAAGCTTCTTTTGCTGAATTGCAGGATTCCACAGGAAAAATTCAAGTCTATTTTAATCGTGACGAAATCTGTACCGGAGAAGACAAAACTTTATATAACGACGTTTACAAGCACCTTTTAGACATTGGTGATATCATCGGAATCGAAGGAGAATTGTTCACAACTCAGGTTGGTGAAATGACTGTTTTGGTAAAAAACTTTACGTTGCTTACTAAATCTCTCCGCCCACTTCCACAAGCAAAAACTGATGAAAATGGAGTCGTGCATGATGCATTCAACGATCCGGAAATGCGATACAGACAACGTTATGTAGATTTAACGGTAAATCCGCAGGTGAAAGAAATTTTCGTGAAAAGAACAAAATTGTTCAATGCGATGAGAACTTTCTTCAATGATGCAGGATATTTTGAAGTTGAAACTCCGATTTTACAGTCAATTCCCGGTGGAGCTGCGGCTAGACCATTTATTACGCATCACAACGCTTTAGATATTCCTTTATATTTAAGAATTGCAAACGAATTGTATCTGAAAAGATTGATCGTTGGTGGTTTTGACGGTGTTTACGAATTCTCAAAAAACTTCAGAAATGAAGGGATGGACAGAACGCACAATCCTGAATTTACGGCAATGGAAATTTATGTAGCCTACAAAGACTACAATTGGATGATGGATTTCACCGAGAAATTATTGGAATTCTGTGCAACTCAGGTTAACGGAAATTCAGAATCAACTTTTGGCGAATATACAATCAGCTGGAAAGCGCCATATCCAAGAGTTTCGATGACGGAAGCTATTCAAAAATATACAGGTTTCGACATTACAGGAAAAACAGAGCAGGAACTGTTTGATTTTGCTAAATCAATAGGAATTGATGTAAACGAAACGATGGGTAAAGGAAAATTAATTGATGAGATTTTTGGCGAAAAATGTGAAGGAAACTTCATTCAGCCGACTTTTATTACCGATTATCCGATTGAAATGTCGCCTTTGACGAAGAAACACAGAAGCAAAGAAGGTTTGACCGAGCGTTTTGAATTAATGGTTTGCGGTAAAGAAATTGCAAACGCTTATTCAGAACTAAATGACCCGATTGACCAAAGAGAGCGTTTCGAAGAGCAATTGAAATTAGCTGAGAAAGGTGATGATGAGGCGGGACAATTCATTGACGAAGACTTCTTAAGAGCTTTGGAATATGGGATGCCGCCAACTTCAGGTTTAGGAATCGGAATGGACAGATTGATTATGTTTTTGACCAATAATCCATCAATTCAGGAAGTATTGTTCTTCCCGCAAATGAGACCTGAAAAAACCGTTCCGCAAGTTGAATTGGGAGAAGATGAAAAAGTAATTTTAGAGATTTTAAATTCTCAGGAAGAAGCATTTTCTTTAGCCGAAGTCAAAGAAAGAAGCCAGCTTTCAGGTAAAAAATGGGACAAAGCATCAAAAGTTTTAACTAAAAATAATTTGGTGAAAGTTGAAAAAATTGATGAAAATGTTTTAATGAAATTGGTTTAAAAACTTAACTACAAATAAATATAGGAATTCCTGAAAAAACAATTTTCAGGAATTTTTTTATACAGATAAACTACAAATAAATATTTCTCGTTATAAAGAAAAAACTAATGAAAACTCTTATATTTTCACTTTTGTTTTTCATTTCGATTACAATGAATTCCCAAATGATGAGTTCCATTTATTTTAAAAGCAACAGTCACGAACTTGATCAGGAATCTAAAAAGAAACTCGACAGTTTGGCACAATTAAAAGCTAAGCTTACATTCAGAATTTTCGGAAATTGTGATCCTTCAGGAAACCGAGATTATAATAAATCGTTGTCGGAAAATCGCGCAAACACAGTTAATAATTATTTGCAGACAAAAATTGGGAACAATATAAAATTAGAAAGCACAGTTGGTTTAGGAATAGAAAAACAAATCAATGATAACAGCACAGAAGAATTGCGCGGTAAAAACAGAAGAGTAGATGTGTTTATTGAAAAGACATTTGTTTCCGGAGAAAAAATTTCCAGGAAAAAACTTCCAAGCTTTTTAAATACGAAAACTTCTGAAATGAAAGTAAAAGATACTTTTGCACTTCCGGATGTCAATTTTATCGGAGGCCGTCATGTCTGGCTTTCGCAAGGTAATTCAACACTTGTGCGGCTTTTAAAAATACTAAAAGATAATCCGGATTTTGAGATTGAATTACAAGGCCATATTTGCTGCGATTACGAAAATTTCGATGGTGAAGATATTGATTTGGGAACTTTTAACCTTTCGTGGACAAGAGCCAATGAGATTAAAGAATTTTTGCAAAAACAGGGAATAAATCCGTCGCGAATAAAAACAAAAGGATTGGGTCATCTTAATCCAGTCGTTTATCCTGAATTGACGGAAAAAGACCGAAGCACAAATAGAAGAGTAGAATTGGTTTTACTTAAAAAATAGAAATTTATCTCTTTTTATTGATTCACTTTTACATATCTCCGTTTATATTCTTCATCATAACAATAATAAGAAAATATTCCTGCGATTTTTTCAAGCCCGGAATTTCCTTCTTTTTCATATAAAGAAATTTCTTTTTCATTAAGCTTTACCCAAACCTGCCAAATTCCGTGCATTCCGCAGGTTACTTCCAATAAAAATACATTTTGATTATCTTTAAAAAGTTGGTAGACATAAGGTTCAAAAGTTATTAATTCAAAATCTTTCAAATGATATTCTTTATTTAAATCCATTTTAAAACTTAATGAAATTGAAAATTAAATTTACTTTCTCTGCTTGCTAAACGAAAACATGAGATAAAACAAAAACGGCAAAATAAATATTGAACCCAACATCAAAGCCCACGCTAAAGCTGAAATTGTTTTCGAAGCTGCCACATGTTCCAATAATGAAAGATGCTGTCCGTTTGCGAGTAAAATAATGTCAGGATAATGCTGATATGTGGCCGCAACCAAAATCATAATTACCTGAAATCCCGCCAAAGCACGAACAGGAAGTAGCTTTCGGTTGTGCATTGCGCGCAGAATCAAGCCCAATGCAATAGTTGCAAAAGCAGTCGCCATAATTCCTAAAGATTTGGAGAAAACCCATGTTACTAAAGGAATGTCAGAAAGATAAGCAGTAAAAAACACCAATATTCCTGTAATAACCACAAAAATCATGGTTTGTTTTGACTTTTTGATCATTAAAGTTAATTCCGTTTGATCTTTTGTTTCTCTTAAGGAAAAAATAGAGGCAAGATAAGCGCAAAGAGCAACCGTGAAAAAACCTACCGCAATCCCGAAACCATTAAGCCAGCTAAAAATATATAAATCTAAAAATGTTTTCGCCTCCGGATCGATTGAATGAGAAACCGTTGCAGCAGCTATTAATCCTAAAAAAAAAGGCGTTAAAAGACTTGCATAATAGAAAATCTGAGTATATAAAACCTGCCAGTTGTCTTTCACCGCGTCGTAATGCCTGAAGGTAAAAGCTGTTCCTCTTGCAATAATTCCTACAAGCATCAAAACCAGCGGAATATGAAGATAAGTAGACATTGTCGTATAAATTTCGGGAAAGCCGACAAACAGAATTACAATTGCAATAATCAACCACATGTGATTGGCTTCCCAAACAGGCGCAATTGATTCGTACATTATTTTTTCGGTGTATTTCCGTTCTTTCTTTTTGGTCATTAATTCTACAATTCCGGCTCCGAAATCTGCACCGCCTAAAATCACATACAGACAGACTGAAACCCATAAAAAGCCTATTACAACGTAGATCATGATTTCTTGTTTTTAGAATTATACTGAATATCGGTTGGATCGTAAAGCTTCGGAACCATTTGTATTTGCCTTCTTAAAAGGAAAATAATAATTAAAGATAAAGACACAAAAATTGCAGTGAAAAAATAAAAAGAATACTGAATTCCCGGCATTGGTGTAACAGCGTCTGCCGTTCTCATAATTCCGTAAATAATCCACGGCTGGCGACCGACTTCGGTGACCGTCCAGCCCGCTTCCAAGGCAATGTATCCGAAAGGCGTGGCGATCATAAAAGTTTTTAGCAGCCAGCTTTTTGTAAGCCATTCTTTTTTGAAAAATACGGCGTATAAATAAACTGTTCCTATAATAATCATCACAACACCAAAAAATATCATAATCTGAAAAGCATAATGTACAACTGCGATTGGCGGCCATTCATCTCTCGGAAAATCATTCAGGCCTTTTACTTCAGCATTAAAATCATTGCTTACCAAAAAGCTCAGCACTTTTGGAATTTTTAATGCATATTTTACTTCACCTTTTTCTTCGTCAGGAATTCCTCCCAGAATAAATGAAGCGCCTTTTTCGGTTTCAAAATGCGCTTCCATTGCAGCTAATTTGATAGGCTGTCTTTCTGCAACAGACTTTGCGGCAACATCACCGCTCAATGGCGCTCCGAAAGCACCAATCAATGCAAAACCGGCTGCAATTTTAAATGCTTTTGTATGAAATTCTACATTTTTCTTTTTCATGATTAAATAAGCATGAACCCCAGCTACCGCAAATCCTGTCGCGCAAAAAGCAGCAACCGTCATATGCAACGCCTGCGGAAACCATGCATCATTGAACATGGCTTTGATTGGATCTATATTCACATATTGTCCATTGATATAATCAAATCCTGAAGGAGAATTCATCCACGCATTGGCTGCGACAACCAGAATTCCTGAAGCTAAACCGCTTAAACCCACTAAAAATCCGCAAAACCAATGAAACCATTTATTGAATTTGTCCCATCCGTAAAGAAAAAATCCGATGGCGATCGCTTCAATAAAAAAAGCAGTTCCTTCAAGAGAAAATGGCATTCCGAAGATCGGGCCTGCGTGCTTCATAAATCCGGGCCAAAGAAGTCCCAATTCAAAAGAAAGCATCGTTCCGGTAACGGCGCCTGTTGCAAATAAGATGGCAACTCCTTTACTCCAGGCTTTTGTGAGGCCTTTGTAAATTTCATTTCCGGTTTTTAGATACTTCCAGTGTGCAAAAGCCATAAGAAACGGCATCACCATTCCTACACAGGCAAATATGATGTGAAAGCCTAGTGAAAGTGCCATTTGAGCACGGGCAGCCATGAAATCGTCCATACAGATAAATTTTTCAGTTTAAAGTTATGGATAAATTGTTGACATTAAACATGATTTAAAACAGTGATCTTGAAATCGGAATGTTTTAACTTTAATACTTTTTGTTGATAAAAAAGTGGTATATTCATCACTGAAAAAAAACATTAAAAACACAATTATGAAAAATATTTTTTTTTAATTACTCTATGTATTTACAATGGAGTTTATTCTCAAGTGACTTTGACTAAAGACACTTCTTATGGTAATAACGGAACGGTAGATTTCCCCGTAAATGATGAACTCAATTATAATAGATATTTTATTACATCCAATAATTATCTTACAACGTGTATGACGGATTTCAATGTTACCTATGCACGTTATATAAACTATGATGCTAATGGAAATTTAATACATACCGTAACGATACCTAATATGGGTGGTATCATGTCTTTGCTATATGCGGATAATTCTAATGTTTTCCTGTTATTGACGGCAAGCTGTACAAATACTCTTGGAACGGAAATAAAGATGCTTCATTTGGAAATAATGGTGAGTTGCAAGTAGGAGACAATTTTTCTGCAACTAACTATTTACCGGCATCCTATTTATCTGAAGATAAAATTTTAGTAAGAAACCAAAACAGTTTTATGCGATATAATCCTAACGGAACTCTCAATACTACTTACGGAAACAACGGAATAGTAAACGTTTCAGCATCTACGGACCCTTTTGTTCTTCTTGCTGAAAGAATTGATATTAATTATTTCTTTGAATATTCTAATGGGAGAAGAAAGATTAATGCCTCTACAGGAGCTTTGGATTTATCATATGGAAATAATGGATATTCTGATTCAAATATTCCGGGTTTTGCATCTTTTGACCTTGGAGTTATGACTGATAATCATGAAATTATTACTTTGCTTTATAATGCAAGTTCATCATTTGATTATGCTCTTTCCAAAACAAAAACAGATGGCAATTTGGATACAACTTTCGGAGTTGCCGGAAAATTAGATTTATCTGAAACATACAACAGCAAAGTACTTTATTACGGATTGACATTGAGTATGGCTTTTTGGAACAATAAATTTTTTATTCCATTAATAATAAGAATTCAGCAGGGAAATGATACCGACTCCAAAGTAGGTATTTTATCTTATTCTGCAAATGGAAATCTCGTTTTAATCAATGCGGGAAATGTTTTTGAATCTGATATCGAAGGTAACGGAAATAATGTAAGTATAGAAATTAAAGGAAATTATTTATATGTATTTAAATTAACTTCTGTAACCCGATATATTATAAGTGAAGCAAATTTAAATATAAATGAAGCTAAAATTAATAATCAAATCAGCTTTAATAATCCATTTTCTGAAGAACTCAATTTTAACTCAAAGGAAAGAATAAAAAAAGTTGAAATTTTTGATGAAAGTGGACGTTTAATAATCACTGAAAACGCAAAAAATAGTATTAATGCTTCATACTTAATAAAGGAATCTATTTCATAAAAATAACTACTGATTCCAACAAAATAATCACTAAAAAAGCCCTGAAAAACTAATTGAAAAAATAGAAACAATTATGTTCAGTAATTTGCTTTTTTGACACTTTTTAACTTTCATAAGTCGAAAAAAATCACGATATTTGTGGGTCTTTGCATTAAGCAAATTCTAAAATTTTATATGAGTCAAAAACAATATACAGCTAGTAGTATCCAGGCTTTGGAAGGCATGGAGCACGTTCGATTAAGACCATCTATGTACATTGGTGATGTAGGAGTAAGAGGTCTTCATCATTTGGTTTATGAAGTAGTAGATAACTCTATTGATGAGGCTTTAGCAGGGCATTGTGATACCATTTTGGTAAAAATTCTTAAAGGAGAAGCTATCTCTGTAAAAGATAATGGTAGAGGGATCCCTGTAGATTTCCACGAAAAAGAACAAAAATCTGCTCTTGAAGTTGTAATGACAAAGATCGGAGCAGGAGGAAAATTTGATAAAGATTCTTACAAGGTATCCGGAGGTCTTCACGGAGTTGGGGTTTCTTGTGTAAATGCACTTTCAACTTTATTGGTTGCAACGGTAAGCCTTAACGGGAAACTTTATCAGCAAAAATATTCGGAAGGTAAAGCCTTAACTGAAGTTGAAGTAATCGGAACGACAGAAGAAAGAGGAACGGAAGTTTTCTTCCAGCCCGATGGTACTATTTTTCAGGAATTGGTTTATAATTATGATACGCTTGCATCGAGATTGCGTGAATTGTCTTTTCTTAATAAAGGAATTACTATCACTCTTGTTGACGAAAGAGAGCCGAACGAAGATGGATCTTTCCCTACAGAAATTTTCCATTCTGAAGGTGGATTAAAAGAATTTGTTGAATTCATCGATGGAAACCGTGAATCAATCATGGAAAGCGTGATTTTCATGGAAGGCGACAGAGATGACATTCCGGTGGAAGTTGCGATGCGTTACAATACATCTTTCAGCGAAAATCTTCACTCTTATGTAAACAATATCAATACTCATGAAGGGGGAACTCACTTGGCGGGTTTCAGACGTGCTTTGACGAGAACTTTGAAGAAATATGCTGATGATTTGGGTATTCCTGCAAAAGAAAAAGTAGAAATTACCGGAGATGATTTCCGTGAAGGTTTGACGGCCGTGATTTCTGTAAAAGTAATGGAGCCGCAGTTTGAAGGACAAACTAAAACTAAACTTGGTAACTCTGAAGTTTCCGGTGCTGTTGATAAAATTGTAGGGGAAATGTTGACTAATTTCCTTGAAGAAAACCCGAACGAAGCAAAAATTATCGTTCAGAAAGTTGTTTTAGCAGCAAAAGCCAGACAGGCAGCGAAAAAAGCCCGTGAAATGGTTCAGAGAAAATCTCCGATGGGAGGTTCAGGACTTCCGGGAAAATTATCTGACTGTTCATCAAAGGATCCCGCAGAATCTGAACTTTTCTTAGTTGAGGGAGATTCGGCAGGTGGAACTGCAAAGCAAGGAAGAGACAGACATTTTCAAGCTATTTTACCATTAAGAGGTAAGATTTTGAATGTTGAAAAATCCATGCTTCACAAGGTTTATGATAACGAAGAAATAAAAAATATTTATACCGCACTGGGTGTTTCTGTAGGAACTGAAGAAGACAGCAAAGCCTTAAATATGGCGAAGTTAAGATACCATAAAGTAGTAATCATGACCGATGCCGATATTGATGGTTCTCACATTTCGACTTTGATCCTTACATTCTTCTTTAGATTTATGAAAGAATTGATCGAAAACGGATATGTTTACATTGCTCAGCCGCCTTTATATTTATTGAAGAAAGGAAATAAAAAAGTATATGCATACAACGAAAAAGAGCGTGAAGAGTTTACTTTAGAAATGGCTCCGGATGGAAAAGGTGTTGAAGTTCAGCGTTATAAAGGTCTTGGGGAAATGAATCCTGAGCAGCTTTGGGAAACAACTTTGAATCCTGATCACAGAATGCTGAAACAGGTAAACATTGATAATGCAGTAGAAGCAGATAATGTTTTCTCAATGTTGATGGGTGATGAGGTACCGCCGAGAAGAGAATTTATCGAAAAGAATGCAAAATATGCTAAAATTGATGTTTAAACTTTTTATTTAGTATAAAATTTACAAAGGCTTCATATTTTTATGAGGCCTTTTTTTATTTTTAATATTTTAATGATAATATTTTAACATTTTATTAAGATTTTTCCTATTTTTGGCAAAAATTAATAACGATGATGAAAATACTAAGTATTGGAGCTCTTTCCTTAGCTTCCTTATACTATTCTCAGAATTATCCCGTCTCTGAAATCAGCGAAAACTTAAAGAAAAATGCAAGTGCTGTCATTCGTAACGAAAATACGCTTGTCGAGATCAATAAAATTGATGAAATTGTTTATAAAAACATTTCTGTAATCACTGTTTTAAATAAAGATGCTGTAACGTATTCCATTCCAAGGATTTTTTATGAGAAAGGTGATGCAATATCAAATGTGAAAGTCACGGTTTATGATGAAAAAGGAAGTAAACTTAAAAGCTTTTCAAAAAGTGATTTTTCAGATATAGCGGCCAATTCTCAAGGCACATTTTATTCGGACAGCCGAATGATGATTTTGCCGTATACGCCAACAACTTTTCCTTACACGGTAGAATTCAGTTATGATCATAAGGATCAGAATACTGTTTTTATTCCTGATTTTGTGCCTTTTAATTTTTACAATATTTCTTTAGAGAAAAGCAGCTTTAAAATCATCAATAAATCAGGAATCAACCTTCGTTCAAAGATATACGAATCACCATTTAATTATGCATCGGCGCAGGTAAACGAAAATACTTATTCGTATCAAAATATTCCTGCAATCGATAATGCGGAATTGGTTCCGAGCCCGGAAAAAATCTTACCGAAAGTCAGTTTTTCTTTGGATCAGTTCAGTTTGGTTGGCAAGCAGGGAAATATTACTTCGTGGAAAGATTTCGGACTTTGGTATTATAAGGATTTGTTGACACCGGTTTCCGTTTCAACACCTCAGATAAAATCTGAAATTGCTGCTCTCAATCTTTCAGGCACAACCGAAGAAAAAGTAAAAAAAATATATCAATACATGCAAAGCAAAACCAGATATATTTTTGTGGCGTTGGGAATTGGTGGCTGGCAGCCAATGATGCCGGATGAGGTGCAGAAAAAAGGATACGGAGATTGTAAAGGGCTCAGCAATTATATGAAAATTTTGTTGGATGAGGCAGGAATTCCATCGTATTATGCAATTATTAATTCAAATTCTTCACCGTTGAGTTTTGATGAAAGTTTCCCTAAAATGGCTGGTAACCATGTGATTTTAGTGGTTCCAACAGAAAAAGGGAATATTTGGCTCGAAAACACTTCGCAGGATATGGCTTTTAATCATTTGAGCTACAGCACGACAGACAGAAATGTTTTAGTGGTAAAACCGACGGGAATTGAACTTATCGAAACGCCAAGCTATTCTTCCAAGGAAAGTAAAGAAAAACAGATTATAAATATTCAAATCAATCCGGATAAAACAATTTCAGGAAAAGGAAAATTTTCTTACACAGGAAATCAATATGATTTTAATTTGAATTATGTTGTTCTTTCACAAAAAGAAAAAAACGACGCCGTAAAATCCAGATTTTCAAGCCTGAATTTTGAAAATGCTGAAATGACCAACTTTAAAAACAATAAAGATCTTGCAGCTATCAATTTCGATCTGGATTTTAAAGCGACCAATTATTCAAAAATGATGGGCGACAGCTATATTTTCAGAGCGGTTCCTATTTATTCGGCCGGCTTTTATCATGAAGATGAAAACAGATCATTACCTTTTGAAAACAGGTTTGCGTACGAAGATGAATATGAAATTACATACCAACTTCCGGCTGGCTACACAATAGAAGAAATGCCGCAAAACGGAATTTTGGCTTCAGATTTCGGCATTTACAATATTTCGTTTGAAAAGAAAGAAGATCAGCTGATTGTAAAACGATTGATAAGCATTAAAAAAGGTATTTATTCTAAAGAAAAATACAACGATTATGTCAATTTCAGAAAAAAAATAATGAATGCTGATAATTCTAAAATTCTAATTTCCAAGAAATCTTAAAATGAAAAAACTAATTTCCTTTGTATTCCTGATTTTGCTGTGCATAAAAATGTATTCACAAAAACAGGATTTTCTTAAAATGCCAAAATTCGACATTGAAGATCTAAAGAAAACAAAATCAAATATTGACGAGAAAGCTCCTGCGGAGATTCTTTACCGCTCGGTTCATTACCGCGTTGATATTTCGTCGGGCATTCTTGTGAAGAAATATGCGTACAGAATTAAGATTTATGATAAAGACAAAGTAGATGAATGGTTGAATTTGGAAGTTTCTTTATACGATAATAATTCCGGAAGCCGCGAAACGCTGAATTCTATGAAAGCGTATGTTTATAACCTTGAAGACGGAAAAATAGGTGAAACGAAAGTTGATAAAAGCTCAAAATTTAAATCAAAAGAAAATAAATATACAACCGTAAACAAATATGCTTTTCCCAACATAAAAAATGGCTCTGTCATTGAATATCAATACGAAGTTTCTTCGCCATTTATGTATGAAATTCCTTTAATCTATATCGAATTGGATATTCCGTCGGTGTATACGGAATATGTTTTAGATTCGCCTACCAATATGTCTTATCATGTTGATTACACGGGAAGCCTTGCACCAAAATACAAGAAACTTGCTAATGAAATGCTTTACGGTGTAGATACGAAAACATACAGATTTGGATACGAAAATCTTAAGCCTTTTAAACAGGAAAAATTTGTAAAAAATAACGACAATTACAGAACAAAAATCAGGGCTGAGCTGCATTCTACTTTTTTTAATAATGGCTTGAAAACTTATACATCGACTTGGGAAGATATCAGAAAAAAACTTTGGGATCATGAAGAATTTGGTCTTCAATATAAAAGAGACAGATTGGTGAAAGATCTGATTCCAAAAAGTATTTCGGAAGAACAAGATGAAATGACAAAAGCCAATGCTATTTTTGATCTTGTGAAAAAAACATATACCTGGAATGAAACCAATGGTTTCTACACAGAAAATGGTATTAAGGAATTAGCAAAAACTAAAACCGGAAATACAGGTGATATCAATCTGATGTTGATTAATATGTTGCGCAGTGAAAAGATAAATGCCTATCCGATTTTAATTTCGACTGTGAAAAACGGATATGTAAACCTTACATTTCCAAACTTAGGAAACTTCAATTATGTAATTGCAGCTGTAGAAATAGGCAAGAATGTATACCTTTTTGATGCTACTTCAAAGCAGGCAAAAGAAGGCATTCTTCCGGGCAGAGTTTGGAATAGCAACGGACTTTTTTTAAAAGATGATAAAGCAGAGTTGATTTCTCTCAATAATATTAAAATGAGCCATTCTTCACACACAACAAAGGCAAAAATAAATCCAGACGGTACCGTAACAGGACAATATCAAGATCAGGATGAAGGTTTGTTAGCTTTAAACGCAAAAGAAAATTTCGACGAAAACCCGGATAAATATGCAAAACAATATAAGGAAAACTTTTCAGTAGATTTTTCTAATATCAATTCAAGAGTTTTGGATAATGGAGAATTTAGATCTACAATGAACTTTGCATCGAGTAATATGATAGATGATTTTGGAAAAAGAAAAATTATCAATCCACTTTTATTTTTACATCAGACATCAAATGATTTTGATCAGCAAGAGGAGAGAAAATATATGATTGATTTTATTTCGCCAATAAGTAAAACAAAAATTGTAGAAATAGAAATTCCTGAAGGATACGATGTTGCTGATTTACCAAAAAGCAAAAAAATTGTAACTGAAGATAAAGAAATAAGCTATTCCTATACCGTAGAAAAGAAAGAAAATAAGATCATTACAGTTTCTAAATTTGAGATAAAAAGTGCAGATTATCCGAAAGAATATTATCCTGCTTTCAAACAGATCTGGAAAGTGATTTCGGACAGTGAAAATCAGGTAATAAGCTTAATTAAAAAATAATAAGATGAAAATTAAAAATACTATTTTACTTTTATGTGCAGTAATTTCAAATTTGATCTTTTCTCAAAACCATAAATTTCTTTCACCACCAAGTTTTAATGAAGCTGATTTGATAAAAAAGAATTCATTAATTGAAAAAAATGCTCCTGCCGAAATACTTTATAGTAGCGTAAGATATAATATTACAGGTGCTTCTGCTGAAAAAACATACTATTCTAAAATTAAAATATATGATAAAAAACGATCTGAAGAATGGTTAAATATTGAAATTCCGGTAATGATGGGCGAAAGCTTGTCTGATTTTGAGGTAAATGTATATAATTATTTGAATAGTAAAGTAGAAAAAATAACTCTTAATAAAAAAGATCAGCTTAAGGAGAATTTTATAAAAGGGTTGATATTTTATAAGCTAGCCATTCCAAATATTACGGATGGCTCAATAATAGAATATTCTTATAAGCTGGATACGGGGATTTTTAATATGACTTACAATTTGCAATATACTATTCCTGTTATATATCAAGAATACAATCTGGAAGCTCCTGATTCAATTACATATTTATTTAATAATGTAGGAAGTCTGCTTAAACCTCAATATTATGTTTCTACGTCAGAAGATCGTTTAAGGGTGAAATACAATATTTATAGATTCGGTTTTGATAATATGAAATCTATTCAAAACGAAGAACATGTAAAAAATATTGATAAGTACAGACTTAGAATAAAACCAGAACTAAAGAGATTTTTCGCCTTTGAAGCAGCAGGAAATTGGAGTAAAATTGCTAAAGGACTGAATCAAAATGAAAGTTTTGGAGGCTTTCTAAATGGTAAGGTGAAAGACGTGCTGCCCGAAAACATAAAGACATTTTATAATCCTCTCGAAAGAGCAAATAAAATTTTTGATTTTGTAAAATCTAATTATAAATGGAATAGACAAACAGGATTTACTACAAGCCAAAGTTTGAGACAGTTATTGAAAGAAAAATCCGGTAATGCAGCTGATATTAATTTGTTTTTGATTTCACTTTTTAGAGATGCAAAACTCGAAGCTAATCCTCTTTTAATTTCTACAGTTGATAATGGAATATTAAATATCATTTCACCAAATTTAAATAATTTGAATTTTGTCATAGCCACCGTTAAAATTAATAATGAAAGCTATTTCTACGATGCTACTTCCTTTAATTCTAAGGTAAATATGCTTCCTGAAAGAGATTGGAATGATTTCGGAATATTATTAGATGAAGATAAAGCAACGGATATATTGTTTTCAAACACCAACGTGAGCAAAAAAGAATTAATAATTAAAGCAAAACTTGATGCAGAGAACTCGGAAATTAATGGAAGTTTTTCTAAAAAAGAAAGCGGTTTATACGCGATTGAATCTTATGATGCTTATGATCTTAACAAAGATAAATTCAATCAGTCTTTTAAAACAGAATTTAATTCAGATATACAAAATGTAGAATCTAAATTGCATGATAACACGGATTTTGAATCTCAAATGAATTTTTCAAGTAATACGATGATAGATGTAGTAGGAAATAAGATTATTTTCAATCCTTTATTATTTCTTAATGGTGGAAATGAAAAATTTGACCAAACTGACGAAAGGAAAAATGAGATAGATTTTATTTCTGCATTTATAAAAGAAAAAAATGTTGAAATCTCTATTCCTGAAGGTTATGAGGTTTCTGAACTTCCAAAATCAAAAAAAATTAGCACAGATGATAAACAGATATCATATAATTATGAAGCTTATGTTGTGAACAATAAGCTTTCTATAATTTCTAAAGTGAGCGTTGCAAGTCATCAGTATCCTAAAGAATATTATACGATATTCAAAAAAATTTGGAAAGTGATTTCGGACAGCGAAAACCAGGTAATAAGTTTAGTTAAAAAATAAAATTCGATAATTTTAATAAAAGAAATTAAAAACCATTCATCTTTTGAATGGTTTTTGCATTGCAAATCAAAATAATAAACAATTATGAAGAACACAATTGCAATTCTCGCATTTTCGACTCTTTTTGCTGTTTCAGCATGTAAAAAAACTGATTCGGCGAAACAAACCAATGTTGAAAGCAATATCCCTCCAAAATTCAGCATAGATTCTGTACAGGTAAATGATTCCGTTAAACTCAACAATTTCCTTTCGGTAAAATATGCATCTAAAATGCTTGTATTGCCCGACATTAAAGATAAAGCTTTGCTCGACAGTATTTATTTTCATCATAAAGGAATTACAGATTTTTCTAAAAAAGGCCTGCAGGAATACTTGGAAAAAGATAAAAACGAATATTTTTCTTCAATAAAAAACGACACCAAAGGCTGGGCGGCAGATCTACAAAGAGAGCAAACGTGGGATTCGGCTTCTAAAATGAGCCTTAAATCTAATAACAATGATTTTTTGCATGTTCAATATTTATTCAGTTCTTATGAAGGTGGCGCGCATAGTAATTATGGTTTTAACGAAAGAGTTTTTGACCTTAAAAACAATAAAAAATTAGAGTTAAAAGATATTACCACAATTCTAAAAGCAGATCTTGAAAATTTGTTAAAGAAAAATATCGACAAAATGCCAAGCGGAACTACAGATTCGCAGGGCCAGGTGAAAAATTCAGATATGCTTTTAGTAGATGTGATTCCGGCAAATGACAACTTTTATTTTGATGAAAAAAACCTGTATTTCCATTACAGTCCTTACGAGATTGCAGCTTTTGCGGCGGGAGATATCATCATTCCGGTTTCTTGGGAAGAGCTGAAAGGAACAATTAATCCGCAATTTAAAGAAAGAATCAAAATTAAGTAATATTAATGCTTCCAAATCAGGAAGCATTTTTTATTTTTGTGGCAATGGAAAAAGTCGCTTTCATCATTAATCCTTTCTCAGCCAAAAAAAATTATCAGCCTTTTTTGGAAGAGCTTAAATCGAAGGTTGAAAACCCTTTGTATTACATTTCAGAATCAATTTTTGGAACCGACGAATTTATCCAGAAATATTTCCACCAAATTGACGTTTTTGTTGCAATAGGCGGCGATGGTACCATTTCTACCGTAGCAAAAAATATCATCAATACGGATAAAATTTTAGCAATTTTCCCGGCCGGATCTGGAAATGGCTTTTCGAATGAGACGCAATTTAGTAAAAATCTCAGCGAATTATTAGATAAATTAAAGCTTGGAAAATCCAGAAAAATTGATACTTTTACCGTAAATGGCAGGCTTTCGATCAACGTTTCAGGAACTGGATTTGATGGAAAAGTGGTTAAAGAATTTGAAAAAACAAGCCGAGGATTCAAAAACTATATCAAAGTTTCCTTAAAGACATTTTTCAGTTACAAGCCAATCAAGCTTAAATTTTTTGATGAAAACTACCAAAAATATAACGGAAAATATTTGATGGTGAATATTGCCAATACGAGGCAATTTGGCAACAATGCTTACATTGCTCCGATGGCGAGCAAAAGTGATGGCTTGGTCGACATGGTTTTGGTAAAGAAATTTCCGATTACTTATTCTCCGCTTTTCGCATTCAGAATGTTTACAAAAAAGCTGAAAGAAGACGATTATATCACGTATCTTCCTGTTTCGGAAATCGAATTTAAGGTCAATACAAAAAATTGGCATTTGGATGGCGAATTCAACAAAATAAAATCACCGATTCACATCAAAGTACAGCCTTCGAGCCTGAATATTTTAATTTAAGCCTAAATCAAACTTCAAGTTTTTCCTCAATTTTATTCGGATTATCCAAAGAATATTGTAATTGATTTTTATCTAATTGCTTTTCCCAGTTCGCCACAACAACCGTTGCTACAGAATTTCCTATAACATTTGTTAAAGCTCTGCATTCACTCATAAATTTATCTATTCCTAAAATTAAAGTCATTCCCGCGATCGGAATTTCGGGTACGACAGCCAAAGTCGCCGCCAATGTCACGAATCCTGCTCCGGTAACTCCAGCCGCACCTTTTGAACTCAACATTGCCACCAGAAGAAGCATCAATTGTTTTTCTAAAGAAAGATCGATATTTAAAGCCTGCGCAATAAAAAGGGAGGCCAAAGTCATGTAAATGTTGGTTCCGTCGAGATTAAAAGAATATCCTGTCGGCACCACCAAACCTACAATTGCTTTTGAGCAGCCGGCTTTTTCGAGTTTATCCATTAATCCCGGAAGTGCCGATTCTGATGAACTTGTACCTAAAACTAAAAGAAGTTCTTCTTTCAGGTAATACATTAATTTAAAAATGTTAAAACCATTATACCAGGCAACAGCTCCCAAAATCAAAACAACAAATAAAATAGATGTAATATAAAATGTGCCTACCAGAAAAATTAAATTCAGAACAGAAGCTAAGCCGTATTTTCCTATTGTAAAAGCCATTGCACCGAATGCACCAATCGGGGCCAGCTTCATCAGCATGTGTACAATTTTGAAAATTGGAGTAGCTAAATCCTGTAAAAAATCTGTAATTCGCTGGCTTTTTTCTTTTGTTAAAACTAAAGCAATTCCCATTAAAATAGCGACGAGAAGAACCTGAAGAATATTGTCACCAACCAACGGACTGAATAATGTTTCGGGAATAATATTCATGATAAAGCCTGTAAGCGTCGTGTCATGAGCTTTCTGCTGATATTGCGAAACATCACCCGAAAGACTTGCAGGATCAATATTCAGGCCCGATCCCGGCTGTAATAAATTTCCAACAATCAATCCGATGATTAAGGCCAAAGTTGAGAAAGTAAAGAAATATATCATTGCTTTTACAGCAATACGTCCTACTTTTTTGAGATCTGTCATGTGCGCAATTCCCAAAGTAAGCGTAATGAAAATCACAGGTGCGATGATCATTTTGACCAACTTGATAAATCCGTCACCTAGAGGTTTCATTTTTTCGCCAAGTTCAGGATAGAATTTACCTAAAAGAATACCTGCAATAATGGCAACAATTACTTGAAAGTAAAGCTGTTGATAAAATTTTTTTGCTTTCAAAGAAGAATTTTTTAAGATTTTGAGACCGGAAAATTATGAAAATTTATTTTAAATATGACAAAAGTCATAAAAAGTTTCGGCGGGCTGAAAGCCCGCCGAAACTAAAGATTAATTATTTTTTTATTCTAAGATGTTTTAGCAAACTCAAGCTTGATATTGCTGATATTTTCTGTTATTTAGTCAATTTTTTAGCGATGTCAGGC
Source organism: Chryseobacterium sp. GQ58 (assembly GCF_059758895.1). NCBI lineage: Bacteria > Pseudomonadati > Bacteroidota > Flavobacteriia > Flavobacteriales > Weeksellaceae > Chryseobacterium > Chryseobacterium sp. GQ58. Next base: position 430,075 of record NZ_JCAXEH010000003.1, on the reverse strand, counting down.
TGAGCGGAGTCGAAGCCTTTAATTATTTAGATTCTTTGAATAATAAAAGTATGTTTAATAATTTAAAATCATTCCACCGCCACAGAATCATCTCCGCGGCCATCTGCAACCGCATGAATATTTCCATTGTCATCAATTAAAATCATTTCCGTTCTTCCAAGCTGACTCCATCGCTCTGTTTTATAGCCTAATTTTTCTAAATCTTTAATAGTTGTTTCAGTAAAGTTTTTTTCAAAAGCAACTGTTTCAGGAAGCCATTGATGGTGAAATTTTGGAGAATTGACAGCAATATTTGCATTTAATTTAAAATCAATCACATTCACAATTGACTGATAAACAGATGTTGGAATGGTTGTTCCACCCGGAGTTCCCACGATAATGTAAGGTTTTCCGTTTTTTAAAACAATGGTCGGAGTCATTGACGAAAGCATTCTTTTATTCGGCTGAATCGAATTGGCTTCACCGCCCACCGCGCCAAACATATTCGGAACACCGGGCTTCACGGAAAAATCATCCATTTCGTTATTTAGGAAAAATCCGGCTCCCGAAACGATCACTTTACTGCCGTACAATCCGTTGAGAGTTGTTGTTACTGCTGCTGCATTTCCGTCTTTATCAATGATGGAAATATGCGTGGTTTCTGTAGATTCTTTAGCTTGATTAATGATTTTTCCGACTTCAGAACTTGGTGTGGCTTTATTGAAACTAAAGCTTTTCCATCTTTTTCTCAGATATTCTTCTGAAATCAAATCATTGGTTTTATCTTCAATAAAGTCGGGATCGCCCATATATTCGGCTCTGTCGGCGAAAGCTCTTCTTTCTGCTTCTACCATAATCTGAACCCCCTGCGTTGAATTTTGCTGATATTGCTCTAAATTTTCAAAACCCGACATTTTCAGCATTTGAGCTAAAAGAATCCCGCCGCTGGAAGGTAAAGGCATCGAAACAATCTTATTTCCTTTATAATCAAATTCCAATGCTTTTCTTTCAACAACTTTGTAATTTTTAAGATCTTCAAAAGTAATGATGCCGTTTCCTTTTTTCATTTCCGAAACAATAAGTTCGGCAGTTTTTCTTTCATAAAAGCCTTTTAAGCCTGATTTCTGAATTAATTTTAAAGTTTCTGCCAATTCTTTCTGTATTAAAATATCACCGATTTTCCAGTTGTCGTTTTTTACGAAAGAATTGGGAGTTGTGTTGTATTTCTGAAAATATTCTTTGCTTGAATTCAATAAATTAGCTTCCTGTTGAGTAATTGCAAATCCTTTTTCAGCTAAATCAATTGCAGGCTGAATCAGTTTTTCCATCGGAAGGTTGCAGTATTTTAAAGTCGCAAAAAATCCGGCCACACTTCCGGGAATACCAACCGCCAATCTTCCGTTTTGGGATAAATCTGTATTGGCATTTCCTTTTTTATCGAGATACATATCTCTTGAAGCGCTTTTAGGAGCTGTTTCTCTGTAATCTAATGCGAATTTTTCTCCATTATTCTTTACACCGACAAGAAATCCGCCTCCTCCGATATTTCCTGCTTGAGGATAAACAACAGCCAAAGCATATTGCGTTGCAACAATGGCGTCATAAGCATTTCCGCCCATTCTCATTACTTTTGCGCCGGCTTCGCTTGCCAACGGATGTGCAGAGACGACAACACCTTTATTTTTTACCTTTACTTCTTTTACAATATTAATGTTGGTGTATTGCGCTGAAAGTGTATTTGAAATAATAAACAGTATCAGTAAAATCTTTTTCATGATAAAAATTATAACCTAATTTACAATTTTGTTTTCTTATAGTATGCAAAATATTTACTTTTGCTTCGAATCAACTAATAATAAATAAATATGGAGTCCTTCACGGAAAAAATATTGATTACCGGAGCTTTAGGTCAAATCGGGACCGAGCTTACCAACAGACTTGTAGAAATTCACGGTGCTGATAATGTGGTCGCTTCGGGCCTGGACAGATGGCAAAAGGGAATTACTTCTGCAGGCTATTACGAAAGAATGGATGTTACCAATACTCAACTGGTAAAGCAGGTCATCAAAGATTACGAAATCACAACGGTTTATCATTTGGCATCTCTTTTATCGGGAACTTCAGAAAAGCAGCCGATTTTTGCATGGAAACTAAATCTTGAACCTTTACTTCAGTTTTGCGAAATGGCTAAAGAAGGTCTTCTTAAAAAGATTTTCTGGCCAAGCTCAATTGCCGTTTTCGGGAAAGGAATTCCAAAAGAAAATGTAGGTCAGGATGTCGTTTTAAACCCTACAACAGTGTATGGTATTTCTAAAATGGCAGGTGAAAAATGGTGCGAATATTATTTTGATAAATATGGAGTTGATGTAAGAAGCATCAGGTATCCGGGATTGATTTCATGGAAAACTCCGGCAGGTGGAGGAACTACAGATTACGCCGTTGAGATTTTTTACGAAGCGGTGGAAGAGGGGAAATATACAAGCTTTATTTCTGAAGATACGGCAATGCCAATGTTGTACATGGACGATGCCATCAATGCAACTTTGAAATTAATGGAGGCTCCGAAAGAAAATTTAACGGTTCATTCATCATATAATTTAGGTGGAATGTCTTTCACTCCAAAAGAATTGGCGCAGGAAATTAAGAAAGAAATTCCTGAATTTGAGATTGATTATCAACCTGATTTCAGACAGGCAATTGCAGATTCCTGGCCTTCATCAATTGACGATTCTGTGGCAAAAAAAGACTGGGGTTTGACTTATGATTTCGGAATTTCTGAAATGTCAAAAGACATGATCAAGAATTTAAAAGTAAAATTGAATAAAAATTAATTATCTAAAGTTTAACTTTAATTAAATTGCGTTTTAATATTTGATTTTTAATTACTTATATGTTTTATATAAAATTTAGTTTAAATGATTTTATTAACCTTTAACATTATAAATATTGAAGCGGACGCCAAAAACGGTGTTCAAATCAATGATGATGAAAGGTTAAAAATTACAGAATCGAATGTGAAATCAATTTTGAGAATTTTAGATATTCATGAAATAAAAGCAAGTTTTTTTATTGAAATTTCGATTGTAGAAAAACTGCAAAATCTAATAAAAGCAATTTCTGCTCAAGGGCACGAAATTGCTTTTTACAATAAAAATTCTTCAGCCTTTCAAATTGAAGAAACAAAAAAGTTTTCTGAAAATTTTCTCAAAAAACAAATACGCGGCATTCGACAAAAAGAATTCAAAATTGCTGATGCCGATCTGAAATTGATGGGTTTCAACTTTATTTCAAATATTGACAATGCTGATATTTTGTTTCCTTTTAAACGTCTGAAAAGAGATTCTGACATTTCAGAAGAAAATGGAATCAGCATCGTTCCGGAAAGTATTTCACCTTACAGCCAGCTTCCGTATAATGATTTTGTGTTTCAGGTTTTGCCTATGAAATATTATCAGAATATGGTTTTTGAAACCTTAAAAAGCGATGAATTTGTGCTTGTTTATTTAGAATCCTGGCAATTTACCGATGTTAAAAAATACAAGTTTAAAGTTCCGTTTTACCGAAGCTATAATTCCGGCAAAAAAATGGAGGATAAACTGGAGGCTTTTCTTTCTTGGATTAATGAAAAAGAACTGGCAACTTCGAGGATGAAAGATTATATATTTTAAGTTAACATTCAAAATTTAGGTGTTTTGAGACTAACAAAACCTCGAACGTAAAACCTTAAACTAACTTAATTCCAAAAGTGTAATTTCAGGCAAAACACCAACTCTACCCGGATAACCTAAAACCCCAAAACCTCTGTTGACATACAGTAATTTGCCTTCGCTTTCGTACAGATCTGCCCATTTTGGATAACGATATTGTACAGGAGACCATTTTATATTTTTCAGATCCAAACCAAACTGCATTCCGTGCGTATGTCCTGAAAGCGTAAGGGCTATGTTTGCGGGATGTTTTTTTACCACATAATCAAAATGTGTAGGATCGTGGCTCATTAATATTTTTGCGGCAGTTTGAGGGATGTTTTTTAAAGCTTTTTCTAAATCACCAAATTGCGGAAATGGTTTTAGCCCCCAATTTTCAACGCCCAAAATGTATAGTTTTTCGCCGTTTTTTTCGATAGCGTGATTTTCATTTCTCAACATTTCGAAGCCTGCTTGTTTTTCATAAGCAATAAGTGTATCAAGATTTTGTTTTTTAGCATTGATAGAAGGCCATGTGACGTAATCGCCGTAATCGTGGTTTCCCAATACGGCAAACTTACCGTCTTTAGCTTTAATTTTAGAAAAAAGAGGAATAAACGGCTTAAATTCGTCCGAAACATTATTCACCATATCTCCGGTAAAAAGTACCAAATCAGGATCTTGTTCGTTTATAAGATCAATTGCATGCGCCAATTTATCAGGATCTGAAAAACTTCCGCTGTGAACGTCGGATATCTGAATGATTTTGTATCCTTTGAAGCTTTTTGGAAGATTAGCTATTTTTACTTTTACTTTTCGCACTTTGTGGCGGTATCTTCCGAAAGTAATTCCGTCGATAAATAATGCCGAAAGCACTCCGCCCAAACCTAATCCGATTAAGCTTAAAAATTTTCTTCGCTCCGGGAAAAAGTTTTCTTCAGACGAAAAAAGTCCTGCAAAATAAGCTCCTGTTCTGAAAATATCGTCAATCAACAAGAATAAAACAATAAATATTTTAGGCAAAATAAAGATTAGAAAAAGACTGATAAGCAACTGCGGCCTTCCGTCTCTGTCCGTTCGCTGGAAATGTGATAATTCGTAGACGAACAATCCGTATACAGATAATGATAAAACCCAATAAGCGAGCCTTATCCAGAAATTGTCGGTTAAGGTTCTTATTGCCTGATAAATGTAGATCTCCAAAAACAAGAAGATTGCAGTAATAATCAAAAAGTTTCTTTGCATAGCCAAGTTTAAAAAAAGCACAAAAGAAAATCCCTTGTGCTTTTATATTTTAAATTATTTAGTCTTAAGGAAATTTATAAACGATAGCATTGATGTTCATTCCGGCGCCAACCGAAGCCATTACAACATTACCTTTATCTTTAAACGAATGACCATCCATTTTTCCTTTAATTATTAAATCAAACATGGTAGGAATGGTAGCAACTGAAGAATTTCCAAATTGCTGAATCGTCATCGGAGCGATCGAATGATCATATTCTTTGATGTCATACAACTTGTGAAGCCTGTCGATCATTGCATAATCCATCTTGGCATTTGCCTGGTGAATCAATATTTTGTCTACATCTGCAATAGAAAGACCTGCGCCGTCAATAGTTTCTTTAATGGCTACAGGAACGTTTTTCAGGGCATATTCGTAAATCTTTCTTCCCAACATTCTGATATAAAAAATCTTTTGATCAGCTTCTTTATTTAGCGAGGTTGCGCTTACTAAATATTCCAACTCCGGACCATTGTCACAAATCGTATTGTGAGCAATGATGCCGACATTTTCTTCGTCAGTAGCCTCAACTACAACTGCGCCAGCTCCGTCTGCAAAGATCATTTTATTTCTGTCGTAAGGATCTGTAACGCGGCTCAGGGTTTCGCTTCCGACTACAAGAATAGTCTTGGCAACTTTGGCTTTTATTAAATTATCTGCCAAAATCATGGCTTCAACCCAACCCGGACATCCGAAAATCATATCGTAAGTGATACATTTCCTGTTTTTTATGCCTAAATGATTCTTTACTCTTGCCGCCATATTGGGCATGAAATTCACAAGGCCTGCCGTGCTTACTTCACCAAAATTGCTTGCATATATTATATAATCCAATTCTTCGCCATCTACTTTTGCGTCTTCCAAAGCTATTTTAGCGGCTTCATATCCGATCTTTGAGTTTGAATTGTCTTCCTCAATATATCTCCTGTTTTCAATTTCTGTAATTTCTACAAATTTTGAAATGATTTCTTCTGTCGGCTTGTCTATCTTGTCACCTTCATCTGTGTAGAATTCAGAATTTATAAAATAATCTCTACCAATAAGTCTGTTTGGGATGTAAGATCCTGAGCCAATAATGATCGTATTCGGCATTCGTTTAAATAATTTTTTAAAGAGGCAAAGTTAATAATTAATATTAATAAGAAAGAATTAAAAATATTATTAAATTTGCAAAACTTGTTGTTAAAAATCTATGAAAAACAATCCATCTTTAAAGGGCTTACTTATTGCTGTTGCGGTTTTTATTCTTGCCTTTGGGGTTTACTTCTTTCTTTTGGCCAAGAAAAATTATTACTTGGTAGATAATCCGACTCCGAATACGTATTATTATAAGATCAACAATGATGATGAAGGGATTATCTCTGCGGGGCAATACGTCAAAGTAGACCTTAAACAGGGAAAAAATTCGATAAAAGTTTTTGACCAAAACAAGAAAATGCTCTATGATTCTGCTTTTGAAGTAAATAAAGTAAGAGGGCTTTTGAACATCGCACACGAAGATTATTATATCAATCGTCAATTTTATGGGTACAATCTTAAAAAAGATTCATTACTTTTGGCGTTGGATAAAACTATTATAGACGGAAAACCTTATTTTGGCGGTGCTAAACACTTCAATAAGCTTTATACAGAAGATTTTTATTATAATGTAGATGAAGATTATGATAAATTGATTAAGAATATTGATAAAGTAGAATCCCGTACAAAGATTTTCAGAAAGCAAGATTATCTTAACTATTATAAAGAATATTACAAGTTTTGACAAACGATATCAACAAAATAACTCCTTACAATTCTGAGGCTACGAAAAAAAGCCAGGTAGAGGACATGTTCGACAATATAGCTCCAAAATACGATTTGCTAAACCATGCTTTATCTATGAAAATAGATGTTTTGTGGAGAAATAAGCTCGTAAAAATGATGAAGGAAGATGCGCCGCAGGAAGTGCTGGATGTGGCTACAGGAACGGGAGATCTCGCGATTGCAGTAGAAAAAGGAACCGGTGCAAAAGTAGTTGGTTTAGATTTATCGCAACAAATGTTAAATGTTGGCGTTATTAAAATAAAAAAACTTAATTTAGACGGCAAAATTTCCATGCAGAAAGGAGATGCAGAAAATTTACCTTTCGAGGACAATAGATTTGATGCTGTTTCCGTTGCATTTGGAGTGAGGAATTTTGAAAACCTTACCAAAGGTTTGGCAGAGCTGAGAAGAGTAGTAAAAGAAAACAAGAGCGTTTATATTCTTGAGTTTTCAAAAGTAGAAGGTTTTTTAGGACCGTTTTATATGTTTTATTTCAAAAATATATTACCGGCAATCGGAAGATTGATTTCTAAAGATGACAGGGCGTACACCTATCTTCCGGATTCTGTAAATGCTTTTCCGTTTGGAGAAAAAATGAGACAAATACTTTTAGATACAGGATTTAAAAAAGTAGAATATAAAAAATTAAGTTTAGGTATAGCCACAATTTATAAAGCAACAAAATAACCTATGAATAAATTTCTATTAAAAGCTCTGGTTTTAGCCTCAGTGAATATTGCAATTTTTGCAGATGCTCAATTTAGAACCCGTAACAGGATGGATAAGCTGGAAGATTTTGACCAGCAGAAATTCAGTTGGGGATTTTATTTGAACGGAAATATGCTAGACTATCATACCGTACTTAATGCTACCTATGGAATGAACGGGAATAAGAACCTTGTTACTGCCAAAGAAAGTATTAGTTTCGGTGCCGGTCTTATTGCAAAATTCAGGTTGAATGATTATCTGGATGTGAGAGTAGAGCCAGGTTTACAGTTTGCTCAAAGACAATTGACGTTCAATACCCAATCCAATGATTTTTACAAAGATGGAAGCTTAACCAATCCGCCTTTTATCCCGATCGCATTGACGGAGAATGACAAAGTAAGAGAAATAAAATCTACTTTGGTTGACATTCCTGTGTTATTGGAACTGCATGGCGAAAGATGGTACAATTCAAGACCTTATGTGGCGGCTGGGGTAAATTATATTGTTAATTTACAGTCAAATTCCGACTCGGAAGATGATAACTTGCAGCAGGTTTTCAGATCTACAACGCACAATTTTGCATGGTCTGCAGAGATGGGAGTTCAGTTTTATTTTAATAAATTTAAATTGACACCCGCGATCAGAGGAACATTCTTTATGAACAACGAAATTGTAGCCGATAATGCTACCACGCCGCCTTATTGGACGGCTGCGGTTTCCACCTTACAGACAAGAGCAATCATGTTTGTTTTGAAATTTGAATAATATAACAATAAATTAATATTTAAAGGAGGTGCATGGCATCTCCTTTTTTTGTTTTAGCAAAATATAGAAGGTTTTATTTTTGTTAGTCTTAATATTTTCATATTTTTGCTAATAGTTAGAATATTATTAAACCTGAAATGCTTCAAGACTTAGAAAACAATTTTTCAGAGCTGGAAAAAAAGATTTTGAATCTTCATAAAAGCTATCAAAGTCTTTCTGAAAAATTTTTAGAATTAAATAAAGAGCATGAAGAGCTGAAGATGAAATATGATGAAGAAAGAAAAAAAAATCAGGTATTAGCAGAAGAAAAGAAAAATATAAAATTGTATTCAGCAATATCAGGGAATCCTGAGCACAACAGACTCATGAAAAACCATATCAACAGATTGGTAAAAGAAGTAGACTTTTGTATTGCGCAGCTTCAAAACACTGGATTATAATGGAGGTAAGGAGAATAACCATCAATATTGCAGGAAGAGTATATCCGCTGAATGTACCCGCAGCAGAGGAAGAAACTCTGCGCAAAGTGGGGAAGCAGATTGAAAATATGATTAAAGATTTTGAACAAAATTTCGATGTGAGAGATAAACAAGATGCTTTGGCAATGTGCGCCCTTAAATTAGGAACCAATGCAGAAGTTGTAAATCTGAACTACGAAAAAAATATAAATTCTACCAACGAAAGATTAGTAAACATAAATCAGACGTTGAATGAATTTGGGAAGTAAATTTCCCGGAAAAACTGCCTACAGTAATTCTAACACATTAAGGTAAACTCAACACTAAACAATTAATGTTCGAAAGTCTTTTCAATGGCGTGCTGCATTACGCAGATTACAGAGAGAAGGAATCAGATCAAATCGTGGAGATCAGGAGTTTACTCTAAATCACTGAATTATTGTAGGTTTTTTTATTTTAAATTTAGACAATTAAAACTCAATATATATATGACAACAACCGCTATTATTATAGGCGTGATTTGCTTGGTATTAGGTGCTGTTTTAGGAATGGTTTTTTCTAAAAGCTCGTTGAATACCAAAGCCAAATTTATTATAGACGATGCCAAAAAAAATGCAGAAAACCTTATAGAAAAAGCCAACGTACAGGCTGAATCAATAAAGAAAGAGAAAAATCTTCAGGCTAAAGAAAAGTTTTTGGAGCTCAAATCTCAGCATGATGCAGACATTCAGGTTCGTGAAAAGAAAATGCAGGAAGCCGAGAAAAGAGTAAAAGACAAAGAAAATAAACTGAATGACGAACTTAGCAAAGCAGGAAAATTAGAAAAAGATCTTGACAAACAAATTGCCGATTATGCTAAGAAAAACGAAATCTTAGAGAAAAAACAAAGTGATTTGGATACAGCAACAGCAAGAAAAGTTGAAATGCTGGAGAAAATCTCAAATTACACCGCTGAAGAAGCTAAAGCAGAATTGGTGGAAACCATGAAAGCAGAAGCCAAAACAAGAGCTCAGGCGCACGTTCAGAGCATTATGGAAGAGGCTCAACTGAATGCCAAAAGTGAAGCGAGAAAAATCGTTGTACAAACCATTCAGAGAATTGGAACGGAACAGGCGATTGAAAATTCAGTTTCCGTTTTCAATATTGAATCTGACGAAGTAAAAGGTAGAATTATCGGTAGAGAAGGTAGAAATATCCGTGCATTGGAAGCGATGACAGGTGTAGAAATCATCGTTGATGATACTCCGGAAGCTATTCTTCTTTCATGTTTCGATCCGGTAAGAAGAGAAATTGCAAGATTATCACTTCACAGATTGGTAACAGACGGTAGAATTCACCCGGCAAGAATCGAAGAAGTTGTTGAGAAAACAAAAAAAATGATCGAAGAAGAGATCATTGAAGTTGGTAAAAGAACCATCATCGATCTTGGAATCCACGGTTTACATCCGGAATTGGTGAAAATTGTCGGTAGAATGAAGTACCGTTCGTCTTACGGACAAAACCTTCTTCAGCACTCAAGAGAAGTAGCAAATATCGCTGCGACGATGGCTGCGGAATTAGGATTAAACGTAAAGTTAGCGAAAAGGGCAGGACTTTTACACGATATAGGTAAAGTTCCTGAACAGGAATCTGAACTTCCGCACGCTTTATTGGGAATGCAATGGGCTGAAAAATTTGGAGAAAATCCAGAAGTAATCAATGCGATCGGTGCTCACCACGACGAGGTGGAAATGACATCATTACTATCTCCGATTATTCAGGTTGCCGATGCAATTTCAGGAGCAAGACCGGGAGCAAGACGTCAGGTTTTGGAATCATATATCCAGAGATTAAAAGATCTTGAAGCTGCAGCATTAAGTTTTGAAGGTGTTTCAAGTGCTTATGCAATTCAGGCTGGTAGAGAATTGAGGGTAATGGTAGAAAGCGGAAAAGTAAATGACGAAATCGCTTCTCAGCTTTCTTACGACATCTCAGAGAAAATTCAGAATGAACTGACTTATCCTGGACAAGTAAGAGTTACAGTAATCAGAGAAACAAGAGCTGTAAATATCGCAAGATAAATAAAGCTTAAAAAATAAATAGTAAACCTTTCAATTTATTGGAAGGTTTTTTTGTGAAAGGTAAATTTAATAAAAATCTGAAACCTTCCAGCATAATTGTATTATGAACTATTTTAGAATAAATCAAATTATGTATGAAAATTTAATAATATTTGTTGTTGATTTGCGTTATATTTATAAATAATTCTTTAAATTTGATCTTAATCAAACTAGATATTGTTTAATAAAAAAATCAAATCACATGTCAAACAACATTTTAAAGAACGCGAAAAAATTAAAAAAAGATGATCTTAGAAACATCATCGGAGGAGTAGCAATAATTGAAAACCCGGACTTATCATTATGTGGCTGCAGTTGCTCAGGATCTGTAACAGGACCTAAATATTGCATAAATTATATCGCCTGTCCGCAAGTTTATACTTGTGATAATGCGGCTATATAATAATTTAAAATTGTTCTAAAATTTATATTAATATTCATTTAAAACCAAATCATTATGTCAAACAACATTTTAAAAAACGCTAAAAAATTAAGAAAAGATGATCTTAAAAACATCGTCGGAGGAGTAGGAAAAATAGGAACACCCGATTTGTCACTTTGCGGCTGTAGCTGCACGGGAGCTGTTACAGGGCCTTTATATTGTTCACAATTTATGGGTTGCCCGCAAGTGTATAATTGCAAGGATTAAAATATTTAAACCTTCCGGATTTTCGGAAGGTTTTTATTTTTATGTAAAGAAAAAATGTTTTTTAAGAATATAATTCCTACTCATTTCTATACTTTTAAAAATATCTTTATCGCTGGAATCCTGTTCTACAAACCAGTATTTAAGGCCTGCTTTTTCTCTCTCGGCAAAAATCCTTTCAAAATCAATTGTTCCGTTTCCTACTTCCGCAAAATCTTTTGTTCCGGTTTTCATGTCTTTTACATGCCACAATGGGAAACGTAGAGGATGCTTCTCAAAATAATCTAAAGGATCAAGGCCTGCTTTTGAAATCCAATACAGATCGAGCTCCATTTTCACAAGATCTGAAGAAGCTTGATGTAAAATAAAATCATAAATATTTTGATTATCATCAAATTTTTCAAACTCGAAATCGTGATTATGATACGCAAACTGAATTCCTGCTTTCTTTGTAAGCTCACCTGATTTTTCCAGTAATTGCGGAAGCTTTTTATATTTTTCAATTGATCTTTCTTCGGGAAGAAGATAAGAACAAACCATAAATTCTGTACCTATAAAATGGAGATCCTCAACAGATTTTTCCCAGTTATTGGTCAAAGTTCCAGCTTCATTTTTAATAACTCCGGTTTGATGGTGCGAACTTATAACTTTTAAGCCTGTATTATTTAAAACAGACAAAAATTCATTTTTGCTTTTGCCAAAGAAATTGCCGTTGTAGCCATATATTTCCAGTTCTGTAAAGCCAAGAGAAGCCAGCTTTTCCAATGCTTTTTCCAAATTATCCGATACTGCATCGCGAACTGTATATAATTGTATTGCTAAAGGCCTTCTGATACTTTTCACATTAGAAATTCCACAAGAATATAAACCTAAAAACCCTAATGAAGAAAGTAGTATAAAATCTTTTCTAAGCATTGAAATAAGTTATAAAAATGGCTTCATCTCGTTTTCGATCTGGGATCTCAGATTCATCAGTCTTTGAGCGTACATTTCCTGTTGTTTTTCTTCTTCCGTTTCCGGAATCCATTTTGGAACAGGCAATTTTTTTCCGTTTTCATCAACAGCTACAAAAACAATAATGCAGTGTGTTTTTTTGTCAAAAGTGGGCTGCTTCAAATTTCTTGAAAAGACGTTAATCGAAATATGCATACTTGATGAACCTGTATAAATCACCTGCGCTTCCACTTTTACAATTTCACCAATCTTGATGGGCTCATAAAAACGGATTCCGCCAACATAAACCGTTACAGAATAATTTCCGCTCCATGTCGTTGCGCATGCATAACCTGCTTGATCGATCCATTTCATCACACTTCCTCCATGTACGTTCCCGCCATAATTCACATCCGAAGGCTCAGAAATAAACTGAAAAGTAATAGGTTTGTTGTCCATTTTTATAAATTTTGACTAAAGATATTTAATAATTTTTAAAAAGTCGGATTAAATTCTTTTTTTGAGCAATTAAAGTCTTATATTGTCAAAATGTTCAATTTGGGGACATTAATGTTAAATTAATAAATATATTTATATAGATGAAAAAAGTGTTTTATCTTAATAGTTGTGACACCTGCAGGAAAATATTAGCAAAATTTGATCTCAGAGACTGGGAACTTCGCGAAATTAAAAAAGAGCCTATTACCGAAGATGAAGTGGAGGCAATGTATAAAATCACCAATTCTTATGAAGATTTGTTCAGCAAAAAATCTACTCAGATAAAATTGAGAGAGCTTGATTTGAAAACAATGGGAGAAGATGATTTTAAAGAATTGCTTTTGGATCATTATACTTTTTTAAAGCGTCCGGTTTTCCTTACAGATAAAGAGATATTTATAGGAAACGACAAGAAAAATATTGAGGCTCTAAGAGCGCATTTCAACGGAAATTAATCCTTAGACTTTTCAGGAAAATAAAAAACCACAGAAACAACTTCTGTGGTTTTTTATCATTAAAAACAATTTGATTATTGTACAAAAGGCATTTTCACCACTTTTGCAGGAATGTTTTTATTTCTTACCTGAATGAAAATTTCAGAACCCAGCTTGAAATGCGGTTTATCAACATAAGCAATTCCCAAACCGATCTTTTTCATCGGAGACTGCGTTCCGGAAGTTACTTTACCAATTACATTTCCTTCCGCATCTACCACAGGATAATCGTGTCTTGGAACTCCTTTATCCTGCAATTCAAAACCGACCAATTTTCTGGTAACACCTTCTTCTTTTTGTTTTGCAAAAATTTCTTTAGAAACAAAATCTTTATCAAATTTGGTGATCCAGCCCAATCCTGCTTCAATTGGCGAAGTCGTATCATCAATATCCATTCCGTATAAGCAGAAACCTTTTTCAAGCCTCAAAGTATCTCTGGCAGCCAATCCGCAAGGAATAATGCCTTCACTTTCTCCAGCTTCAATGATTGCATCCCAAAGTTGTACTGCATTGTCGTTTTTAAAATAAATTTCAAAACCACCGCTTCCTGTGTAACCAGTGTTTGAAATAATCACATCACTTACTCCAGCCACCGAACCAACGGTAAAATGGTAATAAGGAATTTCTGATAAATTGGTTTCAGTTATCTTTTGAAGAATTTCAGTAGCTTTCGGTCCCTGAACTGCCAAAAGAGACATTTCATCCGACGCATTTGTCATTTTAGCACCGAAAGTGTTGTATTTTGAAATGTGATTCCAGTCTTTTTCGATGTTTGAAGCATTTACAACGACAAAATATTTATTATCTTCCATTTTGTAAACAATAAGGTCGTCTACAATCCCGCCGTTTTCGTTCGGAAGGCAAGAATATTGAGCTTTTCCGTTTTCCAAAGCGTCTACATTGTTGGTTGTCACATATTGTAAAAGATCTTTTGCGCCTTCACCTTCGATGAAAAACTGTCCCATGTGAGATACGTCAAATAATCCCGCTTTTTCTCTTACTGCAAAATGCTCTTCCGTAACACCGGAATATTGTACAGGCATTTCAAATCCTGCAAAAGGTACTATTTTCGCTCCCAAAGAAACGTGTTTGTCGTACAAGGCTGTTTTCTTCATGTTTATTTTTATTTCTTAATTTTAAAACTGTTGAAAGTCTCATTAAAAACCTTCATATAATTTCCATTCCAGTATTTTTGCTGGCAATTGATGCTCAAAAGATATAAATCTTTATCTTTTTGAAATACTTTTGTGATCCAGAAAAGATTTTCTTTATCATCAAAGTATTCATAATGATATTCTGTATATCCTTTTTTACTGCTTCCGCTTTTTATTTTTTTCTCGTCATCTTTAGAATTGTAAAGCGCAAGAATAAATTTTTTGGTTTGGTCTTTTGGCAAATCAAGGCCGTGATATTCGGAAATAGTAATGGCGCCAATTTGGTTGGTTGGGAAAATATTTACAATTCCGTCGTCATTGGTTGCTTTCCAGGTATCGGGAATTGTGATCGAATAATTTTCGCTGTCAAAAACTTCAGTATCAAATTTTTGTGAAAAAGCCCATAAACTGATTAAAAAAGCGAACAAAAAGAGTGTTTTTTTCATTATTTGCTAAAAGTGGTGTTTGTATTCTTCTAAAATGATTTTAAACCATTCTGTAAATTTTTCAGGATTTTCAGACATTTCTTTATCTAGATTTTCCATAGAAATGTAGCGCACTTCTTCTACTTCGCTTTTATTCAGATCAAAATCAGAATTATAATATCCTGTGAAAACATGGTCCAACTCGTGTTCCCAAAGTCCGCCACCGACATCGGCTTTATAAATGAAATCAAATTTTTCGGAAAGTTCAACTTCAATTCCCAATTCTTCCTTCAGCCTTCTTTTGCCTCCTTCAAGATAGGTTTCGCCATCACGCGGATGCGAGCAAACGGCATTCGTCCATTGATTTGGCGAATGATATTTTTGTGAAGCGCGCTTTTGCAGAAGCATTTCGCCTTTATCATTAAATAAAAACACAGAAAATGCACGATGAAGCAAACCGTTGATATGAGCCTGCTGTTTTTCCATCAAACCCAAAACTTCATCATCAGGATTTACTAAAACTACATATTCTTCCATTCCTACAAATTTAAGTTTAAATCATGATTTTGTAAAATATTTGTTTAAATTTTTTAATATTTAAGAAATATAGTCGAAAATAATAAAGAAAAAAATCAACTATATTTATGAATAATACACGGCTTTAGATGAAATTGTTTTGAAAAAGCCATTTTCATGGTTAAAATTTTAACATAAACTAAGATTAATGTAAAGGTTTGTGTGATAAGCCGTAACTTTGCCATTCAAAATTTTGCAATGGAATTAGAATATAAAGAACATATCAGCCCTATCCTGAAGGACGGTGTAAAGAATTATCTGATAGATATTGACGGAACTATTACAGACGATGTTCCCAACGAAGAGCCGGAAAGAATGGTAACCTGCGAACCTTATCCGGATGCTTTGGAAACTATCAACAAATGGTATGACGAAGGCCATCAAATCTGCTTTTTCACTTCAAGAACTGAAAATCTAAAGCAAATCACAATAGATTGGTTGGATAAGCACGGCTTCAAATATCACAGTGTATTATGTGGAAAACCAAGAGGCGGAAATTATCATTGGATTGATAATCACTTGGTAAGAGCTACGCGATACAAAGGTAAATTTACCGATTTGGTTGAAAAACAAGTAACCATTGAGGTTTTTAAAGATTAAAAAAATCAATTGAAAAGATTTAGAAGTTGGAATATTTAAGCAGTTTAAATTCTTTAATTTTTTAAATCTTTAATTTTTAAAATATAAAAATATTTATGAAAGTTTTAGCAAACGACGGCTTAGACCAATCTGGAATTGATGCATTGTCTGGGAAAGGATTTGAAGTGATTACTACAAAAGTTCCGCAGGAGCTTTTGGTTGATTATATTAATGAGCACAAAATCAGAACGATTTTGGTACGAAGCGCAACACAGGTAAGAAAAGATATTATAGACAATTGTCCGTCGATCGAAATCATTGGAAGAGGTGGAGTAGGAATGGATAATATCGATGTAGATTACGCCAGAGAAAAAGGAATTCATGTGATCAATACACCTTCAGCTTCTTCAGAATCTGTTGCTGAGCTGGTTTTTGCGCATTTATTTTCAGGCGCAAGATTTTTGCAGGACTCGAACAGAAAAATGCCTTTAGTTGGTGAAACAGAATTTGCTAATCTTAAAAAATCTTATGCAAAAGGTATTGAATTGAGAGGTAAAACCATCGGAATCGTTGGAATGGGAAGAATCGGACAGGAAGTAGCAAGGATTGCTTTAGGTCTGGGAATGAGAGTTGTCGCTGCTGATAATAATGTAGGAAGAGCAAGCATTAAAGTGACGTTTTACAACAATCAGTTTATTAATGTTGATATTGAAACAGAGCCTTTGCAGGATGTTTTGAAGCATTCAGATTTTATCACACTTCACGTTCCGGCGCAAAAAGAAGGCTTTATGATTGGGAAAAACGAATTTGGAATCATGAAAGACGGCGTAGCAATCGTAAACTGTTCAAGAGGCGGAGTAATCGATGAAGCAGCTTTGATTCAGGCTTTGGATTCAGGAAAAGTGAAGTTTGCCGGTCTTGATGTTTTCATCAACGAACCGACTCCTTCAAAAGAGATTTTAAATCATCCTAAAATTTCCTTGACTCCGCATACAGGAGCTTCAACTTTGGAAGCTCAAGACAGAATTGGTCTTTCTTTAGCAGAACAGATTTCAAGTATTTTGCAGATACAATAAGTTTTTAGTTAAACTTTAAATAAAAAATGCCGCAATACTGCGGCATTTTATTTTATATATTGTTTTTACTTTTCAGCAAATCCCGGATTTCCATTAATAGTTTTTGATCTTCAGTCGGGCCTGCTGGAGCCGCTGCAACTTCTTCTTTTCTGCTCAATTTATTGGCTCCTTTGATAACCCAGAAGAGAACCATTGCAATACACAAAAAGCTGATCACTGCTGAAAGGAAATTGCCATATTTGACTCCGTTCCAGGTAAGTGTAGCAATATTTTCTGCACCCGCCGCTTTAAGGGCCGGGTTTAATAATAGAGGCGTGATCACGTCTTCAACCAAAGATGATACAATTTTTCCGAAAGCAGCCCCGATGATAACACCGACAGCCAAATCAAGTACATTTCCTTTGAAAGCAAAGGCTTTGAACTCACTTACAAATCCCATAATTTATATTTTTAATTGTTTATTACAAAAGTATAATTTAAAAATAATAATCTTTACTGTTTTCGTAATTATTTTATCGTTAATGTGGCATAATTTTTAAATTATAATGATTAAATTTAATAAAAACTTGCTATATGAAAATTTTTGAAACTGAAAAGATTCGATCTGCAGATGAATTTACGATTAAAAACGAACCGGTTTCTTCTATTTTATTAATGGAAAGAGCTGCAATTGCCTGTGTAAACTGGATTTCTCTGTACTGTAAAAACCATACTAAATTTGCAGTTTTTTGTGGAAACGGAAACAATGGAGGAGATGGCTTTGCGATTGCAAGATTACTTTACCTGAAAGGTTTTGACGTTGATGTTTTTATTAATCAATCAAATAAAAAGTTTTCAGATAATACTCAGCAGAATTATAAAAGATTGAAAGAGATATCTGGAATTTCTTTAAAAGATTATAGTGAAATCGAAAAATATAATTTTGACGAAAAAACAATCATTATAGATGCGCTTTTCGGAACGGGTTTATCAAGAAAGCTTGAAGGAATTTATAAGAAATTAATTGAAAGCTTAAATTCAAAAAATAGTCCGAAAATCTCGATCGATATTCCATCCGGAATGTTTGCAGATAAGCTGAATAAGGCCAATGACATTCTGTTTAAAACAGATTTTACTTTAACTTTCCAGTTTTGGAAAAAGGCTTTTCTTCATCCCGAAACCGGAAAATTTTCCGGAAAAGTAATTGTTTTGGATATTGAATTAAGCAAGGAATTTATCGATAAAACTTCGACTGATGATTTTGTGATTGATGATGATGAGATTTTAAAAATTTTTAAACCTCGGGAAAGTTTTACGCACAAAGGAACTTACGGAAAAACAATAATTGTTGCTGGAAGCTACGGTAAAATCGGTGCAGCGGTTTTGGCCGCAAAATCTGCATTGAAAGTTGGTTCCGGGCTTACGTTTGTACATTCTCCGGCTTGCGGTTATGAGATTCTTCAGACCAGTGTTCCTGAAGCAATGTTCATTTCCGGCGGAGAAAAATGTATCGAAAATATAGAAATTCAAAAGGATTCAACGTATGGAATTGGCTCAGGATTGGGAACGGAACCTTTGACTGAAAAAGCTCTTTTACATTTTTTAAAACAAGCTTCTGAGCCTTTAGTTTTGGATGCGGATGCTTTAAATATTATTTCTAAAAGTAAAGAAAACTTAAAACTGATTCCAAAAAATTCAATTATAACTCCGCATCCAAAAGAGTTTGAAAGGCTTTTTGGCAAAACAGAAAATTCTTTCGAAAGATTAAATTTAGCCAAAATAAAATCCCAAGAATTAAACATTTATATTGTTTTAAAAGACCATCATACGCAAGTCGTAACCCCAAACGGACAGGTTTTTTATAACATTACAGGAAATTCGGGATTGTCGAAAGGAGGAAGCGGCGATATTCTTACAGGAATTATCACATCGCTTTTAGCTCAGAAATATTCAGAACAGGAAGCTGCTGTTTTTGGAGTTTGGCTCCACGGAAAAGCGGCTGATTTTGCTGCTGAAAAAATATCAAAAGAAGCGATGCAACCGACAGATGTGATTGATGAACTGGGAAGTGTTTTCCTTGAATTAAACAAAAAAGCCACAATTCAATTGTGACTTTCTGATTTGTATTTTAGAATTAAATTATTCAGGTTTGGCATTTTCTGCTTCCGTAATTTTAAACTTTTTGGAAATGAACATGATCACAACTCCGGCAAGCATAAACGGAATAGAAAGAACTTGTCCCGTATTTAATCCTGCAAAAGAAATGAACTCGTCTCCTTGCGGCTCCTTTAAGAATTCTACAAAGAATCTGATTGCCCAAAGAATAATAAAAAACAATCCAAACAACCAACCTTGCTGATATTTTTTATTAGTTTTTCTGTACAAAATCCAAAGCAGAACAAAAAGAGCAACGTATCCTGCGGCTTCAAATAACTGGGTCGGATAACGTGGCACAGTCACACCATATTCGCTGCTTTGCTGAGGAAAAAGTAAAGCGAAAGGTGAATTTGGATCTGCCGGTTTTCCGATGATTTCAGAATTGAAAAAGTTACCCAATCTTACAAATGCTCCGCCTAAAGAAACCACGATTCCTAATCTGTCGTATACCCAAAACGGATTTTTCTTAATGATTTTGAATGAATAATATAAAGTTGTCAAGATCAAAGCAATGGTTGCTCCGTGGCTTGCCAGTCCTGAAAATCCTGTGAATTTGAATCCATTTTTTGTGCTGATTGGTAAAAATACGCTCCAGAAATCTTCTTTAAACAATTCCGGCTGATAAAAAATAACGTGCCCCATTCTTGCGCCAAGAATAGTTCCGATTAGTGTCCATGTAAAAAGTGGCTCAAGATATTTTTGGTTAATGTTATCTATAGTAAAAATTCTTGTCATTAAAACATAACCCAACCCAAAAGCCAAAATGAACATTAAGCTATAAAAATGTAATGTCAAGGGCCCTAACTGAATTCCTGTTGAAGGATCCCAGATTTTAAAAGGAGTTTCCAATTCAACCTGATCCGAAGACTTGATAGGATTTGGAGTTTTTATGGCATATTTTAGTGTTTCAATGTTGTCTTCAGTAATTTTGACACCTTCAATTAATTTCAGGTTTTCATCAAAAAACTGATAATTTCCGTTTTTATATTTATCTAAAATCATTGCGTTGTTGACAAAATACGCAGGTTCAAGATTTGTTTTGTTTAAGATGACCAAAACACTTTTGTTCGCTTTATTGTCTGCAAAAGAAATTAAATCTACAGGCTCAGTTGTTGAAAATATTTTTACTGGAATTTCCGAAGAATTTACTTTTAAAGTACCGTCAGACAATCCATCCGGATAATTTTGTGCAAAGAAACATTGTGTGATCAATGCGAATGCTGCAAGGTAAATTCTAAAAAATAGAGTATTCATTTTTAATTTTTTAATAGTTCGTTTTTTGAATTTTTTCCTTTTTTGGTGGAACAGGATCGTAACCGCTTCCGCCCCAAGGATGACATTTTGCTATTCTTTTTAATCCGAGCCAGAATCCCTTAAAAATACCGTGAACCTGAAGAGATTCTACCATATAATGCGAACATGTAGGCTCGTAACGGCAGTTTTTTGGAAGTAAAGGCGAGATAAACCATTGGTAAAATCTGATTAAAATTACCAATGGCGATGTAATGATTTTATTGAATGTAAGTTTCAAAACAATGCAAAAATAGGCTAAAAAATTGAAAATTAGTTTAAATTTGTTGGAAGTTTCAGCAAGTCGATATGATTGGTTTTGCTGAAAATTTATAAAAGAAAATAAAAAATCTGAACAATTTTGAGCAGCAATATTCCTTTAGCAGAAAGATTGAGACCTAAAAATCTGGACGAAGTTTTGGGGCAGGAGCATCTTACCGGCGAAAAAGGGACGATTCGGAAAATGCTGGAAAATGATGCTTTAAATTCCCTGATTCTTTGGGGACCTCCCGGAACAGGAAAAACAACGTTGGCGGAAATTATTTCGGAAAAATCTGGAAGGAAATTTTTCAAACTTTCAGCGGTTTCATCGGGTGTGAAAGATGTGCGCGATGTAATTGAAGAAGCCAAAAAGCAAAATCTTTTTTCAGGGAAATCACCAATTCTTTTTATCGATGAGATCCACCGTTTCAACAAATCACAACAAGATTCGTTGCTTCATGCCGTAGAAAAAGGATGGATAATTTTAATCGG
The DNA here is from genome assembly GCF_059758895.1 of Chryseobacterium sp. GQ58. NCBI lineage: Bacteria > Pseudomonadati > Bacteroidota > Flavobacteriia > Flavobacteriales > Weeksellaceae > Chryseobacterium > Chryseobacterium sp. GQ58. The sequence goes on along the minus strand of NZ_JCAXEH010000003.1, from coordinate 408,732 downwards.
TGCAACAACGGAAAACCCGAGCTTTGAAGTGGTTTCGGCTTTGCTTTCGAGAAGCCAGGTTTATATTTTGAAAGCCTTGACTTATGAAAAACTTGAAGAATTAATTGATATTGCCCTTGAAAGATTTAATAAAGAAGAAAAAACCGATTTCAGCATTAAAGATAAGCAGGCATTTATTCAATATTCAGGTGGCGACGGCAGAAAGCTGATCAATTCTGTCGAATTGGTTTTGAATCAGTTTAAAAATTCTGACAATAAAGAAATTTCCAATGAAGATGTGATGTCTGTTCTTCAGGAAACGATGGCGCTTTATGATAAAAATGGCGAGCAGCATTATGACATTATTTCCGCTTTTATAAAATCTATGCGGGGAAGTGATCCGAATGGTGCTGTTTATTGGCTCGCAAGAATGATTGCCGGCGGTGAAGATATCAAATTTATTGCACGAAGAATGCTTATTTTGGCTTCCGAAGATGTTGGTTTGGCCAATCCTAATGCTTTGGTGATTGCCAATAATTGTTTTCAGGCGATCAATGTAATAGGAAATCCGGAAGCGAGGATTTTATTAAGTGAAACCGCTATTTATCTTGCCGTTTCTCCAAAAAGCAATTCGGCTTATGCTGCAATCAACGATGCGTTGGCTTATGTGAAAAAGACCGGAAATCTGCCTGTTCCGTTACATTTGAGAAATGCTCCGACAAAGCTGATGAAAGATCTTGATTACGGAAAAGAATATAAATATGCACATTCTTTTGAAGGTAATTTTGTGAATCAGGATTTTTTACCGGAAGAAATAAAAGATGTGAAATTCTACGAACCCGGAAATAATGCTACCGAAAAGAAAATCTACGAAGAACTTAAGAAAAAGTGGAATAATAAATACTAAAAAAACGGATATTCAGCTGAATATCCGTTTTTTGAATTATAATCTTAATGTAATTATTTTTTAATGGTCGTAATCACTAAAGCTTTTTTGCCATCCACAAGACCTACTCTGTAATCAGACATCATATCTGCAAAAATAATTGTGTCTGTATTGCTGAATTCGTAACCTTCAATAAATACGGGTGATTCCTTTGGAAGGCCATTCTGAATATTAAGCTGGCCAAGCGATATAATATCTAAAGTGCCAACATCTTTTTTGAATTTTACTTCAGCTAATCCGTTTTCAGCTAAGTAATCGTATTTCTTCAGATTTTGTGGAAGATTTGCTTTTGGCTTAAATATATTAACGCTTTGAACATAATCTTTTCTTGCCTCAAACATGTCAACAGTGCCGACAGCGTCGTTACAAATTGCAAATTTTACGCTGGTATTTTTCTGAGCAAACAATGTTGCCGAAGCAAAAATAAGTAAAGAGTATAGGATTTTTTTCATAGTCAAAAATATAAGTATTAAAAACTTGATAAATATACTTATTTTTTACAAATAGTCAACAAAAAAATAAAATAAATTATAAATTGTTGATGAATAATGACTTTTATTGATTTTTTATTCGTTGTTTGATGATTTATCTTCTTTTTTGTCGACAAGGCTTTTAATCATATTTTTAAATCTTTGGAACATAAAAGAACTCAGCAGCAAAATAACGCCCAATATGATAAATGCAATGATTCTGGATATATTATCCATTTGCCAAATGTCATAAACATATAATTTTAGAATCATGATCCCAAGTAATGTGAAACCTATTTTGTTATAAACGGACATGTTTTTTTTCAGTCCAAAATAGATGAAAATACATGACAAAACAGCCCAGATTATTGGCAGATACAAAATGCTGAAATGGTTTTTTAAAGAATCAATACCAGTAAAGCCATTTGCGTTGAGCAATAAATAAGTACGAAAAAATTCTAAGCTAAAGCATAAAACAATCACGAAAGAAATCAGCCAATGTGAAAGCTTCGTTTTAATAAAGTCTGATTTTGGAATATTTCTTAATAAAAGGAAAATAAAAGGTAAAAGATATACAAGATGCACAACGAAAGAGCCGGATTCCACTTTGTTGCCGATGATTTCTGTTGCAATCTGCGATGATGAAATATGAAGAATGATTAAAAACAAAAAGAGATAAATCATGCCCGTTTCAAAGTCTTTGCTGATTCCAAGTTTTCTGCCGAACAAAAGCAATAAAAAGACATAATAAATACTGAATAAAAAGCCAATCGCGGCAATAATGACTAAAGGCTGAGCTGAAATATGATAAATTATTTCAAACAAAACCGACAAATAAATAATTCCGAAACATAAAATTTTCAGCAGGTTTTCATAAAATTCATTTTCAGTTTTATGCTCTTCTGAATCTTTTTTCAGCAAAATCAAATTCATCAAAACGCTTCCAATCACAACCAAACTCGTAATAAAAACCGGATTGAAAACTATTTGCAAAGGCGCCGGATCAAAATATTTTGCCCAAGTCATCATTTGAGAAATAAAAACCAGCGGAAACAAAATGTAAAAGAAAGTTTTAAAGATTTTATGATCGGTTTTTTTCCAGATATAAAGAAGAAGGCTTGCTTCAATTGCCCAAACGCTGGTAATAAGATGTGTTTTGAATTCGAGTGCCAAAGCCAAAGTGATAAGACTGATCGTAATGCCCGCAAATACTGAATAATCGATCCCGAAATTTTTCTTTTGAAATTCTCTGTAAAGACCGACAGAATTGATGATTGCGAAAATAACAGGAAATAAAGCCGCCGGAGCAAGCTTTAGTTCATTGGAAATATAAACCAATCCTGCAACGCTGGAAAAATTAATCAGGACAAGCATTAAAATATCCGGTTTCAGAAGCGAATTTCTTTTAATATAATTCTGAAGTGCAAAAGCATAAAAAATAACGTATGTGATTATATAAAAAGTAATGCTTGAAATTTGTGGTTTTTCAACAGTCCAGAAAAATAGATAAATGCCTGTAAATATGAAAGATATCCATCCGATGCTTTTCCATTGTTTCAGATAAGCGATGAGAAGCATTCCGCAATTGAGCACAGAAATATAAGTGAAGAGGAAAAGATAATTGCTTTGTCCGGTACTGATCATCAAAGGGGCCAGAAAGCCGCCGAATAAAGAAAATAGAATTAAAATTTCACTTTTATAAAGATAAGAAAGAGCAATTGAAAGAACGGTAATTGCGCAGGTAATCGCAAAAGCGGTATTTTGAGTAAAAAGATGGTATTCCCGAAATGCAATCGTTGTCGTAAAATAAAGAACAGCAACGCCGCCACCCGTAATAATAGAAGAGAAAACCGTATAATTTTTTCTCAGAAAATGACCAATTATAATGATAATTGTACCAACCAAAAAGCCAATTCCGGCTCTAGAAGTTTCACCGATCCAGTTTTTATCGATTGCATATTTTACAAAATAGCCGATTCCTAAAACCAATGTAAAAATACCAATAATTGTAAGCGCATTCTGCTTTAAAAAATCAAAAACAGGAGCCAGTAAGTCTTTCTGCGGCTTGGTTTCTTGGAATTCCGGTGTTGAAACTTCCGGCGTTTTGGAAATAAAATCCTGACTGACGATATCTGTAACAGGTTCAGGCTGATTTTCCTGAGTAATATTTTCTTTATCAGTTTCTTTTTTAGACAAATCGGAAACCTGTTTTTCTAAAACCTGAATTTTTTGGTTGAGTCTGGTATAAACCCAACAGATAGCTCCAATTAGTATAAAAATTAAAACTGATAAAGTCATTGATTCTATTTGTGATCAAAGATAGGAAATTGAAAACAGGTTTAAAAAAATCTATTTTATAGTTTTTTGCATATTATTATTTTTATTCTTTCCAGTTTTCTTTGATGAGCTGCATCAAAATTTCGGGGCATTTAATAATTTTATTGGTGCTGGCTTCCAAAAAGAATAGAGTGGTACGGGCTTCTGTGATTTTTATTTTTTCTTCGTTGTAAATTTCATATTCAAATTCTATCCTCACTCCGGGGATTTTTTTTAAAAAAGTATGAATTTCTAATTTTTGATCGTACAAAGCTGGTTTTAAATACTTAATATTGTATTCGGAAACAGGAAGCCAAATTCCCGACTTTTCGATCTCGTCATATGATATTCCTATGCTTCGGAAAAGCTCAACTCTTCCAAGTTCAAAATATTCAGCATAGTTGCCGTAATATACATATTTCATTGGGTCTGTTTCTGCGTAACGTACTCTTATTGAGTGAGTTGTATGTATCATTTTAAGTTCTGAATTATACATACAAATATATTTTTAAATAATCAATACCCGCAATATTTTTTTTTAAAAATAAAAAATGTGACCTTTGTCTTCCTAATAAAATTAACTAACCAAAGAATTAATCAGGGCATAAAATGGATGAAAATTTAGTAATGATATGGCAGAATTGCCTTCAGTTTATGCGAGACAACCTAAACGCGGCTGAAGATAATTCTGATCTTAAAAAACTTGAAAAATCTTTTGATTTACTGTTTGATAAAGTACAGCCGATTTCGTTGGTTGACAATAATCTTACATTAATGGTTCCAAGTGATTTTTATAAAGAATATATTGAAGATAATTACTTATCGTTGCTTTCTGCTGCCCTGAAGAAAAACATCGGTAAAGGAGTGAAACTTTGGTATTCGGTAATGGAAAATAAGCCAAGCGGTTTAGAAAAGCCCGTTACGATGAATATGAAAGGTAAAACGGTTCCGACTCCAAAAATGCAGGAAACAATGCCTCAGGGTTTTTCGTCCAATATTGTCAATCCTTTTGTAGTTCCGGGAATCAAAAAAGTAAATATAGATTCAAACCTTAAAGCAGATTTTTCTTTTGACAATTATGTGGAAGGTGAAAGCAATAAATTTGCGTCAACGGTGGCAAGATCTATTGCCAAAAGACCTGGAGCAACGGCTTTCAACCCATTATTTTTATACGGAGGTTACGGTGTAGGAAAAACCCACCTTGGGCAAGCGGTTGGTCTGGAAGTGAAAAGCCAGTTTCCCGATAAAGTCGTTCTTTATTTGTCTTCAGAGAAGTTTATCCAACAATTTATTTCTTCGGCTAAAGCTCATAAACAGACAGAATTTGCCAATTTTTATCAAATGGTAGATGTTCTGATCATTGACGATATTCAGTTTCTTTCGGGTAAATCTGCAACGCAGGATAGTTTCTTCCATATTTTTGATTATTTGCATCAAAACGGAAAGCAGATCATTCTTACTTCAGATAAAGCTCCGGTTGACATTATGGATATTCAGGACAGAATTGTTTCCCGATTCAAATGGGGACTTTCTGCGGAAATTAAATCTCCGGATCTGGAAACCCGTAAAAAAATTATCGTTGACAAGCTTAGCCGTGACGGAATTGTCTTGACAGACGATATGCTGGATTTCCTTGCTGCTGAAGCTAAAACTAACGTAAGAGAACTGATCGGGGTCATCAATTCGGTGATTGCTTATTCTACAATTTATAAATCAGATTTAAGTCTTGAATTATTAAAAGAAACGATCAATAAAATTGCTGCCAATCAGAAAAAAATCATCAATATTCCTTATATTCAGGAGGTTGTTTGTGATTATTTCGGGATTAAAAGAGAGCAGCTTTTATCTAAAACTAGAAAAAGAGAAATTGCGCTTCCGAGACAGTTGGCCATGTATTTTGCGAAAGAATTTACCAATGCAACTTTCACGAAAATTGGCGAAGAAATGGGCGGAAAAGACCATTCAACCGTAATGTACGCCTGTGAAACCATAAAAGATGTTTCGAAGATCGATAAGGAAGTTAAAAAATACGTAAAAGAGCTTACCGAAAAAATTAAGCATTAATTTAATTACGCATAAAATCAAAATGGAGAATAGGATTATTCTTCATTTTTTATTTAGTTTTGTCAACCGAATATTAATTAAATCTTTAATCAGAAAATATGAAAATATTAATGGTCTGTTTGGGAAATATTTGCAGAAGCCCTTTAGCAGAAGGTATTTTGAAGACGAAGCTTTCTGATAAATTTTTCGTCGATTCTGTAGGAACAATTTCTCAACATGAAGGCGAAAATCCCGACAAAAGAGCCATAAAAACAGCTTTAAAGCATGATATTGATATTTCAAATCAAAAATCGAGGCCGATCAACAATTCGGATCTTGAGAATTTTGATAAGATTTATTGTATGGATATTGATGTTTACGAAGATGTGATTTCAAAAGCTAAAAATGAAGAGCAGCGGCAAAAGATCAGTTTGTTTCTAGAATCGGCCGGAAATCATCAGAATGTTGAAGTTCCGGATCCTTATTGGGGCGATATGCAGGATTTTGAAAATGTTTATCAGCTTTTGGATGATGCCTGCAATAAGATTGCCCACAAATTGGAACAACAAATGATTACCGAGAAAAATTAAAATAAAGAATAATTATCAAGATATGCTTTTTTTACTTCCTGCTTATTTATCTGAAAACACGCCAATCAGTCATTTTTCACCTGTTTTGAAAGAATTTATCATGCAGACCAATTACTTTTTTGTGGAAAATGAAAAAACGGGAAGAAAAATAATTAAATTTTTTGCTCCGGAAAAAAAACAGGCCGATCTGAAGCTTTTTCTTCTTGATAAATACACAGAAAATGCCGATATAAAAGAAGCTCAGGACAGAATGTTGAATGGCCAGGATTTTTGTTTACTTTCCGAAGCCGGACTTCCTTGTATTGCCGATCCCGGAAATTTGATTGTAAAATGGTGTCATGAGAAAAACATCAGAGTAATTCCTGTTTCGGGACCTTCGTCTATTATTTTGGCTTTAATTTCCAGTGGTTTTAATGGGCAAGAATTTACCTTTCACGGTTATCTTCCGATTGATAAAAGTGAAAAGAAAAAACAAATTCTGCAACTGGAAGCTTTAGTTCAAAAGACGGGCTATTCGCAGATTTTTATGGAAACACCATACAGAAACAATCAGCTTTTGGAAGATTTGTGCAAATTTCTTTCACCGAATACCAAGCTCTGTATTGCCGCCAATATCAACGATTCCGAACATGAATTTATTAAAACTTTAAGTATCAAAGACTGGCAGAAAAATAAGCCCGAACTTCATAAAATTCCTGCAGTTTTTGTTTTGGGAAAATAATTTTAACAATCATTAACGTAAACTTTGCATTGTTTTTGCCTATTTTAAAACATAACTTAATAAAATAAATAAATTATGTCAGAAAAAAAATTAGCAGGACTTTGGATAGATTCTGAAAAAGCAATTGTAGTAAAAAATCATGATGCTCAACATGCATTTAAATTCTTTCTTTGCAGCCCTGTAAAAGCAGAAATACAACACGGAAATTCAAGTGAAAATGCAGGGAATAATGCAGAAAGAACCAATAAAATAAAATTTTTCAAGGAAGTTGAGAATTTATTGACCAATTCTCAGGAAGTTTATATTACCGGACCCGGAAATATTCAGGAAGAGCTGAAACATTATCTTCATGATACCGCTCAATTTAAAAACTTGAAAATCACTTTAGATACTTCACAGCAAATGTCTGAAGAGAAAGTTTTAGAAACAGTTAAAGAACATTTTAATGCTTAAAAAGTAAACTTAAAAATCCGAATATCAGATTTGATATTCGGATTTTTTTATTTTTTTCTCCTATTTTTCCACTTTCTCCAAGCAAAAACAATTAATGGAATCAACAATAAAAATGGCCAAAATGAAATAAGACCCAATACAAAACTCACAAAAATATTCCAACCTTCAGTAACAGAATCTCCGAAACGGCTTCCAAAACCGATTTTTGAAGTTGCTGAACTTCTTATTTTTTCTTTGTATAAACTTAAATTTAAAGTACTGTAATTGACTTTGTCATCAATAAATCTCAACCGTCCTTCCGAAACATCTATTTCATCTTCCAGCTCGCGTATGTTTTCCTGAATTTCCAGAATATCTTTCGTTGTGGCCGCATTTTTCAGCATTTCTCTATATTTTTCAAGATAGATCTTTTTATTAGCCAGTTTGATAGCGACATCGGTATATTCTTCGGTTACATCGTCTGAAGATATATTTTTAGACAAAACAGAGCCAACTCCATTTGAAAAAGAATTGATAAGATCATCAAAATTTTTATGTGGAACACGTATAATAAATTCTAAATTTTCCTCTGTATCACTGTTTCTGAAACGTTCAGTTTGTATGTAAGCGTTATTTTTCTTTATAATTTCATTGACCTGATTTTGAGCTTTTTTAATATCTCCAACATGAATGGCCATTTCACCATTTTTTATAATTTTTTTGGAAATTGTATCGGTCTTTTTAGAAGATTCTGTCTTGTTATTATTACTTGTAACAGAAGAAACTATTTTCTCACTTATTTGCGGTGGAGGCGGAGGCATATTTTTATCTGCCGAAACAGCGTCTTCAATTAAATCCATGTGTACTGCTTCCTGGCTTTCAGATTTATTACAATTCATGAGAACAAGGAAAGGTAAAAACAAAATAATTCTTTTCATATAGTTATTGCTTTTTCTCAAAATTAAAAATTAATTATCATTCTTGAGTGATTTTATGTTTATTATTTCAGATTTCGTTTTAATTAAAGTCAATTTATTTCTTATTTTTATTGAATGAAAAAAAATCTTTTAGCAATTATATTTTTTCCTGCTTTATTTTTTGCTCAAGAAGCTCCGAAATTGACGCACGAAATGGCATTAAAATTATCAGAAAAACCTCTTCATTGCATCAATCAGGAATATCCGAACAAAACAGCTCATATTATAAATAATGAAAAAGAAGTTCCTTTAAGTCCGAAAGTTTTGCATCCGAGTTTTTACGGATGTTTCGACTGGCACAGTTCTGTTCATGGACATTGGATGCTCGTAAGGCTTTTAAAAACCAAACCAAATCTTGCTAATGCCAAAGAAATTGAAAAAATTCTTGATGAATCTTTCCAAAAGGAAAAACTGCAGTCCGAAGCAGATTATTTTATAAAATATCAGTTAACTACAACATTTGAAAGAACTTACGGTTGGGCTTGGTTGCTCAAGCTGGACGAAGAAATGGCAACTTGGAATCATCCTAAAGCAAAAATCTGGCATCAGAATTTAAAACCTTTGACGGATAAAATTTTAATTGCCTGGAAAAAATATTTACCCAAGCAAACGTATCCCAACAGAACCGGCGTTCACCCCAATACCGCTTTTGCAATGGCATTTGCAATTGACTGGGCAAGAGCAAATAATGATAAAGAATTTGAAAATCAATTAATAGACAAAGCGAAATATTTTTACTTAAAAGACGAGAACACGCCTGCTTATTTGGAGCCGGACGGTTCGGATTTCTTTTCACCAAGTTTAGAAATTGCAGATTTGATGAGAAGAGTTCTTCCACAAAAAGAATTTGTAAAATGGATTAATAAATTCTATGAAAAACGAAGTTTAGAAAATATTGAGAAAATCCCTGTGGTAAGTGATTTAAGCGATTATCAAACGGTTCATTTGGTTGGTTTGTCGTTTTCTAAAGCATGGTGCATGAAAGGAATTGCAAAATCACTTCCCGAAAAACATCCGCTAAAAAAAGATTTTCAGAAGACAGCAGATAAATTTTTAGTCAACGGATTACCTTTACTGTTTCAGGGAAATTACGGCGGCGACCATTGGCTGGCGAGTTTTGCAGTTTATGCCTTGGAAGATTAATATCTGATTCCTGTTTTTTTCAGGATAAAGCTTAAAAGCCAGATCGGCCCTATCAAAAGAAACTGAAGGTCTTTCAGGAAAGATGGCTTTTTACCTTCAATTTTATGGCCTACAAACTGTAAAATCCAAGTGATGATAAAAATGCCGGCATAGATCATCCACGATTTTTTGCCAAAATTAATATTTATAGCATACGCAAAATGTTCCATTAATAGCATTATAATAATCATAAGAAAGCTTATAAGCAGAGAAAGTCGTGCATAAAAAATAGTAACCAAAACTATAGCAATGATGCTTATAAGACTTATACAACCAAAATAGGAAGCGCAAAAATGAGGTGCCGGAATCAGTGAGATAAAGCCTAAAATTGTCCAGAAAATCAATGGAACACAAATCCAGTGTATCAGTTTATTGGTTGAATTTCTATGACTTTCTGCGTATTCTGCGAAAAGTAAATCAATCTTTCTCATATAAATAATTTGGTTTACGAAAATAATAAATTTTCAAACAGAAATAATGACTTTAAAATAAAATCCTTCGGCAATGCGAAGGATTTATAGTTTTATTATGATTAAATTACAGAATCAGAGTATAAATTTAGTTACGCAAATATTGACCAATATCCGCAGAATCAAAAGTATAAGCGTTAGAATTTTCAGATTTGTCTAATTTTTTACTGATTGTCAAAGCCCATAAAACCAATTCTTTACAGAAGTTTTTATCTTCTTCACTTAATTCTGAAGCGTTTTCTTCAATTACAGTTGTCAGAGGCGTAATGCTGTTCAGTTTACTGTAGAATTCTTCGTCGGTATCGGTATAATTAAGTTCAAGATGATTTTTATTGAACCAATTAATTAAATCAGTGTAGGGGGTTTTAATGCCTTCTTTTTCAAGTTTAGAAATTCTTGGGAAAATACTTTCAAACTGGATCATCACGGCTTTATCGATTAATATTTTCGCCACATAATCTGCACCTTCCTGTTCGCCTTCGTACACCAACTCAATTTTCCCGGTAATTGAAGGGATAATCGACATAAAATCTAATAAACGAACGGTGGTTTTTGAAGCATTTGTTTCTATCAAACGTAATTTTGCTGCGGCGACCAAGTTTTCCATGGCACTGATCGTCAATCTTGCACTTACACCACTTTTGGCATCCACATATTCGCTGTCACGGGCTGCAAAAGCGACTTCTTCCAAAAGATTTTTCGCTAAATGAGGAATTTGAATCTGTGCTTTATCTTCTGATGAAATTTGTGCTTCCTGTTCGGTAATATGTTTTGCTAATTCAATTGTTTTCGGATAATGCGTGAAAATCTGCGACCCGATTCTGTCTTTCAAAGGAGTAACAATGCTTCCACGATTGGTATAATCCTCTGGGTTTGCGGTAAACACAAACTGAATATCCAAAGGCATTCTCAACTGAAATCCACGAATCTGAATATCACCTTCCTGCAAAATATTAAACAGAGAAACCTGAATTCTTGCCTGCAAATCGGGCAATTCATTCAAAACAAATATCGAACGGTTGGCACGAGGAATCATTCCGTAATGCAGAACACGTTCATCAGAATAAGGAAGTTTCAAAGTTGCGGCTTTGATCGGGTCGATGTCGCCAATTAAATCCGCAACATTCACATCCGGAGTCGCTAATTTTTCAAAGAAACGATTGGAACGGTGAACCCATGAAATAGGAGTTTTGTCGCCTAATTCTGCAATCAGATCTCTTGCAAATTTTGAAATTGGCTGAAACGGACTGTCATTGATTTCAGAACCTTTTACAATCGGCATATATTCATCCAAAAGATTGACCATGCTTCTTGCTATTCGGGTTTTTGCCTGGCCACGCAAACCTAATAAATTAATATGGTGTCCCGCCAAAATCGCTTTTTTCAACTGTGGAACTACAGAATCTTCATAACCCCAAAGTCCTTCAAAAACGGGTTCTTTCGCTTTAATTTTCGCAATCAAATTCGCCTGAATTTCCTGATTAATGGTTTTATTGGTATATCCTGATTGTTTTAATTCTTTAAATGTTGTATCGTTTTTCATTTGTAATGATGTACTTTTTTGTTTTGAATAAGTGTGTTTGCGAAAAATATTTTAACGCAAAGTCCGCTAAGATTTTTTTACTACTAACTGTTTTATTTTCCGTTCGCAAAGGCGTTTGACTGCGTCGAATCTTTGATTTCACTCAGCAAAGGAGATTTTAATTATTGATGGAAAGGAATGTTCATGTTGATTTTTGACTAATTTAAAAATGACTTAGGAAGCGGAGGCTTTAAGAAATTTTAAAAAATTTCCGTTAAGAAATTTCCACTGTTTGAGCGTGCAAAAATTTTAAATCATAGGTCAAATCTTCTATCGCGCGAGTTTTGGAAATTTCAGGAAATTATTTAAAATTTTAGCAGTAGTTTCCAGTCTTGTCCCGAAGCTTCGGGATTGGCTCTTTTGTTTGACTACGTCGAATCTTTCGATTTCAAGACAAAAGAACATAACTAAATTCTTTTTATCCTATTCTTCTCGTAATCCTCAAAGATCATCTGTCCCAAACCTGAAAGTCCGGTCAGAAAAGCTTTTCCCTTATTTTGCGCAGTAAAAGCATTCACAAACTGACGCAGATAAGGATCCTGAGCGATCATAAATGTGGTGATTGGAATTTTAAGTTTCCTTGCCTGAGCGGCTTTATTCAAACATTCGCTTACGATTCTTTGGTCGAGCCCGACACTGTTCATATAATATTCTCCATTTGGAAGTTTCAGACAGCTCGGTTTTCCGTCAGTAATCATGAAAATCTGCTTGTTGGTATTTCTTTTTCTGCGGAGAATATCCATCGCTAATTCCAATCCAGCAACCGTGTTCGTGTGATACGGACCAACCTGTAAATAAGGTAAATCTTTTATCTTAATCGGCCATGCTTCGTTTCCAAAAACGATAATGTCTATGGAATCTTTCGGATATTTTCGCTTAATGAGTTCTACCAAAGCCATTGCTACTTTTTTGGCAGGAGTGATACGGTCTTCGCCGTACAAAATCATTGAGTGACTGATGTCGATCATTAAAACTGTACTCATTTGTGCTTTGTGCTTGGTTTCTTCCACGATGAGGTCGTCTTCGGTCATTCGGAGGTCTGCAATTCCGTTGTTAATCTGGGCATTTTTCAGACTTTCGGTCATGTTTACCGTCGATAAATCGTCGCCGTATTGGAAGTTTCGGTTTTCGCCATCACGTTCGTCGCCGACTCCGGATTTGTTGGTTCGGTGATTTCCGATACCACTTTTTTTAAGCTTCCCGAAAATCTGGTCTAAAGCATATTCGCGCAAAGCTGCTTCGAGTTTGGCGGTCAGAATATTTTTGCCTTTTCCGGTTCCTGTATTGCCATCTTCGGAATCTTCTTCTTTTTTAATGTAACCTCGCTTTCTGAGGTCTTCTTCAAAATCTTCAAGCGTATATTCGTCGGTAAAAATATCGTATTCTTTATCGAGCATATCAAGCCACTCAAAAGCTTCTTCAATATCGCCGGAAGTGTGGGTCAGCAAGTCTTTGAACACATCAAAAACTCGGTCGAAATGCGATATTTCTTCTGGAACGTGTTTGCTAAATGTAAACCCCTGTTGAAAATTAAATTGTTTATCTGTCATGAGATGAATCTCGTTTTTAGAAAAGACAAGTTAGGAAAATTTTGCAGGAGTAGAATGGTTTAAAAAATAGAAAATGTTGATGATGGTGATTTGTAAATGAGAATTAGTTTATCTTAATTTTGATCGAAATCATATAAGTTATCGCTTACTTTTGTCACTTTGTAAAATAGCATTGATTTTTTCTGAAATTTCAGCGACTTTTCCATTGTAATTATTACTCAACAAAATAATAGTTATCTTTTTTTCTATATCTGAAAATATTATAGCCTCAAAGCTCCCGGCTCTACCATCGTGAATGTGTTCTATCAGTTTTTTATTTTTAAATTTTGCGTTTCCTAATGCCGATTGACTTTCGGGAATATTAAAATTTTTTCCTAACTCATACAGCGAATTTTTGTTTACAATTTTTTTAGAATGAAGACTGTTTGTCCATTTTAATAAATCGAAAGTTGTAGTGTAAGTTCCACCTATGATAGGTATTTCTACAGCATCTTGCGTTAAATTATTTTTAAAACCTTTGGTGATATTTTTCTCATTCTCAAAAGGAGTCATTACTGAAGAATTCATTTCTAAAGGCTTGAAAATAAACTTTTCAGTATGATTTTTAAATGGAATTCCGGATAATCGTTCAATGATAAACTGTCTTAAAAAAAGATTATTATTATTGTAATCGTAATCGGTTCCGGGTTTGAAATCCAATTTTTCAACAGACATTAATCCATCAAAAATATCCTGATCATTTTTAATTTTTTTCCAGTTGACGTTTGGAATTCCGCTTGTGTATTGTAGCAAATCTTTAATGGTGACTTCGTTCGCCCAATTGGGAAGTTCCGGTATAAATTTAGAAACGTTATCTGATAATTTTAATTTACCTTTTTCTTCTAATTGGAGTAATGCTACAGCACTAAATTCTTTGGTGATTGATCCTAAATGAAATTTAGATTCTTTAGTTAGTTTTTCTTTCTTAGAAGCATCAGTAAAACCAAATGATGCACTATAAATGATTTTATTGTTTTTTGAAACAAGAACATTACCATTAAATATACCAATTGAATTTGAATGTTTTATAAGTGAATCAATCTCCTTTATTTCTTTTAATTGGGCAAAAATATTATGAGTTAGAAAAATGAAAAGTGCTGTAATGAATGAAACTTGCTTATTGTAATTCATAAATAATTGTAGAGACCTTTGTTAAGCCTCAAATATACAAACAAATTGTTCCTTATATATGTTTAAAATTAAAACGTTTTTATATTAAATTTTATTGAATGAGTTTTTAATTTTTTGTAATTAGGAGAATTCTGTCATGCGGATTTCTCGCTTAAACCTCTATCTTTGCACCATTAAAATTCAGCATGAAAGACTTAATGGGACGCGCAATCTGGGATTATTTTCACAATGAAAACCCTGAAGATTTGCAGACTGAAACTTCAATTTCCGAACTCGATGAGCTTCCGGTAGAATATCTTTTCAGAGATTTTGAAGAGATGAACAAAATCGAACAAAAAGCTTTGAAATTATCTCAAGGAAAAGTTCTCGACATTGGAGCAGGAGCGGGTTCGCATTCGCTGTATCTTCAAAATGAAAGAAATTTGGATGTTACCGCTTTAGATGTTTCACCAAAATCAATTGAAGTTTGCCAATTGAGAGGAATTCAGAAAACAGTTGCTCAGAATATGCTTGAATTTTCGGAGGAAACTTTCGACACGATTCTTCTGTTAATGAACGGAACCGGAATTTTCCAAAGTCTGAATGTGATTGATGTTTACCTTCAAAAACTTCATTCTTTATTAAATAAAAACGGACAAATCCTGATTGACAGCACGGATATTTTGTATATGTTCGACACTGATGATGACGGAGGTGTTTTGATTCCGGCAAATGGATATTATGGAGAACTAGATTATGTGGTTTACTATAAAAACGAGTCTGAAGACCCGATCAAATGGCTGTATCTTGATTTTAATACGCTACAAAATGCGGCAGTAAATAATGGTTTTAAAATTGAAATGATTTTGCAGGATGAGGATTCTTATCTGGCAAGACTGACTAAAAATTGAAGCGCTTGTCATTGCGAGCATAGCGAAGCAATCTCTAAAAATTTGAAGTTCTTAAATATTTACTGTTACAATCTTTTTTTAACCATTAAGGTCATTAAGGATTTAAGAAAAGTTCAGTTTAACTTCGTTTTAAGTCAGTTAAATGATGGTCTACTATTCACGAAATTCTACTCTAAAATCTCATTAAAAAGTAGTTTGAAAATAACCCGTAATAATTGTTGAAAATCAGAAACAACATAAAAGCTGCAAAAATGATAGGGAATAGGAAAGATTGAGGTCTGTAGACTATTCTTTTCGGCATTGTAGTTACCCAAATTAGAATTAAAATCAAAGGGCCCGCAATAATTGGTAAATTTTTTAAGCTATATCTCGATGCGGTCACCAAATGGTTGTCAACTAAAAAATTGTAAGCATAATATTGTAATGGAACATAGATAATTCCAAACAGCAAAGTGAAAGTTGCGGGAACGTATTTTTTTAATTTAATAAAATTTAAACTTAATAAAACTGCTCCAAAAAATGTTCCCAAAAAAAAGCTTGAAACCAAAATCAATGTTCTTGAATAGAGTTTGACAGCAGATGGATCAGTCGTCATATGATCTTTCCAGTCTTCTGTTTCTTCGTGCTTTTTTGTGGCTTCAGTTTGTTTTTTATGTTGAATACTATTCTGAATGTTGATTTTTTCTGCTTCAGTGAAAACCCGTCCCCTTTCTTCAAGGATTTCAAACGCCATCTGAACAGCTTCAGGAACGAAGCGGTTTTCGGGGTTTAAATAATTTTCTAGTTCCTTATTGGAAAGTTTACTTAAAACATTTTTTTTGACCATTATTCAGAAAAAAATGGGCATCAGAAAATGCCCATTGATATATTTAAGATTTAAAAATTATCCAATCTCAATACCGTTTTCTACCGTTTCATCCGGCGTTACAAAAGATAATTTTCCGTCAGCTTTTGTTGTCAGCAACAACATTCCCTGAGATTCAATTCCTCTGATTTTTCTCTGAGCAAGATTTAATAAAATCATCACTTGTTTTCCGATTACTTCTTCAGCAGTAAAGCTTTCCGCAATTCCTGAAACTACAGTTCTCACGTCAACACCTGTATCAACTGTCAATTTTAACAATTTATCTGCTTTTTCTACTTTTTCAGCAGTTAAAATTGTTGCTGTTCTTAAGTCGATTTTTGTAAAATCATCAAACTGTATTTCGTCTTTCATTGGGTTGGCGTTAGGGTTTGTTTTTTTATTGCTTTGTTTTGTGTTTTCTAATTTTTGTATTTGAAAATCAATCACATCATCTTCAATTTTTGAGAAAAGAAGAGATGATTCGTTGATCTGATGCCCTGTTTCAATTAAAACAGATTTTGTTTCAACATCATTCCAGCTTAATTTTTGAACATTAAACATATTCAATAATTTCTCTGAACTGAAAGGCATAAACGGCTCACACAACTGCGCTAAACCAACTGCAATCTGCGCTCCAACAAATAGAGATTGTGCCGCTTTTTCGGGATTGTCTTTAATGGTTTTCCAAGGTTCTTCAGCCTGAAGATATTGATTTCCAAAACGAGCCAAATTCATTAAAGCCGTCAGAGAATTTCTGAATTCATAATTTTCTAAGAATCCTGAAATTTCTTTCGCTGATTTATTGATTTCCTGTAATTCAGGGGTATTTACATCACCTGCTGGAACAATTCCATCATAATATTTATGAATTAAAACCGCAACTCGGTTGATAAAGTTTCCGAAAATTCCAACTAATTCCGAATTATTTTTCGTCTGAAAATCTTTCCATGTAAAATTATTATCCTTTGTTTCCGGAGCAGATGAAAGAAGAGCGTATCTCAACACATCCTGCTGTCCAGGGAATTCTTCTACATATTCGTGTGCCCAAACCGCCCAGTTTCTTGAAGTTGAAATTTTATCGTTTTCAAGATTTAAAAATTCGAAAGCGGGAACATTTTTCGGCATTTTGAAATCTCCGTGAGCCTTCATCATCGCAGGGAAAATAATACAGTGGAACACAATATTGTCTTTTCCGATAAAATGAACCAAATCAGATTCTTCACTTTGCCAGTAATCTTTCCAGTCTTTTCCGTTTTTCGCTGCCCATTCTTTGGTGAAAGAAATATATCCGATTGGTGCATCAAACCAAACATAAAGTACTTTTCCTTCTGCATTTGGAAGAGGAACTGGAACACCCCAGTTCAGATCTCTGGTCATTGCACGAGGTTTTAAACCATCTGTTAACCAGGATTTTACCTGTCCGTAAACATTAGGTTTCCAGTCGTCTTTATGACCTTCAATAATCCATTCATTTAAGAAATCTTCATATTCATTTAAAGGTAAATACCAGTTTTTTGTTTCTTTTTTAATTGGAATATTTCCGCTCAACATTGATTTCGGATTGATCAATTCTGATGGCGAAAGGGTAGAACCACATCTTTCACACTGATCTCCGTAAGCATTTTCGTTACCACAATTGGGGCAAGTTCCAACGATGTAACGATCTGCTAAAAATTCATTTGCCTGTTCGTCAAAATACTGTTCAGACATTTCTTCTGTGAACTTTCCTTTTTCGTAAAGCACTTTAAAGAAATCCTGACTTGTTTCTCGGTGATTATCCGATGTTGTTCTAGAATATTCATCAAAAGAAATTCCTAAATCTGCGAAAGATTTTTTGATGATTTCATGATATTTATCGACAATATCCTGTGGGGTAACTCCTTCTTTTTTAGCTCTTATGGTGATAGGAATTCCGTGCTCATCTGATCCACAGATAAAAGCAACATCTTTTCCCGATCTTCTCTGAAATCTTGCATAAACATCTGCAGGAATATAAACTCCCGCCAAATGCCCAATATGAACCGGTCCGTTTGCATAAGGCAAAGCCGCCGTAATCATCTTTCTGTTTGACATTTATAGTATAGTTTTAAGTCTGCAAAGATAAAAAATAAATTGTTGACTTTATTTGAATGTTTTAATTCTCCAAAATGGTGATGTAAATTTTAATTGTTAAACAATTGTTTAATTTTAATGATACCTTATATGAATGTTATGTAATGAATAACTCAATCTAAGCTTCTCATTATTAATATGATAAATAATTTAAGTGTATTAATTTACATAAATAAAGTTAAATTTTGTATAATTTTATGATAATTATATTTTTTTTATAAATTGCAAGTCTGTTAATATTTACTTAATAAACGAAACTATATAAAAACAATATTGTGAAAAATTTTACAACGGTATTAAAAATTGCGCCCGCATTTTTATTGGCTAGTTCAATGATGCATGCGCAGACACAAGACTCAACAACAAAAGAGAAAGCTATTGAAGAAGTTGTGCTGATTGGGTATGGAAAGCAAAAGAAAACTGATTTGACAGGTTCTATTACTGCTATTTCAGCGAAAGATTTCAATGAGGGAAGTATAAATTCTCCTGAGCAACTTATACAAGGTAAAACGTCAGGCATCCAGATTACTACTAATGGAGGTGCTCCTGGTTCAGGATCAACCATTAGAATTCGTGGCGGAGCATCACTTAATGCTTTAAATGATCCTTTAATTGTAATTGATGGTGTTCCTGTAGATACTAATGGTATTAGCGGAGCTGCAAATCCTTTAGCACTAGTAAATCCTAATGATATTGAAAGCTTCAGTATTTTAAAAGATGCATCCGCTGCTGCAATTTATGGAAGCCGAGCATCAAATGGTGTTGTAATTATTACTACAAAAAGAGGCAGTTCTGGGAAATTTAGGGCAACTTACACTACTACTACATCAGTTTACAAAAAGATGGGTAATATTGATATGTTGTCGGCAGATGACTTCCGTAAAGTTGTAAAAGAAAAAGCTACTGCACCTTATCAATCTTTATTAGGAAACTCTGATACAAATTGGCAAAACCAAATTTATCAAACTGCTCTCGGTGTAGATAATACAGTTGCTTTATCAGGAGGTGTTAAAGGACTTCCTTATCGCTTATCTTTAGGTTATTTGAATCAAGAAGGTATTATTAGAACAAATACTATTGAAAGAACTACCGGATCATTAAACTTAAATCCTAAATTTTTTAATAAGCATTTGGATGTCAGCTTTAATTTGAAGGGAACCTACGTTGAAAACAGATTCAAAGATGATGGTGCAATTGGTTCTGCTGTTGTATTTGATCCTACACAGTCTGTTTATGACTCATCTTTTGGAGAGTTTGGCGGTTATTGGGAGTGGCTTGATCCGCAAACAGGTAAACCCAATACAAACGGGACAAAAAATCCGGTATCTATGCTTAACCAAAAACGTGATTTGTCTTATGTCAAAAGATTGTTAGGAAATGTGCAATTTGATTATAAATTTCATTTCTTGCCAGACCTTAGAGCTAATTTGAATTTGGGCTACGATTACAGTGATTCAAATGGAAATACTACTGTTTTGCCTACTGCTGCGATTGCTTATTATAATGGAGGTACTTATAGAAGGTATTCTCAAGAGAAGAAGAATAAATTATTAGATTTTTATTTTAATTATCTGAAAACTGTTGAATCTATTAAGTCCACCATTGATCTTACTGCAGGATACTCTTACCAAGATTGGCAGCGATCTGAGCCATTTGCTCCAACTTACAGAGGTGATGGAACTTTAGATCCTGAAACAGGAAATGATTTCTTCACTCAAAATACCATTATATCGTATTTTGGAAGATTAAATTATACATTTAATAATAAATATTTACTAACTGCATCCTTAAGAAGAGATGCTTCTTCAAGATTCAGCAAAGATAACAGAGTGGGGTATTTTCCTTCTGTGGCTTTGGCTTGGAGAATTGACCAGGAAAATTTTTTAAAAGACTCTAAAACTATTTCTACATTAAAGTTAAGAGCAGGATGGGGGGAAACCGGACAGCAGGAAATCAGCAATAATGATTATCCTTATTTAGCTCGCTATATATTATCAAACAGTGGAGCTCAGTATCAATTGGGCGATACTTTTTACAATACTTTAAGAGCACAGGGATATGATAAAAATATTAAATGGGAGACTACAACTACAAAAAATTTAGGTCTTGACTTTGGTTTTTTAAATGATAAAATTAGTGGGACTCTAGATGTTTACGAAAAAGAATCAAAAGATTTGATCAGTTTTGTTCCTGTCCCAGCTTTATCAAACCTTACAAATTACTTACTTACCAATGTCGGGAATATGAGAAATAGAGGGATTGAAGCAAATGTAAATGTTAAGGCAGTAGATACCGAAAGTTTTAAGTGGGAATTTAATGTTAACGCAACACATTTTAGATCTGAGGTAACCAATCTAAATTCTAATCAGCTTCTAATAAATTCGATCGGAGGAGCAACGGGAACAACTATTCAAGTGCATACTGAAGGATATCAGCCAAATTCTTTCTATGTTTATCAGCAGGTTTATGATAATAACGGAAGACCAATTGAAGGTGTTTATGTAGACAGAAATGCTGATGGGATTATAAATACAGATGATTTATATAGATATAAGTCTCCAGCACCAGACGTATTATTGGGCTTTTCGTCTAAATTTAATTATAAAAATTGGGATTTAGGATTTACTATGAGAGCAAGTTTTGGTAACTATGTGTATAATAACGTTGCGTCTCAATATGGTACAGAGCAGGCATTTGGACTTAACAATTATTTACAAAACATTCATACAAGTTATTTAGATACAGGATTTAAGCGTACGCAGCTTTTATCAGATTACTATGTTGAAAATGCATCATTTGTAAGAATGGATAATATTAATCTTGGATATAATTTCCCAAAATTTATTAAAGATTCTAAACTAAGAATTTTTGGCTCTGTTCAAAATGCATTTATTATAACTAAATATAGTGGTTTAGATCCTGAAGTTTTCAATGGTATAGA
This sequence comes from Chryseobacterium sp. GQ58, assembly GCF_059758895.1. Classification (NCBI taxonomy): domain Bacteria; kingdom Pseudomonadati; phylum Bacteroidota; class Flavobacteriia; order Flavobacteriales; family Weeksellaceae; genus Chryseobacterium; species Chryseobacterium sp. GQ58. The sequence continues at coordinate 387,517 of NZ_JCAXEH010000003.1, read as the reverse complement.
TAATAATTTATATCAAAGACCAAGAGTTTATTCATTAGGCTTTAATTTTCAATTTTAATTAAAAGAAATCATGACATTTAAATATATCAATAAAACAATATTTGCTGCAAGTCTTACAGCAGTATTATTTCTTACATCATGTGAGAACGATCTGGATAGGTTGCCACAAACAGAAGTTACTTCAGCTTCTGTATATGCGGATTTTAACAATTACAAAGGTGTTTTGGCTAAAATATATTCCGGGTTGGCTATGAGTGGCCAAAATGGAGGTGATGGTGATCCTGATATTAGTGGTATTGATGGTGGTACATCAAATTATATCAGACAATACTTTCAATTACAGGAGTTACCAACTGATGAAGCGGTAATTGCTTGGGGAGACGGATCGCTACCAGATCTTCATAGTATGACTTGGTCTGCTAGTAATGAATTTATTGCTGCACTTTATTACAGAATTTATTATCAGGTTGGGCTTGCAAATGAATTTATCAGAGAAACAACAGATGAAAAATTAGCATCTAGAAATATTGCGGGTACTAATGCTGAGGAAGCGAAAATGTTTAGAAATGAAGCTCGTTTTATGAGAGCGCTTAGTTATTCCCATGCAATAGATCTTTTTGGTAATGGTCCTTTTGCTACAGAGGCTGACGAAGTAGGCACAACTCCGCCTCAAAGGATTGACAGGCAAGGACTTTTTAATTATGTGGAAGCAGAATTAAAGGACTTAGAAGGATTACTGAAAGATCCAAAAACAAATGAGTATGGCCGTGCAGATAAAGCAGCAGTTTGGATGCTACTGGCAAAGCTATATCTAAATGCAGAAGTTTATACTGGTCAGCCAAGATATTCTGATGCAAGAATTTATGCTGAAAAAGTCATCAATGGAGGATATTCTTTAAAAGCAAATTATGGAGAATTATTTTTAGCAGATAATAATTTAGATAATAATGAGACAATTTTCTCCGTAAATTATGATGGTACACACACAAGAACATTTGGTGGAACTACTTATATTATCCACGCAGGTACGGGAGGATCTATGAATCCTGCTAACTTTGGAATCAATAGTGGCTGGGGAGGTTTAAGAAGTACTAAAAATATTGCAATGTTATTCCCTGCAACTGATGGTTCTATTGATAAAAGAGGGAATTTCCATACTGATGGACAGAATTTAGAAATTAATAACGTGGCGACTTTCACAGATGGTTACCCAATAATAAAGTTTAAAAACCTAAAAAGAAACGGTCAACCAGGTTCGGATACGGCAGGAGATTTTGTTGATACAGATTTCCCGATGTTCAGACTAGCAGAAGCATATTTAATATATGCAGAAGCGGTATTACGCGGCGGCGGCGGTAGCAATGCAACTGCAATCCAGTATATCAATTTATTAAGACAAAGAGCTTATGGTAATACTTCGGGGAATGTAACATCTATTAATTTAGATTTTATACTGGATGAAAGAGCTCGGGAATTATCTTGGGAAGCAGTTAGAAGAACCGACCTTATAAGATTTAATAGATTTACATCCGGAAATTATTTATGGCCATTCAAAGGAGGTGTAAAGGATGGTAAAGCTGTTGAGGATTTTAGAAAATTATATCCTATTCCAGCAAGTGATCTAAATGCAAATCCTAATTTAACCCAAAATCCAGGATATTAACAAAAAACACGATTAAAATGAAACATTTATTTAAAATATTAACAATAGCTTTTATAGGACTTTGTGTTATTTCATGTGAAAAAGATGAAGATCAGGCAATATTGGGAGAAGGAACAAAACCTTCTTTATCAGCAGATGCTACGACAGTGGTTTTATTAAAAGATAATGAAGCTGATAAAGCTGTAAAATTTGACTGGAAAAACCCTGTTTTTGATAGTCAGGTAGCTTTGAATAATTCTTTAGAATTTGCTAAAGCAGGAACAAATTTTCAAGATTCAAAGTCGGCTGATATTACAGCAAAAAATCTGTCGGTAACTTATAATGTTGCGGATTTTAACAAGATCATGCTAGATGCCGGCTTTATTCCGGGTGTTGCTACACAGATTGAAGTAAGAATGAAATCTTCAGTTGGAAATGTAATATTATATTCTAATACTGTTGCAATGACCGTAACTCCATATCTCACAGAATTTCCATCTTTTTACATTGTAGGAGATGCCTCTGCGGTAGGCTGGAATGCAGGAACGGCTCAAATGTTATATAAGAAAGATAATTTCTCGACCATATATACATATTTGGAAAATGGTAAATCATTTAGATTTTTAGGACAGCAGGCTTGGGATGGATTAAATTACAGTTTAGATGTTGCAGGAATGAATGCCGGAAACAGATATTTCAAGACATGGTCTACAAATTTGGCTCCATCAACTCCGGAAAATATTCAGTTTAATGGCGTTTCAGGAATGTACAAAATTTTCATTGATGCTGAAGCTACTCAAAAAACAATCAACGTTTCTGCTTCTCCGGTTGCTACATGGAATCCGGCTAATTTATATTTAGTCGGAACAATTAATGGATGGAATTCAGCTGCTGCAATACCAATGACGAATCTAGGAAATGGAAAGTTTGAACATACTATTATTTTACCAGCTGCATCTGAATTTAAGTTTTTAGGTCAGCAAAGTTGGGGCGATTTGGATTGGGGAAATATTGAAGGTGACGGAAATGCAGGATATCTTGGACCAAAAGGCAGTAATGGAAATATTAAATTTGATGGAACTGGAGGAAGTTATAAGATTTCTGTTGATATAAAATTGGGAATATATAAAATACAGCCATTATAATATTAAATTAATCTGAATTTACATAGCAAACTGTTGCTTTTCGGCAGCAGTTTTTTTATTTTTAAAGTTTATAATAATCAATATGAAGAAAATGACAATCGGGGCACTTTTGCTCTCTATGATGTTTGCAGGTGTGAATGCACAATCTTTGAAATCACCGGACGGAAAGTTTGAAATGAACTTCCAGCTGAAAGATGGAATACCTTATTACAACCTTAAATATAATGGAAATGTAGTCGTTGAAGATTCCAAATTGGGGTTGAGGTTATTTAAAGATACTTCTATAAAATTCGCCTCCGAAATTGCAAAACCTGAAGATGCAAAGTTTGATTTGAACAATGGTTTTACAAAAACAGACGAAAAAAGAGATTCTAAAAATGAAACCTGGCAGCCTGTTCTTGGCGAAAAGAAAAATTATATCAATCATTACAATGAGTTGGCGGTAACGCTGAATCAGGCTTCTACGGATAGAAATATTATTGTAAAATTCAGATTGTTTAATGATGGTTTGGGATTCAGGTATGAATTTCCGCAACAGAAAAATCTGAATTATTTTGTGATCAGAGAAGAAGATTCTGAAATCGATTTCCCGACAGACATGAAAGCTTGGTGGATGGTTGCAGATTACGATTCTCAGGAATACCAATATCAGGAAACAAAAATCTCTGAAATTCCGGGAAGATGGGGCAAGGCTTACGATGCCAATGCTTCACAAACATTAGTTAAAAATGCGGTTCAGTCGCCTTTGATGTTAAAAAAAGAAGGGAAGAATCCTTTATATATCAATGTTGCAGAAGCTGCGGTTTTAGATTATCCTGCTTCACATTTAGAAGTTGATGCTCAGAATTTTAAATTTAAAACACATCTTACTGCCGACCGACAAGGCGCAAAAGGATATATTCAAACAGCTTCAACAACGCCTTGGAGAACGATTATTGTTTCGCCAAAAGCAGAGGAAGTGATGGATTCGAAAATGATTTTTAATCTTAACGAACCGACAAAATATACCGACACATCATACATCCATCCGACAAAATATATGGGAGTTTGGTGGGAAATGATTATTGGAAAGTCTCAATGGGCTTATTCTACCGAAACAAATGTTCATTTAGATAAAACAGATTTTTCAAAATTAACTCCAAACGGAAAACACGCAGCCAACAACACAAAAGTTAAAGAATATATCGACTTTGCTGCTGAAAACGGTTTTCAAGGATTATTGATTGAAGGCTGGAATATCGGTTGGGAAGATTGGTTTGGTCATTCAAAAGAATATGTTTTTGATTTTATCACGCCTTATCCGGATTTTGACATTAAAATGTTGAATGAATATGCACATTCTAAAGGAATTAAGCTAATCATGCATCACGAAACTTCAGGTTCGGCAACGAATTATGAAAGATGGGCAGATAAAGCTTTCAAATTAATGAATAAATATGGTTACGATGCGGTAAAAACTGGTTATGTTGGCGACATTATTCCAAGAGGTGAACATCATTATTCTCAATGGACGGTTAATCATTATTACAGAATTGCCGAAAAAGCGAACGAATATAAAATCATGATTAACTCTCATGAATCCGTGCGTCCAACGGGAGAAAGCCGTACGTATCCGAACTGGATTTCTGCTGAAGCAGCTCGCGGAACAGAATACGAAGCTTTTGGAGGAAACAATCCGGATCATCAGACGATTCTTCCGTTTACACGATGGATGGGAGGCTCGATGGATTATACGCCGGGAATTTTCCAGACAAAACTTGATTATTACTTCCCTGGAGATACTCGATTTGTGAAAACCACTTTAGCAAAGCAATTGGCGCTTTATGTGACGATGTATATGCCGCTTCAGATGGCTGCGGATTTGCCGGAAAACTACAAAAAACACATGGATGCTTTTCAGTTTATCAAAGATGTGGCGGCAGATTGGGATGATACAAAAATCTTGTCGGCTGAGCCTGGAGATTATGTAATCACGGCAAGAAAAGCAAAAGGTACAGAAAACTGGTTTGTGGGCGGAATTACCGATGAAAACAAGCGTGAGTACACCGTAGATTTTTCTTTCCTGGATAAAGGTAAAAAGTATGAAGCGACCATTTATGAAGATGGAAAAGATGCAGATTACATCAACAATCCGCAAAGCTATCATATTTACAAAAAACAGATTACAAGCAAGTCTAAAATCAATTTCAAAATGGCAAGAAGTGGAGGATTTGCCATTTCAATTAAGCCTCTGTAATTATATACAATCAACTTTGTCAAAGTTTTCGATCTTTGACAAAGTTTTTTAATTTTTTAGGAGCTATTTCCCGCTATTCGCTAATACTCCTCGTTTCGCCGCTCCGTTTCACTTCGCGGCTTCACTGTGGGGTAACCGCTTCTATCGGGGCTAAGAAAACTGTATACAATCAACTTTGTTAATAAAAAGATTCGACGTAGCCCAAGTTCGAGCTTTGATCTGACAAAGTTTTTTAAAACTTAGAAATGAAAAAATTATACACCATTTTCGCACTTTCGGCGGCTTCAATAGCTTTTTCACAAATTCAGAAAGTAGAACCTGCTTTTTGGTGGAAAGGAATGAAAAACCCCGAACTTCAGATATTAGTTTACGGAAAAAATATTGCCAAAAATGAAATTGAACTTTCAGACGGAATTCAGGTAAAAGAGATTCAGAAAGTTGAAAATCCAAATTATGTTTTTGTAACAGTTAATACCAACGAAATCAACGTTCTAAAGTTTAAAATAAATATTAAAAACGGTAAAAAGAATATTGATTCTTATACTTACGAACTAAAGCAAAGAAATCCAAATTCCGCAAACAGAGAATCTTTTACGTCAAAAGATGTGATGTACTTGATCATGCCCGATCGTTTTGCAAACGGTGACGAAAAGAATGATTCAAGTCCGAATTTAATAGAAAAATCAAACCGAACTTTACCAAACGGCCGCCACGGAGGAGATTTGCGTGGAATCATCAACAATCTTGATTATATTCAAAATTTGGGAGCAACCGCAGTTTGGTTAACGCCCGTGAATGAAGATAACGAAAAAGTGTATTCGTATCACGGCTATGCCCAAACCGATTTATACAAAATTGACGAACGGTACGGAACCAACGAAGAATATCGTGAACTTTCCCAAAAACTGAACAAAAGAAACATGAAACTCGTGATGGATTACGTCACCAATCATTGGGGGATTTCACATTGGATGATCAAAGATTTGCCTACAAAAGACTGGATTCATTGGTTCAGCGATGGTGAAAACGGTTTCAAACGTTCCAATTACAAAACGACAGCCCAATTTGATACAAATGCCTCTGAAATTGATAAAAAATTGGCTTTGGATGGATGGTTTGATACGACAATGCCCGATATTAATCAAAAAAATCCCTTGGTTTTAAAATATTTAACCCAAAATGCAATTTGGTGGATTGAATATGCAGAATTGGGAGGTTTCCGTGTTGATACATATCCTTACAACGATAAAGAAGCGATGGCAAAATGGGCAAAAGCGATCACCGATGAATATCCGAAATTCAATATTGTAGGAGAAGCCTGGCTGTACACATCTGCGCATATATCTGCTTGGCAAAAAGATTCAAAAATAGGTGAAGCAGCCAATTACAACTCCAATTTACCGTCGGTAATGGATTTTACACTGTATTCTGAAATGCCGAAAGCTTTAAAGGAAAAAGAAGGTTGGGATACCGGAATGAACCGCATTTATAACAGCTTTACCAGCGATTTTCTTTATCCGGACATCAATAATGTAATGGTTTTTTTTGAAAATCACGACACAGAAAGATGGAACGAAATTTTTAATGATGATCCCAAAGCCTATAAATTAGCTTTAACATTGATCTCAACCGTTCGTGGAATTCCGCAAATTTATTACGGTTCAGAAGTCGGAATGCGTGGCGATAAAAATAAAGGTGGTGACGCAGATATCCGAAGAGATTTTCCGGGAGGCTGGAAATCTGACAAACAAAATGCACTGAATCCTTCAACTCAAACTCATGAACAAAAAGAATTTTATCAGTTCACCCAAAAAGTATTAAACTGGAGAAAAGGAAAAGAAGTGATTCATACAGGAAAAACTAAAAATTTCGTTCCCCAGAATAATGTTTTTGTGTATTTTAGATATAACGAAAAAGAATCTGTAATGATTGTTCTGAATAATAATGAAAAGGATGAAAATTTGGATTTAAAACGTTTTGCAGAATCTCTGAACGGATTTTCAAAAGGAAAGGATGTGATTTCTGATAAAGAATTTTCATTGCAAAATTCATTAACAATTCCGGCGAAAGCTTCGGTGATCATTGAACTGAAGAAATAAATTTTGAACATTAAACCAAGCAGACTTCAAAAAACTGTTTAATTTTATAATAATTAATTATGAAAAAAACTACCATATTTTTTGCCTTAATACTTTTTGTATCAAGTTTTACAACATTTTCGGCTCAGTCAAAATTTGAAAAAGAGAAAATAGAAATCGGCAAAATGCTTGACGACTTCAATATTGCCGCAGCAAAATCTGATTATGCCGGTTATTTCAATTATTTCGCTGACGAATCTACTTTTATCGGAACGGACGCTACAGAAGTTTGGAATAAAAAAGAATTCATGGTTTGGGCAAAACCTTATTTTGATAAAAAGCAAACCTGGAATTTTACATCTCTGAAAAGAAATATTTATTTCAGTAAAGACGGAAAACTGGCTTGGTTTGATGAATTATTGGATACCCAAATGAAAATCTGTCGCGGCTCAGGAGTTGTGGAAAAGATCAACGGAGAATGGAAAGTGAAGCAATATGTGCTTTCAATGACTGTGCCTAATGAAATTGTAGATAAAGTAGTTGATGAAAAGACAGAAATTGAAGACAAATTAATCCAAAAATTAAAAATAAAATAATGGAGCCACCGCATAGTTCACTTTCAAGAAAGAAAAAGCCCAATCTTTCTATGTCTCAAATCATTAATATGAGTATGGGTTTCTTGGGAATTCAGATGGCTTTTGGATTACAAAACGGAAATGCGAGCAGAATTTTGGCCAATTTCGGTGCAGACGTTCACGAATTGTCCTGGTTCTGGTTGGTTGCGCCGGTCACAGGATTGATCGTTCAGCCGATTATCGGTCACATGGGCGACAATACATGGAGCCCGCTCGGAAGAAGAAAGCCCTACTTTTTGATCGGAGCGGTTTTATGTGCGATTGGCTTGGTTTTGCTTCCAAATGCTGCTTCCGCAACACAATTGATGGCTGCAAATGTTTTATTGTTGGCAGTGATTTTTCTTGCGATGATGGATGCTTCAATCAATGTTGCAATGGAACCTTTCCGGGCTTTGGTGGGAGATATGTTGCCAAAACATCAGGGAACGATTGGTTTCTCTGTTCAGACTATTTTAATCGGAATCGGAGCGGTTATTGGTTCTTATTTACCGGATTGGTTAACGAAATTAGGCGTTTCCAATGTTGCTCCTGCCGGATTTGTTGCAGATAATGTGATATATGCTTTTTATTGCGGAGCGGGGATTTTATTGCTGACCATTCTTTACACGATTTTCACTACAAAAGAATATTCACCAAAAGAGTTTGCAGAATTTGAGGGTGGAAAAGAAATAGTTGAAAAACCTTCAAAATTCAGCGATATTTTCAATGATTTTGCTAAAATTCCTCTACTAATGAAAAAATTAGGATTGGTACAATTCTTTTCATGGTTTTCATTATTTACGATGTGGGTTTTTACAACAAGTGCTTTGGCGACTCATCATTTCGGCCTTTCTCCGGACGATACGCATTCAGTTGATTTCAATAAAGCAGGAGATTTGACAGGAAAATTATTTGGAATGTATAATCTTTGGGCAATTCCTTTTGCATTTTTGTTAACACCAATTGCTAAATTGATTGGTAAAAAACAGACTCACGCCTTGGCTCTTCTTTGTGGCGGATTGGGATTGATTTCGATGTATTTTATTAAAGATACCAATCACCTTTGGATTTCAATGGTCGGACTAGGTTTTGCTTGGGCAAGTATTTTGGCAATGCCTTATGCGATGTTGATTGATGCTATTCCGCAAAATAAAATGGGGATTTTCATGGGGATTTTCAATTTCTTTATTGTAATTCCACAAATTATCAACGGACTTTTTGGAGGGCCGATCGTGAAAGGAGCTTTTGAAAATTATGCGATGGATTATGTCGTTGTCGGAGGAATTTCTATGCTTTTAGCTGCTTTTCTGACAATGATTTTAATAAAGACCAATGATAACGAAACTCCCGAAGAAATAGAAGAAGAAATTCAGCAAGTACATTTTTAAAATGAAATTTCAATATCAATAAAACGGGCTTCGGTTCGTTTTTTATTTAACATTGAAAGTTTTGTTCAGTGGACAATTTCATTATAAATCTTAATACCGATGCTTTATTAAAAGAAATAAATTTTAAAAACAGGATCTTTCAAAAGAAAATACAAAATATTCCGTTTAATTCTTAAATTTGACTAATGCGAAAGAATCTTTATCTCATCATTATATCATTTTCTCTTGTGAGTTGCTATACCTATCAGGCTAAAAAACAAGTGGATCCAACAATCGATAATAAGCAAGAATCTAAAAAGAGTACAGCTCTTGCTAGTGGTACTCCTACACAATCGAAAAATATAACAGCAGAATCCCAAAGTCTGAATTCACAACAAGCACCTGTCCCGATCAATATTCAGCAGAAACTTGCACCTAATAAAAATGTAAGAATTGACGTTGAAGGCAAAACCTATAAAGTAATAGTTGACCGTTGGGAAAGTGACAGTCTTGTGGCGCACCCGGTTCATAATCCTAAAAAAATCCTGAAATTCCATAAGAACCAGATCAATGGCGAGAAAATTGCTGAAAAACGCTTTTCACAACCTATAGCCGATATCATTACTGTTGTTGCTTATACCGGTATTGGTGTTGCAATTTGGGCTCTTTTGAATTAATTTTTCTAAACTAAACACCTGTTTTCCTTTCTTATCCTACGTCAATATTTCCAAAGTTTGCATCATGTAAATTTGTATCATAAATAAAAAGATATGAAAACAGTATATCACAAAGCAGATTCAAGAGGTCATGCAGATCACGGTTGGTTAAGTTCTTATCATACATTTAGCTTTGCCAATTATCAAAATCCTGAAAGATCAAATTTTGGAGTTTTAAGAGTTTTGAATGACGATACCGTTTCGCAAGGAATGGGCTTCGGAACGCATCCTCACAGAGACATGGAAATTATTTCAATTCCGTTGGAAGGCGATTTGGAACATAAAGATTCAATGGGAACAACTGCCGTTATTAAAAAAGGGGAAATTCAGGTCATGAGCGCAGGAACAGGTGTAATGCACAGCGAATACAACAAAAATAAAGATGAAGCGGTAAAATTCCTGCAAATCTGGGTTTTCCCAAGAGAAATTGGCGTTGAACCAAGATATGATCAAAAAAGTATTAAAGAAGGGGAAAAAATCAACGGTTTTAAGCAAATTTTGTCACCAAACAAAAATGATGACGGAGTTTGGATTCATCAGGATGCGTGGTTCAATTTAGCGAATTTTACCAAAGGAAACGGCAAAAACTATATGTTCAACAAAAAAGGAAACGGGGTTTATGCTTTCGTTTTAAAAGGAAGCGCAAAAGTAGGTGACAGGATTTTAAACGAAAGAGACGGATTAGGAATCTGGGATACTCAAAGCTTCAACATCGAAGCCGTTGAAGATACAGAAATCCTTTTAATGGAAGTCCCAATGGAATTACCTTCTTATCTTAAATAATAATACATTTGTAGCTTTAATCAGGAAAAAATAATGAAAATTTTAGCAATAGCAGGAAGCAATTCCGAAGTCTCAATAAACAAACAATTAGTAACTTATGCCTCGACGCTATTCGAAAATGCACAAGTGGAAATCGTTGATATGAACGATTTTGAAATGCCGATTTATAAGCATCAAATAGAGTTATCGGACGGAATTCCTCAAAAGGCAAAAGACTTTGCAGCAAAAATTGACAATGCAAACATATTGCTGATTTCTTTATCGGAACACAACGGAACGTATTCAACGGCGTTCAAAAATGTGTTCGATTGGGTTTCAAGAATCAAAGAAAGAGCGGTTTGGAACGAAGTGCCGATGTTGCTGATGTCTACTTCTCCCGGAGGAAGAGGCGGAGCGGGAGTTTTGGAAGCTGCATCAAAGCGTTTTCCGCTTCACGGTGGAAATATTGTAGATACTTTTTCATTACCTTTCTTTAATGATAATTTTGATAAAGCTGTACAGAAAATTTCTAATGAAGAGAAAGACAGTGAATTAAAAGAAAAAGTCAAGAAGATTTCAGCCGTTGAATCGATCCTTGAAAAATAGATTTGAATATTAATTTAAAATTAATATCTTTGCAAAAAGAAAAAAGAATGAAATTTCAGTCCACTTTCAAAGAATGTTTCTCTATAAAAGGAAAAACTGTGGGCGCTGAAATTCTGAGATAAAATAACGGCCGATAATCTACCAAGATTGTCGGCTTTTTTGTTTTCTAAATTTGAATAAAAAGTAATTAAAAGATAAAAGACACCAGATGCCAGATATTAGATTTACAAATAGTCTGTAATCTGAAATCTCACATCTAAAAATCTGAATAAAGCATGAGCAACACGTACAAATCAGCAGGAGTAGACAAAGAGGAAGGATATAAAACCGTTGACAAAATTAAAAAAGCAGTTGGCGAAACTCACAATTCCAATGTTTTGAATCATTTGGGAAGTTTTGGTGCTTTCTATGAAATCGGAGGATACAAAAATCCTGTTTTGGTTTCAGGAACGGATGGAGTGGGAACGAAGCTGAAAGTAGCTTTAGACTCAAAAAAATACGATTCTATTGGTGTAGATTGTTTTGCGATGTGTGCGAATGATATTCTTTGCCACGGCGCAAAACCATTGTTCTTTTTAGATTATTTGGCTTGTGGAAAATTGGATTCCGAAATTGCTGCCGAAATTGTTTTGGGAATGGTTGCAGCCTGCAAAGACAACAATTGTGCTTTGATTGGTGGCGAAACTGCCGAAATGCCCGGAATGTATAAGCCCGGAGATTATGATGTTGCAGGTTTTTGTGTAGGAATTGTTGAAAAAGATCAGATCATTGACGGATCCAAAATCAAGGCAGGAAACAAAATTATCGCTTTGCCAAGTTCTGGATTCCATTCAAATGGTTTTTCTTTAGTAAGAAAAGTTTTCCCGGATTTTAACGAAGAATTTGAAGGAAAACCTTTATACGAAACGCTTTTGGTTCCGACAAGATTATATTATAAAGATATTCATAAAGTTCTTGAAGAAGTAAAAGTTTCAGGAATTGCTCACATTACAGGCGGTGGTTTATACGAAAATATTCCGAGAATTATCGGTGAAGGATTGTGTGCTACAATTGATGCTTCAAAAATCAAAATTCCAAGCATCATGCTTGAATTAGAGAAAAGAGGCGGTGTCGCTCGTGAAGAAATGTTCGGAACGTTCAATATGGGCGTCGGGATGATCGTTGTGGTTGATGCAGAACATGCCGAAAAAGTATTGCACCTTCTTGACGATGCTTACGAAATCGGAGAAATTACAGAAGGAAGCGAAAAGATAGATTTAAAATTCTAAAAGACATGAGATTTAAGATATCAGATACTAGACTTTAGTCTAAAATCTAGTATCTGATATCTAATATCTAAATTAATGAAAAATATAGTCATTTTAGTTTCAGGTTCAGGAACCAATCTTCAAAGAATTATCGATACGATTGATAGTGGAGAAATCCAGAATGCAAAAATATCTTTGGTGGTTGCAGACAGAGAATGTTACGGGCTGGAAAGAGCCAAAAACCACAATTTAGAAAACGTGTTGATTCCGAGAGGAAAAAGCTTCAGCAGCGAATTGAGCAAAATTATCCCTGAAAATACAGATCTTATCGTATTGGCAGGATTTTTATCAATCTTAAAACCTGAATTTTGCGAGAACTGGAACGGTAAAATAATCAATATTCATCCGGCTTTGCTTCCGAAATTTGGAGGAAAAGGAATGTGGGGACATCATGTTCATAATGCGGTAATTGAGGCTAAAGAAAAAGAAAGCGGAGCAACCGTACATTTTGTAACGGTGGGAATTGACGAAGGAGAAGCGATTCTTCAAAAATCATTCGAAGTCACAGAAAATGATACTTCGGAAACGTTGGCAGAAAAAGTTCATCATATTGAATATGAAATTTTTCCAAAAGCCATTAATAAAGTTTTAGGAAATTAAAATAACACAAAAAAATACACAATGATGCGTTTTCTTACCTTTTTTTTAATGATGCTAATCACATTTTCATGTAAGCCAAATCCTGAAAAAAATGTTGTTTCCACCACAGAATTTTTCAATTATGGTGATTCAATCGAATCGGGTGGCGTGAGAATGATTCCTATCAATACTCCAAAAGGTAAGTTTAATGTTTGGACGAAGCGCTTCGGAAACAATCCAAAAATAAAAATATTGCTGTTACACGGCGGTCCGGCTATGACCCACGAATACATGGAATGTTTTGAAACATTTTTTGGAAGAGAAGGTTTTGAGTTTTACGAATATGACCAATTGGGTTCTTATTACAGCGATCAGCCGAAAGATAACAGCCTTTGGACGACGGAAAGATTTGTAGAAGAAGTGGAGCAGGTGCGTAAAGCAATTGGCGCAGACAATTCCAATTTTTATATTTTAGGGAATTCTTGGGGTGGAATTTTGGCAATGGAATATGCCTTAAAATACCAAAAAAACTTAAAAGGTCTTCTGGTTTCAAATATGATGGCAAGCGCACCGGAATACGGGAAATATGCTGAAAAGGTGCTTGCAAAACAAATGAAACCCGAAATATTAGCGGAAATAAAAGCTTTGGAAGCTAAAAAAGATTTTAACAATCCTCGATATATGGAATTGCTTATTCCCAACTTTTATCACGAGCATGTTTGCCGTTTAAAAGAATGGCCGGATGCGCTTAGCCGTTCTTTGAAGCATACAAATGGAGAAATTTATACTTTGATGCAGGGACCAAGTGAGTTTGGAGTAAGCGGTCGTCTTGAAAACTGGGACATCAAAAACCGTTTGAAAGAAATAACAGTTCCTACATTGATGATCGGAGCCAAATATGATACAATGGATCCAAAAGCAATGGAAGAACAAAGCAAACTGGTGAAAAACGGAAGCTATCTTTATTGTCCGAACGGAAGCCATTTGGCAATGTGGGACGATCAAAAAGTTTTCATGGACGGTGTTATCAAATTTATAAAAGATGTAGATTCTGAAAAGATTAAAAACAATTAATAAAGTTAAAGAAGCAGTATTTATTAGCTGTCACGTTGAAGCATCTTCAAAATAAAAAAGACAAATAGACTTTAAACTTAGGAAAAAATATTTCGAAAAAATTTAAAAAATCTAAGTAAATAAAAGTAATTCCGGAGGTGAAAGAACCGGAATACAGTTTGAAATAGCTGTAAAAAGTAAAAAATTGAAAATAAAAAGTCCTGAAGGGACGATTTAAACAAGCATAGGAGGAAATCCTATGAAAAAAATTGAAATTAAAATGAGTAAAAAGAGAGTTTTAATCAGTGTTTCTGACAAAAGCGGATTGACAGAATTTGCACAGTTTTTAGAATCCCAAAATTATGAATTGATTTCTACAGGAGGAACGTTCAAGCATTTGAAAGAAGCTGGTTTAAATCCAATTCAGATTGATGAGGTGACTAATTTTCCTGAAATGTTGGACGGAAGAGTGAAAACTTTGCATCCGAAAGTACATGGCGGATTATTGGCTGTTCGTTCCAATGAAGAGCACATGAAAACTGTTCAGGAGCACGGAATTGGCTTGATCGACATGGTGATCGTGAATCTTTATCCGTTTTTCGAAAATGTGAATAAAGACATTTCTTTACACGAAAAAGTAGAATTCATCGACATCGGTGGCCCTTCAATGCTTCGTTCGGCGGCTAAAAACTTTGATTCTGTGACGGTAATTACTGATGTTGAAGATTACGCAGCAGTAAAAATCGAAATGGAACAAAACGGTGACACCTACATCGAAACTCGTAAAAAATTAGCCGGAAAAGTATTCAATCTTACTTCGGCTTACGATGCGGCAATTTCAAGAATGCTTTTAGAAGAAGATTATCCTACTTATCTTAATGCCTCTTACAAAAAAGTTTCTGACTTAAGATATGGCGAAAACCCTCATCAAACGGCAGCTTATTATGTTTCTACTTTCGAAAATGGTGCAATGAAAGATTTTGAGCAGTTGGGAGGTAAAGAATTGTCTTTCAACAACCTTCGCGATATGGATCTTTGCTGGAAAGTGGTGAATGAATTTAAAGACGAAATGGCATGTTGCGCTGTAAAACATTCTACACCTTGTGGAGTTGCGATCGGAACTTCAGCTTTAGAAACTTATAAAAAGACTTTCGAATGTGATCCGGTTTCTATTTTCGGCGGAATCGTTGCTGCCAATTTCAAAATTGATGCTGCAACTGCTGAAGAATTAAACAAAACTTTCCTTGAAATTGTAATGGCGCCTGATTTTGATGAAGATGCTTTAGAAATTTTAAGAAAAAAGAAAAATTTAAGAATTATAAAAATAGTTAATCCTGTTTCCGACAAGCAAACTTGGGTGAAGGTTGACGGTGGAATATTGGTTCAGGACAACGACAGTATTTTCTCAGACGATATTAAAGTAGTTACTGAAACTCAGCCTACAGACGAGCAGAAAAAAGCATTATTGTTCTCTCAGAGAGTGGTAAAATATGTGAAATCCAACGCAATCGTCGTTTCAAACGGGATTCAGGCTTTCGGAATCGGCGGCGGCCAGGTGAATAGAATCTGGGCGACTCAACAGGCCATCGAAAGAGCAAAAGAAAAGTTTTCGGGAGAATTGGTTTTGGCTTCTGATGCATTTTTCCCTTTCCGCGATGTGGTAGATTTCTGCGCTCAGGAAGGAATCACAGCAATCATCCAGCCGGGAGGAAGTGTGAAAGATCAGGATAGTATTGAAGCGGCAAATGAACACAAAATTCCGATGATGTTCACGGGTGTTAGACATTTTTTCCATTAATTAAAATAGAATTAAAATCATATTTTGAGATTGTATTTATAGCATTCAAAATTATATATTTGTAAATTATAGACTTGTTAATTAAATAAAGTATGAGAATATTAATCATAGGTGAAGGTGGAAGAGAATCTGCACTGGCAGCTAAGCTTCAAAAAGACGCAAGAGTTACTAAAATGTTTTTTGCCAACGGAAACGCATCTACGGACGCAATCGGGCAGAATGTTCATTTGTCGGAGATTAAAGAATTGAGGGATTTTGCTATAAAAGAAAAAGTAGATCTTACGATTGTAGGTCCTGAAGCTCCTTTGGTAGCCGGCTTAAAGGATGAATTTAAAAAGCACGATCTTAAAGTTTTCGGTCCCAACCAGAAAGTTGCAAGCCTTGAAGGAAGTAAAGCTTTCTCCAAGAGATTTATGCAGACCTATGATATCAAAACAGCAAAAGCTGTGGTATTTGATTCTTATAATGAGGCAAAAGAATACGTTAAAACACAGGAATATCCTTTGGTAGTGAAGGCGAGTGGCTTGGCAGGCGGAAAGGGTGTTGTAATTTGCGATACTCTTGAAGAGGCTGAAGCTACGATTCATGACTTTATGATCCGTAGAATTTACGGTGATGCAGGAATTCGTTTGGTAATTGAGGAATATTTACATGGTTTTGAGGCATCAATCATTGCATTCTCGAACGGTGAAAAATTGTTTCCTTGTATTGCTGCAAAAGATTATAAAAAAGCAGGAAACGGCGATACAGGACCAAATACAGGAGGTATGGGTTCGGTAGCACCAAGTCCGGAATTTACAGCAGAACATCAGGCAGATTTCGAAAAAAATATTTTAGAACCAACTATTAAAGGTCTTAAAGCGGAAGGTTTCAGCTTTAAAGGAATTATTTTCTTCGGATTGATGGTCACTAAAAACGGAACTTATCTTTTAGAATACAACATGAGATTCGGAGATCCTGAAACTCAGGTTTTAATGGCTTTAATGGAGAATAATCTGTTAGACGTTATCAACGATTGTATGAACGGAAAAGATATCGAGCTTAAATTTAAAGACGAAAAAGCAGTTTGTCTTGTCATGTGTTCGGGAGGTTATCCAAGAAATATCGAAACCGGTTTTGAGATTGTAGGAGAAGACAAGGTAAAACACAGCCAGTTATTATATGCTGGAGCTGTCAGAAAAGGAAAGAAAGTAGTTTCCAACGGTGGAAGAGTGCTGAATATCGTTGCAACAGGTGCTACTTACGAAGAGGCTCGCAAGAAAGTTTATGAAGATGCGCTTCCGGTTCACTTTGATTACAGCTTCTACAGAGAAGACATCGGAAAATTTTAAATAAATCATAAAAAAAAGATTTGGAAATTCCCAAGTCTTTTTTTGTAAAACAGTTAATATTAGAAATAAGATTTTAGATGCTAGATTCCAGAATTAGACCAAAAATCTGAAATCTTATGTCTGAAATTTTTCAAAAAAATCAATTATAATAATGAATAACGGTATTATCATATTAGATTTCGGATCACAATACAATCAGCTTATCGGAAGAAGAATCCGTGAGATGGGTGTATATTCTGAAATTTTACCTTTCAATACACCTTTAGAAACAATATTAGAAAGACAGCCAAGAGGAATTATCCTTTCCGGCGGACCAAGTTCTGTGAATGCAGAAAACGCTCATCTGGTTGAAAAAGAATTGTACGAAGAGGGAATTCCGGTATTGGGAATTTGCTACGGAATGCAGCTTACCGCGCATCTTTTAGGCGGAAAAGTGCATAAAGGTGTAAAAGGTGAATACGGAAAAGCTCATTTAGACATTGTTAAGGAAAGTTCTTTATTAAAAGGCGTTACAAACAATTCTATCGTTTGGATGAGTCATTTTGACGAAGTGGGAGAGTTGCCTGCAGGTTTTGAGTTAAATGCAAAATCCGGTGTCATTGCTTCGATTTCTAATGAAGAAAGAAAAATCTATTGTGTACAGTTTCACCCTGAAGTTTCCCATACTGAAGAAGGCGGAAAGATGCTTGAAAATTTTGTTTTCGCAATCTGTGATGCAGAAAAGAACTGGAAACTGACTAATTATATAGAAAAAACAGTTGAAGAAATCAAAGAAAGAGTAGGAGATAACAAAGTTATTCTTGGCCTTTCAGGTGGTGTAGATTCTTCTGTTGCCGCGGTTTTGATTCACAAGGCGATTGGTGATCAGCTTCAGTGTATTTTTGTAGACACGGGACTTCTTAGAAAAGATGAAGACGTAAAAGTAATGGAAAATTATGGAGAACATTTCCATATGAACATTAAGTTGGTTGATGCTAAAGAAAGATTTTTATCAAAATTAGCAGGAATAGACGATCCTGAACAAAAAAGAAAAATTATCGGAAACGAATTCGTTCATGTTTTTGATGAAGAATCACATAAAATTGAAGGTGCTAAATTCTTAGCTCAAGGAACAATCTATCCGGACGTAATCGAAAGTCAGTCGGTAAACGGACCTTCTGCCGTGATCAAATCACATCACAATGTTGGCGGACTTCCCGAAGAAATGGAATTTGAATTGTTGGAACCTTTAAGAGAATTGTTTAAAGATGAAGTAAGAAAAGTCGGTGAAGAATTAGGAATTCCTCATCATTTGGTACACAGACATCCTTTTCCGGGACCGGGTTTGGGAATCAGGATTTTGGGTGCTGTAGATGCAGAAAAAGTAAAAATCTTGCAGGATGCAGATGATATTTTCATCGAAGAATTGTATAAAAATGATTTGTATGAGAAAGTTTCTCAGGCTTTTGTAGTTTTACTTCCGGTGAAATCTGTTGGAGTAATGGGAGACGAAAGAACCTATGAATATACCGCTGTTGTGCGTTCAGCCAACACGATCGATTTTATGACTGCAACTTGGAGCAAGTTACCTTACGAGTTTTTGGAAACTGTTTCAAACAGGATCATCAACGAAGTAAGAGGAATCAACAGGGTTGCTTATGATATTTCAAGCAAACCACCTGCGACGATAGAATGGGAATAATGTCTCATTTTAGATAAATAAAGATTAATTTTTTTTATTTTATGACTTAAGTCATGAATTTGTAATTTTTTTGATCTTACCTTTATCGAAGAATTAACGATATTATTAAATAAAAGATATAATTTTTTTTTCATCATTTGTGTTTTTGACCTCCCTTCTGGGGAGGTTTTGTTTTTTTTAATTCAATTTTTACTTAATTTTTTTACTTTTGCTGTATGAAAATAGCATTTCTTGGCCCGCAGGCCAGCTTTACACAATTGGCTGCGTCGCAGATTTTCCCTGATGAAGATCTTATTCCCCAGTCGAGTATTTTAGATTGCTTCAATGCGGTTAAAAACGGTGAAGTAGATAAAGCCGTCGTTCCTTTGGAAAACTCAATTGAAGGGACTGTGTCGATGACTTTAGATTATTTATATGATTTTGAAGTGTTTATAGAGACCGAACTGGTAATGCCGATCGCACATCATCTGATGATACATCCGGATAATTCGTCTTTTGAAAAAATTATTTCTCATCCGCAGGCTTTAGCGCAGACTTTCCATTTCAGATATGAAAATTATAAAAATGTACCTTCACAGGATTACAGCTCCACGGCCGCATCCGCAAAAATGGTTTCAGAAAACCCGCATGAGAAATGGGCTGCTGTGGCCAATCGGTATTCTGCAAAATTGTATGGCTTAAAAATTATTCATCAAAATATTCAGGATTTTGAGCAGAATCATACCAAATTTATTGTCGTTTCAAAAGTAAAATCAGCCTTAAAGCTTGATTTGCCAAAAACTTCCGAAAAAACTTCCCTGATCATTACTTTACCTGAAGATCACGCTGGTGGCTTGCATCAGGTACTTTCCGTTTTTGCATGGCGAAAAATGAATCTCTCAAAAATTGAAAGCAGAACCCTGAAAACCGGTTTGGGAAACTATTTCTTCTTCATCAATGTTGCCAGTGAATGGCATCCTGTATTATCGCAAAATGCAATTGATGAAATTATTTCTATTGGCTCCAATGTAAAGTTTCTCGGGCATTATGATGAATATGTTTTTGAAGAATAAAGCAGAGTTATTTCATGTAATTTACTTCCAAAAGTAAATTTTCAAAACTGCATTTGAAATTGCCAGACTTTTACCAAAGCAAATTGTTCTTCTGTTCAATCTTTTTAAGCGGGTTCTTATATTTAGGTTTTTTCTTTCAATAGAGTTGGTTCCAAATCTTTTGTTTACATGAATCTTTTTTGGAATTAAATATTGATAATTTCTCAGCTTATCGGTATAGATTTTCTCAGGATTTGAATAGATTAAAGTTTTGATAACTGTATTTAAAGTTCGATTTGTTCTTTTGCCAATGCAGAAACTCACAACATCTTTAGTGTTTTTATTAATAGCATAAACAAGCCACATCGGATTTGCTTTATTCTTGATGAAAAACCTCATTTCGTCTAATTCGTAAGTTTGATGAAAAGATATTGTAGGCTGAATTATGCCTTCTACAATGCTAATAATTCTTCTAAGTAAAGTTGTTGTTGAAATTTGTAATATCCTTGCTATGCTTCTTATTCCCAAACCTTCTTTGGTTAATTGAATTATTTTTGAATTGATATCAGCTTCATAAGCTTTATAAGTATAAAATTCAATAAATCTTTTATGGCAGTTTTTACAGATATATTGCTGTTTTCTATTTTTTGTAGTTCCGTTTTTGATGATATTTTTTGAATAGCATTTACAGCAAATTCCTGTATCACTAACTCTGATACATGAGGAATGATTCTCAGTCATTTGGATATGTTTTTTTCAACAAAAATAAACAAGAATAGGGAATACCTACTCTTGTTTTGAATTATTTTATTATCCACTTTTGTTGATTTTCAGCAAGTTAAGTGGTTGAATGATTCTCATCACTAAATCTGAAACATGACCATATCCTTCTGCCATGCCACATCCTGAGAATACAATACGGCAGAAGTGCATATAAGAAATGCACTCATGTAGAGTTTTTTCATCTATTTTGTGTATTTAAGGTTAATATTTAGTTTTTTATGAATATTTATTTCGCAAATTTAACATTTTTTAGCATTCATTAAGCTGTTTATATGAAATTTAATATGAATATTTTCAATTGTTTAAATTATATATGTTATAAAGCAAAACTACTGCTGCAAAACGTCAAAACCTGACGCATAATATTATTAAATATATTAAAAAAAATGAACATGAGTAACTGGTAAATAAATAAAAAAATTAATTGTATTATATGTATTTAAATAATTTATACATTTGTTTTAATAATGATAATAAAAAAATACAAAATGACTTTAATCACTAAAAAATCAGTAAGCGAAACTGGGCATACTAAAAATGCTGCCAGTTTTCAGTCTCTCATTTCTTTTTGTTCAGGATTCGGAGAGGCTTACAATCCGACCAAAGAAGCACTTAAAGTTCCGCAATTAAAAGCACTTTTACAGGCAGCACAGGATAGTATGGATAGTACCAGAGCCAAAAAAACATCTTTTGACAATGCGACCAACAGCCGGAAAAATGTTTTTGCAGACCTGAAACCTCTTTCTACAAAGATTGTCAAATGCATTTTCTGTTTCCGGTGTTGATCCATTGGGAATTAATAATTTAAAATCAGTCAATAAAAAAATACAGGATGCATCTTCTAAAAAAACGGATACATCATCAAATGATCTGGAGCCTCAACCGATAAAAACCATTTCCACCTCGCAGCAGTCTTACGATAAAATGATAGAGCATTTTTCGGGGATGATTGAAGTCTTGGTCCAGCATCCTGCTTATGATCCTAATGAAGGCGATTTGAAGGTAGCTGCATTACAAACCAAGCTGGCAGACATGCAGACAAAAAATTCCGATCTTATCAATTCTTACACACAATACAGCAATGCGATGGCAGACAGAAATCTGGTGATGTACAATCCGCTTTCAGGTCTCGTACAGACAGCAAAAGAAGTAAAGCAGTATGTAAAAAGCGTCTTCGGTGCATCAAGCACGCAGTATAAGCAGATCAACGGCATAGAATTTAAAACGTATAAAGGAGCTTAAAAAGTAAGCACCTGATGTTGTAAATCAAGCAATTGAT
Source organism: Chryseobacterium sp. GQ58 (assembly GCF_059758895.1). Lineage (NCBI taxonomy): Bacteria > Pseudomonadati > Bacteroidota > Flavobacteriia > Flavobacteriales > Weeksellaceae > Chryseobacterium > Chryseobacterium sp. GQ58. The sequence goes on along the minus strand of NZ_JCAXEH010000003.1, from coordinate 365,509 downwards.
ATTATAAAACAGGCACCGTAAAAGATATAACAAGCGACGCCGGCAATAAAACTTTTAAAGTCTCATTCATAATAAGCAATGTCATTCATAAAGTTTGCATCGGAGAAGATAATCTTAGCGTCGGCAAGTATATAACAGGCGTTGTCTGTAACAAAACTTCTGATGTCTTGTATAAAGTAAGCAATGTCATTCATAAATTTCATATCGAATAGAATAATGTAAGCGTCGGAAAATATAGAACAGGCGATGTCTATAACAAAACTTCTGATGTCTTGTATAAAGTAAGCAACATCATTTATAAAGTTCTCACAAGAAGAGATAATCTTAGCACCGTAAAGTATAAAACAAGCATTGTAAGTGATAATATTACTACAAAGCATTTTAAAATAAAGGCTGTAAACAAAAAAGAACAGGCTTTCACCTGTTCTTATTCATTGTTGCATTCGCTGTATTACATATATTGCGGGCAAACCACCGCCGGGCAAATTAGTCCCGGGCATCTTGGTCTTCCGTCTGTCGGGCAGCATTGGTTGGAGCAGTTGCGGATCAGTCCGGCACCCGAAATGTTCTTCAATTCTTCTCTTGAAAGCGATTTTTTGTTTAGTAATTTTTTCATTGTATAATATTTTATTGGTTAATAATGAGCAATAAAGATAGAAAAAACTCTTGAACCAAGCCATAAATAATTCCAATCTTTTCACATATAACACCAAATATTCAAAATATTTTTATTTAAAAAGCCTGAATTCGTGTTTAAGTAATAATATAATCTATTTATTATGAGATTTACGCAAAGGTGAATTCCATTTGCTTATATAAAGGCTTCCGCTCAAGCTTAGCAAAGCAAATTGAGCTGCCTTTGCTTTCTAAAATATAAAGTTTAATTATAAATCTTTGCGTTTAATGATTTTAAAACTATCATCTTTCATCTCTTATCCCAGCAAGGTTAAATAGTTTATACGAATAAAAAAGAATAGGAATAATTTTTGAAGTAAATTGCAGCTACTTACTTTATCAATATGTTTGACAAGCAACAGCGAAAACTGAAAAGATCTGCCCGGCTGATTTCCGTACTGAGTAAATACGGATTTAAAGATATGCTGGCAAGAATGAACGGCGGCAAAAAACCGGAAGACAATTCTGAAAACCCCGACGAATTGGTTTCCAAAGGCACCGTCTACGAAAGAATAAGGCTGGTCTTGGAAGAATTGGGACCTACTTTTGTAAAACTTGGTCAGACATTCAGCAATCGTGAAGACCTGCTTCCTCCGGAGATGATTCAGGAGCTGCAAAAATTACAAGACAGGGTAGAAGTGATTGAAATGAATGTAGAGGAAATCCTGGAAAATGAATTTAATATTTCCGTTAAAGATCATTTTTTGAACATTAATTCCATTCCTTTGGCCACCGCTTCCATCGCCCAGGTTTACCGAGCTACGTTAAACAACGGTGAAGAAGTGATCTTAAAGATCAAAAAACCTGATGTGCTTACCGTGATCGAAGACGACCTGCTTCTTATAAAAGATTTGGTAAAGCTGATTTCCACCTATTCCGAAATAGGATCAAAACTAAACCTGAAACAGGCAATTGCCACCTTTGAGAAATCTTTGCTGGAAGAGGTTTCACTGGTGAATGAAAGAAACAATATTCAGCAGTTTGCCTTAAACTTTAAAAACAGCAAAGAAACGTATGTTCCGGTAGTGTATGACGAATTTTCAAACAACAATGTACTTTGTATGGAATTCATAGACGGAATGAAAGTCACCGATAAAGCAGAGCTTTTAAATCATAATATAAGTCCGGTAACGGTTTCTGAAGTAGGTTTGAGGCTTTTTGTTTCACAGATTTTAGATTACGGATTTTTCCATGCAGATCCTCATGCCGGGAATATTTTGGTGAAAAGAGACGGGAAAGTTGTTTTTATAGATTTTGGTGCGGTAGGAAAAATTCAGCCCAATGATAAGGAAATTCTTGAAAGTTTAATTGTTGCTTTTGTAGCTAAAAATTCACACAAAATCGTTCGTTATCTCAAGAAAATGGCGGTCAGTTATGAGATTCCTGACGAAAGAAGATTTGAAAATGATGTAGAAGAAGTTTTGAATTTTGTACACAGCACGTCCTTAAAAAACATAGATCCTCATCTGATTATCAATAAAATGAAAGATGTTTTAAAAGATAATCAGCTTTATATGCCGGATTATTTTTACCTTTTATTTAAAGGAATCGGCTTGATAGAAGGTGTTGGAAGAACTATAAATCCTGAGCTTGATATTGTAAAAAGCCTTCATCCGTACACCAAGAAAATATTAGCTAAAAAAATAAGTCCCAAAAATCTCCTGAAAAACGGAATGGACCGGATGATGAATTTTACCGACAATATCGATGAAATTCCGAAAGAACTTCGTTCGGTTCTGCAAAAATTGGATGATAATAAATTTACGATTTCCAGTGAAATAAAAAATATAGAAAAGACCAACAATATTATAAAATCAAGCATTGTGAATCTTATTTTAGCCATGATTTTGGGTGCTAATATGATTGCAACAGCTATTGTTTTTGTCTCCGAATCCGGCCCGCGAATTGGCGAAATGTCTTTAATGGCTGTTTTAGGCTTTCTATTTTCTGTTTTATTGATAATCATTCTATTGTTGAGAGTTACCAGAAAGTAATTTTCACAAGTTCCCAGATATAAATATTTCTTTTTGTCATTCTGACGAAGGAAGAATCTAACAATATAAAGAGATTCTTCATTCCGCTCTGCTACATTCAGAATGACAAGGTTAGCTCCGGAATTTATCAAAATCTTCACACTTCCAACATCCATCTTCTAGCCTAAAAAACACAAAAATTAATTGCTATCTTTGCAAAATGGAAAAGCTCACTTTTGCAGATTTTGACCTGCCTGTTAAGATTCTTGATGTTTTGGCAGATTTAGAATTATTTGAACCTACACCGATTCAGGAAAAAAGTATCGGGCCAATACTTTCCGGAAGAGACGTAATGGGAATTGCGCAGACGGGAACTGGAAAAACATTAGCCTATCTTTTGCCTGTGCTTAAAACATGGAAGTATAACAAAAACGGAAATCCAACCGTTTTGGTGCTTGTTCCTACAAGAGAATTGGTCGTTCAGGTTACTGAAATCCTTGAAAAATTAACAGAGAATATTACGGCAAGAGTGATCGGAATTTACGGTGGCAAAAACATCAATACCCAAAAGCTTTTGTTCAACGACGGTTGCGATATTTTAGTAGGAACTCCGGGAAGAGTAATGGATCTTGCGATTGATAATGCAATTTCACTGAAAGAAGTTCAGAAACTGATTATTGATGAGTTTGACGAAATGCTTAATTTAGGTTTCAGACCGCAATTGACTCATATTTTCGAAATGATGAAGGAGAAAAGACAAAACATTCTTTTTTCTGCAACCATGACCGAAGCGGTTGACGAGATGCTGGATCAGTATTTTTCGGGGCCTATTGAGATTTCATTGGCAAAATCCGGAACTCCGCTTGAGAAAATTGAGCAGACCGCTTATAAAGTCGAAAACTTTAATACGAAAATCAATTTGCTTGAGCATTTACTGAAAACAAATGCAGAAATGTCTAAAGTCTTGATTTTTACCAACAATAAAAAGAATTCAGACTTATTGTTTACCAAAATAAACGAACTTTTCCCTGAACAGTTTGATGTGATCCATTCCAACAAATCTCAAAACTACAGATTGAAAGCCATGAAAAGCTTTGAAAATGAAGAAATAAGAGGCTTGATTACAACCGACGTAATGGCGAGAGGTTTGGATATCTCCAATATTACTCACGTTATCAATTTTGAAACGCCTGAAGTTCCGGAACAGTATATTCACAGAATCGGTAGAACGGGTAGAGCCGATAAAGACGGTAAAGCGATCACTTTTGTGACTAAAAGAGAAGAGCCTTCAATTCTTGATATCGAATTATTAATGGATAAAGATTTAAAATTCATTGATTTCCCCGAAACAGTACAGATCAATCCAAAGAAAATCGCTTCTGAAGAAGATCAGATCATCATGAAAAACCCTGCTCAGGCAAAATTATATGAAGGCGGTGGTGCATTTCACGAGAAAAAAGATAAAAACAAGAAGGAAAACTGGGGCGGACCAACAAAAAGAAAAACTCCAAAAAAATTCGGAGCCAACAGAGCGCAACAGAAAGCAATATCGAAGTCTAAAAGAAAGAAATAAAAAAAAACGATTCCTAAATTGGAATCGTTTTTTGCTTTATAGGAATTTGTCATTCTGAAAGAATCTATATAATGTTTTAGAGTTATGTTGTTTGTATTCTTTCAGAACGACAAAATAAATTATTTCATATAAGGTTTCATCACCTTCGTCCAAAGTTTATATCCTTCAGGAGTCATGTGAAGCATATCTTCTACAAATAGGTCCTTTCTGATATTTCCGTTGGTATCGTTCATAACATTCGTAATATCAATGAATTCTGCATTATTTTCTTTCTTCATAAATCTGGCAATCTTTTTATTTGCCTTTTTCATTTGTGGCCAAAGATGTTCTCTGCTCGGCGAGTATTTTATCGAAATATAATCAACCTCAATATTCGGGAATTTCTCACGGATTTTGGTATAGAAAGTTTTAAAACGTTCAACAACAATATCAGCTTTTAGTTTAGCATCATCGGCAAAGTCATTTTCGCCGCAGTAAATAATAATTTGTTTAGGCTGATAAGGACTTAATAAATCTTCGGAATAATAGTTTAAGTCTGTTAATCTCGAACCGCCGAAACCTCTGTTGATAATTGTTTTTCCAGGAAAATAATCCGAAACATCCTGCCATTTTCTAAAAGATGAGCTTCCGATTAAAAGAATTGCATCTTTCGGTGGTGCTGTTTCCTGATCCGTTTTTTTGAAATCTTGAATGTCCTGCCAAAACATTGGCTTTTTTTCCTGTGAAAAAATAAGCGCAAAAGTCAGCAATAGAAATGCTGATAAGATCTTCTTCATTGTTTTCTTTTGTATTATTAAACATAAAAAACTCCCGTGTTTTCCGGGAGTTCTTATTATTTTTACCTTTTGAAGGAAATGTACGTGGTATCAATAACCTGATCTCCGTCGATATCGATATTATCAAACATCTGCTTCATTTTCAATTCTGAACTGCTCAAAATTACAATCTTATACTTCATGTCACTATAGTTGTCATATTTTATGACCAACTCTTTATTTTCAGTATTATAATCAAATTTACCTTCCATTTTGGTGCTTGTACAATCTGCTCCGACTCCTGAATAAGCAGTGTAGGCTGCATAATAATCGGTTCTGAATTCTGTTATACTTTTCGCATCACATCCTGTTGGGATGTAGGTTTGTATTGCAGTAGAATTGTCTGCACCGGAAATAACTTCTTGTTTGGCGGTCTTCCATTCACCCTTTAGCATGTCCAATTCATAATTTTGAATATCATCTTCACATGATGTAAGCGCTAACGCAGAAAAGGCAAATAAAAGTAAGTATTTTTTCATTTTCACAAATTTAAGAATATGCTAAAATATAAATAAATTTCAAATATTTATAATGAAATTCAGGTTTTTTAAACAAATGTTTGTAAAAAAGATAATTTTTAAGCTGGAAGAAAGGAAGTAGGAAGATGGGAGTCTAAAAGTTCAAAGATTATTGATTAAGGTCTTCAAAAATTCAGGCTTCCAACTTCCATCTTCCCAATTTTTTAGTAACTCATTTCCACGATTTTGTAAGCATCTTGTGGAGTCAGTTTTCTATATTCACCTAAGCCAAGCCAGTTTCTTTCGGTAAAAGCTTTTTCAACTCTTTCAGCAGTTCCTTTGAAGTCTTCTGTATATTCAGAAAGTTTGGTTTTAATATTCAAGCTATGGAAAAATTCTTCCATTTTCTTAATTCCCAATTCGGCTTTCTCTTCAATGGTTCCGTCTTTTATTCCCCAAACTCTTTCTGCATATTGTGCCAATTTTCCTTTTTTATCATCAAAATTGTAACGATAATGCGATGGAGCGATAACCGCCAAAGTTCTTGCATGATCGATTCCGTAATAAGCCGTTAACTCGTGTCCCATCGCATGAACAGCCCAATCGGTAATCACACCTTTCTGAATCAAACCATTCAAGGCCATTGTGCAGCACCACATAAAATTTCCTGCAGCTTCGTAATCGAAATCATCTGCCAAAACTTTCGGAGCCGTTTCCTGTAAACTGATCAAAATGCTTTCTGCAATTCTTTCCTGCAAATCTGCGGACGAAGGCGCGGTCATATATTGTTCCAAAACATGCGTGTAAGCATCCGTAATCCCATTCACAATCTGGTTTTTAGGAATTGATCTTACCACTTCAGGATCTAAAACAGAAAATTGAGGGAAAAGTCCGGGGCCACCGGAAGACAATTTTTCGTTGGTTTCTCTTCTTGAGATCACATATCCGGAATTCATTTCGGAGCCTGTTGCAGGCAAAGTTAAAATTGTTCCGAAAGGCATTCCTTCACCTTCAAAAGTACGGACAGGTTTTTTCAGGATTTCCCAAGGTTCACCGACATAATTTGCAGCTGCGGAAAGAAATTTTGTTCCGTCGATTACAGAACCGCCGCCAACAGCCAAAAGATAAGTGATGCCTTTTTCTTTAATGAAACTTAAAGCATTTACCAAAACTTCATATTCCGGATTGGCAGGCACTCCGCCAAATTCATGTAATTCATGATCTTTTAAAGCTTCTTTTACCTGATCGTAAACACCGTTGCTTTTGATGCTTCCGCCGCCGAAAATCATTAAAATCTTAGCATCTTGAGGGATTTCTTTTGTGATCTTAGCGATTTCACCTTTCCCGAAAAGTATTTTTGTTGGGTTTTTAAACTCGAAATTAAGCATTGTTCTAAATTTATTTTAGATCAAATTTACGCATTGAAGTTCGAAATTTCTGCTAATGAAAGCTTAAATTTTAAATGATTCAGTTTTATTTAAACTATTGAAGTTTTTTGGTTATATCGACGAGAAGGAAATCGCGATACAGCCAGTTTATTTCATTTCTTTGATCTTTTTCTCCATCACAATATATGCGGTTCTTACTTTAATTTCGTCTTTAATTTTTTTCAGATTAATTAAACTAAAAATACAGATCGGAATGAAAAATAAAGGTAAAATTGTAAAAACGCTAAAGCCGTTTGTGATCGTAAGATAAATTGAAGTTCCAATCAGAATACAAAGTAAAAGGATTTGGAGTTTTATGATTGAAGATTGTTTTTTTTTGGTATATTTTAGTTCTTTAAGACTTTGATCAGAAAGTATTTTCTTTTGCATTTGTGTTGTTATTAAGGGCTGCAAAACTACGAAAAATCATATAATTTACCAATGAAAATTCCCTTATAAAGGAAAAATTTTATAAAATAAATATTTATGTATCTGTAATTCAATTTGTTATGATGTTTATAAAATTAATAATTCAAAGCAAAAGGATATTAGATGTAGCTCCTTTAAAATTTTGATTATTCCAAGACAATTTTATAGTATCCTTTTTCATCTGTTGCGACTACATTTTTAAATGTTAATTTACTGATCTGATAACCATCGCAACCTCCTTTAAATTCAGACGATTCAATTGAAAAATCGAAAATTTTAACTGCTGAATAGAATGTGTAATTTTTCGTACCATTATAAGCACCAACATTTTCAAGAACGACTTTATCGTCATCCGTTTTAGTGAGCTGTACTCCGATTTGATTTTCGTCACTAATTGAAAAAGTGTTTAAAGTTCCGTTCGTGATCAGATTTTCGTCATTGGAATCAACGAACTCAAAAACGATCTGTTGAGGAGCATTATAGCAATCGTCGCCACATGAGATAAATAAGAGGATGATTGAAAAAAAGAAAAAGATCTTTTTAAGCATATATTAATATTTTGAAATTTGGTTCCGCAAAAATAAAGAAATATTTATTTAGAATTCTTACAATTATCGAATAAATATTAAGAAATTATTTTTATAATGTATTATTTTATCACTTTAATTGAATGTAATTTTTTTGTATCTAAATCATTAATAGTAAGTATATATAATCCTTTTTCTTTGATCAGATTCCCTAAATTGATAGTTTGTTGGTGAGTATATTTCTTTTGGAAAATTAATTGACCGTTACCATTAACTATTCTTAACTCTAAATTTTTTACTGCTTTATCAACTTTCAGGACAGAAGATTCTATGATTGGATTTGGATAAATAATAATATCAGGTTTATTTTCAAGATCTTGAGTATTTAGTAAAATGGGAAAACCTCTGCATTCAATTGTAGAGATAGAATTATTTGAATTTGAAATTATCGAGTAAATATCTGTACTAGAATGAATACTTACGACGTTTTGTAAAAAAGGAGATTGAGCTGTAGGAAAAGATTTAGAAACAGAAATTATATCATTATTTAGTGTATTTAAATTATTTGAAGAAAAATAAGAAGTAGCATAATTTATAAAATCTGACTTGTTAAAATTATTATTCACATTCGCAATATTATCAATTTTCGCATAATATTGATATTAGCCATTATTTTGTTGATAACAATTTAATTGTGTAAAATAAAGATTAAACATGAAAAACAATGATAGAATAGATAATTTTTTTTCAAAATAAATGGTTTTTGGTTAATAAAACTTTAATTTATAACCAAATGTAAGTGAAAATCTGAAACTATTAATCATTTAAATCAATTAATTTAAATAGAAATACCCTTAATTAAAATCAAAAATCTCCTACATTTGTTATATGAAACACGACCAACGCGCAGAAAAGTTCAGGCAGATTGTAGAGAATAAATTTCAGATCTACAATTCATTATTTATGAGTCTGCCTTATGATAAAATGACGAATATCGGGATGTTGCTTCCGTTTTTGTATGAAGAAAGCAAAGACGGTTATAATGCAGGCAAAACTCCGGAAGATATCGTTGAAGAATTTTTTAAAAACCATACCGATTTACAAACGGAAGAGCAAAAGCTTGAGCTTCTTTTCAAGATCATTCAATATATTGAAAGACAGGTTGTTTTGTTTGATAGTATTGAAGATGCTGCCTTTCCAAACCTTCATTCTGAAAGCGACAGCGGAACGATCACCAATTTATTCGAGCGTTCTTTACAGGATCATAAGCTTGAAAAAGTTCGTCAAAAATTAAAAGATTTTAGTGTAAAAGTAGTTTTCACGGCGCATCCGACTCAGTTTTATCCAAGCTCGGTTCAGCGTATTCTTCACGATTTGAGAAAAGCGATTACCACAGATTCGATTACCAATATCGATATGCTTTTGCAGCAACTGGGCAAAACGCCTTTTGTAAACAAAGAAAAACCGACGCCCATTGATGAAGCATTAAGTATTATCCATTATTTGAGATATGTTTATTATGATACAATTGGTGAGTTGTTTACAAATATTCGTAAGACATTTGGTAACGGTCATGCTCATCTTCATGAAGATATTATTCAGCTTGGCTTCTGGCCGGGCGGAGACAGAGATGGCAATCCGTTTGTGACGGCCGATGTTACCAAAAGAGTGTCTGAAGAATTGCGTTCAGCCATTTTAAAATCTTATTACAGCCATCTGAAAGATTTGAGGAGAAGACTGAGTTTCAGAGGAGTTTCGGAAATTTTAGGATTGCTAAGCAACGAATTGTACGGAGCAATTTTCAGAAATGAAAAAATAACTTCGGAAGATATTATTAAAAGACTTGATGAGGCAGAAAATATATTGATCAGCCAGCACAATTCTCTGTTTTTAGATTTGCTTGAAAACTTCAGAGATCGTGTAAAAATCTTCGGAACTCACTTTGCGACATTGGATATAAGACAAGACAGCAGAATTCATCAGAAAGTGATTGATGAGGTTTTTGCGAAAGTATTTGGAAGTGTTGAAGTAAGCAACGAAGAGAAATTCAATCAATTAATTCAGATTTCAGAAAAAGTAAATACTGATGATTTTGAAGATATTGTAAAAGATACTTTGTTTACGGTTTCGCAAATTGCGGAAATCCAGCAAGAAAACGGTTCGAGAGGAATGAATCGTTATATAATTTCAAATTCCGATGCTGTAAAAGATGTGATGAATGTTTATGCATTCTTCAAAATTTGCGGTTACAAAGATGAAGAGGTTAATATAGATATTGTTCCGCTTTTTGAAACAATGGAAGGTCTTTCTAATGCCGAAAATGTAATGAAAGAATTGTATCAAAATCCTGTTTACAAAAAGCATCTGAAAAAAAGAGGAAATCAGCAGACCATAATGCTTGGTTTTTCAGACGGAACGAAGGATGGCGGTTATCTGAAAGCCAATTGGGAAATTTATAAAGCTAAAGAAATCCTGACCAGACTTTCCGAAGAAAGCGGAATTAAAGTGATTTTCTTTGACGGCAGAGGCGGACCTCCCGCAAGAGGTGGCGGCAAAACCCATGATTTCTACGCATCTCAAGGAAATACAATCGCAAATAATAAAATTGAATTAACGATTCAGGGACAAACAATTACAAGTATTTTCGGAAATAAGGAACAGGCAAAATACAATTTTGAACAACTTTTGACGGCCGGAGTTGAAAATGATGTTTTTAAGAATTCTAAAAAAGATTTAACCGAAAAAGAAAGAAAATTAATTACTGAATTAGCCAATATAAGCTATAAAAAATATTCGGATTTGAAGGCTCATCCGATGTTTGTGCCTTATTTACAGGAAATGAGCACGCTCGAATTTTACGGAAAAACCAATATTGGAAGCCGTCCGTCAAAACGTGGCGGCGACAGCGAACTGAGATTTGAAGATTTAAGGGCGATTCCGTTTGTGGGATCTTGGTCACAATTGAAACAGAATGTTCCCGGATTCTTTGGTTTCGGTTTTGCGATGGAAGAAATGAAAAAACAGGGTAGATTTGAAGAAGTGAGAGAATTATACAAAGGTTCGGATTTCTTTAAAACTTTAGTTTTAAACTCGATGATGAGCATGAACAAATCTTATTTTCCGCTGACTTATTATATTAAAAACAATCCTAAATTCGGCGAATTCTGGAATATATTGTTTGATGAATTTAATCTTTCAAAAAATATCATGCTTGAGTTGACGGGCTTCAAAATTTTACAGGAAGAAGATCCGCTTTCAAGAAAATCCGTTAAAATCCGTGAGAAAATTGTTCTTCCGTTGTTAAGTATTCAGCAATATGCTTTAATGAAAATTCAAAAAGGAGAAGGCAATAAAGAAGCTTACGAAAAGCTTGTGACACGTTCTTTATTCGGAAATATTAATGCGAGCAGGAATTCGGCTTAAAAGCTTAAAAATAATTAACAAAAAGTATCAGGAAAAATTCTGATACTTTTTTTATACATTTGCCGAAAACACAGAAATGATCAAAAAAATGATTTTACCTGCTTTTGCAGCTTCTTTAGTGTGTTGTGAAAGTTGTGAACGCGCCAAGGCCGAACAGAAAATTTTCGCAGATATAAATAATGTTTTTAAACAAGATAAGGCTGCCGAATTAAAAGAAACTACGACAAAATTTCCAACAAACAATACACCTGAAGACTTTTTACCAACAGGATTTAAAATTTATGAAAAAACTCATGGAGATTTAAATAATGACGGTCTGGAAGATTGTGTACTTATCATTCAAAGCGCAGATAAAAAAGAATTTACCAAATATCGCGGAAAAATTGACCGTAATCACAAAGGAATTATAGTTCTCCTGAATAAAGAAGAAAATTATGAATTGGTGGCCAAAAACACAAAATGTTTTTCATCTGAAAATGAAAACGGCATTGTTTATTTCGCACCGGAACTGGGCGTTTCCATAGATAAAGGAAATATTTATGTCGATTATTCTCACGGAGAATACGGATATTGGAGGTATACTTTTAAGTTTAAAAATTCTGATATCGTTTTGATTGGCTATGATTCTGGAGACATGACCGACAATAAAGTCATTAATAATGATTTTGGAACAGATGAATGCTGATCTGGAGACAGAAAACACTGATAAAAATGTACTTAAAAATAAATTTAAAACATATAAATTATAGGCTTTTAAACGTTAAAATTATTCTTTTATAAATTTTTCGTAATACACTTTATCTTTTGTCTGAATTTTCAGATAATAAGTCCCTTTTGGGAAATCTTCAACCTGTACAGATTTTTGATTTTTAGCTTTAGTAATTGATCTCCCTAAATTGTCAAAAATTTCTAAAGATAAAACGTTACTTTCTGAAACAATATTTAAAATAGATTTTACGGGATTTGGGAAAATAGCAAACTTATCTTTTTTTACCAGTTCCGAAGTATTCAAAACCGAATTATACAAATTCCCGAAATTTAAAATCCCAAAGCCCATTTGATCGGTATGATTTGGAAATAAAGAAGCCGTTTGTCTTAATTTTGTCCGCATCAGATCACGATTCATTGTTGGAAAAGCTTCAATTAAACAGGCAACTCCGCCTGCAGCAATTGGTGTTGCGATGGAAGTTCCGGAAACCGTTGTTAAAGAATTATTATTTACCGTTGAGGAAGAAGTTCCCCTCGCGCTTGCATCCGGTTTTACTATTCCTGACGAATTGGGACCGTATGATGAAAATGATGAAGAATTTCCTGTAGAAGTTACGGCTCCGATGCTGAAAACTTTTTCATTGTCGGAAGGCGTCGTAATATAATGCCAGGTTTGCTCACCTGAATTTCCTGCTGCAATCAAAACAAAAATGCCTTTGTTCACGGCAATTTCGCTTCCTCTTGCGATAAAAGAGGTGGTTCCGTTCATATTGGCGTAGGTGTAATTGTATTTCGGATCATCAAATACATTGTAGCCCAAAGATGTTGTAATGATATCAACGCCTTTTCTGTCGGCTTCTTCAGCGGCTTCAATCCAGTACAGTTCTTCTTCGGGAATTTCTACGGCTGCGTTTTCACTTCGGTAAAGATAAACATCCGCATCCGGTGCCGAACCAACAAAACTGTCTTGTATATATCCGCCAATTGCCCCTAAAACCACAGTTCCGTGATTGTTTAAAGAAGTATTGTAAACATCTGTATTTTTAGTCACAAAATCGTAAACATCTTTTATTTTATTACTGTTTCGTAATCTTGAAAATGCTGAACCTGTATTTACGGAAGGAAAACCTGTATCGATTACGGCAATTGAAACACCGTTTCCTGTAAATCCGGCAAGATGAAGCGGTCTGAGATTAATCTGATCAATTTGTTCAGATCCTGAACCATAATCAAATACTGTTAAATTTTTTTGAGCCTCTTCAAAATTTTCCCACTTATTTGTGTTTTGGGTTTTTAAGACAAGAGAAGAATTTTTGGCGAAACTTTCTATTGACTGTACAAAAGGCTGTGTTTTTATCAGATTTACCTGTGCCTGATTTGCATTCACAGCAACACCATTCAACCATTTTGAATAATCGGTAATGGTAAAGCCTAAATTTTGAAGATTCTGAATATAAGATTGTTCGATCGGAGCGTCCTGATCATTTAATGCAATACCCAATGCAGCTCTTCGGTCAAGCGATTTTTGAGACAATTCTGATAAAGGATTTGCATAAAAAGCAGCTTTGTTTGGCTTATCATTAAAATATACAAAAACAAGCTCCGTTTGAGCTGAGACAATAGAATAACCAAATAAAAATAGAAATAATAGAATTTTTTTCATGTGTTTATTTTTGATAAAGATAAACAAAATCAATAAATTTTTTTGACAGGATTTTAAATTCCTTATTTTTACGGAAATATTTGTTTATGAAATCGCATGCAACTATTTTGCATAAAGAAAACTTTAATAAAGCGGTAACAAATAACTTTTAAAAAATAAGATTTACATATGAAAAAAATACAGATGGTTGACTTGCAAAGTCAGTATTACAAGATAAAGAGCGATGTAGATAATGCAGTTTTGAATGTGATGGATTCTGCAGCTTTTATTAATGGTCCTGAAGTAAAATCTTTCCAGAATGAGCTTGAGGCTTATCTCGATGTAAACCATGTGATTCCTTGCGCAAATGGTACAGATGCTTTGCAGATTGCTTTAATGGCTTTAGATTTAAAAGAAGGCGATGAAGTAATTACCTCTGATTTTACCTTTGCGGCAACGGTAGAAGTTATTCATTTGCTTAAGCTGAAATCTGTTTTGGTAGATGTAGATTATGATACTTTTACGATTTCGACCGAGCAGATCAAAAAAGCAATCACTCCTAAAACAAAAGCAATTATTCCGGTACATCTTTTCGGGCAATGTGCCAATATGGAAGAAATCCTGAAAATTGCAGAAGAGCATAATTTATTTGTCATTGAAGACAATGCGCAGGCCATCGGTGCTGAATTTACTTTTTCGGACGGAACTGTAAAAAAAGCCGGTACGATGTCAACTGTAGGAACAACTTCCTTTTTTCCGTCTAAAAATTTAGGCTGTTATGGTGACGGTGGAGCAATTTTTACCAATAATGAAGATCTGGCGCACCGTTTAAGAGGAATTGTAAACCACGGAATGTACAAAAGATATTATCATGATGAGGTTGGTGTAAACTCAAGATTAGACAGTATTCAGGCAGCGGTTTTAAGAAAAAAGCTTCCACATCTGGATTCTTATAATGAAGCGAGAAGAAAAGCAGCGGATTATTATGACGAAGCTTTTGCAGGCAATGAAAATATTTTAACACCAAAAAGAGCCGAAAATTCAAGTCACGTTTTTCATCAATATACTTTAAGAATTCTGAACGGAAAGCGTAACGAATTGCAGAAGTTCTTAACCGAAAAAGATATTCCGGCAATGATTTATTATCCGGTTGCTTTAAGGAAACAAAAAGCATATTATCAGGAAAGCAACGATGCCGATTTTGTGAATACAGACAAACTTTTGGATCAGGTAATTTCTCTTCCGATGCATACAGAATTGGATGAAGAGCAGCTGAAATTTATTACGGATGCTGTTTTGGAATTTATGGGATAACACTTTGTCAAAGTTGAAAATCTTTGACAAAGTTTAAAAAATCACACTGATGAGAATAAGGGAAAACCATTTAGAAACTGATAGATTTTATCATATTTTTAATCGTGGAGTCAATTCTAGGTTAGTATTTTTGAATAATGAAAATTTTAATTTTTTTCTTCGGAAGGCAAAAACTTATTTAATTCCTTATTTTGATATTTATGCTTATTGTTTAATGCCAAATCATTTTCATTTTATTTTGAAGGTCAAATCAGAAATTGATGTCTCTGTCAATTTTAAAGAAAATGGCTTGCATTCAAAAGACTGCTTTTTCAGCAAAGAAGTTAGTAAATTAATAAGCAGTTATACTCAATCTTTTAATAAAGTTTATCAGCGTACCGGACCAGTTTTTGAATCACCTTTCAAAAGAGTCCTTATCGATTCAGAAAATTATCTTAGAAATTTGATTGTGTATATTCATCAAAACCCTGAAAATTATCAGGAATACAAATTCTCATCTTACCATGCAATAATTTCGAACTTGCAAACTAATATTCAACGCAATGATGTGTTAGAATTATTTGATGATCGTGAAAATTTTATTGAATGTCATAAAAAAGAAAATTTTAACTTAAACTTTGTCAAAGATTTAGAACTTTGACAAAGTAAAAAAATAAACAATGGCAATACTTGTAACAGGAGGACTTGGATACATTGGCTCACACACCGTTGTGGAGCTCATAAACAATAGCTATGAAGTGGTTATTGTAGACGATCTATCCAATTCAGAAAAATTTATATTAAATAATATTGAGGAAATTACAGGTAAACGACCTATTTTTTATCCTTTTGACCTTAAAAGAAAAGAGCTTCTCAATCAGGTTTTTGATGCTCACAATATTGAAGGCTGTATTCATTTTGCAGCATCAAAGGCGGTGGGAGAAAGTCAGGAAAAGCCGATTGATTATTATGAAAATAATTTGTTTTCGCTAATCAATATTTTGCAGGAATTTAAAAACAGAAATGTTTCCAATTTTATTTTCAGTTCGTCATGCACTGTTTACGGACAGGCTGATGAAATGCCAATTAATGAAAATACACCGCTAAAAATGCCTGAAAGCGTTTATGGCAAAACAAAACAGATGGGCGAAGAAATTTTAAAAGATTTTGCTCAGGCTTATAAAAGCAAGGTTTCTCTTTTACGATATTTTAATCCAATTGGTGCGCATCCATCGGCGCTTTTGGGTGAATTGCCAATCGGAATTCCAAATAACCTGATTCCTTATGTAATGCAGACAGCAGCCGGAATCCGCGAAAAATTAAGTATTTGGGGGAATGATTATGAAACGGAAGATGGGACGCCGATTCGTGATTATATTTATGTTGTAGACTTGGCAAAAGCACATGTTGCAGCATTACAAAGCTTAATCAATAACCAGTTGGAAGGCACTATTATTGATATTTATAATTTAGGAACCGGAAAAGGATCTTCTGTATTGGAAGTCGTAAAAGCATTTGAAATTGCAAATGATGTTGAGGTTCCTTATCAGATTTGCGATAGGAGAGAAGGTGATATTACGATTGCATACGCCAATGCAGATAAAGCAGAAAAGGAATTGAACTGGAAGTCTGAAACATCTTTGGAAGAAGCCTTAAAAACCGTTTGGGAATGGCAAAAGTATTTAGAATCAAGAAAAAATTAACTTAAATCATTAACATAATATGAAAACCGAAAGAATAGGCATTACATTTTCTTCATTTGACTTACTCCATGCAGGTCATATTAAGATGCTGGAAGAAGCCAAAACGGTATGCGATTACTTAATTGTTGGTTTACAGATCGATCCGTCCCACGATCGTCCAAACAAGAATAAACCGACACAGACCATTGTTGAAAGATATATTCAGCTAAAAGCGGTAAACGCAGT
Organism: Chryseobacterium sp. GQ58; assembly: GCF_059758895.1. Lineage (NCBI taxonomy): Bacteria > Pseudomonadati > Bacteroidota > Flavobacteriia > Flavobacteriales > Weeksellaceae > Chryseobacterium > Chryseobacterium sp. GQ58. The sequence continues at coordinate 348,638 of NZ_JCAXEH010000003.1, read as the reverse complement.
AGATGAGATTATTCCGTATTACACGGAACAGGATTTGGAAGATATTTTAAAATCTTTTGTGATTGACGTAAGAATTATAGGCGACGATTATATGGACAAAGATTTTACCGGTAAAAAATATTGCGAAGAAAAAGGCATTGAAATTTTCTACAATAAACGGGACCATAGATTTTCGTCAAGTGATTTGAGAAAAAGAATTTATGAAGCTGAAAAAGCAAAAGCTTCAGAATAAAAAAAGTCCCGAAAATTTTAATTTTCGGGACTTTTTATTAGCTATGTAATAATTACATTGGAGCTTGTTGGTCATCACCTGCCGCATTGGCATTCACATCTTTTTTCCTTTTTGGCTGCTCGATTTTTTCACCTTGCTTAAATCTGTATGTTAAAGAAACAGCAAACTGTCTTGGCTGCCATTGCATGTAAGATTCTCTTGTGAAGTTCTCACCAAAAGTTGTTGATCTCATCGCTCTGGTATTGAAGATATCCTGAATATTGAATGATAGTGTACCATTTCCATTCCAGATGGTTTTTGAGGCTCCAAAATTTAAAGCATACATATCTTTTCGATCCTGATATGCTGTTTTTTGTGCACCTCTGTAGAATCCTTGCAATTGAAAGCTGAATGTTTTATCTATTTTGAATGTAGAAGTTAATCTTGCTCTTGTAGAAAAACCACTACCATTGAAATTTGCTGTTGCTACAATTGGGTTTCCGTCGTTGTCTAATGTATTATAAAGAACGCTACCTTTAGTCTTGTAACCAAATAAATCAACATTTCCTAAGAATTTCAGCCAGCTTGTTGCGTCCCAATTAAAATTAAAATCTAAACCAAAACGGTCATCAGATCCTAAATTGATAGGTTTTGTATGAAAAACAATTCTTTCTTCTTTTTCTTCGTCAGGCAAATCTGGAAATTCAGGATCATCAATTAATACTTTTTCATTATAGACAAGCATTTTTGTATCGTCAGTTTGGCGTCTGTAATAAATAGTTGGATTAAAAGTAAATTTCTTTTTCGAAATACTATATCCAAACTCAAACGAATCTACATAAGAAGGGTTTAAATCTATATTACCATCAAAAATATTTTGATTATCATTATAATTAGGATTCGGAATCAAAAAGAAAGATCTTGGACGGTCTATTCTTCTTGTATAATTAAGCAATAATTGATTATCTTTTGCAAACTCATAACTTAAATACACACTTGGAAATAGGTTGTTGTAGCTTTTCTTATTTCTTAAGGCAGCTTCATCCGGCACAAGATTGGCATAGTTGATGTCAATATTGGAATATTCATTTCTTACACCTAATTGATAGCTGACATTTCCAATTTTACTTTTAAACTGTATATATCCTGCATTGAAAATCTCCTTGTATGTGGCATCATAAGTATACAAAGGTAAAAAGCTTAAAGTTGTATTATTTACTGTGCTTTCTCTCACATCATTATTGTAATCGTTTTGATTAACATCTATTCTGTAGCCTGCTTCTATCTTCGAGATTTCACCTATTGGAAGTTCATAATCCGCCTTACCTATCAATGTTTTGTTTCTGGTAGTTTGATTAATGATATTCTTCAACTCAAAATTTCCGTTTTTTGTTTCGTCAATATTAGTATCATTGTACGATCTATTACTTTGAAGGCTTAAGGATAATGAAATGTTTTGCCCTTTATCATCAAATTTATGGTCTAAACCTAAATCTCCTTGAAATGCGAGATTATTGTTAAAACCATTTGTTATTCTGTTTCTGAAAGTATTTGCGACGTTAAAGAGCTTATTATCATACGTTACGCTACCGTTACTTTCACTGTCAAAAGTTCTTACAGTTCCGGATGCGTTGATAGAAGTCTTGTCAGTAATATCATATACTATACCGGCAGAAGCATTGTAGTTTTTATTCTGGCTCTCGCTGATATTCTCCTGATTGCTTTGTAAGGTTGCTCCGTCTTTAGAAACATTGGTAAAATAATTATCTGTTCTGTTGGTGTTTTTAGATTCACGGTATCCACCGCCGCCATTTAGAAACCATGTAACATCTCCTTTTCTCCAGCTTAGATTTGTATTTAGATTGGTTTGAGGAAGGTATCCTAAAGTCCCGATAATACTTCCGTTGAAGCCTGTTTTCTTGGTTTTCTTTAAAATAATATTTAAAATACCCGCAGTTCCGCTAGCTTCAAATTTTGATGAGGGATTGGTGATTACCTCAATTCTTTCAATTTGATCTGCAGGAATACTCTGTAATGCATTTGCACCGTCGTCAATTCCTAATAAAGCGGATGGTTTTCCATTAATCAAAAATCTTACATTGGAGCTTCCTCGCATAGAAACCGTTCCATCTGTATCTACAGAAACCGAGGGCACATTTGAAAGCACATCCTGAAGATTTCCACCTTTACTTACAATATCTTGCGAAGGATCATAAGTTCTTTTATCCAGCTCCACTTTGTACGGCTTGGTCGAAGGCGCGCTTATGACAATACCTTGAATATCCTGAGTTTTTAAATTCGTTGAAGTTGTTTCTGCTTCTATTGATAGAGCTCCAATATTACCCCCTGTTGAAATTTGCTTGTTGATGACACTTTTTTTGTAATCGATTGCCTCAACGGTAACATCGTAGTTTCCCGGAACCAGTTGAAGTGTATATTGGCCTTTTTCATCAGTAAGTACAGCGTCGCTGAAAAGTTTATTTTCTTTGTGGCTGAAAGTAACTGAAGCGTAAGGTAAAGGCTGATTGCTTTTGTCTACAATTGTACCTGTTACACCTACTTTTTCCTGGGCAAATGCAAATGCTGCCGCAGATAATACAAAAGTAAGTCCTAAGGTTTTTTTTGTGAAAATGCTTATTATTTCCGTCTGATTCATAAGGTATTCTTTATATGGAATAATGAAAAATGTTTTTAAATTTTATGAATTTATTAAACTTAAAATTCCATTGTTCCAAGATTCGTTTATTATTTCTAGTCAATATGTCGCTTTCTAATGCGAAATGTTAATTATTAAATTGTTAAATAAAAGTTAATATGATTGTTGTTATTTAATATTCTTTGAATTGAGCCAATCCTGATATTCTTTCGCATTGATTACATGCTGTTCTGCACTTGCCGTAAACTTATGATAACCTGGTTTCCGAGGATCTGCACACATAAAAATATAAGAGTTGTTTTCTGCATCCAAAACTGCATCTACAGAATTTTTGTCTACCACACAGATCGGCCCCGGCGGAATACCTGCATTAGCATACGTATTGTAAGGCGATGGTGTTGCAAGGTGCTTGTAAAAAACTCTTTTTATAGATTCCTTAAAATTGGTCTGCTTATTCATTGCATAAATTACGGTAGGATCAGATTGAAGCTTCATGCCTTTTCTGTAGCGGTTGAGATACAATCCTGCAATCGTTTTCATTTCATCGGGCTTGCCTCCGGATTCTTTATAAACAATAGATGCCAAAGCATAAATCTGCTCTCTTGTAAGTCCGGATTGCTGTTCTTTTGCTTTTCTGTCGCTTGTCCAGAAATCATTGTATTGATTTTCAAACTTTTTAAAGAACTCTTTTGGAGTGACCGTCCAGAAAAAATTATAGGTATCGATAAAAAAATATTTTTTAAGATCTTCCGCATTATTATATCCTTTTTCTACGGCAATTTCATTGAGATCTTTTACGAATTGTAATGAATCTAGCTCAGTTTTTTTTGTTACTCTTCCCACCATTTGATAAATATCTCCGAAATCCCCGATTCTGAAAGAGTTTTCGGTCTGGTTTCCTGCTTTTATCATATTGACAAGGCTTGTGTTGCTTGCGCCACTTTTAAAATGATAGCGACCCGCTTTGAAATTTTGCTCAAGACCTTTATCTTTGGCTACAATTTCAAAAGATTCTTTATTTTTAATATATGGACTGATAGAATCTAGAATTTGCTTAAAATCTGCTTTATGCGGAATCAAAACATAGCCTTCTTTTTCTACATTGTTTCCGTAATATTTATTGTAGAATTTCAAACCAAAAAATCCTGCCACAGCAAGAATAAGGATGATGATAATGAGAATAGCTTTTTTCATTATAAAATTGATTAAAAGTTGTTTTTTTAAAGAAGATCTATTTTACCTCTAAAAACCTGCTTTGCGGGACCTTCAAGCCAAATTTTGTGGAAAGAATTTCCATTTTTTTCAGCATATACTTTCAGGTTTCCACCCAAAGTCTGAACTTTTATGGAGTTTAGATTATTCTTTTGAAGAAAAGTTAAAGCAGAAGCTGTAACTCCTGTTCCGCAACTGAAAGTTTCATCCTCAACTCCTCGTTCATAGGTTCTTACAAAAATTTCATCATCATTTATTTTTTCAACAAAATTTACATTGATACCGTTTGCTCTGTAAGTTTCAGAATTTCGGATGCTGTTTCCTTCTGCAAAAACGTTGAAACCTGCAATATCTTCAACATATTTTACATAATGAGGCGATCCTGTATTTAAAACCGAATCTTCTCCATCATTGGAAATGCTGTCAACATCTATCATTTTTAATTTTACAATACCGTTGTGAATTTCGGCTTCATGTTCTCCGTCAATTGCGATGAAAGTACATTTGTTTTCAAAAATATCCAGGAAAAAAGCAAAAGCCACAAGGCATCTTCCGCCGTTTCCACACATCGTGCTTTCTCCGCCGTCGGAATTATAATAGACCATTTTAAAATCATACTTTTCGTCATTTTCCAAAAGAATAAGTCCGTCTGCACCTATTCCGAAACGTCTGTCGCACAATTTTGAGATGATCGTTTTGTCTTTAGGAAACTGCAGATCGCGATTATCGATCATTACAAAGTCGTTTCCTGTTCCTTGATATTTATAAAATTCCATATATTTTTTCTAAAAAATTGACCTGCAAAATTACTACAATTAAAACGAAAAACGAACAGTGTAAGCTGCTCGTTTAGTTATTTAGAATTATTATATTAATTTCTGAATCCGCCTGATCTCGTTGAGTTATTCTGCGAATTGTTTTGGCTGTTGTTTTGAGAATTATTTCTCGTTCCGCTGTTATTGTTGCTATTATTGCTTTTATTTTCGTTGGAATTGTTTCGGAAGCCACTGTTGCTGTTTGATCTCGGCGTGCTTTGCTTTTGATTTCGCTGCCCGTTGTTGTTGTTGTTGTTGTTGTTGGTTCCCTGATTTCTAAAACCGTTATTGCTTCGGGTATTATTGCTATTACTTCTGGTATTTCTCGGATTTGTATAATTTCCGTTGTTATTATTCGGTGTATCTCTAAAACCGTTTGGTCTCTGGGACGTAGTATTTCGTCTTTCGATATAAACTTTGGTTCTGTTATTTCCATAATAATAAGGTACGCCGTTATCGTAATAATATCTCATATCATTTCGATAATAATATCCGTCGTTACCGTAATATCCACCGCCGCCATAATATCCTGAAGGCGCGTAATAATATCCGTCGTTATAATACGGATCTCCGTAAGTATCGGCATATCCATTATTATAAGATAAACATGAAGACATACTTAAAGAAAGTAATATGCCGAATGTTATTTTTATTAAATTTTTCATGACTTTTTTGTACATTTTTGTTTAAAACTTTTTTTCCAGTTGACGTATCCAATGATCGCCATTATTGTAAATACCAAATATTGAACCGAAGTGATGCCAAGACCCTTATAAATCATCATTGGCATGCAAATAATATCTCCAATGATCCAAAAGATCCAGTTTTCGATGCGTTGTTTGGCCATAAACCACATTCCGACCAAAAATAGGGAAGTCGTGATCACATCAAGCCAGTTTGCCCAATCCAAATGATACAAACCCAAGCTTGCACCTCCCAGTGAAAATTTATTATCGATGAAAGGCTTGTAATAATAAATAAGCGTGACCAAAATTAAGCTTATAATAAATAGAAACGAAGCAAATATCCATTCTTTTTTTGTCGCCCAGGAAACTTCTACATGAATGTGGTCTTCAGAATTTTTTGACCACAAAATCCAGCCGTAAACACTCATTGCGGTATAATATACATTAATCATACAATCTCCAAGTAACCCGAAATTATAAAGAATGTAAACATATATTAAAGTCGAGATAATTCCGGTGGGATAGACCCATATATTTTTTTTGATAGAGAAAAAAACGCTCAGAATTCCGAAGAAGGTTCCGGCCATTTCCAGAAGAATTTGCAAATCCGTGTAAGATTCATACGGTTTTACAAAAAGTTCATATAGATTCATGTGGTCAAAAATAAACAAAATTACAAACATTTAAAAATGCTTTAAAATAGGTGTAAATCAGTTTTTTATCTTTCAAAATTTAAATTAAATCACGAAAGTTTATTAATAAATGTTAAGATCTCCAAAATTTTTATATTTTCGTAAATCTTTAATAAACAAAAAAATATGTCTAATATTTGGAAAACAAAACCACTGAAGCAGCTTTTGGCAGATGCCGATGATAATGAAAAAGGTTTAAAAAGAACACTTTCTGCCACTTCATTGGTTGCATTAGGAATCGGGGCCATCATTGGTGCCGGGCTTTTTTCTCTTACAGGAATTGCGGCAGCAGATAACGCTGGCCCTGCTGTAGTTTATTCTTTTATTTTAGCAGCTGTAGGCTGTGCATTTGCAGGTTTGTGTTATGCAGAATTTGCCTCAATGATTCCTGTTGCAGGAAGTGCTTATACGTATTCTTACGCCACAATGGGAGAATTTATAGCATGGATAATCGGTTGGGATTTAGTTTTGGAATACGCTTTGGGAGCGGCAACTGTAGCGGTAAGCTGGTCGCAATATGTAGCAAAATTTTTACATTCTATTGGGATAGATCTGCCCACATCATTACTTCACAGCCCTTGGGATGAAGTAAGTGGAGTTGTCAATTTGCCCGCAATCCTTATTGTTTGTCTGTTATCATTGCTTTTAATAAGAGGAACTAAAGAATCTGCTTTACTGAATAATATTCTTGTAATTTTAAAAGTGACTGTTGTTCTTGTTTTTATTGCATTAGGATGGGGTTTTATAGATTCTGCGAATCACACACCTTTTATTCCAGTGAATGAAGGTGAAGTATTGATGAATTCTGGTAAAATGTCTTTTCTGGAATTTTTTGGAAGTGATTATTTCGGACATTACGGATGGAGCGGTATTTTAAGAGGAGCGGGAGTTGTATTCTTTGCTTTTATTGGATTTGACGCAGTTTCTACGGCTGCACAGGAAGCCAAAAACCCACAAAAAGGGATGCCGATCGGAATCATCGGTTCTTTGGTGATCTGTACTATATTATATGTTTTGTTTGCGTTTGTATTGACAGGATTAGAAAATTATCTAAACTTCAAGGGCGATGCAAGTCCGGTGACAACAGCTTTTGCAAAAACAGGGTATACTTTCCTTAATTCTGCGCTTACTATTGCTATCATTGCGGGTTACACTTCTGTAATGCTGGTAATGTTGATGGGACAAAGCCGTGTATTTTACAGTATGAGTATTGACGGTCTTTTACCAAAAACCTTTAGTGATCTGCACAAGAAAAACAAAACTCCTTGGAAAACCAATCTTATCTTTATGGTTTTTGTGAGCATTTTTGCAGGTTTTGTGCCTGTTTCAGATTTGGGTCACATGGTAAGTATCGGAACATTGTTTGCGTTTGCGCTAGTTTGTGTAGGTGTTATGATGATGAGAAAAAGCAATCCGGATGCGGTAAGAGGATTCCGTGTTCCATTGGTTCCGTTGATTCCAATTTTAGGAATTATTATTTGTGTTGCTTTAATGGCTGGTTTACCAATAGAAAGTTGGGAGCGATTAGGTATTTGGCTGGCTTTAGGACTGATAATTTATTTCTTCTACGGTAAAAAACATTCAAAGCTCAATAAAAATTAATTTCAAAATAATATTATTTAAATCCTATCTTTATGGTAGGATTTTTTTTTTGTTAAAACTTTTAAAATGAAAAGACTTTTTATATTCACTCTTCTATTTTTTTATTCTTCAATTTATTTTGCACAAAATGTAAGCTCCAAAACTTTATTAAACGATAAAATAAGTATTCGGGCAATTGAAATATGGAACGGCAAAGTTTGGTACAGCGGAACAGATTCAAAATTCGGATATGTAGATTTAAAAAACCTTGAAAACAAAAAACAAATAAAATTATCGGATAAAAAGCTTCAATTCAGGACTTTGGCTCAAAACAAAAAATCATTTTTTGCAATTAATATTGAAAGTCCGGCTTACTTTTTTAAAACTGATAAGAAAACTTTAAAATCTCAGATCGTATTTACGGATACTTTAAAAACAGCATTTTACGATGCATTACATTTTGTTGATAATGATTTAGCTTATGCTTTTAGTGATTCCGATAAGCAAAATAATTTACGACTTGCAGTTTTCAATTCGAAAGGAAGCAACAAATGGCAAACAATTGAGAATAATTTTAAATTAAACGAAGGAGAAGCAGCTTTTGCTGCAAGTAACACAAACATCGCTTCGTCAAAAAAATATTTATGGATTGCAACCGGCGGAAAAGCTTCAAGAATTTTAAGATTAAATTTTCAAAATGAAAAAATTGAAGTTTTCAACACACCTTTCATTCAGGGCGAATCTTCGCAAGGCATTTATTCTATTGATTTTGTTGACGATAAATTTGGCATCGCAGTCGGTGGAGATTACACAAAACAGGAAGCAAACATCAACAATATCGCAACTACAAACGATGGCGGAAAAACCTGGAATATTCAGGCTTCAGGCGAAAATGCAGGTTACACGACTTGCGTGAAAATAAAACCGGGCTCAAAAGGAAAAGAAATTATTTCCGTTGGCGATCAGCACATCAGCTATTCTTCGGATTTTGGGAAAACTTGGAAGAAAATTTCGGATGAAAAAGGCCTTTATGTTTTTGAATGGATTGATAAAAGTACAATAGTTTTGGCAGGAAAAGACAGAATTGTAAAAATGAAATTAAGTTTTAATAACAAATAAGGAAACTGAAGTATTTAGATTAATTATAAAAACAGAACCTAATATATTTCATGACTGGAAATTCATCAGTAATGGTTAATTTTGCAGTACGGAAATTCATGTTGGGATTCCGATTTATAAATTCTCTAAATGAACTCTTTAATAGATAAATATAATATTCCCGGGCCTCGTTACACATCTTATCCTACCGTTCCGTATTGGGATGAAAGCACTTTTTCGCCTGAAAAATGGAAGCAGAGTGTGATAAGATCTTTTAACGAAAGCAATTCAGAAGAAGGGATTTCGATATACATTCATTTGCCTTTTTGTGAGGCTTTATGTACGTTTTGTGCATGTCACAAACGTATCACCAAACAACACAGCGTAGAAATTCCTTATCTTGAAAGTGTTTTGAAAGAATGGAAACTCTATCTTAAGCTTTTTAATGAAAAACCAAAGCTTAAAGAACTTCATTTAGGAGGTGGAACACCTACTTTTTTCTCGCCGAAAAATTTAAAAACCTTATTGGAAGGAATCTTTGAAACTGTAGAAATTGCAGAACATCCCGAGTTTTCTTTTGAAGGGCATCCGAATAATACGACCAGAGAACATCTTCAGACTTTATATGATTTAGGATTCCGAAGAGTAAGTTTTGGTGTTCAGGATTATGATCCGAAAGTGCAGAAAGCAATCAACAGGATTCAGCCTTTTGAAAAAGTAAAAGAAGTTACGGAGTTGGCAAGAGAAATCGGCTACAGAGGGATCAGCCATGATCTGGTTTTTGGGCTTCCGCATCAGCATTGGGATGCGATGGAACATACCATTCGCAAAACTTTGGAATTGAAGCCGGACAGATTGGCTTTCTATTCTTATGCACACGTTCCGTGGGTAAAAGGTGTTGGACAAAGAGGTTTTGATGAAAATGACTTGCCGAGCGGTGAAGAAAAACGTCGTTTGTATGAAGACGGAAAAAAACTTTTAGAAGATTTAGGTTACATCGAAGTTGGAATGGATCATTTTTCTCTTGAGCATGATGATTTGTATCAGTCTTTGATTCAGAAAAAGCTTCACAGGAATTTTATGGGCTATACTTCGAGTAAGACCCAATTGATGGTTGGTCTTGGTATGTCGTCAATTTCAGATTCTTGGTATGCTTTTGCTCAAAATGTAAAAACGGTTGAAGAATATCAGAAAATTGTTGAAGAAGGCGAAATCCCTGTTGTGAAGGGCCATATTTTAAATGAAGAAGATCTGATTGTAAGAAGACATATTTTAAATTTAATGTGCCAGCTTGAAACCACTTTTGAACCACAAACTTCTTTTCCTGAACTTGAAAATGCTTTTGAAATGCTGAAAGAAATGGAAAAAGACGAATTGGTAGAAATCAATCATAATCAAATTAAAATCACAGAAAAAGGAAGAGCTTTCACAAGAAATGTAGCGATGGTTTTTGATCTCAGAATGATGAGAAACAAACCTGAAACCCGTATTTTTTCAATGACAATATAAACAAAAGCGATTCAATTTGAATCGCTTTTTTGTTTTAACCTGAGTTCAGGATAAGGATTATTTTAAATGGTTGATTATTTGAATCTTATTTTAATAGCAAAGGCAAACAAATGTTTTTTTAATATCACATTCTCTATTTTTAAACTAAACAAAGCCGCTTTGCTTATGAAGTAAAACAAAAAATAGTGTTTCATTGTTAAGTGAAACGCCTTTGTTTAACTTTAAATATTGAAAAACATATTGTTAAATCTTTTTGTTTGTCTTTGCGATTAGAAAATCTTATCCTGAATTCAGGTTGTTTAATATGTTTTGTGAACATTCGTTCGTAAACTTTCAGTTTATACACAACGCTACAATCAACATTTAGTATTAGAAATGTCATGCTGAGCCTGTCGAAGCATCTAAACCTTACTTTTTGTTGAAATAAACCATTAAGATTAATTTAAGTATTAAGGTAAATTAAGACTCTATAAATCTGAATTAAATATTCACATTTAATAAATAATCCGTCTTCATATTCTTAACAACTTAATCAAATCTTAATGGTTCAAGAATTTAATTTTAAGCTATTTAATAATCAATTTTTGGCTGTACGCTTTCAAATCTCCGGATTTAATATTGATATAATAAACTCCGGCGGGAATTCCTGTGATATCAACGCTGTTTTCGCTGTCGAGTTTTATTTCTTCCAAAACCTTTCTGCCTTCGGTGCTGATGAGCTCAATTGTCGAATTTGGCTCGATCAATCCGTCGATGAAAACTCTTTCAGAAGCAGGATTCGGATGTATTCTTATTTCATTAAAATTGTTTTCCTGAGTTCCTAATGTAGAAGTTGTGATTTTATAAATCTTACCGTTATTTACGGCAGCGACATACAACTGTTTCAAGTTATCTTCTCCAAAAGTTGAAAAGCTGTTTCCTGTAAATGGAGTAGTCCATGTGATTGCATTATTTCCGTCTAAAGTTCCGATCTGCTGCGAACAGAAATCTGCAAAGAAATATTTGCCCTGAAGGCTCGGATATTGATTTCCTCTGTAAACATAGCCGCCGGTAATCGAGCATTTTCCACCGGAATGATCATAAACCGCAACCGGAAAAGTCATTGTTGACGCCGCCGCGCAGCCAGCTGTATTGAAAGCGTCATTACCTTCATAGCAACGCCATCCGTAATTTACGCCTGCAGTCGCTATCGGCACTCTGTTGATTTCTTCAATTAAGCCTTGACCAACATCCGCAATCATTGCATTTCCTGTTGTAAGATCAAAAGACCATTTCCAGGCATTCCGAAGTCCGTAAGCCCAAACTTCATCTGCACCGTCTACACCTACAAAAGGGTTTCCTGCAGGAATATTATACGCTCCTGTTGCATTCACATCTATTCGAAGCATTTTTCCCAAAAGAGAATTTTTGTTTTGTCCATTATTGTTTGGGTCGCCACCACTTCCGCCGTCACCTGTCACGATCCACAAGTTTCCGTCCGGTGCAAAATGTATGCTTCCGCCGTTGTGATTATCGAAAGGCTTGGGAATATTCAGTAAAATCTTTTCGGTAGCAGGATCTGCAACATTCGGATTGGTGGAGCTTACCGTATATCTTGCTACAATGATGTTCCCCGCAGTATTGTTATAATAAACAAAAAAATACCCGTTCGTCGAGTATTGCGGATGAAAAGCTAAACCTAAAAGACCTTGTTCGCCATTGAAAGTGACTTTGTTGCCAATGTTCAGGAAATCAGCTGCGTTTACACTTCCGTTGGGCTGGATTATTTTAATGATTCCATTCTGCTGTACAACAAACAAACGGCTGTCATTGGCATTTGTAATTTCGACGGGCGCAGTAAGTCCGGTAGCAAATTCTTCCAAAACAAAACTTTGAGAATTAAGGATTAAGGAAGAAAAAACGGATAATGAAAATAGTAGTTTTTTCATAATATTTTGATATTTAGTGGTTTGAAAGTTGAAATGAAAATTTCATACCAAAGAACTTTAAAAAAATCATTAATATAATCTTTAAAAATTATTAAATCTTTAATTCATCATGCAAAGCCGATATATCTGAAAATAAACCATTTCTGCTCTTAAAAATTCATAAAATTCAATAAAATGCTTATATTTGCCGACTTAATTTAACGTAGTTATAACAAAATGCAAGGAAAAGGACTTATTACAATTGTTGCTATTGTACTAGGGTTAATTTGCTTAAATGAGCTATTACCAACATGGTACGCCAGCAAAATTGAAAGGCAGGCAACTGCTATTGCAGGAGACAATCCGGAAAAGTATCAGAAAGAAATCGCAAGACTTTCTAAGGATACACTTAATCTAGGTTTTACGGAACTTTATTACACCAAAGCGAAAGACAAAGAAATGAAACTTGGTCTTGACCTTAAAGGAGGTATCAACGTTCTTTTGGAGATCAACCAGAGAGATCTTGTGAATGATTTAACCAATTATTCTACAAATCCAATCCTGATTGAGGCTCTGAATAAGACCGATGAAGTGCAGAAAAACTCCACAAAATCGTATATTGATAACTTTTTTGTTCAGTTTGATGCTGTAAACAAAGCAAAAGGTGCCAACCTGAAGCTTGCAGATCCTGAGATTTTTGGAAATACCAATCTTTCAGAGATTAAGTTTAACACGACAGACGAGCAGGTGCAAAGCATCGTTAAAAGAAGAATTGATCTTTCTGTAGGTACTGCTTTTGAGGTAATCAGAACCAGAATCGATAAGATGGGGGCTATTCAGCCAAATGTACAGAGAGTTCCTGGTACAGCTAGGATTTCTGTGGAAATGCCCGGAATGAAAGACATCGATAAGGTGAAGAAAATGCTTCAGACTTCTGCAAAGCTTCAGTTTTGGGAAGTACAGCAGTTTGGTGAGGTTGCACCTTATTTCCAGACATTGAGTACAATGGTTGCTGCAAAAGGCGATTCTATGGGAGTTTCTAAAAATGTGAACTTCCTAAACTTAATGCAGGGAGGAAAATCTGGAAGCCAAAGTTCTGTAGGAAGTGTAAAATTGTCTGATACAGCTGTTGTTAATAAGATTTTAAACAGCAAAGTTGCTCAGTCATTACGTCCTGCCAATATAAAATATACCCAGTTTATGTGGGGCTACAAACCTGAATCTTCAGATACAGAAAGTCTTGTTCTGTATGCAGTAAGAGGGAATGTAAACCAAAAAGCTCCGGTTGACGGTGCAGTAGAAACAGCCAGTATCGGTTATGATGATCTTAGTCGTGTAGTGGTTGATATGCAGATGGATTCTAAAGGCGCAAAGGACTGGAAAACTTTAACGGAGAAAAACGTTGGAAAACCGGTTGCAGTAACTTTAGATAACAGAGTATATACAGCTCCGAATGTTGTAAACGCCATTCCAAACGGAAGAACGCAGATCTCAGGTAACTTCTCACAAGAAGAAGCTAAAGAGCTGGTAGATGTTTTGGGAGCAGGTAAATTGCCGGCAGGCGCCAAAGTTGTTCAGGCTACGCAGGTTGGTCCGTCTTTAGGGGAGGAATCTATCAACGCGGGAATGATTTCTTTTGGTATTGCATTTTTAATAATTATAGTTTATATCATTTTCTATTACGGTGGTGCAGGAGTGTACGCGGTAATTGCGATGATCATCAACTTATTCTATATTTTCGGAATTATGGATTCCGGAGACTTTACATTGACGCTTCCGGGTATTGCCGGTATGGTACTTACAATGGCAATGGCCGTCGATACCAATGTAATTATTTACGAAAGAACCAAGGAAGAGCTATTCGCAGGGAAAAACATCCTTGAAGCTTATAGAGATGGTTTCAAGCATGCTTTAAATGCAATTATTGATGGTCACCTTACGACTTTATTGACAGCTGTTGTATTATTTTTCTTCGGAACAGGGCCTATCAAAGGATTTGCATTGACGTTGATGATTGGTATCGTAATGACATTATTCACGTCGGTTGCTCTTTCAAGAGTGATGATCTTCTCGAGACTTGAGAAAGGAAAAGGACTTTCTGTATGGACGGCTCCTACAAAAAATCTTTTCAGAAATACATGGATCGATTTTATCGGAAAGAGAAAAATCGCTTACGGAATTTCTATTGTATTAACGATTATCAGTTTGGTTTCTATATTTACCAACGGCTTCAAATACGGAATTGATTTCACAGGAGGAAGAAACTATGTGGTAAGATTTGATAAAGACGTAAATGCTGAAGATATTGAACAAAAATTAGTAAAAATGTTCACAACACAGGATGGTAAAAACTCTTCTGTGGAAGCTAAGACTTTCGGAAACGACAGACAGCTGAAAATATCAACAGACTATCTTATCGATGACGAATCTCTAAAAGCAGACCAGACTGTAGAGCAAAAGCTATATGATGGCCTGAAAGCAGATTTACCGTCCAACATTAGTTTAAAAGATTTCAAAGCTGCCGATAAAGACCATGCAGGTATTATTTCTTCCGAGAAAGTAGGACCTACGGTTGCAGATGATATTCAGACACACGGTATTCTTGCAGTAGTTGCTGCATTGGCGGGTATCTTTATTTATATCTTGTTCAGGTTTAGAAAATGGCAGTTCTCTTTAGGAGCGGTTGCGGCACTTTTCCATGATGCTATCATTATTTTGGGAGCCTATTCTTTGCTGCACAAGTTTATGCCTTTCAATATGGAGATCAATCAGGATTTCGTAGCTGCAATCCTTACGGTATTGGGTTACTCGATCAATGATACGGTAATTATCTTCGACAGGATTAGAGAATATCTAAGAGAGAAAAAAGCACTTACATTGGCAGGTTTATTCGATGATTCTATTTCAAGTACTTTGGGTAGAACATTCAATACAACATTCACTGTATTATTGGTAATTCTTGCTATTTTCATCTTTGGTGGAGATAACCTGAGAGGGTTTATGTTTGCCTTGCTTATCGGTATTGGTTTTGGTGCTTATTCATCAGTCTTTATCGCATCGGCAATTGCGTACGACTTCCTGAAAACAGGAAAAGAGGAAGAAGTACACGGAAGATCTTCGACCGATAAAGAAGTTATTGCTTCAAAATAAGTTTAAACTACATTAAAAATAAATGGCTGCTTTCACTATTGGAAGCAGCCATTTTTTATGCTGTATAGCCGGTCAATTATTGACCTTAGCTTAAGTTAAGTAATAAGCAAACTATTCATTGTAGGTTTATTATATTTAGTGCAAAGATGAATCAACAAGTTGATGAAGCTTTTGCTCAAGCTTCGCGAAGCAAATTTATTTGCCTTTGCTTTCTAAAATATAAGTTTAAGTATAAAATCTTTGCGTTATATTTTTTAAAAACATAAAAAAAACACAAGCTTCGCTCAATGTGATAGGATTTTTGATTCTTCACAACTTTTACACATTCAATTTTATCGAAGATAAAATCCTTGCGCCTTTAAAAAAATTAAGAATAATTAATCTTAGCGCCTTTGCGAAAAACCAACAAAGCCTATTCACAACCGGGCATCAGCGATGTCATGCTGAACCTGTCGAAGCATCTCTATAATCCCGCAGCTGCTTGACCCGAAAACCTCCAACACCCCTGCAAGAGGTTTTCGGAGCTTCCCGAAAGCTCATTACTAGGGTGCGACAACCTTTCGGAGCTTCCCGAAAGTCTGTTGCAGGGGTGCGACAACCTTTCGGGAAAGGCAGAAAGCTATAGACTAGCCCTCGGCTTTGTTTTTCCAGTAGTCTACCTGATCTTTTAGCTCTTTGATACGTTCTTCGTATTGCTCGATCACAAAAGCATAAACTCCATTCTCAAATTTCTAGCTTCAAATTGCTAAAATAACTACTTTTGCATCATCATGGAAAAGTCAAAAAAGAAAGCAGCCATAGGCTTTATTTTTATCACCTTACTGATCGATATTACAGGCTGGGGAATCATCATCCCTGTAGTTCCGCAACTGATCAAAGAGCTGATACATGCAGACATCAGCGAAGCAGCAAAATATGGCGGATGGCTTGGTTTTGCGTATGCTTTTACCCAGTTTATTTTTTCACCGGTTGTTGGTAATCTTAGTGACAAATTTGGAAGGAGACCTATTATTTTGATCTCTCTTTTCGGTTTTGCGGTTGATTATATTCTTTTGGCATTGTCACCGACCATTGTCTGGCTTTTCATAGGAAGAGTTATTGCCGGAATTACGGGTGCAAGTATCACCACCGCGAGTGCTTATATTGCAGATATTTCGACAGATGAAGACCGTGCAAAAAACTTTGGTTTGATTGGTGCTGCGTTTGGTCTGGGGTTCATTATTGGACCTGTCATTGGTGGTGTTTTAGGACATTACGGAGCAAGAGTTCCGTTTTATGCAGCAGCAGTTTTATGCTTATTAAATTTCCTTTACGGGTATTTTATACTTCCCGAAAGTTTAGATAAAGATAAAAGAAGAGAATTTAGCTGGAGAAGAGCAAATCCGGTTGGTTCATTTAAGTTTCTGGGCAAGCATCCTGAAATTTCAGGGTTGATTGTTGCTTTAATTTTAATTTATATCGCGGGACATGCCGTACAAAGTAACTGGAGCTTTTTTACGATGTATGAATTTGACTGGACAGAGCGAATGGTTGGTATTTCCTTAGGAGTTGTCGGGCTTTTGGTTGGCTTGGTTCAGGGAGTTCTGATCCGTTGGACAACTCCGAAATTGGGCGAACAGAAAAGTATTTATTACGGTTTGTCGCTGTATGCGTTGGGTCTTTTGCTTTTTTCCTTTGCTTCAGAAGGATGGATGATGTTTGTCTTTCTGGTTCCTTATTGTTTGGGTGGAATCTGCGGTCCGGCTTTGCAGTCTGTCATTACCAAAAGTGTTCCCGGAAACGAACAAGGTGAACTTCAGGGAGCCTTAACGAGTTTGATGAGCGCCACAGCGATTATCGGGCCTCCGATGATGACCAATCTGTTTTACTTTTTCACTCACAGCGAAGCGCCGTTTAAGTTTTCCGGAGCGCCGTTTTTTTTAGCATTTATATTAATGGCAATCAGTGTTGTGATTACCTATTTTGCCTTTCAGAAAAAGAAGGCTTAAAATTTATTTAAAATTAAACATCAAAACATCTTTTTTATATAATCTTTTGTAATTTAGCATCATGGAATTAAGCATTGGAGAAATGGCGCTTGTTGCCATTGCAATTGTAGTATTATTCGGACCGGATAAGCTGCCTCAGATTGCCCGCGACCTTGGATCGGGAGTGAGAAAGATGCGTGGCGCAGTAGAAGATATCAAAACGGAAATCATGAAAGAAACAGACAATCCTGTATCTGAAATAAAACGTGAGATAGAAAAAGTGAAAGATGCTGCCAAAGATTTTGATCCTACAAAAAACATTCAGAAAGATATTCTTGCAGAGCCTTCTTCCGATGAAATTCCAAAACTAAAACCTTCCGAAGATGATACCTACGAAGGGCCGGTAAGCAGATAATATGGAAGAGATCATTCTGGAAGACAAAAAGGTATTTCTTTACCTTAATAATTTGGGAGATACGCCTTTTGACCAGTTTTGGATCATGATATCTTCAACCTGGATCTGGGTTCCGCTTTATATTATTTTCTTTTACTTTCTATATAAAAACTTTAAACTTAAATCTTTACTTTATATTCTTTTGTTTATTGCGATCGGCGTTACTATTTCGGATCAGGTTGCAGGAATTTTTAAATACGGCGTTGCCAGATTAAGGCCTTGCCACGATCCGGGCTTACAAAGCTACATGAGAATTGTAAAGTGTGGCGGGCAGTTTGGTTTTTATTCTGCACATGCTTCCAATACTTTTTTTTTAGCAAGCTATTTAAGTTTTTTATTAAAAGATAAGCTCAAATGGTTCCCATATATTATATTTATTTGGGCTATAATAGTAGCATATAGCCGTATTTATTTAGGCGTGCATTTTCCGATAGACATTTTAATGGGTGCTTTTGTTGGAATTTTGCTGGGAAGCTTTTTTGCCTTCCTTGCTAAGAAAGTGATCAGGAAACAAGCCTTTAATGACAATCAATCATTATGATAAGGTTTTCCCTGTAAAATCTGATCAGCTCTATATAATTGCTCAACAATAAATAAACGGATCATTTGGTGCGTGAAAGTCATTTTAGATAAAGACATTTTTTCATTGGCTCTGTTATAGACTTCGTCTGAGAAACCATAAGCTCCACCAATCAAAATATGAATCTTTTTTACTGAAGAATTCATCCAGTTGTCTATTTTCTGAGAAAATTCTCTGCTTGTGAATTGTTTTCCTTTTTCATCTAAAATAGCAACCCAGTCGTTTTTATCAATATGATTTAAAAATAATTTGGCTTCTTCTTTTTTTAAAAGATCAGGAGAAAGGTTTTTGGCATTTTTAATATCAGGGATTTCAACGATTTCAAAATTCCAGTGTTTTGGAAGACGGTTGAGATAATAATTGATGAGAGAAGTGATTTCTTTGTCATCTGTTTTCCCGATGCAGACTAAATTGATACGCATTTCTTATATTTGCTATGCACAAATATAGTTTATGAATGTGAAAACGCCCAACTTCATTATAAAAATTCAGGAATTCTTTGACGATATACACCTTCCGGTGTTGGGAATATCGCTTTGGCAACTTTTTCAGATTTATATTTCGGGAATTTTTAAAGGGAATATCGGACGAAAGGCAGCAAGTATTTCATGGAGCTTTACTTTGAGTCTTTTTCCATTCCTTTTGTTTTTACTGTCTGTGATTCCGTATATGCCGCATTACGATAAGCTTCAGTTTTATATTTTTGAGGTTTTGATGCACAATATTTTCCCATCCAATATTGAAGGCGATGTGAGAGATTATATTGAAACCAATATTATCCCAAACATGAAGGGAATCAGTAATTTAACGATTCTTATTGCCTTGGTTTTTGCCACCAACGGAACCTTTTCCATCATCAGTGGATTTAATGAAAATTCTGAAGAAAAATTAACGGATGTAAAAGAGTTTATTCTTTCTTTTTTTATTACAATAGGCTTTGTTACGATTGTTTTTTTAGCCCTTTTTGGTGTTTATTATTCTGAGGTTGTGCTCAAGCTTTTTACGCCGTCTTACAATATTTCGTGGCTCGTCAATAACCTTTCAAAGATCATTGGTTTTGTATCTTTTCCACTATTTTTCTTCCTGCTTTTGGCGTTGTTTTATTGGTTGGGAACGGTGAAAATCATCAGATTCAGACAAGCAGTTCCTGGCGCTATTCTTACAACGATTTTGTTCATCGTTACGACTTATTTCTTTACGCTTTACGTTAAAAATATTGCACGTTACAACGTTTTGTATGGCTCCATCGGAAGCATGATTTTATTGATGATTTGGGTAAATGTAAATGTATATCTTCTTCTTTTTGGTAATGAATTGAATATGGCTTTACGAAAGTTGCGGATCGAAAAGCTGCTTTCAGATGAAATTAAAAAAGAGGCTTCTCATTATCATTCTGAGAATTCAGAGCCCAATCTTGAAGGTGATGAAGAGCACATGCGCAAAATAGAAATTGAAAAAAAGAAAGATGATACTTAAAAGATCAATACTTTTTAAGTTTTAATTCAAATTCCAGCCGCTAATCTTGATAATATAGTTAATAAAAAAAGCCTAAAAAGTTGTTTAAACTTATTAAGCTTTGATTTGTTTAAATTATACAATTAAAATATTACTTATCTTCAGCAAGACTTTTATTTTTTGAAGAATTTCGGTTTAAAATAATATATCCTAAAATAGCTGCTAAAAACGAAGCAATCAATATCGCAAATTTAGCTTCATCCTGAATTAGGATTTCACCTTTGAATGAAAGCAAAGCAATGAAAATAGACATTGTAAAGCCAATTCCGGCTAAAAGGCCGACCCCAATCATTTGGGTCCATGAGCTGTTGTGAGGGAGCGAACTTACCCTTAATTTAATAGCTACAAATGAAAACAGGTTGATGCCAATCAGCTTTCCTAAAACCAATCCACAAATAATTCCCAGTCCCAAATTGCTGAATAAACCGTCTACCATTCCGTTGGTGAAGGTAATATTGGTATTGGTAAGCGCAAACAAAGGCATAATTAAAAAGCTGACCGGATAATGCAGCTGATGTTCCAGCTTTTCCAAAGGTGATATTTCTATTTTTGAAGAATTGGTCGGAATGGAAAACGCAAGTATAACGCCTGCAATCGTCGCATGAATACCGGAATGATGCAAAAAATACCAAAGAAATAATCCCGGAATAATGTAAAAAGCAATCCTGGTAACTTTGAAGTAATTTAAGAGAAATAATAAAGCTGTAATACCCAAAGAAAGGAATATGTAAAGCCAATGGATCTGGTCTGTATAAAAGATCGCAATGACTAAAATTGCACCCAAATCATCAACAATAGCCAAGGCTGCAAGAAATATTTTTATAGAGTTTGGGATTTTACTTCCAAGCATAGAAATGATCGCCAGAGAAAAAGCAATATCAGTGGCCATGGGAATTCCCCAGCCGTTGCTGTAATCTGTACCGTAGTTGAAAAAAGCAAATATCAGTGCCGGAACCACCATCCCGCCAATTGCTGCGAAAATAGGAAGCGAGGCATTCTCGAAAGATGAAAGCTCACCTTCCACGATTTCTCTTTTGATTTCTAGCCCCACCAAAAGGAAGAAAACTGCCATCAAACCGTCGTTGATCCAAATATGCAAAGGATATTTAAGATGCAAAAGTTCTGATCCTATTTCCTTATCCAAAAAAAGCTGAAAAGTTTCAGCTAATGAAGAATTGGCAATGCCCAACGCCAGTGCTACACAAAAGATAAGTAAAATCCCTGATGACTGGTTGCTGTTAAAAAATTTTAAAAAATACCTGCTTAAATTCATATTCTTACTACTTTTGATACTCCGTTTATTCCTTTTAATTTTTTAAATGTTTCATCAAGCTGGCCTCTGTTTTTTACTTCAAGATTGATGTTTCCGGTAAAAACACCATTGTTTGATTCGATCGACATACTTTTCATATCCATTCCCATTGCGCCGCTTATTACAGCCGTAATATCATTAATCATGCCCATTCTGTCGAGTCCTTCGATCTCAATTTTTATACGGTTTTTGAAGCTTTCTTCATTCACCCATTTTGCAGGAATCACCCGGTAATCGTATTGCGCTCTCAAATTGATCGCATTGGGGCAATTATCACTGTGAACTTTTATCCCTTCCGAAATCGTAATAAAGCCAAATATTTTATCACCCGGAATTACCGTACAACATTTTGCATAACTGTAATTAAGCTTTTCTTCATCTTTTCCGAAAACAATCATGTCGAGATTGATCTCTTTCGGTTCTTCGTAATGTTGATTTTTGTTGGTCGTTCTTTTGAATCTCGAAAGTAAATTGTTGAATACATTTTTACTTTCAATATATTTTCTTAAACTGCTTGCATCCAGCTCGTTTGTCTGGAATTTTAAAAACAGCTCTTGTGAAGTTTTAAGGTTGAAAAATTTCTGAAGCTTATTGATTTCTTCATCATTAAAATTAATTTTTGCATGACGAAGCTTTCTCTGAAGTATCTCTTTTCCTTCTTCTACAAGCGAGTTTTTCTCAGAATTTAAATAGCTTTTTATTTTAGATTTCGCTTTTGAAGTCACTACAAAATCCAACCAGTCAAACTTCGGTTTTTGGTTTTGAGATGAAAGAATGTCAACCTGATCTCCGTTTTGAAGAATATAAGATATAGGAACCAGCTTCCCGTTGATTTTTGCACCCAAACATTTCATTCCCAAATCGGAATGTACCGCAAAAGCAAAATCGAGTGCTGTTGCGTTGGTTGGGAGAATTTTGATTTCGCCTTTTGGAGTAAATACAAAAACTTCTTTTGAATATAAATTAAGCTTAATATTATCTAAAAGTTCAGAAGTCGTAAGATTTTGCTGCTGTTCCAGAATATCACGGATTTCGGTTACCCATTTTTCGAAATTTCTGTCGTCGCTGCTTTGTTTATAGCCTTCTTTGTATTTGTAATGGGCTGCAACACCTTTTTCTGCGATATCATCCATCCGTTCAGAGCGAATTTGTACTTCAATCCATTTTTTATCAGGTCCGAGAACCGTTAAATGCAGACTTTCATATCCTGTTGAACGTGGTTGAGTGATCCAATCGCGCATTCGGGAAGGATTGCTGTGATAAACATCTGTTACGATAGAATAGATTTTCCAGGCCAGGAATTTTTCGTTTTTCGCATCAGATTTATAAATAATTCTGATCGCATAATTGTCAAAAACCTCTTCAAAAGAAACGCCTTGCTTTAGTATTTTCCTGTAAATGGAAGAGATCGCCTTTGCGCGACCCTTTATTGTTACATTTAATCCTTCATCTTTTAACCTGTCAGAAACTTCCCGTTTAAATTCTTCAATATATTTTTCGCGACTTTCTTTGGCTAATTCTAGTTTTTCGGTAATTTCGTTGAAAACTTCGGGATTATTATATTTCAGCGAAAGATCTTCAAGCTCAGACTTTATGTTGTACAAACCCAGTCGGTGAGCCATCGGAGCATAAATATAAACCGTTTCGGAAGCGATCTTTTTCTGTTTATCGGGAGCCATGCTTTCCAGCGTTCTCATGTTGTGGAGACGGTCTGCAATTTTTATCAGAATCACCCTGAAATCTTCTGAAAGTGTCAACAAAAGCTTTCTGTAATTTTCAGACTGTACCGAGATATTCTGATGATTCATGATGGAAATCTTTGTCAATCCATTCACAATCGAAGCTATTCTTTCACCAAAAATCTTTTTCAGATCTTCATAGGTGTAATCCGAATCTTCAATCACATCATGCAATAAAGCGCAGGCAATAGACATTGCGCCAAGCCCGATTTCTTTTGCAACAATTTTTGCAACAGCAATAGGGTGGTAGATATAAGGTTCGCCGGATTTTCTTCGCTGATCTTTGTGTGCATCCAGTGCAATATCAAAAGCCTTTCGGATGAGTTTATTATTCTCTTCATCCAAAGTTCTGTATGTATTAGAAATCAGGTCTTTATACCTTGCTGAGATTTCTTTATTTTCTTGTTCTATGTCGTAACTCATCTGTGTAAAGGCTTTATTTGAACGAAAATACGAAAAATAATAGTATATGTCAAGGCAAAATAAAAATCCGTAGAATAGTTCCTACGGATTTCGGTTATAAGTTTTTATGATTTTTAGAATTTTACTTCAGAGTCTATTCCATTATGTTGAGCTTTCTTCCTGACATCGGGGCTGTTATGGATTTCAGCTCTGCTTCTCACGTCAATATATTTTTTTAAATTGCTGTACGATGCCTGATTAATACTCATATTTTCAAATAGATATGTTTTTAAAACAGAATTTTGGCCAAAAATATTTTTTGCCGTTTCTGCCTGTTCGTTATCTTTTATTTCAACGCTTGCCATATATTGCGAGTTGTTGCGCTCTTCTGTAAGATAAACAATGTAATCTGAGTTTTCAAATCCAGAAGTTTCCAATTCGTTCTCCAGTCGTTTATAATCACTGTGCTTTTCAAATACACCTGTTAAAATCTTAGTCATAATAATATGGTTTTAATTTGGTTGTTTAAAGATAGTAAATTTTCTTTATTGTTTCTAAAAAATTAATAAAAATATTTAAATTTTATTTTATCTATAACAAATTAATATTATTTATGATATTTCTATTGAATGAAATTAATGAATTTCAAGCATTAAATGTAACTTTTTTAAATGTAGAACTTACCTGATCTTTAACTTAATCTTTCATTTTTAATTTCATCAACAATTTCGGGATTCAATAAAGTTGAAATATCTCCGAAATTACTAAAATCACCTTCCGCGATTTTTCTCAAAATCCGACGCATTATTTTCCCTGAACGAGTCTTCGGAAGCCCTGAAACAAACTGAATTTTATCCAGTTTTGCAATGGGACCAATCTGGTCGGAAATCAATTGATTAATTTCTTTTTTTAGATTGTCTTTTTGACGGCTTTCTCCACTTTCTTTTAAAATTACAAATCCGTAAAGTGCATTTCCTTTAATATCATGCGGATAACCAACAATTGCAGATTCCGCTACCGCAGGATGTTCGTTGATACTGTCTTCGATAGGTGCTGTTCCAAGATTGTGGCCCGAAACAATTACAACATCATCCACACGTCCCGTGATTCTGTAATAGCCAACTTCGTCTCTCAAAGCACCGTCACCCGTAAAATATTTTCCCGGAAAAGCCGTAAAATAGGTTTCTTTATATCTTTGGTGGTCGCCCCAAATCGTTCTTGCAATTCCCGGCCATGGAAAACGGATGCAAAGATTTCCTGTAACTTGATTTCCGGTAATTTCGTTACGTTTATCATCCATCAAAACAGGCTGTATTCCCGGCAAAGGGAGAGTTGCATAAGTTGGTTTTGTAGGAGTGATAAAAGGAAGCGGAGAAATCATAATTCCGCCGGTTTCCGTTTGCCACCAAGTATCTACAATCGGGCATTTTTTTCTTCCGACGTGATCGTTGAACCAATGCCACGCTTCATCATTAATAGGTTCGCCAACAGAACCGATTACTTTTAATGAACTTAAATCGTGCTTATCAACCCATTCCGCACTTTCTTTCGCCAAAGAACGGATTGCAGTTGGAGCGGTATAGAATTGTGTAATTTTATGTTTTTCAATAACTTCCCAAAAACGATCCGGCTCGGGGTAAGTCGGAACTCCTTCAAAAATAACGGTTGTTGCGCCATTCAAAAGCGGTCCGTAAAGAATATAAGAATGTCCTGTTATCCAGCCAATATCTGCGGTACACCAATAAATGTCGTTTTCCTTATAATTAAAAACATTTTTAAAAGTATATGCGGTATAAACCATATAGCCGGCACAAGTATGGAGCATTCCTTTTGGCTTACCCGTTGATCCTGAAGTATATAAAATGAAAAGTGGATCTTCCGCATCCATAATTACGGTAACGAAATCCGGCGATGCTTTTTCATATAAATCTGCCATCCAATGATCTCTTCCTTCTTTCATTTTGATTTCGTTGTTGGTTCTTTTTACAACCAAAACATTTTCAACGGTCGGAGTTTTTTCAAGAGCTTCATCAACAATACTTTTTAGATCTAAAACTTTGTTTCCTCTGTAGCTTCCGTCTGAAGTAATTACCATTTTTGCACCGCAGTCATTCACTCTTGAAGCAACTGCAGACGCAGAAAATCCTGCAAAAATTACGGAATGAACGGCGCCTAATTTTGCGCAAGCCAGCATCGTAATCGCCAGTTCGGGAATCATCGGAAGATAAATACAGACTCTGTCGCCTTTTTCAATGCCCATTTCGCGCAAAATGTTTGCAGTTTTATTTACTCTTGTATAAAGTTCGTTGTATGAAATATGTTGTGGTTTTTCTTTCGGATCATTTGGTTCCCAGATTATTGCAGTCTTTTCGCCTCTGACCGAAAGATGCTTGTCGATACAATTTTTTGTGATATTTAATTTCGCATTTTTAAACCATGTGATTTTTGCTTCATTCATATCGTATTTTACGACCTTGCTCCATCTTTGATACCATACAAAATTTTGATCGGCTATTTTATCCCAGAATTTTTTAGGGTTTTTAATAGATTTTTTATATTCTTTAAAATAGTGTGGCAAATCTTCTATCAGGTAATTTCTCATATTTCTTTTCTGATTTATGGATACTAAATTAATATTTAATTTCCGGTTTATTCTTTTATCTGCACGTTTTTTTTGTGTTTATATAATTTATTTATTTTCCAATCACTTTAAAATATTCTGATAAATAACCATTTAAATTTAATCTGAATTTAACACTTATTTAAGATTAAATTACCTGTTTTAATTTATTGAACAAAAATAATATCTTTATAATTTGGTTTGTAAAGATACTATGCTTTAAATTTGCCGAAAATTCAGATAAATAAATGGAAATAGAAATTTCCTCATGCAAACATTTAGTATTTGTAAATGAAATACAGCAGGAAATGTATGATTCTGCACAGCGACGAGGAACCGGAATTGCAAAACGGTCAATTGAATATTTAAGCAAAAAGATTTCGGAAGGCAATGCCGTAATAGCAACTGAAAACGGAAAATGGGTAGGCTTCTGTTATATAGAAACCTGGTCGCACGGTAGGTTTGTGGCAAACTCGGGATTAATTGTTTCACCTGAATTTAGGCACAAAGGCACAGCTACTTTAATAAAAGAAAAGGTATTTGAACTTTCAAGGGAGAAATTTCCGGAGGCAAAAATATTTGGTTTGACGACAGGTCTTGCTGTAATGAAAATCAATAGCGATTTAGGTTACAAACCCGTAATTTATTCTGAATTAACGCAGGATGAAGAATTCTGGAGCGGCTGTAAAAGCTGTGTGAATTATGATATTTTAATGAAAAAAGAACGTAAAAACTGCCTTTGCACGGCAATGCTTTTCGTTCCTGATAATAATAAAATAAGTGAGGTTGATTATAAACAACCTGAAAATCAATATAAAAATGAGCAAGAAAGTAATCTTAGCGTTTAGCGGAGGTCTCGATACCTCTTACTGTGCCAAATATTTGAGTGAAACACTTGGATATGAGGTGTATGCAGGCACTGTAAATACCGGAGGTTTTTCTAAGGAAGAGGAAAAAGAACTGGAGAAAAAAGCCTTTGATCTTGGGGTAAAAGAATACAGGTGTGTTGATGCTCAGGAGGATTATTACAATTCTTGCGTAAAATATTTGATCTTTGGTAATGTCTTGAAAAACAATACGTATCCATTGTCTGTAAGTGCTGAACGTACGATTCAGGCGCAGGAAATTGCAAAATACGCCATTGAAATTGGTGCTGATGCGATTGCTCACGGAAGTACAGGTGCTGGAAATGACCAAGTCCGTTTTGATTTAATTTTTCAGGTAATGTGCCCAAATGTAGAAATTATTACGCCAATTCGTGATATGTCTTTATCCCGTGAAGAAGAAATAAAATTTTTGAAAAGCCACGGCTACGAAATGGAATTCGAAAAAGCACAATATTCTGTGAATAAAGGACTTTGGGGAACTTCAGTCGGAGGAAAAGAGACGTTAACTTCAAGAAATTATCTTCCGGAAGAGGCTTTTCCTTCTCAAATTAAAGAAACTCAGCCTTCAGAACTGGAAATTGAGTTCAAAAATGGTGAAGTTGTAGCGGTAAACGGAGAAAATTTTGAACATTCGGTGTATGCGATTCAAAAAATTGAAGAATTGGCTTCTGCTTATGGAATCGGTCGTGATATTCATGTTGGAGATACGATTGTTGGAATTAAAGGAAGAGTAGGATTTGAAGCGGCAGCGGCGTCTGTGATTATCAAAGCGCACCATTTATTGGAAAAACATACGCTTTCAAAATATCAGCAGATGATGAAATCTCAATTGTCTGACTGGTACGGAAACTGGCTTCACGAAGCACTTTTCTTAGATCCTGTGATGAGAAATATCGAGTCATTCTTAAATGATTCTCAAAAAACGGTAAGCGGAAAAGTTTTTGTGACCCTTCATCCATACAGATTTATCTTAAATGGAATTGAATCTAAACATGATCTAATGTCCGATAAATTCGGAAGCTATGGCGAAGCAAATAGGGCTTGGACAGGCGAAGATGTGAAAGGCTACACAAAAATCGTAAGCAATTCTTTAAATATATATCATCAGATTAATCAAAATATAAATTAATTCAACGAGAAGTCCCGAAGGGACGACTTAACAGAGGATAGGATGAAATCCTATCTAAACCAAAATAGAAATGATTGAGATTAATCAAAAAGAAATAAAAACAGCAGGAATCATCGGAGCCAACGGTTACACAGGAAGCGAATTGGTTCGTCTGCTGGCTTTTCATCCCCATGTGACTTTGAGTTTTTTATATAGTCGCTCAAATTCGGGGACAAAGATTTCAGATTTGTACCCGGATTTAGCGACGGTTTGTGAGATGGTTTTAACAGATAAGCCTGAAGATGTAGATATTTTATTTTTATGTCTTCCTCACAAAGAAAGCCAGAACTGGCTGACTCAAAATAATATTAAAGATGAAACGTTGGTCATCGATTTAGGAAATGATTTTCGTTTAGATGGTAATTTAGGAAACAGAAATTTTATCTACGGTTTGCCTGAAATCAACAAAAAACAACTTTTAGGAGCAAAAAGTATTGCCAATCCGGGATGTTTTGCGACAGCGATTCAACTGGCTTTGCTTCCATTAGCTCAAAAAGGATTGTTGAATGAGGTTTACACAACGGGAATTACAGGTTCAACAGGTGCCGGTCAGTCTTTGCAGCCAACTACGCATTTTACCTGGAGAAACGATAATATTTCAGCATATAAAACTTTGACACATCAGCATGTAGATGAGATTTTACAACAATTAGTTTCTTTTAATACGAATGAAATCAGTCTGAATTTTGTTCCATGGAGAGGGGATTTTGCGAGAGGGATTTTTACGAGTTCCACGGTGAAAACAGATTTAGAAATTTCAGGTATCAATCAATTGTATCATGATTTTTATGCAGATGAGCCTTTTCTAAAGGTAAGTGAGAAAGCAATTGATTTAAAACAGGTTGTCAACACCAATCGCTGTGTGATTCATATAGAAAAGAGTGGAAATGTTGCAGTTATTCACTCAGCGATTGACAATTTGTTGAAAGGAGCTTCCGGACAGGCTGTTCAAAACATGAACATTGCAATGGGTTGGGAAGAAAATTTAGGATTGAATTTAAAGCCGATTGCATTTTAAATGTGAATAGTCAATAAGTCAATCGTTAATTTTAAAACTCAAAGTAAAAACAGACCTAGGAAAATGGAGCGTTAAGAAAATTGAAATTTAATCCGTTAAAAAATTTCCACTGTTCAAAGCGCGAGACAATTTTTGAAATGAAAACAAATCTTCAATTCGCGCAAGTTTTGGAAATTTTAGGATTAAATTTTAATTTTTAGTGAAATTTTCCAGTCTTGAACTTTTGTTTCTTTTGCTTCAAGGCAAAAGAAATTAATTAAAACAAAAAAAATGAATTTATTCAACGTATATCCATTATTCAACATAAATCCGGTAAAAGCCCAAGGATCATTTCTTTGGGACGATAAAGGAGAAAAATATCTTGATTTTTATGGAGGTCATGCGGTAATTTCTATCGGGCACAACCATCCGCATTATCAAAGTCAATTAAAAAACCAACTAGATAAAATATCTTTCTATTCAAACTCGGTTCAGAATGAATTACAAATAGAATTGGCTGAAAAATTAGGAAAACTTTCAGGCTTGGAAGATTATAATTTATTTTTATGTAATTCAGGAGCTGAAGCAAATGAAAATGCTTTAAAACTGGCTTCTTTCCACAATGGAAAAAGCAAAGTGCTGTATTTTTCAGGTTCATTTCATGGAAGAACTTCAGCAGCGGTTTCTGTGACTGATAATCCTAAAATTGTAGCTCCGGTCAATTATGATGGAAGATTCATCAAATCTGAATGGAATAATATCGAACAACTTGAAGCAGTTTTTCAAAAACAAGGAGATGAAATTTCATCTGTAATTATCGAAGGGATCCAAGGTGTTGGAGGAATTATGATTCCAACGGTTGAATTTTTAACTAAAATCAAAGAATTGTGTGAAAAACATGATGCAGTTTTGATTTTAGATGAAGTTCAGTCAGGTTATGGAAGAAGCGGATATTTCTTTGCACATCAGGAATTTGGAATTGAAGCAGACATTATCACAACAGCAAAAGGAATGGGGAATGGTTTCCCGATTGGCGGTGTTTTAATTCACCCAAAATTTCAGGCAAGCAACGGTTTGCTGGGGACAACTTTTGGAGGAAATCACTTAGCTTGTGTCGCTGCGATTGCTGTCTTAGACGTTATGAAAGATGAAAATCTTATCGAAAATGCTCAGGGAATGGGTGAATATATTGAAAACGAAATTAAAGATTTTCCACATATTAAAGTAATCCGAAGGAAAGGCCTGATGATTGGAATTGAACTTGACAGGGATTGCTCGGAAGTGAGGAACAGCCTGTTGTACAATCATCATATTTTCACAGGAAACTCCAATGACAAGGCTGTGTTGAGGATTCTACCGGCGCTTAACATTAAAAAAGAAGAAACCGATTTATTTATTAATGCTTTGAAAGAAGTATTGGAGAATATTTAAATATGAAAATATGCAGTCTGTCATTCTGAATGAAACGAAGTGGAGTGAAGAATCTCCTTTTATAATATTAATAGATTCTTCCTTCGTCAGAATGACAAGCGTAACTTCCAATTGCTGAGTGAAATCGAAGATTCGACGTAGTCAAACGCCCTTGCGAACAAAAAAGTTTAGTAGTTAAAAAAAACTTTGCGACCATAGCGTTAAAAGCCCCAAAAAATATGTAAGATAAAAAATCTTTAAAATCAATTCAAAATGAAATGGATATTCCATTTGTCCATTGAAAAAATAAAAATTCTCAAATGAAAAAATTCACCTCTGTAAGTGACGTTGAAAACTTACAGGAAATTATAAAAAAAGCTTTACAAATTAAAGAAACTCCTCTTTCGGAAACCGAGAAAGGAAAAGGAAAAACAATCGGACTTGTATTTTTAAATTCAAGTTTAAGAACACGCTTAAGCAGTCAGATTGCAGCTCAGAATTTAGGCTTAAATGTATTAATATTAAATGCTGCTCAGGAAGCCTGGAACTTAGAATTCGCAGACGGAGCCGTAATGAATGGTGATACCGTAGAACATATCAAAGATGCCATTGAAGTGTTGAATCAATATTGTGACATTATTGCAGTTCGCTGTTTTGCTGGAATGAAAAGCAAGGAAGAAGATGTTAACGAAAGTATTTTAAGTCAGTTCGAGCAACACGCAAAAGTTCCGGTTATTTCTCTAGAATCTGCGACACGTCATCCTTTACAAAGTCTGGCGGATTGTATTACGATTACCGAAAACTGGCACTTTGATAAGCGTAAACCTAAAGTGGTTTTAACTTGGGCACCTCACATCAAGCCGATTGCTCATGCTGTTGGAAACTCTTTCGCAGAATGGATGCAGGAAATGGACGTTGAGTTCGTGATCGCTAATCCTGAAGGTTATGATTTAGATAAAAATTTCACAAAAGATGTAAAAGTAATTCACAATCAGAATGAAGCATTGAAAGATGCTGATTTTGTTTATGTGAAAAATTGGTCGTCTTTTGATGATTATGCAGCAATGCCTGAAGTGAAAGAAAACTGGATGTTGACGAATGAAAAACTAGTCAATACCAATCAGGGAAAAGTGATGCACTGTCTTCCGGTTCGTCGTAATGTAGAACTGAGTGATGAGGTGATGGATGGTGAAAATTCAATCATTTACCAACAGGCAAAAAACCGAATTTTCTCTGCACAAGCTGTTTTTTCCGAAATTTTGGATGAATTGAATTCTAAATATAATAAAACCTAACGGGTTTTCAAAACCCGTTAGGTTTAAAATCTCCTTAACTAATTGAGTTCAATAAGGAAGTCCCAAAGGGACGATTTAATAGAGGATAGGATAGAATCCTATCAATAATAAAATGAAAGAAAAACTATACATTATAAAAATCGGCGGAGCATTAATCGATGATGAGGAATTATTGAATGAATTTCTGGGACAATTTTCTGAAATCAAGGAAAGGAAGATTCTTGTTCATGGCGGCGGGAAATCAGCAACAATTTTAGCAGATAAATTAGGTGTTGAACAGAAAATGGTCAACGGACGAAGAATCACGGATAAAGATACGTTGGATATTGTGGCGATGGTCTATGCAGGAGGAATCAATAAAAATATTGTGGCAAAACTTCAGCAGAAAAAATGTAAAGCCATAGGTTTTTCGGGAGCTGACGCGAACTTAATTAAAGCTAAAAAAAGAGAACACGCAGAAATAGATTTTGGATTTGTAGGAGATATTGAGAAGAAAAGCGTGAACAGGAAATTGATTTCAAAATTAATTAAACTTAAACTCGTTCCGGTATTTTCAGCAATCACTCACGACAAAAAAGGTAACCTTTTCAATACCAATGCGGATACGATTGCTTCGGTGATTGCTCAAGCACTGTCTTCAAAATATGATGTTGAATTGTTGTATTGTTTTGATAAAGAAGGTGTTTTGGAGGATGTCGAAAATCCTGAATCTGTTATAAAAAATATTTCTGAACAAGAATTCTCTGTTTTAAAAAATAAAGGAAAGCTTCATAAAGGAATTTTACCAAAGTTAGAAAATGCTCTTGGAGCCATAAAAAATAATGTAAATAAGGTATTCTTAATTAAAGAAACCGAATTGAAAAATCATATAGAAAATCATCATGCAGGAACTGAAATCTGTTTATAGTAAAGAAGAATTACTGAATAATGCAGTTGATTTGTTGAAAAAACTGATTGAAATTCCGTCATTCAGCAAGGATGAATTTAATACGTCTGTGGAGATTGAAAACTTTTTTAAAAAGAACAATATTCCGACAAAACGTTTTAAAAATAACATCTGGGCGATGAACAAAAATTTCGATGTTTTCAAACCGTCCATTTTGCTGAATACACATCATGACACTGTAAAACCGAATAAAGCTTACACTTTAGATCCGTTTTTAGCGATTGAAAAGGACGGGAAGTTGTTTGGATTGGGAAGTAATGATGCGGGGGCTTCTCTGGTTTCCATGGCGCAGGTTTTTTTGCATTTTTATGATAAAGAAAATTTAAAATACAATGTAGTTATTGCTTTAACAGCGGAGGAGGAGATTTCAGGTTTTGACGGAATTGAAGCTTTATTTCCTCAACTACCCAATATCGAGCTCGCCATTGTAGGAGAACCAACGCAGATGAATCTGGCGATCGCGGAAAAAGGACTTTTGGTCATTGACGGGGAAATGAAAGGTACTCCTTCTCACGCTGCTCATCCGAATAAAGATAACTCAATTGTGAAATGTATGGAAGATGTACAGCAAATTTTAAGCTTTAAATTTCCAAAAGTTTCAGATTATTTGGGTGAAGTTAAAATTACCTTGTCGGGAATTCATGCGGGAGTTCAGCATAATGTTGTTCCCGAATCGTGCCAATTTACTTTGGATGTAAGAGTTACGGATGAATATTCTAACAAAGAAGCATTTGAAATCATTCAAGCACAGATGAAATCAACTTTGACGGCAAGATCTTTCAGGCTAAATTCTTCAAAAATCGAAATGGATCATCCTTTTGTACAGGCAGGTTTGGAAATTGGAAGGACAACTTACGGTTCGCCAACTTCATCCGATCAGGCAATTATTCCATGTACATCAGTGAAAATCGGTCCCGGCGATAGTAGGCGTTCTCACACAGCGGATGAGTACATATATATAAATGAAATAAAAGAAGGGATTGATATTTATATTCAAATCCTTGAAAAAGTTTTATAAAACGACTTAGGAAAATGGAGCGTTAAGAAAAATAGTTTTATGAACGTTAAGAAAATCCCACTGTTTGAGTGCGAGACAAATATCGAATTGAAGAACCAATATTCAATTCGCACGAGTATTGGGATTTTTAGAGAATGAAAATATTTTTTAGCGGAAGTTTCCAGTCTTGAATTTTTGTTTCTTTTGTTTCAAGACAAAAGAAAAAGGTCACAATAAAAATATTCTGATTGTCATTCTGAAAGGAACGAAGTGGATTGAAGAATCTAATTTTTTCAGAGAGATTCCTCCTTTGTCGGAATGACAAAATATGGTTTAAATTAAATAAAAGTAAGAAGATAAAGCAGTTGGTAATAAACTTCCAGTACTAAGCTTCCATCTTCCAACAAAAAAGAAAAATATGAAAAAAATATGGCAAAAAGATGACAATGCCACGAATATATTAGTCAACAAATTTACAGTCGGGAAAGATCTTGATTTTGA
This sequence comes from Chryseobacterium sp. GQ58, assembly GCF_059758895.1. Classification (NCBI taxonomy): domain Bacteria; kingdom Pseudomonadati; phylum Bacteroidota; class Flavobacteriia; order Flavobacteriales; family Weeksellaceae; genus Chryseobacterium; species Chryseobacterium sp. GQ58. The sequence continues at coordinate 314,331 of NZ_JCAXEH010000003.1, read as the reverse complement.
TGAACGTTTGGCAAAATACGATGTCAAAGGTTCTATGGCGCATTGTAAAATGTTGGCAGAAGTTGGAATTATTTCCAATGAAGAATCAACGCAGATGTTGTCTGTTTTGGAAGAGATTTTGGAAGATATCGACAATGGTACTTTTGAAATCGATAAGGAAGCGGAAGATATTCATTCTCAGATTGAATCTATTTTAATTGAAAAGTTAGGTGATACAGGAAAAAAAATTCATACGGCTCGTTCCAGAAATGATCAGGTTTTATTGGATATTAAATTGTATTTATTAGATGAAATCCGTGAAATTACAGTTCTAACAGACGAATTCTTTCAAATTTTAATCAAATTTGCAGATCAGCATAAAAATGTTCTGCTTCCGGGATATACGCATTTACAAATCGCTATGCCTTCATCGTTTGGATTATGGTTTGGAGCTTATGCAGAAGCACTGCTGGATGATGTTGAGATGCTTTTTTCGGTTAAAAATATCATTAATAAAAATCCATTGGGTTCGGCGGCAGGTTATGGTTCGTCTTTTCCGATTGATCGTGAAAGTACAACCTATAATTTAGGTTTTCAATCGATGAATTATAATTCAGTTTACGCTCAGATGACGCGTGGAAAATCAGAGAAAATGTTGTCTATGGCGATGGCGACTTTGGCGGGAACGCTTGGGAAATTTGCGTATGATGTTTGTTTATATTTAAGTCAGAATTTTGATTTTATAAGCTTTCCGAAAGAGTTTACGACAGGAAGCAGCATTATGCCACACAAGAAAAATCCCGATATTTTTGAGTTGGTTCGTGCGCGTTGCAACAGAATCCAGTCGCTGCCGAATGAGTTTATTTTGTTGACGAATAATCTTCCTTCAGGCTATCACCGAGATATGCAGTTGACGAAAGAGATTCTTTTCCCGGCGATTGATTCTTTGAAAGAATGTCTGGAGATTTTAAGCTATACATTACCAAATATTCAGGTGAAAGATGGAATTCTGGAAGATGAAAAGTATAAATATCTTTTCAGCGTAGAAAAAATCAATGAAGAAGTGAAAAACGGAAGCTCGTTCCGTGATGCTTATGTAAAAGTAGGGCAGGAGATTGAAAATAATGAGTTTGATTTTGAAATAGGAAATCTAAATCATACTCATCAGGGAAGCTTGGGAAATCTCTGTCTGGATAAAATAGAATATCAGTTTAATAAATTGAAAAATAAACTATTGGGTTGATTTAATTAGGTAAAGAATTAGCCTTTATTAAAAATTAATAAAGGCTAATTTCTTTTTCTCTAAATATTAAAATAATGACAGTTGATGCTCAATTTTTGGGTGAAAAGTACCAATTATCATAAATGGATTTTTCGCAGTTAAATGATGTAGCTTGGAAGTGCCTAAAAATAGATGTAAATCCTTCGTTTTAGCAAAATTTTCAAAATACATATTTTTTACATCTTTTACAGCTTTCGTTTCATCTCCCTCATGTTTTGCTAAACAATTCCAATAAAGCTGTCCAATTTCCCAATCTTCAATCATCATTTTACTTCGTTTTCCATTACAATCTTTTAATACGTATGAAAATTTGTAAGGCAGTTTTCTTACGACTTCAAAGATTGCTTCCTCTTGAGCAAATAAGTTACTTCTCCTGTCCTGTTCCAATCTCGCCAGTTTGTTTTTATCCCACTCTCTTTCAACAGCTTCAATAGTAAAATCTAAAATTTCTGTTGGTTTGAATGTTGCTAAAGAAGTCATTACTTTCCTATCTTTTGCTTCTGCTATTAATTTATCAATATCAGTGTATATTTTATTTTTCAGGACTATATCCTTTCTTAATAACCAATTTCCTTTTGTGTCAATATGATCTAAAATTTTAATCTCGGTTTCATAAGAAACAGGACGATAGCTTTCAAATCTATAATCACTTTCATTTTTGACTAAATCAATCTCTATCCAGTCATATTTTTTATATTGCTCTCCAAAAGTTTTTTTGCGAAATTGTACAGGATATATTCTAATCCAAGTACCATCTTCACAAAACCCAGCAGTGCAAACTAATTCATCATATTTATTTGAGATTGCTGGATAGGTTTTGACTGTTATTAAAACTTTTGTTTTTGCCATATCAAATGTGTTTTAATTCATATATGAAATTTGGATTTTCAGTAATTGCTTCTGCTAAATGCTTCCGATGACATTGACAAATATCAGATTCAAAACAAGTTAATGCTATCCTTTTCTTTTCAATAAGCAAGTTTAATATTTTTTCTTGAATATTCAGAGTATTTGGTAAATTATTATTTTTATAATTTTCAAATAAAATATCATAATCGTTTTGACAATTTAATTCTTGCCTTGCGTCTGAATGTATTCCGACTTCTGGAAAATGAATATATTCAATTCCTAAAGCATTACAGAATTTTAATAATGAAGATTTACTAAACCCATATTTCATACTTAACGGATTTCTTCTAACATCTACTAAAATTTTTACATCATTTTTAATTAATCTGATAAAATATTCTTCTAAAGAAATTCCCTCATATCCAATAGTGAATAAAATTGTGTCATTATTAATAGGGATTGCATTTAATACTCTTTGATATAAGGTTGGATTTAAAATGTTTTTAGCTTTTACACTCTTTATCGCCCAAAAAGGATAGTTGATATATGTATGTTTCATTAATGAATTAGCATCCATTTCACCATAGAGTTTTTTTAATTCTTCTATTTTTTTTCTATCTAAGATTTTTAACGATTGTAGGTAGTCAGTTTCGTCATTTTTTTTATAACTAGATTCTGAATCTACTAACATGCCTTTTTTAACCATAGCATTTAAGTCAGCATTTGCCGAAAATGAGAAACAACCATACTTGTAGGGAACAAAGTCGTATTCTGGATTTTGCTTATGTTTTGTATATAAAAAAAGTAGTTTTTGAAGTCGAATTTTATCTAATTCGTTTTCGAAAACCTGCAACAAAGCTAAAAGTATTTTTCTTCTATAAAACATTTTGCAAAGGTAGTGATTTTACTACTTTGGTATTTTATTAGAATCAATTTAAAAAAAAGTAGAAGTTGTTATTATCCCAAGTCAATCTTAAACTTAGTCGACTTTTTCACCTCATGAAGCACTATAGAGCTGTGATATTGCCCGATATTTGGAATATTTGAAATTACATTTACGGCAAATTCATTGTATGAATTAATGTCTTTTGCGATAATCTTCAACATATAATCATATTCGCCAGAAAGGCTGATAATTTCCTGAACTTCATCATATTTTCCGATGTTTTTCTCAAATGTTTCAAGAACTTTTTGAGATTGTTCCTTGAGACGGATATTGCAGTAAACAACAATATTTAAGCCTAATTTTTCCCGGTTCAAAAGACCAACATATTTCTCAATAATGCCTTGTTTTTCCAGCTGTTTGATACGCTCATAAGTCGGAGTAAAAGTAAGGCCGATTTTTTCCGAAATTTCTTTTACAGAATAGGTAGAATCTTCCTGAATAATACTGAGAATCATCCTGTCTTTTAAATCCATATAAATAAAATTTGAGTTTTAACAAAAATAGTATTTAATAATGAAAATATAGAAACAATAAAGTTTTAGTTTAATTAAATTTTGATTTTGTCAGTTAACAAAATTGTTATATCTTTGCACCTAATGAATAACACAGTATTTATATCATTAGAATTACCGGGCGTAGACGCCCTTTACGATATTTATTTATTTTAAGCGAAGATATTTTCTTCGCTTTTTTTTTGTAAAAATTTGAGATTTATGTTTACGATTACAGAATTAAGTACCGAGAGAATCAACAATATACTGACAGAAGCGATAGCTTTTGCCGATGGAAAAACCACTCAAGTTGAAGGAGAAGTTTTTTGTTCAAATCTTTTCTTTGAAGACAGTACCAGAACGAAAACAAGCTTTGATATTGCCGAAAGGAAATTGGGCTTGCAGGTTGTACCTTTCGATGCATCTCACAGTTCTGTAAACAAAGGCGAAAGTTTGTATGACACCGTAAAAACGATCGAAAGTTTAGGAGTAAATTTAGTCGTGATCAGAGACAAAAAAGATAGATATTTTGATGAATTAAAGAATATAAAGATTCCTGTCATCAATGGAGGAGACGGAACGGGAAATCATCCGTCACAATGTATGTTGGATTTAATGACGATTTATCAGGAATTCGGAAAATTTGAAGGCTTAAAAATAGGAATTGTAGGCGATGTAAAACACAGCCGAGTTGCCAATTCAAATGCAGAAGCATTAAGAAGATTAGGTGCAAAAGTGTATTTTTCAGGACCTGAGCAATGGTTTGATGAAGGAGCTATAATTAACGGAACCTATTTATCTGTTGATGAATTAATTAAAGAAGTTGATGTTTTAATGTTGTTAAGAATTCAACACGAAAGACATGATGCAAAGATGAGTTTTTCCGCTTCGGAATACCACAAAAAATATGGTTTAACGAAAGAACGAGAAAAAGTCATGAAAAAAGAAGCAATTATCATGCATCCGGCTCCAATCAACAGAGGTGTTGAGATTGATACAGATTTGGTTGAATGTGAGCGCTCAAGAGTTTTCAAACAAATGCAAAACGGTGTTTTTGCTAGAATGGCAATTTTAAAAGAAGCCTTGGAAGGACAAGGATTTAAGTTTAAATAAATATAAAAAGTAAAAAGTATTCATAAATACATAAATATGTGAATACATTTTACAATAATAGAAAAGTAAAAGAATAAAGAGATAAAGAAAATGAAGAAAAAATTAATACTGGAGTCCGGTGAAGTATTTCATGGAGAAGGTTTCGGAGCAGAATTGGAAACTGCAGGAGAAGTGGTTTTCAATACAGGAATGACGGGTTATCAGGAGCTGATTTCCGACCCGTCATACTGCGGTCAGATTGTTTGCATGACGTATCCTCTTATCGGAAACTATGGGATTAATAGAGATGATTATGAGAGTATTGAGCCGGCAATAAAAGGACTTATTGTAAAAGAAATTTGCGATTTGCCTTCGAATTTCCGTACTCAGATTACTTTGAATGAATTATTCAAAAAGAAAAACCTTTCAGGAATTTCGGGAATTGACACAAGAAGACTGACAAGAATTCTTCGTAATTCCGGAGTGGTGAAAGGAAAAATCGTCAACGGTGATACAGACGAAAATACAGTGGTTGAAGAATTAAAATCAACAACTTTCCCGACAGATCAGGTAGCAACAGTTTCTACAAAAACACCTTACGCAAATCCGGGAAGAGGTTTCAAGGTTGTTTTGGTAGATTTTGGATCTAAATTGGGGATTATCAGAGAATTATCTCAAAGAAACTGCGACATTATTGTTGTTTCGCATGATACAACTGCAGAAGATATTTTATTAATGGATCCGGACGGAATCATGCTGTCAAACGGTCCCGGAGACCCTGAAGATAATCAAAAGGCTTTAGAAATGATTCGTGGATTGTTGGGAAAAGTTCCAATCTTCGGAATTTGTTTAGGACACCAATTAATAGGTTTGGCTTGTGGAGCGAAAACTTTCAAGTTAAAATTCGGACACAGAGGAGGAAATCACCCTGTTTTAGATTTAGAGAAAAATAAAGTAGCAATTACTTCTCAAAATCACGGTTACGCGGTCGATCAGGAAAGTATTAAAGGAACAGATTTAATTGAAACACACATCGCATTAAACGACAGAACAAACGAAGGTCTGAAACACAAAATTCACCCTTGTTTCTCAGTTCAATATCACCCGGAAGCAAGCCCGGGCCCGGAAGATGCGAACTACTTATTCGATGATTTCATTAATTTAATGGAAAACTTCAAAAAGTAAGACAAGTTTTGTCATTCAGAACGGAGCGAAAGCAAAGTGAAGAATCTAAATAATTAGAAAAATAGATTCCTCGATTCCTCGGAATGACAACATGTAAAATTAAATCTAAATAAAAATTAATGCTAAAAGTCTGAAATCTGACATCTAGCATCTCATATCTAAATTAGAAAATGGCAAAACGTACAGATATAAAAACAATTTTAGTAATCGGTTCAGGACCAATCATCATCGGTCAGGCGGCGGAATTCGATTACGCAGGAACGCAGGCTTGCCTGTCTTTGAGAGAAGAAGGCTACAAAGTGATTTTGATCAATTCAAACCCTGCAACGATCATGACAGATGTTGAAATCGCTGACAAAGTATATATCGAGCCGATTTCACTTCAGTTTGTGAGTCACATCATTAGAAAAGAGCGTCCGGATGCACTTTTACCGACTCTTGGTGGACAAACAGGTCTGAACATGGCAGTAGAATTGGAAAAATCAGGAATTCTTGATGAATGTAAAGTTGAAGTTTTAGGAACTAAACTTTCAGCGATCAACAGAGCGGAAGACAGAGATCTTTTCCGTGAATTGATGAGGGAATTAAACGAACCCGTTCCGGAATCTGATATCGTAAACACAGTTGAAGGAGCATTACGTTTTGCTGATTCAATCGGTTATCCGGTAATTGTTCGTCCTGCTTTCACGATGGGTGGAACAGGTGGCGGAATCGCTTCCAACGAAATTGAATTGAAGGAAATTGCAGAATTAGGTTTGAAATACAGCCCGGTTACACAATGTCTTATCGAAAAATCAATTGCAGGTTTCAAAGAAATTGAATACGAAGTAATGCGTGATGCAAACGACAACGCAATTGTGGTTTGTAACATGGAAAATATAGATCCGGTTGGAGTTCACACAGGTGACTCAATCGTTGTGGCGCCTTCTCAAACGCTTTCTGACAGAGAATATCAGTTGTTGAGAAATGCTTCACTGAAAATCATCAGAGCTTTAGGAATTGAAGGCGGATGTAATGTACAGCTGGCTTTAGACCCACATTCATTCGAATATTATATCATCGAAGTAAATCCGAGAGTTTCCCGTTCATCAGCTTTGGCAAGTAAGGCAACAGGCTATCCGATCGCTAAAATTGCTGCAAAAATCGCGGTTGGATTAACTTTAGATGAAATTATGAATCCGGTTACAGGCAAAACTTACGCTTGTTTTGAGCCGGCTTTGGATTATGTGGTAACTAAATTCCCGAGATTCCCGTTTGATAAATTTGAGACTGCTGATAGAAGATTGTCTACTCAAATGAAAGCAACGGGAGAAGTAATGGCAATCGGAAGAAATTTCGAAGAATCTTTACAAAAAGCAGTTCGTTCTTTGGAAACAGGATTGAGACATTTAGGTTTAAAAACAAAACAGGCTGCGGCTTTAACGGACGAAGATATCGAAAGAAGAATCAGAGTTTGTGATGACGAAAGATTGTTCATTATTTGTGATGCTTTAAGAAGAGGTTACGATTGGGAACAAATCGTAGAATGGAGTAAAATCGATAAATTCTTCATCTGGAAATTAAAAAAATTAATTGATTTCGAAAAAGTAATTGCCAACCATAAATTCGACAAAGAAATTTTAATTCAATCTAAAAAATTAGGTTTCTCCGATCAGAATATTGCTCACTTATGGGAATCTACTCAAAGAGAAGTTTATAATTTCAGAAAAGAAAATGGCGTAATTCCGGTTTACAAAATGGTAGACACTTGCGCCGCAGAATTTGAAAGTGAAACGCCATATTTCTACGGAACTTATGAAGAAGAAAACGAAAGTGTAGTTTCGGATAAACAAAAAGTGATCGTTTTAGGTTCAGGACCAATCAGAATCGGGCAGGGAGTTGAGTTTGATTATGCAACGGTTCACTCGGTTTGGGCGATCAAAGAGATGGGTTATGAAGCGATTATCATCAACAACAATCCTGAAACAGTTTCTACAGACTTCTCAATTTCGGATAAATTATACTTCGAACCTTTAACTGAAGAAGATGTGATGAGCATCATCGATCTTGAAAAACCAATGGGAGTTGTGGTTCAGTTTGGAGGCCAGACAGCCATCAACTTAGCCGATAAACTGGCAAGTTACGGAGTGAAAATTCTTGGAACTTCATTGGAAGATCTTGACAGAGCCGAAAACAGGGATAAATTTGAAAAAGCTCTTCAGGAAATGGGAATTCCTCAACCATTAGGAAAAACATCAACGTCAAAAGAAGAAGCGATAAAAATTGCCAATGAAATAGGTTATCCGGTTTTGGTTCGTCCAAGCTATGTCTTGGGTGGAAGAGCAATGGAAATTGTTTATACCGAAGCCGAACTTTCTCATTACATGGAATTTGCGGTGGATGCAAGTCCGGATCAGCCGGTTTTGGTTGACCGATATATCACCGGAAAAGAAGTTGAGGTTGATGCAATTTGCGATGGTGAAATGGTAATTATTCCCGGAATTATGGAGCATATCGAAAGAGCCGGAGTTCACTCAGGAGATTCAATCGCAGTTTATCCTCCACAAAATGTTTCTCAAGCGGAAATCGATACTTTGGTTGACTACACAGAAAGATTAGCTAAAGGATTGAATGTGATCGGATTAATGAATATCCAATATGTTTTACTTGATGGTAATGTTTATGTAATCGAGGTAAATCCACGTTCGTCAAGAACGGTTCCTTTCTTATCTAAAATCACGGAAGTTCCGATGGCTAACTTAGCTACGAAAGCAATTTTAGGTCAAAAGCTAAAAGATTTAGGCTACAAAAACGGATTGGTTCCCAAAAAAGAAGGAGTTTTCGTAAAAGTTCCTGTATTTTCTTTCTCAAAATTAACGAAAGTTGACATTTCTTTAGGACCGGAAATGAAATCCACAGGAGAAGTAATGGGTAAAGATACGACACTTGAAAAAGCACTTTACAAAGGTTTAATCGCAGCAGGAAGAAAAGTTCCGATGCATGGTTCCATTTTGTTCACAGTTGCGGATAAGCACAAGCAGGAAGCAGCTGATTTGGCGGCGAGATTCCATGAAGTTGGTTTCAGAATCTGGGCAACGGAAGGAACGGCTAAATTCTTCGAAGAAAAAGGAATTCCTTGCAAAATAGGATACAAAATAGGAGAAGATGATGTAAACCTGATCGATCTGATCCAAAAAGGGAAAGTACAATATGTTGTCAACACCATGACAAAAGGAAAACAATCTGAAAGAGACGGTTTCCAAATCAGAAGAATGAGCGTGGAAAACGGTGTTCCTTGTCTGACGTCAATGGATACAGTTGAAGCAATTTTGAAAGTGATTGAAAGCATGAGTTTCAAAATGGAAACGATGTAAATTTTCAAAGAAAATATATTTAAACCTCGTAAGTTTTCTTGCGGGGTTTTTTGTTTAATAAGTAGGTTAAATTTATACTAATTAGAGAATAGATTAGATACTTAAAAATAAATTTTAATAATTTATTCAATTTAATGGATCAAGAATTTAGATGACGTTCTAAGTTATTAAATTCTCTTTATTTATGGATGCAAAAGAAATATTAACGATTATAAAAATACTTGTCCATTTTTCGGTTGTTTATCAATTGCTTAAAAGGTTAATTTTATCAAAAAAATAGAATGACAAATATTGAAGTTTTTAAAAAACTACATAAAAACAACGAGCCATTATTACTGGGAAATGTTTGGAATCCACAAAGCGCTAAAGCATATGAGAAATTAGGCTATAAAGCACTGGCAACTTCAAGTTCGGCGGTTGCCCATAGTTTGGGTTATGAAGATGGCGAAAATATGAGTTTTGATGAATATCTTTATATTATTGAAAGAATTTTAAGATCAATATCAATTCCATTAACGGTAGATCTGGAAAGCGGATATGGGGAAATTTCTGATCAAATTGTCGCAAATATTTCTAAACTTGCTGCAATAGGAGTAGTTGGTATTAATATAGAAGACAGTGTTATTGCTAATGGAATCAGAACAATTTTGGATAAAGAAGTTTTTTTTGAAAAGCTAAAATTAGTTATATCAAAACTGAATGAAGAAAAAGTTGAAATTTTTATCAACGTAAGAACGGATACATTTTTGTTAGGACTGGAAAATCCTGTACAAGAAACGTTACAAAGAATCAAATTGTTTGAAGAAATTGGAATTGATGGAATTTTTGTTCCCTGTATTACTTCTGGAAAAGATATTAAAGTTATCGTAAACTCAACAAAACTTCCTGTGAATGTAATGTGCATGCCCGAATTATCAGATTTTAAAACCCTTAAAGAAATAGGCATAAAAAGAATATCGTCGGGTAATTTTCTAAATGAATATATTTATAAAAATTTAGAAGAAAAAGGCAGTGAAATTATGAAAAAACAAAGTTTTTCAACAATTTTTAAATAATAATGAGACTTACAGCGGAAAGAATGTATCAGGCATCGTTAGATAAAGATTCTTCATTCGAAGGAACATATTGGATGGCTGTAAAGACTACCGGTATATTTTGTCGGCCAACCTGCTCTGCAAGAAAACCTAAAAAAGAAAACGTAGAATTCTTTCTAAGTACAGAAGAAGCTGTTGAAAAAGGATACAGAGCGTGTAAAATCTGTAAACCTCTTGAAAAATTAAATGAAACTCCTCAATATATTCAGGAAGTATTGGCTGAGCTGACGAAAAATGAATCTCTGAAAATTAAAGATGCCGATCTTCTGAAAAGAAATATTGAACCGGTAACGATTCGTCGCTGGTTTCTAAAAAATCATAAAATGACTTTTCAGACTTTTCAAAGACAATTCAGGATGAATACTGCCTTCAAAAAGATAAAGAATGGTGAAAGCATTTTAGAAACGGCTTTAGATTCAGGGTATGAAAGCTTGAGTGGATTTAATGAAAGTTTTAAAAATATTCTCGGAGTTTCTCCTAAAAACAGCAGAATGCAAATGATAATTGATCTTAAAAGAATTGAAACTCCTCTCGGAACTATGTTTGCATGTGCCGTCGAAGAAGGAATCTGTCTGCTCGAATTCACAGACCGGAAAAATATGGAAAAGCAATTCCTTTCATTATCTAAAGCTTTAAATTCAGAAATCGTGCAAGGTGAAAACAAACATTTCAAACAGTTGGAAGATGAATTAAAAGAATATTTTGAAGGTAAAAGACAACAATTTGAGGTTCCGTTATATATTACAGGAACAGAATTTCAGGGAAAAGTATGGCAATTATTGCGAGAAATTCCATTGGGTGAAACCAGAACTTATAAACAACAATCTGAAAGATTAGGAAATCTAAAAGCAATCCGCGCAGTCGGAACAGCAAACGGAATCAATAAAATTGCGATTTTAATTCCCTGTCACCGTGTGATCGGTTCAAACGGCGATTTGGTAGGCTATGCAGGAGGAATTTGGAGAAAACAAAAATTATTGGAATTGGAGAACGCTATTTTGTTTTGATTTCGTATTTTTAAACAAAAATTTACACGTGAAAAAGTTACTATTTGCACTTTGCATATCAGCTTCAACATTCAGTTTTGCTCAGGAATATATTGTACCGGCAGCGAGTCCGCGCCAGAAAGTAGAGCAGCAGTTTTCAATGTCTAAAATCACGGTCGATTACGGAAGACCGGGCGTGAAAGGACGCAAGATCTTCGGCGAATTGGTTCCTTACGGACAAGTTTGGAGAGCCGGAGCCAACTCATCTACAAAAGTTACATTCGGACAATCAGTTAATTTTGGCGGAAAAATTGTTCCGGCCGGAACTTATGGTTTGTTTATCGTTCCTACGGAAAAAGAATGGAAAGTGATTTTAAATAAAGATTTCCAACAATGGGGCGCTTACACTTACGATCCGAAGCAAGATGTTGTAGACGTTACAGTTCCGGTTAATAAATTGGCTGAAAAACAGGAATGGTTTGAGATTACTTTAAACCCAACTGATGAAAATTCTGCAAATTTAGTTTTGAAGTGGGACACGGCTCAGGCTGAAGTTCCTTTAAAACCGGCAAAACCTGAAGCAGTTACAAAAATTGCTGAAAAATTAAAAGAAATCAAAAAAATTGAGTCAGACGCTGCAAAAGCAAAAAGCTAAGCAAACGTTTAGTTTTATCTGGCTTTAAAATTTATATACAGATGAATTTTTCTATTCAAAAAGTTTTAGAAAATCACGAATATCAATTAATCCCCTTACAGCAAGGGGATTTTGAGTCTTTATACGAAGTGGCTTCCGATCCGAAAATCTGGGAACAGCATCCGAATAAAGACCGATACAAAAGAGAAGTTTTTGAAAACTTTTTCAAAGGTGCGTTGGAAAGTAAAGGTGCTTTTAAGATTATTGATAAAAGTTCGGGAAATTTTTTGGGAAGCACGCGCTTTTATGATTTTGATGAAGGTAAAAACAGTATTTTCATCGGATATACTTTTTACGGAACAAATTCTTGGGGAAAAGGGATTAATCCGAAGATTAAAAAATTAATGATGGATTATATTTTCCAGTTTGTTGATAAAGTATATTTTCATATTGGAAAAGAGAATTTTCGCTCTCAAACTTCTCTGGAAAGACTTGGCGGACAAAAGGTTGCCGAAGAAGAAATTGCTTATTTTGGTGAACCGACAAGAACAAATTTTGTATATGAAATCAAAAAAGATAATTGGTCATGAAAAAGTTTAAAATCCAAAAAACACCATTTGTAGTTCCCACAACAGACGGAAAATTGATCGAAGAACATTGGGGAAATTCTACGCAAAATTCAGATATTTCGATTGCTCACATGGTTGCGCCGCCAGATTGGAGCGAGCCATATCAAACGCCTGAATTTGATGAATTTACATTAATAATTTCAGGGAAAAAGCAGTTTGAAATTGATGGAGAAACCGTTGTTTTAGAAAAAGGACAAAGCATTATGATTGAAAAAAGGGCAAGAATTCGTTACAGCAATCCGTTTCCGGAAGCTTGCGAATATGTTTCGATCTGTCTTCCTGCATTTTCTATGGAATCTGTGAATCGGGAAGTGGAAGGTGTAGATTGACGAAATTTAAAAGCCTTTTGTCATTCTGACGATAGGAAGAATCTCTACTGTTATTTTTAACAGTTAAGTTCTTTTAAAAAAGTTAAGACAAATTCTTCAATTCGCTTTGCTACTTTCAGAATGACAAAAGACTGTTTTATTCAATTACTTCAAAACCTCATTCAAGAACATCAATGTGTGGTTCCAGGCTCTTTTTGCCATAACCGGATTGTAATCTGCTGATTTTGGATCTGTAAAAGTATGTTTTGAGTTGGAATAGGTGATAATCTGCCAATCAGCATTTCCTTCATTCATTTCTTTTATTAAATTGTTATAATCTTCGGGAGTGACTCCTTGATCATCCGCAGGATTTTCAACTAAAATTTTAGTCGAAATCGGTCCGTTTTTTCTGGCTTGGTCTTTTCCAAGGCTTCCATGAATGGAAACAACACCAGCTACAGGAAGATTTCCTCTTGCAGATTCCAAGGCTCCTGTTCCGCCGAAGCAATAGCCGATCACGGCGACTTTTTCAGCGATTGCACCGTTTTTCTTTAATTGTTCTAAAGCCAACGAAATCCTTTTCTGATAAGCTTCATAATTCTTTTTGTAATATCCTGAAGTTTTTGCCGCTGAATCATTATCAGCCGGAATATTTCCTTCACCGTAAATATCTGCAATAAAAGCAATGTAACCTTGTTTTTCAAGATCTTCGGCAGCGGTTTTTGCTTCATCATCAATGCCTTTCCAGGCTGGTAAAATCAAAACTCCCGGAAGCTTTTTTCCGGCATTTGAAGTTATCAAACCATTTAGTTTTTGAGAACCGTCCTGATAAGAAACAGTTTTAAGATTTTGACTGAAAATTGTTCCCGATGTCATAAGAAATGCTGTTAATAAGATTGAACGTATCATATTTTGTAATTTAATTCTCATCTAAATTAATAAAATAACTTACAATGAAAACATATAAAATATTATAAATTAAAAATTAGAACTGTACACCTAAATTATTCAGTTCCGTTTCTAAGTTTGTGTCTGGCTTTACATGGATTGTATGGAAATCCAATGATTGCGCCATTTCAATATTCTTAAAATTATCGTCAATAAAAACAGATTCTTCGGCCTTAATATTAAATCTTTCCAGCAAGACATGCCATATTTTAGGATCAGGCTTGATTAATTTTTCTGTCCCTGAAACCACAATTTTCCCTTCAAATAATTTAAAAAAATCATAATTTTCCAATGCATAAGGAAAAGTTTCTTCCGACCAGTTTGTTAATCCAAACAATTGATAATCAGTTTTTTCAAGCTTTTTTAAAACTTCAACATTATGCGGAATGTCGCTTTTCAGCATGGTTGTCCAGTTGTCATAATATGCCCTGATTTCTTTTTCCCATTCCGGAAACTTTTTCACCTGTATTTCTGTTCCTTCCGACAAAAGTCTTCCTCTGTCCTGCTCGATATTCCATTCGTCTTGAGCTACATTTTCAAGAAAATATTCCATTTTTTCATCGTCATTGAAATAGCTTTTAAAAAAGTATCTCGGATTCCAATCCATTAAAACACCGCCAAAATCGAATATTATGTTTTTAATTTTCATACTAAATTTTACTATGTTTTTTATTAATTTTAATTATACTAAATTGTCAGTTTCTTTGTCATTCTGACGAAGGAAGAATCTCAATAATTACTGTAGATTCTTCACTCCACTTTGTTTCGTTCAGAATGACAAGCCGATTATTATCACTTATAAAATTGATATTGTTCGTTTTCGTAATAAGCATTGATATGCTGCAAACCATTGGTCAAAATAATTTCTTTCGCTCCGATAATGGAGTTGTATCTCGCCGTTTGTTCAAACGTTTTTTCCGTTAATTTAATATGTGGCGCTTTGCATTCTATTAAAATTATTGGTTCTGTTTTTTCTGTAATTAAAAGGTCAATTCTTTTGGTTAAACCATTCAAAACAATTTTTTTTTCGGTAATTAAAGCAGAAGCGGAATAGGCTTTTACGGTGAGATAATAATGCACCCAATGCTGCCGCACCCATTCTTCAGGCGTGAGCAAAAGGTAAGCTTTACGAACCAAATCATAAATAAAAAACTTATCTTTGTCTTTCTTGAATTTAAAATCAAAAGTTTCCTGAAAATTGAGTTTTGGAAGTTCCATTAATATAAGATGAAAGAATTAGATTTAATCCTCAAAAATATTAAAAATAAAGAAGTTTTACCGATTTATTTTTTCCACGGAGACGAACCTTACTTTATCGATCTTGCCGTAAAAGCCTTTGAACACGATTTTTTGACTGAAGATGAAAAAGCTTTCAATCAAACTGTTGTCTACGGAAAAGATACTTCTTATCAGGAAATTCTTTCATTGGCGAGACAATTTCCGATGATGGGCGACAAGCAGGTAATTATCGTAAAAGAAGCGCAGGATTTAAAATTAACGGAAAGCGAAAGCAACGCTTTAGAAATGTATGTTCAAAATCCTGTTCCGTCGACGGTTTTAGTTTTTGGACACAAACACAAGAAACTGGACAGCCGGAAAAAGGTTACAAAATCTTTAGACAAAGCCAATGCATTGTTTTTAAGCGAATCCATAAAAGAAAATAATCTTCCCAAATGGATTGCAGACGAATGTATTAAATTAAGCATCAAAACAGCCCCGAATATCTCACATTTATTAGCAGAATATCTTGGAAATGACCTTTCCAGAATTGCCAATGAACTGAATAAATTAAAAATTATCCTCAAACAAGGCGAAATTCTTGACGGAACAATTGTAGAAAACCACATCGGAATCAGCAAAGAATACAATGTTTTTGAACTGCAAAAAGCTTTAGGTACAAAAAACGCAAATGCAGCATTTAAAATTGCTCATTTTATGGGCAAAAACCCTAAAAACAATCCTTTTGTGATGATGTTGTCGAGTTTGTATAATTATTTTTCGAATGTGATTATTTATAACACGATGATTGGTCAGCCGCCGCAGGTTATTGCTTCCCAAATGGGCGTTAATCCTTATTTTATTAAAGATTATGCAGAATCGGCGAGGCTTTATCCGTTAAAACATGCGACAAGAGTGATCTCGATTTTAAGGGAATTTGATATGAAAGGAAAAGGTTTGGGAGCCGTGAACATGAGCGAAGCGGAATTAATTAAAGAATTGGTTTATAAAATTATCAATGTAGATCAAATTAAGATGAAAGTGTAGAAAGTGAATTGTCATACGTTTTACTTGCAATTTATAGTATAAAAATTCACTATTGACCATTGACTTATTGATAAATAATATAATCGAAAAGTAACATCTTAAATATTGACAAGTATCATTAAAATAACTTTAATAAGATATTTAAAATTACGAAATTAGCGGACTTTAATTTCAATCTTTTTTGAACAAGTAAATTATGGAAAAAAATATTTTAGATTGTGTGATCGTTGGGTCTGGACCTTCAGGTTTCACAGCGGCTATCTATGCGGCAAGAGCGGACTTAAAACCTGAATTATATACGGGTTTGGAGCCGGGCGGACAATTAACTACAACGACTGAAGTTGATAACTTTCCAGGATATCCGGCAGGAATTACAGGTCCTGAAATGATGATGGATTTGCAAAAGCAGGCAGAAAGATTTGATACGAAAGTTCATTATGAAATGATTACCAAGGCTGAATTTTCTAAAGAAGTTGGTGGAGTTCACAAATTATATGCAGGAAATAAAGAAATTTTTGCTAAATCAGTGATTATCTCAACGGGTGCGACGGCAAAATATTTAGGACTTGATGATGAAAAAAAATATAATGGAGGAGGAGTTTCGGCTTGTGCAACTTGCGACGGTTTTTTCTATAAAGGAAAAGATGTTGTAGTTGTAGGAGCAGGAGATACGGCGGCGGAAGAAGCAACTTATCTTGCAAAATTGGTAAATAAAGTGACAATGCTTGTAAGAAAAGATGAATTCAGAGCTTCGAAAGCAATGATACACAGAGTTGAAAATACACCGAATATTGAAGTGAAATTTCACCATGAATTGATTGGTATTGAAGGAGAAAATAATTTGGTAGAAAGAGCAGTTGTCATCAACAATCAGACTCAGGAAAAATCGACAATTGATGTTCACGGAATTTTTATCGCAATTGGTCACAAACCAAATACTGATATTTTTGCAGGACAGATTGATTTGGACGAAAACGGATATATTCAAACCGAAAAAGGTTCTACAAGAACCAATCTTCCGGGAGTTTTTGCTGCAGGAGATGTTCAGGATCATATTTACAGACAAGCAATTACAGCTGCAGGAAGCGGTTGTATGGCAGCGATGGATGCCGAAAAATATCTGGCAGAATTACATTAAAAGCTAATCAATAAAATAAAAAACGCATCTTTTGGTGCGTTTTTTATATATTTAAGCATGAGAAATTTAGTCTACATATTTCTTGGCGGCGGATTGGGAAGCGTTGCGCGATATTTGATTTCCAGCTTTACACAAAAGATCTGGAATGTGAATTCCATTCCTTTAGGCACTTTTTTGGTGAATATTATTGGGTGTTTTATTATCGGATTTTTTGTTTCCTATTTTGCTAAAAATGATAATTCGCTAAAATATTTGCTCATTGCAGGCTTTTGCGGTGGTTTTACGACATTTTCTACTTTTTCTGTGGAAAATTATACTTTATGGCAAAATCAGCAGTATGGGATTTTATCTTTGTATGTTTTGTTAAGCGTTATTTTAGGTTTCGGAGCTGTTATTTTGGGAATAAAAATCCAAACATCGCTTTGATGATTAAAAATAATTAATCTGATTATTAGCTAATTATTATATTTATTAAAATTTATATTAAAATTATTTTGATAAAAACTAAAAACATTCTATATTTGCACCACTGAAAACAACGATACAATCGGAGTTTTTGGAGAGATGGCAGAGTGGTCGATTGCGATAGTCTTGAAAACTATTGACTGTAACAGGTCCGGGGGTTCGAATCCCTCTCTCTCCGCGGAGTAGGAAAAGCAAACTTTTCAAAAACACTCAAAAATCTATTAAAAGGCTGTAATTTAGTTAATTACAGCCTTTTTCATGTTTTATTGATACGCAAAGTTTTTAAAAGCGCTCATAATTATTATGGCAAAATCGTGGCAGTTTATATAGGCAAAAAAAAACTGCCACAGAATTAGAGTAAAAATATTGGTTATCAACTAGTAAGCGTAATTAACATCTTGATTTGTGAACAATTTAATTCGAATTTTATTAATCAAAACTTTCGAATTATGTTAGAAAAAAGTTTTGGCGTAACATTTTTTTTAAAGACGCCATGGAAAAAAGGAGACAGTCAAAGATTTGTCTATGTAAGAGTTATTGTAGATGGTATCCCGAAAGAGATATCAACCAAACGAAAATGGGATGTTAATCGTTGGAACCCTCACTTAGGAAGAGCCAAAGGCAATAAAGAAGATGCTAGAGCAATCAATCACATTCTTGAATCGTTATCGGCTAAAATCATCAATGAGAAAATTTCCTTAGCCAACAATGGTGAAAAAATAACTTCACAACGAATTATAAATCGATTATTAGGTAGCACCACTCATGATCAAGTTATGGTTTTAAAAGAATTTCAAAATCATAATGATGAAATGAAAGCTTTAGTTGAAAGAGGCGAGTTTGCAATAGGCACTTATGACCGATATGTTACAGCACGTTCGCATGTCAAGGAATTTATTTTACATAAATATATGGTTAATGACCTTGACTTCAGTGAACTCAATTACAGTTTTGTGAAAGATTATGAATTTTACTTAAAAACCGTACGAAAATGTTCCAACAACACAACCTTAAAGTATATAGCCAACTTTAAAAAGATTGTTCTGCGTGCAGTAGCTAAGGAGATTATCACCCAAGATCCATTTAAACTATTTAAATCTAAGAAAACAAAACTCCAAAAAGATCCTTTAAGTTCAGCTGAGCTTCATGTTTTGGAAAATAAAATCTTTAAAACTGACCGGTTAAATGTGATTAGAGATATTTTTATTTTTCAATGTTATACAGGACTGGCGTATATTGATGTCAAGCAGTTAAGATCTTCTGATATCAAAGTAGGCTTAGATGGAAAACTTTGGATTATGTCTCAACGACATAAGACAAAATCTCGTACAGATATTCCGCTCCTGCCAAAAGCTTTAGAGATTATTAGCTCCTATAAGGATCATCCGTATTGTATAGAAAAAAAGCTTGTACTTCCTGTAAGGTCAAATCAGAAAATGAACGAATACTTAAAAGAAATCTGTGTTTTGTGTGAAATTGATGGTCAGCTCAATACACACAGAGCGAGACGTACGTTTGCAAGTACCGTCACACTTAAAAACGGAGTTCCGATTCATGTTGTAAAAGAAATGCTGGGACACCATTCAGTTACACAAACCGAACAATATGCGATTACCACACAGGAACTTATAAATAAGGAAATGGATAAATTAAAAAATAAGCTTGAGCTTACATCAGATACGCCAAGCCAGATTACTGATTTTCCAGATTATCTCTCTGACGATGACCGTAAAATTATTAGGGATTATGAAAGATTGAAAAGTAAGTTTGGAAAGGATTAAAAAAATGAAGAACTATTTGAATAGTTCTTCATTTTTATTAATATCTTGTCTAATAAAATATTTCTACAAAACTTTTTGCGCAGGGATGATAAGAAGGAGTGTACTTTGTATAACCTAACTTTTGTAATTCTTTAAAATATTTATGGTACGTTGGTATTGTTTTTATATGAGATATTTTCATCAACCTACTTCTGCTGACTATGATTTTCTTTTTTTGATTTTGATCGATTCCTACTTGCATAATAGCAACCAGTAGTGACAAGTGCCATACATTGAGCCTGTGATCAGCACATATTTCTCGCAAATAACATTTCCAGTAGTTACTCATCATCGTCTGATTTAAATAGTAAATCGAGATCACTTTTACAGTAATAATATGATCCCAAAATTTTTGTGTATTTTATCTTCCCGGAAATTCTTAAGTTTTGCAGTGTTGCCGGTGAAATTTCCATAATTTTTCTAACAGCTTTACTCCTAAGCCATTTGGCTTCACACTTTTTATCATCAAATTTCTGTTCAATGAGGTTTTTAATGCTTGTCAAAAGACTGCTTTGAAATTTTTGTAGATCTTCCTTTGTAACGTAATTCATAATTCTTTTTTTCTAAAGTAAAAAAAAGCAGTATGTAGCCAATATATTAATGATATCTGAGGCAGCTAAAGGCATAACGTTACTCTGTAAACCTAATGCTTAATTTGACATAAACAATCAATGAGTTGTGATGTGAACTTTAGGTTCGGTAGACATATAGAACCTTATTATGTATGAGAAAATATCCCGTCTTATACACACAACAGAAGAAATATCGAAACATTTGGTGGAAGATTTAGAACGATTTTAGAATTATAAGCCTGGATAATCCAGTAGCAATCCTGATGCTAGAGAACCTAAAGATAGACGAAAGAAAAGAACATTCATATTCTCTTATTTATTAATGTAGCTTACAATATTGTAAACAAATACATCACACAGTTTATTCCCCACATAGAACAACTGTTTTTTCTTTGTGCTCCAACAGACTTCTGATTCCCATCATGATCAGTGCAAGAATACCAAAAACTAAACCAATCCAGGGATTGAATTCAATTCCTTTTGTAATGATCATCCATCCGCCCACTGTTGTTCCGATAGTAACCCCTAAATTACCAAATGAAGTTGCCAGACTGTTTGCAAATTCCAGCGATTGAGGAACTGAAGAAATCATGTAGGTAGAGGCATTAAGAAAACTAGGAGAATATAGAAAGCCCCATATTCCAATCACGACAATAGTTGCCATTAAATTTCCACTTGAATAATATAATAAAACGGGCACTAAAATAGTTCCGGAAAGGAAAAAAGCAGTGGTTCGTGCGACATTTTTATTCAACATTTTTCCGGCGATCCAATTGGCAAAGACCCCGATAATTCCAAATAAAAAAAGCATATAGCTGATCATTGTGTTATCCATTCCTTTTGCTTTATTCAGATAATCTGCAAAATAGCTGTAGGTGGAAAACCAGGCAGTGATCATAAAAAAGTTCATTAAAGTGCTGATGATAAAAGTAGGCTGTGTTAGTATTTTCAACTGGCTCCCATAGGATTTCTTTTCTTTTACAGGCATAGGAGGAAGTAAATAGATGCCCGCTAAAGCAATAACACTTACAACAGACTGCACAATAAAAGAAGATTCCCAGGACCAAATACTGGAAAGCCATGTAGCGAAAGGAACTGTAGTTACCATTGCCAGCGCAACGCCGCTGAATACAATTCCCATTAATTCATTACTATGCTTTTTATCAGCTGCGGATACAGCAACAGATAAGGCACTTGCAATATAAACAGGCTGTAAAAATGCAGGCAGAACCCTCACCAACATCAAAAGCCAGAAAGGGGGCGAAAAAGAGGAAACCACTCCTGTGATCAGAAACATGAATATCGCCACAAACATTACTTTTTTACGGTCAAACCCCGACATTAATAAAGTCATGAAAGGACCTGTAAGTGCTATGATCAATGCAAAAGCACTTAATAAATAGCCGGCTTTATCAATACTGATCTTATAGTGTTCTGCTATTTGCGGTAAAATTCCGATAACACCAAATTCAGTTGTAATAACGGCAAGAAAGCCTAAACATCCTATATATGCGAATTTTTTCATTTTCTATTATTTTTCTAAATTTTTGGTTGCGAATGCTGCAATCTCTTCAATGGCAGTTTGTGTTTCATCGAGAATAATTCCCATATGCATAAAACCATGGACCATACCTTTGTAAAGACTTTTTTTTACTGAAATTCCTGATTTTTTCATGTTTTGAGCTAATTGTTCGCCTTCATCCCGCAAGGGATCGTGTTCTGCCAATATGACCAGTGTGGGCGGAGTCTTTTTAAAGTCTTTTATTAATAGGGGAACTGCCGACGGATTGTTTCTGTCTTCTTCAGCAGCCAGGTACCAGTTCCAGGCCTGTATTCCCCATTCTTTGTTAAGTACCGGGCCATCTTTATAAGTTTCCCAGGACTTCGTATTGAGTCTATAATCAGCTGCGGGATAAATTAATACCTGAAATTTTAATTGATCTCCCAATTGGGTTCCTAGAGTTGTTGCCAATGCTGCTCCTGCACTGTCGCCGATAATTCCGATCTTTTGGCGATCGATCCCTAATTTTTCAGCATTTTGAATGAACCATTCCACTGCCTCTTTACAATCATTTAACCCTGCAGGAAAAGGATGTTCGGGAGCAAGACG
Source organism: Chryseobacterium sp. GQ58 (assembly GCF_059758895.1). Taxonomy (NCBI): domain Bacteria; kingdom Pseudomonadati; phylum Bacteroidota; class Flavobacteriia; order Flavobacteriales; family Weeksellaceae; genus Chryseobacterium; species Chryseobacterium sp. GQ58. The sequence goes on along the minus strand of NZ_JCAXEH010000003.1, from coordinate 292,185 downwards.
ATAATCAACAAACAAAATTACTGCTCCTGTTGCATTAGCTAGTTTTCTGACTATTGTATCATGGGTTTCATAACCTCCGGAAATAAACCAGCCACCGTGGATATAGATGATCGCTGGTGATTTTGAGATGTTTCCTTTCGGGCTGTATATCCTGACCGGTATTTGGTGATTTTCTGAGGGAATATTCAGTTCCTGTATCAATGCAACGGATTCTTTTTTACCGCTCAATTGCACAGCCATGGTTTCATAATTTTTTCGGCTGATATCCAGAGGATCCCGGCCATCAAATACTTCTATTTTTTGGAAATGGGTTAAAACTTTGGTCATTTTTGATGTTAACTGCATCTCTGTTTGATTTGTGGTATTGCTGATGTTTTTGCAGGAAATAGTTCCCAGAATAATGAGTGTTGTGTATAGTAATTTTTGCACGTTTATATATTTTAAGGGAACAAAATTAAATGACAAGTCTTAAATTTGCACTGTATACAGTTAATTGTATGGTACTAACAAATTTGTAAGTAATGGGAAAGAAAAAAGAAAGTTCTACGAATAGCATTAATGCACAATATCTTACGGAATGTGATCTAACGTATGCTGTTTGTAAAATTGGCGGAAGATGGAAGCTGTTGATATTATGCAAGCTTGAAGATGGAAAGTTGCGCTTCAGTGAACTCAGAGACCGGATCTCGGGAATAACAGAAAGGATGCTTGCCCTTCAGTTGAGAGAGATGGAAAAAGAAGGATTACTCAAAAGAACTGTTCATGCACAAGTCCCCCCAAGGGTAGATTATGAATTAACTGAAATAGCTGAAGAACTAATTCCTATCTGGAAACAGCTAGAGGATTGGGGAAGAAAACATAGAAAATCAATACAGGAACAGGTATTGGTAGTTGAAAACTCTAATGGAAATTGATAGAATATCTCAACTCAATGGATATTAGAGTTATGTATTGTTTCAGTCGGTAGTGCAAGAATACATCAATAACTATCAGTATCTTTCGTAAGGTTATTTCATATTAAAATAAAAGGAGTACATTGATGTTGCACTCCTTTTCTTTTTTTATGGCTCGAGTCCGGGGCCACCGCAGGAATTATAAGGAACGCATGTTAACTTATCATTTACAAAACATAGCCTGATACAATTTGCGCCTCCAACAATTGTTTTTAATTCTGCTTTTTGAAGCTTTTTTAAATTTTTCATATTTAATATATTTTATGATTGTAGAGCAAATGTCAAAAATATTTATTAGATAATAGTGAAATTAACAAATTTTAACTTTGAAAAAACTATATGTTATTTTTCATTGTTGTCGATAAACAAGAAGCCGAGTTATTCCTTATTTATCAGTCTCGACATAAGAAACGATCAGCTTTATTACTCCTGATAGTAGCTATCAGCACAGGTAAAGTAGAATTATTGCGATGCCCATCATCAGACCTGAGTGATATTTCCTTTAACCAAATATGCAGTTGCTGAATAAGTCCATTTAATTATTGTCTATTGAAGGTTATATTTCTGAGGTAGTTGATCCAAATTTTTGTTTAAAGGAAAAATAGAAATGTGACAAGTTCTCAAATCCTAAATCTAAATAGATATCAGCAAGTTTTTGTTTCTTGTGTTTGATCCGATAAAATGCTTCATCAAGCCGCTTTTCCCGTAACCATTGTTTTGGAGTAGTACTGAATGTTTTAGCGAAATCCCTCTAAATCCCGAGAGACTCCGCCCTGTGAGTTTCTGTTTGCCATCGTAACGCTTTTTTATCAACATTTTATTTTCAAGTGCATATTGTTGTAAGATGGTTTTATCCCGCGTAATGGAAATAAACTGGTACTTTCCGGATTTTGAAGGATACTTAACCGCCCTTATTAATTGATTTTTGCTAACCAATACAACAGTATTTTCAGGGATAAAGAGAAATATTTTGTTTTTATTCTTAAAAAAATAAATATATTTACTTCTTCTTATCGATTAGCTCAAAAGCCTTCAGCAACAGAAGATCTTCTTTATTTCTGATACTTTCAACGGTCGGACGCTTGATACCGATTCGCTGGGTTTCTCCGCCATCCGGATAATAGATTCCCAATCCTGAAAAAACAAGTTTGTTCCCGTTTGTCAGTTTAATAGAGGTTTTATTGCCATCGGCACCTGCGGTCTGGCTTCCGATAAAAATGACACCCGGGATTTTCTTAAAAATCATCGCCCATAATTCTGATGCACTTTGTGTGTGATCATTGATCAGAACAACCACCTGCCCTTTGTAAGAATTGGGGTTACTCTTACCGACAAATTTATAAGCTTTGTCAATAATGTTGTCTACAAAGCAGAACTTACCCGGCTGGCTGAAATCAGCCTGGGTCTTAATTCCGAAATGCTCCGGTTTACTCAACAGATTGTCAAAGATTTTTATTAATGAACCGTCATCAGTATAACTGCGAAGATCGAACACCAATCCTTTTGTATTTTTATACATTTCCATCAATGCAGGAATCTCTGATGCTTTTAATGAAGAAAACTCAAAGTAAACCTTATCGTCAACCTGAAAACTCGGATTGAGGCGGCTTTCTTTCTCATTATACGTCAGGTAAGTATATGCTTTGCCCCTGTAAACCAATTGATAACTGGGAATCCCATCTTTGTCCCACTCATTATTAAAGATCCGTTCTGTTCTCTCCATGGTAGTTTTGAACGCCTTTCCGTTCTTTTTTACTCCCCTTAATACCATGGTCGGTTCATCACTGCTGAAAAGATAGCTGTACGCCTCACGCAGTTTTACTGATTCATTGGAATAGGCAAAATATACGGATTTGTCATTTATACTTTTGAGAATGGTCTTGCCGTTAATTTTTGTAATAAGATCTCCGACTTCAAGATTGGCTTTCTTCATTTTAGCTTCATCTTTAATCCCGGTGATCACAACTTTGTCATCAACGATTTGAAAAATAAAGGGTGATGACAGTTTACCAACTACATTATATTGCAATGTCTTTTCTATGCCGACATGCGTGTCCTGCAGTTCAGCCGCAAGCCGCATTACTGCAGAATGGTAGTCCTTTTCGTTTTTGATACTTCTGAATATGGGAATATATTTTTTTAAAACATCATCCCACTGATGATCTAAAAGATATTTATAGGGATAAAAATACTCAACAGCATTCCATATCCTGAAAAGTTCCAGCATTTTAATTTCTACTGAAAATTTGTCGTACACTTTTTCATTGCTGCTGCTGAAACGAATGCTATTTTCGACTGGATTGGAATAAAATGAGCCCACATTTTTCGGCTGAGAGGCCATATTGAGTAAAAGCGCTTTACTTTCGGGACGTATTTTCCTTAATTTTTTGATCCACGAAATATCAAAATTGCGAAGGGTTATGCTGTCACAATCATAATCCTTTTTGGCCAGATTATCAAATTTGCTCTGCTCTGCCGTACTCAGCCATTGATTTATCATTTCACCTGCAGCTGACTTAGATTCATCTTCCAATGACTGCAGCAAAACAGCGTCCCAATCTACTTTTCCCTGAGATACTGCGGGATGATAATATTTCATCAAGCCCCAGATTTTCCCTAGTTCGTATAAATCATGGTCAGAAAATTTGCTCACCTGAGCTGAAAGGGTAGATGTTAAAAAGATTGAAAAAAAGACAATGTGTTTCATTCTATATTTTGATAAAGCTAACAAATTTAAAAAAATTAATATATTCAGTTTTAGATTTTCCTACAAAGTTATAGATTCAGCTAGGAAAAATTCAGGTATTGAGAGAACAAAACAGATTGGTTGTACCAAAAGTGTCGCATCCACTGTTAGAAAACGATATTGCTGAATTTCTAAAACGAATGGGATTTGTCTAAAAATGAGGAGTTTCAATATTTATAGAGTAGTGTAATTCTGTAATCAGAGACTCTTGTGGAGGTGTATTCTCACTGCAGCTGCAAAAAAGAAAGCCATTATTGTCATTGTAAAGATGAAAATAAGTATCTTCATTTGGTAATAAATGATAAAATGGCATTTCGACTTATAACGCTCATGTTGGGCTTTTCATTGTTCTCCTGCTTTAAAGTAAAGCCTGTGGACAGGACAAAGTCCAACTCATACTTTATTCAGAACGGCAAGTATTATTATATGCAGGACGGGAATCGTCTCTCCCACGGCAAGAATATGCTGAAAAATGTTTCAGGCCCATTAACAATTCTATCTGAAAACCTTGCCATGGATGATAAAACAGTTTATTACAAAAGTTACCCCCAGCCTGTAGTAGACAGAAACAGCTTTGAGATATACAATTTTGTTAAGAAAGACAAAAGTCATGTTTATGATTGGGACTTCTTCAGATTGATAGCAGTGCCTGAGGCTGATCCCGAAACATTTCGATATGTAGTAATTGATTCTGCCAATTGGTCAACATGGGCGCGAGACGCAAATCGCTATTTTGCATCACACCATGTGGTTAATGTGGATTACAATTCTTTTCAAATACTCAATATAACATTGGCATACGATGCCCAAGGGGTATATGTTAAAAATGGAGCCCGGCTTATAAAGATGGCAGACCTCGCTGGTGATTCTAAAAAGCTGACAAAACACTTTTTAGCTGATCAGAGTTTTGTCTATTATTATTCAATGAAGAATGGTTTTCAAAAGATACCGTTAACCCCGGAATCTAAAATTACTATCCTTAAAGAGGATGAGATTAAAATTGGCGACACGATTATTTCCGCATACCGTTGATCTAACAATTCATTTGAGACTGTCGTATCGGGCAATGCGATTATGGCGTGTTTAATAAGAATGGCTCGTTTGTAGAGAAATCCAGGTACGTGTTTGTTTCCAGGTCGGCCGTTAGCTGAAAAAAGCAGTTTCCACCGTCATCAACCTGTACCAGCCTTTTTTTCCAATCGTCAATGTCATGAATACAGAAGCAGTTGATATAGACTTTCTTTCCTTCGGCACTTTTGTAGGGGATATACTGCCTTTTGTAATTTTTCAGGTCAATATATTCCGGGAACTTTTTGATGCTGTTTTGTTCCCGGTTATACTTATTTATACATTCTGTAAGAAGACGATCAATATTTCGGAGTTCCTGATGGCTAGGATTAAGAGATAGAGATGCCGTGTCTTTTAAAAGCCAGCGTATATCCTTTGCTATAGGCAGTATGGCAATGGTGTTTGTATCAAGAATGAAGGGAGGATCTCTTTTAACATCTACAGTGTCTTTAAGAGGGTCCTGATTTTGATTACTGTCTTTTTGTACACACGCATATATAAAGATACAACATAAGAGAACAAGGGTAATTAACTTGGTCATGTCAGATTGGTTTTAAATAAATTTTTCTGCTGGGCCATTTATTATAACCTCTTCGGCTACTTTCCAAAAACTTTATTGATTGCTTCGGTTTTATTATCCACCTGCAGTTTTTTGTACATATTGTAGATATGGCGTTTAAGGGTATTGATGGAAATGCCTAATTTATCTGCCACTTCTTTATAAAAAAATCCTTGCGAAAGCAACTCTAAAATTTCTTTTTCCCTTGGGGTAATAATTGTCAGCGCAACGGCATGTTTATTGTCTTTTTGCTGAAAATGCTGTACCAGTTTACGTGCAATATCGGGGCTCATGGGGCTGCCGCCGTCATGCACCTCCCGAATAGATTGTAATAAAAATTCAGGTTTACTTCTTTTTAGGATGTATGAAGACGCTCCATATTCCAAAGCCTGATACACTTTTTCATCTTCATCGTACACGGTACATATCATAAATTCTGTGCGTGGGCAGGTGGGTTTTAATTGCTTTACACAGTCAATTCCATTAATCCCCGGCAGCCCGATATCCATCAGCACCACATCAGGCTGTAATTCCGGAATTCCCTTGAGTGCATCTTCCCCGTTTTGAAATACGCCTGCACATAAGTAATCGTCTTCCATCGCAATGGTCGATTCCAGCAGTTCCCGAATAGATGCATTGTCTTCTACAATCGCTATGGTGATTAATCTTTTCATTAGGATAGGGTTTTCAAATGGTAGGTAACAGTAATGACAGTACCCCTCCCGGGTTCATTCATCCATACAATATTGCCACCGATGGTTTGCATATTGGCTTTCATATTGCGCAGGCCATTACCCAAAACAACCCCTTCTTTCTTTTCGGTCATGCCTATTCCGTTGTCGGCTATGTACATGATTAACTGGCCGGTTTGGGTAATGGTCAACGTCATGGTTACTTCTGTGGCCTGAGCATGTTTTACAATATTATTCAGCGCCTCTTTCATGGTAAGAAAAAGATTCCGGCGTACACTGCCATCCAGCATGTGCTCGGAAATAGGTTGTGGTACGTGCATTACAAAGTGAATGCCGGCATCATTCATAAACTCTGTTGCAAACTTGCGAATGTAAGCCAGCAGGCTTTGAAGCGTATCATTGTTATTATTCAGCGTCCATACAATCTGGTTCATTTTATCTACCAGCTGAGTAGAGTTGTCCGCTATAATGTTTATTTCCCTTGCATCCAGTTGAGGATGTTTTCTTTTCAGCAATTCAGTGCTCATAGAAATGGAAGTAAGAGATGCTCCCAGGTCGTCATGCAATTCTTGTGCAATGCGGTTGCGTTCCAAGAGCTGCATTTCCAGTACAGCTTTACTCTGTTTCCATTGCTGCTCTTTTTCCAGCAACTCAAAACGGCTTTTCTCCATTTGTATTTTTCTGCGGTAGCTGATCAAAAAACCGAATCCCGCCAGGGCAAGCAAAATGGCACTCACTATGATAATAGTAATGGTATTGTTTTTCCGGGTCAACTGCAGGTCTTTGTTAAGCAATACATTTTCCTGCATTACTTTTTTGCGATCTATTTCATATTTTTCCAGGTCTTTATTTATTTCCTGCTCCCGTAGTTCGCCGGCAAGACGGTAAGCGTGTTCCAGGGCAATTTGTGCCAGGTTCTTGTTGCCCGTCATTTTAAGCATTTTGTAATAACCGTCGAGAGCATTTTTACGTGCGGCAAGAGATAACAGATCTTCATCTAAAAGTTGTTGCATGGGAAATCCCCGCCTAAGTATGGTTGCTGCATACGCCGTATCCTTAGCCTGGTAAGCTATTTCCATCATCTGGGTTAAGGTTTCAAAATATCCGGATGTGTTGATATCGGTATTTACTTTTAATAACTGATCAGAAATGTATTTTGCAGAATCATAATTCTTACTGCTTTTGTACATTGCTACCAGTAACCAATTAACCATTTCTTCCTTTGATTTGTCAGCATACGCTTGCTGCAATGCCTGTGCTTTTCTTGTTGTATTAAAAAAATTAATAGTGTCGTTTGCCTGGTAGTATGCGTTGCCCATCGTTTGATAAGCCAGTATCATTCTTGCAGTATCCTTCAAAGGTGCGTAGTGATTTAAAAACTTGTTCGCATTTTCAACGGCGAGTTTATAGTTGCCCAGCTGTGTATGTAATACAGCCAGGTTATTGTACAGCGGAAAATTCTTCAAACTATCCGGGGCCTTGTCCTGCTGCAGATATTGAAGTGCAGTTGTACTTGCGTCTGCAGCTTCGTTCAGTTTGCCGGCTACGTTGTAAGCGATTGCCCTTGAGGCGTACAGGTCACAATAGGCATTAGGGTCATTTATTTTTTTTGCCAGTATAAGGGATGAATCAGAAAGTTTTATTGCGCGGTTAAAATCATTCTTGTAGGCGCTATAATAATACACCAATAGGCGGTAACTCTGCACCTGTGCTACTTCATCATTGTGTAGTTTCGCTGCAGCAAGCGCCTTTTCATAAAGAGGAATACAGGCATCGGGGTCTTCCTTTTCTTTATTGATGGCCGCATTCATTACCGGTTTTACCGCAGCGCTCACCTTACGTTTGTAAAAAGGAACATCGTCCGCAGATTTTTGGACGCAAGCACACAGGAATACCATTGCAAAAAGCAATAGATGAACACCTGAAAGTGCCTGATCACAAAAATATTTTTGATATAACCGCATATAGTTTAACCACTCGGGATAAAAAGTTTACAGATATACAAATGTAAACAAAATGAATATTGCGCAGGAATAATACAAAAGTGTTATTATTACTCTTGTCGGGACCAGGATTTTTGGTTGAAATATAACTTATAAAGTGGTTGATGAATACTTTATAAAACGGTAATAGCTTTAGTACGTTACATTTTTTAAATAATCGCCCCGTATGATAATGCGGTTATCCTGATCATACGAAATGCTAAAATAAGTTCCATCATGGGATTGTAATTCGAGCTCTTCAAACGGTTTGATGCCTTGAGATTTCATTTCCTTAAGCGTTATAGCCGAAGATTCCTGTAGCTGCATAAACCTGGTATTAAGCAAAGCGTTTAATCCACTGGTCTCGTCAACTTGCTGTTTTTTTTGTATCCGTAATTATCTGCTGGGTTTTTGAAACTGGCTTAGCTATACGCAATTGCCTTTCTGCTTCAATAAAGGCATCTCTGATTTGTTTGTATTGAAATAGTAGGCTTTTTAAGTCCATCATTATATTCATTAATTCTTTGCAGGTTGAATTCAAAATACAGCTTTAGACTCTGATTTAGTATAAGAATCATTGTTGACCGATAAAATTAAAAAAAGTAAATTGGTTTTTGCTGAGTTTTATGTGATACAAAAGTGTTATTGCAAAGCTTATTGATATCACGCACCTTTGGTTAAAATTTAACTATGAAAAAAGTAATTCTTACATCGTGCATCTTTCTAATCACAACTTCCAGTTTGCTCGCACAAAACAAAACGGACCTTGTGGACAGACTGAGCGAAACCAGTGGCTGGCTTGATGGCTATGTGGTGGAAAAGACCATTACACTCAATCTTTCGGAAAGCATGTGGAAGCTGATGGCTGATGAAACGAAAACGCCACAGGGCTATCGTACCTGTGGAAGAATGGCTGACGCTTTTGTGGTCCTTTCAGATTTGTATGGAGGAACACACCTTGAACAAAAATGCGGTTTTAGCGTAAGTAAAGAAGGCGTTAACGACAATAAAGAAGGCTGTAAATCGGTAATTGACGGGTGGAACGGGAAGTACACGCTCACTGTAAACGCAGGTGGGCTGCCGGGTTCAAAAGATGGCTTCCATTTGATAAACGGATACATCATGGCGGTAGCATCCTTTATACATGGAGCAAACAGCTATGGCTATGCGCCCAAAACAGCTAAACAAAATATCATCATCAACGCAGATAATAAATACAAGGATGTAAGCGTAAGCTGGAGTGCCGATGGCAGTACCGCTACCATTAATGCCCCCGGCGATGTAGAGGTAAACGAATGGGACACCAAAATTACAAAACCGTTTAAAAAAGCGTGGACGAAGTAGTGTAAGATTGTGAACAAAAAACATTAAATCTATCTATATGACATCTCTAAGGAATTTTATGCTTATCTGTGTATTATCAGTGCTGGGAAATACTGCGCTGGCACAAACGGAACCCAATCGTTTTAAAATCGATCTGGTAATTGAATATCCAGGTAATAAACTGGCAACTACATTAAGTTCCGTAAACTTATCGCTGAGCAGATATGATGAACACCAACCTGAATCAGAATCTGCCAATGACTCCTCCCAAAAGGCTGTTGCTGCTTCAGCAAGCTATACAAACAGTTTTTATTTGACTATGGACAGCAAAATGGTCAATGATGACTTGCTGCGTGTTATTTCAAAGAAAAGTAGCCGTCTCAAAGGCATCATCACCATCAAAGATACTGACGGCAAGCTCCCTGACCGTACTTTTAAGTTCGCTCAGGCCTCCATATCCAACTTCAGCGACCAATATACCGCTGCGAGCTATGGGGATTATATGGGCGGTTTTGTTTTTACCATTACCTGTAAAGAAATGTCCATAAATGGAATACCTATTGAGCAATAAAACATTGAAATATATGAAAGAGTGGTTTAAAACCCAATGGACAACAGATGTAAACAGCGTTAAAATCTACCCATACCGGATCTTTTATATTCTTTCCGGTGTGCTGGCGCTCGCTTTTGCTGCCTTAATAATTGTTTACCTATATTACGAGCATAAAACAATCTTGCAGTCGTTGCCAGTAATCGTTTTGGCACTACTTGCAGTTGTTTTATTTTGGAGCAATGGCAATACCTACATACATTTCGATAACACCAAAGGTATCATGCGAAAAATGCTCTTTGGTTTTATTCCGGGACGCAGAATCAAGTTTATTAATTTGCTGAATATAGAGATAGTAAACAATATGTCAGGTGGTTATAGGTACCTTCTGTTCCGTAAAAAAGCAAAATTTGGCAAGGGGATCATCATATCGTCACGCTATACAAGAAATGATGATCCCAATGCAGTGATCTTAGCAACCAGGATCATACCTATTATTCATGGTTTTTTTGAGGCGCATGATCTACCTGCTGCAAAACCTGCTGAAGCTTTTGCAGGGTATAAATATTTTAGCATTGAGCAACAGAATTATACGGTCAAAAAAAGAAAAGTGGTAATGCTGATTATAGGTTTTGTTATGCTCACTTTCGGAGTCCATGAATTGACACTTAATCCATGGATTGAAGATGCCAGTCTGCTCATCAAAATCTGCATACTTCTCACTTTCAACATTGGTGGCCTCATGACGATCATTTCGGCATTTACTGCGATAACTATTACACCCGCCAGCCAAACCATTACACGTACAAATCCCTTTGGTTTGGGAAACAAGACCTGGATATTGAAAGACATTGTCGGCATTCAAACGGTCCGCAGTTCAGTTAACTTTATTTATTCAGGAACAGATATTCAAATATATTTTCAAGCGCCAGGTACCAACAAGCGGGAAGTCTTGATTATAAAAAGCTTAAGAAAAAGCGCCAGCATTGAGCGATTTGTACAGGAATTAAATCAGATTCTCGAATTAAAAAGCAGTAGTATGCCGGTACCTTCTTTGACTTAAATGGTTATTCAAAATATTGTGATAACAAAAGCCTCATAATAAAAGAAACAGTTTAACGGACCTCGATATAATTCATTTTTAACAAAATAGAAGTAAAAATCCTCAGTATTGTTTGAAAGAATCCTAAGAAAAAGTAAAAAAGCAAAAGAATGAAGTATAAATCCCTCCCTGTAAAATTGTGATGGGATTTTTTTTGTTCAAGATTTAATATAAATATTTCTAAGAAATTTTAAAATTAAAATATAATTTGATGATGTTGATGCTCAAAATTAACGCCGTGATACAACATCAATTTACAAACACAAATTAAAAACATTTTACTGGTATGCGTTAAGTCATAATTTACTCGTGATGATATTGATAACTTTGAATACACCAATAAGAAATAAATATGAAATTAATTATCACAACAGTAATTGTTCTGGCTTTTACAGTGAGCGGCTGCAAAAAAGATTCATCGACAGACAGTTCAAATAATGCAGATTCAGTATCTGCTTATGAGAACAACAACAACAGCATGGACGCTAATAACTCTTCGGAAATATCAACAGATAGTCTGAATACCGAATCGCAGAATGCATCATTACAGAATGCTCCATCTAAAAGTTCATCACAAAATGCTCAAGGCGATTCATCTGGAACAGGAGGAAGACAAAATTAAGCCATATAACGAGTACGTATTTAATATAAAAATATTTAAGTTATATAGGTTATCGACTTCTAACTATACAGCTACACCTGATAAGACCAGAGTCTTTTAATTTGATACAATATTAAAATACAATCGTTTCGAATTCTTATCTACTAAGCGAAGTAATACACCTTTTTGTTAATTCTGTTATAAACCTTCAAAAAATATTTATTCTAATAATTACCATTAATATGATTGCAAATGAGATCAGAATCATGCGGGGACCAAACATGTGGTCATGCACTCACCACCACCTTATTGTCATCAAATACGATCCTTTTACAATTTCGGAAACAGACCCTGAAAAGCAGCAGTTGATCAGGGATTATTTTCGTTCAAATTTTCAATTTGAATCTTTACATGATGAGTTTAGGCTTCGTGTGCTAGACTATAGTTTACACCTGGCTTCGATTTTACAAGGATCATCTTATTATAATATAGTTTCATCGGCGCCCGGGATATTTTACGGAATATTGGAATATGAGGTTGAAGAAGCCGGTCTGGAATCGCTGAAACTGGCGTCAGAAATTATACAGTCACTCTCTGATAATGAAACTCCTATAACTTTCAGCGAAGCTCAGCAACAGGTTATGACTGTTCACCGTAAGTATGGTGAAGGACCTACAACTACTATGATCATCGAGTCTGCGAGAAAACGGAATATACCTGTAAGTGTAGGACCTGCCGGATTTACCATTTTGGGGTATGGAAAAAATCAAAAAAGGATAAGCGCTGCCATTTCCCAACACACTTCTTGCATTTCCGTAGATATTGCCTGTGACAAAGATTACACGAAGAAATTTTTAGAAAGTGCCTATCTGCCGATTGCTGATGGTAGATTAGCAAGGGATGAAAGTGAACTCTTACTGATCGCAGAAAATTTAAGATATCCATTAGTTACGAAGCCCTTTAACGGTAATCAAGGAAGAAATGTGACTTGTAACATTAAAAATTTTGAAGAACTTCTCATTGGATTTCGGTGTGCGGCAGAAATTTCAAAACCTGTGATTGTTGAAAAAGAAATTATGGGGTACGATTACCGGATTTTAGTGATCGGAAATAAGTTTATTGCGGCCTCATTACGGCAGCCTGCTTCTGTTGTTGGCGACGGCTTTTCAACCATTTCAGAACTGGTAGAAACCGAAAATCTCAATCCTTTGCGGGGAGATGGTCATGAGAATGTCTTGACAAAAATCAGCCTAGATTCTGTTACAGAACTGCATCTTCAAAAACACGGACTGCAATTGCATTCTGTTCCTGCAAAAGGGCAGCAAATATTTTTAAGAGCTACAGCTAATTTAAGCACAGGCGGTACTGCGGAAGATGTCACAGACATCGTACATCCGTCCAATATAATAATGGCAGAAAAAGTATCAAGAGTTATTGGTCTGGATATCTGCGGTATAGATGTCGTAAGCCCGGATATCACCCAGCCTCTTTTGGAAAATGGCGGTGCGATTATCGAAGTAAATGCAGCCCCGGGACTAAGAATGCATAAATATCCTACAAAAGGAGAATCACGTGAAGTCGGTGAGCCAATAGTAGATTTAATGTTTCCAGAGGGAGATGATGGCAGAATTCCTATCGTTGCAATTACCGGAACAAACGGCAAAACAACCACGACCAGACTAATGGCGTATGTAGCGGCTTTTGCAGGATATACCGTGGGATTCAGTTCAACTGACGGTATTTATGTGGGAGATGAGAGGATTAAAATAGGTGATTGTTCCGGTCCACAAAGTGCACGTACGATATTACAAGATACAGCTGTTGATTTTGCGGTGCTTGAATGTGCACGCGGTGGGATTATCAGGTCAGGTCTCGGATTCGACCAGTGCGATATTGCCATTGTCACAAATGTTGCCGCTGATCATTTGGGATTAAAAGATATTTATACGGTAGAGGATCTTGCCAAAGTAAAAGCAGTGGTTCCGTGTGCGGTAAAGAAAGATGGCTGGGCTATTTTAAATGCAGGAAATGAACATGCATATGGAATGAAAGACAGGGTAAGATGTAATGTTGCTCTGTTTTGTTCCACAGAAAACAATACTCGCCTTCAGGAACATATGAAAAATGGAGGACGTGCAGTATATGCAGACCGCCACCTTAATGTTTTCATTTACAGTGGTACCCATAAAATTTTTGTTTTTAATCTGACCGATGCACCCATCACCCGTAATGGGAAAGCAGAATTTATGATTGAGAATTTACTGCCCGTCGTTTTAGCAGCCTATTTTTCAGGAATTCAGACTGAGCAGATCGCTCTCGCATTAAAGGGTTTTATTCCTAATGCAGAACAAACTCCCGGACGGATCAATGAATTCGAAATCAATGGCTTAAATGTCATAGTAGACTATGCCCACAATCCTCACGGCCTGAGAGCACTCGCAGGATATCTTAAGCATATTGCCGGAAAAAAAATCGGGGTTATTACTGTACCAGGTGACCGTCGCGATAATGATATTATTGAGTTCGGGCAGATTGCAGCCTCAATGTATGATGATATTATTATCAGGTTTGATCGTGATACGAGAGGAAGAAGCGAGGAATCGATCGTCGAACTTTTAGCAAAGGGAATTCAAGATATAAAGCCTGATTTAGAATATAAGGTCATTGCAGATACACAATCTGCTATTCATTTTGCTATTGATACGGCAGAAAAGGGAAGCTATGTTGTTATTTGTGCAGACAATGCCATACAGACGCTGAAGATCACGCAGAACGTAGCTCAGCTTTATCAACATTAAATCTTAGGCAGTGGCTAGAATAAGGCTTTCATCAACAAACAACAGCCAATCGACAGCACACAGCACACATATTAACTAGAAATAATCTGATAATTCATACAAATAAGACCGTCTGATTTAGGAGGTTTTATTATTAGGGAGAATCAATTCGAAGTTGCTTCTCATTTTACAATATTTTCTAATAATCAACAGTCTTTAGTAAATTATGCCACATATGACCCCTAATCATTTTTATTCTACCTGTGAGCTGACACCTTTGATTCAAACGTTTTTAAGCATTGAGCGATTTGTACAGGAATTAAATAAGATTCTCGAATTAAAAGCAGTAGTATGCCGGTACCTTCTTTGACTTAAATGGTTATTCAAAATATTGCGATTAAAACGAGCTAATAATTTGGCATGACGGTACATTCCATTTGTATCAGATACTTTAGTAAAAAATAAGTTAAACGGACTTTGATATAATAAAGCTAAACCTGTTTTATATTTCTCTTAATCGGACAAACAATTCAACGATATAAAATCGTAAATTTACATTTTACAGGTTTTATTTTATCAATGAGAGATTATAGATACAGCATATTCACTTCCGAAATTGAATCAAAAATCACTAAAGGGATTTTAAAGTCAGGTAGCAAATTGCCTTCCGTTAGGAGTATAAAAAAGGAATATAACTTAAGTACAAGTTCTGTACAGAGCGGATATGATTACCTTGTGTTCAAAGGTCTGGTGACAAGCATTCCACGTTCAGGCTATGTAGTAGCTGCACTGACCAAAAAGATAAATGAAGTGCCAGAAATTGATTTGCCACCTATACCAAGAGACCCTTTATTTAAAGAAAATGTTGTCCTTACTTCCGTAAAGCAACATGTTTCATTTGCATCCCTAAACGCTGCAACACCGTCCGACTTTTTTGTACCACAAAAGTTGGTTCTGAGAACTATGCAGCAGGTAATCCGTGAAAAGGGGGCGGCTCTTCTACGTTATTACCCGACCACCGGTACAGATGAACTTAGGGAATTGCTTGCCGAACGTTTGGCAAGACATGGTGCACAGGTTCAGCCTGAGGAACTGCTGATTACAGACGGGGCATTACAGGCATTGTATATTGCACTCGCTATAACCACAGTTCCGAACGACATTATAGCGGTGGAAAGTCCCTGCGTATTCTCTGTTTTAGAGGTTGTCGCCAGCCTTCGCTTAAAGATAATTGAAATCCCCGTTAGGTACAATGAAGGCTTTGATACGGATTACCTCAAAAGTGTATGCAGCAAAAATGTTGTTAAAGCAATCGTGCTAACACCTAACTTTCATAATCCTACCGGAATATTGATGACGGATGAACGGAAGAAAGAGGTTCTTGCCATTGCATTGTACCATAATATCCCTATTATAGAAAACGATATCTATGGTGATCTTTACTTTCATAATTCCCGACCGTCCAACATCCGGAATTTCGATATCAGTGGCTCAGTCATTACTTTTTCTTCGTTTTCGAAAACCATCGCCCCTGGCATCCGTCTGGGGTGGATGGCGCCAGGCCGCTTTTTTTCTAAAGCCGAGGATAAAGTTCTCGTTGGGGAGGTCAGTATCACCTATTAATCAAGAGATCATTACCAAGTTACTAAGAACATCCAGTTATGACAGGCATCTGAGGATATTCCGCCACCATTTAGAGCGGCAGGCCTCTCAACTTGCAATACAATTCAGCACCTATTATCCGGAAAATACATGTATTCAGGTTCCACATGGAGGGTATTCCATTTGGAACAAACTACCTGAGAATACTGATATGCAGGGATTTTATAAAACTTGCGAGGCATTTGGCATCCACCTTACTCCGGGTACAACTTTTTCACTTACGGATTCCTATGATCATTGTTTCCGAGCAATATTTTCGCAACATATTACACCCGCCAGTCTTGAGGCGATTAAAACAATAGGTCTCTCATTAAACCCTTAATTGTACCGATCTGTTTTTGTATATCTGTATCGTATACTGATTTACTTGTGCCCCTATATTTGTTTTAAATTAATTAAATGATGGGAATAGTGTCGAAATTTACCATAGCATCGGATGAGGGATTGCATAATCTTTTCCTGCTAAAAGAGGCCCAGATTAGGGAAATGTACAACAGTTCTGTGTCGGAAGAACAGTTAGACGAATATATTCAACAACAGCTTTCTGAAAAGGATGCCGTGAATGACTTGAACAACCTCAGTACCCAAATGATAACCGTTTTTGTAGAGGATATCCCTGTGGGATATGCCATTATGCGGCAATCATTGAGTAAGCTTGAAATATTGGCAAACCAAAAAGCTATACATTGCGGTTCTTTCTATATAACGGCAGAACATAACAATGCTGAAACAAGAGCATCTTTATGGAATAAATGTCTATCGGTAACCCGTAGTTATGATGCCATATGGTTAGAGTTGCTCCAATCTGACCCACTGATTCCGTTTTTGACAGACTGTGGATTTAAAATACAACAGGAATCGGAAATGAATCCTTTCAACAAGCCTTCTTATATTTTGATACGGCTTAACATTGAAAATTAGGAAGGTTCGTCTTACTTTTCGCATGATTTTCAATCAGTTTTAAAAATTATTGCCGAAGCTATAAGTTTTTAGGGCTACAGTAACAATCAGTAAGTTGTGGTTTTTAGGTTATTTTATTAATAGAAAACATTAATCCATTTAATATCTTCGGCACAGTAAGTAAGGAATTGGTCATTTTTTCCTTCAGCCAAAGCTTTATTTGCCTTTATAAAAATATCCTCGTTATTCATAATTAACTGTTATTTACGAATGAGTTAACTATCGATTTGTACACCAATCTTTCCATAGAAATCAGGATCACTATCTCTGAACTCAAGCAGGCTGTGTGCTTTATCTATTTCTGATAAAGGGAAAACTTTGTTTAACACAGGCTTTAATTTTCCGGATTCTATTAGCTTTGTAAGTTCGTCTAATTTATTTCTGTTTTGTCTGGTAAATACAAAATGGTACGTGGCATTTTTACCCCATGCATGAATCAGGTTTTGGGGAATTTCAATATCAACTAATGTTACAACCTGTCCCATTTGATCTAAAACTTTTCCGCTATCCGAAAGGGTAGTACCGCCAATTGTATCAATGACAACGTCTACGCCTTTACCGTTTGTCAGCTCTAAAACTGCATCAATATAATTTTCTTTTTTATAGTCAATGGTATGATCTGCTCCTAATTCTTTAAGGAATTCATGGTGAACGGTTCTCGCTGTCGTATAAACAGTTGCACCCATTGCCTTTGCCAGTTGAATAGTAGGTATTCCTACACCTCCTGCACCACCGTGTATTAAGATCGTTTGATTGATCTTAAGCTGTGCTCTTGTGTAAAGCATTTCCCAAGCGGTTCCTGCTGCTAAGGGAAATGTAGCGGCTTCTAAATGACTGATGTTTTTCGGCTTGATACCGATGATCGATTCCTTAGCGACATGATATTCTGCATAGCTTCCATATCCATTAAAAATTTCAGGAGTATAATATACTTCGTCCCCGACTTTAAAGTTTTTGACACCTGTACCAATCTCCACAATCACGCCTGAGACATCATGCCCTGTAATTACCGGAAGTTGTAACTCGTTTCTATAATCTCCTCTGCGAACCTGAAAATCCAAGGGATTCACTGATGTCGCCATTACTTTTACTAATACTTCTTGAACTCCCGGTTTTGGGACTGGAACATCTAATATTTCAAATTTTTCTACCGAACCAAACTCGTTTAACACTGCTGCTTTCATAATGATTTTATTTAGTTATTTATATATTTACCTATTTAGGTAAAATTCTAATTATACAATTAAGTTTTTTAAGTTTTTATTTTGAGCTGATTCATTCTTTTATTGACACGGCATCCTTGTGATTATAAACACAATATGACTTGTTAATAAAATTTCTACGAATTTTTTTACGATACAAATTTATATCACTGGTAAGAAATAGACGTAGACAAATGTCTATATGTAGAAATTACGCAACGCTCAATGGATGAAAATTTATATAGAACGAAAATATTTCACCCCTCTACTAATGCTTAGGTAATTAGGATAATAGCTAAATATTAAATTAAAATTTTTTACAATTCTTCTTTAATAAGTCTTGCTAATTCCTGAATTGATTTTTCATTTCTTTTATAATACGTCCACTGCCCTTTTCTTGTTCCGATCAGAATTTTGGCAGTCGACATTGTTTTTAAGTAATCAGAAACAGTAGGAACCGACATTCCGGCTTTCTGTGCAATGTCTGATACACAGACTCCTAATTCAGGATTATAATTGTTTAATTCTTCCTCAGGAAAATGTTCAAAAGGATCTTTTAACCACGTAAGGATATTGAGCCGTGTTTCGTTTGATAATGATTTAATTACTCCTAATAATTTCATACTTCAGATTTGTTTTACAAATTTAGGTAATTTCTGGGCAGAAAGACAAACTTGTATTGCTTTAGGAACTGCGCTGATAGCAGCAGCCAATGCAAAAGTAGATGCCACACCAATGGAAGGTTTTGATGCGCAACTGTTTGATGAAGTTTTGGCTCTCCATGAAAAAGACCTGCACAGTATCGTGATATTATCTTTAGGATATCTGAATGAGGCTAGTGATTACTTAGTTAATACTCCTAAAGTGAGAGTACCTTTAGAAGAAATGGTAACAAAAATAGGTTAGTATACGACCGCAGTTTTTAAAGCTCTGGTTGGTATATTCAAAAATTAATAATAATACTAAAATCATTTTAGAATATTAATCCTGAATTGTGGTGAAAGAAAACATTTTATCATTGTAATTGATGTTTTATGGTACACAATCCAATATTGTAATGGTGAATTAAAAATATTTTAGTAATTTTGACCAAACTGATAACAAGATTTCAAGTGTAGCGATCTGATTTTTCAGGGACAACTGAGAAAAAGCTACTACAAGAATGTTAACTCCTTAGTTATGCATCCGCTATTTCATTATATCAACCGCTACGCTATAATCTCTGAAGAAGATTTTCAAGATATCAAAAGCCATTTTATTGAGCATAAGCTCAGTAGAAAACAATATCTACTGCAGGAAGGGGAAATTTGTAAATATTTAGGTTTTGTTGTCAAAGGAGCGATGCGTAAATATTATACAGATGAAAAGGGAGTAGAACATATCGTTAGTTTATTTGTTGAAAATTGGTGGGCAGGGGACAGAGAAAGTTTTGTTATGCAAACCCCAAGTACATATATTGTAGATGCGTGGGAAGATTGTGAATTGTTTCTCATTTCCAGAGAAAGTGCTTTACAGCTACGCAATGAATGTCCTGCTTTTAATGAATTAACATTGAAGCTTGATGAGCAAAGTACAATCTCTGCTCAAAAAAGAATAACTTCTTCCATAAGTCTTACAGCAGAAAAACGCTATGAAGATTTCGTCGAACGTTATCCTGATTTCGTTAAGCGTTTTCCGCAGCATATTATCGCTTCTTATCTCGGTATTACCAAGGATACCCTAAGTCGTGTACGTAAAAATGCACTAAAAAGGTAATCAGCACATTTCTTAAACTTTTGATCAACAGCTTTTTCTGTTTTATTTCGTCATTTGTCTACGTTATTTCTTTTCTGTCGATTTATTTTTGTTTTATGAAAATGAATAAAAATGAAACACATCAGACACCTGTTACTAGCGATTTAGTCTTTGTACCATTTATTTTGAGGAATTTTGAAAATGTGGTAGGTGTTTCTGTGTAATAGAGTGCATTCTTATCACACTGTAAAAAAATAATAACCCATCCTATTATTCATCCCATTCGCATGTATCAATTATTCCATTATATAAATAAATATTCTTCCACGGCAATTTCCAAAGAAGATTTTAAGAATATCAAAAGCCATTTTGTGCGCAAAAAATTCAAAAAAAAACAGTTTCTGTTGGAGAAAGGAGAGATATGTATGTACTTCGCTTTTATTATAAAAGGTGCTTTAAGGCAATATTATAAGAATGAGAAGGGTGTTCAGTACACTGTTAACTTATCTATTGAAAACTGGTGGGCAGGAGACCGTGAGAGTTTTGTTATGCTTACTCCAAGTATGTATAATATTGATGCATGGGAAGATAGCGAAGTACTCCTTATTACTAGAGCAAACGCCTTACAATTGTGTCGCCAATATTCCTCTTTTAATGAATTGTTATTAAAACTCAATGAACAACATAGTATTGCATTACAAAAAAGGATTGCCTCGATCAGTTTTACTGCAATAAAACGCTATAAATGTTTTGTTGAGAATTATGCTTTTTTTATTGATCGCTTTCCTCAACATATTATAGCATCTTATATTGGTGTTACAAAAGATACGCTAAGCCGATTAAGACGCCAGATCGAAAAATAGTATTAACTTTTTATTAAAAATATTAATACTTGCATCTCATTATATTTTATTTAAAATTGTTAACTTCTTATAGAAAAAAGAGCTCGGTTCAATATACGAGCTCTTTTTTAAACTTTTTGGAACAATCTGACGGATCTCCTTTTATATCGTAAACTGGCGTTATACCAAAAGCTCTTCCATGCCAAAAGCAGTCATTCCTTTTTCGAATTGTACCTGAACCGCATCATTTGCAGTTTTAACATATTCTCCGGTCGTTGGATCGACTACCGTTCTGAGTGGTCGTTGTCCTTTTGGTTGCTTAATAAGGTTTACCACTGCATCGGCAACATCCTGCGGATTTGGATTGGTGCTTGAAAATAATTGGCTAATTGCGGTCATCATTTTTTCAGGATAAGCCGATATCGCTTCATATTCTGCATTAATAGCAATATCAGAGGCTGCCCTTGATTTTTGCGACATTTCAGTCGGAAAAGCCCCGGGTTGTAGAATGGCCACATCAATTCCTAATGGTCTTACTTCATAATGTAAGCCTTCACTTAATCCTTCAAGCCCAAACTTTGAAGCACTATACACTGTTGAAAAAGGAAAAGAAAAGGTACCGAAACCACTGGTTACGTTAATAATTAAACCATCGCTTTGTTTTCTCATGACCGGCAATACCAGTTTTATTAGCTGCCACGGTGCAAAAACATTCACATTAAACATCTCCTGTACATCGGCAGTGGTATAACTTTCAGCTACTCCAGTCATTCCTATGCCGGCATTATTTACCAAAACATCAACCTTTCCTTCTTGAGAAATAATATTGTTAATGGCATTTTGTACACTCGCTTCATCAGTAAGTGTAACATCCAAAACGGTAACATTTTCTATCTGTGACAACTGATCAGCTTTCTCTTTATTTTTCCCTTCGGTATTTCTCATTGCTGCATACACTTTATGTCCCAGTGCTGCGACGCTGTGTGCAGTAAGCCAACCAAAGCCACTATTGGTTCCTGTAATTAATACAACTTTTTTGTTCATTATTTATTCATTTAAATTAATGATACAAAGTTCGCTGCTTAGAAAAGAAAATTATTTACCATTTGGTAAAAAGTAGTGTTAGCGTATGTTTTTTCGTATTCGGCTTAACGACTGCTGGGTGATACCTAAATAAGAAGCTATGTAAGAAAGCGGGGTGCGGTTCACTAAATTTGGAAATTGTTCGATAAAAGACAGATAACGGGTAGTGGCATCTTCCGATACTAAAGGGCTTCTCTTTTCAATTGAATTCAGTAGGCACTTACGCTCGATTTTAGAAGCAATTACGTCCCAACCGATGATTGTGTTGGAAATTTCATCCCAATCCTTTTTAGAAAAAACCAGCACCTTGCAGTCGGTAACCGCTTGTATATATTCCGATGCGAATGCTTGCAACTCAAACCTCGGATAATCGGAAACAAAATTATATTCATCTACAAAATAATGCGTTATTTCCTCGCCTTTATTATCATAATAACAAAAGCGGAAAATCCCTTCTAAAACAAAACCTACATATTTTGGAACCTTTCCGGCCTCTGAAAAATATTCACCTTTTTGAAGTTCTATATCTTTACGCTTGCTTAGAATAAACTCAAGCTGTTGTTTGTTAAGACTGCCAAATTGGAGAATGTACTCAGAAAATTCTTTCATGTGTGAAAGATAGTACTTATTTAAAATTGTTTATTTACCATATGATAAATAAATTAAGTCCGCCGACTGGATCATTTTAAGAAATCAAATAAAGAAATCTTAGCTGCTTTATCGTATCAAAAATATTCTTTTATTTATGAGTATGCAATCTTTTATTTTTGAATTCCGATTCATCCATCCACTGTTCAAAATCAGTTAGTTTTGGCATCCAGGTACCTGTAAATTCGTAACCGATAGGATCATAACAGGATATCACGTAGTATTTGCTGACTCAGCATGCTCAGGGAATTGGAATGTCTTGAATACACTGATTGAATTTGGACTATCTAACCGTAAAGAGGTGATCAAGTCATTATTGGATTGATAAAAAATTAGTATGCATCAAAAAAAATCAATTTGTTACCAACGGCACATCTTACAATGAATTTGTGAAACAAACAAACTTGTAATCTGTTACAGTTTGATATTCAGAAGTTACTGGGAAACCTTTTATGTTTGCCGAATCACCTATTATTTATAGATATTATACATATTTCACTTGTAATATTCATACTTACTTCATTTTCATTTGTAGACATTTGTCTACAATTTTTTCTTTCCATTTGATGCAACTTTGAGTTATTAACTTTACATCAACAAAAAATGGAAAAATCACCTTCAATTAGTTGGTTAGCTGTGGTTTCAGAATGGCAACCCCATTGGGTTCGTTTTGAAACAGCATTTCAATTGGGATCAATTCTACTTGACCATGGAGGAGATGGTGTTGCTTCAGCCTTGGAATGGTAGCTGCTGGCTACAATACCTCCACAAGAAACATAATGTAGGACTTCATCTATAGTACAAAACTTACAGACTGTCTCAAATTTTGTGTGGCCTTTGGTATCTATCTAATGATTTCTGTACACAAAAATATTAACCACAAAATATGATTATATGAAAAATCATTTACTCCTTCTGATGGAAGAAAATTTAGCTTGGGTATGGAGTGAAAGGAATGCTACCAATAGAATAGAGTCTATAAAGATGTTTTATACTGCAGAAAGCACATTAAATCATGTAGGCAATCAGGTGACCGGGTATGATGCTATTAATGAAAGTGTAAGTAAGGTTCTGGCTGATATACCTGCGGAATTTACCTTTTTTAAACTGAAGCCAGTTGTTATCAACAATAATATAGGTAGGCTAAATTGGGGAATAGGCCCTAATATAAAATCTATTGTTGCTATTGGAATGGATATCGTGGTTTTTGAAGGGGGTAAAATAAAAATCATTATATGTATTTCTTGATTAAACCAACAAATGAAAAAGTAGAACGGTATACAAAGCCCATGGTAGAAGATGGTCCTTTGTTATGAACAGTCCTGTTGAAATAGCAGAGGTTTATTGTGACTTTTATATCGGAAAATATGGTACATAGAACATAAAAAAATGCTAATAAAAACCAATATTATGAAAACCTTAATTATTATTGCAGCAGTATTTATCTTTAATATAAAGGCAAATGCGCAATCTAAACAACAATTAATTGGTGCAGATTTAATTGTATTCAATGCTAAAATTACAACTGGAAGCCTTACCAAAGCTGAAGCTTCTGCTTTAGCTGTAAAAAGAGGAAGAATTTATGCTGTTGGTTCTGATTCTGAAATATTAGAATTGAAGGACAACAGTACGAAGGTTATCAATGCAGATGGCCGCCGCCTTATACCCGGTATCAATGATGCGCATACACATCTATTAAATGAACGCAACTATAACTATAACGTTAGGTGGGAAGGCGTACCAACATTGTCGCGTGCTTTAGAAATGTTGCGAGAGCAGACAAAACGAACCCCGGAAGGACAATGGGTGAAAGTAATTGGTGGCTGGTCTCCATATCAGTTCAAAGAAAACAGATTACCAACGATTGAAGAAATAAAAAAGGCAGTTCCCAATAGACCTGTGATTGTACAGTATGCTTACAACCGTGCCTATTTAAATGAATTGGCTATGAAAGCTTTTGGAGTGGGAACGGATCGCTTTCCGGCCTCCCCGGATATTATATTCGAAAAAGACAAAAAAGGAAATTACACAGGTGTTGTCCATGCGTATACATTCACATTTGCATCACTTGAATTAATGGTACCACAACCCTCAGAGCAGGAGCAGCTTAGTTCAATTATTAATGCTGTAAATGACATGAACCGTTTCGGTGTAACTACAGCTGTTGACGCAGCAAGTATTTATGGTTATCCACACGGACATGCACCGATACAGCAACTTGCAAAAGAAAATCGTCTTAATCTTAGGATGCCGTTCATAGATCTTCAGTTTGGTGACACTCAAAGTCCCAGTTTGGTAGATGCAGAAATAAACATGGTAACCAGAAAATCTCCTATAAGTGCAGGGGAGAATATGCATCCGACTATGGCACATGGTCATGAATATGAAGGTACAGGAGAAATACTGAGATTAGAAATACATGATCATGAAAATTTTGACAGACCTGCAGTGATTATTGACAAAGAGGTAATGAGCCGTTATATCCAGGAGGATATTACAAAGCTTGTAAATAAAGGAATCCCTTTTCGATTGCATATTAGTTATAATGAAAATATTACATCTTTTCTGGATGTTTTGGAAGCTATAAACGAAAAAACTCCCTTGGACGGCTTGCGCTGGAGTATTGAGCATGCGGAAACTATTTCTCCGGAAAATATTGCCAGAGTAAAAAAACTGGGAGGCGGTATAGCTCTGGATATGAAAATGGCAATGCATGGTGACGGGTTCATAAAAACACATGGGCTTGAAAAAGCTCTACAAACTCCAAGATTGAGACAGCTAGTTGACAGTGGGATTCCACTAGCGATTACAACGGATGCTTTTAGGGCTTCATCTTATAATCCATGGATTGGTATCAGTTGGATGATCACAGGAAAATCGGTGTCGGGATCCGAAATACTCGCAAAAAATAACCGACTGACAAGAAAAGAAGCATTAAAATTAGTTACAGTTGGACCAACTTGGTTTGAAAATCAAGAGGGCGAAATGGGCAAAATCATTCCAGGAAATTTAGCCGATTTTGCATTGCTTAATAAAGATTATTTTACCATAGCAGATGAAGAAATAAAAACCATCTCATCTGTATTAACTGTAGTTGACGGTAGGGTGGTCTTTGGTGCAGAAAACTATAGCGCTCTGTCGCCGAAATTGCCGGAAACTCTTCCGGCATGGTCGCCTGTAAAATATTTTGGAGGCTACTATAATACTAAAGATTAGAACTACGGAAGTTGCATAGTCGATAGCGTATGCCCAAATGCCGGTGTTGGAAAAGACTGTTGCAGCCACTCAAAGTATTGATGATGGGATTCTATCAGAATATTGCAGATCGAATAGCTTGAAACGGTAATTGGTAACGTACGCTTTGGCGAAGAGGAGAGCGGGCTGAGCCACGTATTGTACAAGTGCAATTTCAAAATATTGAGAGCAATGACATTGAGACTTTTAAAGACATTCGTATTCAAGAGGTGGTTCAACCTTCGGAATATGCATTTGGTTCATTGATACACCCATATCATCCATAGTCCCAAAGATTTTGAAAAGGCATTGATATTTAAAATTATTAAACTAAAAAGAGAGTTAGTTATGGAAGAACACGAATATCCAAACGGAGAAATTACCATTCTTTGGAAACCAAAATTATGTATTCATGCAGCAGTTTGCGTAAAGACATTATCGAAAGTATATAATCCGAAGGATCGTCCTTGGATAAAGACTGAGAATGCAACTACACAAGAGCTTATTGATCAGATTGCAAAATGCCCGTCAGGAGCATTGAGTATAAAGAAATAATAAAAAAAATCAATCATGGAAAGTACAAAAGTAGTTTTTAGAGACGCCGGTGTTTATGGTGAAGTTCAATTATTTTCAGATGAAAATAAAGCCGGTAAGATGGATATCTCCGTTTCAGATGGAAAGCTGAGGGTATACCACACAGAGGTAAATGCTGAGCACGAAGGAAAAGGTTTTGCGAAAATACTGTTAAATCAATTGGTAAGTTATGCTATAGAAAATCATCTCAAAATTATACCACTTTGTCCTTACGTTTTAGCGCAATTTAAGCGTCACCCGGAACAATATGAAGAGGTATGGAAACAAAAGAGAGATAACTGATAATTAAAAAAGATCAGATGAAGTATATCTTAGAAAACCCTGTAAAAGGAAGAATAGGTATTCAGAAATACAAAACATCCATCCACTGGAGAAATGGAGTGCTGATTGCCGATGAGCCAGAAAAACTGGGAGGGAAGGACATTGGGCCAGACCCTCATACACTATTACTATCTTCTTTGGTAACCTGTACCTTGGCAACACTTCGAATGTATATTGATCATAAAGGTCTGACAATACCTGAAATAGAGGTGGAAGCCAATATATTTCACAGAATAGAAAATGAGGAAACAACAACGCAGATTGAACGGAAGATATTTTTTAGCGCTCAAGTTGATTCTGAATTGCAAAAACGATTGTTAAGAATTGCTGAGCAGTGTCCGATTTCAAAAATTTTTAAAGGAAATATCAAAATTTCCACAGAAATAATAGAATGATTACAGCTTTTATCCTGTAACTGCTGATAATAAATATCATAACAACCACTTCAAAAAATTGATATAAGTATGGCTCATTTACCCGAGTTAATGATGTGGTTTGGCTGGTAGGAGATATGCACCGGATAGAATATTTTTTGAAAGAACATACAGCTGATTTCTTAGAAGTATAGCCGTTGCTCATCAAACAAATAAAAGCCTTATGATTTTACTCCTTAACATTAAAAACAGTACATATGCTTGATATCATTATAGATTCGAGACCCGCAGAAATCTCCCAGGGTTTTACGGTGAAGCGCATTCTTCCTTACAGGCTTCATAGAATGATCGGACCATTCATATTTATGGATCATGGCGGTCCGGTGAATATACCCGTTGCATCTGCTAATAACCTGGATGTTTTGCCACATCCCCATATTGGTTTATCTACAGTCAGTTACCTGTTTAGCGGTAAGGTTACCCATAGGGATAGTCTTGGGGTGGAGCAGGTCATAAAGCCGGGAGAGGTTAACTGGATGACAGCCGGAAAAGGTATTTCACACAGTGAACGGTTCGAAGATCCGGCTATGCTGACCGGAGGCGAACTGGAAATGATACAGACATGGGTAGCGCTTCCTGAAAAGGATGAAGAAAGCGACCCGTCGTTTGATAATTATAAACCCGAACAACTGCCAGTTTTTACGGATACAGGTATTTGGATGCGTTTGATTGCTGGAGAAGCTTACGGATTAAAAAGCAATGTAAAGACACATTCTCCATTATTCTATGTACATGTTACCTTAGAGCCAGGTATTCATTTTGGTCTTCCTGTAGGACATAGTGAAAGAGGGGTTTATATTGTTAAGGGTAGTGTTGAGGTAAATGGATTTGTTTACAAACCAGGACAGCTCATGGTGTTTACAAAGGGAGTAGATCCGTTAATCATAGCAAAAGAACCGTGTACATTAATGATGCTGGGTGGGGAACACCTTGGTGACCGCTACATCTGGTGGAATTTTGTGTCCAGCAGAAAAGAAAGAATTGAGCAGGCCAAAGAAGATTGGAAACAAGGACGTATCATTTTACCGCCATCGGATAATGAAGAATATGTGCCTTTACCAGACGATAAAAGCAAACCGGCAGGCGGACCTCCTCCCAATGCTCTTTCGTAATTTTATTAAGAACCGAAAGGATAATATTTAAAGTTAGAACATATGGAAATAGGAATTGATAGTTTTGCATCTGCGATGTACGGCAGTAAAACTTTAAGTGGTGTTGATGCAATGGAGCAGTTATTGGATAGAATCGTAAAAGCTGATGAATCAGGACTTGCTATCTATGGTATCGGTGAACATCACAAGAAAGAGTTTCTGGATTCGGCACCTGCAGTGATTCTTGCAGCTGCCGCAGCAAGGACAAAAAATATTCGTTTAACAAGTGCAGTTACTGTTCTCAGTACCTCTGATCCTGTACGTGTTTACCAAAGTTTTGCCACTTTGGATCTTATATCCAAAGGCCGGGCTGAAGTTGTTGTTGGGCGAGGCTCTGCAATAGAGGCTTATCCGCTTTTTGGATTTGATTTAAAAAATTATGATGCATTGTTTAAGGAAAAGTTGGAACTCCTTTTACAAATACGCGAGCAGGAATTTATAACGTGGTCAGGAAAATTTAGACCGGTGTTGAACAATCAACCTGTTTACCCAAGAGCTGTTCAGGAAAAAATACCAGTTTGGTTGGGTGTCGGTGGAACTCCGGAATCTTTTATCAGAGCCGGAAGTTTAGGACTGCCTTTAATGGTGGCAGTTATTGGCGGCGAAACAGCAAATTTTCGTCCTCTGATCGATTTATACCGGGAATCAGGAGAACTCGCTGGATTTCGACCCGAACAGCTAAAAGTGGGTTTACATTCACCAGGTTATGTTGCTGCCAGCAATGAAAAAGCTGTTTCAGATTACTATCCGGGATATGCTGAGTTATGGACTAAAGCGGGTAAAGAAAGAGGGTGGCCTCCTGTAACCAGAGAGAAGTTTAATGCTTCAATTGCGCCTAAAGGTGTGCTGGTAGTAGGTGATCCTGAACAGGTAGCAGAAAAATTATTAAGACACAGTGAGGCACTAGGAGGCATTAACCGTTTCACTTTTCAGATGGATAATGCAGGGCTCACGCATGAGCAGTTGCTACGTTCTATAGAATTAATTGGTGAGAAGGTTATTCCATTGGTAAACCAAGGGTTGCGCTAGTTTTTTTATTATTGAGTTTCTATCACAGTAAGACAAATAAATTAGAGAATACAGTTATAATGCATTTCAATCACTGATTGTCCTAATCAGGCATGCACAATTATACTTAATCAGGCTAGGATAAGGTAGATATAGTTCCGGCGAACATCAAAAATATGAGTCCATACTTCTTGAAGTAAAATCAATTGGTCACTGTAAAGTATTTCGGAAGTTAACAAAAGAATTAATCTTTAATATAAGCATATGAAGTCAAAGATTGCTTTGCTTTCAGTATTTTTAACACAGCAGTTTTATCATGCACAGAATTTTAAACTCATGCGGTATGATGAAGATTATCATCTTTTAAAAGACAGCACAAAAACATTTTACAACAGGATAAAATACATGCCTCTTTCACCAGAAGGTAATATTTATCTTTCGATAGGAGGTGAGGTCAGAGGAGAGCTGGACTATGCAGTCAATGAAGATTGGGGAAAAATGAATACCGGTACCGATATTTTTGTACTTCAACGATATCATCTTCACGCTGATTTGCATGTGGGCAACCGGATTCGTATTTTTGGGCAGCTACGTAGCGGTTTAGAATACGGACGTAAGAATGGTCCCCGTAGAATTGATGAAGACCAACTGAATATCCAAAATCTTTTTGTGGATATTATACCTTATAAAAGTTATGATAAAAGCATTACGTTGCGCATGGGTCGGCAGGAAATTGAATATGGCAGTGGTCGTCTGATTGATGTACGTGAAGGTCCCAATCTGCGCATATATTTTGACGGGATTAAAGTCGCTCTTGCATCCCCTAAACTCAAGATTGATGCATTTGTAATGGCGGATGCAATTATAAATACTGGGACTTTCGATAATACATCAACAAAAAAAGCCAACCTCTGGGGAGTTTACAGTACTTATTATTCTTCGAAAATGAATAATTATGATTTTTATTACCTCGGAATTAACCGTGCTGGCGGAATTTTTGATGAAGGCGTGAAGGAAGAATCCAGACACACTTTCGGAGCCAGAGCCTGGAGGAACGGTGATGGGTTTGTTTACAATTTCGAAGTAGCTTATCAATTTGGAAAATTCGGTACGGGAAACATCAATGCTTTTGGTATTTCCTCTGAAATTTGCTATCGATTTAGCAATGTGAAGGGAAATCCAGCAGTGAAGCTGAAGAATGATTATATTTCAGGAGATAAAATAAAAGGTGATGCTAAATTGGGAACTTCTAATGCTATATATCCGAATGGTGGATATTTCGGAATAAATCCTCAGGCAGGTCCGGCGAATTTGATTTCTATTCATCCTAATCTGACGTGGAATCTTACCAGAAATATAACAATAACCGGGGCAGTCGTGTTTAACTGGCGCAGCACCCTGCAGGATGGGGTGTATGATCCAAATGGCTCGTTAAGATTGTCATCATCTGATTCAAGAAAAAGATATATCGGTACGGCTTATACCACTAGTTTTTCATGGAAAATAGATGATTTTTTGACTTATAGTACCGGTATACAATATTTTCAAACAGGTAGCTTTGTTAACGATGTAATACCAAATCATCTTGATGGATTCTTTGTAGGATCGGTATTAGGTTGCAAGTTTTAAGTGGTTTATATCCTTCCTGTAAAAATGTCACTTTCCTAAATACCGGTAATTCAGCTATAGCTTTTATAGTTTACTCAAGATTTTACGGTCTATATAAAATGTTCCGAACGGTATAAAGCAAGCCGCAATAATTTTCCAGGTTGTCGTTTTAAATTTCCAATTCTGTTCAACACCAAGGCTTAAAGTATTGAAAAGAAATAATAAAAATATTGAGCCATGAATTGGGCCTAATGTTTTGCTAAAACTGGGATCGTGGAAATAATATTTCATAGGAACAGCAAAGAAGATGAGTATTAATAATGAAATACCTTCAAGAAATCCAATAATTCGTAATCTTCCGATTTTAGTTTTAAATAAATTGATCATATTATCTTAAATAAGGTCTGATTGCTAGTGGTGAAAATGGCCAGGGAATGGCAATGAAAATAATAAATAGAGAGATGGTAAACCAAACCAACATGGTTTTGAATTTTTCTTTGTCCGTTTGTTTTCTTTTTGCTAATGCTGAGCCTATCGTAACAAGTATTATTGCTGTTAGCATCAAAATAATATGTATTAACCCAAAGAAAACCATTTCAATGTTTTGAACTGCATCTGTAAAGTTTGACCAAAAATATTTGATAACAGGACTTTGAGTATAAACAATAATTCCAATGACCAATTGGATATGGGCAATGGTTGCGGTCCAGTGCCTGATAAGATTATCTGTTTTGCTAAAACTAAGATTTGATGCATATCCTTTGTACGCTCTGTATACAGCAAACATTATACTTGCCAGTACAAGCCAGCGGATGAGCGAATGGTAAAATAGTAGCGTTTGATACATTATAATTAATCTAATGCAAAGATAAATAAAAAACATACTGATTAGTATGTTTTTTATTAAAAAAATTATTTCAATGAGTTTAAATAATTTTTAAGTTCTTTTAAATAAGATAGATAAACTTTTTTACTGTTTTCTAATTTGCCAAAATTCCTTATCCCCCAGTATCCGGACAGTACAAACATCGTTACTTGTTCAGTTTTCACTTCTTTACGTACAAATCCGCTATCCTTTCCTTTTTCAATGGTTGTGGTCATTACTTTTGTCCATTGTTGGGTCAATTCATTTAGAGCATTGTTAAAGTCGGTATTCCATGGGGTCATTTCTTGCGTAAGATTTGAGGCAGGACAACCATATTCAACTTTCAGAAATTCATTTTCCATTAATAGATTATACATTAAGTTGTAAATGGCATCCAAAGGATCTTGTTCTCTGTGTAAAGGTTGTATAAAGCTGTTTGTAAGCGTAGGCTTGAGAATTTCATTGATTATGGCGAGGCCCATTTCGTCTTTTGTTTTAAAATGATAGTAAAACGCACCTTTAGTTACTTGTGTAGTCGCAATAATTTCATCAATGCTTGTTGCCTGATAACCACTAACATAAATAAGTTCAAATGCTTTTTGTAGAATTGTCAGCCGTGTTGCTTCTGCTTTTTTCATAACAAACCACTTAGTATTTGCAAAGAAACGAAAAAAAGAAGAACTTATAGAAGGCTACAGATATGCATACAGCAACGTTTCTTTGAACTTCATTTTTAAAATTAGTAAAGTTTGTAGAATTTGCTAAGATCTGTACTTATAGGTCTAATATTTGTATTTACAATAGTGGTACAACCACTTAAATCTATTAATATGAAAAAGACAGACAACCAAAATCAGACTGCAGGCAAAGTTGCAGCAAAATCTTCTGCAGCCGAAGGACTTAAAGAATTGTTCATCGATGAGCTTAAGGACATTATTTATGCAGAAAGAGCATTGGTAAAAGCTTTACCGAAAATGGCGAACAACTCAAGTGAACCAAAACTTATTGCTGCTATTGAACAGCATATAACAGTAACGAAAAATCAGGTCGAGAGACTGGAGGAGATTTTTGATATACTGGGAGAATCCGATCGAGGAAAAAAATGTGATGCCATGGAAGGTTTGATTAAAGAAGGTGAAAGTATTATGGAGGAGACAGAACCGGGCCCTGTGCGCGATGCCGGAATTATCTCCGCTTCACAAAAAATCGAACATTACGAGATAGCGTCGTACGGGACTTTAGCTGCCTTTGCCAAAACATTAGGTGAAAATGAAATAGCCTCGCTTCTGGAAGCTACGCTTGCAGAAGAGAAAGAGGCCGATGCACTGTTGACAGATTCTGCATACAATTCCATCAACTTTGAAGCTGCGAATGCTGATCAGGAATAAATTAACCATTATCAGGCTGCATTATGCAGCCTGATTCTTTTAAAGTCGATGATATGCGGTAAACAATGTTTAAATATGTACCAAGAATGATATGTGTTGTAGCAATGAGTTCAAGCGTACATAATCATATGAAATGACAAATGTTCTATTGTCTGATTGCGATTGGCTGCTTAATCTGATCACTGCCATAAGCTTGCAACGTGTTTTATTAATTTAGTATTCGTTAGAACTGCAGCTATAATGATGTATAATTATTTGCAATACCTAGAGAGAGATATTTATGATTATTAATGAAAAGTTACTTATAGAATTCGGAGCTCAACTAATAACATTACAAAAAGATGAGTATCTTTTTGTAAGTAATCATTATCCAGAAAACTATTTTCAAGTTAAAAATGGCAGTTTTAAGATCATTGGTGATCATGGGCCTACTGAATTTATTTATGATCTTCCAGGCAAAGGAGACCCTGTAGGCGAAATATTTTTATTTTCTGAAAGTCTTTACAGCACCAGTGCAATAGCTTTGAGCCATAGTACAGTTTATGTTTTAGGCAAAGCTAAATTCCACCGGCTTGCAGAGGTTTATCCCGAAATAATTACTCATTTATATGAAAACTCTTGTAAATATATTCATTACATGATGCTGTTAATGATTAAAATAGCATACGGCGAATCACAAACAAGGATCATTGCTGTGTTAGATCACTTAAAAAATAAAAATAAACAGTTTAAGCCCTTTCAATACAAAATTCCGTATACTAGAAAGCAGCTGGCTTACTTGACCGGCCTACGGATAGAAACAGTGATTCGAACAATTAAAACGATGGAGCATGATAAAGTAGTTAAGATCAAGAATGGTAAGGTATTTTATTAGAAAAAGTATATCCAAGAATGTTGTCATCCTATCAATATTTTAAGTGCAAGAGAAGAACGATGCAGGTTGTGATGAACAGTTGTCAAATACAATCGTGAAATGAAATCGATTAAAGAAAGTATGAGTTCGATGACAAGTAAAAATATCAAAGAGTAATCAACAATACTTCATGTTCGCTTTTATACCCTGCATTTCCCAACAAATGATAGTTTGTGATCGTTTTGTAAATAGGATCTGAATCATGGGATAGAATTAATAAAATATTTTACTTTTTTCCAATTTCAGTATTTTTTCACTTTCCATTTTCTTGATTGTTCTTATTACGGTTTCGATTCTCAAACCTGTAATTGATGCCATTTGTTTTCTAGTTAAATAAACTTCAAATGAATATTGAGTTTGATTTTTGCTATAACTTTTAAAATAATTGAGAACACCTAAAAGACGAACCTCTGGACGGAGCGAGAGGTTATTTTGCATCATAATGAATTTTTGA
The DNA here is from genome assembly GCF_059758895.1 of Chryseobacterium sp. GQ58. Classification (NCBI taxonomy): domain Bacteria; kingdom Pseudomonadati; phylum Bacteroidota; class Flavobacteriia; order Flavobacteriales; family Weeksellaceae; genus Chryseobacterium; species Chryseobacterium sp. GQ58. The sequence goes on along the minus strand of NZ_JCAXEH010000003.1, from coordinate 257,731 downwards.
TAGAGTCTTTGAGATAAAAATTTGTTAATATCTGATGAAACATCCGGATGTTCATAGAGCAAATTAAAGAAATTTTCTTTTGATAACTTGATAATTTTGCAAGGTGCTAAAGTTTCTGCATTTACAGGATATTTTTCATTGATAAAAAGCAATAATTCACAGACACTTTGGCCGGGAAAAAGTACACTTTGTATAATTTCTTTACCATCTTCGTCAAAATGGTTTAATTTGATTCTGCCATCTATTATCTGATAATAATACTGTGGAGTATCACCCTCTTGAAATATAGTTTCGAGAGAACCAATATCTGATGTTTCTGCTCCATAGGAGATTAGTAATTCGTCGTGGATGAGCATAATTATTATATAGTTACTAAAAATATTTTGATCATATCTGATATTTCCACATTTGAGACTAAAATTTAGGAAGCATCATATTTATTCTATAATTTTAATCGCAATTACCCAACTCAAAATGGATCTTATCATTAATAGTAAATATATTGAATATTATTGAATTACAAAATGTTTCATTAGCTTTTACTTTCTGGCTTATTTTAATTGATAAGTAAATTTTAATTCAATACAATTGTTACCAAAAAAGCCTATCAATCTATAACAATCAGTGATGGTGACATTTTGATTTAATCGTTCTTTCGCATAGTTTCGGTAGACACTATTATTGAAGGTAGATTACTGATGCGCGGTGATCTTAATATAAAATTTTACGATTTTTAATACGAAGCATGCCTTCACATTCCATTTTCTTAATCGTCCTAATAGTGGTCTCTACACACAGGCCCGTAAGTGAAGCTAATTGTTGCCTCGTTACAGGAATTTCAAATGAGAAAGGTGTCTGATTTTCCTGCTCCTTCTTCATTATTTGCATAATCTCTTGTAACCTATCAGATGCTTTGGAGCTTGATATCTTTTGTATCAGAGTGTATTTGTTGTATAAACGAGTAGCCAAGGATTTACAAATCTCAATGTACAGGTGGGTATTCTGGCCAAGCATCTTCATAAAAGTGTTGCGACAAACCTTTAGTAAGGAACATTTCGTTAGAGCTACAGCATTAACAGGATGTAACTTATCTAAAAAAAGCATTGATGATCCTACTGAATCCGGGGAATAAAGAATATTTTGAATAAACTCTTTACCGTCAACATTATAATTGTTGAGCTTAACGACACCTGTTAGTAACTGATAATAAAATACGGGAGCAGCTCTTTCTTGGAAAATGTAATCTCCTGGATTATAATGTTCTTCTGTAGCTCCGATAGAGTACAGAAGACTTTCTTTTATAGTCATAATATAATTTTTATTGTTGATAAACGAACGTCATCATCCATATTGCAAATGAGCAGTAATTATGTTTGCTGTTCGTAATTTAAGTTGTTTTGCAATAACAGCAATTGGCTGAATTGCAGAATAGCACATGAAGAAAGCGTGTATTGCCTCTTTGCTTGTATTTAGAGACGACTCCGTAGAATAAAACTGACGATTATTGTGTAGTAGAAATCATGTTAACCAGCCAGCAATAAACAAAGCTACGCTAAACTATCTAATAATCAGTATGATTTGAATCATATTTCTTGTATTTTATATATAATAGATCTTCAAACTTCTGTAACAAATGACTGCTTTATGTCAAATATTAAGAAATCATGTTCTTAATTCAATGGTGTGACCATTAGCTGAAATTGTTTGCTTATAATGTATTAAATTAGCCTTAAAATTTCGATAATTACACTAATCGTGTTTATGTGATTGTAATCATAATAATTAATGGCCAGTTTAATTAAATTGTACACAATTAAATCACAAAACAATGCAATATTTATTATGTTTCAGCCATTTATCGTGGAATTTTGTTTATCAACGGCCACAACACCTGTTGACAAGGTTTTCTAAGCGATATCAGGTATTTTATTTCGAGGAGCCAAAAATAGGTGATTCCGATATGTATATTGTTAATTTCCAAGATGGTATTTATATTGTTGAACTGTTGGTTGCGCAGTATGATGAGAGCTGCAATGACAGAATCAATAGTCTACTTATCCGGCTCTTGAAAGAATATGATATAGAAGATTATATCAGCTGGTACTATACTCCAATGGCACTCCAGTTTACGGCCGACCTCAACCCTAAGAAGATAGTGTATGACTCGATGGATGAGCTCTCTGCTTTTAGGTTTGCTCCGCCAAAACTTTTAGAATTGGAAGATAAACTATTCAGTAAAGCGGATATTGTTTTTACCGGTGGCAACTCACTTTTCGAAGCAAAGAAAAATCGGCATCCCAATATTCATGCAATGCCGAGCAGTATTGACAAATCTCATTTTGAAAAAGCCAGAAGCTTGCAGCAAGACCCCGAAGATCAGTCATCAATCGCTTTTCCAAGATTTGGTTTTTTTGGAGTCGTGGATGAAAGATTTGATATTGAACTTTTACGTAAAGCTTCTGCAAACCGTCCGGACTGGCAGTTCGTGATCATAGGTCCGGTCGTGAAAATCAATCCAGATGATTTACCAAAGGCGCCCAATATTCATTATTTAGGTTCAAAAGCCTACTCTGAATTGCCACAGTACATCTCTCATTGGGATATCGCGCTGATTTTATTTGCTTTAAATGAGTCAACAGAGTTTATCAGTCCTACCAAGACGCCAGAGTATCTGGCAGCGGGGAAGCCGGTGATCTCAACTGCGATCAGAGATGTTGTGCAACCTTACGGGAATTTCGGGCTAGTACAAATTATCACAGATGTGGACTCCTTTCTTTCAGCAGCAGAAAAAATTCTAAGTGATACCGAGAAAGATCACTGGCTGCGGGCTGTTGATCATTTCCTGGCAGATGACTCTTGGGATCATACTTTTGATAAAATGAATAATTTAATCAATAGCATACAAGCTGATAACGTAAAAGAGATTAACCATGTATGATTTTTTAATTGTTGGCTGTGGTTTTGCTGGAGCAGTTTTAGCTGAGCGTCTTGCTCAAGAAGGAAAAAAAATATTAATTGTTGATAAAAGAGACCATATCGCTGGGAATGCATATGATTTTTACAATGAGGAGGGTATACTTATTCATAAGTACGGCCCGCATATCTTTCATACGAATTCAGAAGACGTCTTTAATTATTTAAGTGGTTTTACGGAGTGGAGACCTTACGAGCATCGTGTGCTGGGAAGCGTCGATGGATTACTTGTACCTATTCCGATTAACTTAACTACGATTAACGAGCTTTACGGAAAGAGCTTGACTTCTGATGAAGTCAGCGACTTTTTAGCATCTAGAGCAGAAAAAAGATCTTCTGTGCTTACTTCTGAAGATGTTGTTATGAATGCGGTAGGAAAAGAACTGTACGAAAAATTTTTCAAAGGGTATACAAAAAAACAATGGGATCTTGATCCTTCAGAACTTGATGCCTCTGTAACTGCTCGTGTTCCCACAAGAATCAATAAAGATGACCGGTATTTTACCGATATTTTTCAGGCAATGCCTAAATTCGGCTACACCGAAATGTTTAGAAAAATGTTGTCGCATAAAAATATCAATATTATGCTGCAAACGGATTATAAAGACATTGTAGACATTATTCCTTTTAATATATTGATTTATACAGGGCCAATTGATTCTTATTTTGATTACTGTTATGGAAAATTACCCTACCGTTCCATCGATTTTAAGTTTGAAACCTTCCATCAGGAAAAGTACCAAATTACCGGAACGGTTAATTACCCAACCTCTAATCTTTATACAAGAATTACCGAATTTAAATATTTGACAGGACAGCAAAACGCCAAAACTACCATTGTTTATGAATATCCAAGCGCTGAGGGAGATCCCTATTATCCTATACCGAGAAAACAGAATCAGGATATCTACAATAAATATAAAAGACTTGCTGAGGATGATCCTAGAGTGTTTTTCACAGGCAGGCTGGGAACATACAAATATTATAATATGGATCAGGTTGTTGCGCAATCACTCGCACTTTTCCGCAAATTAAAAAGCCAGGCTGCAAATGTTTAATAATGAATATCTAATTTACAATTCAAATCCCTTAAAAAGTTTTTTGATGGGTGGATTCGAATGTGCTGACCATGTCAACGCATTCGGAAACAGAGTGAATCTCTATAAAGAAAGCGGACACGACCGTTATCTTGATGAAGATTACGAAAAGTTAAGTGATATGGGAATTAAAACTATTCGCGAAGGAATACAGTGGAGTACAGTTGAACGCCGGCCTTACACCTACGACTGGACGGAAGTCGAACGCATGATCAAAAGCTCTCAGGAAAAAAACATACAGGTTGTCTGGGACATTTGTCATTTCGGGTTTCCTGATGACCTCACCCCTTTGCATCCAATGTTTGCCAGAAGGTTTAGTTATCTGTGCCGTGAATTTGTCCGTACCTACAGGAGCTTGGTCCCCGGAGGAGCATTAATCGTGACTCCTATTAATGAAGTAAGTTTCTTGTCATGGCTTGGCGGTGATGTAAGAGGAACGTCCCCATATTGCACTAATAACGGCTGGGAGGTGAAATATGCTCTTGTGAAAGCCTATATTGAGGGTATAGAGGGGATGAAAGAAATTGATCCTAGTATAAGAATCATGGTTACTGAACCTCTTGTCAGCATCGTTACCAATGACGAGAGTAATATTATATCTCATTTAGCCGCTGAAAAAAAGCATTATGAACAATTCCAGGTCCATGATATGCTTTCCGGAGCCATTTGCCCGGAGCTTAGGGGCAGACCTGCATATCTGGATCTAATCGGTGTTAACTATTATTATAATAATCAATGGATTAACGAGACCCATGAATTTTTACCTTGGGCAGATGATCCTTACCACCCCTTGTTTCGGCCCTTACATTCTCTCATTGAAACTGTCTTTATAAGGTATGGACGACCCATAGTAATTTCAGAAACAAGCCATCCCGGAAGAGACCGGGCGAAATGGATACGTTCAATAACCAATGAATGTGTTGCTCTTTTAAATGCCGGGATTCCACTTTTCGGATGTTGTTTTTATCCGGTTGTTGACCGTCCGGATTGGGATGATTTGAGTAACTGGCATCACAGTGGGCTGTGGGACATATTTGACACCATTTCTCTGGAACGGGAATGTGATGACGATAGTATAAACGCTGTATTGGAATTCAAGAAACAAATTGCAATGATCGATCTCGAATAGATAGCGTACAATATGATTTGACTCATCTTTTAAAATGCTGTTATAGAGTTAACTTTGGAATAAACATTTATTCAAAGTAATGATTACAAACGTTCACACCGGCTCTTTTGGTCTTGCGAATTTAAAAAGGTCCACAGCGGACTGTCGGAATGAAAAAAGTTGTGTGTTTACCTACATTATTCAGCTATTTTTAAAGTATATTTATATCGACGTACTACACATTGTACAGCTCCCCTCATAATAGCGGTACTGGCCAGGGGATTTAAACTGGCGCAGCTTTGATAAATGATGGATAATCGTGCAGTTACAATTCATTAATATGTCGATATAGTACCTATTTTAAAGTAACAATATTAATCACTAACAAAATTTATTATGAAAAAAGAAAATTTAGGAGCAGACAGCAAGATTGATCAGCTTCGAAATGCAACAACAGATAATTCAGGGGAATTTCTGACTACCAACCAAGGATTGAAAATCAACAATAATCAGGATTCTTTAAAAGCTGGTGAACGTGGACCGTCGCTTCTTGAAGATTTTATTCTGAGGGAAAAAATTACACACTTTGACCATGAGAGAATTCCTGAAAGAGTTGTGCATGCCAGAGGAACGGGGGCACATGGTGTTTTCAAATTAAACACAAGTCTCTCAGCTTACACTAAGGCAAAATTTTTAAATAATGTAGAGCAGGAAACTCCTGTATTTGTAAGATTTTCAACAGTAGCAGGAAGCAGAGGCAGCACCGACCTACCGAGGGATGTTAGAGGCTTCGCTGTTAAATTTTACACCGAAGAAGGGAATTATGATTTGGTTGCCAATAATATTCCTGTATTTTTCATTCAAGATGCAATTAAGTTTCCGGATCTTGTGCACGCAGTGAAACCTGAACCGGATAATGAAATTCCGCAAGCTTCATCAGCTCACAATACTTTTTGGGATTTTATTTCATTAATGCCAGAAAGTACACATATGATTATGTGGCTGATGAGTGATCGTGCCATTCCGCGAAGTTACAGAATGATGGAAGGCTTTGGTGTGCACTCATTTAAATTTATCAATGAGGAAGGCGAGGTCCATTTTGTTAAATTCCATTTTAAACCGAGGCTTGGGGTACATTCTGTTGCATGGCCTGAAGCTCAGAAAATTTCTGGTAACGATCCTGATTTTCACCGACGCGATCTTTGGGAAGCTATCGAAAACGGCGCATTCCCGGAATGGGACTTTGGTGTACAAATTATTCCTGAAGCTCATGAGCACGATTTTGATTTTGACCTTTTAGATCCGACAAAAATCGTCCCTGAAGAACTAGTCCCCGTTCAACTCGTTGGAACTCTAACTTTAAACAAAAATCCTGATAATTTTTTTGCTGAAACAGAGCAGGTTGCGTTCCATCCGGGTCATATAGTTCCCGGAATCGACTTCAGTAATGACCCACTTTTACAGGGTAGGCTTTTCTCCTATACGGATACGCAGCTTACCAGATTAGGATCTCCTAATTTTCACGAAATTCCGATCAACAGATCCATTAATACTGTGCATAATAATCAACGTGACGGTCATATGCGTCAACAAATTGCTAAAGGCAAGGTTAGTTATGAGCCGAATACGATGGGTGGTGGGTGTCCGTTCCAAGCCATGATGAAAGATGGTGGTTTTGCATCTCAGGAAGAAAGGATAGAAGGCCATAAAGTACGGGCAAGAAGCCAAAGTTTTGTCGATCATTATTCTCAAGCCAAACTATTTTACAACAGTCAATCAACCTATGAAAAAACTCATTTACAAAATGCATTGGTTTTTGAACTTTCCAAAGTCAGTATTCCGTCGATCAGAGAAAGAATGGTGGGACAACTCACATTTGTAGATAAGGATTTAGCAAAAGATGTAGCGGCTAGGTTAGGAGTTGAGATAAAAGTTCTCGAACAGCCTAATCAGAGTATCCCCGCTGATACCGACCCCAAAATCCTTCAAAGTGTAGAAATTGAGCCCAAAATAACATTCTCCGCGGCATTGAGTATGGCGAATACAGTGAAGGATACCATTGAGAGCCGCATTATCGGATTTATGATGACAACAGGTTTTGATGCGGTTGCAACTGACCGATTAATTGAAAAACTAGAGGGTCAGGGTGCTGTAGTTCAATATATTGCAGATTCCGTTGCTCCCGTAAAATCTTCAGACGGACAGGTTTTTATGCCTGATCATGCATTGTCAACTACATCAAGTGTATGCTTTGATGCTTTGTACATTTGCGGTGGTACCCAATCTGCAGAAGGTTTTATAAAGCCCGGAAATAAAAATATGACTGTTGATTTTATCAACGAAGCATATCGTCATTGTAAAGCAATTTATTTTGGACAAGATACAGAGAAGCTTAAGATCCTCACTGATATAGCAATAATGAAACATAAGGATCCGGCAATAATATCTGCTGGGGATTCTGATCCTGATGAATTATTTATTCAAGCGATAGCCAATCATAGAATATGGGAATTTGAAAACGAAAGAAATGGAATGACCAAATAATATTTCAGCATATCAAGCCTTACGTGGGATAATGTTACAAAAGAATCCTAAATCTTCATAAACAGGCGACCCTGCAGAAATAGTCATAGACTTTTGAAACTAATAATTGATTCGAAGACTAAATACTATGTTATCAGTTAGCCTCTCATCGAGAGGCTAACTTTTATTAATACTTAAGCAAATTTTTAGCTTATTCGTTGAACAGCAGACTATTTTGTCACTGCAATGTTCCAAGTCCTTAATTAAATGGAATACTGAGAACTCATTTAAGCAACGCAGAAATGAAGTTCCTAGAAATGAATTTACACATAGAAGCTCTTATAGTTTACAAAAAAAATGATGCGAGGAATCGCATCATATAGCCAAACCACAAAAACTCTACTTTTTGTGAAGCTCAAATATAATTAATTTTACTTAATCTTTATTATTAGTAAGTACTTATTCTAAAAGAAACCTCACTTATAAAAAGTGAGATTCCTTAACACACCATATAAAATATCGATTCAAAATTAATAATTTTTTTTGAAATAGACTCTCTATTCATTAACACTTCTGATTGTTAATTAACGAAGAATTATATAAATACGCAGCCGCTTCACAAAGTTTCAAAAACAAGAATATATTTTCAAAGAAGGCGATCAACCAAAAAACTATTACCAGGTCATCGAAGGCAAAGTAAAGTTACCTCTGAACAGCGAAGAAGGAAAAGAATTTATTCAAATGATAACAAATGGGCAGAGAATCTGCGAGTACTTTTTATTGGTTGCAACTATCGCGGTAGCCCTGTTGAACTGGAAAAAAGCACGATTTTGAAGTTATCAAAGCTTAATTTTGAAAAACTATTGGACGAACATTCTAGAATTCTCACGATATTTTATGTTTTACTGAGATTATATGTAAAAAAAAGGTCGTAAATTTTTATTGGAATGGGCCTGTTCCGATACACAGCGCAATGATTACGAATAAGAACAGTTTGCCAACAAATGAAGAAAATGAAGAAAATGAAGAAAATGAAGAAGAACAGGAGGTTGTAAAGCAATTATTCTCTTTCACTTTTGGACAAATGTTGGCGTAAATATGTTGCTGTAATTGAAACATTATCTTTCAATAAATCAGTAACGGTTCCCGTAAATACAACATTTCCACCATACTTACCAGCTCCAGGTCCAATATCTATAACCCAATCTGCTTGAGCAATTACATCAAGGTTATGCTCTACAACAATGAGAGTATTATTATTGTCAACCAAATTATTTATAAAATCTAATAGCTTTTCAGTATCACTTGGATGTAAGCCTGTGCTTGGCTCATCCAGGACAATTATTTTATTGGATTTCTTCAATTCCTTAGTCAATTTTAGGCGTTGTCTTTCCCCACCAGAAAAACTATCTAACCTTTGCCCCAAAGTAAGATACCCCAAGCCTAATTTAAGCAAAATATCAAAGGATTTTTGATACAATTTATCGGGGAAAAAATCAGCTGCTTCTTTTACGCTCATATCCATTATTCCAACAATATTTTTATTATTATAATGGTATTGTAAGACCTGTGACTTAAAGCCAGAGCCTCCGCAAACTTCGCACGATTGCTCAATATCATCCATAAATGCCAAATCAATTTTTTCCACACCAGTACCCTTACAGCGTTCGCAGGCTCCCTCACTATTTCTACTAAAAAGTTTGTCGGATACATTACTTGCTTTTGAATACAGTTTTCTTATATCATCAGATAATCCCAGATAAGTCAACAGATTTGAGCGTATGCTTGTTGCAAATAGCGATTGGTTGATTATGGTGGTTTCAGGGTAAAATTTAAGAAGGACTTTGCTGATCAGTGTGCTTTTGCCTGAACCTGCAACTCCTGTAACAACAGTCAGCACGTTTTGAGGAATTTCTACATTGATATTTTTAAGATTATACAGATTAGCATTCCTTATTTCTAAATATCCTTTTGCAGATCTTGGATTGTTATTGATTTCAGGAGCTTTTGCAAAGTAAAGACCGGTTTTACCTTTTGAATTTTTCAATCCCTCTAATGTGCCTTCATAGGTAATCTCTCCACCTTTTTTTCCAGATTGAGGCCCCATGTCAATGACCCAGTCAGCTATTTTAATTAAATCAGGGTCGTGTTCAACAATTAAGACTGTATTCCCTTTATCACGTATCTTTTTTATAATTGAAGAAATATTTTGCAAATCCTTTGGATGAAGTCCTATGCTCGGCTCGTCAAAAATATAGAGTAAATCCGTAAGGTTGTTACCAAGGTTTCTTACCATTTTTACTCTTTGACTTTCCCCGCCTGATAGAGTGTCTGTTCTTCTGTCCAATGTCAAATACTGTAAGCCTATATCGACGACATTTTGAAGTTTCTTTTTCAGTTCTGCAAGAACTATATCAAAAGTCTGGGATTGCAAAAAACCAATAAATTCTAAAAGCTCATCTACCGATAGAGATCTACAGTCTGCAATATTTTTGCCATTTATTTTACAGGATAAAATTTTATCATTCAGCCTTTGCCCGTTGCATACAGAACAAGCTTTGGTAATAGCAATATTTTTTAAAGCTTCTTTTCGCATACTGTTTTCCTTTGACTGTTTCTTTAGGAAAGCTTTTTCAATTCGGGGGATTATACCCTCATATTTTACCGTTTTCCCCCATTCTTTATTCGGGTTCTTCGGTTTGTGTTCTGCAACATTCAAAAGCATATCCCATTCTTCCGTAGTATAATCTTTGAGCTTTTTATCACTGTCAAAATAACCTGATAATGTGTATCTTGTTAAACGCCAGCCACCAGGTTGAAAAGTTGGAAACACTATCGCACCCTCGTTCAGAGACTTTTGCTTATCTATAAGCGCATCTATATCAACGGTCTGCACAAAACCAAGTCCTTCACATTCTTTACACATGCCTAAAGGGTTATTAAATGAAAAAACATTGGAATATCCTACAAATAGCTTTCCCATTCGGGAAAAGAGTAGTCTCAAGGAAGCATCTATATCGGTGGCTGTTCCAACTGTTGACCTTGCATTTCCACCTAATCTTTTTTGATTGATAATAATAGGGACATTCAAGTTATCTATTTTATCCACGTCCGCTACGCCTATATGTTGCAGGCGGTTTCGGATAAAACTCCCCTGCGTTTCGTTGAATTGTCTTTGTGCTTCAGCTCCAATTGTTTCAAAAACTAAAGACGATTTACCCGAACCTGAAACGCCTGTAAAAACAGTAATCCTATTTTTAGGCACCTGTACAGAAATATTTTTCAGGTTATTTTGTCGTGCATTTGTGATGGTAATATGTTTCATATTTGTTAACTTTGATAACAATTAACAAAGTTAATTATTTATAGCATATGAATAAAAGCGAAAGGGAATTTTATGAAGTATTTACAGATTTGCAATGCTTCATTTTAGCGAATATGGACCGGGGCGATATAAATGGAGTATCAGCCACCCATTATAATATTATCGAATACATTTACCGAAATGACAAATGCACAGGAAAGCAAATTGCTACAGCGTTTAATATAAGTTCCGCTGCCATTTCCAAACAGCTTAAATTTTTGATTGAAAATCATTTAATTGAACAGCAACAGTCATCACTTGATCGTAGAATTTTCAATTTGAGTGTAATGGATAACGGTAAATCTATTATTGATAACTCTGAAAATTTTAGGGAAAAAGTGGCTAAAAAAGTTTCTAAAACCTTGACCAGTGATGATTTAAAAAATCTAACGGAATTACTTTATAAAGTGGTGACAGAGGTAATAAAATAGAACGAGTATCAATGATTTTGAGATTTAAGTAGACTACTCGAGCCCAATGGTACTCTAATGTTTGCCGTAACATTATATATAAATAGTATACTTTAAATAATGCCTGTTCAGAGGTATAGAACTTATTTAAATCTGATCTCATAGAAGAGGATACAATCTATGAAGTACTTTGGATTGTACATACACCTAATAATAAAATTCAGTCTATATTTTTATACATTTGTAACAGAACAACAATAAGCAAAATGGAAAACCAAAGCGGGATCGGGCAATTAACGACTAGTGAAGATGAGATAATTCAGCTAAAAAAACAAGTTGCAGCACTTGAGGATTTTATAGAGAAAGGTGCAGTGCCACTCCATAGGGTAGATGGTGATGGTATTATTCTCTGGGCTAACCAGGCTGAGCTTAATTTATTGGGCTATAGCAAAGAGGAATATATTGGTTCTCCCATCCAAAACTTTCACGCCGATGCAGATGCAATTCAACAGATCCTTCAACGTTTGGCCAATAATGAAATCGTGAGTGACTCACCCGCGAAACTCATTTGTAAAAATGGTACTATAAAACACGTCACCATCAGCTCTAGTGCCCTTATTGAAAATGGAAAATTTATCCATTCGCGTTGCTTCACCAAAGACATAACGCATATGGTCGACGAAGAAGAAAAGAAAAAGAAGTTGTTGTTTTTATTAGAAGAAAGTGAAGAAAGGTCAAGGTTGGCAATAAAAGCTACAGATTTAGGGACATGGGACTGGAGTTTCGAAACCAATACAATACATTTTTCCCCTAAAGCGCAGCAAGTCTTAGATATTCCCAGTGATGTACAGAGTTATCATTCAGTGTTGGATTCAATACACCCTGATGATCGGGAGCACATCGGTTCAACAATAAATGAATTAAAAGGTAGTAATTCTAATGGCCACTTTGCTTTTGTTTGCAGAATTTTCAAATCTGACAAGATCACCACCGCTTGGGTCAAAGTTCAGGGATCCGCTCATTTTAGCAATAGTAAAAAATCGCGGCGGATCATTGGCACTGTTAATGATATTACAGAGCTAAAAATATCTGAGAAGAAGAATGCTGAACTGGTTGCCATCGTCAATTCTTCATATGACGCAATTATTGGAAAAACCTTAGATGGGGTTGTTACCAGCTGGAATGATTCAGCTAAGCAAATATTTGGTTTTGCCTCTGATGAAATGATCGGGCAACCTATCCTAAAGCTGATACCGCATGATCGGCAACATGAAGAAGATTATATCTTAGAGCGATTACGGTCAGGTAAAACCATTGAACACTTTGAAACAAAACGACAAACTAAGAGCGGAAAACTTCTGGATGTGTCCCTGACAATTTCACCGATTAAGGACGATGAAGGTAAAATTATAGGTGTTTCCAAAATTGCGAGAGATATCACTGAAAGAAAACAAGAAGAACAGCGTAAAAATGATTTTGTTTCGATGGTAAGCCACGAATTGAAAACACCAGTGACTTCTATTTTGCTTTACGCGCAAGTGATCCAAAGAAAATATAGTGAAAAAAATGATGAACAGGCAGTCCAGTTCGGCTCAAGAATTGAAAATCAAGCAAAAAAAATGAATACAATGGTTGGCGATTTTCTAAGTTTAGCAAGGATTGAAGAGGGTAAATTGCAAATTCGTAAAGAGGTTTTTCGGCTTGATCAACTTCTGGAGGAATTGGCTGAGGAAACAAGTCTCATCAGTATAAAACATGAAATTGCGATTAAAAACCCCGGTATTATCAGTGTGTTCGCAGACAGAAATAAACTCGCTCAGGTTCTGACTAACCTTATAAGTAATGCTATAAAATATTCACCAGCGGGCGGAACCGTTACTATCGGATGCGAGAAAAGTGATGGAAAGATCAAAGTTTACGTCCAGGACCAGGGCGTAGGTATAAGTCCCAGTCATCAGAAAAAATTATTTGAACGCTTTTATCGGGTGGATAATGATGAAGTTGCAAATGTTTCCGGCTTTGGAATAGGCCTTTACATTGTTGCCGAAATTCTTCGATATCATGATTCCAACATCGAGGTTGAAAGTGAGCTCGGAGCCGGTTCAATATTTACATTTTTTCTAACGGAATCTACTTAATCAAGAGCAATATCAATAGATTGGAATGTTGTACCTTTTAGAGTGCACATATCATTGCCAAAAAACAATAATCCGATAGTTTAATGACAATCTAAAATCAATCATATAATCAGTTTATTGCTAATGCGGTCTAGAAGAAAATAAAAATATCCACTAAGAACCTAAGTTCTTAGTGGATCAATATATAACAAATATAATTCTAATTTGAAGTTTTGTATATGTAGAAACTACCCACACTGGAACCCAGTAATCCTACATTTAATGCAGACGAACCTGTGAGCCCAAAAGAGATCTTATCTCCTGCCTGTAAAGTATAAAGTGAATTTATACTGGTTTCTGAAATAGTCAAACTTAGCAGTATGAGGTTAGCACCGCTAAAAGAACGACTGTCTATTAATGTGGAAACACCTGCTCTTGTTCTGACAATTCCAGCTCCAGGAGCATTTGCAAGTATCGCTGCTTGCAAACCTGTACCATAACGGAAACTAAAACCAATCTGGTACACTCCATTGGAGGGTACTGTATAAGTATTATCCAAATCGGAAAAAAGTGCAGCGGCACCAACCGTTCTCTCAGAAGATAAAAAGTTAACGGCTCTAAAGCCTGCAGGAAATAACCCTAAGCTCAATAAACTGATCCCAGCTGTTTTTTTTGCGGCATATACACTCGGGTTAGAATTAAAAAGAGAAAGATCAATCGCACTGACTTCGTGGGTGGCAGTATTAATTCCTAATACATTGTATCCCGTAAGGGTACTTGTTGTAGGGACCTGTCTTATTTTTGTATTTCCATTAACATCCAGAACGGCTGTTGGTGTGTCTGTATTAATTCCTACATTACCGATCTGTGCTGACCCTAATGTGAAGAGACCCATTAGGGCTATTGAGTAGATTTTGTTTTTCATATTAAATATTTTTATAATTAACTATTTAAGATACTGTAAATATAAGTATAATAAATTGAGATTATGTAAAATTTAATAAATTATAATAAATAACAATATGACCATATTGGAATTATGCTAAATATTTTTTAATATCTATCTCCATATAGTTATCAAGCTCATCGGAATCTCGCAGAAATATGAAGAATAATAGTCTAATAGCAGATTGGTAAAGAAATTGTATAGGTTATATCAACAAGGTCACTTCTAAAATCAAAGACATGAATATTTCTTACTACGATTTCAAAAATTTATCAGATAAATGTCAGTCTGAAATTGTTATAAACCATGGCCTTATGATGAATGAGACCATAATCAATACTTTAAAGTATGTACTTTATGAGGTTTCCAGCTTTTCTGTTGAGATTATTTTTGACACAACTCGCGATAAAATGGTAGGCCTAAACATCTTTCAGAACAAAGCAGCTTATAGCAACTAATTTCCGACCAAATCAATTGAATTAAGTGACAGTAATATAAAAATCAATATTATCATGTAATCAACGGCTTATTGTTGACTCTGGACATCAGAAAAAAAATATCCGTTGATAAGATCGACAATCAGTAATCTGGAAAACAGTATTCTTAGATTGGATCATCATAAAAAAACTTCCCCGAAGGGAAGTTAAAAACACAAATGATGAAAAAAAAATAACCTCATAAATAAGGTTATTGTAAATATAAGAATTAAATTGAAAAAGTGAGCCAACTGAGTTTATTTGACGCAGAAGAATTTTATGAATTTCCAAAAGACCTTTTGGAATACAGGGAGCATTTTCTAAGCCTGGAAGAAGCTGACCTGCTGAAGGCTCAATTATTACATAGCGCTCCCTGGAAACAGCATACCCAAAAGATGTATGATAAGGTGGTGCTCACGCCACGCTTAACAGCATGGTATGGCGAGGTAAAATCTTATGAATCAGAGGATCATCAACCGGATATAAATCCATGGACTCCTGAGCTGTTATCTTTAAAAGAAAGAATAGAACAGCAATTTGGATATCAGTTTAACGGTGTGCTGTTAAACCTTTACCGTAATCAAAATGATTCAGTTACCTGGCACCGGGATAAAGAAAACCGGTACGGGAAACGCCCGGTTATTGCGTCCATCAGCCTTGGCCAAACCAGAAACTTTGATTTCAGAAACAGGGATCATCATCAAAGTAAATACAGCCTGCCGCTTCCTCATGGTTCACTCCTCATTATGAAAGGTGGCCTGCAGGAACACTGGGAGCATAGGATTGCTAAATCCACTATGCCAATGAAAGAGCGAATTAATCTCACCTTTCGATTGGTGAATGAAAGTCGGCTCTAATTGGTAATCTGTACATTATGATGATTTACCTTTAATGATAATGCATATTTAAGCATAATCATAAAAGTAATATAATTTTTATGAAATTCATCGCATAAAATCAATATGTTTAGTTATTTTTGAAACATAAAATAATATGTATTTGATAAACAACTATGAAATTTTCAAATTGTAAACGTATTCGTATCTACTCTTATATTTTATCAGCTATAATACTCGCAACCCTTTCTCTTATTTTTTTATCTCATAAGATGTTATTGGAAGGATTGAGCATTATCATCTGTATAACTTGTTTGATCATCATTGCAAAGATCAGGTGTATAAGTATTGAATTGGCAGGGGGATGTGTGACTATCAGAAAATTTCACCCGTGGAATATGAACAAATATGTTCATCCTTTTTTTGAGGTTCCGTTCGAAAAGCTTTTAAAGGTTCAGTCTAAAAGTTCAATAGGCTTAAATAAATTATCAATCAATATCAATACAAAGAATAGGAAAAGTTTTAAAATTGATATTTTTTTAATAGGTTTTAAACTTTCACAAAAGGATAAGATTATAAAAAGTTTGAAAAACGCAATCAAATAATATCATATATGAATATTAGCAAACCGACACTACAACGGCGAACTAATACCATTTGTTAAAACTCAAATAGAAAATCCTTTTCCAAGAATCGGACATCATCAGGGTGTGGATGATAATAAGTATCAGCGTTAACAATTAAGAGTGCGTCAAATTATATTGATCAATAAACACAGCCCATTGGTTAAAAAGTAGGCTGATTTCCGCTGTGTTTGTCGTTATATTAAGGTTAATAAAAAGCCAATTAATGAACCTCCTAAAACCACAAAAGCACTATTTAGCTTTTTATACCCCAATGCGATTACTATACTTAAAGCTGTAATCAAAATTGTCCGCCAATCTGTAATGGTGTCTCTGCCCATATCAATACAGACTGCTACAATTATTGCGATTGATGCTACATTTACAGCGTCCAAAAACGCAGAAAATAGTTTTGAGTTCCGCATTTTCTTCACGATCGGATTTAGCAATGCGACAAATACAAATGATGGTAAAAATATGGCGATTGTCGAAACGAATGCTCCTGTTAAACCGTTGATTTGATAGCCGATAAAGGTTACCGAAGAAAAAACGGGGCCAGGTGTGAATTGTCCCACAGCAATTGCATCAATTAATTGTTGTCTTGTTAAAAGTCCTGTTGAAACTAATTCTGTGTCGAGAAATGCAAACAAAACATAACCACTTCCGTAAAATATTGCACCTATTTTCAGGAAAATCCAAAACAGGTTTGCGTTAGTTGCAGAAAGTATTGTTGTATTCGTAGTTTGCAGTAAAGTTAATGGTATGAAACTGTTGAAGTTGTTTTGCTTATTATTTCGAACATATGCTAAATGCAAAGCAAAAAATCCTGCTCCAAACATCAAATAGATTTCGTTAAAGTTGAGCAACGAACCACCCAAGACAAGCAATCCAATAATTATTAGTTCCGTAGACTTTAAAGATTTTTTGCCAATTGAAAAATTGCACCAAGAATTATGGCGATAATGGCAGGTTTAATTCCATATACAAAGGGTTGTACTTCGGGAAGTTTTCCGTATTGTTTATAGAGATAAGCAAAAATTCCTGTAATAAAAACGGCAGGTAAAATGAAACAAAGACCTGCCACTATCAAGCCTTTCCAACCTCCTTTTTCATGTCCGATATGGATTGCCATTTCTGTGCTGTTAGGTCCAGGAATCAAATTTGTTGCACCAATTAAGTCAAGGAAATGTTGTTCAGTTAGCCATTTTTTTTTCGTAACAACTTCGTCCTGCATCATTGCAATATGTGCAGCAGGACCACCAAAACCAATAATGCCAAGTTTCAGAAAAAGTTTGGCAATATCTTTTATATCCGCTTTATGCTCCATTTTTCATCAAAGTTTTGTCCACCGACCAAAAGCCGCCACCCGTAATGAATAAAAAAATGCATCCCAAAAGCATTGCCCAGTCCGTTCTGCTTCCGTGCATCATTTCCCAAAAACTTTTTTCGGCTAAAACTTCCGATTTGGTTGTCGCAATGGCTACCAGCATAATAATGATTAGGGGAATACTTGCAAGTCTTGTAAAAAAGCCTAAAAGAATAAGTATTCCGCAAACTATTTCAAAACTGCCGACAAAACTGCCCAAAAACTCAGGCGAAGGCAAACCAATTTTCTCAAATCGTCCTGCTCCAACCTTGTCAGCAAATAAAAATTTCTGAATTCCTTCAGAAAGAAACACAACTCCAATCATTAGCCTGATTAAGATTGTCGTTCTTGAATCGTCTGTATTTAATATTCGGTTTTTCATTTTGGCTTTGGGATATTTTAAAATCTATTTTCCCACGGAATGTCTTCTAAGTCGCAGATCGGCGCAAATTGTTCGTTTTAATTTTTTGTAAATATTTTATATATCCAACAACAGCTAAATTACAAAAAAAGCCAATGCATTGACTTTTTGAATTGCTTTATCGGTTTCAGAGTTGGACAGTGAATGAACACTTCATGCTCTTAATTTTTCAAGACTTTCTGCATCTCCTTTCCGACTTTCTCATTGAATATTATGGAAATCTGTGTGGCAATATTAAGCCAACATTACTCAAACTTTCTAGCGGAACGTTCTTGCATAAAAAACAGGATGGCAGATGTATTGGGTGCCAAATGAAAGGTTATTTCTCTTCTTTAAG
Source organism: Chryseobacterium sp. GQ58 (assembly GCF_059758895.1). Lineage (NCBI taxonomy): Bacteria > Pseudomonadati > Bacteroidota > Flavobacteriia > Flavobacteriales > Weeksellaceae > Chryseobacterium > Chryseobacterium sp. GQ58. Next base: position 239,134 of record NZ_JCAXEH010000003.1, on the reverse strand, counting down.
ACATTCAATTCGTTAGAATATTCTTGTTACAAGCTGTCATTTACCATTTTGTGGTTACAGGAAATACCTTTCCGTTCTTTGCAAATCAGGGTATTTCTCAATAATCATTTTAGGAATATCCAAAAGATTACATTGGACGATGTAGCATAAAGACTGCTTCATAACAAGCAGTCTTTAATATGGATTATGTTTAAAATAATATTTAAAGTTACTTACAGTAATCTATGTTCTGTGCTGAAAAATATAAGTAACTGAACAATTATAATGTGACTTTATTATTCTGATAATGTGAAAATAAATTCGTTTCTCGAATCCTTTTTATAAGCGTATTTTTGGCTACTTGGCGAAATGCCAAATAGGGGAGAGTAAGTTTTTACTTTTACCGTTTTATTATCAGGATAGAACTCAATAATTCTCAGCCAGCCATCACCTCCATTGCCGTCACGGTGACCACCGCCTTCACTCTGCATATCAAAAAGCATCTGATTCACATTTTTACCGTAACTGTTAGTATCTACGCGGAAACCTTCTCCCGAGATATGACCGCTTAATACCAACTGAAGATTCTGAGACTGCTGTATGAGTTTTTGCCAGATTTGTTCTCCATTGTTGGATTCTGGAAGTACGATGGTTTTGGATTTTTGCGGAACATTATTAATTAAAAAAGGCTCGTACATGAACCATGAATTTTCTTTATTAGTTCTCTTGTCTTTATCATTCAAAAATGCATGAGTTATTAAAATCGATTTATGGTTTTTATATTGAGGCATATTCAACACATTTTTAGCCCATTCCAACGTTTTATTTCTTGGCGCAAATTCAAGGCTGAGAAATAAATAGTCAACACCATTTAATCCTTTCAATTCCAAGACAGAGTTTTCCATACTTGGAGCACCGGCATCATTAAAAAAATTCTGTGCTAAATATTGTTGATTTAAACGATTAAAATTGGACGGAAAAAACTCGTTATAACGCGAAAATCTTCTGCCTTCCTCATTGATGCTGAAGTCATGATTTCCTGTTGCAGCGACGTAAGGTACTTTGCCATTGAGCCTTCCCAGAATCGATTGTACAGATTTCCATTGGTCATCTGCACTTTGATCTCCATCATATCCTTGATTTAAAATATTATTATGTTCTACCAAGTCACCAACCTGACAAACCATTTTAATATTAAGCGGAGAAATATTATCCTCAATCCATCGTACCATCAAATCTAAAACAGGCTGATTTTTGTTCCATTTCACATAGTTTTGTGTATCCGGGATCAGAATGATGCTCCACGATTTTTCATTGTCCAATTTTGGAGTCTGAAATTTTTCCTGCGCAAAAAACACTACAGACAGCAGTAACAACAATAGTGATATATTCTTTTTCATATATTCTCTTTATAAATTAATATCCGGGGTTTTGTTTTAAATTAGGGTTTGCATCCATTTCCGATTGGGGTATCGGCCAGTATTCATCTTTATTAATTTTGTAAACCACTTGCTGTGTTGAGAAAGATGCTGAAGCCTGTGAATGATTATAGATAGGATTTGCGCTTTCATCAAAGCCTGTTACTACCGATTTTGTCCAGTTGTTTGCGTTACGGTTTAGATATAGATATCCATTCATCACATTGTTTGCAATTCCCCAACGTCTTATATCGTACCACCTTAATCCGTCATTGGCCAATTCTACTTTTCTTTCATATCGAAGTGCCTTTCTTAATTGAGCTTGTGACATTCCGTTATTTAAAGGAGGCATTTTGGCACGTGCTCTAATCTGGTTAATCATATCATAGACGGAATTGTCTAACTGATTCAACTCAATTTTTGCTTCCGCATGAATTAACATTAATTCTGGCAATCTAAAAATTCCAACATTTAAATCTGAATTTCCACTTACTGAAGTTGAATTAAAATCTGCAATATCAACGACTTTTCTCCATAAATAACCACTGAATGATCGGTAAGCATTGGTCGCATCGGCATTGGTTACTTGCGTTGGTGCTCCGGCTGACCAATAGTTATTTACTTTTGTGAAAGAAGTGTGCGGCTCAAATTGATATCCTAAATACCTTGAGTGCGGCCTCACGGCGTACATATCCAAACGAGGGTCTCTGTTTTTAAAAGGGTTTGCATTATCGTATAGTGGAGATTCTAGTATTGAAAGACCATCTGTCATTTCATAAGAATCGATAAGGTTTTGAGTAGGTCCCCAATAGCAAACTCCTTTTCCCAAACGAGATGCTGCATAATATTGCTGATTATGAAGATATCCCGGAACATTTATATTAAATTCTGCCACCCAGATCCATTCTTTACTGGTCGAAAAACCATTATGTCCAAAAATATTGCTCGGATCCGGCTCTCCAACGGTATGATCTTTACCAACGTAATTCACAGAAGCATTGAAAGGTGTCAAGCTATAAACACCTGCTGCTGCGTCTAAGGCCTGTTTTGAAGTAACGGCTGCTGCTGCGTATTGTTTAGAATAAAGTTCAACTCTGGCTTTTAGCATTAAAGCTGCGATACGGGATGCACGTACATTTCCAAACTGCGCTTGTGATATCGGAAGTTGAGGCGCGATAGCTCCCAGTTCTGTTATAATAAACTGCTGAATTTCTGTAACAGACGTTCTGGCTACATTAGCATTGTCAAGTGTCACAGCTGATTTTATCAATGGAATATCACCGTATAGTTCAATCAATTGAGAATAAGCGTAAGCACGGATAAATCTCAATTCTGAACCAAGCTCCGACTTTTGCGCATCGGTAAGTCCTGGAATTCCATCCATTTTATCGAGTACTGCGTGACATCTTGCAATTGTTTTATAATGAACCTCCCAAGGCTTTATGGCTAATGCATTGGTCGTAGTAATAGAACTTGTGATGGGTGACGTATAATTGGTTCCCGGCCTTGCATATCCAATATCCGTAATATTATCCATCACGTGCCAGATCGGGGTACTCGCAGCATCGATTGTACTTAAGTTTCTGTAAGCTGCAAAAAGACCCATCTTTCCTTCATCATAAGAAGCTGGGAAAGTTCCGGATGTTGGCCCGTTAAGAGGTTCTAAATCCATATCGCTTGAGCAAGAAGTGAATATGGCCAATAAAAATATTTTTAAAAAGTTTTTCATTTTTTTATCATTAAAATTTAACATCAATACCAAATGAGAATGTTTTTACCTGTGGATAATAATTTCCGCCACCCAAAGCAACACCGTCGGAACTCCCAAGATTGTAATTAATTTCCGGGTCATATCCTTCATAAAAATCTGTGAAAGTCAGGAGGTTTTGTCCGTTTAGGTAGAGGTAAATACTCTCCAAAAATGTATTATCTGTAAAAGATTTAGGTAATTCATATCCGATCTGTACATTTTTAAGACGCATGTAAGCTGCACTTTTCATCCACTTGGTCGAGTTTTGTGTATTGTTTGTAGATGTCAGAGAAACTCGGGGAAATTCAGCATCGGTATTCTCAGGAGTCCAGTAATCGAGTTGCCAAGGTTTCACGGCACTTGAATTGACTGCAGGAATGACATAATGTGAATCCAGATAACCGTCAACTTTCCCGACACCCTGTATCAATGCTGATAACTTGAAACCTTTATAAGAAAAGCCCATATTAAAACCGTAAGTGTATCTTGGAACTGTACTTCCGATAATAGTTCTGTCAGCATCTGTTATTTTTCCGTCTCCAATTGGATTTCCATTTACATCAAAAGCTCCGGCAATATCCTTATATCTGATATCTCCTGGTTTTAAAGTTCCGAATTGTGTAGGACCAGCATTAATTTCTTCCTGACTTTGATAGAGTCCGTCAGCGATAAATCCATAAATAGAGTTCACTGAAGAACCAACCTGCTGACGAAGAAGTGTTCCGGAAGACTGACCTTTCATGTCAACAATTTCGTTTTTGACGTCAGAAAGATTAAAGCCAATATTCATTTTAAAATCTCCCCATCTTTCATTATACTGTGCACCGATTTCCCAACCTTTATTGCTTACCGTTGCCGCGTTTTGAACAGGCGCTTCCAAACCTGTCAGCTGAGAGGTATTTAATCTTAAAAGGATTCCGTCGGTTTTTTTATTATATAGATCGAAAGTCAGGTCTAACTTTCTCCATAAAGACAAATCGACTCCTACGCCTGACATCGTTGTTTCTTCCCACTTCAAATCAGGGTTTGACATGATCAACTGCTGGATCGTTTGATAGACAACTCCGTTCATAGAAGTACTTCCCAATGATAAAGGTTCTGAAAAAGGGTAGTACGACGAACTGATATTTTGATTCCCTAATTTACCCCAAGAACCTCTAAACTTTAAAAAGCTGATTGTTTCTCTTAAATTTTCGAAAAGGTTTTCTTTTGAAACCACCCAACCCGCAGAAAATGATGGGAAAACTGCCCAACGGTTTTTACCGATAAACCTTGAAGTACCATCGTATCTTACATTGGCTTCAAACAAATATTTTTGATCGTAATTATAATTGAATCTTCCAAAAGCAGAAACCAGCAGCCACTCATATTCTGCACCTCCGTTATCTTTGGTTTCATTATCAGCTCCGGCATCGATCACTTCGTAATTGTCATAGAGGAAATCCCTTCGGTATCCGGATAATATTTTTTCGTTATACGTTTCTCTTGAAGCTCCGGCAAGAAGTTCAAAACTGTGCTTGCCAAATTCTTTTTTTGCATCTGCCTGAAACTGATAGGTTCCGTAAAACTGACGTCTTGCAGATTCTGTAAGTTCAGTGAAAGTATTCGCAGAACCTGCTTCAGTTCCATCTTCGTAGTAGGTAGGGACACTTTTTCTGAAAAGATGAATGTTGGTGGTAAGATAACGTGGAGCTACCATTCCTTTTAAGGTTAACCAATCGGTAGGCTTGTAAGAAATATTCATGTTTCCTATAAATTCCAAATTATTTTGCTTACGGTTTCCGCCATTTTCAATATAACCCACAGGATTAATTTTTACCCATCCGTCAGAATAGTTTTCACTATAATAAATGGGGATATTTGTAGGCATTCTGCCAAGGTAATTCCACACGGTACCTTCATCAGCAATCTGTGTTCTGTCTTTGTTTAAGAATGACATATCCAGTCTGATATTCCATTGATCATTTGGTGTAATATCCATATTATTACGGAAAACAAACCTCGTAAAGTCAGTATTTTTAATAATACCTTCCTGTTTTGAATATCCAAACGATGGCGACACACTTATAATTCCGGATTTTGCTGATAATGAAAAATAATGATCCTGCAAAAATCCGCTTCCCTGAAGAATCGCTTTTTGCCAGTCGTAATTGCTTGGATTTTTGTTGTATTCGTTTCTGAAATCATTAATGGCTTCGTCACTGTAGATCTTTGTACCATTGTCATTCATACTGGCATCATTGAATACCTTCATGTAGGTAAGACCATCGGTAACTTTGGGTATTGCTGTAGCTCTCTGCCAACCTGTATACATTCGATATTGAGCGGTCAGTTTATTACCTTTCGCACGTTTTGTGGTAACAAGAATAACTCCGCCTGCTGCTCTGGAACCATATATTGCAGCAGAAGCAGCATCTTTCAGAACAGAAATAGACTCGATCATATTTACATAAACATCATTGATATTCCCTGCAACACCGTCAATAATCACCAAAGGATTACTGTCTGAACCTCCAAAGCTGTTGATGCCCCTGATTCTGATATTCCCGGCATCCCCTCCCGGTGCACCAGTTTGTGTAGTCACTGTAACACCCGGTGCAAGACCCTGTAAAGCATTTCCGGCTGAAAGCACCGGTTGTCCTTCTGCTGTTGAGCCTTTCACTACAGATACTGAACCTGTAATAATGGATTTCTTTTGTGTACCGTAACCGACAACTACAACTTCTTCTATTTGTTTTTCCTGTTGGTTTAAAGTGTCTTTTTTCGGTTCTATCACATTTTCAGCAAAAGAATCAGTAGAAGATAGCTTTCTAAGACTCACTGTGTTGTTCTGGATCTGATAATCTAAAGGAACACTTTTTTTCAAATAATGTAAACTTTGCTGTAATGATGAATAGTTGATTTTGCTTTCATCCACCCAAATGTTTTTAAAATCTGAGGCAGAATAAAAAAATTTTGTTTTGGTAGATTTTTCTAATTTTTTAAGTATTTTAACTAATGATACCTGACCTTGACTGTTTGTGACAGGCATATTGGTCTGGGTTTGCGCATAATTATGCACAGGTAGTCCCATAGCGACGAGTAAAGCAATAGAAATTGCAGTTTTTTTCATAAATTTGAAGAGTTAATTTATTATTCTTAAGCGAGTTTTGAATTAAATACAAGCACTGATAACGCCACATTATTGGTGCTGTTTTTTTTAATAGAGAATTATTTCATTTTCATTTTTGAAACTAGTTTTTAGATTAAATGGATAATTTATAATAGATAGAACTTCTTTCAAATTTCCTGAGAATGAGCCTGATACCTGGTTTTTAGCAATATGTTTGGGATAAGTGATTTTAGTTCCGTACGTATTTTCTATCTCAGATATAGCATCCCCGAACGTTGTATTTTCAAAAGTGAAAGTTTTTACGGCAGTTACTGCATAATAATGATAATCATTATTTGTAGGAGAGGTGCTCCAGTTTTCATTGGGTAGGAGATAGGTCAGTTTGCCATTGTGATCTATTCTTACTTTTCCTTCAAACAGTTTTACCTTTTTTTCTTCTGATTTCTGATCAACCGAAAATTTTGTTCCCAAAACTTCAACACTGAAACCGCCTGCGTCTACGATAAAAGGTTTAGATCGATCTTTTGCAATCGAGAAAAAACCTTTCCCCTGAAATTTCACATTTCTGTATTTCTTTCCAAAATCTTTATTGATGGATAATTTACTGTAAGGTTCTAAGGTGATAACACTATTATCGGATAATCTGAATGTTTTAGAAACTTTAGTGGTTTGCAATACAATTGCTGATAAACTGTTTTTCGTTTCTTTTGGCTCAAAATCTTTATAAAAAAATAAAATTCCGAATAAAGGAATCAAAATAGCCGCAGCCATCCAATAATATTTTCGCTTATTATTTTGCTTAATTCTCCCATTTATTCCTTTCCAGATTCTGGAATCGGTTGCAGAATCCATTTCCTGTTTTTCTTCGGAAACCTTTGTCCAAATTTTTTCAAAATGTTTTTGAGAATCTTTCATACAAATACAATTACGCAGCAAAATAAAAATATCCACCTCGAAGAGATGGATTTAATAATTTGTTTAAACTGGTTAATATTTCGTTAAAACAGATTTAGATTTGCCTTTATGTGTCGGATGACTTTATTGACTTGCTTTTCTACGGCTGTTTTTGAGATATTATTTTCTTTGGCGATTTGAGAATAGCTTATTTTCTCTAATTTGTTTTTATAGAAAAAAGCTTTGCTCCTTTCAGGAACTTCTTCAAGAAGGTTTTGTATTTTTTGTAATTGTTCTTCTTTAAATTCAACATCATCTTTTTCTGAATCGGCTTCATCTTTTATCAAACTTTCATCCGAAAAAGTGAAAAGCATTTTGTTTTTTCTGTAAAAATTAGAAACTTCCTGTTGAGATGTTTTGAAAATTACAGATTCTAAAGTTTGGGGATTTTTGAGAGCCACAGAATGTTTCAAAAGATGTACAAAGATCTCCTGCACAACGTCTTCCACATCTTCTTTATTTGAAATAAACTTTTTGACAAAAAAGTATACTTGATGTTTGTAATCTAAATATATTTTTTTTAAATCCTGCATTATAAGAACCACATTGTTTCAATGCACGGCAAAAATAATCAATTCGTGTCAAGCTAATATCAAGCATATATTAAATAATAAAGTTGTTGTTGTTAATTAAGGCCATTGACTTATTGCTGCTCAAATATCATTACCGTTTTTTAAGATAACTATTTCGGATCTATGAACGACAAGCAATAATTTTTTACATTTGTATCAGACCCGTAATATTAAGTGTATTTTTTGTAGGGCAAAGAATATAACTGCTTGAAAGCAAAATTTATAATAAAATATTTCTTTTCGTGAACAATAGTGATATGGTCTGATGACAATTGAGAGATGAAGATGAAGGCTGAAAGGAGTTTTAATATTCTTGAAAGATTGCGTTTTTGTTCTTAAACTGGTTTAAGTTTTTTTTAGACAAATACCACTAACTTTGCTATTATAAAAAATTACACTCATGGCCACAAAATTTATTCAATTATTTGCTCGCATTTCAGTTGCAACAGCATTTTTGTCGGCAGTTGCTGATCGTCTAGGTTATTGGGGCGAACCAGGACAAGTAAACGTCACATGGGGGAATTGGGAAAATTTTTTATTATATTCCAATGAGCTTAATTTTTTTGTTCCAGGGTATGTGGGTTCGTTTTTGGCTTTATCTGCTACTTTTTTAGAGGTTCTCTTAGGAATATTGCTGCTAATTGGGTATAAAACACGCATCAGTGCTGTAATTTCAGGTATACTTTTAATTCTTTTCGCTGTTTCAATGACTCTGTCATTAGGAATAAAATCTACTTTTACCTATTCGGTATGGATAGGTGCAAGTTCCTGCTTTCTTTTAGCAACTATGACAGTCTATCAGTATAGTCTAGACAATTATATTCTAAAGAAGCAGAAATAATTGAAAATTTGCCCAACCTATAATTGTTATTATTTTTTAGAGAAGAAGTTTAGTTTTTAAAAGATAAGACATGGGAAAATCTAGTATATTTAGAACATTTCAGAAAGTTATTGAAATTGATTGCGTAGAAGAAGATATATTATTTCTTTACCTCGAAGTCATTTACTACAAACGATGCTGCTTTTAAAGAATTAATTAAAAAAGTCTGGACGCAATTTAATAAGTAGGCAATTAAATGCTGCTGGAAGGAAAGGGATCTCAGCAGGACTAAAGACGGCATGCGTCAAATTTATTGAAAGCAGCTTATTTATCTATTCTTTGGCAAATTTTTGAAGATCTTCATTAGCCCTGTAAATAACAATAATATCATCTTTTGAGAGGATTGTCTGAGGGTCAGGTATTCCCTGAACTGTTGTCACCATCTTATTTTTTCCAAAAAAGCTGATTCGGGTGTGTTTTTTATTGTGGTCAATACTAAAACATTGTAGTTTTCCCTGAATTTCACTTCTTCAATTGATTTCCCAACATATTTTTCAGGAAGTAATATTTCTACAATACTATAATTTTTATTAAGTTCAAATGAATCAATAACTCCTTTTAAACATAGCTTTTTAGCCCATCTTTCGGAAGATTCTTCTTCTGGTCTTACAATCTCGCTAACTCCAATAGCCTGTAGTACATTTTCGTGTAGTGGATTGATAGAGCGGCTTATTAATCGCTTGACACCGAGATTTTTAAAGTTTGAAGTTACCATGATATTGGCCCCCTCATCTTCTCCAATACAAACCATCACCACATCAGTATTTTTCAATGGCAAATGGGCAATGGCTGTCTGATCCGTTGCATTCATACAAACTGTATGGGAAAGCTTATTCTTCACTATGTTCACTTTCTCTACTCTTGAATCAACACCAATTACTTCATTTCCTTGTTGAGTTAGCTTTTCGACTAATGAACCTCCAAAGTTGCCCAGCCCTATTATTAAATTTCATGATTTCTATTATTTTATCTCCAATGCAGTATTTGTTGAAAGAGTAAACTCGCTAAATCCTGGTCCAACACCAAGTTTTCTCCTTTCCAACAAATTTTTCCAACACCAACAAGAGAATGAAATATTTTATAATTTTACAAAACAAAATGAGGGTATAAGTCTGTCCAAAGAATAGGGAGACTTACAGTTTAAAACAAGGAGGACGAATCTCCCAAAGCTTCAAGAGCCTCGAAAGATCGTTTTTGGTTAAAGAAAATAAACACGGAAATTGCGAGATCTCCTTCAAATAGCAGTCATGATGTCGTATCTCTGCCTAAGTTGTTAACGTAATATGATCTTACTACACCTTTTATTATAAAATAAATAGATTTTTGGACCTCGTCAATATCCAGAAGAACATCTTTCTTTTTTACTTTCATCAAATAATCGGATACCTGTTTGCGTTGCAGACTTAAACCACGTTGACCAATTATAAATAAGTCCGAATGAAACAGCAACTCCGTTATCATTTACATCCTGAAAAGCTGAATTATTAACGGCAAGTTTACGGTATTCCTGTGCTGTTAAAAAATTAGTCATAATGGCCGAATAAGACAAGTGCAAAAACGTTGTTTTTTTAAGATTAATATTTAGTTTTTTGCTTATTAATTGATGTATGGGGAAATTCCGAAATACCCGCTAAAATGGATAAATTTCACAATTCTTGCTTAACTTTAGCAGCTCTGAGCTGGGATATAAAATATGATGGAGTAACTCCTATTTCTTTTTTGAAAACCGTTGCGAAAACTTCTCTGGAGGCAAAACCGCAAACTTCTGCTAAATAGCTGATTTTGTATTCTCTGTATTTAGGTTCTTTATAGAGTAACTCTGTTATATAATTAATTCTAAGTCCATTAATGTAATTGTTAAAACTCTTGCCGGTACGCTGTTTGATGATTTCTGAAAGATACTTTGTATTGGTATTAAGAGAATTTGCCAAGTAAACATGACTTATATCTTCTCTAATAAATTCTTGTTCTTTTTCAAATTTGGATAATTTTTCAAATAAAATAGCGCTTGTCTTAGAAGTAATATGAACGCTGTTGTCGTGAATAATTTTATTATTATCACTATCATTGATGGTTTTTAGCTTTTCTTCCTCTTTATTCTTAAGAGATTCTATAATTATTTCATATTTTCTGTGGAGTAAAATTTTATTTCGTCGCCAAAAAAAACAACCTATTATAATAATAAGGATAAAAAGTACTGAAGATATTATAATGATTTTTTGAATAGTACTTTTATTGATTTTCCCCTGTTCATCTCTCATATGCTTGGCAGGAGTATTTATTGTCTTTTTTTCTGCATTTACCAGGCTGTCGTTCAAACTTGTATAAAGATTCATGTATTTTGAGGACTCCTCTTTTTTCCCCATTTCCACTTGTGCTCTGAACAAAACTTCGTAAATATCCCTTCTGGTATAAGGTTTGCTGATTTGCCTTTCAAGTTTTTCTGCTTCTACTGCATTGCTTATCGCCTTATCATATTTCTTTTGATCATAAAACAACCAGGCAAACTCACTCAGAGTAATTACTTCTAGATCCTTACCTAAATTATATTTCGGGCTTTTGCATATTTGCAAAGCTTTGAGAAAATACATTTCTGCATCTTTTACATTTTTCGAAGCATTACTTGTCATTCCCAAATTAATATATGCCAACGTCAAATTATGATATTTCTTATTCAAAAAATCTCCACTATCATCCATTTTATTTGCTATTTCCAAACTTTTTTTCTGATAATAAATTACCGAGTCTAGTGGTGCATTGATATGAGCATTATAAGAAGCCAGGCCTACATAAATGAGTGATTTTTGGTAAAATTTATAATTTTTACTTTCTATTTTATCTACAACAGCAAGAGCTTTTAAAAATTCTTTATGACTATCATCATTAAAACCCAATTCCGTAAAAGAAGATGCTCTTAGTCTGTAAGTATTAGAGAGCATTTTATGATCATCTGTTTCTAAGGATAATTTTTCGGCATCTTTACTAATTTCAATAACTTTCTTAAAATTTCCAGCATCGAAATATTTTGTCATCAGAATATTGTAGCTTTTCTTCATCCCGTTTTTATAATCTATAATTTTAGAAAGGCGGTATGTATTGTTAGAAATTTCTATTGCTTTTTTAGAATCTCTTGCTTTTTCTGCTTCTTCTATATCACTATCAATTTTTGATCTTATATTAAGTTGTTCAGAGTTTTGGGAATAAGTTATTCCGAAAATCATACAGAATAATAAATAGAGTTTTTTCATAAGATGCGTTTTATGTGTTTAAATTAATAGCATACAGAAATGCGAAGAAATTACTGATATTAGCCTGCAATTTATCACAAATAAAATTACAACTTAAATATATCATAATAAACCTTGTTATAAGAGTAGCTGTTTTAAGCAAAGTAAATTTGTATATCCCAGCATTTTTTGTAAAATAATCTTTAAGCTATTTTTTTTATTATCAGTTGATAATCAGTATTGTTTTTTGTAAAACAATACATTTATGTGCTTCTGGTGGTTTTATTGTTAGTTTTTCCGAAAACCTCACTTACTATCGTTTTCTCTGCGAAATTTAAGCTATAATATTGTCAAGTATTTGATCATATACAAGAGTTGTATTCTCCTTTTTTATAAATCCAAATGAGGAAAATTTATTTATTTAACAGCAGAGCTTATATTGCATTTTGTGCAAAAGCTCTGCTGTTTCCCATTTTCTTCACTTCTGCAATTTTAATATCTGCACTCCCAATTGCAAATGTTGAGGTGAAAAATACAGAAGAAAAAATTTCAGGAGATACTTCTGATTCTCTTTCTCAAAACACGGATAATTCTCAAATTGTAAAAGTTTTTGTATCAGATGGTACTACGATCTATAATACCGAACAATTGAAAGGTAATGTAGAATTTGTACAAACCAAACCAAGAGTAAGTATAAAGAAGAAATCACCAGTCTTACAAGTTTCAAAAAATATTCCGAAGTCTTATCTAAATAAGTATCAGAAAGTAGAAAAAACACGTGTAGCTAATGTACAGGTCAAAGAGATTCCTGTGTCTGATCATTTTATCTTCTCTAAAAGTAAGAGAGATATCATAATAGTACCCTCTACAACTACACATTTAACAATATTGGCACTACCAATATTGTTTAAGAATTACATCTCCATTCCTTTCCAGAAAAAACACAATTCTAAATATATAATGTCTTTTGCCAATGAAATAAGTCATTGCCAAATGCACATCCGTCCGCCACCTAGAGTTTAGAAGTAAATAGCAAACGTGAATTCTCACAAAACACCACTCTGTCATTCGTGTGGTCTGGCGTAGCCAATCTTAATAACAATCATATAAACCATTTGTGTGTTCGTGTGCAAAACAAAAAGTAGATGCCGTGAATACACTAATTAACAATTTTTTCAAAAAAACATTTTAAAATGAAAAAAAATATTATTCTTTTAGGCGCTTTAGCAATTTCTTCAGTAGCCTATTCTCAGGTAGGTATCAACAATGAAGCTCCCAAAGCGACTTTGGATGTTACCGCAAAAACAACGGATGCTACTACAGCAGAGGGTATCATTGCCCCACGTCTTACGGGCAACGAGCTTGCTGGTAAAGATGCCCAATATGACACAGCGCAAAAAGGAGCTATTATCTATGCTACATCTGCTGTATCTCCAGCTACCACAAAAACAGCAAATGTAACAACAGAAGGTTATTACTATTTTGATGGTTCTCTTTGGACCAAGTTTGGAAGTGGCAGCAGCGCATCTGGTGCGGAGCCGTGGTACAATCAAGCAGATGGCACTCCGGCAACCGCAAATACCCAAAACATTTACCAGACTGGTAAGGTTGCCATTAATAAGACTACAACCAACAAGCAGCTAGAAGTAGCCGGAGATATAAAATCCATGTATAGTGGTTCCGGTGTTTTCAGTACTATTGACAATAATTTCTCCGGTATTGGAGAAGGGTCCAACATAATGTCAAGTGCTGACAATGCAGATATTAACAGTGCATCAAAAGTAAATATGTTGTATACAAATAATGCTGCTGGTATGACAGGTCTTTCAAGTAAATACGGAACTTATAGAGCAGAAATAACAGGACTTTCTCTTGCTAGTGTAAGCTCGGCTCAGCTACGGGCTGCTAATGATTCGAACCAATATCAGTCTGCCGTAGGTGTAAATACAAGCGTAGGTGTTGAACTATATGATAACTTAGCTTCAGGATCAGGAGTAGGATCCAGAGTAACCATCAATAGAGCGGAAGGTGTCAGATTTAGGTTCTTTAATTCCAGCGGTACAAATGAAGGACAGTATATTTTTCCTCGAAATAATGGTGCTGCTAATCAAGTATTAACTACTGCTGGAGCATCTAGCGTCCAGTTATCTTGGCAAGACGTTTCTTCACTAGTAACTGTTCCGACAGAACCTTGGAACGTACAAGGTAGTACTACAGCAGCAACTACCAATACCCAGAATATCTACCAGGCTGGTAATGTTTCCATAGGTTCACAAACACCTATTGCACCTTTTACGTCCAACTCAGTTACCATTACACCAAAGCTGTCTGTAACAGGTAATGTGGCCACAACAGGATCTTACTACACAACCACAGGTAAATATGCTGATTATGTTTTTGAAGACTATTTTGATGGAACATCTAAAATAGATGAAACATACAAATTCAAAACATTGGAAGAAACAGCTGCTTACATCAAAGCAAATAAGCATCTGCCGGGAGTAACTTCTATCAAGGATATCCCGAAAACAGACAATGGCTACACAGTTAACTTGTCTGAGCTGTCCATCCAGCAATTGGAAAAGATAGAAGAATTGTATCTGCATACCATAGAGCAGCAGCAGGAGATCGCTAAGCAAAAAATGGAGATCAATGATCTGAAATACCGTATGGAAAAGCTGGAGAAGCTTCTTGTGAAAGAAAACAATAACAAGTAATCCAAATTCCTTTAGAAAATATGAAAAATAGACATAAAGGAATTCATGCAATACTGGCGATGTCGATATTGTATTGTTCGGTCGGTATAGCTTTTGCCCAGGTAGGATCAACCGGAATAGGCACCATAAATCCGCAAGGGCCATTGCATATAGATGGTGCTAAGGATAATGATGCTACCGCACCAGCACTGCCAATATCAGCACAGGCTGCCAATGATGTGATCGTCGATAAGACAACCGGTTTCATTGGTGTAGGAACTCTTTCCCCAAAAGTAAAGCTGGATATGCGCTCAGAAACAGGTACAAACAGCGAAAATGCTTTAGGATTAGGAACGACCACTATGCTTGCATCAGCCGCCGGTGCCGGTGCTGTAAGATATGATTCTGCGACACCACAAGGTACTGGACCCACAATGGACGTATCTGACAACGTAACGTGGAAGAGGGTCTATGTAGCCCCACAGAAAGCTGTAGTGGTTGCGAGAAAGATCTCAAGTCAAACAATAACAAGGGGTGTAGCTACTAATATTGGGAATTGGAGTGAGCTGAATTCGAGCCCTACTTTCGCTCCGCTTACAGGTATTTTCACAGCACCTCGCACTGGTACCTATACTTTTCTGTTGACTTTTGATTTTGCGAGTACTGCTATTAATGATAGCTCTTTGGTAGAATCACAGTTCTATAACATTACCACAGGTACAGTTTTGGCTCGTGTCTATAAAACCTTTGGACAATCAATGAATGGCAGTAATGCTGCCGGTGAAGATGGTGGTGCTTCTCGTCCCACACAGGCGGGAGGCTCAAGTACCGTTACGCTTAACCTGGCTGCTGGTACACAAGTGGTCGCAAGGTTATTTCATACCTTAGTAACATCTGGTGGTGTCGCACTGAGGGTTACAAGTAATCCTTCAGACCCTGCAAATCCGGATGATGGATTTAATAATTTGACCATTATAGAACATTAAAAATAGATTATGATGAAAAATATTAATATCAAATATCAATTGCTGGCTTGTACTCTAATTTTTTCTGTTGGTAAAACCTTGGCTCAGACGGGCGTAGGTACTATAAATCCGCAGGCGGCATTCCATATAGACGCTGCAAAAGACGCCAGCGATACACCTGCACATATGGCCAATGATGTAGTGGTTACAGCGGCTGGTAATTTAGGAGTGGGACTTTTAAGCCCTGTGACCAGAGTGGACCTCCGTTCGGCAGACCAGAAGGGGATTCTTGGTGTGGGCATCAATACACAATCTGCACTAGCTGCCGGTGCTGGTGCACTGCGTTATAATGCCGATGGTTATTTAGATTATTCCGATGGTACTAACTGGATTGCCTTGCCACTTAATCCACCTACCAAGGTGCTTATCAATGCTACCAACAATTCAGGTGCGGGTATTCCCACAGGTATTATTAACAGTACACCAATTACTACGGGTTGGAATGAAACCGGAGATTCTGAGAACGCTTTTACGAATGGTGTTTTTACGGCACCTCGCGACGGATTCTATCTGGTTTCTTTCAGTATTACTTTGGGTCCAAGTACAGGTAATATTCCTAATAATACCTATATAGAAACAGCCATAGAAGGTGTTACATTGACTGGTACTACTACGATCCCGACATTCAAAACAATCAATTCTTATCCTGCATATCAGGCTAATGTAAAGCAAAATTACATAAGTGGTAACTGCAATGCTATTTTTAACCTTAAGGCTGGTAATAGTTTTAGGTTTACTGTTAAGCATAATATGGGGGGCGGTAGAATTGTTTTGGCAGATGCAACATTAAATAACTTAAGTATCAGCGAACTATAAAAAGTATAACAATGATAATATTACAACATAAAATAAAAAAAATTGCAGGTTCTATCATACCTCTGCTTTTCCTGGTAACGCAGTTCAATGCCCAAATTGGTGTAGGAACACGCAGCCCTGTAAATTCTACCGAGATCGTAACAGATGCGGGCAATGTGATTGTGGATAACACCGGTAAGGTTGGCGTGTTGGTTGCTAGCCCAAAGGTGGCTGTGGATCTTCGCAGTGGTACTAATGGCTCAGTAGGCGTAGGGATGACGGATAAAACGGCAACTGCTGCCGGTGCCGGTGCTCTACGCTATGTGAACAGCCCCGCTATCGGAGTAAATGGCTATCTGGAACTTTCCGATGGCACCAATTGGATAAGTTTCTTCCCGAAAGGCAAACCACGGATTGTGGTAATGGCGAATAAAACGACACAAAATACAGAAGTTTTTGAAGGCCCTGATTCCGGTGCGAAAACTGGTATTATGCAACGCCGCTCTTCTTATTTGACCAATTGGACGGAAGTGCTGGATTCTGATTCTGGTGTCAATACCACAAATTTTAATCCTAATACAGGCGAGTTTGTGGCACCAAGAGATGGGGTATATTTTGCCACTTTTACTTTTGCATTACAAGCCGCTAATGTCAATACAGGATCCAATAATCAAACAGAAGCAATTTGGCAAGTTAAAGATGTCAATACCGATGCTATTATACAAAGAGTAAAAACAAATAATGGCTATGCTTCAGATACTGGAGGCGGTGGGACTAATACAGTGCCTGTAGGATCTGCCTGTACAGTAAGTGTTAAGCTGAAGAAAGGGGACAAGCTGAGACCTTTTACCTGGATTTCAGTACAGTTTGACGGAAATAACAGCTTATTTAATACAGATGCGAGCTACAATGTATTGACCATCGTAGAACAATAAATGAAATAATGATCAATGGTTAGTGATGAATATTTATGGATCAATGAAAATTCAGTAAATGATATCACTAACCACCGATCAATCACCAATAGCTACCAAAAATTAATACGATGCCTTTTTTAAACTTTGAAGGCCGTCATTTTTCTGAAGCGGAAAAAAAAGAAATTATCACAGCATTACAGGATTTACAAACTGCGTTAGCAGGAAAAGTAGCTGCGCTCACCAGAAGAGTGCCAGCAGTACGACAGTATCAATGAGCAGAATAAGCTCTTATTAAATAAAATAAAGGATTACAACGATAATAACCAACATCTTTAAGGAATGTTTGAATAGAGATTTATTTTTAACACAAATAATGAAAAAAATAAGTAACAAAAAAAATATGATTTTTTATATTAGGATATTTGTAATCTTTCTGGTTATTTTCTCTTTAACAGGAACTTTTTTTCTTACTGATACCAAATCAATTTCTGTATTATTCTCTATAATAGTAGTGGGAATAATAAGCGCTATCTTATTTCGTGATTAGAAATTTTTTAAGTTTGAGAATTCTATGCAATTTATTTCTATAAAACAGTCTTACTTCTGGAAAATAATCCACCATTAGAGCCCATAGAATTTCCAAATACTATACTCGAAAGCTTTAGCATTCATAAGGAATTATTTGTCACCTCAATTATATTAATCATTAAATCATCTACTGAAAAAAAAACAAAAAACTCTATTGTATAACGTAGGATAGGGCTTAGTAATAAACACATTTTAGAACTAAAAAATCGCTTAATAGTGCAACAGAATATATTTAAAATTGATTTAAAAAACATTCATATAGGATCTTTGATTCTGAAAAGAGTTACAGAACGTAATACAGAAATTGACAGAATATGCAGTTTTTTTAAATACTCTGAAACTGAAATTCAACAAATGTATGAAGCTCAAAGTTTAGACACGGAAATTCTTTTACGATGGAGTAAATTGTTAGAATATGATTTTTTTAGAATCTACACACAACATCTCATATTATTTGCACCTCATGCTAATGCAATTCATAATCATACTTTAAATAAAAAAAAATCGGTATTGCCTCAGTTTAAGAAAAATATATACACGAAGGAAGTAATTGATTTTATTCTAGAGGAAATAAATCAAGGAGAAATGACAAAAATGCAGGTGATGAAAGAATATAGAATTCCAAAAACCACATTATATAAATGGCTGGAAAAATACAACTTAGACTGAAATAACAAAAAATAAAAAAATATGGAAAAAGTAACACCAGATTATAGGCGTATTTATTCTGATATTATAAATAAAAAGTATCCCAATAAAAGGCAAGAATGTTTGGATTTATTAAAAAAATCAAATCTATCAGTATTAGATATAATAAAACTAAATCGTAAAATTTTCGGTTTAAGCAGTCAAAAATCTACTTACATACATCGTTCTTATAAAAAATCTGATATTGTAGAAATATTAAATTATCAAAAAAAAAACATGATAAATAATACTAAATTAGCAAGGCATTTTAATATAAGCAGGAATACAATCGCTAAATGGAAAAAACTATTTTAATATGATCTTATCTTTTTTTAGAGGATTTTCTTCTGTAATGGGTCGATCAAAAAAATAGCCTGAAAGCTTAGTACTCGCCGTAAGAAATAGGAAAATAGCATAGAATCCTAGTACATTGAAGTAGTATTGTCATAAGTTAATCAAATTGGTGTTTTAAGCAATAATTTACCCTTCGTCATGCAACATGATGTTATTAAATTGAATGGTAAATTTATTATATTAAATTCAATTACTTGCCTTTTTTCAGTTTGTAGGGTTTGATAACAGCTTTCCCTTCGTTGGTCCTTTATTGTCATTATCCACTAATAAACAATGAGTTCGAAATTCTGTATTGGAAAGTGATCCACTGGGATATATGTAGAGTCATTAACCAACTCTATGTTTTATTGAAGTTGTTTGAAATATTTATGAAAGGGAAACGAACTTATTTTGTTTTTAGCCTTGTTTTACAGGCTCCAAACTGCGTTTTTTATGTCTCAGCGGAAAAGGGAGCGATTCGAACTAACCTCCTGAATTCATAATACCCCTTTTTTTAAGTACTATTTAAAATGGCAGCTATGATTAATTCTTGCTGTTCAGTTTGGAACACGGTAATAGTCCTTTGTCCTTGTAAGTCTGCAAAGTCCATTTCGTAATGTTCATCATTAAACATGCTTCCTGGTTATCAAGCCATTTTTCTTCTTTGTAAATCGGGATGTATTTTCCTGTGGCATTTTTGGTGAATTCTAAAAAATCCCTCAGCTCTTTGTTCATTTCATGCAATGCTGATTTTTGTATTGCGATAAGTTCCATAGCTTGCCTTTCTAAATTCATTTAATAGTTTCTAATATTTGACAAAAAGTTAAGTTTTCAGCATTTGAAGTTTCTGTATTCAATTCTTTTAATCTATCTATTAAATTCTTTTTTAAGGATAAAGAAAATGGTTTTTGAATTCTTTGTAACTCATTCTTGGGTTTAAAATATGTAAAAGTTTCAGCCTTACAATCACATAAAGATCTTTTTTCAGCACATAATATAAAATAAGTTTCGTTTTCTTTTAAGACTTTTAAAATTCGTGTATCACTTTTACTGTCTTTTTTTGTTACTAAATAATTTTCATTATTGTATTTAAATTTTTTATAAGAATTTCCTTTCAAATCTACATTTTCTTTCTTCAATATTTCTGAAATTGAAACTTTTTTATTTTCATCTTTAGATAAGAAAAAATCTAATTTATAATTTAAAACAAAAAGACTTGGATTAACATTAAAAGCCCATTGTCCTGAAGTAATACTATTCCAATCATCTTTTGTTTGAGAATAACAAAGAATACCACAAAACATGAATAGAATAATGCTTAAAATATATTTCATAATAATAAGTTTATAATTTGAGATAGATACAAGTTAATTAAATTTTAATGAATTTATTCTGCGAATAAATCCCATGCTTTTGTAAATGCTGCACTTGCAGCACCACCTCCAACTCTAGCACCACCAATTGCTCCAATTACAGCAGCGCCAATATAACATAGGAACTTTTTCTTTTAAAGAAGATATATTTTTTACGACTTGTTCGCTTACTCTATTACAGCTGAAATTTCAGTATTTGCAGAATATTTTTCAAATTTTGAAAAAGATATGGAACCAAACCATAAATGGAGATGTCGGTTTATTGTATTTGCTAAATGAAAATTTACAAGTTTATTTAGGTGTAGGAATGTAATTTGACGATGATCCAGATCTTTATATTACGACAGGAATTTCCTGTCGTTTATAGATGCTAATACGGTATCACCCATTATTCCTCCTGTCACATATGCCAGAACTTCGTGAGGAATGTACTTCAATGCTGCTAGCACTACTGTCGCGGTTAATTTGAAATAATTCTTTTCTTAAACTCTTGATATTCTAAGGAAGGTAAACCTATTGCTTTTCTATTGACATTTATCTTTTTCTTATCAGTCTTTTCATCGATAGCTATTATTAAATAATATTCAATAGGTCTATTTTAAATTTCATTTTTTCTATCCTCCATCATCCCATAATTAAATGGATCACAAGTTCCATTTCTAATACTATGTTGCCAATCAACTTTTTAATACTGTCATTATTTTTTATGTTTTGTCTTATCTTATCTTATCTTATCTTATCTCTTGATCCTTAAGTGTCATTCTAGAGAACTCATGTCTTATGGGCATATTAATTTTACTAGCATTTTCTTTTACAATTTTCTCAACTTCATCCTTATTTATGTTAAACTCCTCCAAAAGCTTAGCAGCGCTTTTATCTTTGTAAATTGCGTTAACATCATATGCTTTTTCATTAAGATAATTTTCAACATCATTACGTTAATTTTTGACACTCTACTTTTAGAAATTAAATAGTTTCTCGATACATTAACAAACCATCCATCATCCTCGTTTTAACAGTTTCTGGATTGGATGATTTTTGGCAGACTGTTGGGTAAATCATAATATTTATCATTTGCATTCAGGTCCATCATAATTGATTGTTAAAGGCAGCATTTCCTTAAACGCTTTGCTGAAGGGTGACGTGCATTCTCTGAGAAAATAGGATTGCTAATTTATTAGAAAATTACAACAATATTATTTAAATAAACCTCCAAACCAATTCATTATTCTTTTCCAAAGCGATTTTTTTACTTTTTGTTTCCTTTCTCTGAAATACTCCTCAAGCTTCTGCTGATCATATTTTCTTCCTTTTTCAATCTGTTCTTCACTCCATGCATATGACCAAACTATTTCTCCTTCCTTTATCCAATAATGGGATCTGCAGGGGATCTGCCAATTTCCGATCGAAGGATATAGCGACGGATTACCACCTTCATTATTGAACGTCCATTCTGCTGGACCTAGAGGTGTAGTAACTTTGTTTCCACACCCACAGGCACATAGATGTACCGCTACATTAAAGCGATCAGAAACATAAAGTATTCCTTGTGTTATATTCTTTGGAATAAATTCGACATTTTCAAGATTTATTTTAGAGTTCATTTTCACCAATGTTTTTGCTGTCACTTATATCAAAAAGAGTGTGGTAATTACCCCTAATATCAGCATAAAAACCTCTTATTTGCTTGAACTTAAGTACGGCCATACTTGCGTTTAATGCATTCAGCTCAGAAATTTGAATATTAGTTTTATAAACATCGTCTGGATAATAGACTAATGGAGTTAGTCTTTTTTCAGAAATAGCTAGTGCGCTCTCCGGTGGAAAATAAGTAGTTCGTACTAATCCTCCAATTTTATCCGTGTCACGATTCAGTCCCATTCCAACATCTATAAAGGAATACCCATTTGAATTAACAGATTGTGTATTTCCATTCTGGCAGAGCCTTTGTCAACGCTAACGAAAGCAAAAGTTACCCCTCAAGGTCGGCTTCTGATCCTGTTAGAATATATTTTGATTCTGTTTTGACCCCATTTCGAAAATTTCTATACCTATCCTGATAAACCTCAGCCTTACTTTACCAAGTTCTTCTTCCGTAAGAGCTCCCGGAGATCTAAAAGCATTGTGTATATAATATTTATCGTAATCAAAGCCCCTGATTTCCTTTACCGGAGTTTTTACCATTTTATGGCTCAAGTCCAGGACCACTACATGAATTGTATGGAACGCATATTAATTTGTCATTTATAAAACAGAGCCTAGTACAATCCGCACCTCCTACAATTGTTTTTAATTCTGCTTTTTGAAGCTTTTTTAAATTTTTCATATTAATAATATTTTATGTTGTAGAACAAATTTCAAAAATAAATATTATATGATGGTTTAAATTAACAAATTTTAACTGTCCAATAAAGAGAATCCTACCTAATGCTTCATGGAATCATTGTAATTTTGTGTTCCAAAATACAGTACATGATGTATCTGGAGTTGCTAACTTTGTTAGGACACAATTCTTATACTCATTAACTTTAAGAGTATGAAAAAGATCAGAAAAAATTACAGTTTAGAAATCGAAGATTCGCCGGAGCCAATTTAAGATCCAGGCAGTATCTTTAAGTGAGCAGCGAGGCAATGTATCTTAAGTAGCTCAAGAATTGGAGGTGGAGCAGTATAAGGTACTTCATTTGCTTCATCTTCTTCTTGTAAGTCGTTGCCAAAATAAGACTCTTGCCCATTGATAAATGTCTCAACGGTGAACGATTTATCGGGCTTTATGCGATGGAACTCCAGTATTTTCTTATCCATTTTTACTTGTTTTGTATCGGGAATGGTCTGGTAGGATTTTATTTCAGCTAGATCTTCAATTCTGACAGGTAATGCTTGCTGCTTTCCAATACCTTGCTGTCCTTGACCTTCGTCAAATAAAAAGAGTTCGCCATCCTGGAACCTATCCTGAAAATAAGGTGATACAGAGTAAACTAAAGTAATTAATAAAATTTTTCATTTTAATAAGGTTTAATATAATGAGCAAAAATATATCAATATTCGGGACAGGAATCTTTTTACCAAAAATAAATCTTGAAATACTCATCGGTTTCAGACACCCTTGTTTGGTTTGCTTTCAGGAAACATTTTGTCAAGTAAATCGTCAAATTCGTTTCTTTCAGGATTTATATCTAGATAATTGAACATGCTATTCAAAGCTTTCCTGACTAGATTTTTAGCTCTGTATATAGGAATTTGCTTTTATTATCTGATCCTTGTTACTATAAAAACTGCTGATTATCAGTGGCTTTTTGTTTTCGGACATATTTCGGACAACGTTTATTGCAAGTTGTTAAGTTGTCACCATAATTTGTTTAATCTTTTCGTAATAGTAAGTAGACCTAGCAGTTCGCTATATTTGTATTGCTCAATTTTAGAATTATGAACAATAAGAATCCAAATATAAAAAGAAGTGCAGAGATTAGTAAGAGGTATTTAGATTTCTTGGAAGACCATATTGATGATGTCATCAGCGGGCGCACCTTGGAGTTTTTTGAAATAAATAAAATCGCTTCAGAGCTTGCAATCTCCCATAAACACTTCATTGAATTAATACAAAAAGAGCTGGGAAATCATCCTTGTCACTTTTATGACCTAAAGATTATTGAGAAGGCAAAGCAGATGTTAGTTAACGATAATAAATCTGTAGCAAAGATTGCAGAGATGCTCACGTATAACCCTTCTAATTTTTCAAAATTCTTTAAGAAATGGACAGGGGTAACTCCTGGGCAGTTTAGAATTAAAACTGATCAATAAATGCCGTTAATTATCCGAAAAGTTCACCATGTTTTTAAATCTGCAACTCCAGATATTTGTATTATTACTGAACACATAAATTTTATAATAGTATGTCAAAAAATGATTTGAAAGGAAAAGTAGTCTTAATTGCAGGCGGAGGTAAAAACCTTGGCGGGCTATTGAGCAAAGATTTTGCTACAAAAGGAGCAAAACTGGCTATACACTTTAATAGTGAAAGTTCTAAAGCAGAAAGTGAGAAAACTCTGGCAGAAATTCAGGCTTTAGGCGCTGATGCATTCTTATTTCAGGGTGATCTGACAAAGGTTGAGAACTTGACCAAATTCTTTGATGAAACAATTGCGAGATTCGGCGGAATTGATATAGCCATTAATACAGTTGGTATGGTGTTAAAAAAGCCTTTTACCGAAACTACAGAAGAAGAGTACGATAAAATGTTTGGTATCAATTCCAAGGCAGCTTATTTCTTTCTCCAGGAAGCAGGTAAAAAACTAAATGACAATGGTAAGATCTGTAGTATTGTAACTTCACTGCTGGCCGCATATACAGGACTATATTCTACGTATGCAGGAGCTAAAGCTCCGGTTGAACATTTTACTCGGGCAGCTTCTAAAGAGTTCGGTCAAAGAGGCATTTCGGTTACGGCTGTTGCGCCAGGGCCCATGGATACTCCATTTTTTTATGGTCAAGAGACTGAAGATGCAGTAACTTACCATAAATCTGCCTCAGCGCTGGGGGGGCTAACAGACATCAAAGATATAGCGCCTTTAGTTGAGTTTTTAGTGACTGACGGATGGTGGATAACGGGACAGACTATTTTTGCAAATGGGGGTTACACAACAAGGTAATTATTTTAAGGCAGTTATGAAGGTATCTGCCTTTCTTTATTTTTAGAGGTATTTATAACCTCTGTCTTTCTATCCAGAAGGCGTTAACTGTCGGGGAACGTTATCGTATTTTGAGGGAGATCATTCATTCGTAGCAATAACCATAGGACTATCCTTCTCTAGAGTGGACGGTTTAAGTGGACTCTTAACATTGGCCTTAACATAGCTTACTAGTTACAAAACGTCTCTTGGGAAGCTGAACATTAATTTGCATACCCATGAGTATGATCGGAACTAGCAAGAAGGGGAGACGATGAGCACTGTGAGTTAAAAGCAGATACTTCTTTACCCGTAATGTAAAAAGAAAACAATAATACAAAGGTATTTTTTGCTATTAGCGGTAATTCATTATATTTATTTCAAATTTTGGTATTAATACATTTCAGTATTTAATAATTTTAATGAAATCACAACAGTCTCTTTACAATATATACATGTTATAATGGATTTTTTTAGCCATATAAAGACAGTCATCAGTATCATTTTAAGTTTGGGTATAGGTAGTTTACTTAATGGTACAGTGAAGTTTATACAACATCCGGGAAGAACAAAACCTTATTGGGTTCACCTCTTGCTTGTATTCTATTTATTTCTTGAGATGATTCATTTTTGGTGGTGGGAGTATAATCTGAGGGAGGTAAAGGTTTGGACGTTCACAGAATATATTTTAATAATAGCGTATATATTACTTTACTTTACGCTCTGTCAGTTGCTGTATCCTGCAGACGTGAAAGATTATTCCGACAGCTATAAAAACTATTTTTATTCAAGAAAAAAATGGATTTTTCTGGGTTTAATAATTATTTTTTTTGTAGATATCCTTGATACATTGGTTAAGGGGTCGGCTTATCTGGAAAAATTAATGCCCATCTATGGTGTAAAAATGATCAGTCATATTCCACTATGTATCATACTTGGGTTTTCAAAAAGTAAAAAATCAACATTGTATGCTGCCATAGTTGTTTTTTTCATTCTTTTCGAATTATATTTTATTTCCAGCAAATACTATATAGACTAAAAGGTGGATTGCGCTAATAAATAAAAACTAGGGACTTCAACTAGGAATTTTAAATCGAAGTATTAAACACAGAGTATTACCAATACATTGATTTTTGACATATTAAAAAAGACAAAAAACTCAAAGTTCCTTTGAATGCTGATAAAAAAAGAAGTTTGATATGGACTCCCGATGCGAGTCGGGCCACTGCTTTGATCGGAAATATTCCAGATGCATTCGGACAGACCTGGCATCTACCAGTGGATAAAAGCCATCTAACTTATCGGAAATTTATTCAAATAGCTTCCGGTATTTATAAAAGGGATCTAAAATATTTTGTTGTTCCCAAGTTTATTTTTAAAATAGGTTCCTGGTTCAACAGAAGCGCGAAGGAATTACCGGAACTCCTTCCAAGATATCAACACAACAATATTTTTGATGATTCAAAGTTTAGGAACAGGTTCCCGAATTTCAGATCACGAGTTATGAACAGGGTATTGCTACCATAAAAAATGAGCAGCTCTCGGTTGAAAAATAAATCAATAAATTAGTCTTGCATAAATTAGACAAGTCAATGATAAACAATTACAGAGAAGGAGCAGTAGGAGCCTTACTTGACATATATGAACAGGCAATTTTTGATTTCAAAAAAGTTATCGAAGATATTCCTGACAATGCTCTAACTATTATCATAAACCCGCAAACAACCGACGAAAATTGTAAATCAATCCAGACGATATTATCTCACGTTGTAAGTTCGGGTTTTGGTTATGCGACTAGTATTCATAATTTAAAAGGAGAAAACATCAAACGTCAAGAGAAAAAGTATTATTTAACAACTAAGGAATACTTAGAGGACTTAACCAACGTTTTTTTCTTTACAGAAAATGTTTTTAAAGATATTCTAGATGCTGAATTAGAACAGTTCGATAGCTCATTGAAAATAAAAGCAGGTTGGGGACAGGTTTATGACATCGAACAAATCACCGAACATGCTATTGTACATATTTTACGACACAAGCGACAGATTGAAAAAATTAAGCGTGACGTATTACAATAAAAAAACTGTGTCTTGCTGACATTGCTTTAAGTTATATTTTCTTACAATTTTCATTAACTACATGCTTGTAACTTTAGTAGATACATCTTAAAAGTCATCTGAAAACCATTCTTCTTCAAGATCATCTTCAGAATTGGAGTTTTCATTAATCAATAGACTTTCAATGAATTGCTGAAAGCTATCGGCTACTAAAAAGATACTATTATTAATAGCTCCTTCGTGAGAGTAGTAGTATATCTTTTCATCAACAGTATTTATTAAAAGATAGTCTCCAGGGTTACCTTCAGCAAAAACAAAATAATCTGAACTTATTTGATCTGCAAGTGAAATTCTTGTTTCTTGAAGTGACTCCCCACCGGATCCCCATCCATAGATAAATGTTATCGGTGTGGTTCCGTCATCATAACCAACAGGAATTTTATCAATACTTTTAAATACGATATCATTATTGAATTGGCCAAATCCATATTTTAGTGAAAAATTGATATAAGCATCCGGAAGTTTTAAATCATTCAATTTTAAATAATTATCAACATCAATATTATTGTCTTTCTTTGATTCAAAAGCAGGTGTAATTTCGATTCCTCCAATTTCCTCAATTTTTTTTTCTATATTCATATTATTTGTTCAGTTTATTATTACGGATTATTTCTTAATATGGAAGCTCCACCAGAGTGAGGTATACAGTATGTTCAGCCTGGTACTTCAAATTTGCAAAATCGTATCCATCCACATACATGAATATACAAAAAAGAAATGTGATTTGATAGGGGAAGAGCTATTGAAACCAGTGCGAATGTCCATAAAAAAGCCGAAATTATTTGTTGGATTGATATTGCTGCTGAACTTAATATGATGGTCACTTTCCTTAATTCGGCTACAAATGTTCCTGATTTGGCTACAGGAATTGTACGGGTAATGTGGAATTTTGTTGTATGAAATTAAAAAAACAAAATTATGCAGACAAACGAAAAAAAAGTAGCACTTGTGACCGGAGCCAATACAGGTATAGGTTTTCAAATTGCAAAAGCGCTTGCAGATCATCACTACACAGTGTATTTAGGTTCGCGTAACCTACAAAAGGGAGAAGCTGCCGCTGCTGAAATCGGTATGCAGACAAAAGCCATTCAACTGGATATTACAGATACCGATTCGATCAACGCAGCAGTAACGAAAATAGAAAGTGAATTTGGATATCTTACCTTGTTGGTTAATAATGCAGCCATATCGCACGCCGGGACAGGGGGACGGACAATGGAAGAAGTACTGGGGGCTCAACGCGCCAGCATTGTACCGATCAGCGAAATGAAAACCGTTTGGGAAACCAATGTATTTGGGACTCTCGCCGTGACACAGTCATTTTTATCACTGTTGCGAAAGGCGCCAGCAGCTCGTATCGTTACTGTTTCAAGCGCCTTGGGTTCTCTTGGATTAAATTCAAATCCTGCCAATCCTTACCGTTCAGCTTTTGATACGGTGTATGGTGCTTCGAAAACAGCTCTTAACGGGGTTTTCCTGTCTTTGGCTATTGAGTTGGAGAAGTCTACCATCAAGGTTCATCTGGTTAGTCCGGGTTTTACTGCTACGGCACTTAACAATTTCCAGGGAACCGATACGGTGGAAGAAGGCTCAGTTGAACCGATAAGGGTATCCTTGGCAGAAGATTTACCAACAGGAAGTTTTACAGGTCCTGCCAATTCTTCCGAAGGAGATAACAATATTCCCTGGTAATTTTTTAACAGTTTCAAAAACCTATGGTCCTACTCTTACCATAGGTTTTTTTTATAAATTTATAAAATGAAAAACAAGAAAGATAAGCTGGTACGGATTATTTCAATATCGGAAAGCCATAAGGCTTTTGGCTTGTCTAAACCGCAACACCCCTTAATCAGTTTGATGCACTTTAACGAAAGTAATCCTTTTAATACAGATATGGCTCCGATATATGATGTGCTGAGTTTCTATAAAATCACTCTCATTACAAAAAACAGCGGACAATTAAGGTATGGACAGGATTATTATGATTTCAATGAAGGGAGTATGTTGTTTTTAGCTCCCAACCAACTGGTAGGAACAACGGAATATGATGGGAATACCCATGCCTATATATTGCTCATTCACCCCGATTTTTTTTGGGGGTACCCTTTGGCAAAAAAGATCAAGCAGTATGGTTACTTTTCCTATTCAGTCAATGAAGCTCTACATTTATCCGACCATGAAAAAGAGAATATACTTTCTGTTTTACACATTATGGAAGAGGAGCTCAACAACCGTATTGATGAATTTAGCCAGGAAGTCATGATTGCCCAGATAGAACTATTGCTGAGTTATGTCAATCGGTTTTATAAAAGACAGTTCGTTACGCGTAAAGCGGTAAACAATGATATTCTTCTAAAAATAGAAACTATTTTGGATGATTATTTCAACACTGAGAAGCCTCTGACCCAAGGTATACCCACAGTGCAATTCATTTCGGAACAATTACATATCTCGCCTGGTTATTTAAGTGATGTGTTACGTTCACTTATCGGGCAAAACGGGCAACAATACATACACAAAAAGTTAGTCGAAAAAGCAAAAGAAAAACTTTCTACCACCCAATTGACCGTCAGCGAGATCGCTTATGAATTAGGATTTGAACATTCGCAGTCCTTTAGCAAGCTATTCAAGACCAAGACTAATCTTTCGCCATTGGAGTTTAGAGCTTCATTCAATTGAGGCAAAAAAATACTAGATTCTCCTCCATTTTACTAGATCTCTAAATCGATTCTACAAACCCATTATTTTAAAACATCACACAGACAAACAAAATTTAAGAAAATCTATGGACAAAAAAGCCAAAAACATATTGTTCAAAACGTACTGGAAAAACGGTTGGATTGATCATAACCAAAGGCAAATAAATGTTGCTGACTTTGAGTATGCAAAATTAAAAGGATTAATGTTTGAACCTTTGACAATTTCTCACGACCAATGTTTGGAGAAAATTTTTGAGATACTTCCAACAATTTCAATCGACAAAGTTGCAATAGCATTTTTAAGCAGTCTTTCTAATAGACGTTTAGATTGGCGTTCAAGTTTGGCTTCCTATTTTATAGCGAAACAATTGGTTCCTCATCAATATGCAGAAGTATTAAGTGGACAAAGTTTTGGAGAAAATGGAGAAGTAATACACGAAAGTAAGACTTGTATAATTTGCAGAGATTTAAAATATGGCATTATAGGCGACAAAGATTATCTAAATGAAGACTTAAATGTGTTGAATTTTGAAAGAATAAAATGGGGCGGAATTAGACACGGACAACTTATTTACACTTTATTAGACCTTCAACAACTTCAAATAGCAGAAATCCCGGAACCTTCGACGGAAGATATTGAGATTTTAAAAAATATTTTATCAATTATCAAAAATTCTCAACCCAATGATTATCCAAGTGCATTGGAGAAAAACTTATCTAACGCTTTGAAGTCAACAAAAGACGAGCGAAAAATATTAATTGAAATTTTAGCTTGCATTGACATTCTTAAACCATCGTCTTATGACAGACCAAGTAGGGGAAAACACGATTGGACATTTGTTGAATCTTGGCGCGGGGAAGATAAATACAACGAAGAAGCTCTAAATAATTACTTTGGAAAATATATAACGTAAAATAGATAACACACCGCATTGGATTGGCAATATGGTGCCTGAAGTGCTCCTCTTACATTTTAAAAACATGGGAAGATAGGCTCATATCAAGTATAACCAATTCCACCATACAGTAAGCTGAACTTTTCAAAAAAAACAATACTAACGTAACAATAAACTAAACAACAATTAAAAACACAAAAATGACTTCACACTACCTATCAATTTAGAAAATACAGATGGACCTACTTTTGGAGATAAGGGGCTGAATACCTTCTATTCGGAAATAAAAGAAAAGGTTTCATTTTAAGAAGAATAAACGATACAATATTTAAGCGAAATAACAACCATACTGATAATGTCCATATATGCAATTCTTACTAGCATATGGAAATTTACTTTTCAAATAATTTTGCCAATATCAAATATGTATTCAGCAAGTAACACCTTTAATATAAATCCAATACGTACGCCTTTTGATTCTAATAATGAGTATGGTAAGGCCAAATATACTGTTCTTGATTTGACATCAACTGCCAACGTTAAGAATGAGGAAGTTTGTTTGATGTTAGAAGACAGAATTATCCCATCTCAATAAACAATATCTTTGTGTTATATTTTGACTTGAAAAACAACACATATTAAATGGACGGAAATGAATTGGGCTACCCGGTCTATTCACCGGTGTCTCTTATAGGGATCTTTAGCAATGCCCTGAAGCTTAATGCAACAATAAATCTTATCTATCTTAAAGGAAGATATGCTTTCGGTGGCGGTAAGTCCTACGGTAATTATTATTACGACCATCTTTTCTCCGAAGGTGACCACATATCCATCGGAATCCGTATCTCATCCCTGCTTAGAAGTAAGATCAGCAACAATGAAATCTATACCCTTAGAGGGTTCATCGAAAAGAATATTAAAAACTCGTCTATTGAACTCCGCTTTGTGGTGGATGAGATCATTCAGCAGGAAGAGAAGTCAGTATCTGAAGAGGAGCTCGAACGGTACGGGCTGATCCAGAAAAAATTGGAGACAGGATCAAAAGATCTTGAAACCTTGATCAGAGATAAGATGCTAAAAGATGAAAAGATCAGGATTGCCAATATTTATGGCAATAATGCGATTGTTCAAAAGGATTTTTCAGAAGGATTGGATGTTTCCCGAAAATATTTTGATATTACAGATCACACTTGCAATATTACCTCTTCAACGGCAATCATCTCCAAACTTAAAAAAGTTGCAGCATTGGATTACGATATTATTGCTTTAGTAAGAGGTGGCGGTGACCGGCAGAGTATGGAAACATTCAATGACCTGAGCTTATCCGAAGTATACATTGTGATCAAGCAGGTGACTGTTACGGCCATCGGCCACACGATCGATGAAACCTTACTGGACAAGCTGGCAGACAAACGTTTTCACCTGCCTCATGATTATGGAGCAGGACTGCATGCCATTGCCGAAAAGCTGTTGCACGAAAGATCCAATTCAAGGGCTCTGTTGATCGATGAGGTAAAAAAAGATGTCACGAAGCAGTTTTCCGAGCAGGTGGAAACCCTTGAGAAACAGTTAAAGAAGAAAAATGAGGAATTTACCGAAGCGCAGAAAACGTACAAAGACCAGATCGAAACGCATAATAAAACTTTTGCTGAGCAGTTGAAGGTCAGAAATGAGGACTTTCAGAAGCTTCAGTTAACCTCTACGAGACAGCTGGAAATTTCCAGGAACAACAGAAACAGCGTCAGGAAGAAATGGAGAGCTACAAAAAAGAAATCGCTGTCTTGCATGAAAAAAATATGCAGTCTGCCATCAATGAAAAGACAGCTTCCCTAAAAGCTTATCTGGAAACCTTAACGCAGGATAATATAAGATTGAGCCGGGAAGTTAAGAGCAGTAAAAACGATTATGTAAAGATCATTACGGCGTTTATTCTGGCATTGATCCTCGGATTCATCTTAGCTAAATTTGTATAGTGAATAAAGCAGTAATTGTTATAAACCATTATATTTGTCTTCTAATTTAACTTATCATACTATGAAAGAACTTATTGAAAAGATCAATGCTGAGTTTGAGGCATTCTCAAACGAAGCCAGTCAACAATCTGAAAAAGGAAACAAAGCTGCCGGTACAAGAGCCAGAAAATCGGCTTTGGAACTGAGCAAATTGTTCAAAGACTTCAGAAAAGTTTCAGTGGAAGAATCCAAAAAGTAAGACAGTAACGACAAAGATCCCTGCTAATTTTGCAGGGATCTTTTTTAATTGAACCTATTTAAAAGGTTCTAATTCTTCAATTGTACGATCGTAACCGAAATTCTGCTGGATACTATTATCTGTACAATCCCTATTCATTTGCAGATCCGTCTTCCGCACAACTTCCAGTATTTGGTCATTAGATCACTCATCACGACTTTATCATGGTATAACTCTTACGATATTCCTTTACAAGATGTTGTTCAGATATGGCGGTATGTGAGGGGGATTCTCCCCCGGGATTAAACCACATTATCTGCCGGATCATGCCAATTTAAAAAATTTGGTTGATGAAGCCAGAGAAGTATCAGTAATCTGGAAAACAGTATTCTTATACTGGATCATCATAAAAAAACTTCCCCTAAGGGAAGTTAAAAACACAAATGATGAAAAAAAAATTCCTCATAAATGAGGTACTGTAAATATAAAGATTTAAATTGAAAAAAGTGAGCCAACTGAATTTATTTGACGCGGTAGAATTTTATGAATTTCCAAAAGACCTTTTGGAATACGAGGAGTATTTTCTAAGCAGGGAAGAATTACACAACGCTCCCTCGAAACAGCATACCCAAAAGATGTATGATAAGGTGTGATGCTCACGCCACGTTTAACAGCATGGTATGGTGATGTAAAATCTTATGGGTCAGAAGATCACCAATCTGATGTAAATGCATGGACTCCAGAACTGCTTTCTTAAAAAAAAGAATAGAACAGCAATTTGGATATCAGTTTAATGGTGTGGGAGCATAGGATTACTAAATCAACAGTACCTATGAAGGAAAGAATTAATCTCACCTCGTTTGGTTAATGAAAAAAATTAGATTGAACATTCTCTTTATACTAATTGGGTTTCAGTTTAAATCAAATCATATGAAGGAATTATTTATTAAAAAATACTGGGAGGAAGAAGATGTACTGTTTTATATTCATTTTAAAGATGATATAGCAGTTAGACAACTTGAAATCACAACAGATGGAAAGATCTTTTTAACATCTGAAAATCTACAAGAAGGTGGGTCTATGCTTTATGATCAATCGGCTGATGAGCTTGATTTGCAAGAATCAGATTGTATAACAGAGGAAGAATTTAACAGTATCTGGAATGAATGAAAAATCGAAAACGGCCTTTGATTTTTTAATCTAAGTTGCAAGATCATCAACTTTTTTTGTCTTCTAATTCAGCTGAATACTATAAAATTGTCAATGTAAGATAATAATTTTGTAATGGTGCCTGTTACTCTTTTAAAACTCATTTCCACTGGCTCATTCACAATACGCAATTTCATTTGAATAGGAAAAGAGTGACATTATAATACCTATCAAAAATCTTTTTATTCAATTCATCCTTCAAAAAATGAAGTTCATCAGAAAGCCAAGGGATTTATAATCGATATCGCAAGAAAAATTTTATTTTTGGAAGATGGTCCGGATGCAAAAATCAGATACAAAAAATCTGCTTATTTTTTTCTTTTCCACATTGATTTATGCTCTGTGTCAAATGCTTTTTAGCATTATTATAATGAAAGAAGATCTATGGAAAAATTTTCATATTCAATTATTTGCCCACTATATTGTGATTTTTACGATGTGTTTAGCCGATTACGGGCTGTTATTACTATTAAATAAATATTTACCCTATTCAAAAAACACACTACTTCGTATATTGGCAGGGTTAACAGGTTTAACTGTAATATGTTTGGTATTATTAGGGATATTTAACTTCTTGATTTACAATGTGCTTTTAATCCCTAAAGACGGGCTGCCTCCTTTCTCGGTAAAATTTGCATTTGGAATGGCAGCAAATGTACCTATCTTATTGGTGTTTGAGCTGATTTATTACTTCCAGTCCGAACAAAAAGCAATAGCTGATTCTGAAAAAGCCAAGCGCAAGGCCCTTTTATTTCAACATGAAACGTTGAGAGCACAAATAAATCCACATTTTTTATTTAATTCATTGAATGTGCTGTCTTCGTTGATATATATAAATGTGGACAATGCTAATAAGTTTACAAAGGCACTCTCCAAAACCTACAGATATGTACTTTCTTTAAATCAATATCCTCTAATTTCTGTTGAGGAAGAACTGAATGCTCTGGATTCCTATATTTTTCTGATGAAGATGAGATTTGAAAACTCTTTTACTTTTACGGTAAACAAAAAGCCTGAATATGAGAAGAACAGCATTATTCCTCTTACATTACAGTTATTGATAGAAAATGTATTCAAGCATAATATGGCAACAGAAGAAATGCCGTTAAATATACAGATCACGATTAATAGGGAACATATTGCGGTAGAAAATAATATACAGCCGGCAAGTAGTATAGAAAAAGGTGGAATCGGACTGAAATACCTTACAGAGCAATACAAGTTGTACAGTAAGGATATTATTGTTGAACATACAAATCAAATGTTTATTGTGAAAATCCCATATATCCAATGAAGTATCTGATCGTAGAAGATGAGCGGTTTGCATACGAAGAACTAAAACGTATGATGACAAGATTACGCCCTGGCTACATTTTGGACAAACATACCAAAACAGTTGTCGACACCATTGAGTTTTTGAAGACCTCTAAACCGGACCTTATTCTTATGGACATACGACTTGCTGATGGAAACTGCTTTGAGATATTTAATCATGTTAAGGTTTCTACACCTGTTATATTTACCACTGCTTATGATGAACATGCCATCAAAGCATTTAAGCTCAATAGTATCGACTATCTGCTAAAACCTTTTGACGAAAATGAACTAGGGATATCATTAAACAAATTTGAAAGTATTTTCCAAATTCCTTTTTATAAAGCTGAGTCTAAAAGTTTTGAACACATATTTTCTCTTAAAACCAAAAATAGATTTCTGATATCAAAAGGAGAAAATTATCATTATATAGAAACTGTTGATATAGCCCATTTCTACAGTGAGGGAGGGGTTGTTTTTCTGCATACTTTTCAGAATAAGCGTTATATTATTAATTATACGCTAGACCAGTTAGAGCAACAGCTGGAGAAACGCTTATTTTTCCGTGTATCCCGAAATTGTATTGGTAATGTAAAAGCTATTGAAAATATTGCTAAATATTTCAACAGCCGTCTAAAACTTTCCTTTTTACCAGAATGTCCGCATGAAGTTCTGGTAAGCCGTGTGCGTGTGCCCGATTTTCTGAAATGGATGGATGGTGTAATTGAATAATGTCACTAATTGTGATCCGAAAAGATAAATCATTCTTTTTAAGGAAATTAATCCTTACATCTTGTAAATAGAAATTGAAATCGTAGGATATTGAAGCCCGGATTATCAAAAATATAAACCTGTTTTTGGCAATGGGGAACTAAAAGAGTGGAATAAATTCTATAGGTAAAATAGTAAAAGTATTCAGAGAAATAGGAAAAAATAATCCTATTAACCATTTCAGTTTTTATTATTGATCATGCCACATTGATAATAACATTCAGATTCCAACTTAATTTCATTCTCCTCATTCTATATTTCATGGTACATATTCTCAAGCCTATCAATTGCTGCTTTCCGCGCCGGAACATTGACTGTTATTTTGCTCAAAATATTACCAATAAAAATAGACAATCACATGAAACCAATTTCATTATTTTTAGCATCCACAGCAATATTACTGTGTGTGGAAATGAAAGCACAGGAAGTGTCGCTTAAAGCAGAATACATAGGAAATTCCGGCTACTATTATCTTCCGCCAGGTGAGAAACCAAAAGAAAAGATAGGCGACGCTAAAGGTTCCGCTATGATTTATCAGGGATCAGTTAATATGCCCATATCTATGAAGTTGAATGAAAATAACCGGCCTACCGCCTGGGGTGTTGGTTTTGGTGGGTCGTATGTTTCTCTACACAATAAAGATTTCAAAGAAAATATGGTTTCTGAGATCATGAACCTGCAGTTAGGGATCTACCATTTGCGTCCACTGAATGATCAGTGGTCTATGAGGGCAAGTATAGGAATGGGAGTATTTATGCCATCCACCGATTTTTTCAAAATCAGTTTTAAAAATGTACTTGGAAGCGGAGGAGTTGTTTTTATCCGACATATAAACCCTAATCTTCAAATTGGGGGAGGCGTCGCCATTAACAGTTCGTTGGGTTATCCGATGGTGTTTCCGGCCGTTTATGTGAAATGGAAATTTGACGGAAAATTTGACGTCAATGTCGAGCTTGTTGAAGGGCTTGAAATATCAGCAGGATATGATTTTAATGAGAAATTTAAACTTTCTTATGCTCTTGAAATGAACGGACAAGTTGTTTTACTGGAAAAAGAGGGTAAAAATATGATATTCTCTCATCAATATATCGTTACAGGCTTTCGCCCTGAGCTGAAGTTTGGAGAAACCGGATTTTCTATGACAGGAATGGCAGGACTGAACCTCTATCGACCAGCTTCTTACAGCGATAGAACACTGAAGGGAGTATTTGCATCTGACAATGATTATTATTTTAGTGTTTCGCCTTATCTGTCAGTTGGGTTAAAAATGAAATTTTAGCCGATGAAAATAAAGCAAGCCTTACAATTTTTTTCATACAGGAGCCTTTATGTTATTATTTATGCTGTAAGTCTGCTCCCCATAAAATTTTTGTACGCAATGAGTTCTTTTATTTTTTTCATTACGTATTACCTTATTGGATACAGAAAAGAAGTTGTGATTCAAAATATTGCACGTTCCTTTCCTGAAAAGCGATATGGCAAAATTCAGGCTGTTTCAAAGAAATTCTATACTTGTTTTACAGCCTATTTTGTAGAAATAATAAAAGCTGTTTCCGCACCGGCTGAAATACTTGATAAGAAAATTACATTTGAAAATCTGGAACTGATAGACTCTTATATAAACACCGGAAGAAATGTGGTTGTTTCTGCAGGACATTGTGGAAACTGGGAGATGCTCAATTATATGCCTTCCAAAATTAAGCATGAAATGTATGCCGTGTATAAGCCACTCCGCTCGGAAACAATTAACAGCCTTATGATTCGGATCCGTTCCCGTTTTGGCATGAAGCTCATTACCGACCGATCAGTTGTGCGTCATACTTTATCTAAGAAAACATCTCCTTCAGTCTATCTTTTCCTGACCGACCAATGTCCCACGATAAAGGAAGAAAAATACAGATTTACGTTATTAAATCAGGAAACATACATTTTTTCGGGCATGGAAAAATTAGCCCGTATAAGTCAGGCAGCTGTCATCTACCTTCATATTACACAACAGTCAAAAGGCTGTTATAAAATAACCTGTATGCCTATATGCTCAAATGCTAAGTCCGTAAAGGAGGGTGAAATAACAAAAAAATATGTTGATCTACTGGCAGAGAATATCAAAGAAGAACCTTACGGCTGGTTATGGACACATAAGCGGTGGAAAAGATGAATGACCGGATATCTATCCAACAGAGTCTTTGATGGAGAATTATGAATTTCCAAAACGTTCTGAATAGTAAACTTTAAGTACGATACTTATTCATTAACAAATCAAGTTCTAACCCTTACTCGATTAGGAGAGCAAGAACTCTCTCCTAATCTGAATAAAAGGTTCAATAAACTTTTCGTTATCAATTCAATTTATAGTATCAATTCAAGGTATCAATGTTTTGCAACAAACTTTCATTTAGTAATGAATGATTAGGGCGCAAGATTTTACATGCCGGATATGCGTGTAGAATTTTATTTTGTGATTTCCCATAATTCAATTTCTAACTGCTTCTTTTCTTTTTCTGTATAAAATTCAGAATTGAGCAGTGATTTATTGAATTCTTTTATTGTTTCAGAATAGCTTTCTTTTAATTTAATCTTAGCTTTTATGATATTTATATAAGTTTCTGAAAAATTTGGGTAAGACTGTAGCAATATTTTCCAAGCCTCAATTGCTTTGTTGTATTGTTTTTCATTATAAAAGTACCAACCCTTGCCATTTAAGATGCCCAAAGAAAAATGTAGTTTGACTCCGTAATTTGATACTATTTCTTTATCAAGAGTTTTTTTAATATTTAGATTTCTTTGTTTGTTAGAAATATACTTTGACTGGGTTGAGTACCAATCTTCAAATATTTCATAAAGTGCAGTATTGATCAGTAATCCTGGAGTTGAATTATGGTCCGCTTCTTTAAAACGGTATCCTTTAATATCTAAAAATGGATTATGAATACTATTTATAATAGAATCCATTGTATTGAAATCTTCAGGATAATCGTTTCCGATTCCAAAACGATAATACTTTTTATTCTGGTAAGAATGTCTGTTTAGTCCGCTCATTGAATGGGTTAGGTCAATATTTTGCTGAACAAAAAACGGACTCATAGAAATGACAGCATTCAAGTCATTTATTCTTGAATTGAAAAGTGACGTGGTAAAATAACCATATCTTGAATGGCCAATTAAAATCCTAAAAGGAGACGCTTTGAAGTCTTGCTCTGCAAGCGGGATTAGTTCTTCAAAAATAAATTTTTCGTTCTCAAGTGCACGCCCGTTTGGATCAGAAATTTTGTACTGCGTTTCAATATAACGATAGCGTTGTTCTGATTCTACACTGATTATTACAGATGATGGTATTTGTTCATTGCTGGTCAAATAATCAATGGTATTAAGGATATAATTATTACTTCTTTTATTTTGTTTATCAAATACAATGATCAGTGGAAAATCGTTTTTTATCCCTTTCTGCCATTCTACCGGAACGATTACCGAAATCTTTTTCTCGAATCCAAGATTGGTAGAGCTTATTATTGTGTCTTTTAGTTTTTTATATCTCTCATAATCTTGAGAAAACAGAGATGAGGGTACTAAAGTGAGAATAAAAAGAAATGGCAGATGTTTTTTTATCATCGAATTTTTTTTAAATGTCTTCTAACTTTTGGAATGTCAAATTGATTATATCTAAATAATTATGTTAAAAATATATAAATATCCACGGTATAGCAATTTATTTCAAACCAAAATGAAAAAAGCCAAAGTTTTCCTCGTACTGGTGTAAGCATCTCGCTTGTATTCACTTTATATCGTATTTTGAGATTATACTCGCTAAATATAAGGTGTCTGGATTTGTATCTTAAAAATATCAAAACAGGTATCCTCTCAAGCTTTAGATTAAGGTAAAGGTTTTATTTCTTTAAAATTTTCTTAGAAACAATAGTACCATTAGCAGTGTTGGCGCGAATGAAATAAACACCCGGTGGTATCATAGAAAGATCTAATTCAGCAGCACTCGTTTTCTCATAAATCACTTTTCCATCCATTGATATGATCATAATGTTTTTTAGGACTTCTGAAAAGTAAAGATGCTTTTTAACAGGATTAGGATAAAATGCTACATTGTCTACCATTTTGGGATCATCTGTACCAAGTAAAACTGAACCAAGTTTAACAAGCCAAAAATCTGTAGCATTTGAATTATAATGCAGTCCGATAACATCACCGTTGGTCGAATTTGTAGAGCCAACTACTGCACATCCTCCATCTTGTGTTAAAGCTAATGAAAATGCGGTGTCACCACTTGTGCCGCCTAAAGATTTGCTCCATACTAAATTTCCAGTTTGATTAAGCTTTACAATCCAATAATCATTGCCAGTGTCGTTTCCATGATGATCTGTAACATCCCCGTCCGCAGAGAATGAACTTCCACAAACAACATATCCTCCATCCGAGGACTGCTTTACAAAATGTGCTTTATCAGACTTACTGCCCCCTGCACTTTTTTGCCACAATATTGAACCATTTGAATCTATTTTGGTAACCCAAAAGTCATAGTTGCCATGATTACCTACTACATCACCATCTATAGAATTTGAAGATCCGGACACAATAAAATTCCCATCAGAAGTCTGAAGAATAGAGTAAGCAACATCTTCACCTGATCCTCCCAAACATTTTTGCCACTGTAGCGTTCCTGACGAATTTAATTTTATTATCCAAGCATCGATAGATGCTAAATAAGTCCCTTGACTTGAATTATAATATAAATGATTTCCAGTAACATCACCGTTATTTTTTGACTGTGTAGAACCTGCAAGTATGAAACCTCCATCAGTAGTTTGCTGAACTGAGTATGCAACTTCATCACCTGAACCACCAAAACTTTTTTCCCATTGGGTATCTCCTGACGAATCTGTTTTTATAACAACTGTGTTGTAACCTATAACACTTGTTCCTGTATTATAGTTTGATGCACCGGCAATCACGTAACCTCCATCTGAAGTCTGCTGAATCGAGTAACCTTTTTCATCACCTGTAAATCCTAAATTTTTTGACCATACGATATTACCGCTATTATTTAATTTCACAATCCAAATATCTTTAGAACCATAGCTTATAGGCACGTCTCCATTCCCCACTGTCGAATATCCTACGATCACATACCCGCCATCCGAAGTTAATGTTATAGCGGCACCTGAATCAACGCCGGTTCCACCAAGCGCTTTCTGCCATTGAAAATTGCCCAGTTGATCTGTTTTTACAACCCACACATCTTCTGCTTGTCCATGAACACCTGAAATATATCCATTATTAGCGTTTGTATTTCCAACTACAATATATCCTAGATCAGGAGTTTGCAGGACCTGCAATCCATACGATCTCTGCGAAGTATTAAAGTCAATCGCTGCACCTTCGGTACCAGTTCCACCTAGGCATACAGCCCATTCGATAGAAGGGGTCTGCTGAGCTATTAACAATTTAACAGCAAAAATAAGCAGCAAAGCCAGTATATTTTTTTTCATATTTTTTATTTTAATAAATCTGATAATCAAAATTAAATAAATAATATCATAATGGTTTAATTTTTTATTTGTTACTGTTTTAAATATCTGCTTATTAAAACCTATCGCCCATAGATGTTTCTCAAAAATGCAGAAAAGAAATTGGCAAAAAAAGGTCTTTCAGATGATGATTGAGATAGGTAAAATTGATTAGCCATCGTTTTTTAAGATAGTTATATCTATTAGTACCGTTTTGGGCTTTGCGATGGTGGAGCAATCGGAGCTCAAATCTTTTGCACAAAAGTCTAATAGAAGAATTACCGTTGAGCTTTGTAGTGTCACCTCACTATCGCAAAAACCTACTTAGTGGCATTCTTTTTAATTTCTGTCAAATGTTTTCGGAATTATATTTATGTCAGTTTCTCCACAAAATATCCAAGAAATAATATACCAACGATTATTTTCAAAAACTAATTGAATGCTATTTATACCTCTTCTTTCAACTTTTCCGCCTTTTTCTAATTTCGTTTCATAAGTACTCCAAACGTGTGCAATATTGCCGAAAATTCTAACTTCTCGATTAACTTCGTTTTCATAAAAAGCTGTATTAAAAACCATTTCATCAGTTTCTTTATGGAATTCTTGCAATGTCATAGTCACTTGTTCTTGCTTTTTTCTGTCCAAATAAGAATATACTGCTTTTTGATGGTGCAAATAATTGTCTCTTTCCCATTGTCTTTTTGCACCTTTTTCGCCCGAAACGACTTCATAGCTTGCTTTTATTAATGCGTCAATTGTTTTTGCATCATTCTCAAATGATTTGTTTTGTGCTTTTAAATTGCCTGTTGCCATAAATACTATAGTTGTTAAGTAAAATAAAAATTGTTTCATCATATTTTTTACAAAGCAACTCAGATAATTCCGTCCCCAAAAAAAAGTTATTTACTTCGTTTAGGTTTTTATGTAATCTACCAGATTTCTTATTTAGAGTAGCAATTTGTCAATACTACTTAATATACAATCTTTGTAACTTTTTGCTATTGTGATTTTATGTTCGCCAATAACTAAATGATTATCTTCTATATATTCCACATTTTTCAAATTCACGATATTTGAATTATGAACCCTCATAAATTCATCAGGCAATTTGTCAATAAGATTTTTTAAGGTTTTGTAATAAACATACTTTTTGTTGTTTTTGACAAAAATTTCAACATAATTTCCCAATCCTTTTACAAATAAAATGTCGTCAAAACTTAATTTGATTAATTTTCTGTCGGTCTTTATAAAGGTGAAATTTTGTTGATTTATCATTTTATGGTCGTTTAGTTAAAATTGGCACTAACTTTTAAATTTACGCATGCGCCAATCCGATTTATATTTTATGATTATTTTTATCTTAAATTTTCTTTGGATTGAGCATGTTTTGCTCTTTTGACAAAAAGACAAAGATAAAATATTCTCCATATTGAGAAAGAAACTTGAAATAGCCACATTCAGAGAATCGACAATCAAACTTATTTTACTTAGTATCATCTTTGAGATTTAGTGCTATCTAATATCAAAAGTGGTGCTTGATGAATAATCCGACTTCAAAGCACTGAAAATGTTTTTTCAGTAAACTGTTACTATCTGCATGCATTATTTTATAAGGGCCTTTTCTATTTGTTCGAATAAATCTTCTGAATATCCGTCAAACATTTTAACTAATTTTCCACTTGGTTCAAATAAATAAAATGTTGGAGTTCCGAAAACTTTATACTTAGCATAGGTTGCACTTAAGCGACCGTCTCTATCCCATAAAATATTCCAGCCTTGATTGTGTTTTTGAGATAAGCCATCAAATCCTTTTTGATTTTTATCAACATAAAAAGTCACAATTTCTAATTTCTCACTCTTAGCTTTTTTTATTTTTTCAAGTTCTGGAATTGCCTGAATGCAAAATCCACAATACAAAGTAGAAAAATCTAACAAAACGTATTTGTTGCTGAAATATCCTGAGAACAGTTTTTTTTCCCCATTCTTATCTAAAGCAGAAAAGTCATAATATTTTTCTCCAACTTTTAAATCCGGATATATCAAGTGCGAATTTATAGATTTTGCATAGGTTGTAAGCTTTAATTCGGAACCAAGGTTGTTTAAATAATTTTGAAGTTTTGATTTAGAAATTTCAGTCTTATAAATTTGCATCAATGCTAATCCATAATATGAATTGAAATTCTTATCAATAAACTCGTCTCTTATTTTCTTTAAATGATTATCAACAATTGTTATTTTACCAAAAGGTTCAGTTTTACTCCAAAAGGCATTTTGCACACTATCATTCCATTTGTTCTGTTTCCTTAGTACAAACATTTCATCAAGGAATTTCTTTCTTTGGATATTTAAATCTTTTTCTAATTGTGCAAAATCCAATCTTTGTTTATCATATTTTGAACCTGTAACTTTGACACCGTACGGAAAATCTTCTATTTTAGCTTCAATATTAACACTCTCATTTCCCAGAAAAAAAGAAGAGTAAACAAAGTCTTCACCATTTTTTATAGTAAGAAAAACAATAGTTGGAGTTTCTTCGAATGTCCCATTTAACTCAAATTTTCCATTTTTCAAATAACAACTATCTAAAACAATGTTTTCTCTGTCAATTTTAACTAATGCATTTTCTTTAAAGCCGGTTAATTTCCCTTTTATTTTAAAATTGTTTTGCGCATTTATAATATTGCAAAGTAGAAATAAGGTGAAGGTTATAATTTTCCAATTGAGTTTTTCTAACGCAAGTGGTACAATATCTCTAACATTTGATGTTGGATTAGTGTGATATAAATTTTCCATAAAAATATTGATTT
Organism: Chryseobacterium sp. GQ58; assembly: GCF_059758895.1. Classification (NCBI taxonomy): domain Bacteria; kingdom Pseudomonadati; phylum Bacteroidota; class Flavobacteriia; order Flavobacteriales; family Weeksellaceae; genus Chryseobacterium; species Chryseobacterium sp. GQ58. The sequence goes on along the minus strand of NZ_JCAXEH010000003.1, from coordinate 194,642 downwards.
ATAATTAGTGATAGTGCAATATAAAAAGTTTTAATAATAATCCCAAATACATTCTTTAGTTAGTATATTAATGATTACAAGAGTATTATGCGCTTCCTGGCGCAAACCACCTTCACAAAGCTCTTAAACGATTACAACTATTTTAAAATCTGTATATTTGAAAGTACACTAATAATTTCTTTCCGTAATGAATTCATCCCAGCGAACATCCAAGCTCAAATTTACATTTGATAAGGGGGTCACCATACCCAGCTTAGTTTTTATAGTGGGAATATGTGTTTTCTCAGTATTGTTTCCTGCTGAAACCAAGTCTGTTTTAGATGTGGTAAAGAATTTTATTTTTGTGAATCTCAATTGGGTCTACGTATGGTGCGTAACTATATTTGTAGTCTTTCTCGTCTTTCTAATGTTTAGCAAGTATGGGAAAATCAGATTGGGCACCAATGACAGCAAACCTGAACATTCTTTCTTTTCCTGGATTTCCATGCTTTTTGCGGCAGGTATGGGAATAGGCCTTATGTATTTCAGTGTTGCAGAACCTATGCAGCATTATTCTACAGATGCTTTTTCTGAAAGTCATATCATCAGCAGGGCAAAAAACGCACAACTTTACACATTCTTTCATTGGGGTGTTCATGCATGGGCCATTTATGGTCTTGTAGGCCTATGTTTAGCTTATTTCACTTACCGTTACCGGCTTCCTTTGTCGCTCCGCAGCTGCCTGTATCCGTTGTTAAACGACAAAATCAAAGGCAAATGGGGAGATATGATTGATATTTTTGCTCTATGCAGTACTTTTTTCGGTATTACAACAACACTGGGATTTGGGGTTGTACAAATTAATTCAGGATTGGAAACGATGAAAATTTTGCCGGATACGGGTTTTGTCTATCAAATATTAATTGTCCTTGTTTTAGTATCTATTGCCGTTTTCTCAGCGACATCAGGAGTTAATAAGGGAGTTAAGATCTTAAGTAATATCAACGTTGTTATTGTTATTATACTGCTCTTATTTGTCCTGTTTTTAGGGCCGACAGTTTATCTGATCGGAAGTTTTACCTATGGTCTGGGCAATTATATAAACAACTTTTTTGATCTGACCTTCAACACACACGTTTATGAGGAGAAAACACTTCCATGGTTTTATAATTGGACCATTCTTTATTGGGCATGGTGGATTTCATGGTCACCTTTTGTAGGCCTTTTTATAGCAAAAATTTCAAAAGGAAGGAGTATCCGCGAATTCATTGCTGCTGTTTTGATCATTCCAACATTATTTAATTTTATCTGGATGTCGGTTTTCGGAAACAGTGCGATATGGCTTGATTTCAACGTGGCTAATGGCGCATTAAGCGCATTGGTTTCTGACCCGGATGCTTTGATGTTCAGGTTTTTAGAATATCTTCCGCTTTCCAAAGTTTTAAGTTTTATTGTTCTTTCAATAATAATTATCTTTTTCATCACTTCGGCAGATTCCGGTATGTTGGTAATGGATAGTATATCAACTAAAAATTCAAGCAAGTCTCCAAAGATCCAAATGGTATTCTGGGGGGGACTTCTGGCTACATTAGCCCTTATGCTACTTAATGCAGGCGGGCTTGAGGCCCTGCAGACGATGACACTTATCACTGCGCTGCCGTTTGCAGTAATTATGATTTTATTTGTTGTTTCGTTGATGAAGGCCCTTGTGATCGACTACCGGTACTATGAAAAAGGACTTTCGGTTTCCACAGTACCGTGGTCAGGCGAATTCTGGAAGGAACGGCTTAAAAAAATTGTTTCTTTTAAAACCAAAGACTCTGTGAAAACTTTCCTGGAGGATGAGGTATTGCCTGCTTTCACAGAATTAAAGGAAGAATTTTCATTAAACGGAATTGCTGTTGAGATCAATAATATACCGGGCGATCTAAAGATCAACTTAGAAATCCATCACGATGTAGTCAATAATTTCATCTATGGAGTGGCGGCTCAAAAAAGAATCGTTTCCGAATACATGGTGGATGATGACAATCTACCAGATCTGGATAGTAATGTTACTTATTTCCCTAAAACCTATTTTGGCGATTCACGGGAGGGGTACGATGTTCAGTACTTTACCAAAAATGAATTGATCAGCGATGTTCTAAAACACTATGACCGTTTCCTCAAAATCATTGCAGAAGAGTCGAATGAAATGTTTATAAGCAGTGACAGTAATATTGAAAGACATTAAGATAATTGTAGTACAATGTTATCATATAATTGCTAAAACAATGATGGAATTTTATTTAGCTGCCTTGCGGTTGTCAGGATATTGTAAATGCTGAATATCTTTTTGATGGAGTCTTTTTTCCAGCCAGTTTAACCTTGCCATAGGACAAATCAAAGACGTCCGGGTAAAGTATCCGGATTTCTTTCCGTAGAGTAGATCCGCTACTTATATTTATTCAGTTCCAGGCGGAGATCAGAAATGGTAATACCGGATATTATTGTTTTTATTGATTCGCGAAGGATCTCTGGCTCAGATCGGAATTTATGTGAATCACGAGAAGCGAAGATAATTGTAAAAGTATGTCCAAAGAATAGGAAGACTTACAATTTTAACATCTCATTGTTCTAAAAGCAGGTTTTTAGCTTTCTCTGAATTCTGCAATCTTAATTTTAACACATTTGCAATCTTTAAGCAGCACTCCTGAATAACTTTTTGGACAATCCCACAGTATTTTATTTAACTGTAATATTTATTTTAAAAAAAATATTTATTGCTATACCCAAAAATCTTTTCGGTACTCCGAAAAAGTAGTGATTTTATGTGATCGGCATTGTTCAATTTTACATCGATATAATTATTAAATACAATTGCTATGAATATCGAAAGAACAGAATTTATTGCCTGGATGGAGCGGATCATGGAACGATTTGACATTCTGAAGGAGCAAGTAACAACTAATCAATCCAGATTTATAGAGATCGACGGGGAGGTGCTGCTTGACAATCAAGATGTTTTGCAACTCTTAAAGATCAGTTCAAGATCATTGCAGCGCTACCGCACCAATAAAAAGCTGCCTTATTATACCATCAGTGGGAAGCTTTATTACAAACTGTCCGATGTACATCAGCTCATCAGGGAATGTCTAAGCTCCTGATCAATTAATGAAACGACATCAGCCGCCAAGAAAGGAATAACAATTCCATACCTACATACTGACCAGTCATCCTTCTATCTTCATCAGACAAATGCTTGTTATGAAAAAGAACGTAGAGAATGAAACAAATGGGATCAGACCTGTGTCGGACACGCTGCTGGTTTTAAACAAAGACAATAATAAAATTGAGATGGTCAAAGGTGTAGACAAAGAAGGGAATCTGCAAAAGTTCCCTCCGGAAGAGAAGAAAGACAATGACCCATTGATCAGGGTCGATAAGCACGGTGATCTGTTCTCCAATTTCTTTTCCAATTTTTACCGTCAGCTTAAAAACCCGTCGCATTTCAATTTCTTCAAGGTCTCGGAGTACGATGCAGTCCATACAGCAAAAGACCTTCAGCAGTATGTCGACCAGGCATCGCCTGAAGAAAAGGAGAAACTGAAGGAATATGAAGTTCTACCCAAAAATACAAACCAATTAAAAGATAAGAATACAATGGAAAACAACACAGACAATCAGGAATACCGTTTTCAGCCGGAACAGATCGACTGGAAGACGATGGAAAAATTCGGGCTGAATCGTGAAAAGCTAGAAAAGATGAATGCCCTGGATTCGATGCTTAGAGGGTTTAAAACCAATAATTTGGTTCCCATAACCATCAATCTGGGAACCGCTGTCAGCAAGATGGATGTCCGTCTATCCCTCCAGACAGCAGACACCGGCGAAGTAGCTATTAACCTGCACGGCATCCGAAAAGAGCCGAGCTATAATTTGAAGTTTCTCGGTCACGAATTTTCAGAAGAAGATAAAAAGAACCTTCGGGAAAACGGGAATATGGGAAGGATAGTCGATCTTATCAATCCTAAAACCGATGAGATTATTCCATCAGTCATCAGCCGTGATCGGCTGACCAATGAGCTTGTTGCCTACCGGGCGGAATATATGAAGGTCCCTGATGACATCAAGGGAATCAAGCTGGATGAACATCAGAAACAAATTTTATTTGAAGGCAAGCCGCTTTATCTGGAAGGCATGACCAGTAAAAAAGGAGAACTGTTTGATGCCACCGTACAATTCAATGCAGACAAACGGTATGTTGAGTTCATCTTTGGCAACAATCAGAGCCAGCAACATGCCCAGCAACAGAACTCATCCAACCAACAAGGACAAAACAAAGATGGGGAAGCCCTGAAAATTTTCCGGGGAAAAGAACTGGATGATGCACAGTACGACAAATTCAAAGCAGGGCAGGCCGTCTATGTTGATGGTCTTGTAGACGGCAAAGGAAAAGCCTATCAAGGTTATATTACCTTCAACAAGGAAACTGCTAAAACAGATTTTTCCTTTACCAATCCCAACAAATTAAAGGAAAAATCCCAACCCTCGGAAGACCATAAAACCCAGACAGCGGTCAATACCGATGGAAAGACGAATGAAGCCACCAAGAACATCAAAGAACCCATGGAGCCTAAACAGCAGCAACCCGTCAATAAACAGCAGGAGGCTCAGCAAAAGAAATCGACCAGATCCAAAGGACGTAAAATTTAACCGAAATTTAAAACATATGAAAGCCATTATCGCAGAAAAACCCAGTGTAGCAAGAGAGATTGCACAATTGTTAAATGCCAATGAAAGAAAAGACGGCTATCTGGAAGGTAACGGGTATTGCGTGACCTGGGCATTGGGACACTTAGTATCATTGGGAATGCCGGAAGATCATGGTAAAAGAGGTTTTGACAAAGCCTCTTTGCCTGTCTTTCCGGATCCATTCCTGTTGATCCCAAGAAAAATAAAGAAGCAAAACCATAAAGGTTATCAGCCAGATCCTTCCGCCCTGAAACAATTAAAGATCATTCAAAAAGTCATCAATCGATGCAGCAGCATTATTGTTGCCACCGATGCCGGAAGGGAAGGAGAGCTGATCTTTAGATATATTTACAACTATCTCCAATGCAACAAACCATTTAAAAGGCTGTGGATAAGTTCCCTTACCGATAAGGCCATACAGGAAGGATTTAAAAAACTTCGGCCTGGCTCAGCATTCGATGGCTTGTATCAGGCTGCAAAAGCCAGAAGCGAAGCCGATTGGCTGGTCGGGATCAACGCCACCCAGGCATTGAGCATTGCCGCCCATCAGGACGTGTATTCATTAGGCAGGGTACAGACCCCGACACTCGCTTTGATCTGTAAAAGATTCGAAGACCATCAAAATTTCACCCAAAAGAAATACTGGCAGATCCAGCTGAAGCACCGGAAAGAATACCTGGACTTCACCAGCCAGTCAAACGAACAATGGGAAGAAAAAAAACAGACAGAACAGATCCTAAAATCGATAGAACGATAGGGCAGGGCTACTGTTGAAGATGTCTCTGTCAAAACGGTAAAAGAACAATCTCCTATACTTTATGATTTAACAGAACTTCAAAAGGAGGGCAACAGGAAGTTAGGTCTGTCAGCCGATGAGGTCTTGCGAAACGCACAATCACTTTATGAAAAGAGATTCATTACCTATCCGAGAACCGGCAGCAAGTATATTCCTCAAGACCTTTGGACAGAGATCCCGGAACTTGTCAGAATTCTTAATACCGTCGATCAGTTCAAGCCCGCAATCTCAACACTCAAATTCGGCAACTTCAATAAACGGATCGTGAATGATCTTAAAGTAACCGACCACCACGGACTTCTGATCACCACAAAAACACCTTCTGCACTTACGGCAACGGAAAAAGCCATTTACGATATGATCGCCTATCGTCTACTGGAATCTCTTTCAGAACATTGCTCCAAACAAGTGAGTCATACCACGATCAAAGTACACCATTATGCATTCAGTATCAGAGGTTCAAAAATACTGATCAAAGGCTGGCGAGCCATCAAAGGAATCCTTTCCGATAACAACAGCAATACAAATGACGATAATTATAGGAATAACGATCATAACCATAACCATAATCATAACATTGAAGAAATACTTACGGACCTCCCGGAATTAAAAATAGGGGATGAGCTGAAGATCTCCCAAGCAACTCTACAGGAAAAAACAACTCAAGCTCCTAAACTCTACCGTGAAGCTGATCTGTTATCAGCAATGGAACATGCAGGAAGATCAATAGAAGACAAAGACGTGCAGAAAGCGATCTCCAATATTGGGATCGGAACACCCGCCACCAGAGCCTCCATTATTGAAACGCTTCTCAGCAGAAACTATATCATCAGAAAAAACAAAGCCTTGGTACCAACCGAAAAAGGAATAAAAGTTTACAATCTCGTCAAAGACAAAAAGATCGCCAATGTACAGATGACCGCAGAGTGGGAGATGGCATTGGACAGGATCGAAAAAGGTGAACTCGGTTCAAATGAATTCATCACTGATATAAAAAACTACACAACAGAGATCACCAAAGAACTTTTAACACTGTCCATTCCTCAGGAAAATATTCCTCAACTAAAATGCCCAAAATGCCAGCAGCAAAACCTCATTATGAAAGAAAAGATCGTAAAATGCCCTGATAATCAATGCGGATGGATGCAGTTCAGAAATGTTTGCGGTGTACAGCTCAATATAGAGCAGATCACTTCACTTATCAAGAACAGAAAAACCCCACTGATCAAAAATATGAAAACTAAAAACGGTAAAAAGTTCAGCACCTATATTGTTTTGAAAGATGATCACAAAACAATATTTGAATTTCCAAACTCTTAAACTAAAGTTTAGTAGCTTATAAGTCCTAATTTGAGATATCTGCGGCTAATTATAATGAATTTATTTTCTTACTAATATTTTAAATGTTTTTATGAATTGCTTTTTCTCTCCGTATATCTGCACAAAATAGATTCCTGCAGTTAATTGATTTTCAAGCTTTAATTCTATAACTTCTTCTTGTGGTAATTTTTGCTGAAATGCCATTCTGCCTGACGCATCAGAAATCTTTATTGAAGTTAACTCTTTAGCTAAAGTTTTCCCCTTTAAGCTAAAATTTCCATTATTGGGATTATCATAAAGGATCAAATCCGATGATTGACCTGATTCACTTGCAGAAAGCTCACCTTTATAATTGAAACGTGCAAGAAAACCCGCACTGTAACCTCCGATATTTGGAGGTAACTGTGGCTGTGCAGAACCAGCTGTCGCAATTCCTGATGCGGCACCAGTTCCTCCATACAAATAAAATGCTGAATGATCAGGAGCAATGATGCCTATGGAGCGGTATTGCTGTGTTAGAACCTGACTCCCGCCATAATAGGAGCTCCATTTTAAATTACCAGAGAAATCAAAGTGAGCAAAGAAAAAATTCACACCATTAGCGCCATTTGAAGGCGGAATATCTATAAAAGAACCAGTAGTTGCAATATTAGATCCTGTACCCTCTACACTTCCTGCTATAAAAACCCCCTGATCTGTTAAAGCTATTGGACTGGGAGAAAAGCTGGACTCAAATCCATCACTGCCAAAATAGGTTCCCCAAACACGATTTCCCGTAAAATCCAATTTTGTTAAAAAATAATCAGAGCCACCGGTTGACTGAGATTTATGTGCCCCCGGCGTCGCAAAATAGGTTGTTCCGGGAGTATATTCCATACCTAATACATATATACCTGTTGAGTTAACTTTAAGATAATCAGCGCCACTGCTGAATGTAGCCGAGCCAATATAAGTGCCCCACAACCTCGTCCCTGTTTGAGTATTGAGAGCTGTTAAAGACGAAACAGCAGGATTAGTTTGCCATGTATTTGAAGTAGAAAGTTGTGGAATACTGGCATCTAAATCGGAACCTGCCATCATAAATAACTGTTGGTCATAATACTCCAAGCCAAATCCGTTGGTAGTTGTAGGTAAATATGTTCCCCATAGCAATTGCCCTTGCAGTCCCAACTTTGCTACATAAGCATTAGAGGAGATTACGCCATTGACATATTTTATCTGGAAGTTTTCCATAAAGCTACCAGCACTACCTATTCCTTGCTGTATTAGCGTGTTGCTGTAGATGTAAATATTTCCATTCTCATCAGAGGTAATAGCCGTGTCATTCTCACTTGGCAAAAAGGTCTTCCAAATAACATTACCATTGTTGTTTTTCTTTATGAGCTGATAATGAATCGTAGTGTTTGCTGTAGATAGTATAGGATCGGTGGGAAACCATGTGTTAGGAGTGGTGGGATCCGTTATTGTAGCATTTTTTTTCTTGATGTAGTAAAAATTCCCCTGCATATCAATATGTACCAGATCTTCTCCTTCAATACTGCTTGCTGAATAATGACCTGTATATTCTGATGTAAGAAGAGTACCACTGTTAGTAAACTTTGTTTGGATTATAGCGGTATTAGCATTTAAATCTACTCCCTGACCTCCCGGTGTGACATATTGGTTGTAATAGTTAGCGCCCAAGCTGTTATTAATGCTTACTAATCCATTTATGTAAAGGTTATTTTGTGGGTCACATAAAAACCCACCAGAAGTCATAGATCCACCAAACGAATTACCTGCGGGCCCATAATAGGTTCCCCAAGCTCTTTCATAATCAAAAGCTTGAGGAAACATTGGACGAATACCTAATGCAAAAATCAAAATGAATAGTGTTTTTTTATACATAATATTGGTGCTAGTCAATTAAATGATCGTTACATAGTAATTTGTACCTATATAAAAGGACTCAACATTAATGTATGGATCAGAGTATATCATGGGATACTGCTCGCAGTCAGGTCCTGCAGTATTGACCGTATTGACTGCAAAATTATTGTGAATACCCATATTATCCCAATACTCAACAATCATTCCAGTAAATATTGTTTGTGTACCATAGAGAAATCCATCTAGAATTGCATTTGTTGACGCTACGGCAAAAGGTGTCGCCGTTGCGCTACCCTTAACATACCAAGTAGTAATAGGAACTGTCGTTGTATGTGAATTACGATATTTTTTATACATTACGATATCTCTACCCAAAAGATCACCATAGGGGTAAATATTATCATCAAAGTGGCCATCTAATGTTGGATAACAGAAACCTGGTCTAGATCCGGTTACATGACCTCCCATTATATAATTGCTATAGTTATAAATATGCATCTCATCTGTTATAAAATATGGGGGTGGTGGTGTCTGAGCTTTCATAAAAATCGTAGTAAGGCTAAACAGCATAAAAGTCAAAGTCAAATTTTTCATAATCAAAATATTAGTTATTGGATTTTATTTCATTTCTATATTTCACGAGATTTTTATGATATAGACCAAACGCTAAATTCAAAATCTCTTTTTTTTCCTTGGCTCGGATTTCGTTCTCCTGCATGCCTCCATCAGACAATATGGCTTTAGCGCCAGGAAGTAATAGGCCAATTCCCTCATCGTTTAACTGTTTATCAGGATTGACAAACTTTCCTTTACTTTTGGCAATGAATTTTAAGGCAGTGTCAAATTCCCGCATCCCCTCACTTTTTGCAGATTCTACTGTTTGAACGGGCTCCATTACTTGTCTCTGTTCATTTTGGCAGCAAATTGTGAACAAACTTACAACTGCTACAAGTACAAATTTTCTCATGTTTATTAATTTATGATTAATATGGATAGTTAATTATTTTAGTTTCTAATCAGAAATATGTTCGTGTTAAAGCCAGAGTCTAACGTCATTTGCAGACTTTTACGAACTTCTATGAATGTTATTAGTTATAATGATTTTGATAATGTACATATCGGGATACCCTCTATCATTCCAATAAAAACCAGATGTTTTATACATACAGCAAAGCTTCTCTTGTCATATAATAGCGATATCACTTTTTTACCATCATTTTAAATGTTTTTATAATATTATTTTTCTGACCAATGATGCTAATATAATAAATTCCCAATGTCAGCTTTTCTTGTAATGCAAAATCTACAACTTCCTCTTTTGCTAATTGCTTCATATAGATCAATCTACCTGAACCGTCAGTAATCGTTAGCTTAGTATTTTCTCTTGTCAGTACTTTTCCTTTAATAGAAAAATTACCATTATTCGGGTTGTCATATAATTGCACATCATCATATTTTAACAGCTCTGATGTTGAAAGTTCAGGATTCTTTAAAGAAAATTTAGTTACAAAGCCGAAAGGCTGCTGCACAGCAGGATTTATCATCGTAGGATATGCTCCATTAGCAGAAGCAATCCCACTCGAAGCTCCGGTACCGCCCCATAAAACAAGAGATCCATTACTTAAAAGCTCAGGATGGATATATTCTCCCATAATATTGTTTGCTGTACCGCCGAAATATGATGTCCAGACTCTGTTTCCTGAAGAATCAAACTCAGTAAAAAACATACTCGAGTTAGATGCGTTTGGAACTGTTGTCAGAAATGCTCCTGGCGTAGAAATGTTGTTAGAACTTCCATACTGATTGCCCGCAAAGATAATCCGGCCTCCTAAAATAGTCATGTTGGTATTGGCTATATTGTAGTCATAACCATCACTTCCGAAATAAGTACTCCACAGGCGATTTCCATCAAGGCTGAGCTTGCTCAAAAACAAATCTCCCCCACCTGTAAGCTGTGATTTAAATGCGCCCGTACTTGCGTAATAAGCAGGATGATTAATGTCTTCTGTTGATCCGCACAGGTAGAGGCCGGTCTCATTAACTGCAAGATCCGTAACTCCTAAGCCAATATAGGTATTAAACGTTGAGCTTCCATAATAAGTGCCCCAAACCTGTGTCCCGGTAGTAGCGTTTAGCCTGATCAGTATTTGATTCCCCTGATTTGTAGGCTGAAATGTGCCCGTCGTCGTAAGACCCCCAGGTATTTGTGGATGATAGGAACCTACAAAATACAGTCCGTTGTTATGATATACCAGGTCCAGCATTCCCACTACTGAATAAGTCCCCCATATTTTTTGTCCCGAAGGGCTCAGCTTCACTATATAAGAATTGCCTACAGGAGAATTTGAAATGGTATAAGGGATGAAATTTTCCTGAAAGACCCCGGAGGATCCTATATTACTGATCTGTTCCATAGTGTCACCGAATAAAAAAAGATTATTATTTTCATCAATTCTTATCGATAACGTTTCACCTGATGAATTGTTTGGAACATAAGTGGTCCAGACCAGATTGTTTGAAGGATCATATTTGGAAAGTGTAATGGTATTGCCTGCTGTGATACTTGTTGGCTGCGAAAGCCAGACCCCGGGTGTCGACAGGTTGTTAACTATTCCAGGTGTTCCCGAGAGATAATATTTGTTGTCACTATTATCTATTGCAATAAGACGTTGAAACGAATAATTATTCCTGCTACTATAATCCCCCTTAAGCATCTGTCCTCCGGCAGAAACTTTTGCTGAATAATTGTTAGTGTTTTCAGAAATGATTGCTGGATTTCCATTAACTGCAAACTGATTATAGTAGGCAGCAGTATAGCCGTTCTGAAATGCAGTATACCCGTTTAAATAAATATTATTTTGACTGTCTGTAAAAAATGAGTTACCATCCCTATAGTAGTCATCCAAAAGAGTCCCCGTGCCTCCTATGTAGGTACCCCATTCCCTTTCGTACGGAAAGGACTGGGCTGAAGTAAAAATTCCCAGCGAAAAGAAAAATAAAAAAATAATGTTTTTCATAACGGATATATTTGAACGTATGTATAACCACTTCCGCCGGATGTAATTGTAAATGTTTCAGCTTCCGTATAGGTCCCCGAATCATAGGTTACAGGTGAAGGATTGCAAGTGGGAAGATATAAGTATAAATCATCAATTGCTACATTATTACCCGTATGAGGTAGAAATGCAAAATATGACCAGTCTGTATTCTGAGAAATAGGCCCGGCAGGTAGCAGGCTCAAATGATTATATGGTCTGTAACCTCCCGTATTAGGAGCGGTGCTTACAAACCATTGCAAAAGCGGTATTGAAGAAGTATTTGACGAAGCGTAATTAGGATATTCCACTGTAAACGGAATGGCTGAAGAAAAAGCTGCCGGAATGTTATAATTATTCGCACCGGCAGGCGGTATCGACTGTACAGACGGGTAACAATTCGAAGAAGCTGCCGCTGCTCCAAATCTTGAGAAAAGTTGGTAATTAGTATAATTGTTAATTACTAAACCTGTAATTTGTGAGAAATATAAATTTGCTGCACAAAAAATAAGTATTGAAAATATTTTTTTCATATAAACAGTATTAGATGGTGATTTGAATTCTTGGTAAGCTAAATTTTATCCGAACAGATATCATCCTTATTTAGTAAATCTGAATAAAGGTATGCGCCTGGCCGGCAACAGTTATTTTAAATATTTCAGCATCTCCGTATGGTGTTGAAATATAATTTGTCGGCAACAAGGTATAGCAGGATCCTGAGCCATCATCAAGATTTCCATTAAAATACGTTTCCGGAACATTGACACCACCAGAAGATACCTGGTCATTTGTCCCGGCAAAATACATCTGAAATTTACTGTGCCTCCAGTCGGTAGTAGATGAAATAGCACCACCGGAGAACAGGGATGGATGATTATAGGCACGCGGCCCGCCTGTACCCGTGGCAGCAGTTTGAACAAAAAAAGTTGATATTGGGTATAAACCTGTACCTGATGTGGAATAAGCAGCGTATTCAGCGTTTAGACCATTTGCCTGATGAGAATTAGCAGGAATTACCAATTGTGAAGGGTTGGCTGGATAACCTATTTCTACCAGGGGATAGCATGTACTTGCAGGGGTTGCTGAAACATTTCCGTGAAAATCGTATGCTGAATAATTATTGATAATAAGTGTGCTTTGCTGGCCTTGTAAAAACATAGATAAAAACAACGAAGCCATCAATTTAAGTTTTTTCATAGCCTTAGTTTTGTAGTTGTAGTTTTTCTTTTATTTCAGCATTCTTTTCAAGATTAATTTTTATTGCCCAAACAATAATAGCAGATATATCACCTCTTGTTTTTGATTGAATTTCCGATTCTGAGAAACCAGTGGATTTAATCAGTTCGATTGAGGAAGGAACTAATATTTTTTTTCTTCTGTCACTAAGTTCAAGAGATCCGCTTTTTTGTTCTTCGGATGTAGGTTTGTTTTCAGGATCCCCGAGACTTTTCATCGCCTTGTTAAAATTGTTCATCTGCTCAGTTCTCATTGATTCAGCGGTTTCAACAATTGTGTTTTCAGAACTGCATGATGTAAAAGCTAGCGCAAAGATTACTAGTCCAGTAAAAATTTGTTTTTTCATAATTAATTATTAGTATTTTGATGATAAATTCAAATATAAAACAAATAATTTATTATCTAGACATTTTTTTACATTTATTAGCTATAATTAGATATGGTTATATAGCTGTTGTCGCATCTATTTTTGAACAGTTGATTGTTCTTCATAAAATTAGATCTTTTCAAATTGATAGATCTACAATCATCTTCTAAAGTTATGTGAAATCATGTACGTGATTTTTAAGATATAAAACGTAAAGTCAATACCGATTTTAAGTATACAGAACCGCAGGTTTTAGATAAGTTTGATAAGAAAATAGTATCTAAAGCGGAGGTTTTTCCTGAAGCTAATAAACATCGGATTTTAGATGCTGATTGCAGAACTAATCTAATTCTGAATGAAACTAATACAAATAGATGGAAAACGAAATTTGAACTTATTAAATCTGACTATACGAATCCAGTATCCGTGCAAAGATCAGGCAAAAAAAAACCAAAAGTATCGCTCTTATAGTAAATTTGATATTTTACAAATCTTATATTATCAGCAGAAATATAAACTTAGCAATAGCCATCTGGCCAAACATTTTAATCTGGGCAGGAATTCGATTATTAAATGGAAGAAGATTTTTTTGGTGTAAGACAAATTTTGTATAAAAAAATAGTTGCAAGTTTAATATCGTCAAGGCTCAATTGAACAATTCATTCGCTGGATATACAGCAAAATGTGTAAAGCGAATTTAAGTATATACGCAGATTGGTAGAGAGATTTATGGGTGATGAGTAGTAACTGTAAAAACCTTTGTTTTCAGCGTTATGTCCATTCAGAATTTCAAGGTAGTCATTGTCATTCCGTAAGAATCTCAATAGAGATTAAGCGGTTGAAAAACTTTATATATATAACAAATAAGCTATGAAAATTTTTCCATAGCTTATTAGTTTATTCCTGGTAATCGATGAGTTCATATTTTATTTGCTCTTTCTCCAGATAGTTTTTCAGTGCATCAAGATCTGTCCACACATAGGAAGAACTATATTGACAAATATAAATACCGTCCTCTTCGAAAATAATACTGATGTTAGGTAGTTGACCAGTGTTTTCTGCATGCCTGAAATCCCTGAACAGCTGATGGGTATATTTATATTTTTTCTCAAAAAGAACAGATCTTTCTAGTAACTCCTGAATTTCCGAATTTTGTATTTCTGTAAGCTTTGTTTTTAATTTATATTCAAATCCCATGATTCAGTAATATAATTAGTTTTTATGATGGTACTAGTCGGAATTCAATAATTCTGCCAAGGTTTCATGTATCTTCTTTCTACACTCTTTTTATATTTTCGTCATTATTTTCAGCTAAATACTTGCATATAAAAATAAATCAACATTTTATTACTCTTCTATTCCTAAACGAATAGCTCTTTCAACGGGAGTATAGTCCACATTAGAACCGGAAATAGTCAATTCACCTCTTAAGAGCAAGGGTGGTTGTGCCATAAATTTAGGAGTTTTTCCTCTGTGAAGTTGAGCAGAGTGAACCAAAAAAGGATGGCAAAGATAAACTGTACCCGCCTTACCCGTTGCGTACACTTCTTTTCTTTTTGGCAGCTCGTCCAACTTGTCTGCAAGTTCCATAAAGGAAAGACCAAAATTGTCCACTTGAGATAGTAACCGTGCAACATCAATGTGAGAACCTTCATAAATGACCGTAGGAGCATCATTTTCGCTGACATCCGAATACAATGCCAGCATCAATAAGGCCCGCCCTTTCGATTTGACATTGGCACGCCATTCAAAATAATTATTAGGATCATTTCCAGGAAAACTAACATCTACATGTTTACCTGTATCATTGGGCTGCTGATCAGATGGAAACCTGACAGGGAATGTGCCTACACTTCGACAAGGAATCCATCTATCTTCACCAATTAATTGGTTAAAAGCTGAATGCAGCTTTTCTGTGTTTAGAGAATTAATAAAAGGCTGCTGGGTGTACATTCCTAAACGAATAACAGGTTCCGTCCAAGTGTTGGGATCTAACCTGTCACAAGGCAGGTCCTTCCATAAAATATCTAAAGCTGCATCTGCAACTTCCTGTGAAAATGCGTTATCAATGCGAATAAAACCGTTAAGAATAAACAGCTCTATTTCCTTCTTACTTAGTATTTCGGACATAATTTATTTGTTAAAAAACCATCTACGATCGCAACAAATCTTGTTGACCAGTAGGCTTGGTTATAAGTTATAAAAAAAAGAATAATAGAAAAAGTGGGCTTTATGTAAATAAAGCTCATTGCTTAATAGAACTAAGCGGAAAAGGATATTATAACATTACAGTCATTCTCATAGAGACAAAATTAGAAAATATTTTTTAAATGAACAAAACGAAAATGCTATGCAAGTGATATTTTACCTGTATTGTGCGCAATTCGGTAAAATCAAGTTTTAACAGGAAAGTAAGCCGTTTCGAAAATCCACACTTAGATAATCATCGAAACAATATTCTTTAATATTCCTTTGATGACACTGCAGTGCTTCTGAAGAATAAATGCGTCATTCACAAAAATAGATCATTGTGTTTGGATAAATGCAATTTATAGGACATTGATTTTATCAAACACTTATTACTCTTGAGAGGGATGGATAAGATCAGATCTAAAGTCAGCATATGAATGTCAAAATAATAGGCTCAGGCAGCTGCATCGCGGGTAGTATAAAAAACAGCGATTTTTCTGAGCACATCTTTTATTTTATTAAAATAGCTATTTGACATAGGGTGTAAATAAGTAATGGCGGGATATTTGATAATTTACCCCTGTTCGTTTGAATATTTTCAGCTTTGCTTAACTTGACTGAATATTATAGCAATCCACCAGTATTCTTACAACAAAAACAATTTATTTCCTTTATGGATCAATATCTCCTTATTATAGTAATACTCGGGGCTGCCATTTTCAGTGTGGCCTGGATGCCCGGGATTTCAAAAAAAACCGGGATTTCGTATTCTATTTTTTATGTAGCAGCAGGGTTCTTACTTTATCGCGCAGCTCCCGGTTTTCTACCAGACCCGATGCCCCAAAAAAATGAAGATCTGACTCTTCATTTAACAGAATTGATTGTTATTATCTCTCTAATGGGGACAGGTATTAAGATCGACCGTAAATTTTCTTTTAAGAGTTGGTCCTCTCCATTAAAACTGGTGGGATTAACCATGTTATTATGCATCGGTGCAGCATCGACAGTGGGTCATTACTTTTTAGGATTAGGAATTGCATCGGCAGTGCTGCTGGGCGCTGTTCTTGCTCCAACCGATCCTGTTCTCGCGTCTGATGTACAGGTGGGACCACCCAATGACGAAATGAAATCAGAGGCCAAGTTTGCGCTCACAGCTGAGGCCGGTTTAAATGATGGAATTGCATTCCCGTTTACCTGGCTTGCAATTACAGTGGGTTTAATGTTGTCTGGGAAGGAGGGAAGTCTTTTTGAATGGTTTGCATTTGATGTCATATACCGTATAGCTGCCGGAATCATTATCGGGTTTCTTTCCGGCAAAGGTCTCGGGATATTATTATTTAAACTTTCTAAAAAATATGAAACGCTAAAAACCAGAGATGGTCTGGTGGCGGTTGCAGCTACCTTATTGGTGTACGGAATAACAGAAATTTCACATGGTTATGGTTTTATTGCCGTTTTTATCTGTGCTATCACCTTGCGGCATTTTGAAAAAGAACATCATTATCACGATAAGCTTCATTCCTTTACAGATCAGATAGAACGTCTGCTGCTTTGCTTGCTGCTGATTATTTTTGGAGGAACGTTAGCTATGGGTATTTTGGATCCTATTACCTGGAAAATGGTTTTGTTTGCAGCTATTTTTCTTTTGATAGTAAGACCTGTGTTCGGGTGGCTGGCCCTTACTTCTGCAAAAATGAAAAACAGAGAAAGGCTTGCAATCGGATTTTTTGGTATCCGTGGAATGGGCTCGATATTCTATCTTGCATTTGCTTTCAGTAAATTTGATTTTGACCATCAAGATGAATTGTGGGCTGTCGTTTCTCTAACCATTCTTTTTTCAATATTGATTCATGGTCTGACTGCGACACCCGTTATGAAACATCTTAAGAAAGAAAAATAGCATCAGTATTGTTGTTTCTGACGAAAAAGCCCCGACATTGTCAGGGCTTATTTTAGTGAACGGAAAATTATATTTATTTATGTTTTCCCTATCTGTTCCCAGTGCTGAAATTCTTATATGTTCTTTATAGGAACTTCCTTTTCAATTCTTATAGGTATGTTTCTTACCAGAATACCGCTTCCGTACATTTAATGATTCGAAAGATACAATCAGTAATAATGCTGTAGTAATGAGATGAGTTTTTTCATTTTGATTAATGGTTTGATTGGATAGAGTAAGTTATTTTTTTTCACCAGGCTTGTGTATATGCGGTCTCAAACCAGGGTGCTGCGGTTGAGACTCCGGAGTTACCCGTCTCTCTTGGAGAAGATGCCTACCGCCTTTTTTAAGATGTCACGCTCAAGCTTTGTTTCTTCCAATTCCTTGCGAAGTCTCAACAACTCTTCTCTTATGGGATCGGAGGAAATTTGTTTTTCCTTTGTAAGTTTACCTTCCTTGTGAAGTTTTCTCCAATTGACTAAACTTTCTTTACAAATACCCAATTCTTGAGCGACTAAAGATACATTGCCTCGCTGCTCACTTAAAGATACTGCTTGGATCTTAAATTGGCTTCGCCGAATCTTCGATTTCTAAACTGTAATTTTTTCTGATCTTTTTCATACTCTTAAAGTTAAAGAGTATAAGAATTGTGTCCTAACAAAGTTAGCAACTCCAATCTCAAAATGCTTTTGTTTTTGTTACCCTCAAAACTGACGATTACGGAATTATGATCGTTACTTGTTTCATCAACGATGGTCGCTTTGAGTTTCATGTAAGAGATTGTTATTTTTGAGTATATTTTCTATTCTAAATCATTTTCTGTCTCGGTAAACCGATCTCATGCTCCTGCGGATAAGGTTTTCTCTGCGTCATGCTGACATCTTCATGAAGTGTTCTGGCTGCTTCTAAGGATTTTTCTTTGTCCATCGAATATCTTGGATCAGGAATGAACGGCATCTTAGCCATTTTATGAATAGTGATGGTTGGAAAGTGAAAATCGACTTCTACTGTTCCCAATAATAAATAGCAGCCTCCGCCCTGAAAAGGGTAATCGGCAAGACAGTTAGGGAAATGTGCCGTGTCAAAATATTCTCCTTCCGCATCGATCCAGGTTCCGAAAAACATCACTCCTCTTTTCGTAGGAACATGTTTTCTGGAAATCAGATAAGCGAGCATTTTAATCTGTTTTTTGTGATGTTTAACGAGATCTTTCGCCATTATAGTGCCTCTGTATTTGGTCTGCAATAGATCAAAAGGACTGAATGAAACAGAAAAGTCCAGAATTTCAATTTCATCGAAAGCATCTTCAAAAGGATTTCTGATAATGGTCGGAAGTTGATAAGCTTTATGCGGTTCATCCAGTAGGGTAGGATGACGGAATGCCGACTGGTCATTTCCAAATAGAAATCTGGCTTCAATGAGCAATTCATGTTTCTGTTTTCCAGTAAATCTGAACGCACCGATAAAGATCAGAATCTGCAGGGTTTCAATTCCAATCGGAATCCTTTTGACAAAGTTTTCCAATGATTTGTAATCACCGTTATTTCTTCTTTCTTCAGGAATCATCATGGCGATTCTCCCTTCAACTTTCTCGATATGCATCATTCCTAAATAAACATCAGTTCCATATACCGTCGTCTGATATTCGCTGAGGTTGACGCAGGGATTTTTGATGTTCGCTCCCGACATTTTCGCTTCATGGACATAGACTTCCGTTCTGTAAAATCCACCACCGTTGTTGATAGCACAGACCATAAACTCAATAGGGTAGTACACTTTCAGATATAAACTCTGATAACTTTCTATAGCGTAAGAAGCTGAGTGCGCCTTACAGAAGGAATATCCTGCAAAAGATTCGATCTGACGATAGACTTCTTTCGACAGTTGTTCAGGATGTCCCAGTTCTCGACAGGATTCAAAGAAATGATCTTTGACTTTTTGCAATGCGGATAGTGAACGTCCTTTTCCGCTCATCGATCTTCTCAGAACATCACCGTCTGCGGCTGACAACCCTCCGAAGTGCAATGCGATTTTAATGACGTCTTCCTGATACACCATAATTCCATAGGTTTCACCGAGTTCTTCTTTAAAGACCTCATGGAAATATTCAAATTTTGTCGGATTGTTATGTCGGAAAATATACTCTTTCATCATTCCGCTCTGTGCAACTCCCGGACGGATAATGGATGAAGCAGCAACCAGTGTCTTATAGTCTTCACATTTCAGTCTTCTTAACAAACCACGCATCGCAGGACTCTCAATATAAAAACAGCCGATGGTTTTTCCAATACTGAGGTAACTATTGCACTTATCTTCATTTTTTGAAATCGTTGTGTCTTTAATGTCCACCGTAATCCCCCTTTTTTCTCTGATGAGTTCTACCGTATCTTTAATCGTTCCAAGTCCTCGTTGGGATAAAATATCAAACTTTTCAAAGCCTATGTCTTCAGCAGTATGCATATCAAACTGGACAATCGGAAAACCTTTGGGTGGCATCTCGAGTGCTGTGAAATTGGTGATCGGTTCCTCCGAAATCAAAATGCCGCAGGAATGCATGCTTCTCTGATTCGGAAACTTTTCCAAGAGCTTACCGTATTTATGCACCAATTTAAAAACGGAGTTGTCATCATGCTCAGTCATGGATTTGGTTGCCAAGACATCCAATTCTTCTTTGGGTAAACCGAAAGCTTTTCCGACTTCCCTGAAAATGGACCGGTATTTAAATTCCACATTGGTACCACAGAATGCTACATGCTTTTTGCCGTACTTATTAAAAATATATTCCAGGATGGTATCTCTGGTCTGCCAGCTCCAGTCAATATCAAAATCAGGAGGGGTTTTTCGGTTGAGGTTGAGGAATCTTTCAAAATACAGATCCAGCTCCAAAGGACAGATATCGGTAATCCCTAAACAGTAACTGACAATCGAATTGGCACCGCTTCCTCTTCCCACATGCATAAACCCCATGCGGTTGCTGTATTGAATAACATCCCATGTGATCAGAAAGTAACCGCTGAATTTTAACTGGTCGATCACTGCCAGTTCTTTTTCAACTCTTGTTTTTGCTTCGGGATGATCTGTGCCATATCTTGTTTCCAAACCTTCATAAGCGAGTTGGGTCAACAGCTTAAAATCATTCTCCCGACTGTCTGTGTAATACTGCTTGTTCTTCGGCGTTGAAAAATCATAATCAAAACTACACTGGTCAATAATATCCGCTGTATTTTGTATAATTTGAGGATAGTGACGGTATTGATCCAACAGTTCTTTTTTATTGACAAAGGTTTCGGTGTCTCTGCAGTAATCATCATCATTCAATTTGCTGATGAGGGCATTATTGTCAATCGCTCTTAAGATTTTATGGAGATTGTAATCCAATTTGGTTTTGAATGTGACAGGTTGTAAGATGACCATTTTATCAATCAGCTTTTTGAAATCAGGCTTTACGAGATGATTCAGTTCTTCAGGTCTGATTCCAACATACTCGTGTTCCTGCAAAACTTCAGGAAAGTTCTGTAAAGGATAAATGACAATGGTATTTTCAAGGATTGGATTGTGTTTTGGAATTTCGATTCCATCACAATTATAATCCGTCAACAAGCGATTAATCTCTCCGACACTTTTCTGGTTTTTTGCCAAGCAAATATAATAGAGCTCACTTTCGACTCTGATCTCCACTCCGACAATGGGTTTAATACTACTTTCATTACAGAGTCTGAAGAAATCATAGATTCCTGTAATGGTATTGATGTCGGTGAGTGCTAAAGTTCTGACTTGATGATCCACACCCTGCTGAACCAGATCCTGAAGCGAAATGGTTCCGTATCGAAGGCTGTGATAGGAATGGCAATTGAGAAACATATCATTTATTTTTATCTTAAGAGTCCGGACGCTCTGCCCACACTTCCGGTTCCAAACCTGTTTTTAATCTTATCCATGGTTTGGTACAAGGAAATCAATTCTTCGGTATCTTCGAAAAGATCCATCTGATGACAACCATGAACCAATCCCGTGAACTTGACTCCGATCAGACGTATTCGCATTCTTCGGGTATAGACTTTTTTAAAGAGTTCCAATACATATTTGAGCAAAGTATGGTCTGCTGATGTATAAGGAATTCGGCACTGCCTGGTCTCTGTATCGAAGTTGGAATATCTGATCTTGACCGATATGGTTGACGTCAGCCATTTTTCCTGACGAAGTTGGAAAGCCAATTGCTCGACCATTCCTGATAAGATACTTCTCAGGTTCTGTACATCGATGGTATCCTGAGAAAAGGTGTTTTCTGTAGAGATTGATTTTCTTTCAGAATAAGGAACAATCGGAGTGTTATCAATACCATTGGCTTTTTTCCAAAGTTCGCTTCCGTTCTTACCGATGAGTTGGTGTAAAACTTCAATAGGAGTTTCAGATAAGGTCTGAATGGTTCTGATCCCCAATCTTGATAATAATTGGAAGGTCACGTTTCCGACCATCGGAATCTTTTTTACTGATAGAGGATTTAAAAAAGGTTTGATATTCTGTTCCCGAATTTCAAATCTTCCGGTCGGCTTTGATTCTCCGGTGCCTATTTTAGCTACAGTTTTATTGGTAGATAAAGCAAAGCTTATCGGTAAGCCAGTGTTTTTTGTGACAGCATCCACGATTTCATTCGTCCATTGGTAACAACCAAAAAACTTGTCCATTCCTGAAAGATCCAGATAAAATTCATCGATGCTCGCTTTTTCCAGAACAGGGACTTTTTCCTGAATCACATCAGTCACCATATGTGACATTTTGGAATACATTTCCATGTCTCCTTTGATCACTCTTGCTTCAGGACATAATCTTAAGGCCATTTTAATGGGCATGGCACTTCGTACACCGAAAAATCGTGTTTCATAAGAGCAGGATGCCACCACACCACGGTCTCCACCTCCTATGATCACAGGCTTTTTCTCCAGTTCGGAGTTTTTAAGCCGTTCACAGGAAACAAAAAACGTATCCAAATCCATATGCACTATCGCTCTTTCCATGGCGTAAAATTATTACGTTTTATTACAAAAAATCGTATATTTGTTGCTATAATTCATAGCAATGTCAATTTTTTCAGAAAACATCAGGTTTTTAAGAGATAAAATGAAAGCATCCCAACAGAAGGTTGGTGATGAAATTTCGATCACGCGCGGGAGGTATGCAACCTATGAGGACGGAAGGTCGGAACCACCTATTGAACTGCTGGTGAAACTTTCCAAATACTATAAAGTGAGTATTGATCTGTTGCTGACCGTTGATTTGCGGAAGTATCCTTTAGAGGATATCGTCAACATTCCAAACAACAGAATCTTGTTGCCGATGAAAGTAGATCATACGGGTGAAAACCGAATTGAAATTGTTCCCCAAAAAGCAAGTATGGGATACCTCAGTGGTTACAATGACCCTGAATTTGTGGAGGGGTTGCAACATCTCTCACTCCCTTTTTTAAGAAACGGAAAGTTCCGGGCTTTTCCTGCAGACGGTGATTCGATGCCGCCTTACAATGACGGAACCTACATCGTTGGAAAATATTTGGAAGATAAGAAAGATCTGAAGAAAGGGAAGACGTACATATTCATTACGAAAGACGGTATCGTCTATAAAAGATATTCCAAGCAAAATGATTCCGGCAGTTTTGTTAGCTCTGACAATTCTTTCTACGAACCGTATGAGATTAAATGGTCGGAAGTCTATGAAATCTGGGAATTTGCTTGTAGCATCAATACTCAGGAACTGAGAATTGAAAACTTGGAGTACCAGGAAATCAGAAGTATGTTCGAGGAACTAAGATCAGAGATCAGAAGTTCTAATAAAAATATTTAGTAGAGAATTTATTTTATAGTACATATGGAAAAAGCTTTCCTGTGGGGAAAGCTTAAAAACACAAATGATGAAAAATTCCCATTGTGGGATAGTCAAAAATAATAAAAATAGTTAATAAAACAATGGGTCAGCTTAGTTTATTTAGCGCAGAAGAATTCTATGATTTTCCAAAGGATTTGTTAGAGTTCAGGGAACATTTCCTGACGGCAGAAGAATCGGATCTTCTTTTCTCTGAACTTCTTGAAAATACTCCTTGGAAACAGAGAACTCAGACGATGTATGACAAAAAGGTATTGACTCCACGTTTGACAGCATGGTATGGGGATAGCGAGAAATCGTACAAACTAGGTGGAAGTGAATTTGAAGTGAATGCATGGACGCCTGAACTGCTATCTTTAAAGAGTAGGATAGAAGAATCTTTTGGACATCAATTTAATTCAGTATTACTTAATTTATATAGGGATAACAATGATTCTGTAGCCTGGCACAGGGATAAGGAAAGCAGATACGGTGATAGACCGGTTATTGCATCACTCAGTCTCGGACAAACCAGAAAGTTTGACTTTAGAAAACTGAATCATCATGAAAGTAAATATAGTATTCCGCTTCCTCATGGATCTTTGCTGATGATGAAAGGAGATCTTCAGGAAAATTGGGAGCATCGTATCGCCAAGTCTGCATTGCATATGAAAGAACGGATTAATTTGACTTTCCGTTTGGTGAATGAGATTGCTTAGTTATGATGGTTTACTGATCGGAAATCTTAATAATTTTGATACAACAGGTCGTCATTTATGTCTGAAACTTTTGAATTAAAATACAGACAATACCCGCAAACCTGTCAGGCTAGCTAGTTTATATCTAGTATAGGGTATAAACCGGAAAGAGATGATAATTCACTTTCTTTCCGGTTTTTTTCACTCCAAACTCATGATAATCTGATAGATATATGATAGTAAAAAGTTGGTTCGAATAGCCCGATAATGATTTTCGAAAATTCCAATCTTTCAGGGAATATCGAACCAATTATTTGACGTTTTAAAGTTATCCCCACTAGTATAGACTTTAGCAAGATACGATGTGAAATAAGGCATCATCAAGTAGTTTTGGAAGATCTAATTTTTCTGACCTTTTCATGCTTTGAAAGATAAAGAGTATAAGAATTGTCTCATGCAAAGGTAAAAAACTCCAAAACCATAAAGCTCTGGACTTCGTGCTATTCCTAATAAAAATCATATGAAAAGTAAACACATTGGGTTGTAAATTGCACATCACCCAATTGAAATTCCGATCACCTGTAGCGAGTAACTGCCATTCTTGTTTGACTGTGCAAAATAACAGTGGTATCATTTTTTTACTATCATCTTGAAAACTTTCACTGTTTTCCCGGTATTGTCAGTAATTTTTATAAGATAATTTCCTTGGGAAAGCGTTCCGCTGAAATCAAACCGTTGCTTTTCGGAATTCGACAGTATTTCTTTAGCAAAATGTCTTCCTGATGCATCCAAGATGGTCAATATCAACTTTTCTTTTTTCAGAATATCCCCAGCAATAGTAAAAATTCCGTTGTTGGGGTTATCATATAAGATTAAATTTTTGAACTGATCATTTTCAGATGTAGAAAGCTCCTGTTTTTTATCGAATCGTGCAAAAAAACCGTTGATTTCAAGTCCTGTACTAGGAATCCTTGTCGGCATGAAAGAGCCTTCTGTGGAAAATCCCGAGTTGGAATTTGTACTTCCATAAAGAAAAAGAGAATTTCCGTTGCATGTAATATTAATTGATTTAAAGTTTGAAGATGTAGTAGAACTTCCTCCATAGTATGAGCTCCACATCAAGTTTCCTATGTTATTAAACTTGGCAAAAAACTGATTAGTAGTATTGGGGTTCAAATTTTCAGGTACATCTCTGTAAGAACCCTGAGTTGCGAGATTGTTGGTTGATCCCTCTGTGCTCCCTGAAATATAGATTTCCCCATCATGAACATTGATAACTTTATCAAACGTATTTATATCATTACCATTTCCACCAAAGTAAGTACTCCATACAAGATTCCCTGTATGAGAAAATTTTGTAACAAACAGATCACTTCCACCAGTAACTTGAGTTTTGTAGGCCCCTGGAGTAGCAAAGAAATTTGAACTATCCATATTATAGTCAGTCCCGGTTAGATAAAGCCCATTTTCATCCGCATCCAAATCGTATAAGAGATAAAAGGATGAATTTTTGGCAGGTCCATAATAAGTTCCCCATGTTCTTTGCCCGTTTACGGCGTTCATCTTTGTGATCGAAAATGATGAAGTTGTAGTTTGTTGAGCCGCGGGAGTTGCTATGGTGTTTAGTGAGGGGTTAAGGTTAGTACCTGTTATGAGATAGAGAGAATCGTTATAATAGATCATATTAGTTATAACTGAAGGAAGGTAGGTCGCCCATACAAGCTGACCATTTGTGTTTAATTTTGCGAGATAAGGATTTCTAACAATATTCCCCTGAGAATAGATAATATCAAAATTTTCCTGCAAAACACCTGTTGTGGAAAGATTCTGCATTAATGTTAGACCAGTAATGAAAATATTCCCAGACTGATCTAGACGAACGCAATTATTACTAAGATCACCAGGCAAATAGGTCGACCAAATGATACTTCCGTTTGGTGTTTTTTTGACCAACATGTTTTTTGCTGTCTGGATCGGATTGATCTGGAGCCATGTGCCCGGACTAGGCAATAGTGTTGACGAAGCAATGGAACGGTAAACATACAATCTGTTGTCTTGATTGTCGATGCCAACCAAATACTCCGTCACGAAATTAGAAGAAAGATTTGTCAAAAAATTATAACCAAAAAGTAAAGCATTTCCAGATGCTGATATGCCGAAATCTGTTCCGTAATTACCCTGCTGTACGATGTAAGCGTGGCCTGTTCCGACAAGAAATTGATTATAATATGTAGCGGGAGTCGTAGATGAAGTGTAAAGCAAGGTATTGACAAACATGTTCAACTGCGAATCAAACATAATTTCTTTTGGTGAAGATATTCCTTGTGAAGAAGTACCTGCCGGACCAAAGTAGGTGCCCCAGATTCTCTCATATTCCTGTGCTTTCAGATCCGCAAACAATAGAATAAAGCTCAAGAGTATTCCTGACATGTAAATGTTTTTCATAATAATTCTGTATAAAAATCAATTTAAAGTGATTTTTTTGGTATGCGAAAGATAGAAAATATTTTTTTAAATATTAACAAATTTTAAGAAAAAGATTAAATATCACTTTTTTTAATAAAGATAACTCATTATAGTTCCAGTTTTAGGTAAAGCAGCAAAATATATCCGTACTTATAGTTTATGTATATTGAAAAAACTTGTTGATCTTGCGAAAATAATTTATAGACGAAAAAACTATAAAGAAAAAAAACGAAGCTTTTTTTGCTGAAAATTTTGTTCTTAAAACAAAACAAAAGAGCCACTCAGCAAGCGGCTCTTTTGTATAGTATTTATAAATTAGTTGCTAAAATTAGAATTTTGTTCTCTACATATTGCATTAAAATAAAACGTTACTATCTTATCGTTTTTTGAGACTTAGTCTATCGGTTAATAACGTTTTGGGGCTTTGCTTCTTGTTATCTTTAATATTAGTCTTCCCACTCAGCTTTGTCAACGTACATTTGTGAATATTTAAAATCGTCAAAGTCTGAATAAAAGTCGTGTTAGGATAACCTTTCTCTTTTTTACTTTTCCAAGTTAGATGAACTAAAGCAAACTGTTTTTTCTAATCCTTGTTTCTTCACTTCAAATAGGATACTGTCATTTCTTTGGTCCTGGCAAAATGCAGAAAATTCACTTTCAAACAGAACATGTTTCTTCTGTTTACTTAGAAAGTCAAAGAATGGTTTCTCATTAATTCCTTTGTGAGTTCGTCCTCCAAAGCAATTTTCTGTTCAATTTGTAATTCATTCCAAGGTGATCAAGGGGCCAAAGAACTAGGTTTCGGCTGATAACCATTTTTATAAGCCCTATAAAATCCACAAACAAAACCTTAAGGAAGTATGGGAATATAAGTGTAGCATCACAGCCGAAGAATTTGGCAAAAATGACCAGGAATTAGATAGTGCAGCAATCATTAAAATGATCCTTTCAATCTATAGTAAATGCGATTGAGGTAATTTTATCTTTGGTTAGTCCAATATTTGAACTTTTTAATTCCTTTCCAAAAAATATTAGGGGAAACTTACTTTCTGTATTTTCTGTATTGATATTAACGATATCTCATTCGTGAAGATATTTTGAAGTTCTTGTGTGGTAATTCCATTGTGATTAAAATTAGGATTAAGTGTAGCAAAG
Organism: Chryseobacterium sp. GQ58; assembly: GCF_059758895.1. NCBI lineage: Bacteria > Pseudomonadati > Bacteroidota > Flavobacteriia > Flavobacteriales > Weeksellaceae > Chryseobacterium > Chryseobacterium sp. GQ58. Next base: position 167,002 of record NZ_JCAXEH010000003.1, on the reverse strand, counting down.
ACTAAAATCCGCCTCATCTTAAATAAAACGAGACGGATTAATATTAAGTACTGCTAGTTTTGATAATAAAGCCAATCGGTTTTATAATCGCTACACCCACTAAATAAATAAGTGTCAAATGCCAGCTTAAATCTATACTTTTTCTTTTCTTTGAAAGCCTTTGAAATCCTTCCTGGTACAACTGGAATTCTGTATTCCTTAGACTCAGTACTTTTGAGACACGTCATTTTTCCTAAGCAGTTCGCTATGTTTAAACAGTTCGCTCCATCAAAATTATATTTTGTATCCTGATATTGTTTTAATTCATCATTATAAACCTCTATATCTGTTGGTCTAGCCCATAAAGCAGAATATTGCTTGGGAACTTTTATTTTTTTGCTCTCTATATTTTTGATAACAAACACTATTTCTCCATTTTCCGAAAGTGTGCTATTAGAAAATGACAGTTTACAGGTCTGCTGAGCAGATGCAAAACTTACAAAAAGGACTAGAATAAACTTATTCATAATAAATTTTTATTTAAAAAAACGTGAATTTGCAAAACTGGGTATTTCTCTTCATTAATTTAATTATATTTTAACAACTAATATATAAACATTCATTTGAGTTTAAGTAGTTATATCGTGACTATCGTTTTTTGAGATTGCAATATTATACTAATTATTTCTTAAAATATCCTAAAATGCGTGTGTTACTCAGTAGATATTATAGATTAATATTATTCTACAAAATCGTCATAATTTTTATTAATGGTCTGTTTTATGCTATAATACAGTAAGTCCGTTAAACACCACATTAAATATATATGAAAAATTCGAATAACTTAGAGAACACATCTGGTATTACAAAAGAAATCGAACGTCAGAAAGCACTTAAAGCATTGGAAAAGGCAAAATCATTAAATCGGAAAGTTGTTTTTCTTGCTAAGGGAGCTTCAGGACATGTCAATCCGAATATTTTGTTTTAAATAATCAGAAATTAAGTATTTTTTTGATCGTTTTTTGAGATTTTATAATAACTAATAAGTTTACTTATACACTCTCATTTTTTATCTTTTAAATAATTGGCAGCATTGATATTGTCGGGGTTTAACTCTAAAGATTTTTTATAGTTAAAGATAGCCTCCTTCCGATTTCCAAGTGTTTCCAGTATTTCACCATAGCTATCGTAGACATTGGAACTTTTAGGAAACAACAGGGTATTCAATTTAAAAATTTCCATTGCTTCATTTTTTTTGCCTTGTTCTATAAGCTGATACCCCCAGGAATTGACTTCATCCTCGGTCAGACTAAAGTTTTTATGGTCTTTACTGATTTTGTTGAAAATTTTATTGGCATCTTTAAAACCATTTTTTAACAGTTGCTGGCGCAGGAACTTCAAATTCTTACTTAATCCGAAGCCGTTTTTTAATTTCATATCCGAAAGATAGAAACCGGCAATTTCATCAATGAACCATTCGGGGTTTGAGCCCTGAAGATTGGTTAACACGATTACCGATAAATTGTCCTGAGGATAGACAAACAATGCGGAGCGCATTCCGCCAACAGGTGCCAGCGCAGGATGCTCTTCTCTGACTACTGTCGGCCAGCCTAGGGCATAACCATTGGTTAACTTATTGAATCCTCCGATATTTCCGTTATTCAGTCTGGCTGTAGCAAACATCTGATCCAGGCTTGACTGTTTTTTCAACAGTTTTTTGCTTTGGAGTGCAATAAGCCATTTGGCCAGGTCTTCGGATGTCGAAATAATCCCGGTTGCAGTTCTGAAAAACAGAGGAAAAGTGGCATAGGCATTATGCAGCTTTCCGTCATTAATCCACTTTCCGCCATCATTGTAAATGGTGGAATATGAGTTTGAATTATTTGGAATGACATCGTTTGAATCGCCAAAACGGGTGGAGACCATACCGCAGGTCTTGAATTGATTTTCTTCAATGAACTTCGTGAAATGCTGGCCGCTGAGTTTGGTTATGATCCTTCCTAAAATATAATATCCTGTCTGATTGTAACTGAATTTGTCTCCGGGACTAAATTCCATTGGTAATTTTCTTACCATTTCCCAGTTGCGATTTTCATCACCATCCCCCAATACCTGTTCCTTTTCGTCTATATTATTGGGAAGACCGGAAGTATTGCTTAAAATCTGATCGATCCTTATAAATTTCCATTCAATAGGAATATCGTCAATATATATGGAGATCGGGTCTTTTACATTTAATTTACCCTGTTCCTGCAGCTGCATTATTGCCACCCCTACAAAAGCTTTGGTCATAGAATTAATCGAAAAGGTTGTTCCTGGACTTGTTGCTACCTGATGTTCCAGGCTTGCGAAACCGTAATTTTTCAGTTTATCAATTTTTCCGTTCCGTACAATTGCTAACTGAAGACCAGGAATTTTCGACTGTATCATTTTTTCTTTGATGAATACATCAATACTATCTGTGGTGTTTTGAGCAATCACTTGTTTGGAAAATGAAACTGCAAATAACAATAATCCAATCTTAACGGTTTTAAACAGCCTTCTCATTTTAATAGTTTAGTGGTTCACTAAATTAAGACAACTAAAGCAATAATTTTATTACATTGATCGTTTTTTGAGATTATTCGTTAATTTTCGAAATTATTTCAAATTCTTCCCTTATTATTTCAGTTTTTATTTCCAAAAATTGATTGGCAAACTTTTTAGCTTCTAATCGGCTGTCAATAATTGAAATAGTTTCATTGTTATATTGCGCTTTATTTGTCCAATTATATGATCCGTGAATAACTTTTTCTAAATCAACAACACAAAACTTGTTGTGCATTAGAGTACTGAATTTGTTATTTGATGGTGCAAGAAAAACTTCAAAGTGATCCTTTAGTTTCTCTTTTAATATGGAATTAATTTTATCATCATTCAAAATAATTTGAATATTCAGACCTTGCTTTGCTTTTTTGTATAATAGATTTGCTAAATCTTTATCAGTAAACCAGGCAACTGCAATCCAAACAATATACTTAGCCTTAGTTATTTCTTCAGAAATAAAATCCTTTATATTCTCAAATTCTGAAATTAGTCCCAAATTATCTGAATTGAAATATTTTGAAAGAAGGTCAACAAATACCCAAATCTTGAGCGACTAAAGATACATTGCCTCGCTGCTCACTTAAAGATACTGCTTGGATCTTAAATTGGCTTCGCCGAATCTTCGATTTCTAAACTGTAATTTTTTTCTGATCTTTTTCATACTCTTAAAGTTAAAGAGTATAAGAATTGTGTCCTAACCAAGTTAGCAACTCCATCATCACTATTATTTTTTTCGTAGACATAACCCAGTACACCCGCATCGGGACAGTCATACACTAAGATCCAACGTAAATACTTATTTTTGTGAATAAAATAGCGATGAGAATAACATCATGCTTCCAAATAAAAGTTTTTCATGGTATAATTTTTATCAAATATAATAAAAGTGACAAATACATTTAAAAACTCAATTCAGCTGTTTTTTAATCTTCCATAGTAATTGAAGCATTTAAACTATAGTTTTTAAATTTGGGATATGAAAAAAGTAAATTTTCAGAAGTTCAGATAATTAAGATTCTATTTAAACCAAAACCAAGTAACACTACGTTTTTTGAGTATTTCATAACTACGATCCGTCCATTTTTGATTAAAGTTCAGGGAAAATAGAATATGATCATTAATGAAAAAAGGAGCAGTACCATTTTTCATTCATCATTATTAAAATTATTTTCATGATCGATTAATCAAAAACATAATAAACTGTCAAAAAAATAAAACTCCAACGTCTGGATTTTGAATAACGGGTGGTTTAATAAACTATTTTTACTAGCACACGCGAATATAAATTAGTAAACAACCTGCAAAGTCAAAGGACTTTGCAGGTTGTTTTGGTTGAATTTTAAAAAGTAGATGGCTGGCAGAAATCAGGCGCGCAAAAATCGGTGCAACCCATTTCAAAACCGTTGCCAGGCTTGTCTTTTCTATGGTTTTGAAAAAAAGGTTGCGGAAATATACTAGATTGATATTGTAATTGCAGTACTAAAAACAATCACGAAAATATTTTATAGGTGGGGCTAGCATTAATTATTCTTTGTAATGGAAGATAAGATATTGGTGTTGCTACATCAGCTGAATTAGAAGACGTTGAGGAAAAAATGATTGCTTAATTAAATAAATACAATGACTAGTGGAAGCATGAGGCTAAGAATGAAAAGTAATATTAAGATAACAAAATAAATTTAAATAAACGATCAAAAAATACTTAATTTCTGATTATTTAAAACAAAATATTCGGATTGACATGTCCTGAAGCTCCCTTAGCAAGAAAAACAACTTTCCGATTTAATGATTTTGCCTTTTCCAATGCTTTAAGTGCTTTCTGACGTTCGATTTCTTTTGAAATACCAGATGTGTTCTCTAAGTTATTCGAATTTTTCATATTTAATGTGGTATTTAAAGGACTTACTGTATTATAGCATAAAACAGGCCATTAATAAAAATTATGACGATTTTGTAGAATAATATTAAGCTATATATTATCTACCTGAGTAACATAAGCATTTTAGGATATTTAAGAAATAATTAATAAACTAAGGCTAAGTATATTGTTTGGATTGCAGTTGCTTGGTTTACTGATAAAGATTTAGCAAATCTATTATACAAAAAAGCAAAGCAAGGTCTGAATGTTCAAATTATTTTGAATGATGATAAAATTAATTCCATATTAAAAGAGAAACTAAAGGATCACTTTGAAGTTTTTCTTGCACCATCAAATAACAAATTCAATACTCTAATGCACAACAAGTTTTGTGTTGTTGATTTAGAAAAAGTTATTACGGATCATATAATTGGACAAATAAAGTGCAATATAACAATGAAACTATTTCAATTATTGACAGCCGATTAGAAGCTAAAAAGTTTGCCAATCAATTTTTGAAAATAAAAACTGAAATAATAAAGGGAAGAATTTGAAATAATTTCGAAAACTAACGAATAATCTCAAAAAACGATCCTTATACGGATGAAGAAATATAGAATATGGCTATTACAAAGTAAATACATCTTATTATTAAAAAAGATGTTGAAGATTGGATTAGTAGTACAGCTTTTGGAATTAGAAGATTTATTTTTTTTGGTGATTTACGGTAACCCGCAACTGATAACAGATTATGATAATTATGTTTGATTAGGGCATATAAAACTGTGAAAAGACAATATTGCTTATGTTTTTTCGCATAGCTAGCCGAATTTGGGTGAATATGCGATAAAATATAGCGTGTATAAACAAGTTAGTGGCAATTTTACAAGACCACTCGTCAAGACAAACAACACGAAGAGAAATGACAAAAAACAAACCTATTCCTTGCCCTGAATGTGACAGAGAAAAATACTTTGAAGGACTTTGTTATGATTGAACAACAGAAAATTGAGAGAGCATTATGAGCTTATGACCAAGACCATATCAAGACAACTATCGAAAATATTATTGCCAAAATTGAAACTATTGACAATTGGGAAGATGTCTATAAAGATTTCAGCGGTTTATTGGCGTATCAAGACATTGACACAAAAGAAATTGCAACAGTAGCATTTGAAAAGGTATTTTTGATCCGCCAACTTTGTATAGAAATGCATTAGAAGAAATTCAAAATAAATTAATTGAGCTAATCTTAAAACCCGGCTGTAAAGACGCAAATCACATTTTAAGTTGTCTGTCCGTAATTGGAAGTGAAAAAGCAAGAGAAATTTTTTATGAATTAGAGGAAAATCCATTGCCTTGGCGAAAAAAACTTCACGTTAATCCATCGTTTTATGCAGAATTAGGAGGTTGGACTTTTGACGACAACGGAAAACGAATTGAACTAAATTATAAAGAATGCTACTCAATCACTAACGAAGAAAGAGAAGACAATACAATAAAAATAGGCGAAGCAAAATCCGAAAATTGTTTAATCTGTAATTGTCAAACTGTTAATATTTTGATAGTTAATGGAAATGATGAACGATTATCATTCCTTGAGCTGAATGGAACTTTGAAAATTCCAATCTTTCCAAACTGTGCAAGTATGTGCGATAAAACAATTATTCGTTATCAATTTGACGGATAAAGCAATTTTGAAATTTTAGAACCTTTTGAAGAAGAAAATTATATTTCAGAAGAAGATTTTAAAAACTGACAAATAACAATTTAAAATTATCACTGACTAAAAAACCAGTTTACTTTTCTTGTGGAAACGATGATATTTCAGCAATTGGAGGAAATCCTGAATGGGTACAAGATTGGCAATACGAAAGTGGTCCAGACTGTAAAAAGAAAATGAAATTATTAGCTGCTATTTCGTGGGACCAAGTTATAGACGGTTCAGAAGGAATATTGTATATTGAAATTTGTATAGATTGTTCAATTGTAGTAACCTTTCACCAACAGACATAAAACTGCCACTAACAAGGGTTTTGCAATAGTGGGGCGGACTGCAAGTTCAACGGTATTTCTTCGGTTCAACTTTTGTGCAAAATTGAAGATTTGTGCTTAGATTGTCCCACCATCGCAAAGCCCCGAAATTGAAGAAGCTGATTTATCGCTTGTTCATATAACAAATTAGTAAATGCTTTGACAAGTTTACAATTTCTAAAGATTTAGCGAGGTAATGAAATTTGCAGAAAATTCTTTGCAGATTGATTTAGGAAATTACCATAAAACCATTTTTGAAATTCGAAACAGAAAAAAGGACCAATAAAAATTATCCAGCTACTCAACGACAATCTTATGCAATATTTCAAAGAAAGTGAAGAAGAGCAGTGGTAGTATCATACGTATGCCATTACAATTCTTCTTTTCAATTTTAAAGCTAGTTTATAATACAATACACTAATCAATAAAAAGTCTCCGCTCTGGAGTCTTCTAGAACTAGCCGACTGGTCAAATATATTGATAAGATATTTTAAAGTATTAAAAACCTTCTTTAGGTAATTTAATTTCAAAATAGCACACATCTGCATTGTGGTAATGTGAAGGAAGATTCACGAAATTTTTCAACTTTTTGATTCCTAAAAAACTAAATCCACAATTTTTGTAGTGTTGAATCAGCTTTATATTTTCACCACAAGTATCCATACGGATATATTTTTTGTCTTTGGCGAAATCTTTTGCCCAATCTACGATGATCTTTATGAAATTGTTGCCTCTGAAATTCGGGTTTGTTGCTATTCTATGAATGTAAAGAGAAGAAACCCCGTCGTCATCTTCCCAAATCTCCGGGTCGCTGTATGTAATTGCCCAAACGCAGGCAATTTTCTCATCAATCAACAATTTAAATTGGCGGTTTTCAATCACTTCCCTTTCTATTAATGCTTCATCAAATTGTGGCCATTGGTTTCCAGGAAACTTTTCCTTCTGAAACGTCGTGGCTAATTTATAAAGTTTAAAAATCTCAGGTATGTCGTTTTTTGTACTATTTAATATTTTCATTATATGTTGATATTTATACGGTTGATTCTAAATTGCTTTAAAGTTTTCAAAATCCAATTCTTTAGCGTTCACAATCTGAATATAATTTTCACTGAAATATTTATTAATCAACATTTCATCATACTTTTTATTTTTCAATTACGTCTTTGAATAATACTCTGATAAATCCATATTATTTATTTTTTACAAAGTTACTTTGAGCTAAACGTTCGAAACGATAACAATAAAGAAATGCTTTGTTGTTGAAATTATTGCCTGTTTCGTATTCGCTTAAAGAAACGGGTGCAATCCCTAAATACGATGCTTGCTTAATTTGTTTAAAAATATATAAACTTTAAAGATTTATCTTGATAACGAGCTTACCATTTTTTATCAAAGTTTACGCTGTCAATTATAATTATACCCTATAATGATGTTTCATTGAGAATAGTTTCAGAGTATATAATTTCCTGTCTCTTGTAAAAATCATTCATAAAATCACTTCCCCAATTTTCCATCATATCAACAAGTGGTACCAACGATTCACCTACTTCAGTTAAAAAATATTCGACTTTAGGAGGGAGCACAGGATAAATAACTTTTCTTACAACGCCATATGCCTCCAATTCTTTCAATTGTAAATTTAAAACTCTTTTACTCGCAAGCGGATGTTTCTTCGCGAGCTCACTAGGTCTTCGGATTCCTCTATTGATAGAATTAATTAGGCAAGGCTTCCATTTACCTCCAATAATCTCAAATGTTATACTAATGCCACAACTAAAATCTTTCGGTATTTTTTTCTCGTACATGGATAGTCTCTTTAGGGAACAAATTTACAATATATTTCGTTTTCAGTACCATAGGATAATATTATCCCTATACCAATATTTTTACCTGTATTTTTTTACGTGCACAAGGTCTGTACTTTTGTCAATAATAATTAATCATATAAATTAAAAAATGGAATTATCAAATAGAGACAAAGCTGAAGCTATACAAAATAGCATTGAAACTGAAACATTATCAGAAGTGGGATTAATCAATCCTAATTCTTATAAGCAACATAATCCACAAGTAGCAACAGGCTTACAAGCAATTTTGGATTTGCATGAGCAAATGCCTATGGATAAGGTCTACACTAATGTAGTTCGAAAATTTCAAGATGGTGATTTTGGATTTGTTCATGTAGACTATTTCCTTTTTGAACCTACGGTTGCTTTTGACATACACCGGTTTGAAAATGGTGTAAGCGTTGAACATTGGGATAATCTTCAAGTCAATTCAAAAAAGCTGAACAAAAGTGGAAGAACAATGACCGACGGAAAGACCAAGGCAATAGATCATCATAAAACTGAGTTGAACAAAACCCTTGTAAAAAACTTTTTTAAAGACATTCTTGTTGATAGACGAATTGAGTTAATATCAACTTATTTCAGGGGAGATGAATTGATCCAACATAATCCACACATGGGCGACGGCGTACAAGAATTTCTTAGTACGTTGGAAAAATGGGAAAATGACGGCAAGCCTCAGGTTTATAGTAAAATACATAAAGTACTCGGAGAGGGAAATTTTGTCCTGGTATTAAGTGAAGGTTTTTTTAATGAAGAACACGTTGCATTCTACGATCTGTATAGAGTTGAAGATGATAAAATTGTAGAACATTGGGATGTCGTTGAAACAATACCTGAACCTGAAAAACGAAAAAATGATAATGGTAAATTCTAAGAAAGATAGACGCTACCAATTAATCAGCACCTTTTTTGTTGTTCTACCGACAACTTTTATTATGTCAGCCTTGTCAAGTTTAAGTAAAGGGGTTTCGCTTGAAAATTGGATCGGTGCACTTTTTAAATCTTGGCTTATTTCATTGCCTGTTGTTTACACTTGTGTATTGCTTCTCTTACCACTAGCTAATAAATTGACTGGTAAGATTTTAGATAAGAAAATAAATGTATAAATATAGAGCATCCCTAAAATTTACATCTTTTGGGGATGCTTTATATTGTATGTTTTAATCTCTCATGATCTTTAAATTCCCAGTAACCGTTAATTGGGAAATACGGTTAGAGATAATTTTAAAAAGTAAAGTTGATTTATTAAAAACATTCATAATATCACCATAATCTTGTTATAAAACTGTACGGTTTTGGTTGAATCTATCTAAAGGTTTTCGAAACCTGTTATTTCGTAAGAGGCTAAGTACTTTTATCAGAATAATCACTTTAACACTAAAAAACAATTTTGAGGTATTTGCACTCAAGAGAAATCCTCAATCTTCAAAAGCCGTCAATTTAGAAAAAGCTGGATGTTCCTGAAATGAATGAGCGTATCAAATAGACTTGTGTTCTTGATTATCTATCAAATGCTGTAAATCGGGATCATTCTTGATACGCTCCGTTTCACTTACAACAATATTCAGGATGTCTGATTTTATTTGTTTGTAATTACTTTCAATTTCATACTTCATCTTATCCTCGCCCTGCTCATTTACAAAAGATAAGATTTGCGGTATCTTATGATAGGCTTTGGTTTCAGCTGCGACCTTTTCATTATCCACCACAATTTCAGCGTGAAATATCTTTTGCTCAATACGTTCATCGAAGTTATCCGATACCGAACCAACAAATATACCTTGTGTAAGCGTTGAAATTTTGGAAGCCGGAATAAGGCTATCTAATTGGGTTGATATAGAGGTCGATTTATCGTTACGGTTGATGGTTATACTTTGGCGTTTCTGCAATATTTTGCCAAAACGTTCCGAAAGGCTTTTTGCCGTTTCTCCCACCACTTGACCGCTGAAAATATTACCTACAGTATTCTGTATTACCTTGCTCTCTTTGTCGCCGTAATCCCTGGTTAGTTGCGAAAAATCCTGAAAACCCAAACATACTGCTACCTTATTACTTCTCGCCGTTGCAATAAGATTGTCCAGTCCTCTAAAATAAATCGTGGGCAGCTCATCTATAATAACCGAACTCTTTAATTTGCCCTTTTTATTAATCAGCTTTACAATTCGAGAATTGTAAAGGCCCAGTGCAGCCGAGTAAATATTCTGACGATCCGGGTTGTTGCCGACACATAATATCTTGGGTTCTTCCGGATTATTAATGTCAAGTGTAAAATCATCACCTGTCATTACCCAATACAACTGCGGGCTAATCATTCTTGACAGCGGAATTTTTGCTGAAGCTATTTGTCCCTGCAACTGGTCCTGTGCGCCGCCTTGCCATGCATCCATAAAGGGTGATAGGTAGTTCTCCAACTCGGGGTATGAAGTTAAAATCGTAAATACGTCCGAATACTTTTTATTCAGTAATTCAATGGCATGCGGGAATGTACAATACCTGCCATCCTCATAGATTTTCAGATACCAGATTATTGCAGCCAAGAGGATAATCGGACTTTCCACAAAAAAATCCCCTTGCTTTTGTATCCATGATCTGTTGAGGTTTAGCATTATGGTATAAGCCGCTTCGTAAGCGTCAGAAATGTCGGTCATAAAGTCGGGATTGAGTGGGTTGCAACGATGGCTCTTTCGTGGATCGTCGAAATTTATCACGTAAAATTTCGGTTGATTTTTGTATTTATCCCTATGCTTTAACAAATGATTGTAGGCAATGGTGGAAAGGTCGTCAAACTTGAAATCATAGATGTACATCGAGAACCCTTTCTCGATCTGCTGCTTGATATAGTTGTTGATGATTGCATAAGATTTTCCCGAACCCGGAGTGCCTAATACGATTGATGCCCTGAAAGGATTTACAATGTTTATCCAACCATTGTTCCATTTGCCCTTGTAATAAAACTTGGTGGGCAGATTGACAGAATACTGGTTTTCCATTAGTTTGGTTTCCTGCTGAAAACTCTCATTCTCATTGTTGAAAACGTCGTTCATCAGATTGTTGCGAAGCAAACGGCTCATCCATACACCTGCCATCAGCAAAACAATATAGCCTAACGAAATAGTAAGGATGTAAAGAAACGTACCTATTCCCGGAGATCGCTTTAGCAACGGTGTATTCATAAAGAATAACACAAGGCCAACGCTCAAAGCTACGTAAATTTTAGACCTGGTTATCTTCTCATTCTTTACACCTCTTGTACCTAAACAGCTCAACGCCAATAATACCAAAGCAAAAACTTTGGTATTTAAGGTGTGTGAAAACAAACCTGCTGTTAGGTCTAAATTGCGTAATATCTTGTTGATAACATCCAAAGTCCAGCCACGCTCTAAAAAGAAACCATGGCAGAACCAATAAAGGTGCATCAGAACCAACAGAATACTGACTGCCCGCATAAAAGCCATTATTTTGGCTAACCCTCTTAAATCATCTTCTCCCTGCATTATTTTAAGTTAATGTTTTGGACGTGAATTTAAAGGCTCTTTGAAATGGCTACAAGAGTGTCGTAGCTATTGGCAGTGGCTGGCGGTATTTGGTATTTTATTATTCCTTTTTTCCATACAGAAGTAGGCGTTTGAAAGCATAAATAGCCGGGAATTTTATAAATGCGGTTTCAATACTCTTTTTGTATGCCGTAATAAAAATATTTTGTTCCTCTTCCTGCATTCTCTCCAAATAAGGTATTAACGACGAACCGGCAATGAAATCAAACAACTGTTGCGAACTATCGGCTATAATTGGATATACTTTTTGAATGATCTGTATTTCTCCCAATCCGCTGTCAAATAGAATCTGCGTATATTCATCACTACTTAGTACTGGAGATATTCTTTTCCAACCGTCTAAAAAATCTACGAACGGCTTTTCCTGAACCAGTTCAAGGAGCAGTTTATTGAGTAGGTTTTCATTCTGAACTGGCATCTGTACTGCAAACTGGCCTTGATGATTAAGCTTTGAAATCAATACAGGAAACAATTCCTTGTGATTACTTGTCCACTGCAAAGCCGCATTGCTGAAAACCAGATCCCAGGATGAATCACTTTTTGCAAACGCTTCTATGGACAGATTGCTGAACTGTAAATTTTCACGGGCATATTTATCGGATTCAGACAGCATTTCTTCAGACAAGTCAATACCTAGAAATGAAGTGTTTTCAAATTTTCCAGACAAGATTGCAGTTTGTTCGCCTGTGCCACAGCCGATGTCTATGGCGTTTTTTAATCCCTTTGCTGAAATCATTGCTGTTAAATCAAAAAAAGGTTGGTATCGGATGTTTTTAAACTGATTGTATTTTTCAGGGTTCCAAGGCATATTCAATTGTATTTTAAAGGTTATCGTTAAGTTGGCTTAGCAATTCAGTTGGTGCATAGCCAAAGTGTTTTTTGAATGCGAATGAAAAGTGTGACAGGTTTTCAAACCCCGTCTCGTAACAGACATCAATCGGGCGTTTCCGCTTTTCCGTAAACTGGTAATGTGCCAGTTCCAACCTTTTTTGGGTGAGCCAGCGTTGCGGTGTTGTATGGAATACTTTACTGAAGTCTCTTTTAAAAGTAGTCAGGCTTCTTCCGGTCAGGTAACTGAATTTTTCCAAAGGAAGGTTAAACATAAAGTTCTTTTCCATATATCCTACCAGATCGATCTTACCCGGGTCCTTAAAATTCGCCAATGTGTTGTCTATACTTTTGTCGATCGTTCTCAGGATGCTGATGGCTTCTGTAATTTTCAAGGATGCGATATCCTCTGGCAAAACGCTCATATCGAAATACGGAATCAGGGACGATAAACAGCTTGCCAACAAAGGGTGATTGCTGAAGTGATAGATTTTCTGCGATTCAATAGCTTTAAGCTGTACATCCAGATACGCATAAAAATCTCTTAACCTTGCTGTGGAAAGGTGCATTACTACCGTTTTGTGTGGTTTTCCGTCTTTAGGATAATTGATGATAGTAGCTAATTGGTTTCTCGGGATCAGGAAAATATCCCCTTCCTTAAAAATGTAAGTCGAATCTGCCTGAACGATTTTTGTTTCGCCCGAAATGAACCAGATCAACATATGATGCTCAAACATAATGTCTGATTTAAAAAACTTGTCCTCATAGCAGGAAAGTTTGATGTCATCTGTTATATATTTTGCCTCGTATTGCATGGGTATGTCTTTTATGCCTGTCCTTTTAAGAATACAGTATGGTAAAGATAAAAAATATCAACCATATGACTTTGTTTAAAAGTCCAGTTTAACTTTAAGACAACAGAGATCCAAAATCGGCTCCCGTTCTTCTGCCTGTAATGATGGCGATTTTATCTTTTACTGTTTTTAGTTCTTTAGTTTGGGATTAAATAATTGGAAAAGATATACCAATGGCCGCTTCGCTCCATTCCCATAAGCGGTTGGCATCGGCCTTGTCTAGCGAATAGCGTTTTACCCCTGGAGACAGTTCACTATCGGATGCCAAGGGAGCTATATCCGCATCCTCGCAGTATACGCCACCTGTGATGTTGAGCAGAGATGTAGTAGCACACCATACTGTTGTCGCCGCACCCTGTGGTATGGTTTTGAGAGAAGCCAATACTTCGGGGAACATATTGCCCTTTTCATCCACAAAACCCATTTTTACAAACAATTCCAATGGTGCCTCCCTTCCCAGTTCTGTTCCTGCAATGGAACCTGGATGCAGACTGTATGCCCGTACATTGAAAGCTTTGGAACGATTATCCAACTCCACTGCAAATAAGTTACTGGTTGTTTTAGACTGCCCATAAGCCTGTAATGTTTCATATTCGCGGTTCTTAAAGTTGGGATCATCAAAATCGAAGGTTCCGAACTGATGGCCGTGCGAAGATACATTAATGACCCTGGCACCATTCGCTTGTTTGAGTGCAGGCCACAGTCTCGCGGTCAATTGGAATTGTGCCAGGTAATTGGTAGCCAGTTGTGATTCGATACCACGGCTGTCGTAGCGAAGCGGTACCCACATAATGCCCGCATTATTTATCAGCAGATGAAGTGGCCTTCCCGAAGCTAAGAATTTCTCAGCAAATGCATCAATTGAGGCCGGATCCATTAAATCCATAGGCTCTATTTCGACATTTACAACGCCTTCCAGGTTACGTTTTGCTTTCCCCGTGTCCCTTGCCGGAACAATGACCGTTGCTCCAGCCTGTGCCAATGTTTTAGTGGTTTCCAGACCGATGCCTGTATTACCGCCTGTAACTATAGCGATTTTTCCTGTAAGATCGATACCTTTGATGACATCTGCTGCCGTTGATTTCGCGTCGAAGCCCGAACCGATTGGTTGTTGCAATGCTCCCTGATAATTGTTCTGTTCCATTTTTTTAATTTTATTTGTTATTGATGAAACAAAGGTAGATAGGCGATCTAAGTCTGACTTTGTTCAAACATCCGAAATTACTTTATTTAAAAGACCATTGTTCTTATTGATGGAATATACGAGAGTAGGATGATTTTTGTAGATTTACTGTTATTACGAAAATGAAATTTGAGAAACATTTTCGCACCGAAAGACAAAGGTCTTACATCAAATATTTTGTAGTGTGTTCTCTCGACTGAAAAGACATTGAAAGCGACACTCATTGTAGAAGCGGTTGACCATATCTTCCGATTCAAAGGAGCCATACGAGTAGAAGAACTCAACGTTTTAATTTAAAATTTCACTCTTTGTTATCATTCGTTATATTATTTGTTTTCTTAGGTAGCTTTCTGTCCAAAGGAGTGTCATTAAATCATTTTCCTTACAAAATTAACAATTTTCTCCCGAAGACCCTGAGCACCAATTAAATAATCGTTTAACAATCAAAAATATAGAAAGACTATTTACAGTAACCTGATGTAAAGAGAAGGTAATCTCATTTCTACCGTCGACCCCTTTGGTGTTTCTTTCTCCTATGCATTTTATTGACAAAAGCCAGTTCGTCGTCATCTTCACCTTGGGCGTCAGGGAGTAAACTGCCTAACGCTTCAATTAAGCCGTTCTCTTGCTTATTCGTGGACATGAAGTCGAACAACTGGTGTGGCTCTTCAGCAGAAAGATCTGCCTGATTTCCTGTCAAGTTTTTCGATGGTAGTTCAGCATGTTCTTTACTATTTGCTTTAATAGTATTGTCCCAAAGATCATTGAAGCTATTGGCGGAAAGTTCCTTTCCCAATCGCGAACCGTTCCAAACCGTCTTGGAATAATGGTCTATAAAAGTTATCCCGTAAAGGCGCCCTGCATCATTCCGGCGTATCACTGTGTCAATGCCTTGTTCCGTTAACTGCTTTTTAAAAGCCTGTTCATCGGTTGTAGTTTGCAGGGCGATGACAATAGCAGATTTTAAGGTGTTTTTATTTGGGATATCTTTTAAAGCTGTTTTGCATTTCGTACAATGCAGTTCTATAGCCGAAAGCCCTGCGTTCTTTCCAAACAATGATGCCTTTAGCGGATGTCCGGCTCTCTCGCCTCTCTTATTTAAGGGAATATACAATAAACCTCTCTTCATCTGTCCCTGCAATTCGCCCTCTATTTTCTCGGCTGTAATATTGAAAAGGGAAAGCAAGGCATTGTACTCCCCGAACGTTTGATATTGGTAATACTTCGGAAGATGGCGAACGACGGAAGCAATCTGACTTTTTACATCACCAGCTCTATAATCCACAGGACAGAAAATCTTATCATTTTTAGTGCTTTTCTTATCTGTTGCGGTTATCAATCCATATTTTCGTTCCAGTTCACGACATACATTCATCGACAGTATTCTCTCGAACCTATCAGAAATTTTTTTTCCTTCTTCATCTATACAGACTGAAACAATATGAATATGACTACGGCCGATATCAGAATGTTTGAATACGACGAATGGCTGGTTCCCGTAACCCATTTCTTCCATGTAAAACTGAGCCATTTCTCTATATTTTTCATCAGAAACCCTGTCTTTAGGATCAGGATTCAGCGAGATATGCAACGTATGCTTTTCGGTTTTTCGATTCGCTAAAAGGTAAGGTTCAAATGATTTCGCTAATTGAGAAACAGAATATTTGGCATCAGATGTTTCGATCATTTTGTTCGTCAACAGGATTTCTCCCTTTTCCTGTTCCATTTTTAAGTTATTGTACGATAATGTGCCGAAAAGATTGCTGCTTCTGCCAATTTTTGCGATCATTTTATTCTGAATTTTTCAAATGTTTTTGATCAAATTCCTCTGTAAGCTGCATTACTTTTTTGAAGATATCGACCATTTCTAAAGTCTGTTTTTCCAATTTATAGAGTAGAGCTGCCGCTTTTTTTTCAGGAAAATTGTGATATAGGATCTTCACGATCTGATTATAATTGACTCCAACTGCCCTGAACTGACTGTGAAATGAGGTCAACCGCATATAGAAATCGGCTGTTCCTTTGTCAACTTTCACGGTCTTGATTTTCTTTTCGAAAATACAAGATGTAATAAAGTGGGCTTTTACTTTCATTCCTGATTGTTCAAAAAGGTCGAGAAATCGTGCATTCTCGACTGCATTGAAAGAGATTGTGTATCGAATTGTAGCAGGATCCGTTTTCGGACGGCGTCCTGTCTTTTTATGTTGTTTGCCATTATGTTCATTCATAATCAATCCATTTAATTTCATAAAACATCGACTTCGGAGATTGTTTTCAGTCCCCTGCAAGGGCAAGTGGTTTTGAGCATCGGAAAACGTTTCGAGATGCTCAAAACACAACTTGCCCCTTTCGGGTGAAAGGATATACCCACAATATGATAGACTGAGTCCAGCATTGCAGACTCATCATATGTCTAAAGATTGAGAGCTTTAAACCAGTCAATTAACCTTTGACAAAGTAAACAACAATGCCTAACAGATTCTCTGATGTTCAGAATGCCAAGCAAAACCACCGCGCGCCAAAGACAACCAGTCATAACTGAGTACAATCTGATGTTATTTATTTGTAAAAGAATATCTGCAGGACTGATGTATGGCAAAATTGTTTGAGATCTTGAAGGCAGGCTTTCCAGCTTTCCGGAAGTCAGGATAGCCTAAAAGACATCTGACAAAATAGGGATCAGTCTGAACTGATATCTTGACTGAAGTACAGAATCCTTTCCCTACTGATAGATGCCTTACTCTCAAGCTGGAAGTCAGGAATACCTTTAGGAGTCCAAGATTACGACAAAGCTGGATGTAATTCAAGCCTGCTCGCCAATTGTCACTATAGATGTAGCGACTACCAATGTTTAACTATAAAATCAGAAAAAATGGAAACAAAAAAAGAACCAGCAATTATTGCCTTTTCCACTCAAAAGGGAGGGGTAGGTAAAAGCACTTTTACAGCGCTTTTGGCCAGTATTCTTCATTACCGTTTGGGATATAATGTCGCAGTGTTTGACTGTGATTTTCCCCAGTACAGTTTGATACAGATGAGAGAACGGGATCTAAAAACAGTGATGCAAAATGAGGTATTAAAAAAAATGGCCCATAAGCAGTTCACCAGCATTAATAAAAAAGCCTATCCTGTTTTCCAGAGTAAGACCGATACGGTTTTGGAAGAGTTTGAAGAGTATCTTGTTAATTCCGAAGTTGCGCCGGACGTCGTTTTTCTGGATCTACCCGGCACGGTCAACACTGCGGGCATTTTGAGTACACTCGCCAATGTTCACTACATTTTTTCTCCCATCACGGCAGATCGGGTTGTCCTGGAAAGCACCCTGAGTTTTACAGATGTCATGACCAATGTCCTAATGAAGAAAAAGCATACCGAGATCAAAAGCATACATCTTTTCTGGAACCAGGTCGATGGCAGAGAAAAAACACCATTGTATAAAAATTACAGTAAGGTGATTCAAGATCTGGGACTTCAATTAATGGAAACTTCCATCACAGATAGCAAGAGATTTCGTAAAGAAGGTGAGACGGTCGCAAAAACCGTTTTCCGTTCGACATTACTGCCCGCAGACCCTAAATTGATGGCATTATGCAGGCTGGATCAGTTTATGGATGAGTTTTTAAGAATTGTAAAATTGTAAAAGATGAACCATAATAAAATAAACAGCGAAGACAACAGTATTGATGAACAATATCTGATGTCCATCATGGCTGGCAGCACAAAGAAAGAATTGCAAAGTCAAGAACTGGATTCCCCAAAAGAAAATCCGGTTTTGAAGCAAAAACCAAAGAGCAAGCGAAGCGTTGAAATTACTTACGCTGAGCAGTTTCTAACGCATCACACGATGACCAAGCGTGGAGATAAAAGTATCTATATACGTCCTGAATATCATGAACGACTTTCCCGGATCATCCAGATTATTGCCGAAGATCAAATCCCTTTATATGCTTATCTCGATAATATTTTGGCGTACCACTTCGAAACGTTTGAAAAAGAGATTACTGATGATTTCAACAGCAAATACCGTCCAATCTTTTAAAATATCATCTTATGGAACAATTAATCATCACTGGTTTGTTAATTATAATCATCCTGATCCTTTGGGAAAAGAAGTTTTCAAACCCGCGTACTCAGGAAAAAGACACCAATAATCATTCTGATGGACCATCTATTATGGGCGAAACAAAGAAAGAAGAAAGAAAATCAGTGCCTTCTGATGCTGATCAAGGCCAGAGCGAATCTATCGCACCTAAAACAAATAATCTTGATCCAGAAACCAAGGAAGAAGTATTTGAAAATATTGCGTCAAAGAAAGAAATTGACGATATACTGGTCCAAACTAATGATTGGGAGGAAGAGGAAGGGTGGCAATATCAGGATGATTCTAAAATTGAAAGCGGGTTTGCTACAGGGGTTACCTTTCAGGAATTGAGTACTGCGGGACAGTTGCTTCAGCTAGATGTGCTGGAGCCTGCCTTAGAACAAGAAGCAGTTAACATCATTCAAAAAATTCAGGGAACCGAGCTTTTTGAACTTTTAGAAAATTCATTGGAAGATGCTTCAAAGCGAATAACATCTTTGCTAAGCCATAGTATTTCGAATGATGACAAGGTTATTTCTATGAAGCGCAAAGATGGAGCCGAAGGTTTCGATATCGGGGAGTTTATTTAGGTAAATTCCCCTTAATATTTTATTTTTAAGAAAGGCTCAGATTATAAATTCAAGCCCAAAAATGACGATTAGATTAGAAATTTATTCCCTGCTGTCAAACAACTCATGTAATTTCTGCTGCAGAACTTTTTTGTCCGGAAGCTGGGTCTTGTATTCAGAGACCATGGTTGGAGACAGACTTCTGCTCAGCGCATATTCTACCACTTCGCTGTCCTTGTCTTTACACAGCAGTACGCCGATGCTTGGGTTTTCATTCTGACGTTTGACATCCCTGTCGAGAGCCTCCAGATAAAAATTGAGCTGACCCAAATGTTCGGGTTTGAATTTATCTGCTTTCAGTTCAAATGCGACGAGGCATTGCAGGCCTCTATGAAAGAATAAAAGATCGATATAAAAATCAGAATTACCAACCTGCACTTTATACTCCTCGCTGATAAAAAGAAAATCTCTGCCTAATTCCAGGATGAAGTTTTTCATTTGCTGTATCAGGCCTTTTTGGAGATCACTTTCATTGAACGTTTCAGGTAAATTTAAAAAGTCGAAAATATAGCTGTCCTTAAAGGTGTTTGTAATTTCGGCATTGGTTTCTCTCAACACTGTTGAGAGATTTGAATTTCCGATCATCGTCCTTTCAAAAAGGCTGCTGGAGATTTGCCTGTCGAGTTCCCTGAAACTGTAATTTTCCTGCTTTGTCAGTTTGATGTAAAACTCCTGTTCTTCAATTGTCTTGCAACGTGAAAAAATAGCCAAATTATGGGACCAGCTGATTTCTCTCAACAGTGTTGAGACTTTTGGAAAACCCTTGTAGGTTTCATAAAACTGCTTCATTCTCCAAAGGTTCTTATCCGAAAACCCTTTGATTTCAGGTTCATTGCTTTGGATGTATTGGGATAATTCTTTGACCACGGATTGTCCCCATTCACTTAGTTCTACCTTTTTACTGATATATTCACCAATGTTCCAATATAAATTGATCAGTTCCGCATTGACTGTTTTTATAGCATTGTTTCGAGATCCCTTGATGAGTTCAATAATGTCTGTGAACCTTTTATCCATTATTTCCTTTTTTAATTCCTTACAAATTTACAATTAATTATAAATGAATCCAGGCAAGAACACTGTTAGTTAACAGCCAAAAGATTCCCGATGATGCCAATCGACTAAAATAATTCCAGGGCTCTGACATCTTTGTCTCATAGTTCCGCAAAGTGCGGCATACCATAACCAATTAATGCGTTTCAATTATGAAAAAACAAAGAAAAAAACTCATGGTATTAGGTTTAAACCTGATGGCAATCACAGGTGCCTTTGCCCAAGGCAATGGTACTGCAGGTATCAACGAAGCCACCCAGATGGTGACCTCTTATTTTGAACCGGCCACCCAGCTTATCTATGCTATCGGGGCAGTTGTCGGGCTGATCGGAGGGGTAAAGGTCTACAATAAGTTCAGCAGCGGCGATCCAGACACGAGCAAGACCGCAGCCAGCTGGTTCGGTGCGTGTATATTTCTGATTGTGGCAGCAACGATTCTCCGGTCATTCTTCCTTTAAATAATGATTATGAATAGCTATCATATCAATAAAGGAATCGGAAGGACGGTGGAGTTCAAAGGGCTGAAAGCACAGTACCTGTTTATTTTCGCCGGAGGATTATTAGGATTACTGGTCTGTGTCATGATCATGTACATAGCAGGTGTCAATACCTACCTATGTTTATCATTCGGAGGAATCAGCAGCAGTATACTCATCTGGCAGACCTTTTCACTGAACAGAAAATACGGCGAGCACGGCCTGATGAAATCAGGTGCTCACAAAAAGCATCCCAAATACATTGTCAGTCGTAAGTGCATCTACCGATATCTGAAAAGTAACCGTCAAAAGACTTCAGTATGAGGAATTCTTCTAAAACCGCAACCCTGGAGAGTAAATTTCCATTACTTGCGATTGAGAACAACTGTATCATTTCAAAAGAGGCTGACGTAACGATGTGTTTCAAAGTAGGTTTACCTGAATTGTTTACCGTTGCCTCTGCTGAATATGCTGCCATCCATTCCACATGGTTTAAAGCGATTAAAACCTTACCAGATTATAGTATTGTCCACAAACAGGATTGGTTTATCAAGGAAAATTACAACCCGGATCTGTCCAGAGAAGACCAGAGCTTTCTGTCAAAATCTTTTGAACGGCATTTCAATGAAAGACCTTTCTTAAATCACTACTGCTACCTATTCATTACCAAGACCACCAAGGAACGAATGAGAATGCAAAGCAATTTCTCATCCCTCTGCAAAGGAAAACTCATTCCAAAAGAGATCAGGGAAAAAGAAATAATCGACAGATTTTTGGAAGCGGTGGATCAGTTTGAAAGAATCATCAATGACAGCGGATATATAAGATTGGAAAGAATGACAGAAGATGAGATTACCGGAATAAAAGATCAGTCCGGACTTTTAGAACAGTATCTCACATTATCCAGAGACAGTAATCCTTCGCTTCAGGATATCAGTCTGGGCGCTGAAGAAATTCGTATAGGCAGCAACAGAATCAGCATGCATACGTTATCGGATACCGATGACCTGCCCGGGATGATATCATCACACAGCCGGTATGAGAAACTAAGTACAGACCGCAGCGACTGTCTGTTGTCATTCGCATCACCTGTAGGACTGTTATTGAATTGCAATCATATTTACAACCAATATTTATTCATTGACAACAGTGATGACAACTTAAACAAATTTGAGAAGTCCGCCAGAAATATGCATTCACTGGCAAGATACAGCCGAGCGAA
Source organism: Chryseobacterium sp. GQ58 (assembly GCF_059758895.1). Classification (NCBI taxonomy): domain Bacteria; kingdom Pseudomonadati; phylum Bacteroidota; class Flavobacteriia; order Flavobacteriales; family Weeksellaceae; genus Chryseobacterium; species Chryseobacterium sp. GQ58. Next base: position 144,815 of record NZ_JCAXEH010000003.1, on the reverse strand, counting down.
TCAGATCAACAAAGAGTGGATCGAAAAGTATCTGAATGAAGCTCACTCATATGGTCTGCAGTCTATCAGGGCACATTTCAATGTGATGTCGTGGTCTGACAGTCCTTCGGAATTGAAACAGCTAAAAAACGATACCGGCAGTGCATTGGCCTTGATGGAATGTAAACCCAGACATAATACCACAGATACAGCAACACTGTATTGGGCTGGTATTCCTGGAAATGCCGGCGATTTTCCGAGTGAGGAGAGCTTTTACACGTTCATCGAACCTGCATTGTGTTTTTTCACGGAAGAGACCAATTATAAGGATTCTCCGTCACCATTCGGGATCAAGATGGCGGACCGGCTGACCGGAAAACCCGTTCATCTGGATATCTCGGATCTTCCGATGACAAGAGGCATTATCACCAACAGAAACAAATTTATTCTGGGACCGTCGGGAAGCGGTAAATCATTTTTCACCAATCATATGGTACGGCAGTATTATGAGCAGGGTGCCCATGTGCTGCTGGTCGATACAGGAAATTCCTACCAGGGACTGTGTGAACTGATCAAAGGAAAAACAAAAGGGGAGGACGGCGTCTATTTTACCTATACAGAAGATAATCCCATTGCCTTCAATCCATTCTACACAGATGATGGCGTCTTTGATATTGAAAAGCGGGAAAGTATCAAAACATTGATCCTGACTTTATGGAAGCGGGATGATGAACCGCCGGCCCGTTCAGAGGAAGTCGCTTTATCCAATGCAGTGAGTGGATATATTGAACAGATCAAACGCAGCGATCAATTCCCCTCTTTCAACGGCTTTTATGACTATGTCAAGGAAGATTATCAAAAGGTTCTTGAGCAGAAGAAGATCAGGGAAAAAGATTTTGATATCGCCAACTTTCTCAATGTATTGGAGCCTTACTACAAAGGTGGAGAGTATGATTACCTGCTCAATTCTGAAAAGCAGCTTGACCTTTTATCAAAGCGTTTCATTGTTTTTGAGATTGATGCAATTAAAGACCATAAGATCCTGTTCCCCATTGTGACCATCATCATTATGGAGGTCTTTATCAATAAGATGCGACGACTCAAAGGTATCAGAAAATTAATCTTAATTGAAGAAGCGTGGAAAGCGATCGCCAAAGAAGGGATGGCAGAATATATCAAATATCTGTTCAAGACCGTCAGGAAATTCTTCGGCGAAGCAATAGTGGTCACGCAGGAAGTGGATGATATCATCCATTCGCCGATCGTCAAGGAAAGTATCATCAATAATTCGGACTGCAAGATCCTTTTGGATCAACGTAAGTATATGAACAAATTCGATGACATCCAGACGATGCTTGGCCTGAGCGACAAAGAAAGATCTCAGGTGCTTTCAATCAATATGAACAATGATCCGAATAGATCGTATAAAGAAGTATGGATCGGTTTGGGTGGCGCCCACTCAGCAGTCTATGCTACAGAAGTTTCAACCGAGGAATATCTTGCTTACACGACCGAGGAAACAGAGAAAATGGAGGTGATGCATCTCGCCTCTGAACTTGATGGCAATGTAGAACAGGCCATCAAGAGAATTTCTTTAAAAAAAATCAAAACGAATAAAGACAATACTTAAAATTAATCAATCAATTAAAATGAACTACAATGAAAAATCTAATCATTAAAACCCTGATGGTAGCGGTTCTTGCTACAACAATATCTTTAAAAGCGCAATTCGTAGTGACCGATCCTGCCAATCTTGCTTCAGGAATTTTAAATTCAGCCAATGAAATTGTGCAGACCTCAAATACGGTTTCCAATGTGGTGAAGAATTTCAACGAGGTCAAGAAAGTGTATGAACAGGGAAAAGAATATTACGACAAGCTGAAAGCCATCAACAATTTGGTCAAAGATGGCAGAAAAGTTCAGCAAACTGTTTTACTGGTAGGCGATGTTTCAGAAATGTATGTCAATAACTTCGGAAAAATGCTCAACGATCCCAATTTCAATGCACAGGAATTGACCGCCATTGCCAACGGATATTCTCAACTGCTTAATGAGAGTACTGAGCTGTTAAAGGAACTGAAAGAGATCATTACGGCCAATGGACTTTCACTCAATGATAAAGAAAGGATGGACATCGTTGACCGGGTTTATAAAGAAGTCAAAGACTACCATAATCTCGTTCGCTATTTCACAAACAAGAATATTTCTGTAAGCTACCTGAGGGCAAAAAAACAGAATAATACGCAAAGAGTTTTGAATCTCTACGGAACAGCTAATCAAAAATACTGGTAATATGGAAGCCAACAATTTACATGAAGTATTACGCACGGTTTATGACGAGATGATGCCATTGTGTGCAGACATGGCAGCCGTTGCACAGAGTGTTGCAGGATTAGGAGCATTATTTTATGTTGCCATCAAAGTCTGGCAGGCACTCAGTCGGGCAGAACCAATCGATTTGTTTCCGATGCTCAGACCTTTTGCGATCGGAATCTGCATCATGTTCTTTTCAACCCTTGTATTGGGAAGCATCAATGGCGTGATGAATCCAATCGTTCAGGGAAGTCATTCGATATTAGAGGATCAGGTTTTGGATCTGAATGAACTGCAGCAGAAAAAAGACCTGTTGGAAAGGGAAGCCATGTTAAGAAATCCTGAAATGGCCTATCTTATTTCAGATGAAGAATTTGACAAGAAACTGGAAGAACTTGGCTGGTCTCCTCAGGATCTGGTTACCATGTCCGGGATGTATATCGAGAGGGAAATGTTTTCCATTAAGAAAGATATCAGGGATGGTTTCCGCGAATTTCTTGAAATCTTATTTCAATCTGCGGCACTGGTAATCGATACTATAAGAACTTTCTTCTTAATTGTATTATCTGTACTCGGACCCATTGCCTTTGCCATATCGGTATGGGATGGTTTTCAAAGTACGTTGACCCGATGGCTGACGAGATACATCAGTGTTTATCTCTGGCTTCCTGTTGCCGATATATTCAGTGCGATACTCGCTAAAATTCAATCTTTAATTATTGAAAAAGACATTGAGATGCTGTCTGATCCCGACTTTATTCCGGATACTTCCAATACCGTCTATATTATTTATATGATCATTGGGATCATCGGATATTTTACGGTTCCAACCGTGACAGGATGGGTGATACAAGCAGGCGGGGCTGGAAATTTTACCCGCAATGTGAATCAGACTGCACAGAAATCAGGAAATATTGCCGGAGCTGCTGCCGGTTCTGCAACAGGAAATATTACAGGCAGATTATTAAAATAAGTAACCTAAAGACAATGGAATTTAAAACCTTAAGAAATATAGAAAACAGTTTTAAGCAGATCAGGTTATTCACTTTTGTTTTCGCGCTGTTATGCTTCGGAGTTGTAGGATTGGTCATCTTTAAATCCTATCAATTTGCCGAAGAACAGCGTCAGAAGATCTATGTTCTGGATAACGGAAAATCTTTAATGGTTGCGCTGTCGCAAGACATGTCAATCAACCGGCCCGTAGAAGCAAGAGAACATGTGAGGCGTTTTCATGAACTGTTCTTTACGATTGCGCCGGATAAGAATGCTATTGAGAGCAATGTCAAAAGAGCATTCAATCTGGCTGACCAGTCAGCCTTCCATTACTATAAAGACCTTTTGGAAAAAGGATATTATAACAGGATCATATCCGGAAATGTACAGCAAAGAATTGAAGTAGACAGTGTTGTAGCCAACTTCAACAAGTATCCTTATGAAGTACAGACCTTTGCAAGGCAGTTCATTATCCGGTCAAGCAACTTAACCATCAGAAGTTTGATCACCGACTGTTTACTGGTCAACTCCGTAAGATCAGACAGCAATCCGCAGGGATTTACCATTGAAAGATTTAATGTTGTTGAAAATAAGGATGTTGAAACTGTGGACCGATAAAATAAAACCTATGAAAAAGCTGAGAAAAACAATTGATCAATTTATTTTGAACGCAGAGCTACGATGGAACGCAGTACCTCAAAAGCGCCAGCGGTTGCTGACTAAAGTCTTCTTTGCTTGCTATCTGACACTAACGGTTTGTACTTTTATGCAGATGCGGTTAAGCATTAATGGAAAACATATCCGAACAGGTGGTCATATTAACAATATTCCTGCAAAAATTCAAACAGGCGTCCAACCCTCGGAAATTTTCTTAAATAACTGTAATCAAAAATCACGATAATGAAAGATCCACATACCGCTCCAATAAGAATTACCGAGACCGGTCCCAAAACTTCAGGGAAACCTGATTTTCAGGAAAATAAAAAACTGCAGTTGGCAAAACTGAAGAAACTTCTGACCTATTGCTTGATGGCTATTGTATGCGTTGGCTGTTTGTATTTGATCTTTAAACCAAAAGAAAAAGTCACTACAGGAGATTCCGGATTCAATTCAAGCATTCCGCAGGCCGCCGACGACAAGTTACAGGCAGACAAGCAGAAAGCCTATGAACAACAGTTGCTCAAAGAGAAAAATGAACAGAAAAAGAGATCCCTGACTCAATTGTCTGATTATTGGACTGATCCCAGTATGTCAGGTGGTGAAACATTGGATCCGATCTCAATTGATGATTCTAAGAAGTTAGCTATGGATCAGAATGCGGTTAACAGCTACAGGAATGCACAGCAAACCTTAGGTTCTTTCTACAGCCGGGATGATCAGGAAATCAACCGACTTAAAAATGAAATTAAAAGGTTGAAAAAATCAGCATCACATAAGCAAGCAGCACCCACGGGAACAACGATCAACGATCAATTAGAACTGATGGAAAAGTCTTATCAGCTGGCTGCAAAGTATTTCCCAGCACCTCTCGATGATGGGATAGCTATAGAGAAGAAAATCAGCGAAAAAAAGGAACAAGAGAAAGAAGCTCAAATATCCGTTGCTCAGCCTCTCAGAGCGAATATTGTAACCAGTCTGTATCGTGAAGTCAGTGACAGTTCATTTTTAGCAGGAATGGATAAAAACCAATTTAATGGTTTGCAGGATGAAATGGAAAATATTGCTCCTGAAAATCCAAACAGTATCCGGGCGGTAATTCATGAAACAAAGATAATAACCGCTGAAAGTATGGTTTCCTTAAGACTCTCGCAGACCATGAGGTTAGGAAACATACAAATTCCATCGGGAACGGTTCTGAAAGCATCAGCAAAATTTCAGGGTGGAAAATTGCTGTTGAAGATATCAACGATCGAATATCAAGGCAATATTCAGCATGTTGACATCAATATCTATGATAATGATGGACAACTGGGACTCAACATTCCTTATTCACCTGAACAAAATGCGATGACTGATATTTTAGCCCATATGGGTAATACCTCGGGCACGAATATTATGATGACCCGGTCAGCAGGTCAGCAGATTGCTGCAGATTTAACCAAAGGAGCCGTTCAGGGCGTCTCGGGATATTTCCAAAAGAAAGTTAAACTTTTAAAAGTCACTGTAAAAGCGGGACATCAGGTTTTCCTGCTCTCAAAAAAGTAATGAAACAAAAATTTAAAATAATGAAGAACCTATTTAAACACTGGATAATCGTTATCCTCTTATCCTTATCACCCGGTCAGATTCATGCTCAGAAAATGCCCGAATTCAAATCACTCAGCGAGGCCAGGTTAGAGCCTTACAAAATGGAAGTGACGTACCATAAAACAACCCATTTATTATTCCCATCACCAATACGGTATGTGGATTTGGGAAGTGAAAATCTGATTGCCGGCAAAGCTGAAAATGTAGGGAATGTGCTTCGGGTCAAATCAGCAGTAAAAGATTTTCAGGAAGAAACCAATTTTTCAGTGATTACTCAAGATGGCAAGTTCTATAATTTTGATGTCTTTTACAGTTCTTATCCTGACACCCTGAATTATGATCTTCTAAAACTGCAAAGGCACTATGAAAAACAATATTCAGCAGAAGTATTATTTGATGATCTCAAAGGGCAATCTTCTTCATTAACAGCATTACTCATGAAGTCTTTGAATGAACAACCAAAAGGTAACGTCAAACGTCTCACGGCAAAAAGCTTCGGAATTCAGTTTTCGCTGAAATCTTTGTATGTACATGAGGAAAAGTTTTATTTTGTTTTCAACATCAAGAATAAAAGTAATATCTCCTATGAAATAGATTTTGTAAGTTTTAAAATTGTTGATAAGAAAAATCTAAAGCGAATAGTCGTACAGGACAAAGTGCTGACACCTGTTCGGGATTATTTTGTAAGCAAAAGCATCAGCCAGCACTCTGAAGAAAATTTTAGCTTTCTATTAGATCAGTTCACATTGTTGGAAGATCAAATACTGGAAATTGAACTATTTGAAAAAGATGGTGGACGCCACCAGAAACTTCGGGTTAAAAATAGTGACCTCATTAATGCCTTTACCAAAAACAAACATGAGTTTAAAGCTGAAGTAAGATAAAAGTTTTATAACAGCATTTTGCTGTACCCAAAAACGTACTAAAAACGTATTTATGAATGGAAAATTACTGAGGCTCAACTTCATGCAATCTCCTACATTAGTTGTTTTAACCTATTGATGTTCGCTTCTTACTGCAGACAATCTTCAATACCGGAGACGTTCACTCCTCCTCAAATGAAATTGCAGTCTTAAGCTCTATGCTAAATTGTTAGCGGGCCAACAATTATTATAATTTAATTATATATGTGGTACAATATTCAATGCCTAAGTCGTAGTAAATAAGATGGTAAAAAGTTATTAAATAATGGATCTGAAGTTAAATAAATACGTTTTTTGGCTTAATTTTTTAACACAGAATTAAATAAGTGGCAATGTATTTTAATTATTTTTGAATATTGTTCATAAACAATTATTTATTTGTTAATATATTGTAGTTTTACTGGTAATTAATAAATTAAGTGTTATGAAAAAAATTCTATTTGCATGTATGATGGTATTGGGAGCAATGTCATCAGCACAAATCTCTTACAATTACGGATGGGAACCGACGGGAGACGGATCTTGGACTTCTAGTGGGTCAGGGTCTTTTAGTAGATCAGTAAGTACACCGTGTACCGGAACAGCAGGTATGCGAGCCAACAATTACTACAATGCTTCTTCGTACTTAGTGTCTCCTGCATTAACAGGAACAAATGGCGGGGATTTAAATGTAAGTTTTGCTTATAAGGTTACCGAATATTCTAGCAATAGTACAGGTGCTTCACAGGCAGATTTTGGAGTTATAAAATTAGATTGGGCGACTTCTGCAGCCGGTCCGTGGACAACAGCTTATATAATAGACAATACAAGTCATGTGGTATCTGCATCTTGTGCTACTAAATCAGCTACTATTTCTGGTGTGCCGGCTTCTGGAAATTTGTTTATTAGATTTGAAGCAAAATCAGGACTCAGTACTTCAGATAATTATGTTTATTTTGATGATATTAATATTACTCAGGGTGCTGCACCATCATGTCTTAGTCCGAGTTCTGTAATTGCATCAAATATGACAACAGCAACGGCAGATATTTCATGGACTGCGCCTACAACGGCTCCAGCAAACGGATATGAACTTTATTATAGTACAAGTGCGACTCCTCCGACTGCTACAACAACGCCATCCCATACGGGTATTACAGGGGTTTCCAGAGCGTTGTCCGGGCTTTCTCCTAGTACTCAATATTATGTTTGGGTGCGGTCTAACTGTACAGCAACAGATAAAAGTGGATGGACTGCGGTTTATAGTTTTACAACCCCTTGTGCAAGTACGAACTTACCTTATACTCTAGATTTTGAAAACGTAACAACACCTGCTTTACCCGGCTGTGCAACAATTTTTAATGCAGGAACAGGTAATAATTGGAGGACTAGTTCACCTGGTGGGTTTGGTTTTGCAAACAAGGCGCTTACCTATGTTTATCATGATACTAATGCAGCTAATGCATGGTTCTTTACTCAAGGGGTTAATTTAACAGCCGGAGTACAATATAACATAAGCTATGACTATGGTAATAATGGCGGAGCTACATATGTTGAAAAACTAAAGGTACAATATGGCAATAATCCAACTGTTTCTGCAATGACTAACACAATTGCTGATCATCCTAATATTGTAAACGGAACATCATCTACAGTTTCCGCATTAAGTTCTTCAGTTACTTTTACCCCAGCGGTAACAGGGGTTTATTATTTTGGATTTAATGCTTATTCAGCAGCTGATAGAAACAGATTGTTCGTAGATAATATTTCAATTACTGAATCATCATTAGCAACTTCTGAAACTGCTCTTACTAAAAATAATCTTAAAGTTTCACCGAATCCGTTTAGCGATATCTTGAATATTTCAGATGTAAGCAATGTGAAATCTATTTCTGTAATGGATATAGCAGGCAGATTGGTGAAAACTTTTGATAAGCCAGAATCTGCTCTTCATTTAGAAGAATTAACTTCAGGAATGTATTACGTTGTTCTGAATATGAAAGATGGTTCTAAACAGACAGTTAAAACAATTAAAAAATAATTTATTTTAGATTCTTTATAAGAAGAGACTGGTCAACTGACTGGTCTCTTTTTTTTGTTGAAGTTTCAGAAACAAGAAGCTACTTTCTGTGATGATCACAGGAGTGTTCGTTATAAATTGATGCTCAAGAATCAAGATTCATTGTAAAACTTCATTAAAATTACAGGGTAAAATTAAAATGGATTTCTTAGTGACTTCTCATTAATTTGAAGATTGATCATTAAATTGCAATAAAATGTCGTATAAACCGACTAATCTGCCACTTGATAATTAAATATTTAGTATCACTTTCCTCTAAGATTTTCCAGGCTTATTTTTGCGATATCTTTCACCAGTTGGGTAGGAGAGTTGCAGTCACAGTTACTGAATCCTAAAATATAAATATCTTCGCTCGGGATATATACTGCCATCGATTTGAATCCGAAAATGCTCCTACCGTGTTCTCTTGTAGCGGTTCCGTTGATGTTTTTGAGGTGCCATCCGTATCCATATTCAATTTCTTTTCCGTCATTCAGCTTATACTTGGTAAAAGCTTTTATTCCGTTTTTTGAGTTTAATAACATGTTTTTATTGAGCGCATTTTGCCACTTTAGCATATCATCCAAATTTGACATTAATGATCCCGAAGCAAACGGAACACTGAAGTTAATAATGGTTTTATTCACATAACCGGAACTTTTCTTATGATAACCGTATGCTCTGTTCCTGATTATTCTACGGTCGGCTGCATAATAAGAATTGGACATTCCAATTTTACTAAAGATATTTTTTGTAATAAAATCTTCATAAGTCTCTCCTGAAACCAGTTCAATAATATAGCCTAAAACCATATATCCGGAATTGTTATAATCAAATTTTTCTCCGGGAGTGAAATCAACAGGCTCATTTTTGAAAAAGTTTACCATTTGCTCAGGAGTCATTTCCTTTTGTGCTATTTCAGACAATGTTTTCATTTTTGTAAAATCCTTAATGCCCGAAGTATGTGTCAGCAGATGATGAATAGTGATGTTGTTCCCGTTAGGATAGGATGGTATATACTTTGAAACGGGATCATTTACCTTCAGTTTTCCCTGTTCCTCAAGCATCAGAACAGCGATGGCGGTAAATTGCTTTGTCATAGATCCAATCTGAAAAACACTCTTGATATTTAGCTTTGTATCGAGTTCGAGATTTGCCATACCAAAAGCTTTTTCGTAAACGGGTTTTCCTTTTCGGGCCACCATAAAAACTCCGCCAGGTCCATCAGACTCTTTGAATTCTGACAAAATCAGGCTGTCAATCTTTTCATTTAGCTTCTGAGCAAATATTGGAAATGTCAGCATGACCGTAAAAAAGAATAAAAACAATTTTCGCATAATGATATATTTAATGCAAAGATATATTATTAATTCAATACCATGCAATACAAAGTAGTAAAATAAATTTACAATTATGTTAAATTGTTTTTATTATAAATTTGTTGTGATTTAAAAAGTCAAATGTGGATTATCTCTGTATCAAGTTTTGTTGCAACGCAAGTTTGATAAGTTCTGTAGAATTCTTGGCCTTAAACTTTTGTAAGAGATTCTTACGGTGCGTATCTACTGTTAAAGAGCTTAAATGTAATTCTTCTGCAATCACAACGCTTGTTTTTCCCTCCGCAACTAATTTTAATATTTCTTTTTCTCTTTTTGTCAATCTGGGAACATTTAATAATTCATTTTGAGAAGGTTTACTGATGATTTGCTTCGTTTCATCACAAAAAACAATATTTCCAGAAAGTGCCCCTTTTATACAATTTACAAGTTCTTTGAGTGATGTGTTTTTCAGCAAATATCCGCTTGCCCCATTTTGAATAGATTGCATGATGACACTTCGCTCAGATCGGTTACTGAACATGATTACGGAAGTACTTTGTGATATTTTTTTTATTTCCTTGCAAAGTTCCAAACCATTGACGTCGGGTAAGGTAATATCAAGAAGGATGATATCTGCATCATTCACTTTAATGAAATCCAGAATTCCGGCTCCGGAAGTAAAGCTTTCCAAGATGTGGAAAAGAGGTTCGTTTTTCAGCATTATTTTTAATCCTTCCAATACAATTGGATGATCATCTACGATGACGATATTTATCTGATTAGATGGCATGAGTATCTAGTTCTATGTTTACAGTTGTTCCTTCATTATCAGAATTGATTTCAATTTTACCTTTAAGATATTCCACTCTATTTTTAAGATTGCGAAGTCCCATACTTTTTGTTGTTTCGTAAACGCCTGTTTTAAATCCTTTGCCATTATCTTCAACAGTAATCATAAAGTTATCTTTTGAATGTGAGCATTGAAGTAAAATATGATTGCCTTCGGAATGTTTTACGGCATTTGCTAACAATTCCTGTACAATTCTGTAAATATTTATTTGCATCGCAAGCGAGAGGGTATTGGTAATATTTAAAGGTTGAAAATCAATTTCTAAGTTTTTTCTTGCGTAAAATTCACACAAATCAATAAGTGCTGTTTCCAATCCGAAATTAAGAAGTGACTCAGGCATTAAATTTCTAGCAACAGATCTCAATTCACCCACTGATTGATCAAGCTGCCCAAGAATTTTGTTAAACTCACTGTTTTCTTTTTGAAAAAAATTTGACGACCATGAAGAAAGATTTATTTTTACTCCAGCCAACATCCCACCCAAACCATCGTGCAGATCGCGGGCAATACGTTCTCTCTCTCTTTCCTCGCTTTCAAGAATGGCTTTTGTAAGGTTTAGCTCTTCTTTTTGTCTTATATCTTTTATTTTCTGCTGATGATTAATTTCTTTTTGCTCAGATATTTTTTTATTTTTTCTGTAAATAATCAATAAAAAAATGAAAGGAATTACAATTAATAACAAACTGAGACTTAGTCCCCATAAATAGGAGTTTTTTTTGCTGACTTCAAGTTCTTTTTGATTTTTTTCAGCGTTCAGATTGGCAATTTTCCTTTCTTTTTCTGCGGTATTGAATTTTGTTTCCAGTGTGTTGATTTCCAGTTTTATATTTTCGGAATTTAAGCTGTCATTAAGTTTTGAATATTTTCTCTCCCAAAACAATGCTTCTTGAGGATGATCCATTTCTTCATTTAAACTTGAAAGTTGGCTGTAGATCGTTTTTCTATTGTGAGCATCGATTACGAGCGTTTTTTCGATAAGAATATTTTCAAGTACATTTTTAGCCTCAGTATATTTTTTCTGTTTTCGGAGAATATCATATTGATTAAGATAGAACATCTGTACCAAAAGATTCTGATTGAATTTTTTAGCGTATACCAATCCTTTTTCAATTACCGGAAGAGCTTCATTATTTTTTTGTTTAGTGATCAGGTACAAGGTTTTTCCATAGAAAAATAGTGCGTTTGCTGAGGATTCAGGATATGGCTGGATCATTTTCTCTGCCTTTTCTAAAAATTTCTTTGCCAGATCACCTTTTGCCTGATAGCAAAAATTACTCGAAGAGTTAAGATAAGCATAGAATAATTCTGAAGAATTGGGGGCGTTTTTTTGAAGAATTTCAATTGCTTTATGATTGTAATTTTCTGCTTTTTCAAATTCAGCGTTGTAAGTGAGGAGAATAGCCAACTGAGTATATAAAAAGCCTAAATTTTTACTGTTCTCATATTTTTCAATAAGAGGAATACTCTTTTCAAGTACAATTTTGATGAGAAAAGGGTAACCTTTTTTATTTTTTTGTGATACACCATAATTATACCAAGCCAAAGACTGAAGTGCCTCAGATTCTTCTGTTTTAAATTTTGCTAATCCTTTAATGGCCTTCTGGAAAGATTGGGCCGCTTTTCCCCTGTTTTTTTCTAAATCATATTGGCCTTCATAATAGTAAAATTTAGCTGATAAATAGGCATCGCTCTTTGATAAAGCCTTTCCAGTTTCTAAATGCTTTTTGCTTAATACCGAATCTGTGTTCCTGTAATAATTTGAAAGTAAATAATTTGCATTTGCTTTTACCGCATTGTTTGAATTAGTTTTCACAATGTTGTTTAAACTGTCTGCATAAGGCTTTTCGTCGAGTGGAATGATTTGTTGTGAGAATACACCAAAAGAAAATAAAATACTTAGCAGGATGATTAGTCTTTTCATTGTTATCAATTCAGTTTAATTGTAGGAATTTTCACAAGGTAAATAAAAATTTCAGTAGAAAACAATACCTAAAATTAGGTAGAGAAAAATACTGTTTTTGTAGGATTGATAGTAGCCTTCTTGTGCTTTAGCTTTGCAGGAAACAAGTCACCATATTATAGAGTTAAGTAGTATAATTAAAAAATTAAGATAAGTATTATGAAAAAAATTAAATTAGTCACAGTATTTAAAGGAACATTTTTGTTATTGGCAGGAACAGTGCTTTTGGGATTGGCAACATCTTGTAGTAATGATGATAATGATGATAATCAGGGTTCGAGCCATAAAATTGTTTTTAAAGCAGAAGCATCTTCAGGAAGCAATATTAGTGTTGCTGCGTATGGAATAGATGGTAATGCAACTACAGCAACAAGCCTTTCGGGCACAACATGGACGAGTCCGGAAATTACAGCCCCTGCAGGAGCGTATACTGCAAATGTAGCAGTAAATGCAACCGGAGCAGACGCCAATTCAACTTTAAAAGTTCAAATTTATGTAGATGGCGAGTTGAAGAAAGAAGGAACTTCAAGCGGACAGTATTTATCAGCCTCTACAAATTATACTTTTTAAAAGTTCAAAACTTTCGATATTATAAAATGCGCTGCAAGATTTATTTTTTGGCGCATTTTTTTTGATATTCAGTATTTTGCTTGTTATATTGTAATCAGCTTTTTCTGAAAGAATATTATTTACTTTATTTTAAAGCTAAAAAGTCATCTTCCGAAAAATGAATTGGAAGAAAAATAAAACAAACAAAACAACAGATATTTACAATATTTAAATTAATAATATTTTTAGAATATCATCAATGATTTCCTTTAGGTAATCAATATAACAACCGAGTCATGATATTTTAATACTGTGCGTAATGTAATTTTTGTAAACTTTATTTTTTTTGTTCAAATCGATTTATTGTAAGCAATTTGATTTAATTTTGAAGTTTATATTTTTACAGCATTGAACACCATTTTAATCATCGACGACGAGGCAAAAATAAGATCGCTTCTCTCAAGAATCATAGCCCTTGAAGGTTTTGAAGTTTTCGAAGCAAGCAATCTGAAGAGCGGCTTAAAGAAGCTCGAAACCTCAGAGATCGATATCGTCATCTGCGATGTCAAACTACCCGACGGAAACGGAGTGGAATTCTCAAAAATTATAAAAGATAAATTTCCGGTGGTTGAAACTATTCTTCTGACCGCATTCGGTAATATTCCCGATGGCGTTCTGGCGATTAAAAATGGTGCGTTTGATTACATTACAAAAGGTGACGACAATACCCGAATTCTTCCTCTTATTTATAAAGCTGCAGAAAAAGTTGCACTTAATAAACGCGTTCTGCATCTGGAAAAGCAGCTCAACAGAAAACAGTCTTTCGACAGCATTATAGGAAAATCATCAGCAATCACCACAGTGGTAGATTCTGCAAGGAAAGTCGCCACTACAGATGCTACAGTTCTTTTAACAGGCGAAACGGGCACGGGAAAAGAAGTTTTTGCCCAGGCAATTCACCATGCAAGCAACAGAAATAAAAATAATTTTATTGCGATCAATTGTTCAGCTTTTGGAAAAGATTTGTTGGAAAATGAACTGTTTGGTCACAAAGCAGGTGCTTTTACCGGAGCTCTGAAAGACAGCAAAGGTATTTTTGAAGAAGCCAATCTGGGAACTGTTTTTTTGGACGAAATCGGTGAGATGCCGTTGGATTTGCAGGCAAAACTTTTGCGTGTTTTAGAATCAGGAGAATTTCTGAAAGTGGGCGATAACAAGCCTATTAAAACGGATGTGAGAATCATTGCAGCTACCAACAGAGATCTGGAAACTGAAATAGAAAAAGGAAATTTCCGTGAAGATTTATATTATAGAATCAATATTTTCCAGATTAAACTTCCTTCTTTAAGAGAAAGAGTGGCTGATATTGAGTTACTCATTAATTTCTTTTTGAAAAGTTTTTCGCTTAAAACCGGAAAAAATATCAGTTCCGTCTCTCCGGATTATTTAAAAGCATTAAAAAATCATCCCTGGAAAGGCAATATTCGTGAACTTCGAAATGTAATTGAACGAAGCGTAATTCTCACAGATTCATCTGAATTAGAAATAGATAGTCTTCCTTTAGATATTTCGATCTATAACAACGAGATAGATTCTTCTCAAACCAAAATGATGTCAGCGTTTTCTATGGCGAGTGCAGAGAAAATGCAGATCCAGAAAGTTCTCAATCATACCAAAGGCAATAAAGCCGAAGCTGCCCGTTTACTTGAAATTGGTATTGCGACCTTATACAGAAAGGTAGAAGAGTACAAAATTTCTTAGACATAATTCCATTCTGATAACGACCCTATCATTTTGATAGGGTTTTTTGTGTTTTGAAATGTTTTGAATTTAATTTAAATAATTGTTTTTCAGTTGGTTATAGGTTTTTATTGTTCAAGGGAACAAATCTTGGCATTAAAGATTCAAAACAAATTAAAAATGAATCATACAGATGCTGTAAGAGAAATCGTAAAAATCATCCCTGAATCTCAGGAAGATTTTAAAGAGTCTTACAAAACAAAAACTCCGTTTATGGTGATCAGTATTTTCACCAAACAAATTAAGAAACTGATTAAAAATCATGATCAGAAAATTCTGATGAAGTCGATTACCAAGATGAATCAGCTTTACAACAAAGGGGATCAGGCATTAAAGAACGCCATCGAAAACATTTTCATTTATTCTTTAGACAGTCTTACGTTTTGTTGTGAACCTTCCTACAAAGATCTGATTTTTTCTAAAATGTCACCAAGTCTTCAAAACAACTACTTACGCCAGGTTTATAAATCAGGAATTTAAAAATTTATAAAAATGAAATCAAAAATCAGAAAAATAGGAGACTGGAAACTTCTGAAGTCTACCCGTGAAAAACACAACCTCGAAGTCATTACGATCAATATTGCTGTAATCCTTGGTGTGTTTGTAGCCGCTGCGATTCTGCAGGTTAATTAAAATTACATAAGATGATAACAATTATTCTATTAATCACGGCAGTAGTTTTATTCATTTTGTTTTACCGTCTTGTTGAATATTTCGACAAAATCTAAAATGTTAAACAAAATAAACAGATTCACCGCTGTAGAATATCTGAAAGTGTTTTTTCCGTCGGTTCGAAGAGAGATTGTTACACTTTCTGAGCAAAACAATTTTCCGGGAGTAATGCAGGTGATGATTGATGATATGAAAACGGATACGCAAAAATCAAACGTACAGAAAATCAATATTTCAATCAAAAGAATGTACTGGATTTACAAAAACGGAAATTCTTACATCAGATACATTATAGAGAATCTTTTTATACGCTCATTTGCAAGTCTGAGGAAAAATCTAAAACCGCAACAGTGGAGATTTCTGTATCAGGAAATTCCAAAAGATTTTAGAATGGTATACAGCGAACAAACAAAAAAAGATCAAGATTTAAAATTCTAAAAATGACCCTACTATTTTTTATATCAATAGCCATATTCATTTATATCTGCTATGTGCTCGTAAAGCCCGAAAAATTTTAAAACCAATTAATAAGCAAATGAACCGTAAGATCATACATCAAATAAAAGAATGGGGAATTCTGATTTTTTGGATCAGCTTCATCATCGCTTTTTTGTATCTGGTGATTACCGTAAAAGAATTTGCACTAATTCATTAAACAAACTATGAACACTGAAATTTTAGGCGTTGTAGCAATGTTTGTCATAACATTGCTGTTGGCGATACCTTTTGGAAAGTATATTTCAAAAGTATTCACAGGAGAAAAAACATTTCTGGATCCTGTTTTCAAACCCGTAGAAAGATTTTTCTACAAAATATCAGGAATCGATCCTGATCATGAAATGAACTGGAAGCAGCATCTGATCGCACTTTTAACCATCAACTTTTTATGGTTTTTCATCAGTATGCTCGTTCTGATGAATATGAGCTGGCTGCCGCTTAATCCAGATGGAAATCCGGATATGTCGCCAGATTTGGCTTTTAATACATCAATTTCTTTCTTAGTCAATTGTAATTTACAACATTACTCAGGTGAAACAGGATTAAGTTATCTCGGACAGATGTGGCTGATGTTTCTTCAATTTGTTTCCGCCGCAACAGGGATAGCAGCAGCAATTGTTGTATTCAAAGCTTTCCGCGAAAAAACAACCGAAAAACTTGGGAATTTCTATGATTATTTGCTAAAATCAATAACAAGAATTTTGTTGCAGCTTTCATTCGTAATGGGTTCAGTACTGGTTTTTCAGGGCATGCCGATGACGTTTGAAGGAAAAGATAAAATGATTACACTAGAAGGTAAAAATGTAGATGTTTCTACAGGACCTGTTGCTGCTTTTGTGCCTATAAAACATATAGGAACGAATGGCGGTGGATTTTTTGGAGTAAATTCAGCTCATCCGTTAGAGAATCCTAACTATTTTACCAATATGGTAGAAATGGTTTCACAGTTAATAATTCCGATGGCAATGGTTTTTGCTTTTGGTTATTTCATCAGAAGAAAGAAATTCGGATATATGATTTTTGGAGTCATGACCATCGGATTTCTTTTGCTCGCAGTACCAACAGTTATTATGGAAATGAACGGAAATCCTGCAATCAGCCAAATGGGGATTGATCAGTCACTGGGCGCAATGGAAGGTAAAGAAATCCGTTTTGGTTCTGCCACTTCAGGATTCTGGAGCATTGTAACGACAGTTATTTCTACGGGTTCGGTGAACTCGATGCACGACAGCTCGATGCCGCTTTCCGGGATGACACAGATGCTTGCCATGATGGTCAACGCATTCTTTGGAGGCGACGGCGTTGGTATTTTAAATATATTCATCTACATCATTCTTGCTGTTTTCATCAGCGGATTGATGGTAGGCCGTACACCGGAATTTATGGGCAAAAAAATTGAAGCCAGAGAAATGAAAATTGCAATGATCGTAGCACTTTTCCATCCGTTTCTTATTTTGGTTGGAGCTGCAATAGCTACTTATTTCCCGGAAGTAGGAACTTCTACACTCAATAATCCCGGATTCCACGGTTTCAGCGAAGTTTTGTATGAATATACTTCTTCAGCAGCCAACAACGGTAGCGGTTTCGAAGGTTTGGGTGATAATAATCTTTTCTGGAATATTTCTACAGGAATTGTTCTGTTGCTCGGTCGATTCTTACCAATAATTGGTCCGTTAGCAATTGCAGGGTTACTGGCCAAGAAAAAATACATTCCGGAAGGCGAAGGAACGCTGAAAACAGATACTTCCACATTTGGACTGATGACTTTTGCGGTGATTGCGATTATTGCAGCATTGGCTTTCTTTCCGGCATTGGCATTAGGACCGATCGCAGAGTATTTTTCACTAAGATAATTTTAAAAATAACAGAAATTAAAATGACTCAAAATAAATCTTTGTTTCAAAAAGAATTGGTTCGGGAAGCATTGAAACAGTCTTTTGTGAAACTGAATCCGAAACTGATGTTTAAAAATCCCGTCATGTTTCTTGTATGGCTCGGTACATTGGTGATGTTTTTTGTAAGCGTCTGGACTTTGACAGGAGAAAAATCTCAGGGAAGTTTTGCTTACAATTTCACGGTATTCATCATTCTTTTACTCACCGTTCTGTTTGGGAATTTTGCCGAAGCCATTGCCGAAGCAAGAGGGAAAGCTCAGGCAGACAGTCTTCGTAAAACAAGAGAAGAAACGCCTGCAAAACTGCAAAATGGTGAAATAATTTCTTCATCTAAATTACAGAAAGGAGATGTTTTTGTTTGCGAAGCTGGAGACATTATTCCTTCAGACGGAGAAATCATCGAAGGTCTTGCTACCATAGATGAAAGTGCGATTACCGGAGAATCAGCTCCTGTCATTCGTGAATCTGGAGGTGATAAAAGTTCTGTGACTGGAGGAACAAAAGTTTTGTCTGATAAAATCGTTGTTCAGGTAACAACGCAACCAGGCGAAAGTTTTTTAGATAAAATGATTGCCCTGGTAGAAGGTGCTTCAAGACAGAAAACGCCGAACGAAATTGCCTTAACTATTTTACTGGCAGGTTTTACATTGGTTTTTATCATCGTTTGTGTGACTTTAAAACCGTTTGCGGATTATTCTAATGTCACGATTACAATTGCATCATTTATCTCTCTTTTTGTTTGTTTAATTCCTACTACTATTGGCGGATTGTTATCTGCCATCGGAATCGCAGGAATGGACAGAGCCTTGCGAGCCAACGTCATCACAAAAAGCGGTAGAGCAGTAGAAACGGCTGGTGATATCGATGTTTTACTTTTAGATAAAACCGGAACAATCACCATTGGAAACCGTAAGGCAACGAGTTTTTATCCTGCTAACCAGGTTGATGAGACAGAGTTAATCAAAGCAGCTGTTTTGAGTTCAATGGCGGATGAAACTCCTGAAGGGAAATCAATCATAGAGCTGGCGGGAATCAATCCTTTAAGCTATGAAATCAGTAATCCTCAGTTTATCAAATTTACCGCAGAAACCAGAAGTTCAGGAATTGATTACGACGGAAACCGCATCCGAAAAGGAGCAACAGACGCCATCAGAAAAATATCGGAAGCTGCCGGAAATATTTTCCCACAGGAAATAGATTTAAAAGTAAAAGAAATTTCTCAGAACGGAGGAACACCATTGGTGGTTTCAGAAAACGAAAAAGTTTTGGGAGTCATTGAACTTCAGGATATCATTAAACCAGGAATCAGCGAACGTTTCGAACGTCTCCGAAAAATGGGGATTAAAACAGTGATGGTGACCGGTGACAATCCACTAACTGCAAAATTTATTGCTGAAAAAGCAGGTGTTGATGATTTTATTGCCGAAGCAAAACCGGAAGATAAAATGAACTACATCAAAAAAGAACAGCAGGAAGGTCGTCTGGTTGCCATGATGGGTGACGGTACCAATGATGCTCCGGCATTGGCTCAGGCAGATGTAGGTGTTGCCATGAACAGCGGAACACAGGCTGCAAAAGAAGCCGGAAATATGGTCGACCTCGACAATGATCCGACGAAACTGATTGAAGTTGTAGAAATCGGCAAACAGTTGCTTATGACAAGAGGTACGCTGACGACATTCAGTATTGCCAATGACGTTGCGAAATATTTTGCCATTATTCCAGCATTGTTTATCACCGCAATTCCTGCTTTGCAAGGTTTAAATATTATGAATCTTCACAGTCCGGAAAGTGCAATTTTATCGGCAGTCATCTTCAACGCGATTATCATTCCTATACTGATACCGTTGGCATTGAAGGGGGTAGCTTATAAACCAATCGGCGCATCTGCGTTGCTGAGAAGGAATTTATTCATCTTCGGATTGGGAGGAGTCATTATTCCTTTTATCGGAATTAAAATTATAGACATTATTGTATCCTTATTTTTCTAAATATCTAAAAGGCAAGGCAGGAAGAAAATTTCATCAAATTACTTTTTGTCAAATATCTATCTCAATTCTTCCTGCATTTGTCTTTATTAAATTACCATCAAAATGAAAAAACATATTTTACCAGCAATCAAACTGACCGCTTTGTGTATCGTTTTTCTTACCATTGTTTATCCGATATCCATATGGGGAATTGCTCAGCTTTCACCTAATCAGGGAAAAGGAGATTTGATTAAACATAATAATAAAACCTATTATGCCAATATAGGACAGTCGTTCACCAGTGACCAATATTTCAATTCTCGTCCTTCGGCGGTTGATTACAATGCTGCAGGTTCTGGAGGAAGCAACAAAGGTCCATCGAATGAAGAGTATTTAAAACAGGTTGAAGCTCGTATCGATACAATTTTGATGAAAAATCCTGGAATTGTAAAGTCAGATATTCCGGCAGATTTAGTGACGGCCAGCGGAAGCGGATTAGATCCGAATTTTTCTGTGCAGGCAGCGAAAATTCAGGTGAAAAGAATTGCGAAAATCAGAAATATCGATGAAGTGAAAATCAATAATTTGATTACTCAAAATACAGAAAAACCTCTGATAGGATTGTTTGGTCCTGAAAAAATCAATGTTCTAAAATTGAATATCGCACTCGACCAGTTAAGCGGGAAGTAATTTTAAAAAATCAATATTGATCATCGTGAGTTTTATTTGTAAATCTTTCTTGCATTAAAATCTTTGTATCTCTAAGATAGTGAAACCCCTTTGTTTATCATAAATAAAGATTGTATTTGTGAAAAAATCTTAGTTTTTCTTTGCGTTAAATTAAACGCAAGGTTAAACAAAAGGTAGGGAAAACTGTTTTACTTTAAGAAAACAAGGCCACTTCGTTTATTGAAGAAATACAAATGTTTGAATTTCAATTTGTTTAAAGGTTTTAAAATGAAATTCTAAAAATTCCTTAATTTAAATTCAATGAAAAAAATACTATTTGTTTTGTTAGCAATTTGCGGAATCAATGCGTCTGCTCAAAACGATTCAATTGCAAAACCTCTTACTGTTGGCGGATACGCTGAGGTTTATTACACAGCAGATTTTAACAATCCTAAAAATAATAACCGTCCCGGATTCGTATACAGTCACAACCGAAACAATGAAGTGAACGTCAATTTAGCTTTTATAAAAACGACGTATAACACAGACCAAGTGAGAGCCAATCTGGCTTTAGCAGTTGGAACGTATATGAATGCCAATTACGCAGCAGAGCAAGGTGTGATGAAAAATATTTACGAAGCCAATGTAGGTTTAAAAATATCTAAAAAACATAATGTATGGATTGATGCAGGTATTTTTCCTTCTCACATAGGTTTTGAAAGTGCAATCGGAAAAGACAATTGGGCGCTTACAAGAAGTTTTGCAGCAGATAATTCACCTTATTTCGAAACAGGGGCAAAAATATCTTATACATCTGAAAGTGGAAAATGGTTTGTGAGCGGTTTGGTACTCAATGGTTGGCAGCGTATTCAGAGAGTTGACGGAAATTCTACGCCTGCATTTGGACACCAGCTGACCTTTAAACCTAATGAAAAACTGACCATCAACAGCAGTTCTTTCATTGGAAATGATAAACCCGACAGCATTCGCCAGATGCGATATTTTCATAATCTGTATGCGGTGTATCAAATCAATAAAAAGTTCGGAATGACAGCAGGTTTTGATATTGGTGCCGAACAAAAAGCAAAAGAAAGCGAGCAGTATAATATTTGGTACACACCAGTTTTAATTGCAAAATATAATGCTACAGATAAACTAAGTTTTACAGCAAGAGGAGAATATTATCAGGATGAAAAAGGAGTAATCATTGCTACCGGAACAGAAAACGGTTTTAAAGCTTTCGGGTATTCTCTGAATGCTGATTATCAGATCCTGCCGAATCTCGTTTGGCGAACAGAAATTAGAAATTTAAACAGTAAAGATGCTATCTTTATGAACAGGACGGATGAATTTAATAGTAATAGTCTGACGGCAACGACGGCATTGGCCATTTCATTTTAGTAATAAGTATGTATACTTAAATAAAAGTTGTGCATTATTTAGACGCATCGATTAATTCACATTTAATTACGAATTGTATTTCCTCACTAAATGAAATGCCATTGTCTATCTTAAAAAAGCATTTACTGTAAAAGCTTTGTTTTACTTAGCGATTAGAAACGCAAGGTTAGACAAAGAAATTGAGAAAATAGTAAAAAATAAGGTAAACAAAGCCGTTTCACTTATTTTCGAAAGACAAAGATTCAAAATTTTATAAAAGGTTTATTTAAATGTAATTGAATGCTTATTATAATTTATGTCTGAATGAAATTTAAACAATGTTCTTAATGGTTTAAATGTTTTTATAATCGTCATCAAATAATTATTTCTACAAATGAACGAATCAAGAAAATCCGCAGAAGAGTTTCTGCATCTCATCAACAGTTCAAAACGGGGTAAACTGAAGATTTACATCGGGATGAGTGCGGGCGTAGGGAAAACCTACAGAATGCTGCAGGAAGCTCATGTCCTTCTTCAAAACGGGATTGATGTGAAAATCGGATACGTGGAAACACACAATCGTAAGGAGACACACAGTTTGTTGGAAGGCCTTCCCATTATTCCAAGAAGAAAATTATTTTACAAAGGAAAAGAGCTGGAAGAACTTGATGTTCCGGCGATTATCGTGCTGCGTCCGGAAATTGTGATTATTGACGAATTGGCTCACACCAATATTGAAGGAAGCAAAAATAAAAAAAGATGGCAGGATGTTTTTGAGATTTTAGATGCCGGAATTAATGTCATCAGTGCGGTCAACATTCAACATTTAGAAAGTCTCAACGATGAGGTAAAAACAGTCACCGGAATTGAAGTTGCCGAAAGAATTCCTGATACCGTTTTGGCTTCGGCGGATGAGGTTGTCAATATTGACCTTACCGCTGATGAATTGATTTTAAGATTAAAAGAAGGGAAAATTTACGATCAAAGTAAAATACCGTCTGCGCTCAATAATTTTTTTAAAAACGAAAATATTCTTCAGCTTCGTGAGTTGGCACTGAAAGAAGTAGCGTCGCAGGTTACAAGAAAGGTTGAAACGGAAGTTGTGACTGGGAAAACGTTAAAAAAAGAAAGATTTTTGGCTTGTATCAGTTCAAACGAAACGACCGCAAAAAATGTGATCCGAAAAACAGCAAGACTGGCGAGTTATTATAACAGTCAGTGGTTTCTTTTGTATGTTCAGGTTCCAAGAGAATCGGCGGACAGAATTGCGCTGAATAAACAGCGACATCTGATTAATAATTTCAGACTGGCTACCGAATTGGGCGCAGAAATCATAAAAATTCAGAGTAAAAATATTGCAATGACCATCATGGAACAATGCGAAGAAAGAAATATTTCGACGATGTGTATCGGAAAACCACATTTAGATATCTGGAGAATTATTCTGGCTACAGATACTTTTAATTCCTTACTCAAAAGACTGTCAAAACAGAACGTAGATTTAGTAATTTTGTCGTAATGAAAATAAAAACGAAGCTTAATGCAGGCGTTGGTCTGCTGTTTTTTATGATAATTATCCTGTCGACTTTGGGTGGATGGTTTATTTATCAGCTGAAAAAAGATACACAGAATATTCTTGCAGCCAACTACAATACGTTGCAGTACTCCCGAAATATGCTGTTGTCTCTCGAAGAAATTTCTAAGGAACCTTTTGCGTTGTCAGAATTTCAAAAAAATCTTGATCTTCAGCGTCAGAATATTACAGAAAGTGGAGAAAAAGAGGCGACTCAAAATATTCATGATCATTTTTCGGAGCTAAAAGTTGATAAGGGAAATTTAAACTTACATTCAGCAATCCGAAAAGATATTGCCGGGCTGATGCAACTGAATATGAATGCCATCCAGATCAAAAGCGGCATTGCCAATACGACGGCAGAAAACGCAATTGCGGTAATTTCTATTGTCGGAACTCTGTGTTTTCTGATTGCATTTATTTTGATGGTGAATTTGCCGGCTAATATTTCAAATCCGATTCGTGAGCTGACTTCGAGTATTCATCAGATTGCCAATCAAAATTACAGACAGCGGGTGCAGTTTGAAAGCAGCAGTGAGTTTGGCGAATTGGCGAGGTCGTTTAATACAATGGCAGAGAAGCTTCAGGAATACTCTGAAAGCAGAATCGATAAAATTTTAAAAGGCAAAAAACGTATTGAAACGCTTATTGACAATATGCATGATGCTGTGATTGGAATAGATGAAGACCGAAAAGTTCTCTTCGTGAATGATGAAGCGTTGAAAATTTCAGGTTTGAAAAAAGAAAACTTCGTAGGAAAACTTATTCAGGATGTTGCCGTTTCTAACGACTTGGTGCGTGATCTTATCCGGGAAATTGTTAATCCGGATGCTGCAAAAAATTCTACAGCGACACTGAAAATTTTTGTGGAAGGGAAAGAAAATTACTTCGAAAAAGAAATTTTAGACATCAATGTGATTCCTACCGGCGAAAAAGAAAGCCGTTTCATTGGTCAGGTGATTATGCTGAGAAATATTACGCCGTTTAAAGAATTGGATTTAGCCAAAACCCATTTTATGGGAACCGTTTCACATGAGTTCAAAACTCCTATTTCATCGATACAGATGGGCTTGCAATTGTTGGAAAATGAAAGAATAGGTCATCTCAACGAGGAGCAAGAGAAATTGGTTTCCGGAATTAAAGATGATACGCAGCGTTTACTCAGAATTACCGGAGAGCTTCTCAATATGACTCAGTTGGAATCTGGCGTGGTGCAGTTAAATATAAAACCTTCATCAGTTCATCAAATGATTGAAGATGTCATTGCTGCAAATAAATCGGCTGCGGGAAATAAGGAAATCACAATTAAGACAGAGATTGACTCAAATGTTTCAGTTGTGAATGCAGACATCGAGAAAACGTCGTGGGTTTTGAACAATATTGTATCTAATGCAATCCGTTATTCTTATGAAAAATCAATGATTGAAATTAATGTTGCTAAATCAGATAATGATAAAGTCAAATTCTCAGTCAAAGACAGCGGTCGCGGAATCGAAGAACAATATTTAAACAAAGTCTTTACCCGCTATTTTAGAATTCCCGGAACAAAAACTGAAGGTACTGGTCTTGGTTTGAGCATAAGCAAAGAATTTATTGAAGCGCAAGATGGATCAATCGGTGTTATAAGTGAGTATGGCGTTGGTAGCACATTTTATTTTATGTTAAAATCGAAAATTTAATAGCAGGAAATTGATATTTAAATTTTTCTTAATTCAATAATTAGTATTATAGATTAAAATTATTTAATTGTATTGTGTTTCGCAGTTATTGTTTTAGAATTTCACATATAATCTTCATTACTTTGCGAAATTTATATTATATTCGCGAATATACTGTTGTTTATCAGTACAATGTATCATAGCGGATGAAATGGAAATAATTAAAAATAAAACTATGTGGCAATATTATATAATCCTAGCATTGGGGTTGGTGTTACTTATAGCGGCAATATTCAGCTTCCGCCATACAATAGAATTTTTAAGAAAAGGAAATAAAGCTACCGCTACAGTAATTGACTTACGAATGTATGAATCTGATGGCGAAGTTTACGTGCCGATCTTCACCTTTCTCACTAGCAACAACGAATTAATTACATACGAATTGCCTGAAGGAAGCGATCCGCCAGCGTGGAAAATAGGTGAGACAGAGACCATAATCTATGACCCTTCCAATCCTTCAAATGCGTCGTTGTATAGTTACTTTAGATTGTTTACATGGACATTGGTGCTGGTTTCGATAGCTCTTCCCTTATTAGTCATTGGGGCCGGATACTTTATTGCAGAACGATTTCTCCTGTAAATTTCTTTAAATAAGGGCGAAAAGAGCAGTTGTATGATTTCATTAAATTTAACGCATTAACATCATAATGTTTGGTTTGCAAATACATCAATTTAAACTTTATAAGAGGAGAGACTTTGGTAGTTTGGGGAGTGAAAAAATATTTTCAATCATAAGTAAATACCATTTTTATAGTTAAATTTATAAATAGGAATTACAAAAAAGTCAAACTCATTTAATAATAAACAGATGGAAAATATTTTGATTAAAGATTTTATTCAGCAATTGAAAGACGTTGAGAATGGCGACCTATGGCTTGATGAAAATTTCGAAAAAAAACTTTTACAAGTTGACGAAAAAACAGCTTTTGAGCGTCCTATTTCCCAAATGCATAGTGTTGCGGAAATTATTTCTCATTTAGCGGTATGGCGCAAAGAGGTTTTAAGCAGACTTAAAGGAAACCCAAGAGGTTTGGAGATGACGGATGCTGCCAATTGGCGAAGTAATGAAGATCTTAAAGTAAATGGCTGGAAAAATCTTATAAATGAATTCTATAGCAGTCAACAACAGCTGATATCATTCCTGGAAGAAAAAGACGATTATTATCTGTACAGTCCGTATCCATTCGCAGATCCGTCTTTTCCGCACAATTTTCAGTATTTGGTCACCGGACTTATCCATCACGACTTTTATCATCTGGGGCAAATTGGGATTGCGATTAAATTTCTGAAAAGAAATGATCTTTAATCATTACCTAAGCTAAACCTCTTGCGATGTAACTACAATAGAATATTAACTGAACTGCAAGATGTGAGTCAATTTTTCTGTTGATTTAGACTCCTTTGTTGTTAAGTTGATAAAGAAAGAGCTTTGCCAATGTTTTGTTTGTATAGCTTGTTTGTTGCTTGCGATATCCCAGTCCGGATACACTCTAAAACCACGTTTGCCTTCTTTTTTTTCTGTTGAGAGGATCTGTTTTGCTATTAAGATTTGTTTTGGAAAGATAAAGAAACCAAAATGATCTTCCTGTTCAGTAGCGATAAGATAAAAGTCAAAATTGTCATTTTCCCGAAAAGGTTCAGTTTGTTGTTTCAGATTTCTTCGCCAAAGTGTTACAAACTGGCCTGCTTTCAAGGGTGTGACTTTGGCTTTCCTGAATTTGAAGTGCAAAGATCGAATTTGAAAATTATATCCAAAGTAAGCTCTGCTTTCCTGATCTTCGACCAAATTGCTTATGCGTTCGCTTAATGTCTTTTCAATTCTGACTAATTCTTCAATCATCTTTTATTTAGTTTCCTTTAAACCACCAAAGATTACAGGTGAGGATCACACTTTTGAGTTCTTGAGTTTTTTTATCCATAGAATACCGCTTGTCCTTGAAAGACAAAAATAGCCATTCTTGTTTATAATTGAACTTTTTTGAATGGTAATGTTAATTTTTCGTGATTAAGATTTTATCAATTTTTTGTCCGTCTTTATCAATGACTTCAAGAGCGTAATGCTCTATAAAAATTTTATCGCCTATCTGTGGGGCTTCATGTGTTTGATTAATAATGAGCCCTGTAACAGTAGAAAAATTAGAATACTGTTGATCGGTCAAATTGATGTCAAAATATTTTGCAAATTCTACAATTGAATACTGACCATCAACAAACCAACTTTTTTCGTCTCTTTGGGTGATTTCATATTCTTCTTGATTACCTTCGGTAGCATCTCCGATCAGCGCATCCATAACATCATCCATGGTTACCATGCCTTGTATGGTACCGTATTCGTCGGCAACAATTCCGTAATGGAGTTTTTCTTTTTTAAAAATTTCCAAAACTTTGTAGGCATGTGTATTTTTATTAAAATAGATGGGCTTTACGAGGAAATCTTCAATACTAAATTGATCTTCGGTCGTTGCAGGAAACAAATCTTTTAACAAAACAATGCCCAATATTTCGTCTAAATTTCCGGACTTTGAAACTGGATATGCCGAGTGCTTTTCTTGGTTTATTTTATGCTTTATGTCATCCCACGTATCAGTTGTAGTAAAGAAAACAAGATCACTCTTATGAGTAAATAAAGAATTTACTTTTCGATCTCCAAACTCGAAAACTCGATTTACGATATCCTGTTCAATATCCTGAATTTGACCACCTTCTGCACTTTCTTTTATGATTGATTTTATTTCTTCCTCAGAGATCGCATTATCGGTTTTATTTTTTATGCCTAACAGTTTTAAAAGTAAATTGTTTGAAAATGTAAGTAACCAGACGAACGGAGAAGTAATGATTGACAAAATCCACATCGGTTTTGCCAATATTGAAATGATGGGTTCGGGGAAGGTCATTCCGAGTCTTTTTGGTAAAAGTTCTCCTAATACAATGGATAAATAAGTGATGAAAATTACAATTAGTGTAGTTGCAATTTGTGGAGAATACGGCTTTATCGTCTCAAATTTATTGAGAAAAATGACCACATCATTTGTTAAGTTTTCGCCACTATAAACACCAAGCAAAATACCGATTAATGTAATACCAATCTGAACGGTGGACAGAAATCGAGTAGGGTTTTCGGATAATTCTAAGGCCTTTTTAGCCCCATTATTCCCTTTTTTTCTAGCAGATTCCAATTTGAATTTTCTTGAAGAAACCAACGCCAGTTCTGACATTGCAAAAATTCCGTTTAATAAAACAAGTATCAATATTATAAGTAATTCCATTTTTTTAATTTTTGTGTCTGCATTCAATCAAATTAATCGTAAAATGAACTGATTCCTTTTGAAATACCAATCTATTTTAAATTATAAGCCAAAAAGATTATGAGATTTTCTGTGAGAAAACAGCAAAACAAGGTATATACAATACTGAAAGAAGTCTTCGTAGTGTTTTTACCTTATATAACAATACATTGTGACTAACGACAGTTATTATTTTGAAAAAAAACAAATAATTAAAACTCCGGAGGAGGAGATTCCATGCATAAATTGATGCTGAAAGGAGCAATGTCTGAAAATATAGAAAATTTATTTTCCTGTATATTGAAAAGTTGGAAACTGAAAATATAATTATTAATATTAAATAACGGAGGAACGCTGGCAATGACAAAGTTGGCGTTAACATAACTTTGTTCATTATCGCTGTCTTCATCATCTACCGTTGTATCGAGACCCAAGGTAATACTGATCCATTCTGAGACTGAATTGATGTCATCAATTTGCTTTCCGTTACTATCATAAGCGTCTGTTTCATATAATTGCGGAATCAGGGCTACATTTAAGTAAGCGAAAAGCAGCAATAAAGAAAATATTGTTTTCATCAGCAATACAAAGGTAATGATAATATTTCCATAGGTTATATTTATGGTTTCCAAGTGTCAAGATTGTAAGAAGCCGAAATTTAAGGTTCTAAAAATGACCGCATTAATTGCAATATAATAAGTCGCCGGACTGCATCTTACCAATAATTTGGTTTGTATATTCCTTTTTTACAATAAAAATATAGGCTTTAACGTGAGAATCTATTTTATCTTTCTTTAAGATTTCTTCCGATTTATCGGCTCCTATTTTTAATGTATTGCTTTCATCATCACTTACTATACAATATTTAATGATTCTGTCTTTTAAGGGCCATGTATAGATGTCGTAAGGGTTTATAAAGCTTCCTTTACTTTTTTCAGCCTTTCCATATTTTTTATTTAATAATTCCACAAACTGTTGAGTTTCTTCCTGTGATACTCTTCCGGCAACACCATTAAAGACCATAATTTTTCCATCTAAAGTTGTGGCAAAATTGATAGCGTTAAAATTAAAATCTTCAAACCTGGCTAAAACATCATTGTAAGAAAAAGCATTCTGTCTGTATTCAATTCTTATAGGTTTTTCACTCCCGATAAATTCACCATCGTAGATCGTATCAACTCCTATTACTTCAGATTTTATTTGATAGTAGTTGTCATAAGTTTTGTATTTGTTTTTTGCTGAAACATACGTCGAAGGCTTTGTATTAAAGTTGAAATCCTCCAATTCTATAGCCTCCTCCTTTTTACAACTTGTCAGGAAGAACAGAATGCTGGAAAAAATAAGAAATGTTATTTTTTTCATTGAGGGCTATATTAAATTTGGCTAATAGAATTGAATAAGTCACCGCTAATTTACTAATTTATATCTAGCACCACGCTATCTGTTCCTTTGATAGTTTCTTCCAAAACTCATTATAATCTTAAATTCAGTGAGTATTTTTTCTCGACGTCTTTTAATCAACCGTCATCGACATACCTATTTTTTTAAGACTTCTGTAATGTAAATCTTCCCTTTCTCAAAATCAATTTTGAAATGATCCGCAGGATCTCCCGAAGACAACTTATTTAAAATCCTGAAGAACGTTTTCAACTGATTTAGAAATTCATCTTCTGTGTTCAGTTTTTCGAAATTTTCTTGCAAAATTTTGAATTGTGAAAAGCGTTTTTTAGGAATATCTTTTTTTGCTAATTCGTCTGCAGACTGCAATTGATAAAGATTTAATAAAGCATCTTCAAAATTCCATGTTTTAAAATTTCCTGCATTTATTTTATTTGAATTTGCGGTGGCAATACTTAAATAAAGTAAATCTTCTCCTGAAAGTTTGGAGGCTTTTTTAATAAAATCTTTAGGCCAATCTGAAGGAACAAATCTCAGTCGCACCAGTTCTTTTAAATGAAATAATGTGAAATCGTGATAATTTTTTGTTTTTAAAATGTCAATGTTCCAGATATCTTTTGTGTTCTGACTTTTTAAAGCCTCAAACTCTTTCTGATACAAAGGAAATAGCTCATCAAAACGTGGAACATCAGTAATAGAAACCGTTTCCACTTCAAAATCTGTGGGAGAATTCACCGTCAAAATTTTATATCCTGGAAGATAAGCTGCCAACGAAGGAACCTGTATGTTGACCAGCATTTTTCCATTTTCAAACTTTTTAATTCCGGTGTCGTTGATGTGCATGTGACCTGCAAAATGAAGTTTCAGTCCTGCATCTGCAAAAACCTGAGCAACCTGATCATTTGGTAATCTGTCAAGCTGCCATTTATTTTTACCTAATAAATTTTTAATATCTTCAGAAGCTCTGTCATTGTAATCAAGTATCGGATAATGCGTAAATGCAATGAGAACTTTGCGGTTTTTTTCTGCTTCTTTTGAAATATTTTTCACCCAATCAATCAAATGTTTTTTATTGGAAAGTACATTATTATATCCAACGGAAGCGCCATGAAAATTATCGGGATCTTTTAGATTTCCATTAATGTTTTTTGGCAAATAGGTATTTCCGTCAATTGCTAAAAGCCAAATTCCATTCACGGGTTCTACCACATAACTCAAATCAGGAACAGAAAATCCCTGACTGACTTCATACATTCTGTTGGAATATTCTGAACTTTTTAAAGCTTTTTTAAAACTATAATTTTTATAAGAACGATGACTAAATGGAGTTTCCCAAAACAGATCTTTTTCAGTAGGGTAGAACCCAAATTCTTTGAGCTCGTTCATAATTTCAAGATAGCCTGACATCGCAATATCTTTGGTAATGAAGGTTTCTTGACCATTATTTTGAACTAAATTTTTATTACTGAAAATATTAACAGGACTTCCATTTTCGCCTAAAAAATCAGATTTACCACCATCCTTCAAAAACGGACTTACCGGATCGTGATTTCCTGTGGTAATAAAAAATCTCATCCCATACTTTTTCTCATACTCATCTAAAATTCTTTTCAAACCTCTCAAATTGTAGGCTTGTCCGTCATCAGTATAATCACCGGGAAGTGCGACGATTTTAATTCCCCGTTTTGCAACATCATCCAAAGCGGCCAGAAAAGCAAAATAATTTTCATTAAAAATTCTTGTCGAATGGAGCTGAGAATCCAATGTTCTCAATAAGGTTTTCTTTTTGGTTTTTGGATTTTCTACTCCTCTGAATGCATTATCTGAAAAGTCTCCATAAAGATCCTGAAAATGAACATCTGCCAAAAAGGCTATTTGAATGGCTTTATCTTGCGCAAATACGTTTAGCGAAAGCAGTAAAGCAACCAAAAGATGAATAGAAAAATGTTTTTTCAAAACTGTATATTTTAGAAAAAATAATTATAATACTAACCCGTTGTGCATTTTGCATACACTGTCAAGTAATTGATAATTAAAGTCTTTTTATTTCTTTACTAAATGAAATGCCATTGTTTATCTTAAAAACAGAATTTATTGTAAAACATTGTTTTTCCTAGCGATAAAAAAACGCAAGGCTATACAAAAAAATTGTAAAAAAGTATAGATATCAAGCTAAACAACGCCGTTTCACTTATTTTCGAAAGACAATGATTCAAAATGCACAACAGGTATAATACTAATTTACTTTCAAAGCTTTTAATATTTTATGGAAAATTTCATTGTTTTCATATACTCCCGTAAAAATTTCTGAGCCTGAACCGTAGGAAAACACCGGAACTAATGTAGCTGAATGATCGTCTGTTGTAAAATCGCCTTCAACCGTATGAGATTGTAAATTTCCATGAGGAATGCTAAAGCCGCCTGTTTCATGATCTGCGGTAATTATCACCAAAGTTCCGGGGTTTTGATCAGCGTATTGTACTGCTTTGGTAATGGCCCGGTCGAAATCTATTCCCTCTGTGACAATCGTTCCTGTGTTGTTGCTATGACCGCCGCTGTCGATCTGAGCGGCTTCAATCATCATAAAGAAAGGTTTATTTTTAGCATTTAAATATTGCAAACCATTTTCTACAAATTCAGACAATAAATTTCCTCGACCTTTTAAAACTGAAGGCACGCCATTATCTGAAATATAATATGATAAACGATTTGCTTTGCTTTTTCCAATGTCTTTCGGCTTTTCTGCAATTTCAAATTGAGGCATTTTAAAAACTTTTGATTTTCCGCCTGCCGCAAAGAAAGTGAGTTTACTTTTTGCCAGATCTTCAGCAATTTCTTTTTCCATTCCGCGATCTTTTTGATGAGCGTAAAAGGCTGAAGGCGTCGCGCCTACAATTTCGTCTGTGGTGATAATTCCGGTATTAAATCCTTTCTCGCTTAAAATTTCAATAAGATTTTCGATTGCTTTTCCGCTTGAATCAACACCTATAAATCTGTTTTTGGTTTTCTTTCCTGTCGCAAAAGCGGAAGCTCCGGCTGCAGAATCGGTCGAAAAATTATCTGTAGAAGATGTTTTAATCAGACCTATATTTTTCAGTTGGGTTAAAGTCAATGCTCCGTTGTTGGCTAAAACGGATGAAGAAATTTGTGAAAGACCATTTCCATCACCAATTAATAAAATAACGTTTTTTACAGGTATATTTTTGTTTTCATAAAGAAATTTCGGAATATAAACGTCCGAAAAAAGATTGTTTTTAAAAGTTCTGGCTTTTAATGTTGATATATATTCAACGCAATCTTTTGGTTTGTCGGTATTGATGTAATCTACGCCGGCGTTTGCGAAGAATTCCCACGAAGTTTTAGAATCGGGAATTGCCCAAAAGCGAATCGGCTTTTTGAAAACTTTCACTTCTTTAATAATTCCTGTTACTTTTGGAAGATCTTCTTCTGTCAATCCACCTTTGCCGTTCCAGCCGGAATATTGTTTGAAGTTTAAGCTGATTAAAGCTACTTTTTTCCATTGTTGCGGACTGAGATTTTGAATGTTTTGATAATCAAATTGAATGAAATCAGGGTAAAAATCGTATTCTTCAGGTTTCGGCTGATTTCCTGAAATAACAAAAGTGAATATTTTTTGATTAACAATTTTCGGGTGTTTTTGAATTTCGGAAACGATTTTCTGAAGCGTAGTTTTTGCATCAGTTTTTATATCGATCAGAATTTGCACGGTTTGATTTTGGGCTAAATTTAATTCCAAACATTGCTCAATAGGTTTTAAATAAAGATTTTCAAAAGTTCTTTCTTTTAAAATTTCTTTTTTGTCATGCGCTACAAACAATTCATTGTTTTCAAAAAAAACATCTGCTTCAATAGATTGCGCGCCCGCTCCCAAAGCATACCAAAACGGAATTTTTTGTTCGTAATCGTTATGAGAATGAGCTTTTGGGGCTTGTGCTGAAATTTTTAATCCTAATAAAAGAACTAAAAACAATGTTATCCTATAATTAAGTGAATTCATATTTTTAAATAATTATTGAATTTGAACTCCTGATCTTTTTAATACTTCCACAAGTTTGTGATAAATCATATTGTTCGGATAAACGCCGGAAAATATTTCCTGGCCTTTTCCCATCGCAAAAACAGGAACGAGGGCCGCTGTGTGTTGATTGTCGATAAAATTGACCTGAACTTTATTTTTTATTTCTTTCTCTTTTCCGGTTTTGGGATCTTTTCCCATGAATTTTCCTATGCTTGCGCCTCCTGTTTCATGATCTGCTGTGACAACCAATAATGTATTCGGATTTTCTTTTATGAATTTTATTACCACGCCAATGGTTTTATCGAAGTCCAAAACTTCTTTCACCATCATTTCGCCATCTTTTGCATGACCGCCCCAATCGATAAATGAACCTTCAACCATCAGAAAAAACGGCTTGTTCTTTTTAGCGAAATATTCTAACGCTGTCTGCGTTGCTTCCGGAAGAAAATCTCCTCGTCCTTGAACTTTATTCGGAAGCTCGTCCTGCGCCAAAAGATAAAAGTTGTTTTTATCTTGAATCGGTTTTGAAAGTTTTAAAGTGTCAATATTATAATTGAGCTTTTTAAATTCATTCAGAAGATTTTTTTTGTCTTTTCTTTTATTGAAAAATTTTAAACCGCCACCTGCTAAGAAATTTACGTTTGCTTTTACCAAATCTAGCGCAATATCTTCATGAAGATCTCTGTCTTTCACGTGTGCGTAATAAGATGCAGGCGTTGCGTGAGTAATGCTCGTAAGACTTACCAATCCTGTTTGATAGTTTTTTTTCTGAAGTTGCTCGAGAATCGTTGGTAACGCAATTGAGTCTTTATCAACGCCAATGGCGCGTTTATATGTTTTTTCACCAGTCGATAAAGCGGTTGCTCCGGCGGCGGAATCTGTCACCCAATCGCTGGTTGAGGAAGTTTCAGAAAGCCCGACAATTTTAAACTTCTGGAAATTAGGTTCTGAATCACTAAAATAAAATACCGAAGTGACTTGGGAAACGCCCATTCCGTCACCGATCATAAAAATGATATTAAGAGGTTTTTCGGTTTGGGCTTTAAAAATTGCTGTAAAAAGAAGCAAAGAGAATAAAAATGTTTTTCTGTAAATAGTAATTTTGCATAAAAATTTCATAATTATTGAATTTTTAATAATTTAATTTAAACGATAATAGTTGCAAAATTACTCCGAAATAGCTCATTCAAAAGTGGAGTTAAAAACTATTAAACCAATGTTAACGGATAGTTTGTTGATTAAAAGTTTTTTAGAAAACGAACTGTTTTAAAAGTTTATATAAATTTAATTTTTAACAATGAAATTCATATTGTATTAACTTATTGATATTTATTTTTTAAAACTAGCTTAACATACTCTGGTGTTGGACAAGCCTAATTTTGCACAAAAAAAAGAATGAAACGTATTTATTTGGTACCGACAGTTCTGATGAGTTGTGTAGGTTTTACATTTGCGCAGGATAAAATCTCTGATACTGTAAAGGATGAGACTAAAATGAAAGATATTGATGAGGTGGTAATGGTTGGTTACGGCTCTCAGAAAAAATCTGATGTTACCGGAGCAATCGGATCTGTGAAGAGCGAAGATTTCAATAAAGGTCTTGTAGCTAACGTTGGTCAGCTTCTTCAAGGTAAAGTTGCCGGAGTAAATGTTGCCAATATAAGCGGTGAACCGGGCGCTAATCAAAATATTGTTATTCGTGGAGTAGGGAGTTTACGTTCCGGAACAACACCTTTATACGTTATTGATGGTTTTGTAATCGATAACAGCAATACAGGAGTTGCCAACAATCCGATGAACTTTATCAATCCCGACGATATTGCTTCTATGGATGTGTTGAAAGATGCTTCCGCATCTGCAATTTATGGTGCGAGAGGTGCCAACGGTGTCATTGTGATCACTACCAAAAAAGGAAAAAAAGGAAGAACGGAAATGAATCTTTCTTCATCACTTACGGTTTCAAACCTTGCGAATAAAATGAATGTTTTCAGCGCAGATGAATTCAGAAAGCAAGTTACAGGAATAGGCGCAAAGCTTGATGACATGGGCGGAAATACAGATTGGCAAGACGAACTGACAAGAACGGCTATTTCTAAAAATGTTAATTTCTCTGCTGCCGGAGCTACTGAAAATTCCAATTATTATGCAGCTTTAGGCTATGAAGATCAGGAAGGTATTCTTTACAATAGTTCATTGAGACGATATTCCGGCCGCGTGAATGTTTCTCAGAAAGCATTTGACGGAAGAGTGAATATTGATTTCAATATCAATGGTTCAAAAACTGAAAACGACAGGCCAAGTGTGACAAGTATGGTTTCTACAATGTTGACACTTAATCCCACATATCCGGCATATACGAATGGTTCGCCGACTACTATTTTTAATAATGGAGCTTTCAATCCGTTGATTCGTCAGGATATTTATACAGATTTTACAAATAACAACAGAATCTTAGCCAATGTTTCTCCGTCAGTTGAAATTATTAAAGGCTTAACTTATAAATTAAACTTAGGCGTAGATTATTCGAATGCAGACAGAGTTGTACAAAATATTCCGCACGCTGTTCCTTTGGAAAACGGAAGTTTAAATCTTAATTATTTTTCAAACAACAACACGTTGGTGGAGAACTATTTAACCTATAAATTTAAAATTCAAAATCACGATTTTAATGTAATGGCCGGGCATTCTTACCAAAGACTTTTCCTGGTGGCTAGAGGCTGGAGCTATTTAAATTTTCCAAATAACGGAATCGAGCCGCAATATCAAATTCCTGCAGGTGACAAAACTACAATGACTTCATCGTCTATTGCCAACAGAAACGAATTACAGTCTTGGTTTGGAAGAGTAAATTATGATTTTCAGGATAAATATTTGCTCACGGCAACATTAAGAGCAGACGGATCTTCAAAATTCGGAGAAAATAACCGTTACGGAGTTTTCCCGTCAGTTGCTGCAGGATGGAATATCAGCAAAGAAAGTTTCCTTTCGGATATTGATATGATCAGTAATTTAAAATTGAGAGGAAGTTGGGGTAAAACCGGAAATCAGGAAATCCCAAATAAAATTACCAAAAAAAGCTACAAATCTGCTTCAGACGGAAGTGGAATGGCAACATACCCAATGGACGACAGCGGAAATTATCCGGTGGGAATTTATTTGGTAAGAGCAAATAATCCTGATCTTCAGTGGGAAGTAACTACTCAAACCAATGTAGGTGTAGATTTCGGAATTTTAAACAACAGATTGACTGGTACAGTAGATTTCTTTAAAAAAGTTTCAAACCATATTCTTTTAGAAATAAGTCCTGAAGATCCTATTGAGCCGGCAGAAACGATGTGGAAAAACATTCCGAATATGTCGATTCATAACACAGGTTGGGAATTTGCGCTTGATTACAGCAGCGATAGAAACAAATCCTTTACTTACAATATTGGAGCTAATGCAGCTTTCATTAAAAATAAAGTAAAAGACTCTCCGTACAAAGTAATTTCTACAGGAGAAGCTCAAGGTCCCGGAACTACGAATGCGGTAATTAACGGTTATTTGAACGGTCAGCCCATCGGAACTTTTTATGTGCGCGAATTTGTCGGATTGAGTGAAAACGGAACCAATATTTTCAGAGATGTAGATGGCGACGGAATCATTACAGATAATGATAGAGTAGCAGCAGGAAGCGCATTGCCGGATTTTACTTATAATTTATATGTTAAAATGGCATACCGAAACTTTGATCTTGGACTTAACTTTAATGGAGTTTCCGGAAACATGATCTACAACAACACTGCTTCCACTTTATTTACCAGAGGTCGTCTTGGGCTTTCTCAAAATACAACGGATGCTGCCACTCAATTTCCTAACGAAAGTGTGAATAATACCAATGTGATTTCAACAAGATATTTAGAGAAAGGAGATTTCTTTAGATTAAATAATGCCACGTTGGGATACAATTTGAATCCGAGAATTTTAGGAATAGGTAATCATGTAAGAAATATCAGGCTTTCGGTGACTGCTCAGAATTTATTTGTGATTACAAAATATTCAGGGTTTGATCCGGAGATCAATACAGGGATTTCTCAAGGTGGAATTCAGTCATTTGGGATTGATTACAGTACCTATCCGAAAGCAAGAAGCTTCGTATTTGGCGTTAACGTAGGATTTTAATTAAAATTTAAAAAAGGAAAAATGAAAAATAAATTTTTGATAGGAATAGTAAGCTTAAGTGCGCTTTTTGCTGTCGGCTGCACAGATCTTTCAGAAGAAATTATTGACGAATCTTTGGATGTTCAGACGGATAATATTATTTCAGCGGTAATGGCTCCGGCTTACGGACCGCTTCCGGATGCTTTTACGCATACTAAAAATTACGGATTACAGCTGGTAAGTTCAGATCAGGCAATTTTGCCTCCCCGAGGAAGTGGAAATGATTGGTATGACGGCGGGAAATATATCGAACTTCATCAGCACAACACCACAACTACAAATGTTGTTGTGAGAGATACCTGGAATGCTTTTACATTAATGCTGTCAAGAACAATCACCGCGATCGAAAGACTTCAGCCTCTTGCAGCAACTGATTCTGAAGCGGCAAAAGCTTTAGCCGAAATGCGAGGTTTAAGAGCATATTATAATATGTTGATGCTTGATTATTGGGGAATTGCTTTCAAAAAAGATGCAGCAAGCGAACAATCTGTTATTTTAAGAAAAGCGGACGCTGTAAATTATATTGAAAGTGAATTTCTGGCAGTTGTCAATCAATTAGATAATACAAAAGGTCCGGGAAGGATTTCTCAGGCTTCGATCAACGGTTTTTTAGCTCAATTGTATTTAAATGCGGGAGTGTACAGAAACCCGTACGGGACGCCTACTTTCG
The DNA here is from genome assembly GCF_059758895.1 of Chryseobacterium sp. GQ58. NCBI lineage: Bacteria > Pseudomonadati > Bacteroidota > Flavobacteriia > Flavobacteriales > Weeksellaceae > Chryseobacterium > Chryseobacterium sp. GQ58. The sequence goes on along the minus strand of NZ_JCAXEH010000003.1, from coordinate 105,878 downwards.
CTGCGGCTGATATGGATAAAGTGATTGAATATACAAACAAAGTAATCAATTCGGGTCTATTTGTTTTGTCGCCGGAGTATTTTTCTATTTTCGATGATAATAATCATTCAAATAAAGAATTGATCTTTGCGATTGATCAACGTTCGAATCTGACGACTTCGCACAACAGATTAGCCTATTGGTCATTGTCTGGAAGCCAATATCCTTTAGCAGCTTTCCCGAAAGCGAACGGAACTGACGGACCGGCTTTAACCAAATATTTTTACAATACATGGGTGCAGGCTTACGGAAGTACAGATCCGGCGCAGGCAGATGCGAGGTTCTATAAAGAAAATTTGATTATCCCGCAGAGTTTACAAAATCTTACAGGCATAAGTCCTGCAAACGATTCCAACCATTATTTCCTCGTTAATGGTGCAACGTATCAGATCAACAGAGGAATTCAGAGAGGAATCCAGTGGGGATTGAGAAATTCTTCAAATGGTCAGCCTTTCCAAACGATTAACGGACAATATAAAATTTATCCCATGATTGAGCAAAGAGACGGATTTACAAGTTATGTAAATCACGGAATTGATATTGATCTGGAAAACCCAAACAATAAAGATTATTCAGACGGATATCGCGTGGCAAAATATCAATTCAGCAGTACGTCGGATTCTGGAAGAAACAAAGGTCAAGCAGATATTGTATTGTTGAGGTTGGCTGATATTTATCTTATGCGGGCCGAAGCGCAATTGCGAAAAGGGAATAACGGGGCTGCTTTAAGTGATGTTAATTTAGTTCGTGCTTCACGAACCGCTCGTCCGCAAGTGACGCCGCCGGCATTGACATCGATCAACCTTAATCTGCTTTACAGAGAAAGAGGTTTTGAACTTTATTGGGAATATTCAAGACGTACAGATATGATCCGTTTTGGTCATTTTGAAGATACTTATGCATCAAAAACCAATGCTGATGTAAGAAAGAGATTGTTTCCAATTCCTCAGTCTGCTATCGATGGAGCATCAAGTGCGCCAGGATATCTGGTTCAGAACGAGGGATACTGATTTTACTTATTTTTTTACTTTCAAAAAAACTGTCAGCAGAATTTCTGTTGACAGTTTTGATTTTACGTAACAGCTTAATCATTTTATATATAACAGAAATACTACATTTTAATCTAATCAGAATTAAAATCAAGTAAACACTGTATGTAAAATGTCAGCAAAAATAAAAGTTTTGTAATCCGAAAAACTACGCTAATTTATTTTTTCACTTTCTCCAGAATTCAATATATTGAGATTCATAATGATTGAATAATAAAGATGAGCATGCAGCATTTCAATAAAATTTAATTCGGCAGAAATTATTTTTGACGTTGATTTCTCAATTACATATTTTATTTCAATCTTAAAATTGAAATCATTAATTGAAAATTCAGGATGAGTAGTGTAGATTTTATTTAGAAATTTTTTATTGAGTTCGTCTCTGCTATTTAGTATTGAATGTAGTTCTAAAGATAATGTATGATTCTCTTCTTCTAGCTTTACCAATTTCATTTGATATTGATATTCCAGTCCTTCTACTAATCTGGAATTGAATTGGGACTCGCTGTATAAATAAGTATAATGTTTGTTGGGAGGAAAAATGATGTTGTAAATTTCAGGCAACAGTAAAAGATATTGTAAATTTTTTTTGAAATTTTGTTCAAAATTTTTAAGCCCAGCCTCATAATTCGAGATAAACCTCAGTTGTTCTTTTTCTTCTGTAAAGACAAATTTTAGTTTATTTTCTTTCCAGAGCTCCCAATCAGCAATTAATTTTTCTTTTTGTTCTATAGATAAAATTTTGCCCTGATGATTTCTTTTTATGCGAATAATAGGACTGATTTCTGCAAGACCCAAACTTTGCTCTAAAAACGGTCTCATTACATCATTATCGGTACTTCCTGTAATATTTTTAAGATCAATATTATTAAAAATATATTCACCTTCTTTCTCCTGCTCAATAGTTATATCCGAATTTGTAGCGAGTAATATTGGAGGGTTTTCTTTGCCCATTATAAACTTATTATCGACCTGCAGATTATAATCTTGAGAAAAGCTTTCAAAATGTAGCAATGGGATATTTTCACCAAAAAGATATTTGGACACACTCATAAATTTTCCTAATCTTTATTTTTCTTACTGTCGGCTATCATTTGATCAAGTAAATCGTCAAATTCGTTTCTTTCAGGATTGATATCCATACAGTTAAGAGTGTAGTTTTTTTGTAGAAATAATAATAACTCATCTGAAACATTTAAAACACTATCAATATCAAGCATCATATCATCTGTAGTTTGATATCCTTTAACTTTTAACCAATAAAATTTTGGTAATGTTTTATCTAGTTGGTAATTATCATCAAAATATTCATCCTTCGTAACTTCTAAATCTGAAAATTCAAAACCAGAAAAAGCTGACGATTCTAAACCTTCTTTTAAACTTTCTGTTACTATATAACAAGGATGGCATTCCATTAAATCATCACCGAGCCAGTCTTCAAGCTGGATATGTAAGTTAATTACTGTACGGAATGGCGGAGCTTTTTCTAAGAATTGCGTTTTTTCTCCTAAACCTACAATTACTTCAGGTTGTATTTTTTGATAGTTTTTCATTTTTATAATTTATAATGGGGGGTCAAAAAGTTTACCATATTTTTTATCAACAGCGCTCGCATAATCTAAAACCTGTTGTTTGGTTGGAATTAGACCTGCGTCATCAAATTTCTTGTAGAATTTATTCCATTCTTTTCTGATACTACTTAAATGTAATGTATTGTTCAGATTATTTGGAATCCCTCTTAAGTTATCTAATGAATGCATAAATTCTTTATCAAACAAACCAGGCCATTTTTTTAAGACTTGTTGTTCGACCGCATGATGAACTACTACCTTTCCTTTTAACCATGGGAATGCTTTAAAGAAAGTCGTGTGATAACATTTATTCAACGCTAGTAATCCATCATGGCCTACAAAGTAACAATGATTTTCCTCTACCTCAAAGTTATAAACTTTTACGATTTTAGGAATATAATTTAGAGATAAAACTTTTGTTTCTCCGCTTTTTGTAAAAATATTTTCATCAACTTTTATTTGTTCGGCATCTTTGAACTCTCCATCTACATAGAAGGGATGGTTTCTAGTTGTACTTACAATACCATTTTCTGTTTCTATTTCAAGAATTTCTTCCACTTCTTTTTCAAACAAGCACGTCACCTTTCTAATAGTTATCTTATTTTGATCGTAACTAAAAACTTCGTCCCCAATTTTTATATCTTTTATTTGTTTGAAACCGTCAGGCATGTGAATTAATGTATCTTCTGTGAAACATGCTCGTACAAAAAAACATCCGATTTTTGCGGCTAACTCTTTCATACTTTTTTCAAGAACTTCCTTTTTCAGAGTTCGCAATGCAGCCTTGCCCATTTGTTGCAAGGCTTCTTTTGAAACAGCTTTTGCGCCCGCTTTAATTGTCCCTTTTAATCCAGCTTTTGCTCCCTGCATTGCTACTGTTCCGGCTCCAAAAGAAACAACTCCGACGGCTATAGAAGCAACGTCCCATATTAAAAAGCCCGCATTCATAGCAGCTCCCCAGCCATCTCCTGTTTGTATATCGTTGATTAAATCTCGGCCGCTGCCCCAAACTGGAATCATTCCCTCAACAAGGCCAGCCTCACCCACACTATCACCATTTCCACTGTCATCCAATTCTCGCTGTGCCTGATTCTGCATTTCTGTAACTTCGGCAGCTGCGTCAGCTGGAAGCGGAACTTGTCCGCTTGTCATAAATTCTATTTTTCCACCAATCGGACATTGGCAAGTACTTTTACCAATCAAAGAATTTTTTCCTTTGATCTTTACCTGCCACGTGTCTTGCCAAGTCATCGGTGCTGTACCCGGTAAACAAGGGCCTCCAGAAATTTTACAGACTTTAAAAGAAGGAATATTGATAAGCGGTGTAGCATCCACGGTGGTCGCAACTAAGCATCCGTGAATCTTTACCTTTGTATTATAATTTGGTTTAAAAAAATCCGGTGCTCCGCCCTGATCACACATCATTAGCGCATTTTTGGTAATGTATTCTAATTCATCCATCGATATATTATTTAGAATTACATGATATTAGTGTCCCCCGAAGACATTACCGCACTTGGCCCTCCAGTAATTGTAAGCGCGGAATCTGTAGTAATGTCCATAGCGCCACCCATACTTGATAGTCCTAATGCTCCGGCTAAAGCAGAAATATCAATAATTCCTTTTGCTGCAGATGCTGTAATTCCTTCCTCAGATATTGTAATAGAATTTTCTCCTACCCGTAACGTAATGCTTGTTTTTCCATCGAGTGTAATATTCCCTCTGGCATCCATTTTAAGTAAAGATGTGGGAGGTGAATCTTTTTTAGCACCCACGCCTGTTGTATGAGTGCTTCCAGCATTGATCGAGTGGTTGGAATTAGCATTTGTTGTAGCATTTCCGCCACCGTCAAATTTCATATTGGCACCGCCTTGATCGGTAAGAAATACAGAACCAGAACCGTCATTCAGCTCAAGCTTATTTCCGCTTCTGCTGCTTAAACTTTTTATATCATTATTTGCACCACCGCCAGCACCAATTCCTCCATGAAACATTCCTCCCATGACAAACGGGCGGTCAGGATGCTGATGAACGAAATTAACGATTACCTGATCGCCAACTTCTGGTATCGCCATAAAGCCTCTGTTTTTGTTTACTTTATCACTGCTTCCCGCATCAGGTGTCATTACACGGATAAATTCTGAAGTATCTTGTCCATGCTGCCAGTCAAACTGCACCTGAACTCTTCCCTGATTTAATGGATCTGAATTTGAAATCACTTTAGCAAACTGTGCATCGGCTCTTGGAGTTTCAAATTCAGGACGCGGAATATACCCTGAATCTGCTGCTATTGCCTCGAAATTACCTGAATAATAACCACGGGCATCCACCTCGTGACTTACTTCTGTAATCAGTAGCTTCGTAAAGTATGATGTTTGGTTGGTATCAGATTTTCGCATTTCAATATCTGCAGCACATCCTGGATATAAAAACGGTACTGTTGTTGTGCCTGAGGTTACAAATATGCTCGATGCCTTGCTTCCGGCTGCACCTTTCTGAGAAGAATCAATGTCCATAAATGAAGATGCTTTTATGGGAGCAACTCTTAGAGATGGTGTTTTAAATGTCTTTTCTGAAATTTCGTAAGCTCTTTTAGCGATATCTGAAACGTGATTTATTTTTGAGCTTCCAGTCGTCAGTTTTTCATTTTTACTGCTATTATATCCATAAAACGATGGGTTAACGTGCTCTGCCTTCATGGTGATATTAACATCGTTGACATTACTACCGTAAGCAAGTTTTACAGACTGTTCCTGAGGAGGAAGTTTTCCGAAGTGAAGAACTTCTCCATCATAAAAAAACTGTTCACCGTAAGCCTCAGCAATTCTTGCCAGATAATTGTAATGCGTTTCTTCATATTGTGAACTGTATGAAATATTTCCGTACTGAGCATCAACTCTGAAATCAAATTTACTTTCACCTAAACCCTCTTTGATCACCTGATCAGCAATACTGTTTAAGCTGACTTCCTGTGCACCGCCGAAACTTTGAATATGTGGGGCAGCATCTAAAAGTATGGTAGGACTAAAGCCTGTCAGTACAATATTTCCCAAACTACCTTTCTCCTGACTGAAGCCTACCTGTGTGATTACACCTACAAAGTTTCTTTCGGGTCCATCGATCACATCTTTATATTTAAAAACAACCGTTAACCTTTTCCCCAAAAAATGTTGAGCTTGTTCTAAATTGTGATTTTCAGCACTTCCTAAAGTATCGTGAGCCAAAGTCAGACTAAAATTGTGGTGTTTTACAGCACTTTGATTGAGTTTAAAATGTTTAAAATGCTGTATTTGTTTTCCTTCAATAACAATATCTAGTTTAACAACTCTATTGATGCCCAATATTTGGCTTGTAGGTATTGCATTCGCATTGAGAATCTTTGAAGTTGGCTGATTAGCCCATAATTTGTTATTAATTGTTGCGGGATTGTTTGACTGAACATATTGATTCATAAACATTCCTGAAGCAGTTTGAGCAGCTCCCGCTACAGCTTGTATCTGTGAAATTTCTTGATTTACCTTTTGTACTTTTTCGCTAGTTTTACTAACGGCCTTTGTGGTTGCGGAATCCTGTAATGTTTTTAAAGTTGCAGAATCCTTTATATTGGCAGGAGCCTTTGGGTTGTTGGTTTTATTATCCTGAAACATTGCATTCTTTATCTATTGTGAATTAATGTTTATACTCTCGAATGAGATTTGATCTAATGATCCTGATAAAATAGCAATCTTAAAAAGAAAAATATTTAATCATATAATGACAGAATAGCCTACTTTTTAAAAAAGCATGCTATTCTGTAAAAGTTTGATTTTTAGTGATGATGGGTTTAAGCCGTTGGCCAAATACCCTCATAAGCAGAATTACCATAATTGATTTTTTCGGCACTTACTATAAAGCTAATCAACATGGAGTTTTCATCTACTGCATCAAAGTCAACTTCGTGTTGAATAACATAGCCGTTTTCCCAGTTTAAAGTAATTAATGTTCCTTCCTCGTGAGATTTGTTGAAGGTGACTTCCCCCGAAGTTGGCTTGTACTTACCATTTAGTAAAGATTCAAGGATATCAGATTTTTCTGTAGCCTCAATGGTAAGTTTGATAAGTGCATTAGAAGGATCTGAAGCAACTCTACCTGACACGTCCGTAGATCTCGAAACGCTGTAGTTCAGCTTTAGTAATTTTTGTCCTTCGCTTCCGTTGAATTTTAAGATTCCTCTTGAATTTGCTGCCATGATTTGTAAATTTTTATAAGATTAATATTTTATTGCTTGATGTGATTTCTATTCTTCAAAGATAAATAGTGATTTTACTATGAATAATCTTTTAGCCTGTTATTTTAAATTTTGTAGTAGTTCTACGACTTGTAAAACTATAAAAAATAGCTTTAGGTAAAAAAAACTAACATTTTAATATCAAAATGTTTACGCTATCAATCAGTTAATTTTCAACCTGTTAAAGATACCACATCATAGACAAATGGCACGGTGTTAGCTGATTTAATGTTACACCAAAAAAATAAAATTATGTTTTACCATTCACAAAATCTTATCAACCCAATCGTCCCCGACGAACCGGATCCGTCTGCAGCTAATGCTTTGCAGGAAGGACTGGGTGGTCAGTTCGGAGAAATGCGTACAATGATGCAGTTTCTTTTCCAAAGTTTTAATTTCCGTGGCAAGGCCACACCTTACTTGGACTTAATTCAAGGTGTAGGTACTGAGGAAATTTCTCACGTAGAGCTGATTACGAAAACTATTTCTCAGCTATTAGATGGGTCTCCAAGATATCAGGGAGACAAGTATGAAGCTCCTAGTAAAGGCGGCGGCGCTGCCCTTGATATGGCTAAGGAACAACAAAATCCGCATCATTACATTATGGGTGCTCAGGCAGCACTTCCGGTAGATGCTGCCGGAAACCCATGGAGTGGAAGTTACGTGCACAATCACGGAAATCTGGTACTTGATCTAATGGATAATCTGGTGCTAGAGGCTACCGGAAGGATTCAAAAGTGTCGGATTTATCAGATGAGCAGCAACAAAACCTTACGCGCAACCGTCGCTTTTCTTATTGTCCGGGATGAGGCTCATCAGGCTGCTTTTGCAAAAGCTTTGGAAACACTAGGCGTAGATTGGGGCAAAGTGTTGCCCGTACCTAAATTTGACTCTTCTCAGTTTCCTGAAGTAAAAAGGTTACTCGATTTAGGTCTACATAGAGAGCAGTATACCTTCAGTATGGACGGATCTTTAATGGAAAAGATTTTTAGCGGTCCATCACCTTTTAATGATGGAACAAAACTTACAACACTTAAAGAACCTCGTGAATCTTTCCCGAGCCCACAAGCGCCTGAACGTCCGGAAGAATTTGCCCCGGGCCTGGATGAAGAAATGCAAGCATTAGCAGATGCCTTTACTGAATTTAAAGAATCGGGACTAAAAGTAAAAAAGAATATTGCAATCAAAAGGAGTAAAAAGAAATAAGCCTTTTTCATGTTTTGATCCATAAAACAGACTTAATATTATGTACTATCAATGCTCATAAAAATATGTAATTTTTGTGAGCTTTTTTATTATAAATACAATACTACTTTAAGTTTTCATCACAGCATTGCTTGTAATGAAGTTCCATTTTGAAAAATTTGCATTAAGATTTCTTGCATTAACAATCACATTTAGTCACTTTTTCAGGCCTTACAAGTCCTATTTCAGATAGTTCTCATCATACACTTCGAACTATTGATTCGTTCTATTAATTTATGCTGTTCCAAATCTTTTAAATCTTTTGCCATCGCCTTTGGTGTAAATCCCGGGAATACTGTCTTGAATATCTGTAAACCGTTCATTGCCCACACCTACAGAAATGATAATGGGTAATTTCCATTTTCCATTAATTACGTTATACATTTCTTTACTCAAAAATCCTGAAAATTAATTTCAGGATTTTACGATAATATTGTAAGACAATGGAATTTTTCTTATGTTTAATTTTATATTTATTAATTATCTTCCCGAATAAATCAGCATAAACTAATCTACACTGCATTACAGTTATCCGATAGTTTTTCTAAAATTAAACCAACCAACAATCACTAAAATTAAACTAATCATTATTAGAGCTACAATGGACTCAATTTTCAAAAACGGAATCGGAGAATTGTATTTCTTTAAGCTAAATTTTAAGACATCATCTTTTATTACAGGTTCTTCCTTAAAAATAACAGGATAAAAACTAAGACGTATTTTTTCATGGTAATCTCTTACAAATTGCTGGAAGTCAAGATGTGATTGCAGGTCGGAGCCGGACAAAGCATTGACCGACAACTGTGCTTGCAATGTTGGGATAAAGAGAGCAACCATCGATGCAAAATCCTGACGTTTCTGTAGTTTGCCGGCCATTGCATGACGACTTTTTAAACTAGCATCATCACCCATTTGCTGCATGCCAAAATACCAGAACCAGGAAAATGTTTTATCTGCATCAAACGGGTATTGCTTTAGATGTGGATAGTGTTTAAAAAAAGGTTCCATCGTAACATTTTTAGGCATATCCCATTTTTCATGATATCCCTGTCGCTGCTCCATCACATGCTGAAGTGCTTCTGGCATTGGAAATCTTGTTGATAAATACAAATTGAGTGCAGCAGGAATTACAATAGCCAAACTTACCCAAACGCCAATTAAAGCAGAAGCATTAAAATTGGAAGATTTTCCGAAAGATATTACAAAATACGCTGCCGCAAACCAAAAACCAATATAAAGAAATATCATCAAAAATATCGAGAGAAAAGTTTTATCTATTGAAAGATTTAAATAAACGGCGGCTAGCAGCATTAGTAAAAAAGCAACACCAAAAATCACGATCATTCTCACAATCATTTTTTGCAAAATAATAGAAATTGGCTTTTTACTTTGAGATCTTAACAGCGTCCAGACACCATTTTCTTGTTGAGCAGAAAGAAGATTGTAACATAAAGCAATGATTACAAGGGGAAACAAAAATATATAGATAAAACCTAAATCGATGTTTCCCATTAGTAAACTCAACGGATTGCTGATGTCGGTATCGTAAAGCTGGCCTTCCAAACCGAGCATCGTTACTGAAATCAGGAAAGGGTTGACATCCCTTTGACCGCCTGAAAATGCCGCCCAATTACTCGGAACATTGGCTACAGAAAATTTGTTGTGATAAAAAAAGAGCCCGGTATCATTCCCGAAATGCTCAAGATTACTTAATGTATTCTGTTTCTGTATATTTTGCGCTTTTTCTATCACGCTTTGCTGATGTTCCATAGAAGCTTTACCAAAATAAAGCGCCGATATTCCCGTTACCAGCAAGATGATAATGGCCATCCAGGAAGCTTTATTCCTGAAGAATATCTTAAATTCAAATAAGAATGTATTTTTCATGATTTTAAACGGTTTTAATCCATTTTAAAGATAATTGAAGGAATAAGGAAACAATAATCAGCCAAAAAGCCAATGCAACCAATGCAATCGGATTCTTGGCAATAGTATCGGAAATCTTGGTAAAACGGTAATTAAAATCCGGCTGCGATGCCCAGTTGTTTTTGCTGATTATATGCGGCCCTTCATGTTCTTCAGGGGTGATATTGCTGATTTTTTCGATCTGAAGCTGATTCATTTTCTGTGCTAAATGATAGCGATAATCTTCAGCCTGATCCTGAAAATCAACATAAGTATAAAAATCTGAGGCAGTCAGCAACATGGAAACCTGTTTTAATGCTAAATAAGGATTCAGAAAGCTGCCGATATTCGTAATGCTGTTTTGGTTTGAAAATGTTTCGTTTAATTTCTTTTGATGATTATTGTAGATCTTAGAAGTGATCTTTTCACCTTCCGCCATAATAAATCCACCATAATTGAAAGGAAGCTTTTTCACATCATCCACCTGATATTTCTTCAGAAGAGAATCTTTTATTTTTGAATAATGCGGATCATCAGGATCGTGGCTGTCACCTTCTTTTTTTACGTCGTTTGCAATATCAGCTAAGAATGAAATTTTAGAAGGCGAAGGGTAAATCTGAACGCCTACAGCCTGCGTCAAGCGCGGCATCATTACGACGAAAAATATCCAGCTTGCCAATAAAAACGTCAATGCTGATCTTGAGCCGGAAGACATAGCTGAAATAAAAACCGTAACTGCAGAAACAATAAAAAAGTAAACTATATAGCTTCCTAAAAGAAGCAGTAGCCTGATCACTGAATCTGCTGAAAGCTGCCACTCGCTTAATATTCCCCAAAGACCGATCGTTAAAATCATTAACGGAATAAATATCGACAGACTTATTGCCAGCAATCCAAAGGTTTTCCCCCATAAAAGTTGTTTCCAGGTTGTGTTTTGACAGAGAATTATTTTTAAAGTCCCCGATTCGCGTTCTGCGGAAATACAATTGTAACCGATAAAAATAATCAGCAACGGAAAAAGCACCTGCAAGACCATTGCAACGCTTAATTCACCAAAGCGCAGCATTCCGTTTGAAAAACCTGCCTCGCTGAAATTGACGCTGTTCTGCTTGTGGGCTTCAAGAAAAATAGAAACTCCGGCAAAACTTTCAATTCCAAAATCAAAAAAGCTTAGCTCATGTTTTTCCCGAAAAGCTAGATATCCGTAATGTGCCATCCGATGCGGGTGTTTGTCGGGGTTTGCAAGCCATTGTTTTCTTACTTCTTCTTTATACTCAACCCGATGTTTATTCTGAATCTTATAATTTTCCCAGCCTACATAAGTAGCCAGACTGAGTGAGATTCCTAATAAAATTGCAAGCGAGAGGGTAGCCTTATTTGAGAATGCCAGCCTGAAAGTTTGCCTGGCTATAATGAAAATGGTATTTGACATTTGTTTAATTCAATTTTTAATTCAAATATTTTCGTTACATTAGATTCAGATCGTCTGCAAATAAAGCTTTTGAAGATCTGTAGCATTGATTTCTGAAGCTTTTAAGGTATGAATTAGTTCGCCACGCTTCATGATCCCGATATGGGTTCCTACATTCACTGCGTTGAAGATGTCATGGGTGGCCATCAAAACAGATTTTCCTTCATTGGCAAGCTTCTTCACAATCTCCGTAAATTCTTCGGTTGCTTTGGGATCAAGCCCGCTTGTAGGTTCATCCATTAAAATAAGCTGTGCATCTTTGGCAAGAGCGATCGCAATACCAACTTTTTGTCGCATTCCTTTACTGAAACCGCTCAGTCTTTTATGATGTGCATCAGTCTGAAGCCCACATATCGACAGAAAATTTTCAAGCTCAGAAGAATTGTATCTAAAACCTGCTAAACGCGAAAAGTAGCTGAGATTTTCTACAGCAGACAGATTTCCGTAAAGCATTACAACTTCAGGAATATAAGCGATATGCTGTCGGCGTTTATCAGCATTAAGATTTTGATTATTAAATAAAATATCTCCGGAAGATGCTTCAAGAAAGCCAAGAATAAGATTAATTGTTGTTGTTTTTCCGGCGCCGTTCTGGCCCAATAAACAATATACTTCACCTGAATGGACATGGAGATTCAGGTGATTAAGCGCCAAATGAGCGCCATAGCTTTTAGTAAGCGAAATGGTTTGTAGCATAATATAAATGTATAAATGACCGCCCGGAAGGACAGTGCAAGAAAATTAAACGTTGAAAATTTAGCTCTGAAATTAAGCCATAAAAGGAGGTCCTTTATTGGTGCAGGAAAGAAGATAAGCACGGCTTTCTCCAACAATAAAAAAAGATTTAGTCGTGAATTGTTTTAATGAAGGAATTTGGAATTCCGTAGAATTAGCAATATCAAAAAAAGGTGACTGATGTTTAAAAAAATCACATAAATCACACTTGTTCGCTGATGATTGCAGTTGGGTATTATTAGAATCTAGTCCATTAATTTTTTGCGAATAAGTTTCACCTTCATAATGATGGTGAAAATATTTTACCAATCCAGCCTGTAAAAAAATGATCAGAAAAAGCGTCGCAAGACTGCGGGCAAAAATATTCTGCTGATATGTTTGATTAGTAAATGACACCGCTTCAAATGTACGGTTAAAAAAAATAAAGACAAAATTTAACAGAGTTGTTAAAGATAAATTAACTTGATAATTTTCTGTGACAATATAAATGAAATACCTAAAAACAGATGTTTAAGAAGAATTGATTTAAAATAGTTTATGAGCCGTTTTTGCTACATGTTATCTTTGTTTTTGAACGAAAAATGAAAAATAATTTCTTCTTTTATATCATTTATTTGCCATTATTTTTTAAAAGCTATATCAATTCTATTACCACAATCTAGTATTACAAAATAATACAAGAGTTGCTTCTATTGCAGTTTAATGTTGATAACAGAGTTCATTGTTAACTAAAGCTGTGTTATAATAATACACAGCCTTAGTAACTTTTGTTATTTATTCCTTAATAAATTTCTTCTGAACATTGCCTTTCACATCTTCAATGCTAATGACATATAAACCATTAATAAGGCTACTTACATCAATTTTATTATTCACAATCAATCCGGTAGATATGAGACGACCAGAGGCGCTGTAAATTTTATAATTCGCTTTCTCACTAATGTTTTTCACATTCAATATTGTGCTTACAGGATTCGGATAAATCAGAATATCATTTTGATTAACCGAATTCACAACTCCCTGTTTAGAGATTCTTACCGTGTAATCTTCAACTTCGCCATTTGCAAAGCTTGTACAGTTGACAGGAATTCCGTCTTTTTGCATCGCCACTCTCATCACAACATATTTGTAATCGGTCATGCTTACAAAAGCATCAGCCGGTACCGTGAAGGTTGCGCTTGCGGTAGGGTTGTTGTTCGGTCCGTCTGCCAAAATTCTTTCATTAAGATCAAAATATCCGTTTCTGTTGAAATCAATCCAGACAGCAACTCCTGCATCCGTACCTGAACTTAATGTTTTATCAATAATAATCTGATTGTTCATAGAACCTTGAACCATTTCAATGAATTTCGTATTATCTCCTGTAAAGTCAGAATAATTGGAAGCCTGTGTTTCATTGATCATTTCAGGTTTACCGCTTGGCTTAGCCGTAACTTTTGAAATAAATTCATTGGCGGAATTAGCAGATGACATCTGGCAGTAAACCACGGTAGGCGTTGTGAAATAATACAATTTCGTATAATTCCCCGGCGTACCGTTACAAATGTTGGCTACCTGCATTTCATACTTTGTTAATTCCAATAATCCTGTGATGGTATAGGTATTGGTATTCACCGGAATATCGATCCAGCTTGGAATCCCTACTTTTCTGTATCTCAAGATATACGTTGCTCCAGGGAAAGGATCCCAGATCACTTCGGCACTTGTCGGAGTAAGCTGAGTGATGGTAAGTCCCGGAGGAGCTATTTCACAAATTCTTACCGTTGTAAACACTTGTGGATTTGCCCATGGGTTTGGAGTTGTTTCTCCAACACATGTGCTTGCCACCTGAACTTCATACGTCACAAAAGAATCTAATCCCTGGATAGTGTAAGAATTAACAGGAGGAATAAGGTTCGGAATTTCAGTCCATGTTGCTGTTCCTACTTTTCTATATCTTAAAGTATAAGTAGCACTTGCCACAATCGGATTCCAGGTTACAACTGCCGAGCTTGCAGTAACATTGCTTATGGTAACATTCGGAGGTGTAGGATCACATCTTGTAGTGAATGTTTTAATAGCTGTAAATGCTCCCGGTCCGCCACCGCAAACTGCAGCAATCTGCACTTCATAAGTTGTAGCAGGAATCAAACCTGTTAGCTGAACCGGTGGATTACCGTTCAATGTGGAAGCATTTACGCTTGTCCAGGCTGAAGCAGGATTGGTTACCGGTCTGTATTGTAAAACATATGAAATGTTATTGGTAGCAGGCGTCCAGTTCACGGTAGCCGAATTGTGTGTTACCGCAGTAAATGTTGGAGTTCCCGGTGTAACATTGCTGCAAGGCCTCAATCTTACTGCATAATCTTCTACTTCACCATTAGCCGGGTTTTGACACATAACAGGTGCGCTTGTACGTTTAAGAACAACCCGCATCGTGGTTGTAAACGGTCCTAAATACACACCCGTTGAAGGTACATCAAATGTTGCTGTAACAGGAGTTGTTGTGCTTGGAGCCGAAGTCATGATTCTTTCGCTGTCTGCAAAAGTCCCGTCTCTGTTGTAATCTATATAGGCATAAACAGCGTCGCTAAAAGTAGTTCCCACCCAACCTTTAGATACAGATAACTGATTTCCGATAGATCCTATTTCTAAATTAATAAGCGTGGCAGGAGCGGTATAGCTTGTATAATTCGTCTGCAAGGAAGTATTGTCCATCACAGGGAAATTGACAGGAGTAACTTTTACATTTGAAATGTAATCGTTCGTACCTGTACCGGTCATATTACAATAAACCACCGGCGGAGTAGTGAATGATACTGAAGGGCTGAAGGCACCTGTAGTTCCGTTACAAATTGTAGCGACCTGCACCTGATATCCTGTCTGCTCGGTAAGTCCTGTAATCGTATGATAGTTTTGTCCCGCAGGAAGAGTCAGACCGGCAGCTGTAGGAAGCCAAGGTCCGGTAGCACCTTCTCTCCATCTGATAAGGTAAGTAGCTCCTGCAGCCGGTAACCAAGATATATAAGCAGTTGTAGCTGTTAAATTGGTTGCCATAATATTTGTCGGAGGATTTGTAGTGCACGGCTGTAAATCTATAAATTTCACATAATAATCTTCAACCTCACCATTACTTGTAAGATTCGCACAAGCATCCGCAGGTGTTAAAAAATAAACAATAACCCGCATTTTTATTTTACTTGTTCCTACATAAGCATTGGCAGGAACAGCAAAGTTTGCAGTAACCGGCGTGGTGCTAGAGAATCCTAAATTCATTATTCTTTCACCACCTGGCGTCGTCGAAGGAGTATTGTTAAAAACTCCATCTCCATCAAAATCTATCCAGGCATAGGTAGAATATGTTCCTGAAGAAATAGCTCTTCCAACCGACAGTACATTGTTGGTTGTATTTCGCAATAACGTGATTGTCTTTGTTGGATCTGTAGAGTAATCTGTATACGTGCTTGGTCCTGAGTTATTACTAAATGTAGGTACATTCGTACCAATCAACGTAATATTGCTAATGTAAGCATTTGTAACAGTTGCCGTACCAGAATTACAATATGTCAATGCAGGAGTCGTAAATGCCACAGGTAAAGAGAAAGCTCCTTGTATTCCACCACAAATTGTTGCAACTTCCACTTCATATTGAGTCAACTCTGTAAGACCTGGAATTGTTGCATTATTGGTATTAGGTGTTGTCACATTGATTGTCTGCCAACCACCAGATGGTAAGATTCTATATCTCACAACATAAGTGGCGTTTGCTGAGGGAGTCCATGTAACAGTCGCTGACGTGGTTGTAATATTATTCACTGTAATATTTGCAGGCGAAGCGGTTGTACATGGCTGCAAAGTTGTTCCGACCAACTGAAGTGTCGGAATTACAGAATAACGACTTGTTGCAGTAGGAGGGTTTGCAGGATCAGGATTGGTCGTGGCATTTCGATACGCCATTCCTCTGTCAGCGCCTGCTGTATAGCTGCCCCAGTTTGCAGTACATGAAGTGCCGGCTGAATTTTCATCTACAGCAATTACTACATTACTTGTTCCGTCCCAAAGGAAAGGTGTGCCTAATGGAATTGTTACCCATGTTCCCGCAGTCATTGCAGGTAAAGTACCTGAATACACCTGTTGCAAAGATGACGCTGGAACCCAACTTGTTGTAGTAGCAAAATCCGTTTGAGTTGTATTTCCTATGTATACTTCCCATTGATTATAATTCGCTTGCGTAGCGGCTGTACTTGACACAAAAAACTTAATTGATGTAATATAATTGCTGGTCCCAACGGCTCCGGTTACTTCTGATGCCGTATAAATCTGCTGTGAATAATTATATCCTGAACAAGAATAAACAGGAAGAAAAGAATGCGTAGCAGTTCCTCCTCCAATTTGTCCCGGTGTGAAAGGGTCACCAGCAACCCAAAAAGATTTATCTGTAGGCGAACATACAGATCTTACCCACCAATAATATGTTGTTCCCGGAACTAATGGTGTTAAATTAGCTGTTGTCGCATTAGTCAGACTACCTACCGTTGCTGCAACAGGAGCTGTATTTGTTGTATTATAATAATATTCATATCCGTTTGCCGGTGTCGGTGCTGGCGCAGCTGGCGGATTCCAGTTGATAGTTCCGGAAGTAGGTACAATATTCGTTACAGGTGAAGTAGTAGGCTCAAAACAGGTAGGAGCCTGTATTACCTTTACTTCGTCCAGTAAAATATCATCATAAAAATATCCATCGTTGGCAACATCTTTATCAACAGTAAATTTCAATTGAATTGTAGCATTTATAAAGGTTGCGGCCAAAGGTATGCCTACCGTTCTCCATGCAGGGTCATTAGTATTTCCTGTCCAAACCTGAACCCAGCCTGAACCGTCATTTACTTCAAGTTTCAGTTGATTGTCTTCATAATTGGGTACTGTGCCTGTAGCTGATGTTAAATGATTTTTAAACCATTCAAATTCAACATAAGGATTCGTTAAACCCGTCAGATTGATTTGTGGGCTTATAAGCTCTACATTATGCAGACCTGTGTAAGGTGAGCTGGCATCCACCCAGGCAAATGTTCCTGCAGGCTTACCGCCGTTTCCTGTTGCGCCGTATCCTGCCGATCCTGAAAACTTCCATTTAGCATTCGCACTGGTGGAAGTTGAAGTTGGGTTTTGGCTTATCCAACATGTCGGAAGCGCACCAGTACTGAATGATTGTGAAAAAGGTACAGGGACCGGTGCGCATTGAGCTGAAATTTTAGCTATAAAAGCTATAAAAAAGGTTATAGTGAGTAAAACTTTATTCATATTTAAATGGTATTAGTTATACAAAATTTAATGAAATTCGAGTAGTGATTTAACTTTATAAACAGGGATTTCATGGTATGTCATCGTCTATAAAGAGATAGAACTGTAAAAAAGTAGAGGTTTTTATCATAGGCCTAATATGTTTTAGATGAATCACAAATCTAATGATTTTTCCGGATAAAGTGTCATTTAACTAAAATAATCTCAATATTTTAGTTAAATAGATATTGTATTTTCAATTATGATACCACTAGAATTGAAGTTATTAAGTTTAAATGAAATTTTAATAAATTGTAGATAAAATAATACCTCAAAGAAGGAAAAAGCGATAAAAGCAAGCATAAAAGTGAGCAGCTTAATTAATTTTGGTTGCACAAAATCTCTAAACCGAAAAGGCTTACTTGTTTAAGATAGGTTATTGTCAAAAATGATTTTTACTTTATTAGATTCTATTTAAAAATCTTTTTAATTACATTTCCGATTTCTACAAAATCATCATGGTTTCCTACGAAACGTTTTTCCAATTTGTTTTTTCCATAATCGGAATACGGGAAAATAAGAAGATAATTATTGCGCTGAAGGCTTTTATTAAGTAGCTCAGGAATGAGCCTCATTCTAGGAATATAAGATTGCATTCCTTTTTTAGCCATAAAAACAATGAGAGCCTCATCTTCTTTTAATTGAGCGGCAGTATCTTCACCGTCTTTCCATGTATTCATAATAATAAACTCGGCTTCGATATTGGCTTTTTTAATGATCCTCTGCAAAATATCAATAATATTTTCGGGAGCGTAAAAGACAACGGTTGCTCCGGAATTTCTGGCAATATTCCATACCCTTAAAAGCGAATGAAAAAAGCCGGCTTCCTTTTGTGCTTTTTCGGGAATCATTACCGCATATCTTTTAATGGTAGAAATAGGCTGTGCGGCATAATATACAAATATATTGACATCGTCATTCTGCAAATAACCATTGTACAGATTATACGTAAATGATGGTGAAAAGCCTTTCTTTTCTTCTAAACCGATGATAAGATCTGTGATTTTCTGTTCTTTGATAACGTTGTTGACACCGTTGATCACATCATTATCATATCTTTTTAATGCCTGAAGTTTTACATCCGCCGAGGCTGCGGTATCGGTAGCATGATGCAGAATCTTTTCAGCATTTTTGACGGAAGATTCATTTTTATCTTCATTAATAACATTCAGCGCAAAAAAGTCTTCGGTGTTTGAATGGGCTTTGAATAGTATTCCGAGATTTACCATCCTTTCCACTGTTTCTTCGTAGTTGATGGCTAAAAGGATATTTTCCTCTTCATGGTTGTTTCCCGAAACGGTATCTTCATTGTCTTTTTGAGCAATTTTTTGAGCGCTTGCCATTGAAATAAAAGATGAAACGGTACACGAAATTAATATCAGAAGTATACTTCCGTTTAATACATGCTCATTGAGCAATCTTACAGGTTCTCCGGTTTCAGATTCAGAAAGAATAATATTGTAACCTACCATTACAGCGGCTAGAGTTGCTGCTGCTGAGGCTGAGCTCATTCCAAAAATAAGTTTCCCTTCTTCTTTAGTGAGCCTGAATGTTTTCTGTGTGGCAATTGCAGAAACATATTTGCCGCCAATTGCCGCCACAAGCATAATCGCGGCTACTTCTAATGTTTCCCAACTTTTAAAAAATACTTGAAAGTCAATCAGCATTCCTACACTGATAAGAAAGAACGGAATAAAAATAGCATTTCCGACAAACTCTACACGATTCATGAGTGAAGAAGTGTGTGGAATCAGCCTATTCAGAGCCAATCCCGCAAAGAATGCTCCGATAATAGCTTCTACACCAGCCAGTTCTGCTAGCAGTGCAGCAAGATAAATCATAACTAAAACAAAGATGTACTGAGAGATTTTATCATTTACTTTCTTGAAAAACCAACGTCCGATAATCGGAAAACCTAAAAGAACGATAAGTCCGAATATTATAAATGAACCTGAAAGCCGGACCCAGAAAGCCGTTCCCACTTCACCTTGCGACATTCCAACAATTATTGCTAAAACCAAAAGTGCAAGCACATCGGTAATCATTGTTCCGCCAACTGTAATATTTACAGCGGTATTTTTTGCAATTCCCATTTTACTTACCAAAGGATAAGCGATAAGTGTATGTGAAGAAAATAGGCTGGCAAAAAGTATAGAAGTAAGAACTGAAAAATTTAAAACATAATGACCTCCTAAAAATCCTAAAACAAAAGGTACAATAAAGGTATATAGCCCAAATGTCAGACTTTTCCATTTGTTTTTCTTGAAATCGCCCATGTCGATTTCCAGACCCGCAAGAAACATGATGTACAATAATCCTGTGGTTCCTGTTACAACAATACTGCTGTCTCTCGATAAAACATTGAACCCGTTGGGACCAATAATGGCACCTGCAATGATAAGACCCAGCAAATGAGGAACTTTAATTTTGTTTAATAAAAGCGGAGCTGCCAGAATAATGATCAAAACCATTAAAAACTTTAAAACAGGATCTTCAAAAGGAAGGCTCAGATTGTGTAAACTAAGGATCATAAATCGTTTTTTATTTTACAGAACGGGTAAGCTCGACCGAAAACTTTGCCATACATTTGTTATCAACAGTTACGGTGCGGGTTCCTTTCATTTTAGTGTCGGATATATCATTGAGAAGGATGCTCATCTCCACTTTTTTCTTTGCAGAAGAATCTGTTTTATAGTTGAGTTTTATTTCATTGTGATCAAATTCACCGGAATATATTCTAATCAAATTATTATTGTTGATTATTTTGGCTACAAGTTGGGTAGAATCACTATCAAATTCCCAGTTATCGATTCTTTGGTCACCGATGGCATAGTCGCTGCAGTTTGATTCTGTACATATTACTTTTCCGCTCCAGGCTCCGGAAATTTCGGCAGGCCAAAGCAGAATCTTAACTGAATCTTTTTCAGCAAAAACGCTATCACGCATTTTCAGTAAAGCTTGATATTCAGATTCTTTTTCGGCAAATAATTTTTCTTTTTCTAATAATTTATTCTCTCTTTCTGTTAACTCTATGATCTTATCTTTATCGTTACAGCTTTGGAGAGCTATAAGTAATAACAAAATAATAAATGGATATTGTTTGGACATATTGCAAGATTATTTAAAAAATAAAGGTAAAAGTTATAAATAAAAAATTATAAATAAAAAAATGACAATGTAATATTATATGAATATTGACAATTTAAATTACAATCGTCATTACTGTTTCTATCAGAAAGTTTATTCTTAACCTTATAAACTTCACATTTTCAATTGTCTTAACAGAAAAACCCAGCCGAAGCTGGGTAAAAACTAATAACCATGAAAACTCAATTAAACATGAGAATCGCTTCTTTTAGAAGCAATAATCAGACCGTAATAACTTTAAGAATTCATAAAAGATGTTATAATTATGTTAATTTTTGCTGAACTTATAAAATCTATTGTTTCCATTTTAGTTTTCCATCCGCATTGAACATTTCTATCGATGGATTGCCTAAGCTGTCGACTTTGAAAACTAGCCTCGGCACTTCATTCGGATCCTTCATTACCAATGAGGAATTTCCGTTTTCTGTAATCAGATTGATCCTGTTCACATTATAACCGGGCTTGCCCGAAAGATCTTTGTCGTTGATCGTCAGTCCGGCTTTAAAAGATTTACTTTTTTGGTCATCCTGAGCATAAATACCTATTGCATCGGCATTCTGATAATCAAATGCTATTGCGTTAATGTTCATTCCCTCGTGCTGCGAAATAGCAATTCCTCCGCGTTCATCACCGTTTTTATCGTAGAAGATAAGTCCTGCAGGTGTCATCATCCTTTTATAGCTTTTCCCTTTGATGATAGGTGGCGGAATTAAGTCAGCATTAGAAATAACGACTCTATTTTTTCCGGAAGGGTCTTTAATATTTATACGAGCTGTTTGTAAGGTTTCGTTATTATTTTTCCACAAAAAATAGGAAAGGAATGTGATGAGAATGATGTTTGATAAGAGAAGGACGCCAAACAAAAGTTTAAAGGTTTTGGACATGGAATTCATAATGTAAAATATTAGATGGTTTAAATGTGAGTCATTATCGGAAGCAGCTACTTGTATAGCCGTTTTTATTTTCTACAAAAAATTTGAAGGAAGTTTTCCAGTCGAACTTTTAAAATCCTTAATGAAATGTGACTGGTCATAATAACCTGCCTTTAAAGCAATCTCTGTAAGATTGTCTTTAGAATGGTTTGACTGAAACAGATCTCTGAATCGTACGATGTTGGCATACCGCTTAGGAGTGGTTCCTACTTTAGCCCTGAATCTCTTTTCAAATGCATCCCTGCTTATGGGCAGTTTTTCCGTTAATTCCTTGATTGTTACAAGTCCTTTTCGGTTTTTAATTTGAGTAATAGCTTTATTGATGATTTCATCTGTAAAAACAAGATTCATTTCTGCAAGTAAAAATGTTTCAATAATGAGCACCATTTCTTCAAATGATTCTTGCTTTCTTAATAAGGAAATCAGTTGTGAAATTTTTTGCTCATTAAATAATTCTTGAAGGGAAATGAACTTTTCAAAAAAACCATTCAGGGGCTTTCTGATTACGGAAGCTGCAAAACCGGGATTGAAAATCACTACAAATAAAAACGTATTTTCAGAAAAGGTAAACCTGAACGATTTACGGGCAATACCGAAAGCCACTGCATGAGGTAAATTAATGCTAAAATTGTCTTCCAGATGCATCGCAATATTCCCTTTGAGGATAAAGTCCAGCGATAGGGAAGTACTCGGAAGTGTTTCCAGCTCAAAAGCATCTGTACATTCGATCAGCATATATTCTTTGATAGCCAGCTGTAACGCTTCGCAAGGAGCTGCTTTATATTCTTTCCACGGATTGTGTTTTACCTTGTGGTCAAAAAAATTTTGATTGTTACTGTTGTTTTCCATGAAACAGGTTAAACATTTACGAATGCAATTTAATAATTACCGTTAAACTGTAATTGTAAAATATCAGTAAAAATTATTTCTTATCAGATTATGTTCTAAAATTAGAAATGTGGTATCTATGAAATGACAAGCAATGTTATAGACTTTAATTTTACTAGAATAATTATAAAAAATTGTAGTACTAAATCAGTAAATAATTCGGGATAAAACTATGCTTTAAGTTTTAATTCTTTCTCCCATTTTCTAATAATTAGAATCCATAATGTAATACAAGCAATGATAATAATAAGCTTTTGATTTTGGCCTATTCCATTTTTTATTAAAGAGTTGTATAATAAGATTTGTACTATCAGATGAAAGCAGGCACAGGCGCCAATAGAACGTGTAGAAATAACGACCTGCCCAATTCCCCAGCTTCCTATAATAAGACCGACTAAAAAAAGCAGGTTACTCATAATATCTGTTTCTGCTAGAAAAGGCAAATGCCAGGTATACCAAATCAATCCGATAAGGGCATACTTTTTCCATGGTCTTAAATTCTGTAGTTCGCTCTGAAGATATCCTCTCCAGCCATATTCTTCTATAATGCAATATAATAATGTACATGTAGCAGCAAGAAATGCGTATACATGATTATTCATGTTAAAGCTGTTGTTTATACCAAATGCTGTAAACAAAATCAAAGGAACAACCATCATAGTGACGCTATATCTAAATGAGGTGCCAAAAAGCGAAGCATCGATCGTGTTTCTTTTAGGAATTAGCTTCAGGCCGATGATTGTAGCTACAAGTATCCCACTTCCTTCTAAAAGAGTAGAAAGAATAATATAAATCCAATCCGGAAGGTTTTTAAGGCTTTCTTTAATAGAAAACACATCAAACCTGAAAATATTGGAAACTATGGTAGCGATGGTAAAGAATAGTAGAATTCTTGAGAGTTTATTCAATTTCATTTCAAAGTTTTAAACAATAAAAGGGCGGACTTTTTACTGACCGCCCATACATCTTCGATCTGTAAAGATTATTGTGCTGGAGCAGCAACTTCTACAGAACCGAAATCACATAGTAAGCTTGCAGCAGCAGCTTCACCTGCTAAAACTGTCAAGTTTACCATTTCAAGTCTTTCTTCTAATTCGACAGACATGAAACCTTCTAGTAATTCAATTTCTAAATTTTCCATAAACATTTTGTTTAATATTGGTTTGACAAATACAGGTAATGACTCTCATTACCCTTTATTTTAAATAGGAAGCCTTTTCCTACTGTTCCCAAGTCTTTTTATAATAACCGTTAAGAAATAAATATTGATCCCAAGCCCCAGTATTAAATGAATAAGCTTATATGAAGCGTCAAAAGATGTCCAATCTATTGTATTCATCGAACTGTATATTTCACTGATTCCTTTCACATTCTGATAGGTTAACCAAATGAATAAAATAATAAGTAATACAAAAACGATATACAGCAATACTGAATAAATACCTATCGCCTTATTACTGAAAATAAAATTCATTTTTTGCTTGAAAGATATACTGCTCTTAAGTTTGTTATATAGCTTGCGGGGGAATGCCGTTGCTTCACTCATTAAATTTGGTATTCCGAAAAAATCACTGTATACCCAATATCCATCATTTCTCAAAAATGGATTTAAAGAATATACCAAAAGAATAATGTTTGACAGGAAGAAAAACTTAATCGCTATTTTAGCTTCGACATTGCTGATAGATAGGTATAAAGCGTAAAAAAGTAAATTAATAATTAACTGAAAATATATGCCTGCCATATTGACAACTACTCTCTTGTTTTTTCCCAAATTCCATATTTTGGTTACATCAGTATAGAAAACTGGAAATATCAGGTAGAAACCAAATCCTATTTCCTCGGAGGGTTTGCCGTAAAACCGGGATGAGGTTGCATGTCCCAATTCATGAAACAGACCGATAACTGCAAATCCCACATAGATCAAAACAATGCCGGTCAAAGAATGTTTCAAAGATGATTCTATCGACCAAATCCCATCTGTGTAAATTGAATAGGCTAGAAGCACACTTGAAATCAAGGATAAAATTATTAAAACAGGGAATAAATATTTATTAAAAAGAATGAGAAGCGGCGCGGATAATTTATCAATGAGATTCTTTCCGAAGAGTTTGATTTTAAAATATATATAATCTATCGTAGAAGATCTTTTTTCGTGAGTCTGTGCCAGCTTATTTGTGAATTTTTCTATTTCATTATTAAGAAAAGACTCACTGATGTTAACATTGTATTGCTGGTTGATCTTTGTTTTGATATCACTTATAGATTCATCCTTCTTCAAAAGACAAAGCACGTCGTAAAGCATATTTCCTATTGAAAATATTTTACTTCCATAGTTTACAGTATAAAATGAGTCGCTCACTTTAACAAGATCAATTTTAGAAATCAACGGATAATCAGCCATAATCTGATGATGATTTTATTGGGTTCTGTTGTCGATTACAAATTGGGATAATGTACCCATTGTAGCAAAATGGGGAGAAATAGCCTCTATATCTTCTACATCTATACCGTAATCTCTTTCAAAAATAACAACAAGCTCAAGTGCGTCGATGGAATCTAATCCTAAACCTTCTCTAAAAAGCGCAGTATCTTCAGTAATAGTGTCGGGATTTACTTTAACGAGGTTCATTTCTTCTATGATCTTCATCTTCAGTTCGTTTACAATGAAATCGAGGCTTTTTGTTTCCATATAAATATTTTAGTTTTTATAAATTTATAAATACAGTACTGTGATTGGTTTAAAGCTTACTTTTTTTATATATCTTTTTGTGTTGTGTGCTTTACTTTTGCCAAATTTTCGATGAATATTCAATTCCTTGAGGTTTTCATTTTGAATTTTTGATAAATAATTGTAAAACAGTGGTAAATTACTATTTATTTCCATAAGGACAAAACTTTTTTTAAGATATAATGAAATTATTACATTGAATTAAATATTCTGCTATCTTTTTTTCGATATAGAAATTGTTTTTTTCAGATTCGTAATTGTATTGGCCGATAGGATTAACTTCTAAAAAGATATATTTGCCATCAATTGTACAAATGAGATCAATTGAGCCTGTTACCAATTGTAATTGCTTCATAAGCTCAATCAGGTGTTCCTTTATTGCCTGGGGAAGAGCATAATTCACAACATTGATTTTGTTGTCGTCTGTCATTTTTTTTCTGTCGTCCGTGTCATAACTGCCTTGGATCAATATTGCTGATGAAATACACAATCCGTCCAGATAAAAGACTCTGATTTCAAAATCAGCTTTTATTTTTTCCTGAAAAAGGGTAGGAAAAAAAACATCCTTAAGATGTACAGCGCTTTCTCTTGAAAATTCCTGAACGAAAGACAAATAAGATTCATCTTCAACAGTATAATAAGATTTACTTCGATCTGAAAAAGGCTTCATAACCAGCTTATCAATTTTTCTGTCTTCAAATACATTCAGAACCTCTTTCTTTGAAGTTAATATTATCGAATAAGGTATTTGGAGTCCTATTTCTTTCGCGACATTTAATACCGTAAGCTTATTTAGGTAAATGGCATCCATTGGAGAAATCCATTTTTTATCATTAAGATATTCTGTAAACATCTCCATGAAGCATTTGATTTCATTAAAGGTTTCTTTATTCATCCTTATATTTATCGGATCTTTTTCTTCGGCAATAGGAGAGAAAGACTCTAGAAAATGTCTGTACCAAACTACGTTAACCTCTTTGGTGAGATTAATACCTTTAAAAAAAATCTGTTTATTTCCAATATCAACCGAAACCTCGTTGTAGTTGTAAAACACATCGCTGAGCGTGATTTTCAAAAAAGGGACTTCATAATATATAAGCCAGTCGATGACAGGATCGGTGCCTTGCTCGTAATGATCAGAACCTAATATAAGTATCATTATTTGCAGTAGGTTTTTATATACCATTCATTCAATTCCTTACCCCATTGCGGTTGTACAGAATTATTGTCCTGTTTTGTGCGGTTGTATAAGCCGGCAGCCTGTTGAAAAAGTTTACAGCCTTTTTCTACATCACCTCCTACTATTTTTGGGAAGTACACATAATACATTCCGTATACCAAATAAGCGCGGGGATTGTTTTTGTCCAGTGAAACTGCTTTATCAAGATTGCTTCTGCATCTTTCCGTATACTTGGGGCCGTATTTAGCTACATTCATGCCTATTAATGAGATGAGGGCTCTGCTTTCCAAAGCAAATATTTCACTATTATTAGGTTTTAATGCCGCTGCCTTATGTAGTGTAGAAATTGCTTCTTCCAAATCTACGGATATGGCAGATCCTTTTTTCCATCGTGAAAGTACGATTTTACAATAAGCAATATTATAGAGCAGAATCCAGTCTTTTTCCTGTTTTAAGGTATTTAATCTTTCAAACTTGTAAAGCACTTTTTCATAAGCCTCTTTGGTTGTAGATTGATTCAATTCTTTTACGGTCTGTAAAAGTGTTTTATTATAATCTTGTGTCTGAGCGGCAGACTGACCCTTGACAAAACCTATTGCAAGAAAAAGAAGCAGAATAAATAATGATTTGAAATTTTTCATATTAGATAATTTTATTTTCTATTTAAAATTTGATCTATAAGATCATTGTTTTTATTGAGTCCAAAAGCCACATTGATACCTATAAAAAAGAATCTCTTGTACATCGGTGAGATTTCTCTTCTTAATAGCGGATCATTTTCAGAATAAGTATAGCCATATATTTTATCATTTCCCAGCAAGTTGCTTACGGAAAAAATAAGGAGCATGGCAGTACTTTTAACCTTGAAAGAATAAATAAGATTGGAAGAAAGATCATGAATATCCTTTGTCTTTTCAGAATTAAAAGCATCATCACCAATATTAGGATTATAATAAGGTCTTCCTGAAGAATAATTATAAAATAATCCCAGCAAAACATCTCCGCCAAATAAAGAATAATTGGTAGATACAGTATATTTATTTTTTGAATTGAGTTGGAAAGGGGCTTCAACAGGATAGTTAAGATATTTTCTTTTGGCATCCGTATAAGAATAGCTTATTCTGTATTCCATATTGGGAATAGTTTTTCCATCCCGGAAATATACATCAATACCTCTTGCGTGGCCATATCCGTCATATATGGTTTTGTCCAAAGTATACAACGGCAGATTGCTGTATTTTTTATCATACAATTCTAAAGAAAAGTTGCGCCCGTTGTTTCTATATCTGTAATAGATGATCGAATGATCTGCACGGTAAAAACTTAAGTTATTAAGGTCCGAATTATATAGGATATTGGGTTGCTGATAAAAGTTTCCATAAGAAATACCGGCTTCATTTTTATTGGAATTATCTAAATACTTCAGATCATATCTTCCACCAAAATTTGATTTTTTCACCAGCCATGAAAATTCTCCTCTCGCCCCTATACTTGCATATATGTTTTTGAAAAGTTTAGTAGAAAACTCTGTATATAAACCTGCATACCTGTTGACATAATCCACTGATCGATCATAATTTACCACATCAGATTTTTCTATGAAAAATTCTAATCCGCTATTGAGATATGAATTTTTCCAGATCTTTTTGTTCAGACTTGTTTTTATCTGAGTGATATTAAAGTCTTTCAGATAGTTCAGTGAATTTTCATTTTTTCTGTACTGAGTTTCATCCGAATTTAAAGTATGATTAACTCCGAAAAAGAACTTTGTGTTTGCGTTTTTTTCATAAGTAAGCGTAGCCTGATTAAAATGATTAAGATTCTTTACGGTTGAAGAAAGTTCCTGGGAAGGATTATCAATATCCAAAGCAAGGGCGTCAATCCTGGTAAACGAATTATTAGAAAAAAACTTGAACTTCAGCTTATCTGAAAAGTTGTTTTTATAAAAGATATTTCCAGAAATGCTATAAGGGCCATTTCTTAGAGACTGATAATCAAGGTCATCCTTTATTGTACGTGAATATGGATCGAAATCCATAAGATTAATTCCAACTTCTACTGATTGCTTTCTTTCCTGACTTACAGGCAATGCCAATTGCGCATCTAAAGAAAATGGAGATACAAGAAGGCTGAAGCTTTTGTTGTAAGCAATATCTTTAGATGTCATCCTTACAACAGAAGAAAGAGCATTGCCATATTCTACCGAAAATCCGCCCGGCATAATCGCCATCTCCCTAAATAACGCCGGTGAAAGCCTGGAGCCTCCTGCTTGTCCATCGATGTTTGCTCCTACCATATTATTAACGAGCATGCCGTCAAATATATATCTTGTTTCACTGCCTTCGCCACCTCTCACAGAAAGTTCTCCGGTTTCACCAACCTGCTGAATACCGGGTAAGTAATTCATTGCGGCAAGTACAGAAGATTCCGGTGATCCTAGAATAATATCTACATCACTTTTAGCAAGTGGCTTCTGCTCCTGAACTTCTCGTGTATGTATCTTGTCAATAAAAACCTCGTCTACAATAGAAACTCTTTCTCCTAGATTAATTTTAATATTGTCGATAATGTGATTGCTAATTACAATCTCTTGACTTTTATCTGCAAATCCTTTTTTATGAGCGACAAGAATAATGGTATCGCCGGATTTTAGGGATTCACTTTCAAGTTCAAATATACCAAGCCCGTTTGTTTCTGATTCTGAAAAATTCCCCTGTATATAAACCAGTACTTCGGAAACAGGATTTTCTCTTGCGTCTACAATCTTTCCGCTTATTTTTACCTGACTGGTAAAACCGGCAGAGAATAGGATTGCGATCAAAAGTAAAAACTTTATCTCAAAAGCATGAGTGATTTTCATTATTAATTGTTTGTGATGGTGATTTTTTAAGATTTTAAATTATTTATCATCTAGTATTCTGTATTGAAGAAACAATTCGGGGTGTATTATATTCAGTATTTCTTTTGATTCCAATCCGCCGAATACGTCTTTCTTTAGGACAAGAAAACAGTTTTGCTTGTACCACCATTTTACATCAGGATTATTCCAGATGCGGGTTCTTATCAGATCGTAATATTCAAATCCGAGGTCATTAAATTTTTCTTTCCAGTATTCAATCCATTGTTCGTTGATATGATTGATCCCGCCCTGATAAGGAACGGCAGCGGAAAACAGGATAGCATCACTAAGGCCTGTCAAAAATTTAACCAATGCATCCGCGGATTCCGGACTCAAATGTTCTGCCACTTCCAGGCATATGGCCAGATCGTATTTTTTATCAATTTCAGGAAAGGCTTCGTCAAGGTTTGTACATAAAATTTTATCCTGAGGAATCATGATTTTGTCAAGAGGAAGATAATCTCCGTCAATTCCCAAAACATCTTCAACACCTTGATCGATCAGCACAGAAAGCCATGAACCTAGCCCGCAACCTACATCTACAGCACTTTTTATGGCTACAGTTTCCTGTACTATTTCTAAAACTGCTTTAGGTGATCTGATATCCTTGTGAAGGTATTCGGAATGCAGATACACATCAGATTTCTCAGAATATTTATTGAATAGTTTGTTTAATATTTTTAAACGGGTTTCTATATCTTTCATTTTTATTGGTATATATATCCTCCCGAAACTTCAATGTTTTCACCGGTGATCCAACCAGAGCTTTCTTTGATTAGGAAAAGGATCAGTTCTGTAATATCTTCCGGAGTTCCGGTTCGTTTTATTGCATAATTCTTGACGTACATATCGTTGATGATTTTTTCACTAACGGCAATTTTTTTACTGTCCAAAGCTAAAACACCCGGAATGATGTTATTTACTGTAATATTCCTTTTTCCAAAATCCGAGATCATAGCATTGGATGCATTTTGAAGTGCCGCTTTTGATGCTCCGTAAGCGATCATTTTTCTATAAGGCCTCGAGGCTGTCGTAGAAAGGATATTGATGATCCGTCCGTCGTCATTCATCTGCTTTAAACAGTTTTTCATAAGCAGCAACGGAGCCTTGAAATTGATATTGAATATCTTATCCAGAAAATGTGTATTTAATTTATTAAAGTTATCAAATTCATAAATCCCGGCGTTATTAATTAGATAATCTAACCCGTTAGAAGGTCTGCCATTAAGTATTGGAGCCACTTTTTCTTCAAAAAAATGATCCAGCTGATCATTATCCGTAAAATCTGCCTGAATTGTATGTACAGAAATATTATATTGAGAAATCTCCTGCGTAAGGCTTTCCATTGCTTCTGCCGATTTATTGTAATGAAGAATCAAATCAA
Organism: Chryseobacterium sp. GQ58; assembly: GCF_059758895.1. NCBI lineage: Bacteria > Pseudomonadati > Bacteroidota > Flavobacteriia > Flavobacteriales > Weeksellaceae > Chryseobacterium > Chryseobacterium sp. GQ58. Next base: position 75,116 of record NZ_JCAXEH010000003.1, on the reverse strand, counting down.
TATCCTGACCTGCAAATTTGATTGCGATATTTCGTCCAAGCCCTTTCGCAGCACCGGTTATGAAGGCAATTTTTCTCATCAATATTTATTGGTTTAAATAATTAATATAATACTTTTCGTTTTTTTCATAAATCGGAAACGGATTATAAGTAGCATATCTGAGTGGAGAGTCCTTCAATTCTTCTATTTGATCTGCGCTTATTTTCCAAAACTTCTGAAATACTTCGTCATTTACCACGTCGATTAGATTGTCTTCATTTACATTACCATAAATGTTCTGATCAAAGATGATATTGCGAATATTTCCGGCATAATCAATGGCTACTTTGTTATGATATGTCGTGTTATAATTCAGACTTTCAGAATAATATTTCATATCCAGGATAAGTTTATCTGTATTCATGCCTTCTTTTTCCAGTTCGTGTAAAGATGCGTTTTTATACTTTAGAGAAGTTTTTATTTCTTTATTTTCAGGTGAACCATAAATTATGATGGAATTTATTTTTTGAAATTTATTATAAATGTCTTCTATTTCTTTTTCCGTCACAGATTCGTCAAACTGCCAAAAAATATCTAAAGATTGTGTTGTATTTTCTTCCCATACCTTCAATGTTTCTTTGAATTTGTTTAATAGTTCTGAACCTATTTTAACCCTCAATTCCAGATGTCGGCATCCTAAACTTTCGAGATAGTTGATAACCGGAAAAGGATCATACCCCGACATATCTATTTCCAACACGGCAGAATGAATCGTTCCTGGAAAAAAATATGAAAAATCCAGCTTCGGAAAAGATTCAGGATCAGAAACATATCTTCCCATATTATTTTTTGTGAGCTTCTCAAGATATTGATCCAATATTTCAGGTTTATTTTGAAAAAAAATATTTTTTAGATCTTCTATTTTCATGGTCTCCAGTTTCTCCAAAACCGTGACAAACGCATTGGGAATGTACATTATGCTGGCATGTTGAAGATCATAAATTGCAGCTTTGTCTTTGCCGCAAACAATTACATTGTGAGAATATAGAAGGTAATACATCAAATGGTTTATTTTATTTTTAAAAGACTGTTGCTTCGTCCCAGATGATCGTTGATTTCAACAATCTCGAGGCCTGCATTTTCTACAGCTTCCCTGAAAGTCGGAAAATCGTACATCTGGCTTCTTCCGTTGGCCATCGCAGTGAAATAGAGAGAAAATTGTTGTAAAGAAAAAGCTCCTGTCTCAAATCTTTGTCTGTCCCAGAAGGCATCCTGTACAAAAATACTTCCGTTCTCGGCTAAGGCTTTCTTGCATTTCTTGAGGATGAGAGTGATATCATCCTCATGAAAACAATCCAAAAATTGACTCATCCATATAACATCAAATTTTCCCTGAATTTCCGAGCTCTCATTTAGAATATTCATTGTCTGATAACTTATTTTTGAAGTATCCAATCCCGAAGCTTCCATTTCTTTTTTGGCCATACCGATCTGTCCCGGCAAATCTGCGATCGTAAATTCAACGTCAGGCATTTTGTTAATCAGATACCGACAAAATTTTCCGGTATTACCTCCCAAATCTAAAATAGTATTAAATTTTTCTTTGCTAAGGATGTTAAAAGCTGCATCGTAAGAAACATCTGAAAAATAATGATCAAGATCAAGCCAGCTTTTTTTCACTTCGGTTGACAGCTCAGAAAGTCCGTCATATATTGTATCCCATTCACCTAAAACCTTTAATCCTTCAGGCTTTTTATTCTTTATGCTGTCTTCGAGATAAAACATTCCGTTGTAGCATACATCATTTACAAAATTGATATGGATTTGTGCCGCCAGTTGTTTGGAGGCAAGAAAAACACCAGTTTTTGTAAGGGCATACCTTTCGTCTTTCTTATAAACTACACCAGCCCCCAATGAAGATTGAAGAAGAACCCTGACGCCATATTTCCAAACACCGGTTTGCTCTACAATTTCCTCCAGAGCTACACCTTCTTCGCCGGCTTTTTTAAGCACATCCATGATTCCTAAGTTAAGCATAGTCTTTACTGACTGAAATATCATTGGCGCATAGCATATGAAAGTAGCCTGTTTCTGAGCTTCAAGGGCTGTTAAATTGTCGTTATCAAACATGTTCTATTATTTTTTTTTCTATTATATTGATAGCATTTCCTAAACCGTCTAGCTCTGAAAAAGCTTTTTTCATTTCTCCTGCTTTTTCGTAGTAACGGGAGTTGTTCATGATCTTTTTTACAGTTTCGTTGATCACATCTTTAGAGAGCGTATTGTATTTGATAAATTCTCCCACTTGTTTATATTTTATCCTTGCCGCTGTTCCGGGCTGATCAAACGATATCGGAATGACAAGCACCGGAACTCCGTTACTCAAGGCATCCATCACCGTATTTAATCCACCGTGCGTTATGCAAAGTGCAGCTTTGGCCAAAACGTTACGTTGCGGAACATAATCAGAGATAATGGTGTCTTTTGGTAAGATTTCTGTACTTATTTGAGACAATTTATTTCCTGTAGAAATTACGAGCTGAGCATCAATATCCGAAAAGCTTTCGCCGATCATTTCAAATAAATCGGAGCGCATATTCAGAATAGTTCCTAAAGAAATATAAACGAGCGGTTTTCCATTGAGTTTTTCATACGGGAAATCAACAGTAAATGTATCATCATAATCTATAAATGGTCCCACATTATAAAATACATCAGGTTTATGCTTTCGAGGATAATCCAGAAATTGCGGAATTTGTGCTATTTGTGCAATAGGAGATACAGGATAAAGTGTCTTGGTATAATCGTATGAAGATATTTTATATTCTTCTCTTTTTTTATTAATATAATCAAATAGCGGTTGGAAATCCTTTACAAAATTTTTAAAACCTATTTTATTGCGCTTGATCTGTTTTTCGCTACAACCATACTCCCAATCAAGAAAAAAGGGTGGGATTTCTTCTTCCCAATCCAAATCCAATCCCATGCAAATGGTAATGAAGGGGATTTTTTTATACTCTGCAACGCAAGCACCTACAGGATCACTTTGATCAACGAGCAAAAAATCGAGTTGCTCATGATCTGCCAATTTGGGAAGATCTATGAACCACATTTTAAATAAGCCAATCTGTTGCTTCATCCAAAACCTCATGGCATTTAAGCCGTGCATGTTTCCCAGCTCCTGCTGTACATTTTTGATAGAATTCAATGGTAGAGATTTTCCGAGTCTGCAAAACCGGATGCCCGCTTTTTCTATTTTTTCCTTCATATCTATCTGTTGAAAGAAAACGACTTCATGGCCCCTTTTAGTAAGGGCACTGCCTAATATAAGGAAAGGGTTTACATGTCCGAGGGTCGGTGGTGATATGATGCCTATTTTTGCCAATATTTTATTATTTGGAAAGGATAATTATAGATTTGTACTTTCTGTATTCATTCAAGATCAAAATATTGCTGATTTCTTTATCAATCTTTTTGTTAAATACATCGGGAACAATATTTTCCCTGATAATTTGTTCTCCGAGCCATAAAGCAAAAGAAATGGAAGTGGGGTATTCACCTACAAAATCCTTATAATAGATTGTGGATTCTGTTGCCAATTGATTGTGGGAGAAGCTTTTATTTAATCCTGATATGATTACATCAATATTTTCATGAGATATTTCTTCCTTATCTAAAAGATTTGATATTTCTTTTTTAAACCTTTCTGCATCAATATTATAGAATGTAGCTACAGCTGCTATGGTAACGGTATTTTGATTTTTGTCTTTTATCAATCTAAAAAAGGCTGCTCCTTCTCCGAATAAACTGTCGGAATAATCTTCACGATTAAGAAAATTATCTTTTATAACAGATACGTGATAATTAGGTGAAATTTCGTCTGAGGCTCCAACAAGGATTGTATTTTGGCCTTCCATGAAATTCATTTCAGCATCCAAAAGAGCTGTTTCAAAAGCATTTCCTCTGTTTGTATAGGTAATATTGTAAGCATGGGTCCCCAATTCTATGGCCAGATTCCCGGATAAAGTGCTGTGAAGTGATTGTATGAATGGATTTGGAGAAAGATTTACCTCTTCAAGATCAATCATTTTCATTGTGAATTGTTCAAAATTACTGAGACCACCCAGAGATGTGCTGACGATGATACCGTCTATATTTCCTGCCTGCTTTTTCTCCATGCATTTCAGGGCAGCAAACATGCCATATTTTGCACTGCGGGATCCTCTGCGTACGATATGAGTTTTTAAACATTCGTAATAATCAGGTTCTATAACATTATAAATGTTGTGTTCTGGAGTTTGGGTAGTAAAATCGTTAAAATCCTGATGATCAAAAGGTCCTATGCTGTATGAGTTTTCAATATAAAATTTCATTAGATTGCTTTTGAAAATATTAATGTTGAACAAAAACCGCCCATTGCAATAGAATTATTCATAACATGGAGGATCTCCTTATTTACACTTTCTCCTAAATAAGGTAAATTTTCTTCTATAGGATTTTTGAAATTATAATTAGGAACCGGTCTGTTTTCTTGCAGAGAAATGATTGAAAAAACGGATTCAACAATTCCTGCCGCTGCGAGACAATGTCCGGTTAATGATTTTGTAGAGCTAAAGTGTGGAATCTTTTCGAAAATCTTCTGCATCGAAGCAATTTCTGTGCTGTCGTTATTCCGGGTTCCTGTGCCATGCGCATTAATATAATCTATCTCGGAAGGATTTAGACCTGCCTTTTCGAGGGCTTTTTTCATTGATAACTGTAAGCCGGTGACATAATCGGATGAGGCTGAAGGGTGGTGTGCATCATTTGCATTTCCATAGCCGGATAATTTAGCAATCGGAGTTTTGTTTCTCCTTTTTGCCGAACTTTCAGACTCCAAAACGAGATAGCCTGCCGCCTCTCCGAGATTTATTCCTTTTCTATCCGTATCAAAAGGTTTACATATTTCTTTATCTAATAACAAAAGGGAATTAAAGCCGTTCAAAGTAAATTTCGATAATGCATCTGAGCCTCCAACTATGGCAATATCACATATTCCATTCTTAATCATTCTTGCACCACACATGATGGTATTGAGTGAAGAAGAGCATGCGGTATTGATAGATATATTAAGGTTGATATTCAAGATTTCGGCAAGATCTTCAGTTATACTTGCTCCTTCATGGTTTTGAAGATAGCTTCCTTCAAAGTCATTATTGAAATATTCTTTATACAGTACTTCTGTTTCTCTCATTCCTCCAACTGTGGAGCCTGTTACAAGTGCGATCTTTTCTTTATTAATGTCCAATTCCGCTTCTTTAATTGCTTCTTTAGCGGCAATAACTGAAAGGTAACTCGAACGCGACAATTCTTTTAAAGATGTGTTTGACATCTGCTGTAAAGATTCATCACTATAGCTGACTTCTCCTACAGGAAAATGATTATTGTTTGTCTGCAAATATTTCGGGAGGTCTACAAATGTTTTTCCAGAAAACAGGTTGTTCCTATTTTCTACAACATTCTTTCCCAGTGATGAGATAATACCCATTCCAGTAACTACGACAGTCATATTTAGTTTTTTTGTGGCCTCTGCTACCTTGAGACTATAATTTTATTATGTAATAAATCTTTTAGCAAACTGCTAGGTACAAATTTGTTGAGATGGTGTATGGTGGCTTCAGATTTTTCAAGAGATAAAAGGATCTGTCTTAGCTTATCGGTAATTTTGAAACTTACATAATTTCGGATGCACACAATATAAGATTCATGGTTGATACTTACAATCTCATATTCATCAGTATTAAATTTTAACCGTGATTTTGCTGAAGGCTTTTTATTATACATCGACTGTCTAGCCCTTTCAATGAATTTGGCAAAGAAACCTGATTTGTTGTCTTTTTTTGGATTTCTATAGATCATTTTTTGATGAATATGTGTCCATTCCTGCCACTGAGCAGGTTGTTTTGTCAAATAGCCAGCCAAAATATTGACTGTATTTTGAATAGCATTTTGAGCATAATTTTCATCAGAGAAATCTTCTCTATTCTCAAGGTGATGGAAAACTGCTCTTATTTTGTAATCTTCTGTCCGTTCTGCTATTACAGGCACAACAGGTATTTTTAATTTTTGTGAAATTTCCATAATACCTGAAGATAATGCCAGCTGCTGATCGAAGAAATCTATTTTTTTTATCCTTTTGTCCTGTTGGTCAACATTTCCTTGTATTCCGTCAAGATAAATTAATACACTAACCCCTTTTTTTAGATATTTATATATTTTAAAAATACTTTCCTTTTCAAAAGGATTGATTGAGATAGGCTGGTCAATTTGTTCTATAATTTCACTTCCGGAATTATTTTTTGTCTCCCAATTGACCACATCATTACTATCAATCGCCATGGATACAATGACGAAGTCTATACCCTGCATTTTCAAAATAGTTGGAATCTGAATGAAAGCGCCATAATGAAACGAACAAAACAAACCGGTTTTCGGTATTAGATCTGGATTATAAATCTCAATAAGTTCATCAGTAAAAAGCTTATAATTACATTGAGTATCCAATTGATTGATAAGTTGGTAAAAGACGACATCTTTAAAGAAAGAGGCCTGTCTGTCAAAAGTGGAGTTGCCAGACAATAGGTGATACCTGTTTAAATTAGTAAAAAATTTATCAGTATCTGTTTTTACACTTACAAAAGGATTTTCTTTAAAGTTGTTAAGGATATCAGTGCTAAAGACATTATGCTTTAACTTTTCAACAGAATCTACATAATCCTGATATTTAGTAATCATAATCCTAAAATATTAATATTTAAATTGTATTTGGTAATGGTAAATATAGAATTTATTATTAATATAGCAAGTGTTGATTCCAAAAATATTTTTTAAATGATAATTTAAAGGAAAGAACCTAAATATGTTTATGATTAAATTAAATTAAGTACATGTTCGTCTGAAACAGGATTTAATATAATGATTGAATAAAACTATTGTTCCTTTTTAATTTGCTCTTCAATTTTACGCCAATCGTAATAATGAAAGACCTTGCCGTTACTCATTGCAACGAAAACACCTTTTGGAAAACGGTCTCCCAGAGCTATGGCAGTAACTTCGGAACCGTCACTTTCGCTTGTAGAAAAGGGGATTTCTGCAATCTTTCCTTTTGCCGGATTTTCTCTTAGATAAACATTAAAAGTATCTGCCTGTTGATTGGAAATTAAAATATATCCCTTTCCCGGGGCTGTAGGATATATTGAAATTCCCTCAATATCTCTTTTAAAATCACCTTTTCCGAACAATAAAACTTCTTCATCGCCTTTTGTAGGATCTGCATGATAAATGTGTACTCCGTACATCTCATCAGAATAATAAATCAAGCCCAATTCTGCATCTACCACAATACTTTCTATTTCTTTTAGCCCGCTGAATTGACCAAATTTTCTTACAACCTCAGCATTTATTTTTCCATCTTCATAAGAAAGTTTATACTGCCATAAATATTGATTATTCGACCCTGTTTTTCTTCCAACAATTGCAAATATTTCCCGAGTTTCCGGATTCTTGTACACTGAAATTCCCATTGGTGCTCGAAGCTCCTCTCCATCAAATACTGAAAACTCTCCGATTTCTTTTAAATCAGGAACAGAATAAATTTTAACTTTGTTGGTTTCTCTTTCTGTAACTGCTGCAAAATCTATAGATTTCCCGTTTAGAAAAAGTCCGTAACCGATATCAACATTATTCGGACGTCCTAATCCGGTTATTTTATTGATAATTTTCCCTTTAAGATCAAACGCATATAGTCCTCCTCCGGTCTCTTTATCTGTCCCTACGATTACGCTTTTCGATGCGTCATCAGGGTTGATCCAAATTGCAGGATCATCTGTGTCAAACATTACTTTTTCAGTAATTATATCCGGCTTTAAAGCGTTTTTTTTATCATTAATTACTGAACAGGAATTGAACAAAATCACAACTCCTAATACAACAACAATTTTCTTTGTATTTATTCTTTTATTCATCTTATTAAAAATCAAATTTCAATCCTAATGTATATCTGGGCATATAGTATTCCATCTGCATGGTTCTGTCTTTTTCACCTTGATAATAGCGCAACGGTTGATTGCTCAAGTTGTTAGCCTCTGCAAAAATTCTCATAAAACTGGTAATTGCATATGACACATTAGCATCTAAGAAAGTCTGCTTGTCATAATAACGATCTTCAAAATCTGTAGATCCAAACTCATCAAGATACGCCGCTGCATGATTAAGTGAAATTCTTGCCGATAATTTTTTGTTTTCCCATGATAATGAAGAATTGAACATGTGAGGCGCAGTTCCCGGTAACATCACATTCGTTCTCAAATCTCCGTCTGCATTGTAAACTCCTTTCGCTTTGGATTTTGTAAAAGTATAATTTAAATAAATACCAAAGTGTGAAAGAAAGCCCGGAAGAAAATCAAGCTGTCTTTGAACTGCCGCTTCAAAACCGTATACCTGAACTGATTCACCATTTTGTGGAAGTACCAAAGTGTAATTCTGACCGTCTTCCAAAGTGTTTCCTACATCCGGAAACATCTGAGCAAATTTTTCTCTGTTAAAAGTTTGATCTCTGTAATCGTAAATAAAATTATTGATTTTTTTATAAAAACCTCCTAAAGACAAAATCCCGACCGATTTGAAATAATATTCTCCCATTACATCATAATTGTGGGCATAAGACGCCTTCAGATCTGGATTTCCAGCAGAAACAACTCTGTCATTTGGTAAGATATTCATATATGGAGAAATTTTATAATAACCGGGTCTTGCCAAAGCTGTAGAATACGCTGCTCTCAATACCAAATCTTTATTTGGAACATATTTAAAAGCAATGCTAGGCAACCAATTGGTGTACTGACTTTCTACACTTCTGCTTCCGGTAAGATTTTCTTCATCTTCTACCACATTTCCTGTATAATCAATTTGCGTGTTTTCAACTCGCACTCCGATGATCATTGAAAGTTGATCTGTAAAATTCTGGTCCCATCTCAAATATCCCGCATATATCTTTTCGTTTGCAGAATAATTTGCTGAAAGAAATTCAGAAGGTTCGCCTGAACGTTCAAACGCTGAAGAATTTAAGTTTTGATTTCCCAAATAGGTATTGCTTGCGAAATATCCAGGAGCGTAAGCTGAATTAGGATTAAACCGGCCATTCCAATTCACTAAATCCGCCTGTCCCAAGTGATCCATAAAATTTCCGTTGGGTTCGTAGGAAAAGAAATTATTTTCACGTTTTTTAAATTTTAGTCTTGCTTTACCGCCAAATCTCAAACGACCTTTTTGATTTTCAATGACTGAAAACGGAACTCTGAAGTTCAGCCTTCCTGTGATTTCTTCTTCATACGTTATACCATTTTGCTCTGTAAGTTCATCCAAAGCATATTGGGCAAGTCCCACTTGGTTCTGAAAAGTAAACATTGGCTTTTTTGTAGAGAAGTTGCTTCCGAGTCTGATGCTTTCTCCATTATCTGCGGTTTCGGCTTCGTATGAAATATATCTTTCTTCCGGTCTTTGTTCTTCGGCTTTTGAATATGATGCACCCCAATCCATTTCCAGCTTACTTCCGATAACGTGATTTCCGAGTATGGAATAATTTTGCATAATCTGCCTTTCCAGACGTCTTGCATCATTTAATTTATTATTGATTCCACCTTTTGTTTGACGATTGAGCACTGCATTAAATCCTGAAATATTGGTTTCGGCAGCATCCGAATAAATAGGTTCTATATCTTTTATCCTCAATCGGTATCTGTTTTCCCAATCGTCTCGCCAGTTGTATAAAGCGGAAATTCTAATGTTGTTTTTATCATTAAATTTAAAGTCAAGATCAGTTCCTATACTTTTTCTTTCACGTTTTACATCATACTTTCGGACATCCATTTCCTCCATATAAATGTTTCCGGCATCATCCTTCGTCCAAACCCCTTCTACATTATCAGAACCGTAATCGTTGTTATTATAAGAACCATTGAGAACGAATCCTAATTTTCCGCCTAAAAATCTGTTACTGTATACAAAACTGTCTGCAAATAAAGCTTTTGAACGAATCGGATTATAACCTGAAGCGGCAGAAATTGAAATTCTCTCTTTTTCAGCTGCGGTTCTGGTAATCAAATCTACAGATCCTCCAATGGCGTCGCCGTCCATATCCGAAGTAAGCGTTTTATTGACCTCAACTATCTGAATCATATCCGAAGGAATAAGATCCATCTGTACATTTCTGTTATCACCTTCCGCTGACGGAATTCTATTTCCATTTAATGTTACGGAATTCAGTTCGGGAGCCAAACCTCTGATGATGATATTTCTTGCTTCACCCTGATCGTTCTGCATGGTAATTCCGGGAACTCTTTTTAAAGCATCACCAATATTGGCATCAGGAAATTTCCCCATCTGATCTGCCGAAATTACATTGGTAATATTAGCATTGCTTTTCTGTTTATTGAGCGCACGGGCTTGGTTCTGAAGAGCAAAACCTTTTATTTTCACTTCCGAGATCAGTGTTTCTTTTCTGCTGAACACGATATTTTGTTTGGTATTTTTATCGGGATCTACCACAATGGAAATTTCTTTTTTTCCATATCCGGTGTAATCAACATTTAAGGTGTAATTTCCGGACGGAACATTGAGAAATATAAAATTACCATGTTCATCTGAAACAGTAAAAATATTTCCGGGGCTTAATGTAATTTTTGCTCCCGGAAGTGCAATCTGAGAATTATCATTGATATTTCCAGAGATTGTACCTTTCTGAGCTAAAACCATTAAAGAAGCACATATTAAAATTGTGCAAAATACTTTCTTCATATTTAAAGTTTGATACCACAAAACTAGAAGAATAGGGGCCTTAACCGTTTAATAGAACTTTACAAGTAAATTAACAAACCTTTACGAAACTACCGTAAATAAAGATCATTGTAAACAATATGTTATTGTTTGATTAAAAAAAACTTAATTGAAAAATAAATAGAACCTATATCGTTTTACTTTATCATTAGGATGATAATACTTTCAGTTGTCTTAAAAACTTCCTGATCTCAGAAGGTCTTTTTCTTGACTCAGACTATTCAGTTTTATTACCATATTTGAATTATGATTGAGATCATAGAAATAAAGACTGAGAATTTCTAGTTTTGAAATAACTCTAAATCACACTATGAAGCATTTAAAATGCTTGTTAAACCATTTAAAATTTTTATATGAAAAAATCAATCTTACTATTCGTAGCAGTTGCATCGTTATTGGCCTGCAACAAACAAGAAAATTCTAAAACGGATCAAAATGTTGGCGGACGCGAAGTTCCTGCTGCTTCAGATCCAGGTACGGTATCAGGTGACGGCTCCAACATGTCACAAAATTCCGGCACAACCTCTCAACTCACAGATCAAGATAAAAAATTTGCTGATGAAGCAGCGAAAGGGGGAATGATGGAAGTTATGGCTGGAGAACTTGCAATCGAGAAAGGTACGGATCCAGCTATAAAAGCTTTGGGGAAAATGATGGTAGAAGATCACACCAAAGCTAACACAGAATTAAAGCAATGGGCCTCAAAAGTTGGATATACTTTACCTTCGGGAATAGATGCCGAGCAACAGAAAAAATATGATAAACTGAAGGAATCCAATGGCGTTGCATTTGATCGAAGCTATGCGGAGCTTATGGTAAATGATCATCGTAAAACGATCGCAGACTTTAAAAAGGAAGTTGCAGAAGGGTCTGAATCATCACTGAAAGCTTTTGCTGATAAGACTCTGCCTTCTTTGGAGCATCATCTTATGGAATCCGAGAATGCAAAAAACAAAGTGAAATAATTTTATTATAGATGTGAAATTCGAAATCCCACTGACCAGTGGGATTTATTTTTGTAGTAAACATATTTAAACATTTATATTTAATCGGAAATTATTGTAAATCATAATGGGAAGTCACCATTTTCAAAATAAAAAAAACGTAGTTGTGTTGCGCCTCTTTTACATTCAACAATCTGTTTTTATATTCGTATGAGTTGAGGATTTTCGTTAGCATACTGTAATCGTTCAGATCATTGCCTTTGATTTTAACTTTAACATTTCCATCTCTTGTTTTTATTATTTCGTCTTGTAATGTTCTCATTTTAAATGCTGCATCTATTAATTCCGGACGCAAATCCATCCTTCCCATATACCGTTCGATAATATTGATCTTGAAATGATCAAATATAATGTTGTTGAAGACAATTTTGGAGCCTGGTTGTTCTGTTCTAAGCTCAAGTTGATAATTCATTGTTGAAATTTATTAAAAAATAGATTAAATATTGAAAAAAAAACGATTAATTCTGATGAAATTTAATTTAAAACCAAATATATGAAAAACATTTACCTTTGATTCTTAAATACCATAATAAACTGGAAGCAAAGCGCTGCGATGTTTGCCGGATTCAAATTGTTTTGAAACTCCATAAAGAAAATTCCCGTGAAATTTAACTATACAATTGTTGAATATAATAAATTTTTAATTACTAATTTCTTTTTGAGGTATTCGGAATAACAAAAGCTTTCAAATCTGCCATCTTGCCATCGGAAAATCTCCAAACATCACAGTAATGATAAGAAGTCATTTCATCATGCTCGTTTTTCATACTGATTTTACCAACCGCTGTTATAAATTCATTGTCCGCAATAAGATTTTCAATATCAAATTTAGGAGGTTCTATATAGGTTTTTGCCATATATTTTCGAACCTCATCTTTTCCTTTGAGTGTTTGCTCGCCTACGAATGTCCATACTGTATCGTCTGTGCAAAAAGATAAAAATTTCTCATAGTCGCCTGAAGAAATTGCATCATTTGCCTTTTGCAGAATTTCTTTATTTGTAAAATTCATCATGACGTTTTACTGTTTTTATTATAATTTAAATTGATTAGTAAAAATGAATTATTATCAAATGTATCAGCAAAATTGGTGCTATTCCAATTACAGGCAGGCAATAATTTTGAAACTAATTTTTTTCTCATTTTTAAATTTAGTGCGTAAATATTAATGATTAATGCCATTGCAGTATTCATTTAAAAAATCAGTCGTCGTCATCCCGGTTTGATTTTTAAAAAAACGCATTAAATGGTTGGGTTCTGAAAAGTTGAGCTGAAAAGCAATTTCAGCCACGGTAAGCTTTGAATGAATTAAATAATCTTTGATTTCTATCAGTAAACGCTGTTTGAGTAAATGCGTCGCCGTAACATTAAATTGTTCTTTTACTGCTTTATTGAGAGCAATACGGTTTATATGAAGGAGTTCTGTATAATCATTAATACGCTGTTTTTCTTTAATGTGAATTTCTATTAATTTCTTAAAGAGAAAAGCATTGTTATTCTTGTTTTTTTCTAACGGTAAATTTTGGATGTGACTATATTCTCTGTTTAGTTTTTGAAGCAGATAATAAATTAAAGAACGGATAATATGTACGCTATCAACTTTTGTTCTTACGAGCTCTGCTTTTATTTCTGCAAGCAGGGAATAATATCTTTCGATTAGCGCTTCGTCAATCTGCATGTTGAGTGGACATTCCAATTGATAAAAATACAATAAACGATAAGTAAACAGCTTGTCTGAAAAAAAATCATTCAAAAAGTCTTCCTGAAAGACCAAAACGACAAAATCTAAACCTTCGGGATTCAGATTCCATTCTCTTTTTTGAAACGGCGAAATAAATATAATACTGTTGTCTTTGATATCTATTTTACTATGATTTAAGATAAGATGACCAGTCCCTTTTTTAAAGAAAACAATTTCAAGATAATCCGTATTATAGGCTTCTCTTTTGAGATAGTTTTCTTTCACATCGATTGACAGCAGAATATTTATCAGAAAATCCACTCCACATTCTGTTTTATGAAATTTCAGGGTTTTCATTCTATTTTTTTATACAAATGTACTAAAGTTCTTTTGCAATATTTTCCGTGATACGCTTCACAATTATGGACCACTTATTACTAAAAACGGGGTGTTGTTTTAATATGATTAATCTCTGAACCAAGTGGATTCAGAGATTAATTTTGGACGATAATTCGTCTGTATGTCTGATAAAATAGTTTGGCTTAAAGGGAAAGTGTAACCATTTCCGTGTCCGCCGGGATTATTAATTTGTCTTTATCTATTTTGAATTCAGCGGCCTTCTGGCTCAATGAACTTCTGGTGGTACGACAATGATCCAATGCATCCATATGTACTGCTATAACTTTTGCCTTACCGCTTCCATGGATTAAAGCCATCGTCTGTTCTTCGTTCATAATGATTGGTGTATCTTCAAATCCTTTAATAAGAGCGCCTCCCGAATTCACAACAATATAATCAGGTTTGAACTTTTCTATGTTGTTTTTGATATTATCGTTCCAGATTGCGTCTCCAACAATATACACGGTCGGTTGATTTTTTGCTGTTAATATAAAGCCAGACGTTTTACCCATCATTTCCAATACCTTTCCGGTTCCATGTTGCCCATCCAATCGATATATATTGATACCATTCCATAATTTGTGGTCATAGATTACGTTTGCTTTGTTAAAGCCTTCTTTCTCAAAGTAATTCTTATCTGCAGGCTGGATCATCAATTCAGTAGATTTATTGATGGTTTTACTCGCGACTTTGTCAAAATGATCTTCATGAGTATGAGTCACAATCACCAAATCAACATCCTGGATTATATCTTTCACTGGCATTTTCAATTCAACAGTTGGATTTCTCTGAATTCCGGCCCATGATTCAATAGCGCCTTTTGGTGAGAGCATCGGATCAACCAATATTTTTTTTCCTCCGTAGTTTATGAGTAAGGTTGCATTTCTGACTAATTGAATAGTAGGCTGATTATTTGAAACGGTTTGTCCAAATGATAAAGCAGCCGATAATGTAATTGCTAATAATAAAAGTGCTTTTTTCATATCTTTAATTTTAATAATCTCACGCTCCCGTAATTAAAGTTTTTGGGTAATGAGTTCGCTGCAAAGGTCTGGGCAAACGAGTAATTATGAGATATCGAAATATTGGAAATTACTACCATTTTGATACTTATCGTTATTAAAAAATTACAATATTTTTTTTCCAGTATTAATTTTAGAAGTGCTATTTGAGCTTTTTTTTATATTATCCACAAGCCAGTAAATGTGAATTATTTAGTGGAAATTTAAAATAATCAATCATTACAGTTAGAAATCAAATTCACGATTTAGCTACAACATTCATTGTTTTGGTTAAGTTTGACGTTTGAGATTGAGGCATCTTTGCATCATCATTTAATTCATAAAATCAAAAATAAAATGGACACAAAAAAAGTATGGTTTGTAACCGGAGCATCCAAAGGATTGGGGCTCACATTAGTAAAAAAGCTTTTAGCAGAAGGTTATCGCGTAGCTGCAACATCACGCAATATTCAATCTTTAATTGAAGAAATTGGGCAGCCTACAGAGTTTTTTTTACCTCTTTCAATGAATTTGACAGATAATGAAAATGTAAAAAATACAATTGCAGAATGTGTTAAGCATTTCGGACAAATTGATGTTGTAGTAAACAATGCAGGATTTGGTTTGATAGGCACATTGGAGGAATTGAGCGATTCAGAAGTAAAGGACAATTTCGAAGTTAATGTGTTTGGTTCGCTAAATGTAATACGAAATGCAGCACCTTATTTCCGTCAGCAGCAGTCGGGTTATATTTTCAATATCGCTTCAATCGGAGGATATTCCGGAGGTTTTGCGGGTTTTGGCATTTATTGTTCAACAAAATTTGCAGTAGCAGGATTCACAGAAGGTTTGGCTGAAGAAATGAAAGATTTTGGAGTAAATGTTTCCGTGGTGTATCCGGGATATTTTAGGACGAATTTTTTGTCAAGCGGGTCTATAAAAACTTCCGAAAATCCTATTGCTGAATATGCAAGCGCAAGAGCATCCGAGCAGGCGCATCTCAAAGATATTGATGGAAACCAGCCAAATGATCCTGAAAAAGCAGCCGAAATATTAATCGAAGTAAGTGAACTTTCCAAACCTCCGGTTCACCTTTTTCTCGGAAAAGATGCTTATGCAATAGCTAATCAGAAAATTGAGCTTATGCAGCAAACAATGACTGAATACGAAAAGCTAGGAACTTCAACAGAGATTGTAGATAACTAAATACTTTTATTACGAATCCAAGGATGTTTTAAAGCAAATTTAAAGATGGCATTTTTATCATGCAGGTGTAATTTTATATAAAGAAAACAAGTAAATTAGCATTTATGGGAAAAACATTTCGCATTAATTCAATAGCCCAATTTCATACATTTTGTAATCTGCCTAATCCTGAACATCCGTTGATTAGTTTAATTGATTACAGCAAGGTTTCTTATCCCTTTGATGAAGCGAATGTAAAGTGGATTCAGAACTTTTACACTATTGGATTAAAGCGAAATGTAAATGCCAAATTCAATTACGGGCAACAGCTGTACGATTTTGATTCTGGAGTTTTATCTTTTATTGCACCGCTTCAATTTTTGAAATTAGAAATCAACCTGAATACGGTAGTAGATCCTACAGGCTGGCTTTTGCTTATCCATCCCGATTTTTTATGGAATACGCCATTGGCTAAAAAAATAAAATCGTTTGATTTTTTCCAGTATGCGGTAAACGAAGCCCTTTTTCTTTCAGATAAAGAAGAAAAAATTATTGTAGATATTCTTTTAAAAATAGAACAGGAATATCAGTCCAATATTGACAAATTTAGTCAGGAACTTATTATAGCGCAGCTTGAAATGTTGCTTATTTATGCCGAACGGTTTTATGAACGTCAGTTTATTACCCGGAAAAAATCAAATTACGAATTGTTGGAACGTTTTGAAAAAGTGCTTTCCGATTATTTTAATGATGGAAATTTGTCGGAAAACGGCATCCCGACTGTAAAGTCTATTGCTGAAAAATTGAATATATCACCCAATTATTTAGGAACACTTTTGCGTTTGCATACACAACAAAATACACGACAACATATTCAAAGCAAATTGATTGATTATGCCAAAGAACGATTAAGTACAACAAATTTATCCGTAAGTGAGATTGCTTATGAATTGGGTTTTCAACATCAGCAGTCATTCAGTAAATTGTTTAAGCAAAAAACCAATCAGTCGCCGGTGGAGTTCAGGCAATCGTTTAATTAGAAAAGACTATTTACCGCCAAATTATCTGCAATTCGCTAAGACCAATGAGGATCAGTTACTGTAGGTTTTCCTGATTCTATTCTTCCGGCAAAATGCCAGCTGTTATTATCTGTTTTTATTTTGATGTCGTACCAGCCTTTTGTTTTGTCGAGATTGAGATTTATTTTTTGCTGAGACGCGTTTATGACCATGTCTTTCTTTTTTCCGTCATAAAGATTTTCAAAATCCAATGTGACATTCTTTTGAGTAATCAGTTTCAGATCGATTTCAATTTCATTTTTTGAAGTATTGCTTAGTAGCACAACTTCAATTTCAGGATTTTTGTTGCCTTTAAATTTCCTTACAAATCCGTTGGGTCCGGTGACTTCATAATTGTATACTTTTAAATCTGCCGGATGCGAAATCTCATCATTAGAATACAATGCGTAAGAAAAATAGTAATCTTTTGTATTAAATTTATTTTTATCATAAATAATCAAAGGGACAGCCGTATCTCGTTGATTGGTCATTACAATCATATTGTTTTTGAGATTGACGTCGTAGCTGTATGGTAACGGGTTTGATGGTTTCATGCCTCTTTCCTGAATTTGTAATAGTTGTTGATTAAGCTCTTTTTCATCATACCATTTGAGATTGGGTGTAGGTTTGTTTTTTGCTGAATTAATGGTTTTTGCGTAGTCTTTTTGATCCAGATAATCCATCTTTGGGATTTTGCTTTCAGATTTATTGAAAGCCGATGTCAAATCACCGCAGATCGCTCGTCTCCAATCACTTATATTTTCAACAGTTACGTTTTTATTGTATTTTTTTTGAATGAATTTTTCTAAAAACTGCAGCACTGAAGTATGGTCTGAAACCTGAGAATTTACAAAACCACCTTTCGTCCAAGGTGAAGCGATGATCATCGGAACTCGGAATCCCAAGCCGACGTTTCCTTCAATTCTTTCATTGTCATGAAGGTTTTGGGTCGTCATATATTCCTGGGTTTTATTTACATATTCTGCACCTTCTTTTCCGTTCATATCAACGGGCTGATTAGGATTAAGCGGCGGTGCAAAAGGGATAACGTGATCAAAATAGCCGTCATTTTCATCATAATTAATAATGAAAATCGTTTTTTTCCAGGTTTCAGGATCTTTAGTCAGAATATTTAAAACTTCAGAAATATACCACGCTCCGTACCAAGGTGAACCCGGATGGTCTGAAAATCTTTCAGGGGCAACGAGCCAGGAAACTGTTGGAAGTTTTTTATCGGAAACATCCTTTCTGAACTGATGCAAAACATCTCCTTTTGGTACAACCAGTCTTTCTCCGTTTTCATCTTTTCCTATTTTTAAATTCCAGTAATCGGGATCATCAGAATTGGTTGTAAATGCTTTCTCGTGGAGATTTTTTTCTTTTTGTGAAAGCTTTGCATAATTATCCGGATGATATTTAATTAAATCTTCTTCAAGCTCTTTAATCAAATTTTCAAATCGGATTTTCTGTTTTGGATTTTTCTTGATTTCTTTTTCCAAATGAGCAATCATGTTGGGAATGTTTTCGTGATAACCTTTAGAAAATTTCACATTAAAATTAGAGAACCATTCGATCGGATTATCGGTAAAATTGCTCAGCCAAGATTCTTCTTCGCCCGGCATTCCTTTTGGAAGACTGATTTCATTCTGGTAAATTCTCCATGAAACATTTTGTTCTTCTAAAATTTCAGGAAAACTTTTCCATCTGGCTTGGCGGTTTTTATCATAATCGATGTTGTCATTGAAAACATTGGCTTTTACCTTTCCGTTTTGCTGTTCACGAATCGTTCCCGACCAAAGGAATAATCTGTTGGGCGTAGTTCCGGTAAGTGACGAACAAAAATACTGATCAAAAATCGTAAATGAATCTGCCAACTGATAATAAAAAGGAAGATCTTCACGATTATAATAGCCTAAAGTCAACGGCATTTCTTTATAATCTTTGTTTCCGGAAGCTTTAGCCTGAAGCCATTTGTCGTATTTCATTCCGTTCAAAGCGTGCTGCTGATCAGACCAAGAATGCGGAAGCGAGCTCATCCACGTAGACTTTGTATTTTTTAAATCTAATCTTCCCGGCGCGGCATATTTTCCCTCATTATTTTTCTGGAAAAAAACCGATTGGCCATCTTCTTTCACAAATGCAGTTTGATCGAGGAATCCTCGAACTCCTTTTAAGGCTCCGAATGCATGATCAAATGATCTGTTTTCCTGCATAAGAATTACCACATGTTCTGCATCATAAAAAGAGGATCCGGCTGCAGGTTCTATTGTTAAAGCTTTCAAAATTGCGGGATGCAACATGCTTGAAGTACCCAAACCTGCCATTAAAATGCCCGATTTTTCTAAAAATTCTCTTCTGTTCATTTGTTCTAAAACTGATTATAAAGAAACCGCAAGTTAACATCATAATCTAACGGTTTCTGTATTTTTAATATTAAAAAATTGTTAGTTTTTTGAGTTATTGCAACCACCAAGGTTTAGAATTGATGTTATCCTGGCCTCCATATTGTGCAGCCAATGCAGCTTGAAGATTCACCTTATTATAATTATATTCTACTTGCGGATATCTGAACCTTAACGGTGCGGAAATTCCTGTCTGTAAAGGAAGATTCGGGTAACCTGTTCTTAAATAATCCTGATACGAAGTCCATTGTCCCTGATGAAACATCGTCATGTATTTCTGAGTAATAATTTTCTCAACCTGAGCCTGAAGTGACGCTGAATTGTTGTAAACCACCAAAGAACTCGCCAAATAATTATCAACATTAAATCCTGTAAAATATTGATTCGGATTTTTCACATACATCTGGTAAAACTGAAAGCTCGCTTTGATTGCGTTGTCATAATGCGTTTTTGAAGATCCCGAAATCCAGCCTCTTGCTGTGGCTTCGGCCAAAATAAATTCAAGTTCAGCATAAGAAAGAATTGATGAAGGCTCATTGGTCGCATCTTTGTAAAAACGTTCGTTTACTTTTGAAATGTTTTTAGCCGTAATTAACGCTGCATTGTCGGAATAAGGTGAAGTAGGATTTCCTCCGTTGTAACCATTGAAATTCGTAATTGCCAAACCGTTTTCTTTTGCAGAAGTTGTCTGCTCGGCAAAAGTGAAAATTCTCGGATCCTGTCTTTCCTTAAACAGATTAATGAAATAATTGGCCATATACAAACTCGAACCATATCCGCTACTGTTAAACATTGTGTATCGGCTGTCTGCAGCGTCAGCAAATTTCAGTTCGCCATTATCCTGAATCGAAGTCATTAAGGTTTGACTTCCCGCAATTGAGGCAAATTCATTGGCAATATTGATTCCTCCAACGGTTGTTTTCTTAGATAAAGTCATTAAAACTTTCAGACGAAAAGAATTGATCAGCTTTTTCCATTTTGCAGCATCGCCATTGTAGATGATGTCGCCTGCAATTGTATCTAAAGAATTGATCATATCGTTGGCTTCCTTCAATTCGGTTAAAATTCCTGCCAATACCGTTTCCTGGCTGTCGTATTTCGGCTGGGTAATTCCTGATTCACCTTTTATTGCTTCCGAATAAGGAATGCTTCCGAATTTTAAACTTAAATTATAAAAGTGGAAAGCTCTGTAAAATTTACCGATCGCCTGATAATTTTTATTATTAATTCTTTCTGCTTCCTGCATCATTTTCATTGTATTCAGCAAATCTGTGCTGTAAGCGCCGAATGAAGCGTCGTTCCATTTCATATACTGATAAATATTTTCACCATCCGTTCCGATCAGCATCCGTGAAGCATACATCGGATCTCCCTGAACGGCAAACGCAGATTTCGAAACGTAAGTCAAAAGATACTGCGGATCGATACTTGCCTGATCATTCGGATTTTCGTTGATTTTATCCAAATTGGTTTCGCACGATGAAAGCGAGAATAATCCGATGGCTAAAACTGTTATTTTTAAGATATTGTTTTTCATTTGTTTTTAATTAAAATTTAAGATTAAATCCGATTCCGAACCATCTGCTGGAAGGATCCTGAATATCATTTCCGGAACCTGATGTCTGACTTCCAATCTGAAAATCCGGATCTGAATAAAGATTTTTAGATTTTTTCCACATTGCTAAATTGTATCCTGAAATATTGGCGGTAAAGCTTTTCACAAAGCCATTCGGATTTAAAAGATGAGAAAAATCGTATTCTAAAACCACGGATCTCAGTTTAATAAATGTTCTGTCAAAAACATTCGCAAACAATTCGCTTTCGTCTTCCGTTACTCGCGCCTGATAAGGGTAATTTTGCGCCCAGCTTTGAAAACTGATTGGTGTTGTATGCGGTGTATAAGTTCCTGTTGAGGCGTTGTAATTTACACCGTCCGGAACAAAATAATACGTTCCCGGATTGGCATATTCAATGTCTCTGTATTCGGTAGAATTCGGGTGTTTTCCTCCCCACCACATTTTTTCAACAACTTGGGATCTCATCACACCGCCGATGCTTCCATCGATTCCGATGTTTAAGCTTAATTTTTTGTATTTAAAGGTGTTATTAAATCCGAAAGTCCAGTCCGGATTGAAATGACCAAGGTTGGTTGGCGTTGTTGATCTTGTCGGCATTCCGGTTGTTGGGTTTAAAATTACTTTACCATCGGGAGATTTTTGCCATGTAATATCGTAATAGCTGTCCATTCTTTCGCCCAATTTAATGTTATTGTAATTCGGCATGTCTGCATAAATGGAAGTTAATGTTTTTTCGTAAGTACTCCAATTGATCAATGATCTCCAAGTGAAACTGCCGGTTTTTATCGGAACCAATCCTAATGAAACTTCGAAACCTTTGGTGGTATATTCATTTCCATTAACGTTTTGCGAAGTAAATCCTGAAGAAGGTGTGCTCGGAAACTGAAGAATATTATCATAATCCAAAGTTCTGAAATAGGTCGCATCCAAAGTGATTCTGTTTTTAAACAAACCAGCCGTCAAACCTATTTCGTAAGATTTTGTCTGTTCGGGTTTAAGCGAATTTTCGTAATTTAAAGTGGTAGGATAGTAGAATGTTGGGCTTCCGTTGAACGTAACTCCGTTGTTATTTAAATAATAATTTCTGATCGCATAAGGCTGGAAATCATACGCAACTTTTGCCCAAGATGCTGAAACTTTCAACAAATTAATCGCTTCAGGCATTGTAACCAAATTGGAAACAATCGTGCTCAGTGAAGCCGAAGGATAGAAATAGGATCTGTTTTCTTTCGGTAAAGTGGAAGACCAGTCATTTCTACCCGAAACGTTGATGAAAAATGCATTATACAAACCAATGTCGATCGTTCCGTAAGTAGAGTAGATGAGTTTTTCCTTCAAATAATCGTAATATTTTATTGCACCTGTCGAATTTTCCAAAGAATAAAGCTCAGGAATCTTCAAACCGTCGGTAGAATTGTTGTCGACATCATTTTTATAATAAAAAGTTGAAGCTCCGGCATTCACGCTGAAATCAAAATTACCAGAAATCTTTTTCTTGTAAGTTGCAAGGATGTCAGAGTTTAGATTCCATGTTTTGGTGTCGTTCAAAATGTAACCGCCATTTCGCGGTGCACTGTAATTGAAGTAAGAATATGGACTTGAAATTTCCTGCTTGTTGTGATTTTCAACGATGGAAACTCTTCCTTTTACCGATAAATCTTCTGTTGCTTTATATTCTAAACCGGCTTGCGCATTGATAATGTTGGTGCGGTTTTGATTTTTATATTTTTCAGCACCAAACCAAGGATTGTTGTACCAAGCGTAGTTCCAGTTGGCCTGCGTTTTACCTTCCTGTCCCGGAACCCAAAGATGATTTTTTAATGCATTTCCGTCAACATCACCTCCCATCCAGATTAAAATCGTGTACATGTGACCACTCGGATTGTAGTCGTAATTGGGAACGTTGGGAGTAAATGTCTGGTTGAAATTAAATTTAGTATCAAAAATAAACTTCTCTCCAAAATGATTTTCTGACGCAAAATTGATTCCGTAACGCTGAAGATAAGCTTCAGGAATTTTGTCATCATAATTCATAAAATTCCCTGAAAGCCTGTAAGAATCTTTATTGTGCTTATAATTGATGGAGAAATTATTATTATTGATGATTGCCGGTTTCATGAAAGTTTTTAAATTATCATGATATTTCCAGTCAATAGGAACTCTTTCGTATCTCGATTTATCGTCATAAGCACTTCCTGCAACGGTTCCGTACCATTCAATGATCTGCCCGGTCTGTTTATCTCTGATTGGGCTGTTCCATTGGGCAATTTTTAATCCGGGAGTAAACTTCGGTCCCCAAATCATATCTCCGTCATTCACGCCACCGTCGGCTCCGTCCCAGAATTCATATTTTCCCTGCGAGCCGTTTCCATATTCTGTCTGTGTTTTTGGAAGATTGGTAAAACCTGCAGTCATCATGGTATTTTGAGAAAACTCAACAGAAAATCCCTGCTTTTTAGCATTTTTTGTAGTAATTAAAACAGCACCATATCTTCCTCTTGAGCCGTAAAGCGCCGAAGCAGGTGCTCCTTTCAAAACATTAATATTGTCAATGTTATTAGGATCTAAATTTTGAAAAACTTCAGGTTCCACAATTACTCCGTCAACGACGTATACTAAATTGGTATTTCCTCGTAAAGAAAATACAGGTTTCTGCTGCATTCCTGTCGGATTGGAAACGTTCAGACCTGCAACCTGACCCGAAAATAGATTTCCGAGACTTGGTGTGGTAATTGTTTCAAATTGCTTTGTCCCAACTTCCTGAGTAGAATATCCCAGTTTTTCTTTCTTTTTTTCAATCCCTAAAGCGGTAATTACAACGCCTTCAATTTGTTTTTCGGATACTTTTTTCAGAATAACGGAATAATTTCTTCTTGACGAAACTTCAATCGTATATAAAGAATAATCGGACGAATAAAACTCTAAAATATCTTTCGGATTTGCGGAAATGGTAAAGTTTCCGTTTTCATCAGACATTACTGTTTTTCCGGTGTTTTTATCGGTGATATTAACTCCAGAAACGACCGCTCCTTCTTCTGATTTTACAGTTCCGGAAATATTGGTTTCCTGAGCGCTGAAATAAAGCGGGAGTAATAACACCGTAAATGTGGCTAAAGTTTTCTTCATTTTTTTGAGAACAAATTTAGCTTGACAGTATTACCTGGATTTTAACATTTTATTACGATAAAAACATTAATTCAATAAGAAACAATGGGAGAGTTAATGTAATTGTAAACGGAGAATTAATGGTATTTCACAAAAATTTTTATTTTTTATAATTAATAAAAAAAAGGAACATTTCTGTTCCCTGATATCTTCAATTATTAATTAATAGTTATTATTTCAAGTTGGTCTTGAAAAATGTTTCCAATTTATCAAAAGGAATTACATCCAATTTATCATATAAATCTACATGCACTGCATTTGGAATAATCATCAATTCTTTAGGCTCGGCCGCTATTCTATAGATATCTTCACTAAAATAACGTGAATGCGCATTTTCACCCGCAATCAGGAGCATTGGTCTTGGAGAGATTTCTTTCACATAAGTAAGTATCGGCATATTCATAAATGATAGCGGATTGGTTATCAGCCAGGCTCCGCTAGAGTTTATAGAATTCAGATGAAAGCCACGAGGCGTCCTGTAATAGTTGAAGTAGTCGACTACAAATTGAGGTTCATTTCCTTTTAAACTTTCAGGTAAATTACGCGGGCCGTCTTCAGGTTTTCCGTTTTCTGCATCTTTCCAACGCTGCTGGCTCAAATTTTCTAATGTTTTGGTACGCTGTTCAGGTGTTACTGAATCGTTGTATCCTTTTGACATTACCCTTGTCATGTCATACAAACTTGTTGTTGCAACGGCTTTCGCACGTTGATCTATTGCAGCTGCATTTAAAGCAAAACCTCCAAAACCGCAAATACCGATGATTCCGATTTTATTTCTATCTATATTTTTCTGTAATCCCAAAAAATCAATGGCTGCGCTGAAATCTTCGGTGTTGATTTCGGGTGAAGCTAAATTTCTAGGTTCACCACTGCTTTCACCAGTGTAAGAAGGATCGAATGCAATTGCTGCAAAACCTCTTTCTGCCATTTGATTGGCATACAATCCTGAAGATTGCTGTTTTACAGCTCCAAAAGGTCCACTGATTGCCAATGCAGCCAGTTTTTCAGTTCCCTTATTTTTTGGAAGATATAAATCTCCGCTTAATGTGATTCCGTAACGGTTTTTAAAAGTCGCTTTCTGACGGATAACTTTATCGCTGAGTTTGAATGTATAATGTTCAGCTTGTTCTGATATATTCATTTTCTTAACATTTGATTTTACTTTTTGTGCAAATAACTGTTCTGTTACAAGAAACAGTATTGCAATAGCCAGTGCTTTTTTCATATTCATTATTTTTCGTTGTTTTTATTGTTTGAATACTGCTCGTCGGTTACGGCTTCGTTCCAATTTACAATTCCTTTTTCAGTATTCGGAACGATGTACAATTGCTGTAATCCCACATCTGCACTTGCTCCATGCCAGTGTCTTACTTTGGGCGGACATTTTACAACGTCACCCTTTTTGATGATTTCGATAGGTTTGCCTTCAATCTGATGGTAACCAATTCCGTCTGTGATAATCAGAATCTGGCCGGATGGATGACTGTGCCAATTACTCCTCGCGCCGGGCTCAAAATACACGTTTCCAACCGCAGTTGTAAAAACAGAATCGGCATTTACCAAACCGATGTTGTAAGCATTTCCTGTGAATAAATCTTTTGAGCCCTTCTCGCCTTTAGGAAAAATGGTGTTCAATTCGTTTTTATCATTTTTCATATTTTCCTGATTTTTGTTGCTGCACGATAGTATTGCCAAAAAAGCAAATACAAATGGCAAAACTGTTTTATACTTAAATTTAAACTGTTTCATTATCAATATTTTTAATGATTTTTGCAGGAATTCCACCGACGATAACATTGTCCGGAACATCTTTAGAAACTACGGCTCCGGCAGCAACTACTGAATTTTCGCCTATCGTAACGCCAGGAAGAATTATAGTATTTGCGCCAAGCCAAGCATTTCTTTTGATGAGAATGGATTTGCCAATGAGGCCTTTTCTTTCGCTAGGATTTAAGGGATGATTTTCGGTAATAAGGCTGACTTTCGGACCAATCAACACACCGTCTTCAATGGTAATTCCGCCCAATGCCAAAAAAGTGCAATCAAAATTAATAAAGACATTTTTACCAATACTGATGTGCTTGCCATAATTGATGTAAATAGGTGTGAAAACGGCAACATCCTGAATTTCTTTATCTAAAATTTTGCTTAATATTTTCGTAATTTCTTCCGGATTCGAAGAATTATTCATCTGTACAAGCAATTCTTTTACAGCAAAAGCTTCTTCCCTCAATCTGCCTATTTGCGAGTCGTTGGGAAGGATGGTTTCGCCAGCTAAAAGGCGTTCAAAAATATCTTTTTGAATAAATTTAGAATCGGAAATATAGTTTGAATCTGACATTGTATTTGGGTTGATTTCCAGATACAAAGTTAGGCTCACCTTTAGGCTAATCAGTAAAGATATTCAAACCAAAGATTAAGAAATTCAAACTTCGGATAAACGAAAAGCTGTAGGATTGGTTCCTGTAATTTTTTTGAAATAATTATTGAAATAGGTTGGATATTCAAAACCTAATGCGTAAGCGATTTCTGAAATACTCCAGTCTGTATGTTGCAAAAGGGCTTTGGCTTCAGTAACGATGCGCTCAGTAATATGAGCTGTTGTGGATTTTCCGGTAACTTCTTTTACAGCACGATTCAGGTAATTGATGTGCACATTTAAGTGTTGCGCGTAATGCTGAGCTGTTTTTAATGTAAGCGGATTCTGAATAGTCTCAATTGGAAATTGTCTTTCCAGCAATTCCAGGAAAACCGATGTTAATCTGGAAGATGCATTCTTGTTCTGTTCGTAATTTTCAGACGGTTCCATCTTTAAAGATTCATGGATGATGAGACTGATGTAATTGCGTATCAATTCATCTTTAAATACATAATCACTTTGCTGCTCGGCAATCATTTTCTGAAAAATAGTATTGAGAAAGCCTCTTTGTTCTTCGGTGATTTTTAGAACCGGTGTACCTCCGATTTTAAAAAAGGAAGATTGCTGCAAGCTTTCCGAACGTTCGGAATTTTTAAAGAATTCTTCTGAGAAAAGAATGGTGTAGCCCATATATGAAGTAGAAATCGTCTCCCAGGAATATGGAATGTGCGGATTGCCAAAAAAGAGAATTGTTCCTTCCTGTTCATAGGTTTTGTCTGAATAATGAATTTTACTTTCGCCAGTCGTCAGGCAGATTTTGTAGAATTCTTTTCTGCTGTAAGTACGCGTATCAGCACTGTCTTGCTCTATTTGAAATGCCTTGAAACCCTGAAGTTTCAGTTCATTGTTAAATTCAGAAATAACTCTTGTCACCTTTTCTTTCATTTAACAAAGTTAAGAAATTCAAATATATTTGAATGATGAATTATTGCACGATCTTTAATAATAATATAGTAATTTAATCAAGTTTTCAGAAAAACCACGCTAATAAAGGTTAAAAATAGAAAGTTCAGTAATCTAATGTTTTGCCAGAATTTCCATCAGCATTAATAAAGTAACGAACTTTTTAGAAGATTGATAATCCGGATTGAGCTGTTCGCGTATTTGGCCAAGCGTTTTGCTTAATTTATTGCTTACCGTTTTATTGCTTAAGCCTAAAGCTTCTGCAGTTTCATCAACAGACATATTCTTCCGGATTCGCATATCAAATACTTTCTGCTCGGTTACAGGAAGCTGAGAAATCACTTCATCGATCATTTTAAATAAAGCCGAAATGTCATTTTCTTCAAGAATTTCAAAATATTCGGTGTCTGTTATTTCAAGTTGAATTTCTGATTCATCAATGCTTAAAGTCGATTGATCTTTTTTGGAGATGTTATAAAAATCAATAACCCTGTAATGAAGATAACGCAGCAGATAGCCTTTTGCACTTTCCGATTCATCGGTTTGAATTGCAGTTGGATCTTCAAGAATTTTAATCCAGAGATTTTGTAAAATTTCTTCTGCAACTTCCTTTTTCCTCGTTCTTCCGAAAACAAAACCGTAAAGGCTGTCCCAATATCTTTCGTACAGCAGCATGAAAGCAGGCTTGTCTCCTGATTTTACTTTATTCAATAAATTTTGGTCTGTCGGTTTCATAATTACACCGCAAAATTACCTAATGTAAAATTAACTTTTTGTGAACTTTAGTAAATCCAACATTAATTATTTCTGAAAAAACACACTCCAATATGAAGCTAATGTTGATAAAGTGTCAAAAATCGACAAAACTGTTAACAACTTGATTTTAATATGAATAAGATGTTAAGATCGGCTTGGGGAAGTTTTTTATTTCCGCAGTCTTATCAATAGTAAACATCGATTGAATTGAATACTTTATGAAGAGTCTAAAATATAAAAAAGTTGAAGCATTTGTTTTCAGGCTTTGGCAGCGGGAAGTTTCAGGAGAAGAAATATCTCAAAAAGAAACTGAAATTTTGGAAAAATGGAAAATCCACGTTGAAAAAGATTTAAATAAAACAGATTCCAAAGAATCTAAAGAAAGAATTTTATTGACTTTAGAACCATATTTTGTTCACCCGACAAAGATTAGCCACAAAATTGGTTTGAAAAAATATACGCTTCAGGTGGCGGCAATTATTTTATTATTACTGTCATTTGGAGGAATTTTTACGTATCAAGCTTTCTTTAAGCCGGATGTGTATGTCGCAGAATCTGTAAACAGAAAGGTGCATTTGGCAGACGGTTCGGTAGTGACATTATTTCCGGGCGCGGAACTTACGGTAGAAAAATCTTTTCCTGCAGACACCAGAATTGTTGCTTTAAAAGGAGATGCCATATTCTCTGTAGCCAAATCTAAAATGCATCCTTTTATTGTAAATGCTGACGGTTTCAGTACAAAAGTATTGGGAACGATTTTTAAAATTTCGCAGTCAGGAAATGATAAAGCGGTTGATCTTTATGAAGGCAAAGTGGCTGTTTCGTCGGATGGAGTTCCTGTTTATTTTCTTAAACCTCATCAAAAATGGACCAATTTCGGGATTCCAAGGACGGCAGCTATTCTTTCAATTTCTGCTGAGAAAAATTCCGGGAAAAAGGTTTCTACTTTATTGACCTTAAGTTTTAATGATGTTTCATTAGGAGAAGTGGTTGAAATTTTACAGAAAAACCATCAGATAAATATTAAATATCCTAAAGAGGTTTCGGATAAGAAAATCACAGCAGATTTTACGGGCGGAAGTTCCGACGAAAATATAGATGCATTGGCATTTATACTGGGTCTGGAAGTCGAAAAGGCGAATCGTACCTATATCTTAAAAAAATAAAAAATCAGAAAACCATCAAATCAAAAAGAATAACCAGAAATTTTAATTAAAAAAGAGGATGAAAAGTTTGAAGTGTAGTTTTACAATCGCGGCGTTGTTTTTTACTGTAGCAGCTGCAGAGGCACAGGAATTAGTACAGAAAGTATCGTTTTCTGTTCCTGCAAGCCGACCGCTGATTGAGGTTTTGGAAGAGTTTGCCGTTAAAACAGGGGCGAGGCTGGCTTATTCTAAATCAGATATTAAAGAATTAAAAGTAAAAAACATAAAGTGCGAAAATATTTCCGTCAGCAACTGTCTGGAGTACATTACAGAAGGCCTTCCGGTTGTTTTCCGTCTGCGCGGAGATCTTATTTCAATAAAATACGAAGGCTCGACGGTTTCTGAATTAGGAAACGGACGAGTTTCCGGAAAGATCGTTGATGAAGTCGGAAATCCGGTTGTCGGAGCTCAGGTGACCATTGCCGGAAAGACAGTGACAACAGATAATAACGGCGATTTTTCAGTTGATCTGCCTTCCGGAATTTATACTCTATCTGTTAAAGCCACAAAATTCAACACTTTAAGAGTCGAAAAATTATCGGTAAGCAATAACGAAACGAATAATATTTCATTCGCCATGAAGGCGGTTTCAGATAATATAACGGATATTAAAGAGGTCGTTATTACGGGAGCCCGTAAATCAGATACGCAAGCAGGATTATTGGCTTTACAGAAAAAAGCTGCACAAATGAGCGATGGAATTTCTGCCGAACAGATTTCGAAAACACCTGATAATGATGTTGGAGGAACATTAAAAAGAATCACTGGAATCACAACGATCGACAACAAATATGTGGTTGTCCGCTCAATGGGGGAACGCTGGAATACTGCCGCAATGGATGGGATCAGTCTGCCAAGTACGGAAGCTTATAACCAGAATTTTTCATTTGATATCATTCCGACAGCAATGGTAGAAAGCGTAATTGTAAGCAAAACCGCAACACCCGATATGAATGCCAGCTTCGCAGGCGGTTATGTAGAAGTGCGGACAAAAGATATTCCCAATCAGGATTTTACCACGGTAAGTATGGGAACTTCTTATAATGATATTTCTACTTTTAAAGAATTTCTGACGCGCCAACGAGGAAAATATGATTATTTCGGGTATGACGACGGAACGAGAGATTTCCCTAAAGGTCTTGGGGCGATGAATTGGGAAAATCCGTTGTTTTTTGAACAATCCAAGCAGTTTGTGAATGATAATTTTACAACTTACGGAACAAAAGCAGATTTAGGTTCCAATATGCAATTGGCTTTGGGAAGAACTTTTCAGCTTAAAAATAATAACAAATGGGGATTTGCCGGAGCTTTAACCATAAGAAACGAACAAACAAAGTTAGATATTGACCATACAGGAAGAGGAAACTGGCTTGATACAACAGAGCTTGTCAATGGCTGGCAGAAAACCGGAGCAGAGCCTGTTAAATTTTATAATTTTAAAAATCAGGGAGCTTCTTATACTTATAATTCTACGGTGGCAGGAATGATGAATTTTGGTTTGCAATTGGGAAAAAACAGAATCTCTTTCCGTAATTCTTACACACACATTTATGACAACACGCTTACAAAAGTTACCGGATGGAACGAATATACAGGAGGCAGCGGATTACCGGGCAATGCAGAATTATCTTACAATTATTTTTATAACGGAATTATTCCCAACAATGATCCGGAACAGATAAAAACATTAGATAGACCTTATACTGATAATGCCAATTATCCTATTTTTCAGACTCTTTTACAAAATAAGCTGGAAGGAAATCATAAAATAGGAAATGTGGATGTAGATTGGTTCATGGCAAGAACGGGCGTGGCATCCGATACCAAAGATTATACTTTACACCAGACTTTGTATGAGTTTATAGGAAGTGAAGTTTTAAACTATCATCAAATTAATAATTCTTCAAGTGATTTTGCAAGGGGTTATATAGAAAATAAGCAAACCGATTACAATTATGGAGCTTCTTTCAAATGGAATATTGCTTTTGGAAACTTTAAAAATGACATAAAAGTAGGATATGCCGGCGCATCAAAAAGCAATACCAACATACAACAGAAATTTTTGCTGAGAGTAGATGAAATAGGAGCAGGAACTAAAATCCTGACGATGCAGGGCGCGCTTTCTGACTGGTTCGACGGTTCGCACTACGTACCGGGAGGAATCGGGTGGCAGACAAGACCTCTTTATGAAAACGAAAAGTATGAAGGAGAAGTAGACCAGCATGCCGGATATATTATGTTTGATAACCGTTGGAACAAATTTAGATTGGTTTGGGGCTTGAGAGCGGAATATTTTAGATACAATCTGATTTCTCAGCAGCTGGATCCAGGTGATCCGCAGAATGTTTTCAAAACCGCTGTTGAAGACAAACCCTGGCAATTTATGCCTTCTGCCAATTTTACCTACAGCCCGACGAATAAGATTAATGTAAGGATTGCTTACAGTAAAACCGTAATCAGACCTCAATTTAACGAAAGAACAGGATTGCCGTATTTCGATCCCATTGCCAACGGGTTGATTCATAATACGGAGATGGTATCATCAGTAGTAAATAATTATGACTTCAAATTTGAATGGTTTCCCGGGTTAGGAGAAATATTTTCCGCAGGGCTGTATTATAAAAACATCAACAGACCGATTGAAAGGGAAGGATTTATTTCCAACGAAGGCAATTTACATCTTTATAACGGAAATTCTAAAAATGCAAAACTTAAAGGCGTGGAAGTTGAGGTCAGAAAAAATTTAGGCTTCATTAACACAGATTCTTTTCTGGAAAAGCTTTTCATAAGCGGAAACTTCACCTATAACGATACCAAAGTAATCTCTTTTAAAGACAAGTATAATAAAGAAGATACAGATGCTACTTATGAGGTGGACAGACCACTATACGGGCAAACTCCTTATGCTTATAATTTGGGATTAATGTATGACGGCGAACGTTTGGGATTAAGCTTTTTATACAATGCTAAAGGTGATCAATATATCACAGTAGGATACGGATACAACGGTGAAGAAATACAAAGACCTTATGCAGTTGCCGACGCACAGATTTCGTATAAGTTTCTTAGAGAAAGAAATTTAGAAGTGAAGTTTAACGCCAGAAATCTTTTCAACAGAGTAAAAGAATTTTACAATAATTATAATTCTTATTCAGTATCAAATGGTGAGAATCTTCAGACAGAAAGAGAAATGCTGGCGCTTTTGCCAGGTGCAACCGATAAATATGATAAAAACATTGATAAGATTTTGTTCCGTGCTTATAGCGGAAGAATGTTAGGATTAAGTGTGAATTATACTTTTTAATAATTAAAAGAAAAGAGCTCCAAATAGTGATGTACAGGTTTCGGCATCCTGAGAATGAATCAAACTATATTACTGATGATGCGCAGCAACAGTAAAGATTCAGGCAAAACCGAATGCCAGTTGTTTTCCCGGACACAGGTTTTATTACAATCGGGAAACTTTGCAATGCAGCACCTCA
This sequence comes from Chryseobacterium sp. GQ58, assembly GCF_059758895.1. Classification (NCBI taxonomy): domain Bacteria; kingdom Pseudomonadati; phylum Bacteroidota; class Flavobacteriia; order Flavobacteriales; family Weeksellaceae; genus Chryseobacterium; species Chryseobacterium sp. GQ58. The sequence continues at coordinate 42,030 of NZ_JCAXEH010000003.1, read as the reverse complement.
TGCAGCGCACAAGTAAGAAAAAATAACCAAATCGCAGAAATACAGAGGTGGGTATTTCTAAATATAAAAACATCAGGTCTGAAACATAAACAACCGACCTAATAAAATTTTTAACAATGAAAAAATTAACTCTAATTGCTGTTGCAGCATTATCGCTTACAGCTTGTCAACATGATTCATTAGCAGATTCTTCATCTCCATTCGAAATGCAGTCTGCTTCTGCTGAATACATTACAGCTTCTTCACTTCCTGTAACTACTGTTAGCGGAAACATTACGGCCAACACTACTTGGAGCGGAGTGATAGAGCTAGACGGTATTGTTACTGTGAAAAACGGTGCTACTTTGACGATCCAGCCGGGTACTTTTATTAAAGCTAAACCAAACGCTATCGGAGAAGGTTCAGGAATATTGGTGATTACAAAAGCAGGTAAAATCAATGCTACAGGTACAGAAGCTCAGCCAATCGTTTTTACAAGTTATAAATTATTGGACGGAAATGAAGATACAACAGCATCTCCTGGAGATTTTGGAGGTATTGTAATATTGGGTAATGCACCTACGAATGTGCCAACAACGACAACTATCGAAGGATTAACGGGTGTAGATTATCAGTTTGGAGGTACAAATTCTACTCATAATGCAGGAACTTTAAAATATGTTCGTATCGAATTTGCTGGTTACGATTTTGTGGGAGCTAATTCAGGTAATGAAGTGAATGCTTTATCATTAGGAGGTGTTGGAAGTGGTACTATTTTGGACCATATTCAGGTTTCTTACGGACAGGATGATTCTTTTGAGTTCTTCGGCGGAACTGTAAATGCGACCAACTTGGTATCTTTTGCTGCAGAAGATGATAATTTTGATTTTGATAACGGATATACAGGGACAATTACATGTGCTCTTTCTTTGGCAGATTACAACTCTGCGCACACGGTAAGTGGTGGAAGCCCGGACTCAAATGGTATCGAATTGGACAATAATGCAGGTGGAACGTCTACTACATTACTTACGCATCCAATAATCAATAATCTTACAATCGTAGGTGCTTCAAGCAGTACAAACGGAGCATTATATGAAAACGGTATCCATATCAGAAGAAATGGAAGATTAACGTTAAATGATGCTGTGGTTACAGGATATCCTACAGCGATCAGAGTTGAAGGTTCAGGTTCTGAATTATCTTCTGCATCTGTTTACAGCTCGATCAAAGTACACGGATTCAACACAACTGTTGTTACAGGTTTAGGTACTGCGGGAATTCCTGCTGCAAACATCGTTTCTTCAGCATCAGCAAATGCTTTCGGAATGTCTCAGCCATTCTTTAACAATGGAGGATGGAATTTATCTCCAAGAAACTGTGGAAATTTCCAAGGTATCTGGACAAAATATGATTTCTCAGTTGTACAATAATCTTACTTAAAATGCAGGGATGGTATCATTGCCATTCCCTGCTTTTATTACAAACAAAAACTTTAATAATTGGTATTATGAAAAAATTAATTTTATTTTCTATTCTATTTTTATCGCAATTAGCATTTGCGCAATATCCTGTCTGGAGCAATACTTTTGATACACCTGCCTCTTTGCAGGGATGGACTTTTTATGATCTGAACAACAACGGAAACGGATGGGTTCAGGGACAAAATATCTACCACAACGGCACATCTTTAGCCTACGGAACGTCAGGAGTTTTACGCCATTCTATCAATCTGGTTCCTTCGGGTAATGCGACAGGCTTTGCCGCAGAAAGTGACTGGATTGTTTCACCAGAGATCAATCTTGCAGGTGTCGGTGGCACGATCACACTTGCGGGTTACCTTGGAAGACAAAGGTCTACCCACGCAAGCGTAAGCAGAGATATTTATATTTTCGTAAGCACTCCACAGAAACAAGTGCCTGAATTGTCTGATTTCCAACAATTGGCAACTGATGCACAAAATACAGGAGGAGCATTATATAAATTCAGCGCCACAAGTGCTACGCTGCCAACTGATCTTACTCAATTTGCCGAATCTTTGGTTGATATTTCAGTTTTTGCAGGGAAAAAAATCTACATTGGATTGTGGTCAAATAGAATAACATCCGGTGGTGCCATAAATTCTCAGAATATCAATATTGATGAGATTGCTATTTATTCATCAGTTTTAAAAACAAATGATATAAAAACAGTTAAAAACCTAACCAAAATAATGGAAAATCCTGTAACAAACTCTTTACAATTACAGCTTAATCCAAATTTAAAAGAAAACACAACAACAGTTGCTGTTTATAATTTGACGGGTCAAAAAGTTTTGATGACCAAATTTTCAAAAAACATGAATGTAACTGCATTATCAACAGGAACTTATATTGCTGAGGTTTCTGATGGAAAAACAACAGAAAGATTAAAATTTATCAAGAAATAAAATCATTATAAAGCCAGCATCAATTCAAAATAATAACCATGAAAACTTTTAAATAATGTTGGCTTTTTTAAACTTAAAATTATTATTCAGAAACATATCCAATTTAGTTTTTTTTTATAATTGTTGCCCTGCTTTCGGGTGGGGCAATTTTTAAGTTAAACTTTATAATTTAAATAATATAGATGAAAAATATCATAGCACTGGTACTGTTTACCATACTTTTTTCGTGTACCGATAATGATATGATGCAGCCGTACGACAAAGCGCAAAAAGCTGCTGATATCAATGTGAAAGGCTATTCCAATCCGGATGTGTTGCAATTGAGGCTGAATGGCTCTCCCATTGCTATCAACGGAAATACTTCTTATAAAGATAAAATCGAAACTCAGATCAAATTTGTGCTTGATGAAGGTGAAACCGATGAACTTGGGATTTACAATAATCAAACAGGGGCACAGATTGCAAAATATACAGTCAATTACAATAATTTAGAAGATTACAAAAACCTGTATTTCTTTAATCTTCCGGGGATTTTTCTGAAAACTTATGCTGTAAAACCTCAGGTAAATCTGGGAAAAGTAGGATTTGAATTTATTTTTCCGAATCTTGGCGAGTTCTCCGGATCGTCACTTACTCAAGTTAAAGGTATTCTGAAAAGAGAAAACGGTGTCGTGTTGGCAGAATTTGACAATATTGGAAAAGACAATTTTACGTCGGTAAAAATCTATAATTTTTTCAGTGCTACCGCTCCTGTTTATTTAGAATTGTACAAGCCGGGAACTACAGAACCTTATACGGGTTCCAATCCAATTCAGGTTAAAATAAAGCAGGATATTGGAGCCAATATGATTATTATTCAGGAGAAAATGGAGAATGGAGTATGGGTGGTAAAAGGAGATATAGACGTTGCCGATTATCTATAAACAATGAAAAAAATAAAGCATTTTTTTACATATCACTTATTGCTGATTATTTTGATGGGCATTGCTTTTCTTTCGTGCAGAGAAGCAGATGAAGGTTTGCCAGATTTCCCTGAAGGCAGCACGGAATCTGTCAATGTGTGGGTTCAGGATAGCATGCGACGATATTATTATTGGGCAGATCAGATTCCTACAAAACCGGATTATCATCTTCCAGTAAAAGATTTTTTTAAAAGCTTATTATCTCCTCAAGATCGCTTTTCTTATATTGTTGACACCAAAGATTCTTCCACTTATCCACGTTCTATTCGGGGGATGTATGGTTTTGATTATGCGGTTTTGCAGCTCGGGAATGGTGAAGTTGTTACCGTTATAAAGCTTGTTCTTACCAATTCCCCGGCTATGAATGCAGGATTAAAGAGAGGAATGATGATTAAAAAAATCAATGGAACAGTGATTACCGCTTCCAATGCAGAGCAATTAACATCATCACTTCCTTATCAGACTGTTATTAATCTTACGGTTGGAAATTGGCAGAATAATACGATTGTTAATGAAAAAAACATTACTGTATATTACGGATATTCTCTTGAACAGCCTATTAATTCTAAAATTATTGAGCAATCCGGCAAGAAAACAGGATATCTTTATATTTATGATTTTCCTGATGGAATGACACAAACTTTAAATCAGAAATTCAGTGAATTTAAGGCTGCAGGTGTTCAGGAATTGATCCTGGATCTTCGTTACAATTACGGTGGTTCGGTTTCATCGGCTGCTGCATTATGTTCGTTAATTCCTTCCGGAATATCAGCAGACTCACAATTTATTACATATAAAGGAAATAAGAACGGGGGAGAAGTAAAGCGTACGTTTTCGCAACAGATTGCTTACGATCCCAACGCACTTGATTTTAATACGCTTCATGCCAATTCGTTAGGTTTAAATAAAGTATATATTCTTACTTCCAGCAGTACGGCTTCGGCTTCGGAAATTGTTATTAATAATTTAAAACCTTACATGGAGGTGATTCAGGTTGGAGAAAAAACATTGGGAAAAGATATGGCGGGCTTTGCGATTGAAGATAAACGGAAGCCTAAAAAGATTTCGTGGCAGATTCATCCTGTCATTTATAAAGTTTTCAATGCTAACGGGGAAGGCGGCTACAGCAACGGAATTGTTCCGCAGACTTTGGTGGATGAATATAATTCGTTACCCCTTTTACCTCTTGGCGACTCTGAAGAAACATTGCTTTCGTCGGTTTTACAGAAAATTTATTTTAAATCATCTAATGGCAAATCGGATTCCGATACCAATGTGAAAGTTTTATTTCAGAGCGATAATCCTGCTGCCGGAATTGCAAGATGATCTTCAAAGCTTTAATAAAATGCAGGGAATAGAGCCTAAAATTCATAACAGCCTTACAGAACGTATGGAATCTTACCGTTATTTAATAGAAAAAACGGAAGAATTTGATGCTCAATCTTTTGAAATAATTTCACGGGCTTCTGAATTGCGGGATTTGTATGAAAATTATTTAAGCAACAAAAGGAAACTGGAGCAAAGTATAAAAGATTACAAACAATTTCATAATGATTTGCGAAAGGCTGTAACGCCAAAGCTTCGTGAATTGAAAAAGAAATTAAATTCTCATCAATAAATTAGTGATAAACAAACACTAAAACCTGTACAAAATCGCCTGAAGTTTTTGCATATATTCATTACTTCCTGCTATATTTAGAAACTTTAACGAAAAATCGCAGTGGTAAATCAGCATGTTCCTGTGCATAAGCAATCCCGATACGCGGAGCAGCAACGATTTGGGAAGGTTGATATGAAATACCTCGATCTTCAATCCAAATATGTTCTTCTGTAAGCGAAGTTTTATTGAACGTAGAATCAATTGCCAGGGATTTGCATACGGAGCCGGGACCTGAAGAAATAGCTTTATTAGTTACCGGCATATTTCTTCTAAGTTCCATCATTTCCAGACCTTCAAAAGGTTCGATGCTTCTGATGAGAACACATTTTGGGTCATCCTTTACCGAGGTAACAACATTCAGCAGATAATGAATTCCATAACAAAGATACACATAAGCCACACCGCCTTCTTTATACATGATTTCAGTGCGGGCTGTGCGACGACTTCCGTAGGCGTGTGATGCTTTATCTTCAATACCGAAGTAAGCTTCAGTTTCAACGATGATACCTGCAGTTAAGCAGCCTTCTTTTACGGTAAAAAGTATTTTTCCCAATAAATCTTTCGCCAACAGAGAAACATCAGTATTTAAATAGTATGACTTTGGTAGTTTCAAAGAATAAGTTTATTAAAATAATATTTCAAATGGTAAAATTTATGAGTAAACTTCTGAAACATCAAACTCAAAAGTTAACTAATTAAAGTATTCTGTAAACAAAACTCCAAAGTAAGAAGACTTTGGAGCAATTATTTAGAAATTTACCCTGATATCGGCAGGCTTTTCCATTCTGATCGTTACCTTTTCAAGATCATCAACAAGTTCACAATCCACCTCAGCATAATTTGCATCATCCTGTTTTGCCTGCACTTTAATATTCCCAAATCCTACTTCATCTTTAGAAATTTCGATAAAGTAATCGTTTGTTTCTTCGTCTTGTGTGAAATGTTCTTTTTTAAAATCAATAAACTGCATATCAATATTGTATTTGGTTAAAAACTAAAATTAGCAATTATTGAAGAATAATAAATGATTTGTGGTATCTAATTTTTCAGTTTACGGAATCATATTATTCGGATCATTGCAATACTGACTGAAAACTGTTTAACAGAAGCATCATCGTTTGGTATGTAGATGCAAACAGGATGGAGCAGGATGCCGCTGTTTGGTATTGTGGTTAGATTAGTTAACACAAAATTAATATTTATGAAAAGTAAATCTTTACCATTTAAGCATGCTCTTAAATCTTTACTGCTTTGTGGATTAACATTATCCACAATCGATTTTAATGCTCAGACGCTGGCATTTCCTGAAGCGACCGGCTTTGGCAGATTTACGACAGGGGCAAGAGGTGCGGCAAATCCTCAAATTTATTTGGTTACCAATTTAAATGACGGCGGGCCAGGCTCATTCCGTGATGCGGTGAGTCAGCCGGGAAGATTTGTAATATTTAAAGTTGGAGGCATCGTTAATTTGCAATCAGTAGTTGCTGTGGCTGCCAATACCACGATTGCAGGACAAACTGCTCCCGGAGAAGGTATATTGTTTTTGGGACCTCGAGTTTCATTTACAGGAGCCAATAATACCATTGCAAGATATATGCGTATCCGTTACGGTGGAACTTCTCAAAATCAGGATGCTTCAGGAATCGCCAACGGAGCGAATATGATTTTAGATCATATGACTTTTACCTGGGGTACAGACGAAGTATTTTCGATTAACTGGGACAATAACGGTACAAGTCCTGATAATATAACGATTCAGAATTCTATTATTGGGCAAGGGCTACACCGCCATAATCATTCTGCCGGAGGATTAATGCAACCACCGCCGGGAGGAAAGATAAGCCTGATAGGAAACTTATACATCTGTAACAAAACCCGTAATAATAAAATAAAAGGAATCAATGAATTTGTAAACAACGTTGTTTACAATTGGGGAAATTATGGCAACACGTATGGACACACACAATCCGGGGAAGCTTATATTATGGGCGGAGATTCTGCAGGAAGTTCTTTTGCCAATATCATCAATAATTATTTTATCGGAGGCCCGAATACAAGCAATACGGTTTCAACTCCTTTTAGCGTAGGAAATGCGAACTTCAATTTATACGGTGCCGGAAATTATTTTGACAACAATAAAAACGGAGTATTAGACGGAGCTTTAGTTCCTCAGAATTTAACAGGATATCCTGTAGGAAATGCCGCGGCAATCATGGCGACTCCATATGATTATCCAATGAAAACCCCAACATTAACCGCTCAGGATGCGTTCAATAATATAGTTGCTGGTGTAGGCGCATCATTTCCGAAACGGGATCAGGTGGATAGCTTAATGATTTCAGATCTTATGTCTAAAGGAACGACGGCTACTTATGTTTATGTACAAAATGATCTGGTAATTCAGTTTGGATTTACAAATGGCGGTGCAGGACATATTTATGGTGCGCCTGCTCCTTTGGATACAGATAATGACGGTATGCCTGATGTCTGGGAAACTGCCAACGGACTGAATCCTAATGTTTTCGATGCTTTGACCGTAAGCACAACACAAGCTCCGTATCTGAATATTGAGGTTTACATTAATAGTTTACCCAATACAACGCCTCCGGATTTTATTATTCCGCCATCAAATTTGAATTTTACTAATGCAGTCACAACAACAGGAACTCCGGTTTCAAGTTCTTTAACAGTTAATTGGAATGATAATGCAGCTAATGAAACCAATTATGTTTTGGAGCGTTCTACCAATGGAACTGCTTTTACAGTGATTGCAACATTACCTGCGAATACAACTACATATAATGAAACAGGTTTAACACCAAATACTCAATATTATTACAGAGTAAAAGCAACCAACGCTACAGATTCTTCGGTTTATACAACCAATGCATCAGTAACGACACCGCCGATTCCGTCAGCTCCAACACAAGCCACGAATCCTATTCCTGCTAACGGCAATAATAATGCAGAATTTAACAATGGTAATCTGCTTTTGAAATGGACGGGCAGTACCAACACGACAACGTATTCAGTTTATTTTGGAACAGATCCTCAAAATTTGAGCAATGTTGGAAGTGTACCTTATTCTGCCACACCGTCTTACCAGCTTGCCAATTTAAATCCGGCAACCAATTATTACTGGAGAATTGATGCAAGTAATGCTTTGGGTGTTGCGACTGGAAATGTGTGGAGCTTCCGTGCGTTGATCCCAAGCCTTGTAGGAAACTGGCCATTCGCTGAAGCTCCTTCTGCAGGTGCTCAAATTGCTGATGCAACGTCTTTTGCCAATCATGGAATACTAGATGTAGCTTATGATAATGCCAGCGTGAGAGTACCAGGAAAGGAAAACAATGCCCTTGATCTGTCAACTTCTCCGGACAATATGTATATAGCGAGTATTCCGCATCAGGATCATATTATGTTTGATAATCATTCTTTTTCTGTTTCGTATTGGATGAAAGCTCCTACAAGCATGATCCCGTCTTCTTCATCAACAAGTCTTTATGTATTGTGTAAAGGTTCGTTTACGGCCAACACTACAACAGGCGCGACCGGTAAACGTTTTAACGTAGAGATCAAGGGAGGGCAGCTGAGGTATGCGATAGATGATAACGTAACGAAAAGGGAAATCACATCACCCATTGCCAATTATTTTACGAACAACTGGGTGCATGTTGTGATCCAGAGAGATGTTATTGCACATAAGATGAGAATTTATACAAATGGTGTTTTAAGTACTGAAGGAGACGAAACTGCGGTTACCGGTATTGGTGAAGCAAGTGATCTGATCATCGGAAACATCGGTGAGTTGGAGTTCCAGGCGACTACCGCTCCGGCTCCTTACAAAGGTGCATTTGATGAACTTAAGATGTTTAATTATGCATTATCTCCAACAGAAATAGCTGCTTTATATAATCAGGCTGTATTGAGCAATGCGGAATTCAGCATCAGCAAAAATGTGGGAAGCGTATACCCGAATCCTGTGAAAGATGAGATATTCATTAAGCTTCCTGAATATAAAAAATCCAGTCTGACAGCAACGCTGATGGATATGACAGGAAAAGTGATCATTAAAGAAAAAATAAATGCTAACGGAAACGGAACATTTAATCTGAATGTTGCCGGTAAAAAAGTATCCGGAAACTATATACTGAACGTTTCAGGAGATGATCTGAACAGCAATTTTAAAATAATAGTTCAGTAGAAAACAAGAGCACACTTAGTTAATTTCATATTTCTCAAAGGAAATCCTTTCAATTTTTTGAAAGGATTTTTTATTTTATCGCAAAGCGGGAAGATTTCAGGAAGCGGTAACAAGATAATATATTGCAGCAGCAAGAATACTAAATGCGGCAGAAAGAATACTAAATGCAGTAGTAAAAAAACATTTTGCGGCCACGAGATGACAACTTGCATTAGCAAGAAAACTATTTGCAGGAATGAAATAATACTTTGCGGTAGCAAGATTACTTATAACAGTAATGAGATTATAGTTTGCGGAAATAAGGTTACCGTTTGCGGTAGTAAGATTACTTTTGGGAGGAGCTTCCTTACTTTCAGTTTGTGAAAACTTACTTTTAAATTTTAATCACTTTTGAGAAAGTCAGGATTTTATATTCTTAATCTTTAATCCTTTTACCTGTGCAAACTGCGGACTGTCGGCGCCGAAGACTGATTTGATGTATTTTTTGACGTTCGCTGCCGTTTCGTAAATGCTGTTTTCGCTAGTGTAAAGTGTCTGATTTCTTGCAATTCTAGAGTTGCTGATTTCGGTGTATGCTGTGGTAACGGCTGCACTTTTAGCCTGTAAATCTGCGATCTTTGTGGCGAGGGTGCCTACTTGTAATTCTGTTTCGTTGGGTGCATAGCCGGGCTCCGCTTCAAGTACGGTTTTGATTCCTGATAAATGCTGAATCAGTTGATCGAAAGAAGTCTGACTTACAGATATGGTTTTGGGAACTTCCGCATTAGGATCAATGGTTGTTTGTAATGGAGTAGCGCGTTTTCCCCAGATCTTCTTCTGATACAGTTTTGCATCGCTGATGCTTCCTGATGATGCATCGGAAGCCTCTAAAGCATTGATCAGTTTGGTTGAAAGCGTACCAATGTCGCTGAAGGCGAGTTGTCTTTCGCTTACTTTGTTGTTGTAATCGGTTTTCTTCGATAATGTGTCTGCCAAAGCTGCTTCGGCAGATTCTTTCAGTGCAACTAATGCGGGGAGCTGTATGCTTTGTTTTGAAGGGTTGTAGGCTGCACCGTAGCCTTTAACGAATTCGATCAGTGTTTGGAACTGCGCAATGTTTTTTGCGTGTCCGGTTTCAAATGTTGAAGCCATAAGTCATTTGTGTTTAAATTGTTAGAGTAACAAATGTAGAGTTTTTTTGAATAGGATGGAGGTTTGTTTTTTTTGTTTTGGAGGCACGAGTGGGATGGTCCTGCTAGCGGATTGTTTTTATTTCGTCCACCCGACATCCTTTTTCCATTCTTCAATTTCCTGTTTTCTTTTTTCTAAGTTTTTTGATGGCAATTGATTTTCATTTATTACATGTCTTCTCATTATTTCTGTTTGTTCGTCAAGTGTGTTAAGTCCAATTGATTTTCTTCTTTCATTTACTTTGATTAATTCATCAAATAGATTTGGGCTTAAATTTCCGTTTTCGTCCCAGTCAAATTGTGTCCCGTAAAGCTGCGGCTTACCTTCAAAAACTGCTATACGATCTGTTAAATACGCTAAACTTTTCGGGTCTGCTTTACTTTCACTAACTGCTATTTCCAAAAGTTTCGCACATTTTTTCATAAAAAGGGGTTGTTCGATAGAATGCTGTACTACCAACCAAGTCGCTTCATTTGCTTCTTTACCAACTTTGTCAATTGTAGGATATCCAATTGTGTCTATTATGTTGTTTAGGATTTTAGCATTTTTATTGTGTAACTCCTTCATTTCTTCATTATAACCCTCGTTAAGTTTTCCACTTTGCACAAGTTTTTCTCTCAATGTCAGGTCTGCATTTTTCAGTTCAATTATTTTTTCAGCAATACTTTTATAGTCCATTTTTTGATATTATTTTGTTTCAATCCAAGTCCAACGGTCATTGTGTGGAAATTCCTGAATGATTTCATCTGTCCATAAATAGCCTCCTTATTTGTGCTTTGCATATAATTATTCCTAGCAAAACAATTCTAACTCAAACCTAATGAAAAAAGCCGAAGTACAAACTTCAGCTTTAATAATAAACCATTCAAATTTTTATCCGGTAATTTTCAACGACTGTATCAACCCATCACTCAACTCAAAATGGTATTTCAAAACGACAGGACTTCCAGGAAATGTTCCTGAGATTTCTGCAGAGAGGATGTTTTCTTTTTCGTTGTAGTTTAAGGGTTTCATAACGGTTTTGTATTCGCTGTTCGCAGCGGCAATCCAGTTTTGTATTTCTGTTTTTCCGTTGTGGGTTTTTCCTTCGTCAAATACGACAGCGGTGTCTGTGAAACAGTCGGCATAGGTATGGCTGTCGAAGTTGGTTTGTGCTTTTACTAATGCTGTGATGATGTTTGGTAAGTTCATTTTGTTTGTTTTTTGAATTGTTGTTTTTATTCTGTGGATTTAATGCAAAGAGCGCTAAGATTTTTTTAAGTTAAAAATGCTTTTTATAATTGACGGGTTCCTCGATACATTTTCTTCGCTTTGCTGCGAAAAACACTCGAACTGACGGAAGTTTCCATTGTTGTAATTTTCAATCATCAAACGGTTGGTATCGTTCCGCCGTCGATCACATATTCTGTTCCGGTGAGATAATTGGCTCTTGGGGAGACGAGGAAACCTACCAGTTCAGCAACTTCTTCTGGTTTTGCGGGTCTTCCGAAAGGAATTCCGCCAAGGGCATTCATTACACTTTCGGTCGCTTGTTGGATTGTGGATTTGCTGCTTTCGGCAATACGTTCCATCATTCTTTCTGAGGCGGTGGTCATGATCCAGCCAGGTGAAACGGTTAAAATGCGAACGCCTTTTGGAGAAACTTCGTTTGATAAACTTTTACTGTAATTAAGTAAACCGGCTTTTGCAGCGGCATAGGGAAGTGTGCTGTCATATAAAGGCAATCTTGCCTGAATGGAGGCGATGTGAATAATGACTCCGGTTTTCCTTTCGATCATTTGCGGTAAAAAGCCACGGTCTAATCTTACGGGCGAAAGAAGATTTGTCTGTAATGACTGCAGCCAGTGTTCATCGCTTAGGACCGTAAAACCGCCGCCTTTGGTTTCTGAACCTCCGAGATTGTTGACAAGAATATCGAGCTTCCCAAACTTTTGTAAAACTTCTTCTACCACTTTTTGAGTTCCCTGAGCTGTGGCCAGATCTGCTGAAATAAAGTGTAGATTGTTGTTTTCTTCTTCGGGTGGATTTCTTGCCGTGATGATCACCGTTGCTCCTGCAATAAGCAATCTTCTGGCGATGGCTTTTCCTGCTCCTTTTGTGCCGCCCGTAACTAAGGCGATTTTACCTTTTAATTCATCATTGAAATTCAATTGATTTTCCATTTCTTAAATTCTTTGATACAAATTTCTGAAGTATCACCGTTTCCGGCAATAACGGAAAACCGAATTGCATAGGGATAATTTTTTCCCCTATTGTAGATTTTGGAACATTGGGCTACTTTTGTCTTATGCATGAAAGAAAAATTCCTTTAAATTTAAATTGCGGACTCGACCTGATCGGTGAAGTGCTGTACGGAAAGTGGAAAATCCGTCTGCTGTGGTTTATTAATGAAGGTCATCTGCGACCTAGCGAGCTGCAGCGCAAAATTCCCGATGCCTCAAGACGTGTTCTGAATATTCAGCTGAAAGAACTGGAGGAACACGAATTGGTTTCAAAGAAAATCTATGCACAGGTTCCGCCGAAAGTAGAGTATTACCTTACAGATTTCGGGAAGACTTTGATTCCTGTTATTTCTGCATTGGGAAACTGGGGCGATGAACATGAAAAAAGGTTGCGTGAGGTGATTCTGGGAAGGATGAAAAGTGATGATATTTTATAAGAAAAGAAGCTTTATTATAAGAGTTGAACAAATTAGAAGCGATTGTGATGTATCAGTAATAGACTCTTCCTTTTATTATTTTAATTAAATTTTCGCTTTCCATTTTCTTAAATGTCCTTATGACGGTTTCAATCCTCAATCCTGTTAAAAAAGCAAGTTCTTTTCTTGTATACGGAATTTTATAAGAATAGCGTTCTGATATATCTTGGCTGGCTTTCAGGTGGTTCAGTAAAGTAAGTAATTGATGGCTTGCATCTTCTGAAGTTAAACTGTTTAAAAAGATATAGCTATAATAAGTTCTTTCAGCTATGTAATGAAGAAATTTCATCTGGATTTCAAAATTAGATTCCAGCAATTGTAGCAGTTTGGTATGTTCCAATTTGTATATGGTGCAATCTTCCATCAAAACAGCATTCACGGGATATTTGTATTTGGAAAATAGGAATATTTCGCCAACGGATTCTCCATTTTTATGAATACTTTGAATAAACTCTCTGTTTTCGAGCTGGAAATTCGTAAGTTTTATTTTACCTGTTTTGATTTGAAAATAGTACGCAGGTGCATTATTTTCTTCAAAAAGGAATTCGGATTTTTGTAAATGAATGATGTCTGCTCCATACGTAACGAGCAAGTCTTCTTGTATGACCATAACTCCCAATTAAATTTCACCTAGCTTTCTGTGAATACTTATTACAAATATATTAATTTAATAATTTTTAGAATATGATTTAAACTAAAAAAAATAATGTTTTACTAAGAAATTTGCAAATACTTGAATTTTTGGAATAGAAATAACCGGCATTATCATATTTAAAATTTACAATTTTTCCTTCGTCAATAAGCCTGTTTGAGGTTGAATTTATTTATGCGTTTTGTTAATTCATTGGAAATCAAATCGAACTGAAATCCGTGCTTTAAGTTTTGTCTTTTCAAAAGATTACAAAAAATATGACCTAAGTCATATTTAATACATCGCTGATAGTCTACCTTTGAACTAACCGTTTAAAAAAAATATCAATAGAAATACTGAGTCAATTTGTGAATTTATCTATCAAACGCATGAATTTTCTAACCTTAAAAAATACATTATGCCTATCCAAGAAAGACTTTTGCATTCAGTAGAAGCAATTGAAGAGTATTACAACACTGGCGATTATATATTTCGTGAAGAGGCTAATCCTCAGTTTTATTACCAAATTGTGAAGGGCGAGGTAAAACTTAATAGTTATAAGGAAGACGGCAAAGAATTTATACAAAATATTCTTTCAGACAATTCATGTTTCGGCGAATCGATGCTTATTCTTGGAAAACCATATCCTGTGAATGCGGTTGCACTTACAAAATGTACCGTTCTTAAAGTCGGCAGAGATCAATTCTTTCAATTACTGCAAGATCATCCTACTATTTTTATGGATATGTACACAACCTTATCCGAAAAGACCTCTGAAAAAATGGTGCTGATGCAAAAAATTTCAAGCAAAAATGCTGAAGAACGTTTAGTAGAGCTGATGAATCAAATGAAAGAGCAAAAGGAAAATAAAGATAAATTTTCATTCGAAATTCCGCACACCAGACAGCAGCTGGCTTCACTTACAGGGATTTCTGTCGAGACTGCTATCAGAGCAATAAAAAGAATGGAGAAAAGCGAAATTCTTATCATAAAGAACGGGAAAATATTTTATTAATATCTCAGAATTAGGCTTTAAGGAAATTCAATTATCTTTAAAAATAAATCTTTCCTTTTCTAATTTCCAGAAGTTTCTCGCTTTCCATTTTCTTTACCGTCCTTATAACTGTTTCAACGCGCAAGTCGGTTATTGATGCGAGCTGTTTTCTTGTAAGAGGAACTTCATAAGAATATGGACTCTGATCATCGCTGAAACTCTTGAAATAAGCCAAAATACCTTTTACCCTTACGTGAGAATATTTAGATGCATTATTCTGCATCATAATGAATTTATGATACAGACGTTTTGCAATGAACTTGCGAACATTTACCGCTGCATCATGGTGCTCATCAAGAAGCTGTAAAAACTCAGGTTTAGGAACTTTTAGGATGGTACATTCCGACATGGCGATTGCATTTACAGGGAAGGGGTCGTCGATGAAGGATAATAGCTCACAAACACTTTGCCCTTCACGTAAAATACTTTGAATAAGCTCTTTTTTCTCTTCACCTATATGGTTTAGCTTCACAGAACCGGAAATTATCTGATAATAAAACCTTGGAATATCACCTTCTTTGAAAATAACATTGGATGGGGCGTAAGTTTCTGTAAATCCGTTATATGATAGCAATAAATCAATATCAACAAGCATTATCTGAACTTTATAAGGTTGTTTTCAATAGTTAAATCACACCAGCTCTTTCCCAAATAAAAAACAAAAAAGGTTTTGAAACTGATGTACATACTTGCAGTTTACATTATTTCCATAAACTTTCAAACCGGTCATAGAATGTGTATCATGAAGGTCGATATCATATTTTAAAAATTCTTGCCGTCTTTCAAATCTTATCATGTGTTTTGAATCGTAAGTCTTAACAAAACCAAATTTCAAAAGCCAGGATTCATCTATTTTTATGGGCTTAATTGATTTTGCAGGAATGCATAAGCAATTCTTGGAGTTCTTTATTTTGACGTAATATTCTCCATTTTGATCCTGAAATACTTCCGTAAGAGAATACATTTGATTTTTGTATCTGACGAGATTCTGTATTTTTAATTCCGTGATTTCCATAACATATTGATTTGGTGGTTTTTAATATTAAGCTGAACATTGATTAATAATTAATTAAAGATATGATTATCAATTTTTGTATGTTATGACTTGGATCACCTTATAATAATAGAATGAAAATTTATTTCACGAAAAGTAACAGTTTTTTCGAGATACATGATGGTTAATAATAAAATATTTTTTCTAGAACAGAATTGTGCAATACCAAATACTCCCAAGGATTCATAGTCAATATCATCGTTTCAGATACTATCTGCTGTTTTGCGGCAAAAAGATCGGTATACATTCCCGTATCAAAGAAAGTATCGAATTGTACAATGAGCGATTCTTTGCTTAAATTGATAAAGGTAAGCACTTTGTCACCATTTTTTTCCCGCACAAAAGAAACAACCTGATCCATCCGGTCATTCATAATCCTCACGATTTCTCCGCCGTGTTTGCCGTTCCAAAGCGCTTGGTTCTTATGTTTCAGCTTAAAAAGAGTGGTATAGAAGTCTATATTTTCGTGTGGTTTCCAGTCAATCGGGTCTTTTTCAAAAAATTCCAATGAACGGTCGAGCCCAACCTCCTGGCCATTATAAACGAGCGGAATTCCATCCATCATTACCGTAAAAACTGTTACGGCTTTCCAGGCATCGCCAAAATTGCTGTATTGGTTGCCTTCCCAAGAGTTTTTATCATGATTATCGATAAAGTTTAGACGCATTCCTTCCTTCGGAAAAATAGAAACGTGTTCTGCTAAATAAGCTTCACTCAGAGTTTTTACACTGGTATTGTTTGTGGCAATCTGATGCAGAATATTCCAAAGAGTCCAGTTATAAGTAGCATCAAATGCTTTCCGGTGAAGATCTTTGTCTTCGGCCTCAGCCAGCATGAAAACCGGTTTTATAGTTTCGAGTTCAACTCTGGCATTTTCCCAGAAATCAATCGGGACAAAGCTTGCTATATCACAGCGGTAGCCGTCAATATCATATTCTTTAATCCAAAATTTTAACGCTTCGGTCATGTATTTCCGTAATTCCGGATGCCTGTAATCCAATTCTATAATATCATCGTAATCTCTCCAGCGTGTTGATTGAAAGGTGTCTTTCCTTGATTTTCTGTACCATTCCGGATTTTTTATTACTATTTCATTGTCCCAGCTTGTGTGGTTCGCAACCCAATCTATAATTACATGCATTCCTTTTTGATGAATAGCATCAACAAGATTTCTGAAATCTTTTTCTGTGCCAAATTCGGAATTGACCCCAAAATAATCTTTCACAGAATAATAACTTCCCAAGCTTCCTTTACGATGCAGCTCGCCTATAGGATGCACGGGCATCAGCCAAATGATATCAATGCCCATTTTCTTGAGTCTGGTAAGCTGTTTTTCCACCGCTCGGAAAGTGCCCTCTGTTGAAAACTGCCGGATATTAAGTTCGTAAATAGTGGCATTTTTTACCCAATCCGGAGTTGTGATTTCTACATAACTTTTAGGAAGGTATCGATTGTCATTTTGCTGTTTCATAGATGTATTAAAAAAAAGAAAGTATACTAATTAGTCATCACTTTTTTATAAGAAATAATTGTACCATTTAAATTTGTAAAGTTTTGTCCGTATATACAGTTTGTTAGAAAATAGATTTGATATCATTCTTGAGCTGTTTAGTGCGAAATTTAATAAGAAAATATTTTAAGTGATTAAGTAAGGTTTAATTTTTGTAAGAAAAACAACAGAAGATATAACTTTTAATAAACTGAAAAAATTATGATTCCGAAAAAAATACATTACTGTTGGTTTGGCGGCCATGCAAAACACGAATTGGCAGAGCACTGCATCGCATCCTGGAAAAAAATTCATCCTGATTTTGAGATTATAGAATGGAATGAAAGTAACGCTCCATTAGAAGATAATAACTATGTGAAAGAAGCATTTGCTCAGAAAAAATGGGCCTTTGTTTCTGATTACGTACGATCCAAAGTGATGTACGAACATGGCGGTATTTATATGGATACAGATATGGAACTGAAGCTTCCTTTGGATGAGTTTTTACATGAAAAAGCCGTTTGTGGTTTTGAGGTGAAAGGAGTGCCTTATTCTGCTTTTTGGATGGCCGAGCCGAAGCATAAATTATCACAGGATTTTGTTTCATATTATAATCGGCAGGATGGGTTTGTAGAACGTATTAATACCGATATATTCTCGGAAATGCTTGAAAAAGAATATGGTGCAGACCGCTACAATGATACGATTCAAAAGCTTAAATACGATGTAACGCTTTATCCTTCTGTGTATTTTTCTCAGGATCTGCCAAAGAATTATGTAAGTCATCACTTTAATGGCTCCTGGTTTGGCGGCGATGAAGAAAATAAGCATAAGAAAATGGTAAATATTTATGGTCTTTTAGAGCGGCTCGTTAATTCACCCGATGCTGAAAGAGCAGTGCATAGCGTGATTAATGATCATAAAATCATCGATTTGAATAAGGTTTTAGATTTATTTCCTAAAGAGAAAATCAGGGAATATTTGAAGGAGTAAAAATTTAATTCTTGAATTCAACACAAAACAAAACCATCTCAAGTGAGATGGTTTTATTATAAAATTTTAGTTAGTTATTCCCGGTTTTTCACCAAGATCCATCCTGTATATTTGAATGGCGTCTTTTTTTTGTCATTTTCATTCCAGCTTATTGAATACCAATAATTTCCGGTTGGGACTTTTTTGTTTCCTGAAGTTCCGTCCCATTTGTAGTTGTTCAATTTATCGGCCTGAAATACTTTATTTCCGTATCGGTCAAAGATGGTAAAGACTAAATTTGACTTATTGGCCAATGCAGAATAATCGATCACGTCATTTATTCCATCTGCGTTTGGAGTAATTAGATTTACGAGATTAGGAACAACGATCTCAATAACGATCGGTTCACAGTCGTAAGAATCTTTTACATATACGGTATGATCACCTCTGTGAATATTCGTGAAAACACTAGAATCCTGCCAATTGACATTATCCATAGAATATTTATAAGGTGCATTACCTCCATTTGCATTCACAGTGACTGTTGTATTTGAGATATCTATACTTGAAATAACAGGCTGCTCAGGAGCGTATACTTTAACTGATTGATATGAAACACATTCACCTGTTTTTAATTTTACCCAATAGGTTCCAACTCCTACATTAGAAATAGATTGTGTAGTCGCGCCAGTACTCCATTCATAACCATCAAATCCTGCGCCCGCATCTAAAACAGTTTTGTCTTCAATACATATGATTTTATCTTTTAAAGTCTGCGAATAAGCAGGTGCAATGACTTCAAGAGTTAATTTTGCAATATTATAACATCCGTATTCGTCTATCACTTTTACATACACAACGCCACTCGGAGAAATGTATATTGCCGGAGTTACAATTTCATTGGTTCCGTTAATCGCATCTGTAATAGATTTGTAATATTTTTTTGTTGTTCCTGATTGTGTAGTGACCGAAGCTATTGTTAAATTAAAAGATGCCGTGTTTACGTTTTGTATTAAGGCACAAGAACGGATAATTCCATCATTTACAGTAAATTCAGGATAAAAACTAAGCGTAATAGCAGCCGTGTCTGAGCAACCTTCTGCCGTTTTTACCAATGCATACACTATTCCGGCTGCAGATACAAATTGAGTTGGATTGGTGATTTCTGCGGTTCCGGCATTCAGATTTGCCATCGTCGGATAATATTTTATGGTAACATTGGACCCCGTAAAAACATTTGCCGAAGTCAGATTGAAAGTTGCTGTTCCTGTTTTGTTGTTATTACAGGCCCTCAATGTTTTATCAAGAGCGGTTATATTGCCTTGTTTAAATTTAAAAGGTCCTATTTGACGACAAAAGTTGATTGGATTATTGGGATTAGCAGGGTCTTGATAATGAACGCTGTAGTAATAAACAGTTGTTGTATTTACAGTGATTGGAGCCGTAATCGGGCTTGTGCCTGCCAATGCATCATTTTGAGTTGTATGGTAAGAAACGATAAAATTTGGATTACCATTCAGTATTCCTGCTGATAAAGTACTGAAATCAAAAATAGCAGGACTTGCACAAATCAATATTTCTCTTGGGTCGTTAGGATTTGCGGCAGGCAATCCCGGCGGAACAAACGGATTGGGCTGCAAAGCTGGATCCGTAAAAGGTGATGCCAATGTTGCAGTTCCTCCCCAAGTAAGAGAAAATGGTGCGGTGGTGTTGCTTCCGGCGCCTACCCAATTATCAATATACAAATAATAGGTTTGTCCCGCTACAACATCTAAATATTGGCAATAAGGCGTCAACGAACCTCCGGGAGCATTTGTAATGGTGCTTGTCATATTGAGTCCGGTGGATGCTCCAACTCCGATAACGGTTGCTGCATTACAGCGTATCGGTGCTCCTAAACTTCCGCATGTAACATTGGGCCCATATATTGCCCAGTCGTAATCTGCTGCAGGATCGTTGGGAACCAATTCAAAAGTAAGTGTTCCTGAAGTTGCAATCGTGAGCTTGTACCAGATAGAATTGTGTTCACCGGTAATAAGGCATCCACCCAATGATTCGTTGACTGCGCCGATTCCTGTAGGACTGTAGGTAATACTCGAATTTCCACAAACTGACAAAGCAGTAGAACAATCTGCCTGAGCGAAAAAAGTTTGTGATATCAATAAAACAAATAATAGTAGAGTTTTCTTCATATCAAGTTGGTATTAGTTAGTTTATACCAAATATAATAAAAATTAATTATAATTGCCAAATAATTAAAAAAGTTAAATATTTGATAGTAATAATTGATGTATTTGATATTTATTAAGTAAACTACACCTGTGATCTATTCTGAAAAAAATAGGTATAATCGCTATTAAAACGATCAGGCTTAAATAAAAAAGTATTGTAATAGTCCAAAAAGTAAGCTTATCAAGACAAGGTAAAGCATATTTAAACGATATTTATAGAGTAAGATAATTGAAATAATTACCCACAATATTGAAATCCAATTTAAATTGATTATTTCTATTTTATGATTATCGAATAATATTTCCTCACCTAAATAGAATGCAAGATTCACGATTACTCCAACAACTGCAGCGGTGATTAGAGATAATACACTTTGGATTATTCTATTTTTCTGAGATTTCTCAATCAGCGAGGCTCCCATAAAAATGAACATAAAATTAGGTAAAAAAGTAAAATAACTGGCAATAAGCAATCCTACAGAACCCATAACCAGAGATCCGCCAAAATGATTATATCCAGCCATAAATCCTATATACGCCAATACGATAACCAGCGGGCCCGGAGTTGTTTCGGCCAGCGCAAAACCATCAATCATTTGTGCTTTGCTTAGCCACATAAGCTTATTGGTGACCAAATTGGCAACATAAGGAATTACGGTATAAGATCCGCCAATTGTTAAGAAAGCAGCTTTGGTGAACAGTAACGATGAACTTTCCCAAAACGCTGAATCCGCCATAAAATTTGAAACGTATAAAAAAGGAATTAACCATAAAATAAGAAAGACTAAAGCCTGTAAACCAATTTTCTTTAAGGATGCTTTCGGAATGCTTTGATTAGAATTTATATAGTATTGATCTTCCTCTATAAAACCCTTCATTTCTTTGTTGTCCTTTTTAGGAATCAGTAACTTGGGAAAAAGTAAATTTATCATAATCCCGAAACCAATGATTCCAAAAATAATATAAGACATTGGTATGTGTACAAAATAGGACAATATAAAAGCTAATGCAGCAACCAAAAAATAGATTGGAGTTATCAAAGCCTTTTTACCAACCTTCCATGTAGCGTAAAGAATAATTGCAAGAACTGCCGGTTTTAATCCATTAAATACAGATGTAAGCAGAGGTGTATTTCCATAAAGCGCATAAGTTAAGCTTAATCCCAGCAAAATACACATCGAAGGAAATATAAAGAACAGCCCGGATATGATGCCGCCTTTAATGCCGTGCAGCTTCCAGCCAATGTAAATCGAAAGTTGATGAGCCTCAGGCCCCGGAAGTACCATGCATGCATTTAGCGCATGATAAAATTTGCTACTACTTATCCATCTTTTTTTCTCAACCAAAAAGTCATGCATTATTGTAATGTGCCCGGTCGTGCCTCCAAAGCTTATCCAACCTAAAATAAACCAAAATTTTACTGCTTCTGTAAATGACGGTTTTTGATTTTCTGTTTCTTCAATTACTTTTTGCATTTCTATTTTATGTCTGAAAATTTTTTGGATGATTAAAACGAATTATAGCCTTTTTAATAATGCTTTTGGGTAAGTATCTGATCGTTGGAATATCAATATGAATGATTTCAAATATACGTATTTTAAAGGGCTAAGGAAAGCAAAAGCCACATTTTTTATGAAAATATTGTGGTTTATCCATATATAAATAATTAGGCTTTTTTAATTCTCTAGATACCATTAAATTATAAAAACCCGAACATATTGCTCGGGTCAGGATAGTAAATTTTATTTTGTATAATTTAAATTATTGGATCATTTTGTAGCTTAATTGCAGAATTTTACTAAGATTTCCAAAAAGACCATTTGCTGCCATTAAAAATAGCTAAACGCTTTGCACCGGCTTTGTTTATATAAACCATCATTCCCGGAGAAGGGCTTGGAATATTTTGCACATCATCCACGATTGGTAAAACCATTGATTTTGAAGTAGATTCCAAAACCAAAACACCATCTGCCGTGCTGGAATTAGCCCCAATTATTACTTTTGCATCAGATAATTCAGGTGTCTGCGCTGCTGTCGGTTGAGTTGTGAGGGCAGTTGTGATATTAGCATCTTGTCCGCTTAAATCTATCCAGGCTCCGTTATAATATTTCACGCGTGCTGCGGCAGGATTACTCGCATCCAGAACTATAGTTCCTTCTGCGGGAGTAGCGGGTAATGTTCTTACATAGGGTAAAACAATTCCTTTATTTTGATTGGCTGCAAATTCTAATAAAACAGAGGTCTTTACAGCTGCTGTGCCAATAGCGTCTCCGATGATGACCTGAGCTTTTGACAACGCAATCATTCCTATAAAAACTGTTATTATTATTTTTTTCATTTTATTCTATTATTTTAGTGATGTGAATTTTTGATATTCTGATGAATCTTACAATCTATGGACAAGCTGGCGTACTAAAGCAGTTCCAGGCGGTTCCGTTGTATAGTTTTAAACATTTAGCAGTGGTATCATATACCATCATTCCTTCCTGTGGTGATACGATGGCATTCACCTGAGCTGTTGTCAATCTTGTCGGTACAAAACCTTTAGTATTGGATTCTAAAACAGTATGTGCAGATTTTCTGATCATTGGCCAATTGCCATTATCGGCGTCCGCTCTTTTTAAAAGCGTAATACCTTGTTTGGAATCTACACCAGAAACACTGGTATTTGCATCGTTGTAACATACACACTTTTGTATAAAATAATCATTAGTTGTAGGGAAGTATGTGTCGCCAAATATTGGAGCAGAAGTCGAAATAAAGTTGCTTGTAGAACCGTTTGTGCCTTGTTGTTTTATTTCAAACTTAAAGGTTTCCTGAGGCTCATCAATAGCATCATTCACGGATGTGATATTAATTGCAATTCCGTCTTCATCATTGGTAGGACTTGCATATCCCGGCGTAACGCCACCATCATAATTTCCTGGCGGAATGGTTATTAGATAAATACTGCTTCCCGGTGTATGAGTTATTACTGGAGCACCATTTGAATTTGTAACACCTGTCAAATTGATATCACTATCTGTAATAAAAGGCGTACCATTTGTCGGGTCTATCAACTGAACCGCTACAGTAGTCGTGCCTGTTACAGCACCGTTGATTCTCAAAAATAAATTTCCATTGCTTGATCCTTCACAAGACGCTAAAGCATTAGAAAATTTAAGATCAATAAGAGGATTAAGCGTGATTCTGATATCATCCAGCAAATTACCTAAACCAGGATTTCCTCCTGTAGCTAATGCTCTAAATCCTACTCTGTAAACACCGGAAGCACCTGTGAAAACATAAGTACCTTGATTGATTGACCAAGCACCTATACTTGCAGGCAAAGTTGTTTGGCGAACTGTAGCTATATTTGTTTGATTTTGATCTTCAATAACCATGGCCGCTCTTTCAGACGTAAGCGTTCTTGCTCTGTGTCTGAAATAATAAGTGATCACGTCTCCAGTTGCCAAATACATATTTTGATAGATCATTGAGCTTACAAAAGCATTCAGCTCGACAAAGTTTGTTCCCTGTGCGGCCGGCACTCCCTGAAATCCGCTTCCCCAAATCTCAATGGGATGGCATGCTCCAGAAAAACCAGGCGCACAAGCGCCCGCTTGAGTAGGATGGGAAGTATACCAAGGCGATGTAAGCGCTGAACCGGCATCAAATGTATTACCAGAGCCAAAATTTGCATCATATTGTCCATAACCTCCGCTTACAACGTCAAATTCAAGACCCGGGTTTACGATAACCCTCGTTTGTGCAAAACTGCTTTGTGGAAAAATTAAAAATAAAATTAAAAAAACAAAGAATTCGAAATTTCCTTTGTTCAATGGTAGAAATAAAGTTCGATTTGGGTTTATCATAATATGTTTTGTAGTACAGTTTAAAAAAACTAATTATATATAGCTTATTAATACAACTTTAATATATAATTAGTTTGGGAAGGGTAAAGTAAATCACATGCAAAATCTCTAGCATGCTTTTTCAATCATTGTTCTTAGAATCGTCTATTTTCTTAAGTGTCGCAAAGCTACAGTTGCTTTTAGCCGGACGCAAGCTTTTACAGTATCGTTTTCTCGAATACGAAACTTTTGATAGTTTAAATGGTTGGTTTTTAGTGTTATATAAATTGCTACTTGTGCGTATAGCACTAGATGATAATTCCTATTTTGCTATAATTTCAACTATGAATTGAGACACAATTCAGTGATTTTTGTTTGGGAATTGGTATTCATTATTGAATACGAAAGAAATGTAGAGAATAAATTATTAAATAATAAACGTAATTTATTTATAACCATTATTAATATTACATTACTTATTTTTCTCAGTTTCGTTTAAATATTTTATGAAAAGAGAAGGCGTGATGCTGGTTACCTTTTTGAAAATTGTTGAAAATTTGTTGGGTGAAGAAAAACCCGCTTCTTCTGCCAGAATTGCAATTTTATAATTTCTGTATTTTGGGAACTTTCGAAGCTTGTCAACAGCGAAATCAACTCTCAGTTCATTTATGTAATTCCTGAAATCTTTATGTTTATGAGTATTGATTACGTAAGACAGATATTTTATGTTGGTTTCACAATAGGAAGCTAAATAGGGAAGCGAAATATTGTTATTGGTATATAATTTTGAGTTTTCAAACTCTTTTAGTTTATCCAATATTTTTTTTATCGTTCCGGCCGGAATCGTCATTTCTTCTTCATTAATCAAATAATTTTCATCTTCAATAGGCAAATTATCAATTGATTCAGGGTTTTCATTGCTGATTAATTCCTGATGTTTTTTGTCTAAATCTTCTAATAACTTTTTAAATTCCTTAATGTTCCTTTTTTGTTTGTTTCGATAAAAGATAAAAAATATGATCGCAACAATTATCAACAATAAAGCAATACCAATGATAATACTTTTTATAGAATCTGTTTTTTTTATTTTTATATTTTCGTCATCAATTTCAGAATAAGATTTGTTGACGAAGGCTTCCATTTCCTTCTGAAGCGTTTTTTTTACAGTATCATGTCTTTCTTGTGTTTTTATAAGATCATGTATATTTTTTGTCAAAGAATAATACAACTCTGAAGTATTATAAACTTCATTTTTCAGTGCAAGGTATTTAGATTCATCAGCAATTTTTCTTGCAATGTCAAGATGTTCTTTTGCTTTTTTCAGTTCTTTCTTTTTCAAATAAATAGAAGCAAAACCGTTGTGAATAAGACCGACAAGATAATTTTCAGGATAGTTTTTTGACAGTTTAAGAGCATTTTGATAATGCATGAACGATTTGTCAAGGTTTCCGAGAGCATAATGATTATAACCTAAAAGTTGCTCATTTGTAATCGACGTAATTTCTGTATTTGTATTGATTTTAGCTAAATGAAGTTTCGCTTTCTCAAGTTTATCGATAGATTCTGTATAGTTTTTTTCCTCAATTTGATAATATGCCATTTCCTGCATCATCATCGCCATCATATTATTGCTTACATCGCTATTTGTAATATCTTTTACAGTATTAATGCCTAATTCTGCATATTTTTTTGATTTATCAAACAGCCTTACATATCGATAATGGGTTGCTAAGAAACCATAAATTTTGGCTTTCCAAACGCTATTGCCTGTTTTTTCGATGATTTTTTCAGCATCTAAAGCATATTTTAAAGATTTCTCAAACTCGCCCGACTGGTCGTATAAAGTTGCAGAAAGCATTAAACTTTTAACCTGCAATATCGGAGTCTCGGAAATATTATAAAGCGAATCTGCTATTTTTAAAGCTTTATTAAAATCTTTTTGTGAAGTTTCTAAAAATGTTTTGGTATAGATTGCATTAAACTCAGTAATATCTTGACAATAGGCGGTGGAAGAAAATAAAGTAAGTAAAATAATAAAAATTTTCATCATAAAGTTTTATATCGTCTGCAAAGATAAGCAACAAGTGTATTACCAGGGTATTATAATATTAATATTTAGAAAATATTCAATTTTAATTAATGATTAAAAACCTTGCGATATAGCAAAATGTCTGTTATTCCTTGGCATTTATTTTGTTCAAACTCTTAATAAAAACAAATAAATTAATGTAAATTTCTAATTGAAACAGGCATGGAGCAATCAGCAATAATCGAAAAAATTATAGAATTCGCAGATCATGCGCATGCTGATCAAACCAGAAAATATAATTCGGACAGATATATTGTACATCCGATAAGAGTAATGGAAATTTGCAGCCAATATACCGATGATTTACCTGTATTAGCTGCTGCGATACTGCATGATGTCATTGAAGATACTCCGCTTACAAGTGATGATATATCATTGTTTCTAAGAAATTATATGAACGAATCAGAACAGAATTTGACCGTAAAAATGGTTGTTGAATTAACTGACGTTTACGTAAAAAAAGATTTCCCGAAATTAAACGGATTTAAAAGAAAAAAGAAAGAAATAAAGCGGAT
Organism: Chryseobacterium sp. GQ58; assembly: GCF_059758895.1. Lineage (NCBI taxonomy): Bacteria > Pseudomonadati > Bacteroidota > Flavobacteriia > Flavobacteriales > Weeksellaceae > Chryseobacterium > Chryseobacterium sp. GQ58. The sequence continues at coordinate 15,061 of NZ_JCAXEH010000003.1, read as the reverse complement.
GAAAAGCATCAGTTCCGAGGCTCAAACCATTAAATATGCCGATATTATGGATAATGCCAAAGAAATCTCACAAAATGATCCATCGTTTTCTGAGCGTTTCCTCAGAGAATGTTATGATATATTAATCGCATTAAAAAATGGAAACCCCGAACTGCGGCAAAGAGCATTCGATCTTGTAACAAACGAACTTAAGAAATTTAAATCTCCTTTATAAACTAAAGTCAATATGAAAACACTCATAGGATATCATTGTTCACTAGAAAGATACACTCCTCTTGAACATCTAAACAATATAAAAGCCGCGTTAGCTAATGGTTTTAATGGAATATCGTGCTCTGATCATTTTTATCCGTGGAGCAAACGTCAGGGCGCATCCATTGCATCATGGCCTTGGCTTGGAAGTGCGATGAATACAGTTGATCTTCCTTTCGGCGTTATAACTTCGCCTACAGAAAGGTGTCATCCGGTTATCATTGCTCAATATATTGCAACTTTAGCTTCCATGTATAGCGGTAGATTATGGATTGCTTTCGGAAGCGGACAGCTGCTAAACGAGCATATTACCAATCGCCATTGGCCAGTCAAAAGTGAACGAAATGAAAGGTTGAAAGAAGCAATTTATATCATAAGAAATTTACTTCAGGGTAAAACAGTCAATTATGAAGGTAAATATTTTCAGGTGTATGATACAAAGCTTTATACAACACCTTCGATTCAGCCAAAGCTTCTTGTTGCAGCATTATCCAAAGAATCGGCCCACGAATTGGCTGAATGCAGCGATGGGATCATTACCGTAATTAAGCCTTTAAAAGAGCAGCAGGAATTTATTTATGCGTATCAGCAGGGTGGTGGAAATAAGGAATCAATGTATTTGCAGGCAATCATGGCATACGATAAAGATCAGAAAAAAGCTGAATATGAGGCTTGGTACAATTGGCGCCATGCGGTACTTGGTGCAAAATTGCAGGCTGAAATCAGAACTCCTGATGATTTTGACAGCGCTGTCGAAAGTATAACTCCCGAGCAAACCAATAAAGTGATCCGTGTTTCATCAGATCCGAACGAACATCTGGAATGGCTCAATGAAGATAAAAGTTGTGGTTTCTCCCAAATATATATTCAGGATGTTTCAAATGATCAGGCAGAAACAATTAAAATGTATGGTGAAATATTAATGCAGCAATAATGCAATTTAATAGAAATGAAGCTCTTTTTCTAGCTAATATTATATTCTTTCTTTAAATTTTTATCCAATATGAAAGGTACAAAAGGCAAAACTGAGCCTATTAAATAAACAACAACTCTTTTTAGGCTCCATTTATATTTAAATGCTGTTACAATCAGGATTACCATGAATACGAGAAATAAAATTCCATGTATCCAGCCAAAATACTTTACAGCTTCCGAAATATTAAAAATATATTTTAAAGGCATTGCTATGAATAATAAAATTAAATAAGATAAACCTTCAATAAGAGCTATTTTACGATATAAATTGACCATGATCTTTTAATAAACGGATTGATTATTTCTGAAAACAATAATAACATATTCTGTCGGAATGGACAATAGATAAGCTTGAATGTCATTAAAATTCAGTATTAAAAAATCAATTGATACTTAAATAGCATCTTGATCTTCCAGTTCAATCCAAACAGGGGCGTGGTCACTGCTTTTTTCCCATCCTCTCACTTGACGGTCTATTCCGCCGGACTTCAACATTGGAGCTAAATAAGGACTTAATAAAATATGATCGAGCCTCAATCCTGCATTACGATCATAAGATTTGTAAAGATAATCCCAGAAAGTATACAGTTTTTCATCAGGAAATAGCGTCCGGATAGAATCATGCCATCCTTTTTTTAGTAATTCCTGATATTCTTTTCTTACTTCCTTTCTATAAAGCGCATCGTCTAACCATTTTTCGGGTTTGTAAACATCTAAAGCAGTTGGAATAATATTGAAATCGCCGATAAGCACGGCAGGAAGCTCCATTTTGATCAGTTTATTGGCTCGTCTTTTCAGCCGTTTGATCCATGACAGCTTATATTCAAATTTTGGTCCCGGATAAGGGTTTCCGTTGGGAAGATAAAGGCAGCAAATGACCATTTTGTTGATTATAGCTTCAATATAGCGGCTTTGAATATCGTCGTTGTCACCCGGGAGAATTCTTTGCACTTCAACAATTTCATGATCTTTTGAAAGTATGGCAACTCCGTTCCAGCTTTTTTGGCCTTTCCATATTGCTTTGTATCCGGCATCATTTATTGCTTTTATCGGAAACTTTTCCTGTGGAGCCTTCAATTCCTGCAGGCAGACAATATCTGGTTTTTCTTCTTCAAGCCAGCGTAGAAGAACGGGAAGACGGCCATTGATGCCGTTTACATTATATGTTGCAATTTTCATGATTAATGATTTGAAAGGGTGAGTGGATATTGTATTGCCGACAAATACCATTCCATCATTAACTTATATATACTGAAGTTTAAATCTGAAAAAAAAATAGTTTTATAGCAATAAGAAAGAAATATAGCTAAATATTTTTTTTATTCATTTATTATATTTACATTTGCACAATAATCAGGCTCCTGCCGATGCTTTTCTGAAATTTTTGAGTTTACTCTTTTTTCTCAGCCTTAGCTTTTTCAGACGCTATTTTTGTTATCAATTTCAGGTGCAGTACCTTTGAGAAAATTGAATTATTCAGTCCTCTTAAAATCAACATCAGTATTTTTTCGCAAAATGATTTATTAATGTCCTGATATTTATTATCATGGCAGTAAATTTAACAATGTCAACAATTCAGTAATTAATACATAATACAATGCAACAAGGAACAGTAAAATTCTTTAACGAAACAAAAGGTTTCGGATTTATTACACCAACAAGTGGTGGTCAAGACATTTTCGTACACACATCAGGTTTGATCGATAATGTACGCGAAAATGACGTCGTAACATTCGACGTACAAGAAGGTAAAAAAGGCGTTAACGCTGTTAACGTACGTATAGCATAATTAGATTACAATCTTTTTTAAAATTTAGCAGATAACATTATTGTTATCTGCTATTTTTTTTGTTGAAATTTTAATTTTGAATATTTCTTAACAAAAACTAAATCATTTTTTTGTTTATAAAACAAAAACAAAATAGTATTTCATTGTTAAGTGCAACGCCTTTGTTTTACTTAAATAATAAAAATCATATATTAAATTTCCTTGTTTGGCTTTGCGTTTAAACAAAATACCCTGAATTCAGTTTAATTTAAAAAATTATAATTGATTTTTACTATTTAAAATCCACAATAAAATTAAAATGATCTTAAGAATTACTGTTTCGGCATTACTTTGTAAGTTGGATCTTCGAAAATATTTACTTCAATAAATCCGTCAGCATTGTCAAGCAGTTTTATACAATCTTCGCTCAGATGCTTTAAAACTAATTTTTTATTCTGGCTTTTATATTTTTCGGTAATTTTTTTAAGCGCATCGATTGCAGACATATCGGCAACTCGCGATTCGCGGAAATCAATAATCACAGTATCAGGATCGGAAACAACGTCAAACTTTTCTAAAAATGAAGTTGTGCTTCCAAAAAATAAAGGCCCATAAATTTCATAAACTTTGTTTCCGTTTTCATCAATTGTTTTTCTTGCCCTGATTCTTTTTGCATTGTCCCAGGCAAATACCAAAGCCGAAATTACAACACCGACTAAAACTGCCAAAGCCAAATTGTGCAACACCACCGTAATAGTTGCGACCAGAATTCCTACAAAAATATCAGATTTCGGCATTTTTGTAATAATACGGAAAGACACCCATTCAAATGTTCCGATAGCGACCATCATCATTACGCCTACCAAAGCCGCCATTGGAATCTGCTCGATAAGTGGACCGCCCACAAGAATAATGATCAAAATAGTTACAGCTCCGATGATTGCCGAAATTCTTGTTCGCGCTCCGGCATCAATATTTACCAGAGTTTGGGCCACCATTGCGCAGCCTCCCATGCCTCCGAAAAATCCGTTTGTCATATTAGCTACACCTTGTGCGATTGCTTCTTTGTTGGATTTTCCTTTTGTATTGGTGATTTCATCTACCATATTCAGTGTTAGTAAAGATTCTATTAGCCCAACTCCCGCCATGATTGCAGCATACGGAAATATGATTTGCAGACTTTCTAAATTAAAAGGTATCAGAGGAATATGAAAAGAAGGTAACGATCCGCTTACGGAGGCTATATCAACTACTTTTTTGGTGTCAATATTTAAAAAATAAACTAATCCAAAAACTATGATAATAGCAACAAGAGATGAAGGTACAGCTTTAGTGATTTTAGGGAGAAACATGACAATTGCAATGGTCAAAAGGGTTAATCCTGCCATAATATAAAGAGCCGAACCCTGCATCCATACGGCAAGTCCGTTTTCAATGGTTTTAAATTGTGCAACCTGTGCTATAAAAATAATAATGGCAAGCCCGTTCAGAAATCCATACATGACAGGTTGAGGAATCAGTCTTACAAATTTTCCAAGCTTCAATGTTCCAACCAGAATCTGAAGTATTCCGGCAAGAATCACAGCGCCAAAAAGATATTCCACGCCATGCGAAGAAGCCAGCGCAATTAAAACTACAACAGTTGCGCCTGCGCCACCGGATACCATTCCGGGTCTTCCGCCCAATACGGCTGTTACGATTCCCATCAAAAATGCAGCATACAAGCCGGTAAGAGGTGATAATCCGGCAAGAATTGCAAATGATAAAGACTCGGGAATCATGGTCATTGCAACCGTTAATCCCGCTAAAATTTCGGTTTTTAAATTAATATTAAATAAAAATTTATTATTAAGTATGGTATTTTCCATAAACTATTGTTGTTTCCTAGATTTTGATAAAGATGAATTGATAGTACAAGAAAAAGTCTCCAAATAAATATTTAGAGAAATAATAATAGTTACCTAAAAATCAAGGCGGTGTAATTGAAGAAAATATGTAAGTTGCTCTTTTCATAAAGCCGCAAAGATATGTATTTTGATTTCGATATCAAATTTCAGAAAAGTTTAAAAACAAAAAGTTGAACAGAATCCTTCTGAATAAAAAAAACAAAAAAAGCAATGAAATTCAAAAATAATACTTAAAAAATGCACAATCATTTTTTAGAAACAGCTGTAAAAGATTTAACAATTATTTCAAAGAATATTCTTATGTATTGTCAATAAAAAACAGTATTGTTTTGATAGAACTCTGCTAGAATTATCATTTAATGTTAAATTAATAAATTTTAGAACTGCATATGCTTATTTTGTTATACTTTTGAAAAATTTTTGAAATCAGCTATAATTTAAGCATATGTCGCAATGTATCAGATAACTAATCAACTTAACAAAATAGGCTTTAGCATTAATTTGGTAAGTGACATTATAAAAAGAAATAATTACAGCAAAAAATTCAATACTTTAGAATATTTCTGCATTTTTTTGATCGCCGAAGACTTGGATCTGAAGGTTGGAAACGTCGATCATTTGATAAAAGGCGGTAATGCGGTTTTTGTAGGCCCGCAAAAGAATGTTGAGTTTGGTGAGGCTCAGGGAAAGGAAATATATGTGATTGCTTTTTCGTCCGGTTTTTACGATAAATCTTCAAAAGACAGTATTTTTTTAAATTCCCAGGTTTTTTTCAATTGTAATTCGGAAGTTTTTGTGGCTCCCTATTTTGGGAATAATGAATATAATAAGATCATATTAATAGAAAGACTTCTGAAATTCCAGACGAAAGACGAAAGCCTTTATATTTCGGCTGCACACAACGCAATCGAAGGGTTGATTTTGGATGCCTATTTATATGTGGAGCGTCATAAAGCGGAAAATGATGAAAAACTGGAATTTGTTTCTTACGTCAACAGATTCAAAATATTGTTGCAACGTGATTTTAAATATGCGAAAAAAGTCTCGCATTATGCCGAAGAATTAAAAATTTCTACAAGAAGACTTACCGAAATGACCGAATATGTATATGGAAAATCAGCAAAGCAGATTATTATAGAAAAAATAAAGGTTGAATGTGAAAAAGCAATTAAATTTTCAAATTCTACAATGTCTGAAATAGCTTATGAGCTGGGTTTCAATGATGAAGGCAACTTTAGCAATTTCGTAAAAAAACATAGTGGAAAGAAACCGTCCGAAATGAGAGGAATATTGGTATAAATTTGTAGATTTAGAACACCAATTTCATTTATTGATATGTTTGCTAAAACTTTTACTTTCATTTTTATTTTATGTTGCACAGCGTTTATATCCGGACAGGTTTCTGATCAGCATGTTTTAAATGTAAGGCTTTTTCCTGCCCAGATTCTTGTACTTGATACAGAAATTGATCCGAATAGTCAATCTGACAAAAATACATTAGAAAATCTTTTAAATGTTGATCATTTGGTGGTTACCAATATATATGGCTACCAAATAAATGCATTGCATAAACCTTATCAAAATGATGAAGCAGATACTTCATATTCGGATATTGATGAAAGCAGATGCTACAATGAATTTTCGATTGCCAATATGAGCAATGGAACGATAGAAAAGAAAATTCCGGTAGCCGCTTCAGAATTTGAAGATTCGTTCAGAAACCTAAGTTGTGTTTCAAATGATCAAAATTCTTTAATGGTTTACACGATCATTTCGCAATGAAATTAATTTATTATTAAAGAATCGTTATGTAATAGATAATATATTGCGAATTTTTGATGTATTAAATTTATAAGGTTTGTTAACTAAACTTATGAAAATAATATAGTTTGTTTCTTTTTTATTTTAAATCCTGTAATTATCCTTGCAAACCTCTAAAATAAAGCAAAATAGTGTTGTTGTTTCGTTGGTTAAATTGCTGTTAAATTTTACAAAAAATACGTCTTTTTTTACAATGTTGCTTCTTTGGAAGGTTGGTAATTTTGCAGCCAGAAACTAAGACAGAAACAATAAAACAATTTTTAATGAAAAAATTCATCTTAACCTCTTTTGGAATGTTGGGGTTTGCGACTATGAATGCACAAAATGTAACATTAAACGTTAGATTAAAGCCAATTCAGACACTTATTGTCAACAATTCTCAAAAGATCGTTAATTTAGACTACGTTACAAAAGACGATTATGCCAACGGTGTAACTTCGGTAAATGCAGATCACCTAAATATTTACAGCACCGGCGGATTTCAGGTAAAAGTTAAAAGTGCAAACGCAGCATTGCAGAACGGCGCAAAAAATATTCAGGCCAATACAATTCAGATCAAGGCAACTGCAGGTACTGAAGCTGTAAATGGTGCACAATATGCGCAGAATGTTCTTTTATCTGCTAACGAATCTACATTGGTAACTTCAACAAACGGTGGGGTTAACAAAAAAATCAGCATCGAATATAAAGGTGCGGGTGCCAATGCATATTTGGATAATTACATTGCAGGTCAGGACCCAACGGTTTACACGACCGAACTGACTTATACAATCGTATCTCAATAATCTTTAACGTAATTGTATATCGATAAGAAGTGTTGCAATTCGTTGTAGCACTTCTCTTTTTATCAAATCTCTCATGAAAAAAATAGTTCTTTTCGTTGCTTTTTTCTTGTCCGTTTATTGCGTTCATGCGCAGACAGGAATATCGGTTTCACCTCCGCGTATTTATTTTGAATCAGAATCCGGCATCAGCAATACCGAGAAAATCACCGTCACAAACGTGAGCGCAAAAAATACACTCGATTTAGCGGTAAGCCTTGGTGACTGGGAATATGATGAAAAAGGAGAGAATATGATGTATATTGCCGGCACACTTCCTACATCTTGCGCCAGCTGGATTACGGTAAAAAAAGAAGACGCCTACTTTTCGCTTTCGCCGGGAGAAAGAAGAGACATTAATATCACACTTACCGCTCCAAGCAATTCTGGAAATCTGGCAGCGCATACCGCAGTTTTGTACGTCAGCCAAATGAATCCTGTAGATGATATCGACAGTAAAGGAGCAAATATTAAAGTAAGCATAAGATCAGGTATTAAAATTTTTCATAAAATACCAAATGCGAAAACCAAAAAGATTGAGATGACCAATTTGAAGTTCGACAAACAGAAAAATTCATTGATTTTATTTTTTGAGAACCAGTCAAATATTTGGGTAGACGGAAAAGTAAGTGTGGATATTATCAATTCAGCCAACGGTAAAAAAATAGCAGTGGATCCTGTTATTTTTTATACAATGCCCGGAAATAAAAGAGAATTGCAGATTCCTTTTACCGAAATACCGGAAAAAGGAAGTTATACGGCGTCTGTGCTTCTGGATTATGGAGATTCTGAAAACTTGGAAATGGGCGAATTAAATTTTAATTATGATTAAAAGACTGTATCTTTTTGTTGCATTGATGTTGTTTTCCGGGTTTTATTTTTCGCAAATTTCAGTTTCATCATGGACAAACAGTTATTTACAGATTAATTCTTATAATGAAAACATAAATCCGGACGCTTACACCGTTACTTTTGCAGGAAATGGAAACATAAATATTGCAAACTGGAGGCTTTCAGCACGTTTAAAACAAAACATTACGGCCAATAGCGGCAATTATATTTTTCCAGCCAATAAAATATCTTTTCAGCCGGTTTCATCGGTGGGGCAGGCTTATCCAAATCAGATTCCTTCATTAGCCGAAATAGGTATTCCGCTGAATATCATCATGCAGGAAGGTGCGGAGTTTTTTCTGATCCCAAAATCAAATGCAGCTTTATACAACCAGCCGGCGCAGCCTAACGGATATTATAATCTGCAGCTAAAATTCAGCTTAAGAGTTGCGGGTGGTGCTTATCTTGGCAATTATCCTTCGTGGATCACGTTTACAGCTCCTGTGGAATTCACGGCATATGATCAAAACAATAATATTATTGGGAAGATGGATCATCAGTTTCATTTTCAGATAGGAACGCTTTCCGGAAGTCCCGCCAATGAAACGGAATTATCTTTAAAAATAAACACAAACGCCGTAAATGGTGTTCTTGAATTTAACAGCATTCAGGATTACAAAGATGGCGCAAGTGTAGTTTACCCAAAAGCAGTTTCTGTGAAAAGCAATACCAATTTCCAAATTACGGTGCGTGCGATTCAGGGGAATTTTACATCACAACAAGGAAATTCAATTCCCGTGAATACTGTACAACTGGTTTTGTTGCCATTGCTTCAAAATCAAAGTTTGGTTTATCCGGTCAGTTTAAATATGTCTTCGCAGCTTATTGCAAAAGGAGCGTCGTCACAGGGAAATTATTACGATTATGATGTAAAATATTTTACAAAGCCAAATGATGAATATTTTATCAATGCAAAACCTGAAGAATATTCCGCAACTCTGCAATATGAAATCACTCCGCAGTAAATAATTCAGATAAATGCAATTTGAAGTTTTTAAAAGAGTAATTCCTACTTTTTTGCTATTTCTGGGCTCGATCGTTTCGTTTGGGCAAATCCTTGATGGAAAAATTGCAATGGAAATTCAGGATCGTACAGCAAAGAGCGAATCCAGGCTACTTGATCTGATGATTGTTTTACGTAACAATAATGCTGAAAATTTTAAAGGGAAAATAAATCTGCAGTCTCCAAAAGGTTTTAAAATTATAAATGGTAATAATATTGAAATTGAGCTTAAGGCAAATGAAAACAGATACATTCCCGTTAAAATATTAGTAAATAATACCGCTGAAGCCGGCGATGCAAAAATTGTTGTGAAATTGTCTGATTTTAAGGATCATGAAATCTTTTCTAAAGTCATCATGCATCACGTTCCGGACGATAATACATTGCAAATAAGTGCCGAAAAACCTCAGATTTACAGGACAGGAAATGAAGACTCTTTGCGGATTGCGGTGAAGGTTTCCAACAGAGGAAATAAAGCACAAAATGTAGCCGTTGTCTTTAAAATTCCGGAACTTAATGACGGAAATGTTTTTATAGAAAAGCATGGGAAAATAGGTGTGCAAAAAGATTCTGTATTTACTTTTAGTTTTTTGCCTTCGAGGAATCTTTTAAAGCAATCTGCTTTTACGGTTTCGGTCACGGGATTCAGAAATGCCGATAAAGAGATTTTCGGAAATGCCAATATTTCGGTTCAGAATATTTCACATACACAAAAATTTCAGAGACATCAGCTGAACGGTTTTTTCAATCCTACAAGAAATTCAATTACGACAAGCTACAGAAGAATCGGCGAAGGTTTGGATATGTATCAGTTGATCGGCTTGGGCGGTTTTAATGTTCCTTCCGGGTATATTTTTGTAAGCGGAAACATTTATATGATGAATAGGCAACGTGATCCCATCATAAACAACACCTATATTTCTTATCGTGATGAAAACAACGAGCTTACGGTGGGTAATGTCAGCAAATTGCTGGAAGTTCCGCTTTTTGGAAGAGGCGCAGAATACAGCTTTATCAATGATGCAAAAGATAAGAAGATCGAAGTCGGTTTTGTCGAACAAAGCTTTAGTCTTATCGAAAGAAATTCTTTTTTGCAGAACGGTTATGGTTTTTTCGTTAAAGGAACTGTTAATCCGCTCAATTACTCACGGAATATTTCTGCAACTTATATTTTCAGAGCAGATCCTTACGAGAAAGCAAACCACAACTTGCTTGGGACGGATATTAATTATAGTTTTAATAATTTCTGGAAAGCTTCCGCTAAAATATTTGGAGGAATAAGTCATTATGAAAATAAAAAAGAAGCTGAGCCTTCTTTTGCGGCTGAATCTCAATATTCAGGAATATTGAATGATATTAATCTCAATGGAAACTTTTTTTTCAGCACAGATTATTACCCCGGAAACAGGCGTGGAAGTCTTCAGATTCAACAAAGTGCCAATGTAAAGATCTTTAGTAAACATTTTGTTTATGCCAATATCATTGCTTCCAATTTTTCGCCAAAATATAACCTTTTTCAGACGCAGTTATCTTCTGACAACACAAAGCTGGAAAGCGGAATCAACTTTGCAAAGAAAGGAAATTTCGGGTTTGGGCTGGGTTATCATTATCAATCTGAAAAGTCCAATACTTATAATAGCTTTTTTGGAAACCCTTACAATACTGATCAAAAACAAATTGTCGGGCAAAGGCTAACAGAAACTATTAATTGGAGCAGCAAAAATAGAAAGCATTCGGCAATTATCAATGCTGAAACAGGATTTGCGCAATATCCTGATGGTGAAAAGACGCAGCTTCAGGTGAAATTTACTGGAAATTATAATTATAAAGTATTCAATTTCACGACTTTATTTCAATATGGTAGCTATTATCTTTCGGAATATGCATTTACAAAGATGTTTCAAAATACAGAATCTTACAGGAAATTTTCCGGCTCTTTGTTTTACACTAATAATTTTTTGAAGGATAAAATTAATATTAATTCCGGCATTTCGTATACCAATGATATTGTCTATGGCAGCTCGCCTTCCGCTTTTTTTAATTTGAAATACAGTGGCAGGCTGTATGGAGTTTTTGCCAACACTTCATGGTATAATTATTCTTTGGGAAGCATCAAAAACAATACTTTTACGATAGAAGCCGGGGTAACTTTAAGTTTACAGGGAAATGCGATGAATCCCAATAAAAAATCTGTAATCAGGGCTTTTGCGTTTTACGACGAAAACAACAATAATATTTTTGATCCAGATGAGAAAGCGGCAAATGATTATCTGATAAATATAAGCAATATCGCATTTAAAACCAATGTAGAAGGTAAAATCATCTATAAAAATATACCTTTCGGAAAATATGATCTGAAACAGGTGATTCAGGAAGGCTGGTATTATGACGAAAAGACATTTGATATCAATACTTATCATCACGATTTGATGATTCCATTGCATCAAAACGGTACTTTGCAGGGAAGAATTAAATATGAATTTGATGCAAAAACAGCCGTAAGTTTTCAGCCTAAAGGTTCAGGGATTGTCTTAAATATTTATCAAAATGATGTATTGATACAGCGAGTAATTACTGATGATAACGGAGATTTTATTGCATTTCTGCCAACAGGAACTTATACTGTTTCCATTAATGAAGCATCTTTGCCGACTCAAACTTATTCTGAAAATAAATCATTAACCGGAAATGTAAAAGCAGGAGAAATTCTTTCACTATCATCTTTTGTAATTAAAGCAAAACAGAAAAAAATACACTTAAAAAAATTCGGAAACTAATTTGATAATTTTATAGATATAATTATTTATTAAAGTTATATTCTTAAATAATGTATAATTATAGTTCGAATTTTAAAATTTAATTAAGTTCATTTAATTTATTTTTCTAATTTCTTTTATTTTAAATCAATAATTTTACATACATTATAGGTTATTTATAATAATTATTTTGTTAATTTGTTAAATAATAATTAATTTTATAAATTAAATTATAGCCTATGACGAAAACCTCTACTTTTTCAACAATTATTTTATACGAAAACGAAGATAGTTCAGAATTTTTTGGATTGTCTTATACTGTTTTATGACAGATTAATTTCATTAATTTTTGTTTAACTAAAAATCTTATTTCGGATTCAAAAATGTATAATATGAAGAAATTTCTACTAATTATAATACTTTTATTGGCATATTCGGTCAATATTTCAGGGCAGGCCTGTAACCCCGTCCCGGTTCCTTTTTTACAGTCTTTTAGTACCGGTGCTCTTCCGGCATGTTGGGTTAATCAAAATCCAACTTCAACCTCTACCCATGTCAATGTCAAATGGAAATTTGGTACAGGTGTGGGGTATGGTGCTATCAACAACGGAAAGCCTGCCGGAACATATGCGTGGGTAGATGCCAGCACGCCTAATAACAATATACATAACGTCGAACTTATTTCACCGCAGATTAATTTGGCGGGTTTAGCCAAGCCTTATGTAAAGTTTGAATGGTTCAAAAATCATCTGGATGGTGCTGCTGGGACTATGCCTAATAATGATAATAATCAATTAAAAGTTGCAGTAAATAATGGTACCGGTTGGGTTCAGATTTGGTCAAATGATACGAATTCCCCAAAATGGCGAACCGTGGGTATTCTTTTAGATACAGCGTATGCCGGAACCACTATTCGTTTAAGATTTACCGTAGATAAAGATGTTTCCGGAAATGGAAACTTCTATGATGATCTTCTTTTGGACGAAATTAGGGTAGTAGAAGCTCCGACTTGCTTTGATCCTGTAACTCTGCCGGCAACTAATATTACTCCTACATCTGCCACAATAAATTGGAGTCCGCCTGCTGCACCGGCACCGGCACCAGCAAGTGGTTACGAATATTATTTCAACACTACAAATACACCTCCTGTTGCGACAACTGCCGGTACGGTAACTGCAGCCACAAGTGCTAATCTATCACCTCTTACTTTGGGGGCGACATACTACTGGTGGGTAAGATCAATATGTTCAGCAACTGATAAAAGTCCTTGGGTACCGGGAGATCCTTTCACTCTCGGACAAATTGGTAGTGGAACAGCTACAAATGGCTTTCTTCCTGTTTCTTCATGTACAGGGTTTGGTTATTCACAGCAGATCTACAAAGCAGCGGAGCTTACAAGCGCAATTGGTTCTAATACTTATATTACGTCAATCAAGTTTTTTGTAGCAAGTACAGTGACTCAGGCAAATTATAATCAGTGGATTGTTTATATGGGAAATACGAACCAAAACAGCTTTACGTCTACTGCAAACTGGGTTGCGCCTTCATCTTTATTACAAGTATATTCAGGTACTTTACCTGTAATGGCCGCTGGAACATGGGTTACGATTCCATTGAGCATGCCTTTCCTTTGGGATGGTACAAGTAATATTGTGATTGCAGTAGATGAAAACTCAGCAGGTACTTCTTGTACTGCAAACTGGGGTAGTTATACGGCTGGAACTAATAGGGGGATGATTTATCGCAGCTCGGCAACAAATCCGACCCCTTCAAATCCTCCTAATGCAACCACTAGATATTCTACAATTCCAAAACTTCAGGTAGTTGCAACAGCATTACAGCCGTGCGCTACAAATCCTCCGACCAATATTACGGCAACCAATTTAACATCGGCTACTGCTTTTATATCATGGTTACCGGCTGCAGGAGCTACTTACCTTATCAGATGGAGAGAAGGTGCTACCGGACCTTGGCTTCCTACAGCTGCCGGTCTGACTCTTCCTGCGGGACAAAGTTATCATACGATTACAGGACTTACCGAGCAGACAGGATATCAGGTGCAGGTCGCTACAATTTGTAACGGAACTACAGGTGCATTCAGCCCTTCAGTATCATTCACAACTCCGCCTTTATCATATTGTAATATGACCGGTACAGGTACGAACGATTACATTTCAAATGTAAAAGTTACTCCTGTTAATTTCCCTGTGATGGACAATACTTCCTTGCAGACGAATTATACAAGCTATACAACCCCTGCCACTCTTATTAATTTAGAAATAGGATCTACAGGAAATCAATTATCTGTATCTAAAGGTTGGGTGGGAACTACTTACAGCGATGCAGTTTATGCCTATATAGATTACAACAGAGACGGAATTTTTGCAGACAGCGAAAGAATCATGACTTCGGCTCCAAGCACAACAACACCTGTTACGGCAACATTTGATGTACCTTCAACGGGTGTGTATTTAGGACCGTTAACGACGACAATGAGAGTTGTCCTGAAGCGTACAAGCGCACCTGTTATGTGTCAGGATCCTGTTAATGGTGAAGTTGAAGATTATGCAGTAAGATTAAGACCTTGCAGCAATGTTACACCGGGAGCTCCAACTTTTGCTGCGGTAACACACAATTCGGCTACCGTGAACTGGACGCCTGCTACCAATAACATTTCATATGTTTTACAATACAGACCGGTAACCAACCCTGCTTCAGCCTGGACAAGTGTAAATGCTTCCACATTGAATGGTAATCCACCGGTTCAGCTAACAGGTTTGATTCCTGCTACAACTTATGAAGTGCAGATTGCTGCAGTTTGTGGTGGCGGACCGGGAGCGTTTACAGCCATCAAAACATTCACTACA
>NZ_JCAXEH010000002.1:0-815856 GCF_059758895.1 Chryseobacterium sp. GQ58 | reverse complement strand
GGTACCGGCTGATGCTTTTGTAAGCATGACCGATTACAAATATGTTGTGATGAGAGTGGCGATGCAAAAAGACGGAATTCCTGTCAACTGTACAAGCTTTGCAAATGGCGAAGTTGAAGATTACACGGTAAGAATCTCTAAGCAGGGAGTTGTGAATTCGGTTAATCAAAATGATATTCTGATCTATCCAAATCCTGTAAGCACAATATTGAATGTGAAAAACATTAGTGAGAAAGCGAATTACAAAATTTACAGTGCTTCCGGACAGCTTGTATCAAGCGGATTGATTTTAAATAACAAGATTGATGTGAGCAGACTGATCAACGGATTATATGTTATCGACATAGACGACGTTCAGGGATCTGTTCAGAAGAAATTTATTAAAGAATAATCAACTAACAATTTTAAATAAAATAAGCTCTCGTTCCTGAGAGCTTATTTTTTTGATGAGTATATTAATTTTAATTAATATACTTACACAATTCATCAGCATCTAAATATCAACTGATTATTCAAACTATTTTTATTTGGCTTTTTTGTATATTACGTCTTCTAAATGTTATTCATATAGATTTATATTATAATTTAATATATTTAAATTCAATTATAATTTGTTGTATAATATTTTTAATGTCTTTTTATTGATTTTTTCTCAATTATTTTTAAGGCTTCCAGAATTTATAATAAACAATAAAAAATATAATATGAAAATTGGTTTAATAGGATTTGGTAAGGCGGGCAGGGCAGTAGCCAATGTCATTCTTCAGAAGGAGGATTTTACGTTAGAATGGGTTTTAAGGAAAACTGAAAGTATGGAACATACGTCTGCCAAAGAAATTCTCGGTATTTCCGCTGAAGATACAGGGCTTATCTATTCGCAACAGAATATAGCCGTTGAAGAGTTGTTGGACAGCCATCCGGTGGATATCATTATAGATTTTTCTACATCTGAAAGTATTTACGAATACGGAAAACAGGCAGCGGAAAAAAATATTAAAATCATATCTGCAATCTCTCATTACGGCAAAGATGAAATAAAGTTTCTCAAAGATTTATCTTCAAAAACTGTTGTTTTTTGGTCGCCTAATATCACTTTAGGGGTAAACTATTTATTATTTGCCGCTTCATTATTAAAAAATATTGCACCGGGTGTCGATATTGAAGTTATTGAAGAACATTTTAAGGCAAAACCCGGAGTTTCAGGTACAGCAGTAAAAATAGCCCAGACTTTGGATATTGAAACAGAAAACATCAATTCTGTAAGAGCTGGAGGAATTGTAGGTAAACATGAAGTTATTTTTGGATTTCCTTATCAGACTGTGAGATTGGTACACGAATCGATTTCTCGCGAAGCTTTCGGCAGCGGGGCGCTATTTGTTGCGGAAAATATAAAAAATAAAACAAAAGGGTTTTATAATTTTGAAGATATTTTGAGACCTTATTTTTTTAACGAGTCCAATAAAAATTTGTCTTGATTTATTTACAATTGATAATTTCTTATTATAATTAAAAGGCAAGGTTCAATACTTTGCCTTCTTTCTTAAATTGAGATTTATTATTTACATTTTTCTAAAATTATGCTTAATTCCATCATGACTAAAATCATAAGTGTGAATTATTACATTGTATAACTTTGATATAAGGCCTGTTGAAAAGCACTTATATTAAATATATCATAATCCTAATCATAAACATTTATTATAATGGAATTCCAAAAAAAGTTATTAGAAAATATCAGTGAAAGTTTTATGACCAAAAATGAAGCGGTAGCGGTTGCTGAAAGCGTTACATCGGGTTTGCTTCAGCTTGCTTTTTCGCAAATGCCCAACTCGATGCTGTTTTATAAAGGTGGAGTTACTTGCTATTCTTTAGCCTCCAAAGTACAGCTGCTAAATATTCCCAACAGCGAAGCGAATGCCTTCAATTGCGTGTCACAAGCTATTGCTGAAACAATGGCGCTGAATGCTGCAAAACTTTTCGATACAGAATGGTCGATCGCAACTACAGGATATTGCAAACCTGAGCGTAATTCTATGTATAATCTATATGCTTATTTTGCTATTTCTCATAAAGGAAATATTTTAGTTTGTGAAAAAGCAGATTTGGATACTAAAACTCATGCCTGTGATGCACAATTATTTTATGCCGAGCAAATTTTGCAAGGTTTAGAACGTCAGTTGAAAACTTCGGCACTTATAAATTAGTAACTATAATGTGATTATGTTAATTTATATATTAATAATAATTAAATATTGTTAATTTTTTAGGAATTTTTCTTAACTATGATTTAGGTCATAAAAATGAAAGGTTGAGTTTTATTATTTTTGAATTACCATACAAAATTATTATTATGAAATTTATTGTAACCGCAGGTTTATTAGGATTTTCTTTCCTATCTGCAACAAAGAACAACAGAGGCAGGCTCCGGAGCCAGACACCGGAACAACTGAGAATACGGCTGCTACGCCGATAGAATCTGAAACCGATACAATGAATACTGCAACGAATAAACAGTATTAGAATCAGACAGATTCTTTATCAACCAACAGATAATTTTTAAATTTTGACTGAGTAAAAGAATTCAATTTCCCTTTTAAAAAAAGCGGAAGGTTTTGTTATCCTTTATAATTAGGAGTGTTTTCAGACATTACTCAGCTCCTCATACAATAATGTAACATAAATAAATCAAACAATTAACTATGCAAGATACTCTATGGTTTGGTGACTTCGGACACACTATAAAAATTTTCTTAACCGTCCTCTTTACCATTACATTGGTAATAATAGCAGTCACAACAGCATTATCGCTAAAAGACTTCACAAGAAAATTCATCCGAAGGAAACAAAAATAATTATAATTAAAAAAAGAGAGTATGTCAATAAATGAGAGGCTTTTAGAGTCAGCTGGTACTACAGTAAAATATTATGGTGGAGGCGATTATATCTTTCACGAGGGTGCAAAACCTTTTATTATTATCAAATAATTGAAGGAGAGGTAAAACTCAACAATTACAATAAAGATGGCAAAGAGTTTATTCAGGAAATATTGTCTGACGGTGAGGGTTTTGGAGAAGCATTGCTCTTTAGTGAAAAAGTGTATCCTGTCAATTCTATCGCTCTGACAGATTGCACCGTTCTGCGGCTTTGCAAAAATAATTTTCTGAATCTTCTTGATTTATACCCAAAGATATATAAGGATATGTGCAAGAGTTTATCTGATCGTATTATCCATAAATATATTATGCTTCAGAAAATATCATCACAAAATCCGGTTGAAAGGTTGCAGGGAATAATGGATTTTTTAAAGAGTTCTCAAAATGAGCAGACTCCTTTTTCTTTTCAGATACCATTTACAAGACAACAGCTCGCAAGCTTAACAGGTCTGTGTGTAGAAACAGCAATCAGAGCTATAAAAATGATGGAGCTGGAGAAAAAGCTCAAAATAAAAAACAGAAAAATTTTATATTAAATTAATGCTTTATGATTTAAATCATAATATAGTGAATTATTTTTGTATTAAATTTGAATTGTTAAATATCTGTATTTCAGTTGAATACTGATAAGTGTTAAAATTACCAAACCAAACCGCTACAGTCATCATACTAGTTAAACGGCTGTAGTAATTCACTCAATATTAATAATAAAAAAAAATGTTATGAACAGAAATTCAAACAGCAGAAATTCAGGAGGAAATTCCAACGATGCTAAATCAACTCTTGAGGAAGTGTATCAATTAGGTTACGACCATGGTTTTAATGACGCATCTCAAGATGAGGAGTATGATGATGACTTCTCAGATTATGAGGATGAATTTGATGATTTTGAAGACTTTTACGATGATGAAGATTATGACGACGAAGACTACGATGATGAGGATTTCGACGATGAAGATTTTGAAGATGAGGATGAAGAAGATGGCAGAGGCAGAGGAGGATCCGGAGGTTCTCGTGGTGGCGGACGCGGACGTTCATCATCATCAGGCGGCGGATCAAGAGGTTCTGGCTCAAGATCAGGTGGAAGCGGCGGTTCCGGAAGAGGCTCAGGCTCGGGTTCAGGAACATCCAGAAGAGGTTTTGCTTCAATGAGTAAAGCTGAACGTACAAGAATAGCCCGTATGGGTGGCCAAGCTTCACACGGAGGCGGTAGATCTTCAGGTTCAGGTTCAGGATCCGGATCAGGCAGATCTGGTTCTGGATCAGGAGGTGGAAGATCCGGTGGCGGCTCAGGAAGAGGCTCAAGTGGATCTGGCTCAAGATCCGGCGGAAACGGCGGTTCTGGAAGAGGATCAAATTCAGGAGGAACATCAAGAAGAGGCTTTGCTTCAATGAGTAAGGCTGAACGTACAAGAATAGCCCGCATGGGCGGCCAGGCTTCACACGGAGGCGGCAGATCTTCAGGATCCGGATCAGGCAGATCAGGATTCGGAGGCAGACGAAACAATTCATAATTCAGTTTTTTAACTGCCTCTTTAATTTTAATTATTGAGGCAGTTATTTTTTAACTAAAATACCAATCATATTATGGCTACCAAAACAGCAGAAAATACAAATACAATTGCCGAAACAAAAAAAACTACGGCAACCACAAATCTGACACAAGACATCAGTACTGATCATAAAAACTCTTCGCTACACAAATTTTTTGTAACTGCGCTGAAAGATATTTATTATGCAGAAAACGCAATTCTCACAGCTTTAGAAACAATGCGCGATGCAGCTACAACTGAAGAGCTGAAAGATGCTTTCGAAGATCATCAGCTCCAGACTACAAAACACATCAGCCGTCTGGAAAAAGTTTTCAAATCAATTGGTGAGCAACCCGAGAAAAAGGAATGCGAAGCAATTAAAGGAATAATAAAAGAAGGGGAGGAAGTAATAAAATCCACTGAAGAAGGTTCTATGACCCGAGATGCAGCCTTAATTATAGCTGCACAAAAAGTAGAGCATTATGAGATTGCAACTTATGGTGGCCTTGCTCAACTTGCCATTACAATGGGTCATGAAAAAGCCGCAGATTTGTTAGAAAAAACTTTACAAGAAGAAGAAGATACCGATTATCTGCTTACAGAAATTGCTGAAACATCAATCAATTTCGATGCTGAACAAGAGGATTAATTAGATTAGATTAATGTGGTAAGTCATACGGAATTTTCTGTATGACTTATTTTTTTGCCTTAATCGAAGTATCACTTAATTTGTTAATATAATTGCTGGTGAGATTTTAAAGTATTTGTAAACAGTTCAACTTTAAGAGATTAATAAAATAAAAAATTGATAAAAAATAAAAGCCTTCGTTACCGAAGGCTAAAAACACAAATGATGAAAAAAAATCGTTTTACAACGATGCACAAATATACAGCATATCATTTGTAATAAACATTGTTTTGATCATAAAAAGATTAAAATAAGCCTTATTGATTTTTATTCTAAATAAAATTAAGAGCATTTGTTTTAAATAATTCTTTACTAAAATTGTATTTTAAATGGTCCTTCAAAATAGGTTTCATAAGAATCGATTAATTCACCATTTAAATCGTAAACACCGATGGTGATGTTCTGTTTTGAAAGTTTTATTTCATCTTCCGGGAAGCTGATATTAATAGATCCTTTTGAGATTTTGTCGCGGTCGACCGTTATTTTACTTGTTGTGCTGTAACTTACTTGCCCTTTTACGGGCTCAATTACTTTTATGGTAACGGTTTTTTTATCATTGGTTTTATTGAGGAAAGTATAATTATAAGTATTGGTGATTTTACCGTCTCTTATGAAAAAAGTGCTTCCCGCCGGCTTAATAAATTTCACCTCCATTTCGCCACGATTGTACAGCATTGCACCCAAAAATACCTGCAGGGAAAGTAAGAGAACGATAAAAATTTTCATTCTTCCTGTAAATCTCGTTGGCGTACGGCTTTCAATTTCCTTTTCGGAAGCATATCTGATCAATCCCAACGGAAGACCAACTTTTTCCATGACTTCATCACAAGCATCTATACAAGCTGTGCAATTCACGCATTCCAGTTGCTGGCCATCCCGAATATCAATTCCCGTCGGGCAAACTACAACACATTGATAACAATCTATACAATCGCCTTTACCAGCTGCTTTACGATCTTCTCCTTTTCTCCACTTCGATCTGTTTTCCCCTCTTTTATAATCATAAAAAACATTAATCGTTTCTTTATCAATAAGTACGCCCTGTAATCTTCCGTATGGACAAACAAGTGTACAAACCTGTTCCCGAAACCAGGCAAACACAAAATAAAAAGCCGCTGTAAAAAGTATAATGACAATAAAATTGGTAGGATGAGCAAAAGGTCCTTCGGAAATTATCCTGAAAACTTCTTTATATCCAACCACATACATCACCATAAAGTGTGTGAAAATAAGCGAAATGATCATGAAGATTGTCCATTTTAGTCCTTTTTTCCATATTTTTTCGCTGTTCCATTCTTGTCTGTCGAGTTTCATTTGCCTGTTTCGGTCTCCTTCAATGGCAAACTCGATTTTGCGGAATACATTTTCCAAAAAAATTGTTTGCGGACATAGCCAGCCACAAAATAATCTTCCGAAAGCCAAAGTGAAAATGATGACACATATTAAAGCGATAATAACTCCCAAAGTAAGAATGAAAAAATCTTGCGGATAAAATGGAAGCCCAAAAATAAATACCTGTCTGTCTATAAGATTAAACAGCAACAGCGGATTACCATTTATTTTAACAAAAGGAATAGTGAAGTAAAAGATAAGCAGCACATAAGCAACAATATTTCTATAATTGGCGTATCTGCCTCGAGGTTTTTTGGCGTATACCCACTTTCTTTTTCCGGATTGCTCCATCGTTCCTATTGAATCTCTATACGTTTCCGGCTCCAAAACTTGACCTTGCCCACCTCTTACATCTTTATTTTGTATTTCTGACATGGAATTAATTTTACGGTTTACAGTAAATTGTTGTATAACATTTATTATTAAAATGCTAAAATAATATGATTATCATTCTAATCATTTATATTAATATTGTCTACAACTTTAAGACCAATTGAAACTAAAAAAGCAACAATTAACAGCTTGTATCAAACAAAAAATTTTAATTTGAGAAGTCTAAAAATTTTAATTTAAAATAATTAAAAAAATACCCCAAATAAGTATAAACTCCTTTGAGGCAATCCAAAAAATTTTGGAAATTTTTCGATATTAATATTTGCAAATGAGGTGTGATTCTTTCTTATCATTTGCTTATTCAGATATTTCCAAATACTGTGCCTA
Source organism: Chryseobacterium sp. GQ58 (assembly GCF_059758895.1). Classification (NCBI taxonomy): domain Bacteria; kingdom Pseudomonadati; phylum Bacteroidota; class Flavobacteriia; order Flavobacteriales; family Weeksellaceae; genus Chryseobacterium; species Chryseobacterium sp. GQ58. Next base: position 808,591 of record NZ_JCAXEH010000002.1, on the reverse strand, counting down.
ACCAACAATAATTAAATACTGTTACATTAATAATACTTTTTCTAAAGTATTAAGCTTTTACTTAAAGCGGGAACATGACTGTAATCATAGCTTTAAAAAAACTATCTGTTTATTTTTGATATACAACAAAACCAAATGATAATGGCTATTCACAGCACTTCGATTGATCACGTTTATCTGTAATGATCTGTTGAATATTAATCAGATATAGTAAAAATTCAAAAATAACAATTTATGATATTTGTAACGGGAGCAACAGGGCTCTTGGGAAGAGTTATTGTTTTAGAACTTCTCAAAAAAGGTAAAAAAGTAAGGGCGTCAAAAAGGGCTTCCAGTAATTTGGATGAAGTAAAAAATTCATTTAAATTTTACACCGAATATCCCGCCTTTTTCTTTAAAAAAATTGAGTGGGTTGAAGTTGATTTTGATGATAAAAAATCTATCGAAATTGCTCTGAAAGATGTCGGAGAAGTTTATCATTGTGCGGGCAAAATAAGTTATGATCCAAAAGATGATGAAGAAGTCTACCAAGCAGGTGTCACTGCTACAAAAAATCTTCTTTCTGCATGTAAGGAAGGCTCTGTCTATAAATTTCTATATGTAAGTTCAGCCACCGTGATGAATCTGACGGATCAATATGGAATGCTGACCGAACACTCACTTTTTGATCATCAGAAAGACCGTTCGGCGTATGTAATTTCCAAATATATGAGCGAACAGCTTGTAAAATCTGCAAATACAGTGAGATTCAGAACGGTCATTGTAAATCCGGGAATGATTTTAGGCAGCGGAAACTGGAAGCAGAGCAGTGGAGAATTGCTGCAAATCTTTATCGACAGCCCTTTTACATTTTCGGGTGGAACTTCTTGCGTGGATGTAAGGGATGTGGCGAAAATTTCATTGTTATTGATGGAACAAAATATTTTTGGTGAACGTTTTATAATAAGTTCAGAGAATAAAAAATATGCTCAAATTGCCCATGAAGTCAGAAAAAAGCTAGGCAAAAAAGACGGAATTGTACTCCACAAAAAGCACCTTAATTGTTTAATGCCTTTGAATATACTTTTCGGATGGCTTATTTCCAGGCTGCGTTTGCTTACAAAATCAAATATAGATTTCGTTTCATCATTTCCGAAAGCGTCTAATAAAAAAGTAAAGGAAAAGCTGAATTACGATTTCATTCCTGTTTCAGAAAGTATAGATTTTCATATTGGCAATTATATTAAAGATAAAAATAAGTAAATGTGAGTGGAATCATATTCAAAAAATATCTTATTTCCTAAGTTTGGGATAACTAAATTATAAATCATTATGAAAAACTTATTCACATTTCTTGCTTTTGCTTTTGTATTGGCGGGCTGTAAAAAATCTGAAACACAATATCACGATCAGGATAATGCCAAAACGATCAATGATTCCCAATCGGATACCATTCAGACGTTGCCTGAAATATCAGACACTTCAAATATAGGAAGCGACAGCGCCAATGTAAAAACCGACAACGAATAGCTCAAATAAGGAATTACAAACTTTATTTAATTATGATTTAAAAAATGAATTTTATGGCTCCAAAAGGGAAAATATTGATAATCGGAGGTAAAGAAGACAGAAGTGATACTGATGTTGAAATGAAAGAGACAAACCGTGATTATTCGCCTCACGAAATCCTTAAAAATCTGGCTCAGTCAAAGGACGACAGAATTGAAATAATCACAACAGCAACCTCCGATCCTGAAGATATGCGCAAAACGTATACAGAAACATTCACCGAAATAGGATACCGCAATTTTGGTTTTCTTGATATTAAGGATGATTCAAATTCTGATGAATCAGAATGTCTTAAGCGAATAGAAAATGCAAAAACCGTTTTTTTTACCGGTGGCGATCAGGATAAAATTTGCAGTGCATTGAAAGGAAAAGCTATAAATAAGCTTCTGAAAGAAAAGTATAATTCTGAAAATGATTTTATCATTGCAGGAACCAGTGCAGGCGCAATGTGTATTCCCGAAATGATGATTTCTGAAGCTGAAAACGGCGAGGCAATTGTAGAAAATGATATCTGTTTAGACCCAGGATTGGGCTTTATCGGCAATTGTATAGTTGATACACATTTTGTGCACAGAGGAAGATTTGGCAGGCTGGCTCATGCCGTTATGCTGAATCAGCAATGTTGGGGAATCGGGTTGGGTGAAGACACTGCTTTGCTGATTGAAGAAGGAAATAATGCAACCTGCAAAGGCTCCGGAATGGTTTTAGTAATCGACGGAAAAGAAATAAAACAAACCAATGTTGATTTTGTTGAAAAAGGATTTCCCGTGTACGCAGAAAACCTTAAAGTTCACATTTTAACCGATGGTTGCTGCATAAACCTTGATAATGGTAAAATGACAGGAGTTGAAAAATAAGCAAAGTTTGAGCAAAATTTAACATTTCTCAAAAATAATTCTGCCATCAAAAGGTTCACTCCAACTAACATACAGGCTGTCTTTAAATCTTTTAATTTCAGCCAGTATTACTTCATATTCTCCATCTTCATTTATTCTTTCGACGATCATATTTGCTCCCAATCCGACATCGCCTAACTTATATTCTACGCGATATTCTCCGTCAACTTCTATAAAATCTTCTTTTTTAAAATTTCTGTGTGACATAATATTTTGATTTATAATAAATTATTAATAAAATTATTTTAAGATCCTTTTCCAAAGCTTACAACCTGAAAATCATTATCAGTTGAATATTTCTTACAGCTTTCATCATCAAAAGATTCCGGATTTTCCAGAAAAGCTTCGATATATTTGCTGCTTTCATCAGTGTTTGCCGGCGCAATAATGATGTGATATAATTTTAATACTGATTCGTCCGCACTCTCTAAAGCTTCCTTTTTATGCTGTACTGCTTCCTCGTATTTCATATTGTAATATTAATTTATGAATATTGATATAACAATTATGCCAAATTTATCAGTATAAATATTTATTGTTAAAAATTAGCCATTTCATATTTTAGTGCTAAATCCAATGTGCGTATAATCATAAAAAATAAAGTAATGGAATATTGATTGCTGTTTAATTTGATAATTCTTGTTATGGATACACAATACACAAAATAATATATGTTAAACCAAATCTAAATCAAAATGGAAGATCAAATGACCAGAAGAAATGCTATCAGTAAAATTGCGGCGACACTTGCGGTAGCTGCCGTAGCTCCGGGAGTTATTGCTCAATCCCGTCCAAAAAGTTCAGAAAACAGTACTGGCTCCTTAAGAATTACAGATCCAAGAACAAAATATCCTAAGCCACCTTTTAAAAGACAATTCCAACCTTTTCCCGGATTGGCCGGCAAGATGACTCCCGTGCCGGATCACGGTGAAGAAAGCTACAAAGGCTCGGGAAGATTATCGGGAAGAAAAGCACTTGTTACCGGCGGTGACTCCGGAATTGGAAGAGCTGCTGCAATTGCATACGCAAGGGAAGGCGCAGATGTTGCGATCAATTATCTTCCTGAAGAGGAATCTGATGCGAAAGAAGTGATAGGATTAATTCAAAAAGCCGGTCGTAAAGCTGTTGCAATTCCGGGCGATTTAAGGAATGAATCTTTTTGTAAAAAACTTGTTGATGAAGCTGTAAATCAGCTTGGTGGTTTAGATATTCTGGTCAATAATGCCGGACATCAGAAAGCTCACGAATCTATTCTTGACATCAGCACGGAAGAATTTGACAGAACCATGAAAACCAATATTTATGCTCCGTTTTGGGTCACAAAAGCAGCTTTACCACATTTGAAGCCAGGCTCTTGTATCATTGGAACATCTTCGGTGCAGGCTTACGATCCGTCTGCTGATCTTTACGATTATGCCCAAACAAAAGCTGCTACGACAAATTATGTAAAATCATTGGCTAAACAATTGGGACCGAAGGGAATTCGGGTGAACGGTGTAGCTCCGGGACCTGTTTGGACACCTCTGCAGATCAGTGGTGGACAAACTCAGGAAAATGTAGAGAAATTTGGGGCCGACACGCCTTTGGGAAGAGCCGGACAGCCTGCGGAATTAGCTTCGATTTTCGTTCAGCTGGCGGCAGATGATGCAAGTTTTGCCAACGGCCAGATTTATGGAGCAGCTGGCGGAAGCGGACAACCTTAAAACTTTTTTTTAGCTATAATTTTAAAACAATAGGCAGCCAATTAAGGTTGCCTGTTGTTTTTTATTGCCCAGTTTTCATTATTCTGTATTGGTTGGGAGAATATTCTTTTTCTGATTTAAAATATTTACCAAAGTGAGATTTGTCACTGAAACCAAGTTCGTATGCGATTTCCGTGACAGACAGCGAAGTATGTAAAAGCAGTCTTTCGGCTTCCAATATTACGCGGTTTTTAATGAATTTTCCGGCAGAAATATCCAGATTTTCCTTAATAATAGCATTCAGGTAGTTTGGAGTAATATTAAGTTTTTGGGCGTAAGGTGAAGTGGTTTTCAGTTCTTTAAAATGTATGTTCACCAAATTGCTAAAATCATCAATTAATGTTTTTTTACGATCCGATTGGGTATTGATCTGAGTTGTTTTGTGAGAATGGCGGATGTATTTCAGGACAAATACTTTCAGCAAGAGACAAATAATTTCCTTGAATAGGTTTTTGTTTGAAAGATATTCTTTTTTAAGCTCTTCAAAGCTTTGCCATTGGTCTTTTCTGCTTTCATTTTTCAGAATAATATAAGGAGCGATTTCTGCTAAAGCCGTGTCGCTTTTTATTCTTTTGTTGCCGGTGTAAATATAATTATAGAACGATTTTGTAAACAATAAAACGTGTCCTTTGCAATATTCAGTTTCCTGAAAACTATAAACCTGATTGTAATTCAGAAAAAAGAATTTCTGAGGAATCAGATCATATTCAAAATTATCAATTTTTAAAAAACCTTTAGCATCATTAAAAAGAAAAACCGCATAAAATTTGTTCTTAAAATTTCCGTTTTTATTGACTTTTCCTAAAAAATCATCCATTGTAAGAATTGCAAATTCGGCACGCAAATTCGGATGGCTATTAAGTTTATTTAAAGTAAGGATTTGAATATCCTGATTCTGCATATGGTTTTATTTACTTTCAGATATAAAGATAAAAAATACCACATTATAATGCAGTATTTTATTGTTTAATATATTATTTTAATTTTTTTAGTTCTTAAACTGTAGAATTTTCAATTCTTTTTTACAGAGGGTTGTATCTACTTTTTTATCTACATAATCGGAATTCATGGCACGCAAAACCGCCATATAATTCATGTTGAAATCCAAAGTATCACCTACTTTAAACTTGGCATTATTCACACCTAAATCTAAAATCATCATATCCGAACTGGCTCCAATAATTTTCAAACCGGGAAGTAATGGTGCGATGTTTTTAGTGTCAATATCAAGCAAACCAATATCTACAATGGCTCTTACAGAGGTTTTTCCAAGATCATCAGAGTTATGTTGAGGGCTGTCGCCGGTAAGATTGGTTCCCACATTTCCGGCAGGAATCATTGGTTTTTCGATAATTTCTATAATCTCGACCGTGAGTTTGAAAACATCCTGATACATTCCGCTGATTGTGGAATCTTTATAAACATCAGTTCCGAAAAATAAGGTTTCACCAACCCTGAAATGATTGATTCCTGCAGGAATCTGATCTTTAAAAAGCAACGGAATCGTTACGGAAGAGCCTGCAGAAATATAAGGTATTTTTTTTCCGAATTTTTCTTCCACAATTTCTTTGTATCGGTTGAGCTTGAAGAGTTTTTTTTCATCGGGAAGTATACCGTTGAGACAATTCAGATTGGTTCCGATACCAACTACTTCAATATTGGGCAATTTAAAAACATTTCCGTAAAAACGAGTCAGGTTTTTAGCCATAATTCCTTCCCGTAATTCGCCCATTTCCACCATTATTACAATTTTATGAGTCTTTTTTTGTTTTACGGCTTCTTCGGAAAGTGCTTTTATGGTGTTGAGTTCTGTATTAAAACTTATATCGGCAAATTCTACAATGCTTTTCACAAGTCTTTTTGCCGGAGGTTTTATATAAACTGTTTGCGTTTTTGGTGAAAGCTTTTTAATGGTTTTTAAATTGCTTAAACGTGAGTCGCAAACTTCCTTGTTTGATATTTCTAATAAAACTTTTAAGAATTTTTCGTTACCGCAAAGCAGTTTTCCTACAATTGCCCAATCGATTTTATTTTTGGTGAAAAGCTGATCTAGAAAACAAAAGTTATGAAAAAGTTTATCAGAATTTAAAGTAATGTATGACATTTTATTTTTTTAATCGCATTTCGAGATATTTGCTGGCAAAACCTAGCTTTTCGTACAAATGTTTGGCAGGATTGTCTGCTTCACAATGCAGCGCAATGTCGCCTTGTGAAGTTTCAATGGCTTTTTGCATTAAGTTTTTACCAATTCCTTTCCCGCGAAGGTTTTTGTCTGTGGCAATATACACGAGAATATTTTCGGGAATATAGCCGCTCATTCCTGTTTTGTTGATAATTACGGCGCCCACAAGCGTATTGTTGCTTTCGTCAGTAGCGGTTAATACGATTCCGCCGGGTTTGTCATCATTTCCCATTGCATAATTAATGGCGCTTTTGATGTCCGTTTCAGGATCTCCGTATTGCTCCAAATGCTGAAAAAGAAATCCTGAGATTTTTTGCTTCTGATTTTCATCAGCTTTATTTTGTTCTGTATAAGTTTGTATTGTAATCATTTTTTATTTTTTATCCCGGGCAGGGAAGAGTAATATCGTAGCTGTTTAGATAATCAGGTGTTATTTTTCTGGTTATTTTAGGTTTTAAAAAAAACAGCGGAATTTCGGTTTTATTAATAATTTTTTTCAGAAAGTTTTCAGAGAAAATAGATTTCCAGCTTTCTTCATCCTGATAATTCAGAATGATAATATCTGCTTTTATTCTTTTTGAAAATTTTGAGATCTGAACAGCTTTATCCTGTGTAAGTAAAAACTCAGAAGTATAGTTTGCCGATTTGATGTATAATTTTTTCTGTAAATCGAGATAAGCATTTTTAAGATCCAAAAGATCGTCTTCGTCACTTATTCCAAGAAGGCTGATGATGCTTTTATTCTTTTTGGCTAAAGTAATTGACAACTCGAGTTTATCGTCAAGATGTTTGGTCACTCTTACCGGAAACAGAATTTTTTTGAAATGGTATTTTTTAAAACTTCCGGGAACCAAAAGAATAGAACAATTCACGTATGAAAGCACATTATAAGAAGAAGATCCCAAAATGAGCTGCTTGAGTTTTTGCTTACCCGATGTTCCCATTACCACAAGATCTATATCTTCTGTAACGGCAAAATCATTGATGCTGTCTACAAGATTTTCATTTTTTATTCTTATTTCAATTTCCAGCGAGCTGTGTTTTTGCTGAATATATTCCTTAATTAAACTAAGTTTACTTTCAGCTCTTTCTGCATTTTCTTTGATTGTTTCAGAGCCGATGACCTGTTTTCCGCTTCGGTCAAGTATGTAATAATTATTCACAATATGAAAAAGGATAATTCTTGCCTGATGACGCAAAGCCATTTGTACGGCCATTTCTACTGCATTATTCGATTTTTCTGAAAAATCTGTCGGGACTAATATATTTCTAATTTCGGTGTTCATCTTCATTACTTTGGTTTCATCAAATATTTCCTTGCAAAGTTATTGGAGATAAAACCAAATGAGTGTTAAAAAAGAGCTGAAAAGTGGTATTTTTTACTGATAAATTCTATATATTATAGAAGTAAATTTTTCCAAACCGATTACATTATGATCGTTTTCTATATTCTGCAATGTTCTTAAATTTATTGTAAGAATCTTTTATGTTATGCAGATGCTCAGAAACTACTTCAAGGCTTCCATCATCAAGATGGCCGCTGTCAATAGCTTCCTGATAAGTATTTATTGCTGTTTCCTCACCAAACACCACATTTTCCAAAGTCGCATTTTCTCTGTTTCCGGGAAAAGTATTTTTGATGTCGATCCAGGCTCTGTGCAGGGCTCCGGCTGTGGAAGGTAAATCGTTTGCTTTTCCGCCTCTTTCGGTAATGAGGTTGATCAGCTCATTTTTCATAATCTTTGTCTGCGAGATCATTTGCTCATATTCTCCTTTCAGGTCCGAATACATTTCCCAGACTTTTCCTTCAACTCTTTCGAAGCCTTCAATCCTGTCGTTGGTAATATGCAGAAGATCATTCAATACCGATGTCGTTTCTTGATTATTCATAATTAATATTTTAATGGTTTTATCAAATTGTACAAGAATTATGCCTTAAGAAATGTTTAAAATAAGCTTTTACGGCTCTCTTTTTTCTTTAATAATTTGCTTACAGATTACAGGATATTTTTAATATCTTTAGCACTTTATTTTTTTAGAATCTGTAATAAAAACACCGATTTTTCGGAATTTTGTAAGTATTTTTGAATACAGGAAGAAGCATGAATTTAATAATTGATTATTTTTACATTGTATGATCTTAATTGTTGATGATAACCAAAGCAATATATATTCTTTAAAAAAATTATTAGAATCTAAAGATTTTCAGGTCGACACGGCAAATTCCGGAGAAGAAGCATTGAAAAAAGCATTAAAAAATGATTATGCATTGATTATTTTAGATGTTCAGATGCCTGATATGGACGGATTTGAAGTGGCCGAAACCTTTGCAGGATACAGCAAAACCAAAGAAATTCCTATTATATTTTTATCCGCAGTCAATATAGAAAAAAAGTTCATCACGCGCGGATATGCTTCCGGCGGTATGGATTATGTTACAAAACCAATCGAGCCGGAAATTCTTTTACTTAAAGTCAAAACATTCTACAATTTGCAAGAGCAGAGCCTGGCGATGAAAAAAACGCAGCAAAGCCTTGAATTGGAAGTAAAAGGACGAAGAGAATCGCAGGTAACGATGAAATCTCAGATTGACCATTTTCATCTGATGCTGGAAGCTTTACCACAAATTGCCTTTACACTCAACGGAGAAGGTATTGTAGATTTTGTAAACGGAAGATGGTATGAATATGCTGCGTCTGAAAAAGAATTTCCAGAAACGCATCCTGACGATATCAATATTTTGGAAGAATTTGAAAGGTGCAGAAAAAAAGGCAAAGCTCTCGAGCTGGAAGCACGGATAAAAAATCTTGAAACAGGAGATTACAGATATCATTTATTAAGAATGTCACCCGTGAATGAAGGAAATTCCGTTAAGAACTGGGTTGGGACATTTACAGATATTGACGATCAGAAAAAAGTAGAAAAAGAAAAAGATGAATTTCTGAGCATTGCCAGCCACGAACTCAAAACACCGCTTACGAGCATTAAAGCATATATTCAATTGCTTGAACGCAAATTAAAGCAAGAAGATAAACCTACCGAAGTAAGTTTTGTGACCAAAGCTTTGGACCAAATTGAAAAACTAAACACGCTGATCACAGACCTTCTTGATGTTTCCAAAATAGAAAACGGCAAGTTGAAAATCAATAAAAAGCCTGCAAATCTGGAAAAGGTAATTCACAATGCTGTAGAAACCATATTGCAGACTCATGAAAATAATATCGTAAAAATAGAAAGGCACGGTCCCAAACCGGATATTCTGATTCCTTTTGATGAAATCAGGATAGAGCAGGTCTTAATTAATTTTCTGACGAATGCCATTAAATATTCTCCCAAAAACAATCACATTATTGTAACGACTTTTATTGATGAAGAAGAGGTAAAAGTAAGCGTTACCGACTTTGGAATCGGCATTCCCGATATTAAGCAGGAATCTGTATTTCGAAAGTTTTATCGTGTAGAAGAATCCTCATTACAGTTTCAGGGCATGGGAATCGGGCTTTATATTTGTTCCGAAATCATCAAACAGCACCACGGAACCATCGGTTTATCGAGTAAAATAGATGATGGCTCTACATTTTATTTCACATTACCTTTAAATTAATTTTTTATGCCTAAAAAAATCATAAGAAATCTACAATTCGGAATCGCATTTTCTATGCTGATTTTAATTTCCAGTTCCGTAGCATCATATTGGAGCATTCAGAAACAAATGGAAAACCGCGAAAGTTTATCTAAAACACGTCGTGCAATCACAGCGGTAAAAGACGTTGCAATTGCTCTTTTGGATGCGGAAACAGGCAATCGCGGATACCAACTTACAGGTAAAGAAAGCTTTTTGGAACCTTATAATGCAAGCCTCTCCGAATTGTCAAAAACAATTGACCGTTTAAAAGCTTTGGAAGCTTCTGATGAAGTGCAGACTCAGCGCATAGTAAATCTGGAACGAAATGTTGATGCCAATATCAATATCTTAAAACACTTTGTAGACAATAAGCACAAAGGTATACAAATGACTCAGGAACAGATGCTTCTGAGTAAAAATTATATGGATAAATGTCGCCAGATTGTTCAGGATTTTGTGAAATATGAAGAAAGTCAGCTCGATAAAAAAAATAAAGACCTTACAAACTCATCAAATACAACCGTATTATTCATCATATTTTCATCTTTAGCGGCATTAGCGGTTACCTCTTTTCTCTATTTTAAATTACGCAACGATCTGATTCGCAGAGATAAACTGGAAAAAGAACTGGTAGCTAAAGATTTAGAAATCTCGAAAAGGGTAAGCGCAATTCGTGCAATTGCGAATAGAGTTGCCAACGGCGATTACAGCCAGAAGGCAGTCGACAATTCTCAGGATGATTTGGGCGATTTGGTTGGCTCTTTAAATTACATGACCGAGTCTTTGAAAAAATCATTCGACAAAATCAATAAAAGCGACTGGCGTCAGAAAGGTTTGGCTTTGCTCAATGAATCTTTGGTAGGAAATAAGTCGGTAAAAGATGTTACCACAGATTCTCTTAATCATCTTATTGATTACGGAAACTGCATCAACGGCGCCATTTATCTGATTGATGACGGAAAACTGAAGCTGCAAAGTGCTTTTGGCCTAGAAGGTAACATGAAGCAGGCTTTTGATCCGGGCGAAGGAATGGTGGGACAGGCTTTTATTCAGAAAAAGACTAAAGTATATAATGATTTAAATGAAAATGATTTTGTTGTTTCTTTTGCCAGCAGCAAAGTGAAAATTAATGGAATTTTATTAATTCCAATTATGCTCGACAGACACGCTATCGGAATGTTGGAATTAAACTCAACATCCAATTTCGATCAGGATAAAATAGAATATTATGTTGAATGTTGCAGAAATATCGGCATTGCTTTAAATGCAGCAAGAGGCCGCGAAAAAGAGCAGAAATTATTAGAAGAAACTCAAGCTCAGTCAGAAGAGCTTCAGGTACAGCATTCTGAATTGGAAAACCTGAATACAGAATTGGAAGCCCAAACACAGAAATTGCAGGCATCTGAAGAAGAATTGAAAGTGCAGCAGGAGGAATTGATGCAGATCAATGCCGAACTCGAGGAACGCTCAAAATTGTTGGAAGAAAAAAGCCAGTTGATTGCCGAACGGAATATTGAAATTCAGAAAAAGGTAGAAGAATTAGCTTTAAGCACGCAATATAAATCTGAGTTTCTGGCGAATATGTCGCATGAATTGCGCACACCTTTAAATTCTATTCTTTTGCTTTCACGTTTAATGGCTGAAAATCCCGAAGAAAACCTTAGTGAAGATCAAATAGAATCTGCAAAAGTTATCCAAAGTTCCGGAAGCAGCCTATTGACGCTGATTGACGAAATACTCGATCTTGCCAAAATAGAATCCGGTAAAATGAATCTGGAATATCATAATGTAGCCATTAATGATGTGGTAAAAGATTTGCGAAGCCTTCTCAATCCGTTGGTACAGGAAAAAGGGATCACGTTTGATATCGAAATTGAAGAAAATGTAGAAAAGATTATTGAAACCGACCGTTTAAGATTGGATCAGATATTGCGAAATCTGCTTTCAAACGCTTTAAAATTTACTGTGGAAGGAAGTATTAAATTAAACATAAAGAAAGATCCTAAAAATAAAGATTTCATCATTTTTAGCGTAAAAGATACAGGAATCGGAATTCCGGAAGACAAACAGAAAATCATTTTTGAAGCTTTTCAGCAGGCCGACGGATCTACACAGAGAAAATTTGGAGGAACCGGTTTAGGATTATCAATCAGCCGTGAAATTGCCAAATTATTGGGTGGCGAATTATCATTAAAATCAAAAGTAAACGAAGGCAGCGAATTTAGCTTAGCAATTCCTGTCAACGAAAAATCAAAAGAAAAATATCAGCAACCTGAACACAATTTGCTGGAAGATATTAAGGAAGATGTAGATCAGGTTAAAAACATCATCAATTATCAAGAATCCGAAAGTTCTGTATCAGCAGTTACCCTGAAAATTCCCGAAGATGTTGATGATGACCGCGATACGATAACGGAAGGCGATAAAGTAATTTTAATCATTGAAGACGATACCAATTTTGCCAAAGCGTTGCTGAAATATGCCCGAATTCAAAATTATAAAGGCGTTGTTGTCGTAAGAGGAGATTATGCACTTTCTGCAGCAATCCAATACCGTCCGGCAGCGATTTTACTGGATGTACAGTTGCCCGTAAAAGACGGATGGCAGGTAATGGATGATCTGAAATCTAATGCAAAAACCAAACATATTCCTGTACACATGATGTCTGTTTTGCATGTAAAGCAGGAAAGCCTTATGAAAGGAGCTATTGATTTTATTAATAAACCTGTGGCTTTGGATCATATGAATGATGTATTCAGGAAAATTGAGGAGGCGATCAGAAAATCACCACAAAAAGTTTTGATTGTAGAAGAAAATGCCAAGCATGCGCGGGCTTTGTCTTACTTTTTGAGCAACTACAATATTTCGCTTTCTGTGGAAGACAATGTGGAAGACAGTGTAAAGGCTTTAACTGAAGATCAGGTAGATTGCGTGATTTTGGATATTGGCCCGTCGCGAGGCAATGAATATGCAATTATTGAATCTATCAAAAGTTATGAAGGTTTAGAAGATCTGCCGATTATTATATTTACAGAGCATAGTTTATCAAGATCTGAAGAACTCAGAATAAAGCAATATGCAGATTCTATTGTTGTGAAAACAGCACATTCTTACCAGAGAATATTGGACGAAGTTGGCTTATTTTTACATTTGGTGGAAGAAAAAAATACCTCATCAGAAATTACAAGAAATAAAAGTTTAGGATCGCTTACTGATGTTTTAAGCGGTAAAAAAATACTGATTACCGATGACGATGTCCGCAACATATTTTCATTAACCAAAGTTTTAGAAAAATATAAAGTGGAAGTCATTCTGGCGATGGATGGAAAGCAGGCGTTGCAGCAGATCAGTGAAAACCCCGATATTGACGTTGTTTTAATGGATATGATGATGCCTGAAATGGATGGCTACGAAACCATTCAGGAAATCAGGAAAATGCCGAAATTCAGCCGATTGCCGATTATTGCTGTTACCGCAAAATCGATGCTTGGCGACCGACAAAAATGCATCACCGCCGGAGCTTCGGATTATATTTCTAAACCGGTGGATGTCGATCAGCTGTTATCTTTATTACGCGTTTGGTTATATGAAAGCTAAAAAACTAAATCCTAATGAATAAGAAAATCTTGATTGTGGATGATGATCCGCGTAATATATTTGCACTTCGGCTTACACTGAAAGCCAAAGGCTATCAAGTCGTAAGCTGTACAATGGGACAGGAAGCGATCAGCATTTTAGAAGAAGATCAGGATATTTCTGTTGTATTGATGGATATGATGATGCCGGAAATGGATGGTTATGAAGCTATTAAAATTATCCGCAACAAAGAATCTATTAAGCAGGTGCCCATTATTGCTGTTACTGCGCAGGCGATGTCAGACGACCGCCAAAAATGCCTTGATGCAGGTGCAGACAATTATATCACCAAGCCTATCGATGTAGATCAATTAATAACTGCCGTAGAAAAATTATTCTAAATGCTGGAACCAAGTATTGTAAAAGATGAAGAAGTTGAATATTTGATAAAAGATGTTCATCAGCTGTACGGATACGATTTTTCCCTGTACAGCAGGGCTTCCTTTAAGCGCAGGATAAACCGCATTTGCCTCATCGACAAATTTACCAGCTTTGCAGAATTGCGGTATACTATTATGAATGACCCGGAATATCTGAAGCGTTTCATAGAAGAAATCACCGTAAATGTCACCGAAATGTTTCGTGATCCTCTTTTCTTCAAAACATTGCGTGAAAAAATATTGCCTCAATTGGGAACTTATCCGTTAATCAGGATTTGGGTGGCCGGTTGCTCGACAGGCGAGGAAGCATATTCAATCGCGATATTATTAAAAGAAGCCAATCTTTATCATAAATCTCTGATTTATGGTACTGATCTCAATCCTTCAGTTTTGGAAAAGGCACGTGCAGGCGTTTTTCCTTTGCAGCAGATGAAGCTTTATTCGGAAAATTATATGCTTTCCGGAGGAAAAGAAGATTTTTCAGGCTATTATACCGCCAATTATGACAGTGTGAAATTTGATAAAAGCTTGCAGGAAAAACTTATTTTATCAACGCACAATTTGGTTTCGGACAGTTCTTTTAACAGTTTTCAGCTGATTATCTGTCGCAATGTGCTTATTTATTTTGATAAAGCGTTGCAGGAAAGAGTATTTCAGCTTTTTGATGCGAGTCTGGAAAATCTAGGTTATTTGGCGTTGGGTTCAAAAGAAACTTTACGTTTTTCAAACTTAGGGAATTTTTATAATCAGATTGACGATCAAAGAATCTGGAAAAAAGTAGATCATCATTAATTCAGAAAGTATGGAAACCGTGAAAAACAAAACTGAATTAGTTGTAATCGGAGGATCTGCGGGAAGCCTTCAGGTAATTTTAGAAATGATTAAAAACCTGAATAAAGATCTCGGTTTTCCTATTTTGTTGGTTGTTCATCGCAAATCGCATTCTGTAAGCATTTTACCTGCTTTGTTGCAACAGTTTTCATCGGTTGATGTCATCGAGCTTGAAGACAAAACAGAAATTTTTAAAAATAAAATTTATATAGCGCCGGCAGATTATCATTCACTATTTGAAAACACTAAAGTGGTTTCTCTGGACAGTTCGGAAAGAATAAATTATTCCCGTCCCTCGATAGACGTAACCTTTAAATCTGCTGCGGAAATGTATGGCGAAAACCTCGTCGGCATTCTTTTATCAGGCGCAAACGCAGACGGAGTGGAAGGATTGGAATATATTAAAAAAAACAAAGGAAAAGTCTGGATTCAGGATCCCAAAACAGCCGAAGTAGATTATATGCCGAGACATGCGCTGGAAAAAGTAGAGCATGATCTCATCATTACGCCGCATGATTTGGCAAAACATATTAACCATTTATCTTTATAAACCTACAAAAATATGAGCAAGAAGAAAATTTTGATTTTTGATGATGATACTGTTATTTTAGAAGTAATAACCATTATTTTTGAAGAAAACGGCTATAAAGTTGAAATTTCAGAGACGTCGCACGATATCATAGAAAAGGTTTCTCAATTTCAGCCAGATGTCATTCTGATGGATAATTGGATTCCGAATATTGGAGGAGTGGAAGCAACAAAGCTTCTGAAAAGCCATGAAAATTACAAAACAATTCCTGTAATTTATGTCACCGCAAACAACGATATTGCTGCTTTAGCTGAAAGTGCGCAAGCCGATGACTATATTGCAAAACCTTTCAATCTGGAAGATCTGGAAGAAAAAGTAGCAAAGTATCTTAAAGATTAATTTTTACAGAAACTCTTTAAAACTTGTTGAAAGATGCGGTAAATCTAGATTTATCGCATCCTTTTTGAAGTGATATTTGTTTTACAATAAGTTCGTAGAATAAAGTTTCATTAATTTTATCATTTTTCTGTACGGTTGGCTTTATATAATCTTAAATTTACCTTTTTATTTTCAAAAAATTTGATAAACCCACGCAATGCAAGCATTATATTGTAGATTATTTATTATTATCAGCCTGTTCACTTTTAGTTTTTATGCCAATGCGCAGGAAAATTACTCCATCAGCGGAACAGTAAAAGACATCAACGGAGAAACACTCATCGGGGTAAATGTAAAGGTCGAAGAAATCCCGTCTGTAAGCATTTCTTCCAATGAATACGGATTTTATTCGCTTTCGTTACCGCAAGGCACTTATACTTTAATTACAGTTTATCCGGGTCACGATTCATTCACGCAAACCATACAGCTGGACAAAAATATAAAGCTTGATCTCCTTCTTGCGCAGGAAACAGAAAGAGTCGGCAAAATTGATGAAGTGATCATTTCGGGTGTCAAAAAAGACAATAATCTGTCTTCGGCTCAGATGGGAACTGAAACTTTAAGCATTAAAAATATTAATAAGCTGCCGGTTTTATTCGGAGAAAAAGACGTCATGAAAACAATACAGCTTCTTCCCGGAATCAAAAGTAGCGGTGAAGGAAGCAGTGGTTTCAGCGTAAGAGGCGGTGCAACAGATCAGAATCTTATTCTTCTTGATGAAGCTCCGGTTTACAATGCGTCTCATTTATTGGGTTTTTTCAGTACTTTTAACAGTGATGCGTTAAAAGATGCAAGCATTATAAAAGGAAACAGTCCCGCGCAATACGGCGGCAGACTTTCTTCTGTTTTGGATGTGAAAATGAAAGACGGAAACAACAAAGATTACAACTTCAACGGCGGAATAGGCTTGATAAGCAGCAGACTGAGCGTTGAAGGCCCGATTCAGAAAGAAAGATCTTCTTTTATTGTTTCCGGAAGGAGAACGTATGCAGATTTATTTCTTAAGGCAACGGATGATTATAAAGACAGCAAATTATATTTTTATGATCTTAATTTAAAAGCGAATTACCAAATTAATGACAACAACCGTTTATATCTTTCGGGATATTTTGGAAGGGATGTTTTAGGGCTTGGCAATACTTTCGGGACCGATTGGGGAAATACGACCGCAACTATTCGCTGGAACAGCATTATCAACAGCAAATTATTTTCAAATACATCTTTTATATACAGCAATTACGATTACAAAGTAAGCCTCGAAAGTAATGACAATACATTTGGTCTGGATTCACAAATCAGAGACTGGAATCTCAAGCAGGATTTTACATGGTTTGCGGCCAATAAGCATTCTGTACGTTTTGGGCTTCAGTCTATTTATCATACGATTACTCCAAGCAGCGCTTCGGGGACGAGTGTAAGCAGCTTTCCGCGAAATTCAAGATATTCCTGGGAAAATGCTTTGTATGTAAATGATGATTTTAAGGCTAATGAAAAACTGACGATCAATTATGGTTTGAGATTGTCATCTTTTAGTGTTTTAGGAGGTGATACTTTTAATATTTATGAAAACGGAATCATTACAGATACTAAAGTTTTAGAAAAAGGAAAATTTGGAAAAACTTATGTAAATCTTGAACCGAGAATCACGGCCAATTATCGCATTAATGACGCAAGCAGCGTAAAAGGCGGTTATTCCAGAAATACACAGAATTTACATTTATTAAGCAACAGCAGCAGCGGAAATCCTACCGATCAGTGGATTGGAAGCAGCTACACCGTAAAACCCGAAATAGCAGATCAGATAAGCGCAGGATACAGCAGAAATTTTAATAACAATAATTATGAATTGAATGCTGAAGTTTATTATAAAGCAATGAAAAACCAGATCGATTTTAAAAACGGCGCAGAAATCACATTCGACACCGGTGCTGATGTGGAAAGCGAATTGCTGTTTGGTAAAGGCCGCGCTTACGGTTTGGAGCTTATTGCAAAAAAGAAAAGCGGAAAACTCACCGGCTGGGTTTCTTACACGCTTTCAAAAACTGAAAGAAAAATAAACGGAATCAATGATAATGAATGGTACAACGCAAGAGTTGACAAAACCCACGATCTTTCTGTGGTTGCAACTTATGAGCTAAACCCAAAATGGTCTTTTTCAGGACTTTTTGTTTACAGCACCGGAAATGCCGTTACCTTCCCGACAGGAAAATATGAACTGAATGACCAAACCGTTTTTCAGTACAGCAATCGTAATGCAGATCGCATGCCTGCTTATCACAGAATGGATCTGAGCGCAACATACGAAGCAAAAAAGTCAAAACGTTTTCAGAGTTCATGGTCTTTTGGGCTTTATAATGTATACGGAAGAGAAAACGCGTATGCCATCAATTTTGAAGATAATCCCGACAAGCCCGGAACTACGCGTGCAATGCAGATTTCACTGTTCCGATTTGTTCCTAATGTAACTTATAATTTTAAATTTTAAAAAATGAAAAACTTACTTTATATATTGATGTCATTATTCCTGCTTACAGCTTGTGAGAAAGAGATTGACCTTGATCTGGAAGATAAAAGCGGAAATATTGTCATTGAAGGAAATATATCGGATCAGCCAGGTCCATATTATGTGAAAATTACAAAATCAGTTGCCTTTACCCAAAACAATGAATATCCTTTGATAGAAGATGCAATTGTAATTTTAAGTGATAATTCAGGGCAGACGGAAACTTTGCAATATATCGGAGCGGGAAGATACGAAACGACAAGTTTTGTAACTCAACCCGGCAAAACCTACACGATGAAAGTGACCGCAGAAGGAAAAGAATATACAGCTAAAAGCACCATGCCTTTGCCTGTATCACTGGATGATCTGCAGCAGGATTCTTTTATGATAGGAGGCGAAATTACCTATACGCTTTTGCCGATTTTTACAGATCCTTCGGCATTAGGAAACCGTTATCTTTTGAAATATTCAATCAATAACAGCTCTAAAAAAACATTCGAAATATTTTCTGATAATGTCAATAACGGAATGGTGAACCAAAGACCTTTAGTGCTTCCCAACGATGATGAAGATCCTGATGATCAGAAAGTTGTAATTGGCGACACCATTTATGTTGAGTTGCAATGTATTGATACCAATGTGTTTACTTATTATTCGTCTTTATTGCAGATTTCGGGAGGTGGTCCCGGCGGCAGCGTCACACCGTCGAATCCGCCAAGCAATATCAGCAATGGTGCTTTAGGATATTTTTCGGCGCATACATCGACTAAAAGGAATATTGTGATTCAATAATACATAATTGATTATCATTGATTTAAATTTAATTTAAGAAAAAATAAAAGTCGTTTATTGAGAAGAATATGATGTAAGTGAAATTCAGATATAATTTTGGGGTCGGCAAGATAGTTGTATAATAAAAAACCAAAACCAAATTTAATATGAATCAAAAGTTCAACACAGAATCTTCTAAAATAAATACTGAACATCAAACTGATATTTTTAAAAAAGATATTCTTAATGGTTTAAAAAGCAATCCTAAAAAGTTATCATCAAAATATTTTTACGACAAAGCGGGTGACCATCTTTTTCAGAAAATCATGTCGATGCCGGAATATTATCTCACCAATTGTGAGCTTGATATTTTCAAAAACAAAACAGCCGATATTGTCAGTCTTATTGCTTCAGAAAATGAGCCTTTTGATCTTATTGAGCTTGGCGCAGGCGACGCAATGAAATCTTCTTTTTTGCTTAAATATTTGACTGAAAAAAAAATTGATTTTACTTATATGCCGATTGATATTTCGGGCAATATCCTTTCTGTTTTAGATCAGAAACTGAAAAATAATATACCTGAACTGAACGTCATTGCTCTTGAAGGCGAATATTTTGAAATGCTCGATAAAGCATCATCTTTATCATCCAGAAAAAAAGTTGTTTTATTTTTAGGAGGAAATATCGGCAATATGGAATTGGATGAAGCCGCTGATTTTTGTTCGGAACTCAATAAAAAACTAAATTCTCAGGATATTGTTTTGATAGGTTTTGACTTAAAAAAGAATCCGCACACAATTCTGAATGCATACAACGATAAAAACGGGATTACAGCAGCATTCAACATTAATTTGCTTACACGGATCAATCGTGAACTGGAAGCGGATTTTGATCTTGAAAAATTTCAACATTTTCAGACGTACGATCCTGTAAACGGAGCTTGCAGAAGCTATCTCGTCAGCCTTGAAGATCAGGAAGTAAAAATTGATAATACAGCAATATATTTTTCCGAAAATGAACTGATCGATATGGAAGTTTCGCAAAAATTTTCGGAAAAAGACATAAAAAATCTTTCACAGCAATCCGGTTTTAACATCGCAGGCGAAATAAAAGATTCAAAAAACTGGTTTGTAGATTCTGTCTGGAAGAAATAATAAAAACTTAAAAAGATGACACCAAATCCAAAAATTGATTTAATAAAAAGATATACCAATATTCGCAATCGTTCCGTAAACATTTGTGCGCCGCTCGAAATTGAAGATTTTGTGGTGCAGCCCATCGTGGATGTAAGTCCTCCAAAATGGCATTTGGGCCACACGACATGGTTTTTCGAAACTTTTATTTTGCTTGAAAATTTTCCTGATTATAAAGTTTTTGATCCTCAATATAATTTTGTTTTCAACAGTTATTACGAAACTATTGGCGCAAGAGTGATCCGTACAGACCGCGGAAATCTGAGCCGGCCGTCTGTTTCTGATGTTTTTCGATACAGAAAATATGTTGATGAGCACATGCAGGCTTTTCTGCAAAGTGAATTTATGACCGAAACAATAAAACCTATATTGGAATTGGGCTTAAATCACGAGCAGCAGCATCAGGAATTATTATTGACAGACATAAAATATATTTTAGGACACAATCCTTTGTTTCCTGCTTATAAAAAAGAAAAGCCTTTATTAAAAGAAAAACCTTCAAATAATGAAATGATAAAGTTTTCCGAAGGTGCTTATGAAATTGGTTTTAAAGGAAATGATTTCTGTTTTGACAATGAGCTGGGAAGACACAAAGTATTTTTGCAGGATTTCGAAATAGCTGATCGGCTTGTGACGAATGCAGAATATTTAGAATTCATGGAAGATGAAAGTTACACAAATTTCAGGCACTGGCACGCCGACGGTTGGGATTGGGTAAAACAAAACGAAGCAAAATCTCCTTTATATTGGCATTTTATTGATGGAAAATGGATGAATTACACCTTAAATGGTTTGCAGGAATTAGATCTTAATGACGCTGTTTGTCATATTAATTTTTATGAAGCTTCCGCTTTTGCTTCCTGGAAAGGAATGCGTTTGCCAACCGAAGCCGAATGGGAAGTCGCCTCTGAAAAACTCTGTTGGGGAAACCGTTGGGAATGGACGGGAAGCGCTTATTTACCCTATCCGGGTTACAAAAAAGAAGCCGGAGCAGTTGGCGAATATAACGGGAAATTTATGATAAATCAGATGGTTTTGCGAGGTGCTTCGGAAGCAACTCCTCAAGGTCACAGCAGAAATACATACCGCAATTTTTTTCAGGCCAATCTCAAATGGCAATTTACAGGAATTCGATTAGCAAGATAAAATGAAATACAATTTTGACGAAATCATATCAAGAAAAAATACAGATTCTATAAAATGGAATTTGGCTGAAAACCATGATGTGCTGCCAATGTGGGTTGCCGATATGGATTTTAAAACTCCGCCTGAAATTATAAAAGCTCTTTCCGAAAAAGCATTGCAGGGAATTTTTGGTTATAGTTTTATTCCTGAAGATTTTTATAATGCGATTATTTACTGGTGGAAAATAAACTATCAATTTGACATTAAAAAAGACTGGATTTTGCACGTTCCGGGAACGATTCCTGCGATTTCGGCAATTATAAGAGCTTATCTTCAACCCGGCGAAAACATCATTATTCAACCGCCGGTTTACAATCATTTTTTTTATGCAATAGAAAATTGCGCCTGCAATGCAATAGAAAACAAGCTTATTCATGAAAATGGTGATTATCAGATCGATTTTCATGATTTAGAAATAAAAGCAAAAGATCCTAAAACTAAAATGCTTTTGATCTGCAATCCCCAAAATCCGGTCGGAAGAGTCTGGACAAGACAAGAATTGGAGAAAATTGTTTCAATATGTTTGCAACATAATTTAATTATTGTTTCAGACGAGATACATGCAGATTTGGTTTTTGAAAATTACCGGCATATTCCTTTGGCTTCCGTTGCGCAAACTTCTGATATTATTTCTTTTACTTGCGGATCGCCTTGCAAAACTTTTAATATTTCAGGATTGTCGGTTGCATATATTATTTCTGAAGATCCAAAATTTTTAAAACCTGTTGAAAAATTATTAGAAAAACAGGAAACAGCTACAATCAATCCTTTTGCAGTTGAAGCACTGATTACCGCCTACACACAAGGCAAAAGCTGGCTGGAAGAATTGAAAGATTACATTTATTCGAATTATCAATTTCTTAAAGATTTCTGTAAAGAAAATATGTCCGAAATAAAAGTTACGCCATTACAGGCAACGTATCTTGTCTGGCTGAATTGCAGTTCTTTAGATATTAAATCTGATGAATTTTCAAAATTATTACTCGAAGAAGAAAAACTCTGGCTGAATTCCGGAACGATGTATGGAGATTCCGGAGAAGGATTTTTAAGAATAAATATTGCCTGCCCGAAAGCTCTTTTGATTGAAGGCCTTAAAAAGCTTGAAAATGGATATAATAAAGTTTTAAACAAAAAAAACAGCCCCTAAAAAGGAGCCATTCAGTATTTTCTATTTTATCTTATTGTAAATGACCCGCGTAACGATCGCTCCAAAAAGGTAATAGCCGATTGTCATCAGTTTTTTTTGAGTAGTTTCTGCAACAGGATCTTCATTCAAACCTAACGATTTTGGAAGCGCAACAGCACCTATTCCCGCCAAAAGCCCGGAAGCCATATCGCTTTTAGTTGCTGTAGTTGCGTAATAGATTCCGTTGCTCACAATATCGCCAACTAAAGTCGCAGCATAAATATTGTCTTTTCCAGTAATGTTGATAGGAGTGTGGTCTGTGATTTTTAGGAGAGCTTCTTCGCCTAGTTTGTTGATTTCAGGGACGTTGTCGAAGTTTTTTCTTATGGTTTCGTGTAAAATGTTTAGTGCAATTGCACCTCCGAGACCTGCTAAAATTTTCTTGTACATAATATTTTGATTTATGGTTAATATTTAATGAAATAATAAAGTTGTAAGACTATTTATTTATAAATTTAACTTCCAAAATCAGACCATACAACGAAAATAGATTTAAATAAATTGATACTTTTTTTTAACAATCTCCTGATTATCTGATTGTAATCATAAACCACTTAACATAATATTTTGTATTTTAGCCAAACACCAAAATTAAAATATATGGAACGAATAAAGTTTTTTCAGGACGATGTACCGTTTCCGAACAATACCAAAAAATCGACGGGAAACGAAATTAATTTTAATGAAATCAAAAACTTCTTATCTGAAGTAGACAATTACAGTTTTGACCAAATCAAGCTGCGCAGAAAACCAAACCGTAATAAAATTGTGATTGATGTAGCGACCGGGATAAAATATCCTGCATACAATGAATTTATCAGTAAAATTCAAAAAAGTAAATACGGAAACTACTTTGACTTTTAAAAAAAATTGCCTTACTAAAGTAATTTTGGTATAGCAGTTGTAAAATAATTCAACACAAACCACACAAAAATATTATTATGGACAACACGAAAACAGTTTCAGTATTAAACGATTTACTGAACATTACCAACGACAGAATTGAAGGATTTTCTAAAGTTGAAGACAAAGTCTGGGAAACATATTCCGGATTGAGAGCAGACTACGATCGAATGGTTTCACAGTCTCAACAAATGAAATCCGAATTGATGCAGTTAATCACTGAGCACGGCGGTGAGCCTGATAATACAACATCAACAGCGGGAGCGGTTCACAGAACTTGGATTGATATTAAAAATTCCTTTTCAGGCGACAAAGACGAAGCTACTTTAGAAAATGTTGTGTTTGGGGAAAATGCAGCGATCAATGCTTATCAATCTGCTTTAGACAGCGGTGATCTTGATCCTGAAAGTTCAAGAGTAGTTCTGGATCAGTTGCATCATTTAAAAGCTTCTTACGAGAAATTCAGTAGTTTAGAAAACTTAAGCTAATCAAAAATTTAAGCTTTTTTGTTCTAAACAATTCAAATAACCAAATTATTAATTAAAAAATATAAACTATGGGAATTTTAGCATGGATAATTTTTGGACTTGTCGTTGGCGCAATCGCTAAACTTTTAATGCCTGGCGAACAGGGTGGCGGTTGGATCGTGACAATTATTTTAGGCATCATTGGTGCTTTAGTTGGAGGTTTCATTGCGGGAGCCTTGGGAATAGGAGATGACGGAAACCCTTGGGATTTCGGGACAATTGCTATTTCCGTAGTGGGTGCAATCATCGTCATTTTGATTTATGGCGCACTGACAAGAAGAAGATAATAAAAAATACGTAATTAAATAAACTTCGGATCTGAGAATTTCAGTCCGAAGTTTTTTATTGCCTGTTATGAAAGTCACTAATCTTTACACTTGGCGTATTTTTTGAAAGTACCATTTGAAATTATTACCATGCTTACACCTTTGTTTTTAAGTTTTAGTTGGGAAGAAGTTCTTTGGGGAGCAGAAGATATTTCTTTCCTTTTTGAAGTTGCTCTCCGAACGGTCATCATGTTTATTACCATTGTGATGGGGCTTCGTTTATTGGGCAAACGTGGAGTCAAACAAATGTCAATTTTTGAGTTGGTGGTCATTATAGGTTTGGGTTCTGCAGCTGGTGATCCGATGTTTTACAAAGAAGTCGGCATTATTTCATCAATAGTTGTTTTTATTATCATTATTTTGTTGTACAGCCTTCTAACCTATTTTATCGGAAGATTCAAAAAGTTCGAAAACCTGATTGAAGGAAAATCAGTTTATTTTATTAAAGACGGAATTTTTTCTATTGAAAATTTTAAAAAAGAAAATCTCGGCAGCGATGAATTTTTTTCAGAGCTTAGATTACGTGGCGTTTCGCATCTTGGCCAGGTAGAAGCAGCAATAGAAGAGCCATCCGGAGAAGTAAGTGTCTTCTTTTATGATAATGAAAATATAAAATACGGTTTACCAATCATGATAGATTCTTTGGATTCTCCGGTCACTTATATTGAAAAAGAAAATTATTATTCCTGTATATTTTGTGGTTATACCGAAAAAAAAGAAGTTGGATCCGCAGGAAAATGTGTTAGATGCAAAAAAAAGAATTGGGTAAAATCCAGCAATAAAAAAAGAATTGCATAAAATGTTTATGTTTATCAATTATAATAATAAAAATCCCCAGCTGTATAATAGTTGGGGATTTTTTTCATGTTAATACGAATGTAATAAGGTGTACTATTTTATCAACAAACATTATGCCTTAAGGTTTATAAAAAGAAAATAAATTTGTTTGATTGTGACCATAATCATAAATCCTTGTATAGATATTTTCTAGCTTTGAACAAGATAGTTTATTCAGATCCATATTCATTCTATCAATGTTTTTAGCTCAAATTCTTTCCCTCAGCAATGAGGGATTTTTTGTTTTTTCCTGGAATATTGAAACTTTTATGAAATTAAAATAATATCCCTGACTTATTAAAAAGCCAGGGATAATGTAAAAATATATATAATTTGATTTGGTAATAAGAATATTGATATTTAAATCAATGCTTCATTTTGAAATGGTCTTTTCATAGAAATATTCGTCTCTTTTCCGAATAAGCAAGACAATATATTCTGAAATTCGTGAATATATTTGCATCGGATGGTATTACCATAAATCTTCAGACCTTCGACAATTTTTCTTGAGCTCAGGTCTATATCATATTTAATAAAGTTTTCCGGTCTTTCGTACCGTATTCTGTGATCTGAACTATATGTTCTGGAAAAACCAAATCTTTCCAGCCAGTGTTCATCAATTTTAATAGGTTGGATAGCTTCTGCAGGAACAGAAAAGCTATGAAAATCGTTTTCAATTTTCACAAAGTAATCATGATTTTCATTTTGGAAAATTTCACTGATCGTATAAATCTGGTTTTCATATTTCACCAGATTTTTTATTTTTAAATCTGTAACGTTCATAATATTTAGTATATGGTTTGGTTAACATAATATTTACAAATATTATGCCTTACATGGCTTGTGTGGTATCCAAAATGTAAAAAATTTGTGTTTTTTAAAATTATTGATTTTAGAACATAATGCTTTTTTTATACTAAATTCAAAAGTTGCTTTTTAACTTAAAAAAATGGTTTAAAACGTGAAATATTGCGGTTCTTTATCTTCTTTTTTAAACTGATAAAAGAAATAAACATTCCAGAGAATCATTTCGTAACCATAAACGCTGTCTTCAATCGGAATTGTTAAGATTCTCAATCCTATAAATCTTTCAGGATTATAATTAACAATCGGGGAATCTAGTCCAGTTCCTGTAAGAATTCCATTTACTAAAAAGAATCCCGGAGTGAGTAATAAATAAATGAATGAAGCTTTCCCGATCCATTTTACTTTCAAAATAAAATAAAGCACAAAAATGCTTATCGCTGTTGTAAGAAACGTAATAAACGAATATAATTTATCATTAAAAATTATCGAAAGACAAACGAGAATAAGGATTGAAGTAATGACAAAAACTTTCTCAGGAAAAGGTTTCCAGTCGAGCTTGAAAAATTTATCCAAACAATAATAAGTAAAAATGCAAGAAAACGGAATACAAATAAAAAACAGCAATTCCTCAATCGGAAGCCCGAAAAGCCTTGCACCAATGAGATATTTATCGTTGAACCACCAAACGCCGATTTTGGTAAACCAAACATCCCACAAAATAAAAAAAACAGCAACGAATGAAGAAGCCATAATGAATGCTTTAAAGTGCCTGTCAAACCTTATTTTCTGATGAAAAGAAAACAAAAAACAGATGATTACCGTAAAAAAATTAATCAATAAATAAGTATATTCCCACATTGTTTACCGCTTATTTTTATTAAAATACATTTTAAAATATTTTACAGGAACCCACAAAAATCCGAAGCATTCTCCACGCTCTTTTCCAGTATGCTTATGATGCTGTTTGTGAGCACGTCTTATCGCCAGCAAATAAGGATTTTGCGTGTCCCGAAGAAACTTAAAACGCTGATGAATAAAGATATCATGCACAAAAAAATAAGCCATTCCGTATAATGTGATCCCAATGGAAATATAAAAGTAAAAATTAAAATTATTCACCGTTCCGTAATACATCAGAGCAATCGTTGGGATGGCAAAAATGGCAAAAAAGTAATCATTTCTTTCCAAATGGCCATCATTGCTGTGGTCGTGATGATCGCGGTGCAGCATCCATAAAAAACCATGCATGATGTATTTGTGAACCATCCAGGTGATCCCTTCCATAGTGAAAAAAGTGATGATTACGATCAACGCGTTCATAATGATTTATTTTTTCTGGTTAAATAATTTTCCCAAGACTTTGAAACGATAATCAAATATTTGTTCAAGCTTGTTTTTTACGATTATTTTATGTGCAATTTCGCCTAAAAACCCCATTGGAAGCTCGTAATAAACTGTATCTTTTATCAGAACACCTTTGTCATTCGGAATAAATTCGTGAAAATGATTCCAAAGTTTATAAGGTCCTTTTTTCTGAAAATCTGTGAAATTTTCAAGATAATTTACCTGAGTGATTTCCGTTTGCCAATTCATTTTTATCCCGAATAATGGCGAAACATAATAATCTATAATCATGCCCTGAAAAATCTTGTCATCTTCCAGCTTTGTTCTTACGATAAAATTCATCTCTTTCGGAGTGATTTTTGAAAGATTGTTTGCAGAAGAAAAGAATTTCCAGGCAGTTTCTAGATCGCAGAATAATTGTTGTTCACGCTTTAGCTGATGTATCATTATTGCTCTTTTAGGAATAAATTCTGTTTATAAATACGAAATTTTATATTGAAGATAACTGCTCATCATCAACGAAAACTTTTTTCCGTTTGATATTCTGATTCGCTGATTGATGATTTTGTGTGCTGAAGTTCTTTTTATTTTTCTGAATAATGAAACATAATAACGATACGCAAGATAAACTCCAAATCTTGCCGATCTCGGAAGTTTTTTGATGCCTTCCAATGCTTCTTGGAATTCCTGCTGAATTTCTCTCTCAATATTTGCTTTTACGCTGTTGTCGAAATAGCTTATATCAACATCCGGAAAATAACTGCGTCCTAAAATCTGATAATCATCTTTCATATCCCGAAGGAAATTTACTTTCTGAAAAGCAGAGCCTAATTTCATTGCTGAAGGCTTCAGCATTTCATATTGCTGCTTATTTCCGTCAACAAAAATCTGAAGACACATCAATCCGACCACTTCCGCAGAACCGAGAATATATTCTTTATATAAATCTGAATTGTAATCTATATCATGAAGATCCATTTCCATGCTGCTGAGAAATTGATTGATCAAATGAAAATCAATATCATATTGGTGAATCGTCTCCTGAAAAGCCTGAAGAATAGGATTGAGAGAAATTTTTTCCTCAAGCGCCTGATTCGTCTGTTCCCGAAAACGTGCAAGCAGAGTAGTACGATCGAAGCCATGAAAGCTGTCTACAATTTCATCTGCAAGACGTGCATAACCGTATATTGCATAGATAGAATTTCTGATTTTAGGTGATAAAGCCAAAATTCCCAATGAAAAACTCGTACTGTATTGTTTGGTCGTTTGTTTACTGATCTTGTAAGAAAGTTCGTCAAATAATTTTTTCATAATTTTCGTTATTTGGTGGCTTCGGTTGCTGCAATTTTTCCGGAAATGATTGATGGCGGAACTCCGGGTCCCGGAATGGTCAATTGGCCGGTATAAAATAAATTGCCTATTTTTTTGTTTTTTAATGAAGGTTTTAAAACAGCGGTTTGAGAAAGTGTATTGGCCAAACCGTAAGCATTTCCTTCATATGCGTTGTAATCTTCTTTAAAATCTTTGATACAATAGCTTCTTTTATATTCTATTTTAGAGATCAAATCAGATGTTTCTGTATGTTTTTCAAGCCTGGTCATCATTTCTTTAAAATAGCGTTCTCTTGTTTCTTCGTTGTCGTCAAGTCCCGTTGCAACTGGCATCAGCAGAAAAATATTTTCACAGTTTTCCGGAGCTACATTTTTGTCAGTTTTTGATGGACAACAAGCATAAAATAATGGTTTTGTCGGCCATTTTTTATTATCATAAATTTCTTCGGTATGAAGATTAAGATCATTTTCAAAAAACAATGTATGATGTTTCAAATTTGGAATTTTTTCTTTTATTCCTAAATAATAAATAAGACAAGACGGAGCAAAAATTCGTTTTTTCCAATAATTTTCGTTGTAATTTCTGTATTCTTCCGGAAGAAGGCTGTTTTCTGTGTGATGATAATCTGAAGAGGCAATCACGCAGTCAAATTCAATTTCTTTTCCGTTCACCGAAACTGCTGTTGCATTGGCATTGCAGATTTTGATTAAATCAATATTTGAATTAAGATAAATTTTCACGCCTTGATCTTTTGCAACTTCAGCCATTGCATCAATTATTTTGGAAAATCCGCCGATCGGATACCAGGTTCCAAGCTTGTAGCCGCCATAATTCATAAGGCTGTACAATGCAGGAATATCTTTTGGAGCTGCGCCGAGAAAAATAACAGGAAATTCCATGAGCATAATTAATTTTGGATCAGAAAAATATTTTCTTACAAACCTGTGGAAATTTGATAATAAATCAAGCTTAAAAGCACTTTTAGCAATTTTAGGAGAAACAAATTCAAACCATGAATGGCAAGGCTTGTTGACGAAGTCTTTCATCCCAACTTCATATTTATATTGTGCATCTTTCATGAAATCGTCCAGCTTTTTTCCGGCACCTTTTTCTGTTTGTTCAAAAAGAGCTTTCATTTCTTCATAATTATGCGGGATAGCCATTTTTCCATCCGAAAAAACCATTTCAAACTGAGGATCTAAAGGAACAAGCGTAAAATAATCTGAAGTTTTCTTGCCAAAATCTTCAAAAAACGATTCAATAATATCTGGCATCCAATACCAACTCGGTCCCATGTCAAATACATAGCCATTTTCTGTCGTAAATTTTCTAGCTCTTCCGCCCAGACTGCTGTTCTTTTCAAATAAATGTATTTCATGGCCTTTTTGCGCAGAATAGGCAGCGGCAGATAATCCTGAAAATCCTGATCCGATAATTGCTATTTTCTTTGCCATATTATTTTTTTTGAAATAAATATTCCTGATAAACGGTTTCTATCAGATCTTTGCTTTCAATATTGCGGTCGTAAATAGGATGATGAAACTGATCCAACTTATCCAAAAGGCGTATCAATTCCATTTTTTCAGAATCACTCAAGTTTCCGGCCACAATTTGAGTTGCCTGCCGAATTTTTTTCATTTGTTTATCCAAAGACTTTATGCCTTTTTCGGTGATTTTTAAAACTTTTGTTCTTTTATCTGCCAAAGAATCGTTTTGTTCAATCCATTTTTGGTTGATAAGACGATTGATGATCAGCATTCCGACAGATTTTTCGTGTACATTTTTTTTGATGAGCTCCATTTTGGTCATTTCACCGAATGCTTTAAGATTAATAAGATAAATAAAATCCTCCTGCGTAGAAAAATCAGAATCGGAAATGGCTGATTTAGAATAGGATTTTGCATACCTGTTGAGATGCACAAGCAATGTACTTATGACGCTTTCCGGTGTGCGGCCGTTTTCCTTGCCTTCCCATTTTAAAGGTTCAGAAATATACTTTTTTGATTCTAATTCTGTTTTGGTAATCCACTTCTTAAAGCCATCAATATCAGCTGAATAAACACCGTTTTTGTTGTGCAAATCAAAGTCTTCAACTAGGTTTATAACATCCTTAACTAATTTAAAATTCATCTTAGAAATAATTAAATGTATACAAATATACTTACTTTTGTATATATATGAACTATTATTTTTTATTTTAGTTTTTTTGCTTATTTAATTGTAATTCAACATTTAATATTGTTTTAAATGCATGTGATAAGATATTTTCAGTTGAGAAGGGTTTAATTTTTGCTGCAATATTTTTGAAAAATATTTTGACTTTGACTTAAATGAATTTCAAAAAAAGTATAACATTTTTTGATCTCTTGATTAGAGAGGTTTTAAATTGACAACATATTAAGCTATATTTAATGAAATTTATTTCTAAAGTTTGAAAATTATCAATATTAATTGCATATTGCAAAGTAAAATTATAGACAATGCCTAGAAAAGTTGTACAAGGTCCTATCAGGGATAAAGAAAAAACAAAACAAAAGCTGCTCAATGCAGTTGGTAAGATTCTGAAAACTAAAGGTTATTCCGGATTGATGGTAAGTAAAATTGCCGCTGTAGCCGGCTTCGATAAAAAATTGATCTATGAATATTTTGGAAGTACGGAAAAATTAATTGATGAATATATTAAATCTCAGGATTATTGGAGCAAAATAGACCAAAAAATGGATGTTGATCTTTCGGATGGTGGAAAAGAAATGTCCAAATTAGCTCTTCTTAATCAGTTTGAAGGTTTAAGAAAAAATAAAGAATTACAAAAAATTATTGTTTGGGAACTTTCCGAAAGCAAACCAATCTTAAAGAAACTTGTGGATCAGCGTGAGGAAGTTGGCGAAGAATTATTCAAAAATGTTACGGATCCTTATTTTGGTGATAAATCCGAGGAATACAGAGCAATTACGGCGCTACTTGTTTCGGGTATTTATCATCTCAATCTTTACACAGGCCACAACGGAACTACATTTTGCGGAATAGATCTGAAAAGTGATGAAGGAAGAAAGAAGATCGAAAAAGCAATTGTAGACATCATAGATTATGCGTATGATAAAAAGTAATACAACTTCAAAAAAACCATCATTACTTTATAATATTTGAAATTTTATACTTTCAGATTAAAACTATATTTCTTACTTTTGGGGTATGGAAAATTTTATAGTGTCTGCAAGGAAATACCGTCCGCAACAGTTTGATACCGTTGTTGGGCAATCCCATATTACAGATACTTTAGAACATGCGATCAGTGAAAATCAACTGGCTCAGGCTCTTCTTTTTTGTGGGCCTCGTGGCGTCGGTAAAACTACTTGCGCCAGAATTTTAGCCAGAAAAATCAACGAAAAAGACGGTTCGGTTTCAGAAGACGGTTTTGCGTATAATATTTATGAGCTTGATGCTGCTTCCAACAATTCGGTTGATGATATTCGTGAATTGATCGATCAGGTACGCTTTGCCCCGCAAGTCGGTCAATACAAAGTTTATATTATTGACGAGGTGCATATGTTGTCGTCTGCAGCTTTCAATGCTTTTTTGAAAACTTTGGAAGAACCGCCTGCACACGCTATTTTCATTTTGGCAACGACCGAAAAGCATAAAATTATTCCTACTATTTTATCGCGTTGTCAGATTTATGATTTTAAAAGAATTACGATTCTTGATATTCAGGATCATCTTAAAAACATTGCTGAAAAAGAAAATATTAAATATGAAGACGACGCTTTATATTTAATTGCCCAAAAGGCAGACGGCGCTTTAAGAGATGCACTTTCCATTTTCGACAGACTTTCTACGTTTTCACAAAAAAATATTACTTTAGCAAAAGCTGCCGAAGTGCTGAATATTTTAGATTACGATCAGTATCTTACGATTGTAGATTTAGCTAAAGAAAATAAAATTCCCGAAGTACTTTTTGCTTTCAACGAAATTGTAAAAAGAGGTTTTGATCCACATATTTTTATCGCTGGTCTTGGAAATCATTTCCGAGATTTAATGATGGCACAGAACGCATCAACTATTGATCTGATCGAAGTAGGCGAACAAACTAAAATAAAATATGTAGAACAGGCAAAAAAATGGAATGCCCAGCAGCTGATCGACGCTATTGAAATTTGCAACCATGCGGATATCAATTATAAAAACTCTAAAAATCCAAGACTTACAGTAGAAATCGGTCTGATGCAGCTTGCTTCTTTAACGGCTGCTGCTGATATTATTAAAAAAAAAAGTTTATAATATTAGCCCCTTTTCTTCATGAAAAGCAGGAAGTAAAACTAGAGGTAAAAGTTGTTGAGAAAGTAATAGAAATTTCTTCTGAACCTGAAAAAATTCTCGAACCTCCTGCGGAACTTACCATTAAAAAAGCTTCAAAACCATTATTAAGACCAAAGAATCCATCGGCTTTCAGCATCAATTCTTTACTCAACAAAGAAGAAAAACAAGAAGCTGAAGAAACGGCGGCCGCTGTTGATGAAAATCTTCCTCAACATCATTTTACAGAAACCGATCTGCAATCAGAATGGAACTTGTTGCTGAAAGGTTTTCGTACGAAAGATCCCGTTCTTTTTAATGCAATTAAAGGATTTAAACTTGCGAAAATTGACGAAATGACAATACAGGTTTCATATCCTTCGGATTCTGCAAAGGCTGAGTTTGACAAGATCAGCGGAGAGTTTTTCAACCATTTTAAACGTAAAGTAAACAATTACGCAATTGATTTTAAGTATAAAAAAGATCACGAAAATCTCAAAATTGAAGTGGTTACAAAAAAGAAAGTATTTGAGAAATTTGTAGAAATAAATCCTTTACTTAAAGATCTTGATGATTTAATGAAGTTTGATTTGTCATAATTTTTTATATATTTGCCAGATAATTAAAGTTAAAATAAAAATTTACAGGTAAAAAGTGGAAAAACAAATGATCCCTTTTCTGTTTTCTTCAAAAAACCTTTTCGGTTTTAGCCCCGCTTATATTTTAGGCGGTTATTTTAGCTTTTTGTTTACTTATCATAGAAATTTCAGAAACTATTACCGATTTTACTGGTATTGCTAACTGAATTTCTTTCTCAAAAAACAGGAAAATTACAACTCTTTCATTCCTGATTAAACATTACATTTTGTAGCATTTTTGAAAAAGAATTATAAAAATAAATTTATAATGAAAGAGCTATTAATGCAAATTTTAAAAAATTATTTCAATGAATTTAAAAGATTTAAAAAACGACTGGATTAATGAATTTTCGCAACCGATGATGATTGCGGGACCATGTAGCGCAGAAAGCGAAACACAAATGCTGGAAACAGCAAAAAGAATCAGAGAAACAAACGCCAATGTGCCAATTTTCCGTGCCGGAATCTGGAAACCTCGCACCAAACCCAATGGTTTTGAGGGAGTTGGAGTTATAGGATTAAACTGGTTAAAAAAAGTAAAAGAAGAATATGGCTTCAAAACAGCTACCGAAGTTGCTAATGCGCATCACGTTTCAGCGGCATTGGAAGCGGATGTAGATATTCTTTGGATCGGCGCTCGCTCCACGGTGAATCCTTTTACCGTTCAGGAAATTGCCGAAGCTTTGAAAGGAACTCAGAAGACAATTTTGGTTAAAAACCCTGTAAATCCGGATTTAGCATTGTGGATTGGTGCTTTAGAAAGGCTTTTGGGACAAGGTATTTACAATTTAGGAGTTATTCACAGAGGTTTTTCCACATATCAGAAGACAAAATACAGAAATAATCCTAATTGGCAGATTGCTCTAGATTTCAAAAGCCAGTTCCCCAATATTCCTATGCTTATCGATCCTTCCCACATTTGCGGGAACCGAACTGGCTTAGCAGACATTACGCAGGAAGCTTTAAATGTTGGTTACCAAGGCGCAATTATAGAATCACATTCCAATCCTGATGAAGCATGGAGTGATGCTTCGCAACAAATTACACCTGAAGTTTTAGCTGAATTGATTTCAAATCTGAAAGTTAGAAATTCAGGATTGGCAGGTTTTGATGGCGAAATGGGAAGACACAGAACTTTAATTTCAGATATTGACTTTCAAATGATAGAATTGCTTTCTCAAAGAATGAAGATTTCTGAAAAAATAGGAAAACTTAAAAAAGAGAATGACATTGCGATATTCCAGCCGGAAAGATGGAAAGTAATTACAGAATATGCCGTTCAGAAGGCAAAAGAAACAGGAATGTCTCAGGATTTTATAGAAAAAGTTTTTAAGGCAATTCACGAAGAATCTATTGAAGTGCAAAACAGTATTATGATAGAAAGATAAATTTAGAATAAGGTTTAAGGATTTAATCAATATCGAACTAAATCCTTTTACCTAAGCCCTAATTCCTTATATTTGTATTCAATAAAAATATGAAAGGAAAAATCATAAAATCTACAGGAAGTTGGTATCAGGTTTTGGAAATGGAAACCGATAAAATTTTCGAGGCAAGAATTCGCGGAAAATTCAAGCTGATAAAAACCAGACTGACCAATCCTCTTGCTGTGGGTGATTTTGTGGAATTTCAGCTGGAACAAGATGATGTTGCCTGGATTACGAAAATAGAACCTCGTAAGAATTATCTTATCCGAAAATCTGTAAATCTTTCAAAAGAAGCTCATATTATTGCTTCAAATATTGATTTGGCATGTTTTATTTTCACTTTAAAACATCCTGAAACATCTCTTGGTTTTTTAGACCGTTTTCTCGCTTGCTGCGAAGCTTACAACATTAAATCGCTCATACTTTTTAATAAAATTGATGTTCTGAATGATGAAGAAAAAGAGCTTGTAAAAGATATTCAGTTTCTTTATCAGGAAATAGGATACGACGGTCTGGAGATTTCGTCTTATTCTAAATTGAATCTTGATGAACTTCAGAACCTTTTAAAAGATCAGACTTCCGTATTTTTCGGACATTCCGGATGTGGAAAGTCTACGTTGGTAAATGCTTTACAGCCCGGCCTCAACCTTAAGACTTCTGAAATATCTGATACACATTTAAAAGGAAAGCATACGACAACCTTTGCTCAAATGCATTTTTGGGATTTTGGAGGATATGTTATCGACACGCCGGGAGTGAGAGAATTTGCGATGATTGATATTCAAAAAGAAGAAGTTCAGCATTATTTTCCTGAAATTTTCAGGAAGCGTGAAGAATGTAAGTTTCACAACTGCCTTCATATCAATGAGCCAAAATGCGCTGTTTTAGATTCTTTGGAAACAGGCGAAATACAATATTCACGATATTCTACTTACATCAAATTGATGGAAGAAGCGGAAGAAAATTTCCAAATATAATTTCTATTCATCATTTTCGTAAAATTTGTAATTCTATTTTAAATATAAATCAATAATAATTGTTTATTAATGATAATTTTGTAATGATTATTTTGTGGAAATCTAGGATTTATGGTTAAAAATTAGATAATAAAAAACCCAGCCGAAGCTGGGTAAAAACTAATAACCATGAAAACTCAAATTAAACATGAGAATCGAAATAATAATTACAATTTGCATGCCAATAAATCTATATAATTTCTTAATAAAAGTTATTTTATGTTAAAGTTAATTTAAAATGATTTTTTGGATATTTTTCGTAATTTTGTGGCATTAAAAAATAAATACATTATGTCTAACATTACATTCACTATGATTAAGCCTGATGCAGTTGCAGATGGACATATCGGTGCAATTTTAGGAAAAATTTCTGAAGGAGGTTTTAAAATTAAAGCTTTGAAATTGACTCAGCTTACTGTTGCCGATGCAAAAAAATTCTATGAAGTACATGCTGAAAGACCATTTTATGGAGAATTGGTAGAATTCATGAGTTCAGGACCGATCGTTGCTGCGGTTTTGGAAAAAGATAATGCAGTTGAGGATTTCAGAACATTAATCGGAGCTACAAACCCGGCTGAAGCTGCGGAAGGTACGGTCAGAAAAATGTTTGCAAGAAGTATTGGCGAAAATGCTGTGCATGGTTCAGATTCTAATGAGAATGCGCTTATTGAAGCTCAATTTCATTTTTCAGGAAGAGAAATTTTCTAGTTAAAACTTCTGTAAAAAATAAAAAATCCAGAGATTTCTCTGGATTTTTGTTTTATGCTATTTGTCATTCAATCCATTTTAAATTATTAATTTCACAGAAATTTTTTATCACAAAATAACTATGAAAATGATAACAATACTTCTAATTGTCACGGCAGTTCTGACTGCATTAATAGCGGGACTTTTTTATGCTTACTCTTGTTCGGTGGTTTTAGGTTTAGGGAAATTATCAGACCTAGAATATCTGAAATCGATGCAATCGATCAATAGGGAAATTCTAAATCCTGTATTTTTCATAAGTTTTATGGGAACTGCAGCTTTGTTACCCGTTTCCACATTTATTTATCGGGGACAAAATCCTGTTTTCATCTTACTTCTTTTGGCATCGATTGCTTATCTGATAGGCGTGTTTGGTGTTACCGTTGTTGGCAATGTACCGCTCAATGATCAGCTGGACAAGTTTGACATCGCCAATTCTAGCGGAGAAAGCATTAAAAAGATGCGTGATATATTCGAGAATCGTTGGAATTTTCTGAATAATGTAAGAACTTTCTTTTCTGTGATAAGTGTTACTTTGGTTATATGTGCCTGTTTATGGAATAAAATTGAATAGAATACTTTCTAATTTAGTTTATTAGAATTGAAAATAAAACTAAATAACCATCATAAGCTCAATTTGTTAAATAAAAAAGACAGCTCAAAAAAAGCTGCCTTTTACTTTTGAAAATTATATAAATTAAATTTTTAATAAATCTATCGTTCTTTCAGGACTTTCCGAAGAGAAGACAGCATTTCCTGCAACCAAAACATCAGCTCCGGCTTCGAAAAGCTTGGAAGCATTGTCAAGGTTTACGCCGCCGTCAATTTCAATTAAAGCTGTAGAGTTATTGCTTAAAATTAAATCTTTAGTTTCGGCAATTTTTTTATAAGTGTTTTCTATAAATTTTTGCCCGCCAAATCCTGGATTTACGCTCATTAATAAAACCAAATCCACATCCGCAATAATGTCTTCAAGCATTAAAACCGGTGTTGAAGGATTTAAAACGACACCCGCTTTTGCACCTTTACTTTGAATAAGGTTGATTGTTCTGTGCAGATGAGTACATGCTTCGTAATGTACAGAAACCAGATCTGCGCCGTAATCTATAAATTCTT
Organism: Chryseobacterium sp. GQ58; assembly: GCF_059758895.1. Taxonomy (NCBI): domain Bacteria; kingdom Pseudomonadati; phylum Bacteroidota; class Flavobacteriia; order Flavobacteriales; family Weeksellaceae; genus Chryseobacterium; species Chryseobacterium sp. GQ58. The sequence goes on along the minus strand of NZ_JCAXEH010000002.1, from coordinate 770,633 downwards.
CTACATATTTTTCAGGCTCAACTATCATCAAATGCACGTCTACAAACTTTTTGGCGTGTTTCTGAATGGTTTTCATTACCGGAAAACCGAACGAAATGTTGGGAACAAATCTGCCGTCCATCACATCAATATGCAGCCAGTCGGCTTGCGAATTGTTCAGCATTTCAATGTCTCTTTGCAGATTCCCAAAGTCTGCGGATAAAAGGGAAGGAGCAATTAGCTTCGTTTTCATTTTTACTTTTCTATTTAGATTTTAGAAGTTAGAAATTAGAAATTAGATTAATACTAACTTCTAAAATCTAATTTCTAACTTCTTTTCTTAATGATATTTCAGTTTCATTTCCGTCTGAATTTTCAAAAGAGTTTCGTAGATTAATTTAATAACATTTCCGACATCTGCTTTCGAAACCATTTCCACCGTTGTATGCATGTAGCGCAAAGGTAAGGAAATCAAAGCACTTGGCACACCACCGTTTGAATGGGCAAAAGCATCTGTATCTGTGCCTGTTGCCCGGCTTGCGGCAGCTCTTTGGAAAGGTATTTTTTTAGTTTTTGCGGTATCAATAATCAATTCTCTGATAATATGATGTACACTTGGCGCAAAGAAAACGACAGGTCCGTCTCCGCATTTTTGATCGCCTTCTTTTTTCTTTTCAATCATTGGAGTTGTCGTGTCGTGAGTGACATCTGTAACGATGGCAATATTTGGTTTTATGGTATCTGCAATCATATCTGCACCATATAAACCGACTTCTTCCTGTACAGAATTGGTAATATATAAACCAAAAGGAAGCGATTTTTTGTTTTCTTTTAAAAGTCTTGCAACTTCAGCAATCATAAATCCGCCGATTCTGTTGTCTAAAGCTCTGCAAACGAAATATCGGTCATTCATTTCAAAAAACTCATCAGGATAAGTAATCATACATCCTACAAAAATTCCAAGATCTTCAACTTCCTGTTTTGATGTTGCCCCGCAATCGATGAAAATGTTTTCAATTTTAGGAGTTGGTTCATTTTTATCGGAATTTCTTGTGTGAATTGCCGGCCAGCCGAAAACTCCCTTTACAATTCCTTTTTCACCATGAATGTTTACTACTTTTGACGGCGCGATCGTTTGATCTGAACCTCCGTTTCTGATGACATAAATCAATCCGTCGTCGGTAATATAGTTTACATACCAGGAAATTTCATCGGCATGTGCTTCGATTACCACTTTAAATTCAGCCTCGGGATTGATAATTCCGTAGCAGGTTCCGTAATGATCTACTTCTACTTTATCCACAAATGGAGTTATATAATCCATCCAAACTTCCTGGCCTTTGTGTTCATATCCGGTTGGAGATGATGTATTTAAATATTTCTCTAAAAATTTCAAAGATTTCTTATCAAATTTCATATAAAGGAATGATTTTTGTTTTTCAGTTTTGTTATAATACATGTAAAAATAATGAAATTAAATAAAATTGCCTTTCTTTTTATACTCTTTTTTGGGATTGGGATTTTTGGACAGGAAAGAGATTCTGTTATTGCAAAGCCTTTAAGCCAATATCCTCAGGAAGATTTGAAGGTTGATGAATTTGGTAATAGATATTATTATGACGAAAGACAAAAGGCCAAAATCTATGAAATGAACGGCGAGACCGTCGTTGTAATGGATGAATTGGTGCTACTGAATAAGCCGAGATTTAATAATCAACTTGATAAAAATTATTATTTCTTTCTCAATAAAAAATTATACAGAGTTTATCCGCTTTTTCTTACAGCTTTGCAGCAATACAGAGATATACAGAAAGAAATGACTAATTTGGATACTGCTGCAAAAAGGAAATATATTAAAGACAGACAAAATATGCTTGCTGATCAGTATGAAAAGCAGTTAAGAGATTTAACGACGACAGAAGGTCAGGTTTTTGCAAAATTAATGAATAGGGCGACCGGAAAAAATGTTTTTGAAATTATTAAAGAAATGCGTGGAGGATGGAGCGCATTTTGGTGGAATGTAAAAGGAAAAATGGCAGATATAGATTTGAAAGATCAATATAATCCGTACCGAAACCGAACGGACGAGTTTTTGGAATCACTTTTACAGTCAAACTGGAATTCAGGTTATTTGCAGCCTTATCCCGGAGCAAAAGATTTCAAAGTTTCAAAATAAAACAAATTCCTGTATTTTACAGGAATTTTTCTTTTAATTTATCAAAGACAACTTTATCTACAGGTAATGAAAAAGGATTTATTGCGCTGTCGATAGGAAGCCATTCTGTTTTTTCTATGCAAGGATCAAGAATCAGAAAATCTTCTTCATTCAGAATTTTTACCAGATAATATATAGTAAGCAATTGCTCATTTTCTCTGAAACGGGAAACCAGAAAATTTTCCTGAGTATAAAAATGGTCTACAATCTCTATTTTTACATTCAGCTCTTCATCAAACTCACGATGTAGGCAATCGGTTAATCCTTCTCCGTATTCCAATCCGCCGCCGGGAAATTTCAGTAAAGGTTGTCCTGCATATTCTTCGAAAAGTGTCAGCACTTTATTGTCTTTTATTGCACATGCATACACTCTTACGTTGATCTTATCTATCATGTATAATATTTTGTATAGCTAATTTAAGGAATTTTGCTGAAAATGAATGGATGTTGGATGATGGAAGTTTTCTACTAATTGTTTACTACGCAAAATCCAAACTTCGAGCTTCCATCATCCAACTTATAGCTTTACAGCATTAATCATTTCTCTTTTCCCGGGAGGACCTTGTTTTTTTTCAACTTTAAAATCGAGCTCTTCCAAAATTCGCCTTACGCTTCCTTTGGAGGAATAGGTTGTTAATAATCCGTTTACAATCATTTTGTCGGAAACCATTTCAAATAAAGGCTTTTCCCAAAGATCCGGCTGTACTCTTGCGCCAAAACAATCATAATAAACAAGGTTTATTTTAGGTAAATCGATGGTTTTCAAATCGAAAAAGTCACATTGAATCTTTTTTAAATTAAATCCTTTAATAATTTCAGATGACTCATTCCATTCTGTCTGATGAATTTTACGATAAATTTCTGTGAACTTTGAGTCATTAAAAAGCTCATCGTAAGCCAAATTTTCAATTTCACTTTCATTTATGGGGTATTTTTCTAGCGTAAAATAGTTTATAATATGATTTTTGTCAGTTTTTAAATATTCATTAATAGTTACTAAAACATTTAAACCTGTTCCAAAACCGAGTTCTAAAATGTTAATTTCGTAATCATTTGTTAAGTTTAATCCATTTTTGATAAAGACGTGTTCAGCTTCCTGCAATGCGCCATGATGCGAATGATAGTTTTCATTTAATTCACTGATAAACAATGTTTTGCTTCCGTCTTGTGTGGTCTTGATTTCTCTTTTCACAGGATTTTTTTTCAAATTTAGTCTAAAATTTTTATTTTTAGAAAATTATGTTAAATTTGTGGAACATCATAAAAATTTTAAGAAATGATAATTCAAAAAACAGAAAACTCTAGAATTACTACTTTCGATCCCAATAATTTTACTTTTGGAAATACTTTCAGCGACCACATGATCATTTGTGAGTATGAAAACGGTAAATGGGGTGAAGTAAAATTGGTTCCTTATGGTCCGCTATTATTTACGCCTGCAATGATGGGAGTAAATTACGGACAGGCTTGTTTCGAAGGAATGAAAGCCTATAAAGATCAGGACGGACAGGTTTTCCTTTTCAGGCCCGAAAAGAATTTTGAACGTATCAATAAATCTGCAAAACGTTTGGCAATGCCTGAAGTTACAGAAGAAATGTTTTTGGATGGCCTTAAAGCATTGGTAGATATCGACAGAAACTGGATTCCTCAGGGGGAAGGAATGTCATTATATATTAGACCATTAATTTTCGCTACCGAAGAAGCTTTAAAAGCTAGAGTAGCTAATAAATATATGTTTGCAATCGTGGCAACACCTGCAAAAATGTATTACACCGAGCCGGTTTCAGTAAAAATTTCTGATCATTATTCAAGAGCGGCAAGCGGCGGAGTAGGATCTGCAAAAGCTGCCGGAAATTATGCTGCTTCTTTTTATCCGACACAATTGGCGATAGAAGAAGGATATGAGCAAATCATTTGGACAGATGACGCAACTCATGAATATTTTGAAGAAAGCGGAACAATGAATGTTTTCGTTAGAATCAACGATACAATTTATACACCTCCGACTTCCGAGAAAATTTTGGATGGTGTGACGAGAGACAGCTTTATACAGCTTGCTAAAAAAAGAGGTATTGAAGTGAAAATAGAACCTATTGCCGTAAAAACTGTAGTTGAAGCTCAGAAAAACGGAACTTTAAAAGAAGTTTGGGGAGTTGGTACTGCAGTGGTAACTACGGTTTTCCAGGCGTTGGGACACAACGGAGAAAAATTGCAGCTTCCCGTACTTTCTGATGACGAAAGCTACGCAGCAATGTTGAAAAATGACTTGGTAAGCTTACAGACCAACATCTCTGAAGATCCGTTCGGATGGAGAGTTTTGGTAGAAAAAGACGTTTTGGAAACAGCTTAATTTTCAACTGATCAAATATATATGAAGCCAGGATTTTTTCTTGGCTTTTTTTATGCTAACTATTTTCTTTTTATCTCGCAGATCAAGCTGATTGAGCAGATTTTATTTCAAGATATGAGTAATTGGCAAAATTTAAGTTACATAATTTAAAAGAGCCTGAAGTGATGTTTAAATGATATTATTAATACATCTTAATGGTTTAGAAAATAATAAATTCATCAAGTTTTGTTATTCATTCCCGAAATGTGTATTTTCGCAAAAGTTTTTATGAAAAAAATATTTCTCATATCAGTAATCGGGCTTTTAAGCTGCAAAAGAAATACACAGGTTCATCCTCCTGTGGGCGGCGTGCTGAGCCAAAAAGATCTTGATGTTTCCCGAAACCGCACAAAAAATCTTAATACTCTGGAAAGACAACAGATCCAGGATTGGATTAGCGGACAGGAGATTAAATTTTATCCGACACAGCTTAATTACTGGACAACGGTGGAAGGTTTTGACAAAAGACAGAAAAGACCTGACGAATCATTAATTTCATATTCTTATGACTTATATGATTTTGACCAAACTAAGATTTATAATAAATCTATTCAAAGAAATGATGCGAGATTCGGGCATTTTGATGAGCTGAAAGCAGTAGAAAATGCATTGAGATACATGAATGACGGTGAAGAAATAACGCTTTTAGTTCCTTCTTCGCTGGCTTACGGAACTTATGGAGACGAAAACAAAATTGATAATGATATTCCTCTAATTATAAAATTAAAAGTTCTATAAATGAAATTGTTTAACAAAAATATAATTCTAGCAGCGGCAAGTGTTTCGTTGCTGAGCTGTACACCAATTTATAAGAAAATGAACGTAGACAAAGAAACTTACGAAGGGCTTAAAGACGGACTTTATGCTAATCTTCAAACTACAAAAGGCAACTTGATTGTAAAGTTTGAAGACAAAAAATCACCGGTGACTGTGGCTAACTTTGTTGGTCTTGCAGAAGGTAAAATTGAAAACAAAGCGAAGGCAAAAGGAGTTCCTTTCTATGACGGAACTATTTTCCACAGAGTGATCAAAGATTTCATGATCCAGGGAGGAGATCCTCAAGGAACAGGAATGGGAGATCCGGGATATAAATTTGATGATGAAAAAAATGACCTTAAACATACAGGAAAAGGTATTTTGTCAATGGCAAATTCAGGCCCGAATAGCAACGGTTCTCAGTTTTTTATTACTGAAGTGGCTACACCTTGGTTAGACGGAAGACACACGATTTTCGGTGAAGTAGTGAAAGGTGACGATGTGATCGACACAATTGCCAATGTAGAAAAAGGTGCTCAAGACAAGCCGAAAACGGATATTGTTTTGGAAAAAGTATCTATATTCAGCAAAGGTGACGAATATAAAAACTACGATGCAGCAAAAACTTTCACAGAAGGTAAAGCAAAGATCGCTGAAAACAATAAGGCATTTTTAGCTAAAGAAGAAGCTGAAAAGAAGAAAAAAGAAGAAGAATTCAAAGCCAATCAGCAAAAAATGGTTGATGATGCAAAAGCAGGAATGCAGGTAACTGAATCTGGCCTTTATTACAAAATCACTAAAAAAACTGAAGGAAAATCTCCTAAAGCAGGTGATAATATTTCTGTACATTATGCAGGGAAATTGGTTGACGGAACTGAATTTGATTCTTCATTCAAAAGAAATGAGCCAATCGAAATTCCTATCGGAATGGGAAGAGTAATCAAAGGTTGGGATGAAGGAATTTTATTACTAAAAGAAGGCGAAACTGCCACATTATTGATTCCACCAACAATGGGTTACGGAGAAAGAGGCGCTGGGGGAGTGATTCCACCAAATGCATGGTTGATTTTTGATGTAGAGTTGGTAAAAGTACCTTAATCAAAAATTTTTATAATATATTTGAAAGCCGTTTCGCAAGAGACGGCTTTTATTAATTTGTAACTAAATAAATTATGATGAGAACAAAATTATTAGCATTAACGTTCCTTTTTCTTTCGTTTTTTTCTTTTGCTCAAACTAAGGTAAACGCTGATGATCAGGCGATCAGGAAATCAATTGTGTATTTTGTAAATACGATCAAATATAAAAAGCTGGATCAGACTGTGGACAGTATTTATCCTAAATTTTTTACAGTTGTGTCCAAGGAACAAGTGACGCAGTTTCTGAATATGACGTATAATAATCCTTTTGTAAAGATTGATATTCAGGATATGAAATTTAGTTCGGTGGAGAAACCGGAATTGATCAATGGAGAATATTTTTCAGTGGCAAGCTATTTTTTAAAACTGAAAGCAAATGCAGCCTCCATGAACGATGACATGAAAAAGAAAATAGGAGAGATGCTTACTGCAAAATATGGTAAAAGCAACGTAAAATATCTAGCCGATGAAGGTTCCTATCTCATCAACGCACCCATGAAAGTCTGTGCGGTTTCAAAAGATAAAAAAAACTGGAAGCTGGTAATTCTTGAAAAAGAATATAAAAATCAACTGGTAAAAGTGTTGCCGACTAAAATTTTAGCGAAAATTTAATTATATTCAAATAACTGTTTCAATCTAAAAACTTAAAATAAAATATTATTTAGCACAAATTTCACCATGAAAAAAATAATACTTCTATTATTTATACTTTATATTAATGTAGTTTTTGGTCAGGGAAAACGGTTTTTTGAAAGCGGAGTGGCGGAGCTTAAAAATCCTGTTGAAAAAATAAATCTTACCTATATTCACCAAATTCCTTTAGTAAAAGTTTGGATCAACAATAAGTCTTATCAGTTTATTTTCGATACCGGCGCTCCAACCGTAATTTCTACAGAAATTTATAATGTGCTTAATCTTAAGAAGAAACATAGAACTAAAGTTGGAGATTCACAGAAAAATAAGCAGGAACAGATTTTCACAAAGTTGCCTGAAATGAAGGTTGATAATGTAATTTTTACAAATATTGGAGCAATAGTTATCGATCTTAAAAGTCCGGAATTTGGATGCATGAATATCGACGGAATCATCGGCGCCAATCAAATGGCAAAATTATTTTGGAGAATAAATTACTCGGAAAACCTTATCGAAGCTACAAAAGATCTGAATAATTTCTCAACGGAAGGCTATGAAACAATATTTACTTTTAAGCCAAAACCTCAAAAAACACCTGTTGTAGAATCTGAAATACTGGATAAAAATATCGAGCTAACGTTTGATACGGGATTTACGGGAAAATTAAAAGTTTCTGAAAACAATTATGATCCTAAAAACGGAAAAGTGAAGTTTGTCGAAATGTACGGAACAAATTCTGTCGGAGCTTTCGGCGCCGGAAAGCCTATTTCTTCGTATATTTTTAAAGCGGATGATATTATTATTGAAGGTCAAAAGTTTGAAAATGAAATAATAATGACAGGGAATTCAAATCTTATAGGAAACGAATTCTTCGAAAAATTTAAGTATATTCTCGACTGGAAAAACAATAAAATCTACATGCAGCGTATTAAAAATAATCCTGCAAAGCTGGAATCATTCGGTTTCGGATATCGGTTTATTGATCTTAAGGCTGTTGTTGTCATGGTATTTCGTGAAAAAGATTTTCCATTAAAAACGGATGATATCATTCTCAGTATTAATAACGTAAGTTTTGAAAATTTAAATGAAGAATCTTCTTGTCATTACTTTTTGAACAGAGTTGAAAAAGAAACAAATTCAATAGATATTAAGATTAAACGTGACGGTAAAGTTTTAGATTTTAAATTAAATAAAAAGGAATATTTGAATTAATAAAATATTCTTACCAGCTTTTATCAACGATAAAAACCATTTGTGTCATTACGATTGCACCCAAAAGCAATTCTCTTTTATTGACTTTATCAAAAGTATCTTCAGCCGAATGATGATAATCAAAATACCTTTGTGTGTCTACAACCATTTCGATCAGAGGAATATCTAACTTTTTGAGCGGTACAATATCCTGAATAGCATAAGTCTGGTCAAAATCATATACGCCATACGGAAGGAAATATTGTTTCCAAGGATAAACCAGGCGCCTTCTTTGCGGCGACATATCCAAAGAAAAACCTCTCGGTGAATATCCTCCTGAATCTGTACCTAAAGCAAGAATGTGCTTTTCTCCTTTCTTTTTGACATAAGCGGCATAGCTTTCCCGGCCGTGTCCGCCATTTTCGCTATTGGCATATAAAACGACTCTTATCGTATGATTGTTATCTAATCCCAAAGCTTTAAAAGTTCTTAAAACTTCGAGGCATTGCACAACTCCGGAACCGTCATCATGAGCGCCTTCCGCAAAATCCCACGAATCGAGCTGAGCACCCAAAACAATAACTTTAGAATCTTTTTTCCCGGGAATTTCACCAATAATATTATAATTGATTGTTTCGCCTTTGGATTCGGCAGACATATTGAGTTTTGCTTTTACGGTTTGCTTTTTTAAAAGCTTTTCTAGTTCATCAGCAGATTTTACTCCAATTGTTACAGCCGGGATTTTAGCCTTATCATCCGGCTCGTAATAAATTTGTTTAGCATGGGGAATATCGTTTGAAGCTGTTGTCAAAGATCTGATGATTAAAGCTTTTGCACCTTTCTGACCAATAACGGAAGCGGCAAGAAGCTTTGACTTGGCCGCAATCAGGTAAGAATCTACAGTATTTACAATCGTTTGATCGATCGGATAATTAACAAAGATAATTTTGTCTTTTACGTCTATTGATTTCAGGTTGACCCATTCATGAACATCATTTACCATCAATATATCGCCAATAAGATCTTTACCTTTCGTACCTTCCGAGTTTCCAAAAGAAAGCATACGGATATTTTTCCATTCTCCGTTTGCCGTTTTTATATGTAAAGATTCTCTTCCTCTTACCCAAACGGGAACTCTAACTTCCTGTTTCCAGATGTTTTCGGCACCTGCTTCTTTAAGTTTTCTTTCGGCCCATTCTGTAGCTTTTGCATAGCCCGGAGTTGCACTGAATCTTGGGCCTACGCCTTTTGTTAGTTCACCCAGATTATTATATGCGGCGCCATTCACGAAAATTTCATCAGAGATTTTTTTGAACTCGTCTATATAATTAAATTTCGCAATTGGGGTAATTTTTCTTACTGTTCTTTTCTGAGAAAATAAAAATCCACTCAAAAAGAGTGGAAGTATGATGAGTAAGATTTTTTTCATTTTTCCTGACCTTTTTTCTTTTCGGTGCATAAAAATAAAGAAAAATTTATGAATTATTGTTTCATATCGTACATTAATAAAGCAGTAACAAGCTTTGGCTCGATAAATGTACATTTTGGAGGCATGCTTAGCCTTAAATCTGAAATTTTTATCATATCGTTAAAGCTTACAGGATACACTCCGAAACCTACTTTACCTTCTCCGGCGTCTACCTTTTCTTTTAAAAGCTTTATTCCGTTCAGGCTTGAAGATCCCTTTATATAGCTGATCTGATCAGAACTGTCCGAATCTTCAATTTTTAAAATATCTTTAATAATGTATTTATCCAAAAGATGATGATCAAGATTATCTAAAGACATTTCCTGCGAACGAAGGTCATGTTTCACATGAAGAGAATAGAATTTACCATCCAGATACATCGAAATATGGAATTTCTGGGAAGGATAATAAGGAGTTTCTTCTTTTTGGTGAATCAGGAAATATTTTTCAAGCTCTTTCAAAAACTCTTCAGTAGTAAAGTCGCCGATATTATTTACAATTCTATTATAATCATGAATTTTGATCGACTGGTTGGAAACGATAAAGCTGTACACAAAATTATAAGCTTCCGTACCGTTGTGTTTTTTATTTTTTTCTTTCTGACGTTTTGCATTAAGAGCGGTAGAACCAATTCTGTGGTGGCCATCGGCAATATAAAATGCGTCGATTTGGTCGATTACTTCTTTGAACTGTTGAAGCTTCAGGCGATTATCAATCCTCCAGATTTTGTGACGTATTCCCACCGAGTCTGTATGATTGAAAATTGGAACGTTTTTTTCCTCATGTGTCATCAGTAATTCGATTTTAGAATTGGAAGGGTAGGTAAGCAATACAGGCTCAGCCTGAAGGTTTACTTTTTCCAGGTAATGAGCCAGCTTTTCCTTTCTGTGCGGAATGGTGCTTTCATGCCTTTTTATTTTTCCGTTCCAGAAGTCTTCAATGCTTGCAAGGCCCAAAAGTCCTCTGAAAACCTGTTTGTTCGGATAAATCTGCTCATAAAGATAATATGATGAATTGTCCTGCACAAGGGTTTTCTCATCAAGCAGTTCTTCAAAAGTAGATCGTATTTTCCTTAAATTCCTGTCGACATCTTTAGATTTACTTACAACATAGGGTTTTATCATGTTGATATAAGTCTTTTCAACCTGCGCTTTTTCGGCGATTTCAGATTGAGTGAAATTATCTAAAGGATGAGTTGGAAATGTAGATTCATGATCTTTATGAGGTCTTATTCCACGGAAAGGTTTAAAAACAGGCATATTATATTTTATAATTTCTTTTTAATCTCAATAATTTGTTCTGCAAGCTCCACACCTATTTTTTCTTGTGCATCAACAGTGTTTCCGCCAAGATGTGGTGTAAGAGAAAGGTTGGGGTTCATCAATAAAATCAGTTCAGGTTTGGGCTCGTTTTCAAAAACATCCAACGCAGCTCCAGCTACTTTTCCGGATTCTATAAAATCAAGTAGAGTAACTTCGTTGATAACGCCGCCTCTTGCAGTATTAACTATATAGACACCATCTTTCATTTTTTCAAATTGAGCGGTATCGATGATATATTCATTGGTTTTAGGTGTATTAATACTTATGAAATCTGTGTCTTTCAGGAAAGCTTCCATATCATTGGTGGAAGTGATTTCAAAATTAACGGTCTGTCCGTCAAAAAAACTCAAACTAATGTTTTCGGTTCTGGGCTTTCTGGTAAGAACTTTCACTTTCATTCCTAAAGAAATGCCTATTTTTACGACTTCCTGGCCAATGCTTCCGAAGCCGATTACTCCTAAAGTTTTCCCCGAAAGCTCATAAGCATTGCTGAAAGATTTTTTCATTGCATTAAAATGAGTTTCCCCTTCCAAAGGCATTAATCTGTTGGATTCGTGAAGAAATCTTGCCAACGAAAAGAAATGTGCAAAAACCAATTCAGCGACCGATTTTGAAGATGCTGTAGGCGTGTTTATCACATACAAGCCTTTATCAATAGCATATTCTACATCAATATTGTCCATACCAATACCGCCTCTTCCGATGATTTTCAGACCCGGACAAGCGTCAATCAAATCCTGTCTCACTTTCGTTGCACTTCTTACGAGAAGAACGTCAACATTATTTTCATTGATAAAGTTAATAACGTGATCTTGCGCAACTCTGTTGTTAAGAATCTCGATTCCGGCTTCTTTTAAAGCAAGTTCTCCTGCTTTTGAAATTCCGTCATTAGCTAAGACTTTCATATTGTATTTTTTTAGATATTTAGATTTCAGATCTTAGATTTCAGACTTTTTTGTCTTTTATCTCATGTCTAAAATCTTTTCATCTTTTTTATTTTTTTTGCGTTGCCTAATTTAGTTTATTTTATTGACTTCATTACATCCACCAAAACTTGTACACTTTCAATCGGTAAAGCATTGTATAAACTGGCTCTGTAACCTCCTAAACTTCTGTGTCCGTTTAATCCGTTGATTCCCGCAGTTTTCCAGGCAAGATCAAATTCTTCTTTTTTACTTTCGTCAATCAGCTGGAAAGAGACATTCATCAACGAGCGGTCTTCTTTTTTGCAGAAAGTTTCAAACAGAGGATTGTTGTCTATCTCGTCATACAAAAGTTGGGCTTTGGCTTCATTTCTTGCTTCAGCTGCAGCAATTCCTCCATTGTTTTCCAAATATTGTAATGTGAGCAAAGATGCATAAACAGGGAAAACCGGTGGCGTATTATACATTGATTCTTTTGCAATGTGCTGAGAATAATCTAATATCGACAGCATATTTTCTCTTCCTGTTTTGCCTAAAATTTCTTTTTTGATAACTACTAAAGTTACTCCCGCCGGACCCATATTTTTCTGGGCGCCTGCATAAATTAAGTCAAACTTTGAAAAGTCTAATTGTCTTGAAAAAATATCAGAACTCATGTCGCAAACCATCAAAGTATCTACTTCAGGGAAAGTTTTCATTTGAGTTCCGTAGATCGTGTTGTTTGATGTGCAGTGAAAATAATCATATTCTGAACCCACTGTATAATTTTTAGGAATAAAAGAGTATTTTTCTTCTTTTGAAGATCCCAAAACATCTACCGTTCCTAATTTTTTTGCTTCTTTAATGGCTCCTGCAGCCCATGTTCCGGTGTCCAGATAAGCTGCTTTTCCACCAACTTTCATCAGATTGTAAGGTACCATTGCAAATTGTAGACTTGCACCGCCGCCTAAATATAAAACTTCATAATCATCACCCAAATTCATCAATCTTTTTACAATCGCACGAGCCTCATCCATTACCGCTACAAAATCTTTACTTCTGTGAGAGATCTCAAGAAGAGATAGTCCGATTCCGTTAAAATCCAAGATCGCTTCTGCAGATTTTTGATATACTTCGTTTGGTAAAATACATGGTCCTGCGCTGAAATTGTGTTTTTTGCTCATAATTTACTTTGTTTTTTAAGAAAATAATTCTTTATTAATAATATTGTGAAGTTTTCTGAAATATAAAGTTAAAAAAACCGTCTCATCATTCATGAGACGGCGTAGTTTATTCACCGTGTAAAAATACTTTTTTGTTAAGCAGTGCTTCTTCAGATTCCACATGATCTTCGTCCGGAACACAGCAATCTACCGGGCAAACGGCTGCGCATTGTGGCTCTTCGTGGAAACCTTTGCATTCTGTACATTTATCTGTTACAATAAAATAAACATCATCATTTACCGGCTCCTGAGGCGCATCTGCATCTACCGTCAATCCCGATGGTAAAGTTACAATACCTTTCAATTCTGTCCCTTCGGAAGCTTTCCAATCTACTGCTCCTTCATAAATCGCATTATTTGGGCATTCCGGTTCGCAGGCGCCACAATTAATGCATTCATCAGTTATTTTAATAGCCATCGCTAATTTTTTTTAAATTTGCACAAAATTACAAAATATTCCTCAATTTTACAGTAATTATGAATACGGAAAAGCAAGTTTTAGGACTTATTGAATTAAGTAGATATATAAAAGCGTTTTTAGCAAAAAATTCTGAAGATTTTAATGAAAAAGATTCTGAATTTGAATCCCTGTTGAAAAGATCAGAAATAGAAAATCCATGGTTTACCATTGAAAACCAGAAATTCGCCTTGAAACAATGGTCGGATCTGCTCACGGAGGAAAAGCTAAATGATTGGCTAAAAGCTTATTCAACATCAAAAACAACAAAAAAGGTAGGTTTGATCCTTGCCGGCAATATTCCTTTAGTGGGATTTCACGATGTGATTTCTGTAATTTTGAGCAATCATATACCGTTGATCAAATTATCATCGAAAGACAAGAAGATGCTTCCGTTTCTTTTAAAAAAATGGAAAGAGTTTTCTGATAACGAAATTGAATATGAATTTGTTGAAAGACTTGCGGGTTTTGATGCCGTAATTGCGACGGGAAGTAACAATACGGCAAGATATTTGGAGTATTATTTTAAAAATCATCTGAGCATTATCCGAAAAAACAGAACTTCTGTTGCCGTTTTGAAAGGTGATGAGACGGAAGAAGAATTGAAGCTTTTGGCGAATGATATTTTCCAGTATTTTGGTTTGGGATGCAGAAATGTAACCAGACTTTTTATTCCGCAGGATTTTGTTATTGACCGATTGTTTGAAAGCTTTATAGATTTTAAGGAAGTTATTAATCATAATAAATATGCCAATAATTACGATTATAATCGGGCGGTTTATCTTTTAAACCAGGATAAATTCTGGGACAATAATTTTGTGATGATGAAAGAAGATGAAAGTCTTTTCAGTCCGCTTTCTGTGATCAATTTCAGCAGATATTCTTCTTTAGATAATGTGAAAAATTTTATTGCTGAAAACAACGAAAACATTCAGTGTATTGTTGCTAAAGATGAGCTTGATTTAGAATCAATTCCTTTCGGGGAAGCGCAAAATCCGGAGCTTGATACTTATGCAGACAACGTCGATACGATGAAATTTTTGGAGGTAATATAATAATAATATCTTTGTATCTATAAATTTAAAACCAAATCATAAAATGAACAAAATCCTTTTAATTGTATCACTTTTATCTGCTCCGCTTTTTTATTCGCAGGAAGTTGTGGATCTGAAAGTTGAGAACAACAAAAAGTCTGATACGCCTTTAGACTTGACTAAAAAGCAGATTGAATTATATAATGGTAACTTTTCAAAGTTTATCAATGCTTTAAAGTCATCTGACCGGAAAACAATGGAAGCTTTGCTTTCTGATAACGCCAAAAAAGTAGTGACGGAAGCTGTTTACGAAAAACTGACAGCCGACATCAACACCAACAGAAAAATGGAGATTATTAAAACAGCTTATAAACCTTTGATGGACGGCAACACATATCCGATGATTCAATATAAATACGCGGATGACAAGGCTCCTGAACCAAAAGAAGTTATCACTGCAGTCTTTGAGAACGATGGGAAAATTCTTGGAATTAAACCTTTTAAAAAACCTAATTAATTTATTCAATCAAAATTATAAACTATGATGACCAATGTTTTAGTTGCCGAATCTACAGAGATAGAAAAGGCAAGTTTTTACAAAAAAACGTATTTGCACGTCGCTTTGGCGATTTTAGCTTTTATAGCTGTTGAAACGATTTTAATAAAGATTGTTCCTGCCGAAATGATTTACATGATGATCGGGCAAAGATACAGTTGGTTACTTGTTATCGGGATTTTCTGGCTGGCTTCTTTTTTGGCTGCCAAATGGTCTTTATCACAAAGTAAGTCGACGCAATATTTAGGATTGGGCTTTTATGTATTGCTTGAGGCGGCCATCTTTTTGCCGCTTATTTACATGGCAATAGCTTACACAGGAGGCGGGGAAGTTATTTTTCAGGCTGCAACACTTACCGTTGCCATGTTTGCAGGAATTTCTGCGGTGGCTTTCACTTCAAAAAGAGATTTTTCTTTCTTAAGAAATATAATCGTAATCGGAGGTTTTATCGCCATCGGTTTGATTGTTGGAGGAATGATTTTCGGTTTCAACCTTGGACTTTGGTTTTCTGTAGGAATGGTGATTTTGGCTTCTGCAACGATTTTGTATCAGACAAGCAAGCTTAAAGATTCTTATGCAACCGATCAATATGTAGGTGCTTCGCTACAGCTTTTTGCTTCTATAATGTTGCTGTTTTGGTATATTTTAAGCATTTTAATGAGCAGAAGAAGCTAAATTATAAGTTTTGAGTGATGAGTTTTAAAAATTTATAGCTCATTTTATAATAAACCCAAAAAATCCTGATGTTTTTCATCGGGATTTTTTATTGTAAGAATGATTAATTCTTAGAATTTTTTAAATGTTTCAATTTTTAAATAATTAATTTTTATCGATTGATCCTAAAACTTTCTGAGCAAATGAATTTAAAGCATCTTTTTCGCTCATTCCGTTTTGTACATTCGCGTGCACTTCAAGCGCTCCGCAGATATTTGTAATCAATTCTCCGGCAACGTTTAAGTCTTCTTCGCTTGTTCCTCTGAATTCGCTGAAGCTTTCTAAAACTTCCAAAGTTTTTTCAAGATTTTCAGGAGTTTGGTTTTGATAGAATTGTCTGATTATAGGTAATTTCATAATTACAATTCATTAAATAAATTAATTAAACTTTCAGCTTGGTTAGACTGAACCTGATTCACCAATTCGCCGTTTTTGAAAATCGCAAAAGTAGGTAAATTGTCAACTTTAGCCAATTTTCTGCTTTCCGGCAGTTTTTCAGCGTCTACATACAAAAAAGGAATTTCTTCGTTTTCAGAAGCCAGTTTTTTAAATTTCGGCTTCATGATTCTGCAGTTTCCGCACCAGGTAGCTCCGTATTGTACAACCACTTTTTCATTGTCGCTTACAATATTTTGCAGCGTATCTTCTGTTAATTCTGTATACATAAGTTTATTTTTAGAAAAGAATAAACAATGTAGCAATCCAATAATTTATCAATCTAACAATTAAAAAAGATTTAAAATTGTTACAATGTTAGACTGCTACATTGTTATATTGAAATCTTAGTTTTTAGCTAAATACTCAGCAGTAGAAGTTCTGTCGGCTTTCATTGCTTCTTTTCCTTCTTCCCAGTTTGCAGGGCACACTTCACCGTGCTTCTGAACGTGAGTGTAAGCGTCAATTAATCTTAAATATTCTTTTACGTTTCTTCCAAGAGGCATATCGTTTACAGACTCATGGAAAATTTTTCCAGTTTCGTCGATAAGATATGTTGCTCTGTAAGTAACGTTTGAACCTGTGAAAGATTCGTTTCCTTCTTCATCATATTCGAAATCCTGATCTACGATTCCCAACATATTTGCCAATTGTCTGTGTGTATCAGCCAAAAGCGGATATGTAACACCTTCGATACCGCCGTTATCTTTTGAAACGTTCAGCCAAGCAAAGTGTACTTCATTGGTATCGCAAGAAGCTCCGATTACATTTGTGTTTCTTTTTTCAAATTCACCTAAAGCTTCCTGAAAAGCGTGAAGCTCAGTCGGGCATACAAAAGTGAAATCTTTCGGATACCAAAACAAGATTACTTTTTGCTGGTTGGTTGTAGCTTCTTCAAAGATGTTGATTCTAAGATCATCACCCATTTCAGACATTGCGTCAATCGTTACGTTTGGGAATTTTTTTCCTACTAAAGACATAATTTTTATTTTTTTTTGATTTAAATTTCTTGTGCAAATATATAACTTTTCGTCTATCGAAAAAATGATTTTCGATAAATAAAATCTATAATTGTTTTAAAATTGACCTGTAAAATCAACTGTATTTTTCCAAAGTTTCTTTTATTCTTTTCATCGCTTCTCTCAAATCATCTTCCGAAGCGGCATAAGAAAATCTGATACATTCAGGGCTTCCGAAAGAAACTCCGCCAACGCAGCCAACGTGAGCATTTTCAAGGATAAACATTGCAAAATCATCAGCATTTTTAATTTCAGTTCCATTTAATGTTTTTCCGATATAATAAGAAATATCCGGAAAGAAATAAAAAGCGGCTTTTGGCAAAACAACTTTAAAACCAGGAATTTCTTTAATTAAATCATAAACCATATCTCTTCTTTTCTGGAAAGCGTCGATCATGTATTTATATTCTTTCGGATCAGTTTTTAAAGCGGTAATTGAAGCTCTTTGAGCCACGGTATTTGCGCCACTCGTCATTTGTCCCTGAATTTTTTCACAGGCTTTTGCCAACCATTCCGGACATGCAGAATATCCGATTCTCCAGCCCGTCATTGCGAAAGCTTTAGACATTCCGTTGATTACGGCAGTTTGTTCATAAACTTCAGGAAACTGAGCAATCGATGTTGTTTTTGTTTCGTAATTGATGTATTCATAAATTTCATCAGAAATTACCGTCACTTGAGGATATTTGGCAATGACTTTAGCAATAGATTTTAATTCATCATAAGTATAGTATCCACCGGAAGGATTGCAAGGCGAGCTGAAAAGAACGGCTTTCGTTTTATTGGTAATTGCTCCTTCAAGCTGTTCGGCGGTGATTTTAAAATCAGTAACATACGAAGTTGGAAGCATTACAGAATTTCCGCCCATCATTTTTACCATTTCATCATAGCTTACCCAATAAGGCACGGGAAGCAAAACTTCGTCACCATCATTCACGATTGCCGCCAAAACGTTTAAAATTGACTGTTTTGCGCCATTCGAAACACAAATTTGTGTAGGTTTATATTCTAATTGGTTGTCTCTTTTTAATTTTTCAGAAATCGCCTGACGAAGTTCCAAAAATCCCGGAACGGGCGAGTAGTGGCTGTAATTTTCGTTGATCGCATCAAATGCGGCTTGTTTTATATTGTCGGGAACATCAAAATCCGGTTCACCAAGCGTTAAGCTTATTACGTCTATTCCGCTGGCTTTCATTTCTCTGGCCTTATTAGACATTACGAAGGTTTGAGAGTAACCCAATCTGTTTACTCTGTCTGAAAGTTTATCCATGTATTCTTTTTGTCTTTTAACAAATATAAAAAACTTAATTTGAATAAAATGTGAATCGCTTATTTTCAAAATCTGAAATATGGAAATCCGGCGATTTGGTATTATCTTTAAAAAACAATATTTAAATATGAAATAAAACTTATTTTTGCTTTTTTATATAATAAGCCTCATGTCAATAGCGTTAATTCAGAAATACTTTCCGGATCTTTCAGATAAACAGATCGATCAGTTCACAAAATTAGAAAGCCTTTACGGCGAATGGAACGAAAAAATAAACGTGATCTCCAGAAAAGATATGGAATCATTGTATGAAAAACATATTCTTCATTCTTTGGGTATTGCTAAAATCATGGAATTTGCGCCGGGCACGAAAGTTTTGGATGTTGGTACAGGCGGTGGTTTTCCCGGAATTCCTTTGGCTATTTTATTCCCTGAAACGCAGTTTACATTGATTGATTCTATCGGAAAAAAAATAAGCGTTGTAAATGCCGTGGCAGAAGGTGTAGATTTAAAAAACGTAACTGCAATTCACGGAAGAGCAGAAAAGGTAAAAGAAAAGTTCCATTTTGTCGTAAGCCGTGCCGTTACGCAGATGCCGGAATTTTTGCGTTGGCTGAAAGGTAAATTTGAAAAAGAACAGTTTAATACAAAGCACAACGGAGTTCTTTATCTAAAAGGCGGTGATTTGGCTGAAGAATTGGCAGGCCTGAAATGTGAAATTTATAACCTTAAAAATTATTTTGACGAAGAGTTTTTTGACACCAAAAAAGTAGTTTATCTATCAAAAGGTAATTTTAACTCTTAATTTTAACATAAAAAGGAATAATTTTTGATAAATAACGTTTAATAATCATAATTTTATTATAAGATGAAAACATGGTTTAATATTGGTTTATCGGTAGCTTTTGCAGCAATTTCACTCGCTTCGTGTAATGATAACGACGATTATGAAACTATTGAATATACCGACCGGGTAAAAATCGACAGTGTGAAAATTGTAAATGATACCATGTCGGTTTTTGGTGTTCAAAGCATCCGTACTTATTCTACTTATGCTTCCAAATGTAAGGGATTTTATGGCTATGATTATATTTATGCCGATGATTTTTCGAGGGATATCACTGCGTATCAGTATCATACAAACGGGACTTGTACACAGGCAAATTATACAGCTGCCAATCAAATAAATTTTAGTCCGCAAAAAGTAGGAACTTATACTTTAAGATTCTGGAACGGTGATAACAGCTGGATTACCAAAACAATTGTTGTAGAGTAATGAAATATATTATTTTAGTTTTCTGTTTGTTATTCAACACTTTATGGAGCCAGAAAATAGAGTGGGAGAAAGATAAAAAGTTGGTTTGGAGTAATTTTAAAAGTAAAATAAACAACCAAAGAGGCAAAAATGTAGTCGCCTACACGCATTGTGGCTGGGTTTATTCTGTTGTAAAATCTTCCGACCCGAAAGCTCCTGCAAAAGTAGACATTCAAACTGTTTTCAACGAAGATAAGTCCTGGAAAGACGATAAAAGAATTAATGATTATGTTCTCAACCATGAACAAAAACATTTTGATATTGCTGAAATTTATGCAAGGAAAATACGTGAGGAAGTTTCAGGAAAAATCAAAACCACCGCAGATTTCAACAGACATTTTCAAGGAATTTATAATAAAATTTTAAAGGATTACAGGAACTTTCAGACCTTATACGACGGCGTTACAGAGCATGGAATGAATAAAGAAAAACAGGCTGAATACGACACAATAATCAGCAATGAGCTTGAAAAATTAAACATTTACCAAAAACTTTGAAATTCCTCAACAAAATAATCGATGAGCTTTTGGCTCAAAACTCCGATTTATCTCAATTTAGCATTGTTTTGCCGGGTAAAAGGCCGATCGTTTTTATCAGGCAGATTCTTGAAGAAAATAATTATTCGGGTTTTTTGCCCGATTTTTTTACGATTGAAGAATTAATTATCGACATTGTAGATAAACAGCCGATTCAGGGAATTGCTTTGTGGCTTTTTTCGTTTGATGTTTATAAAAGCCTGAATCTTATTCCAAATGATGAATTTGCGGAATATTTAAAATGGTTTCCAACGCTGCAAAAGGATTGGGACGATATTCTGAAATTTTCAGAAAGTGATGAAGCGGTTTTGAAGTATATGTTTGATGAAGAAAGAATCAAAGAATGGGCGCAGGATTTAGGAGATAATGAAGAAATTCCCCGCAAAAAATTCCTGAATTTCTGGAGGAATATGAATGTGTTTCTTCCGGTTTTAAAACAAAAACTGAAAGATAAAAACTGGGCAACTCCGGGAATGATTCACGAAGCAGCTAAAACTCAAATTGTTGAATTTTCCAAAAGTACCTCTAAAAAATTTGTTTTTTGTGGCTTTAATGCTTTTACGCCTGTTGAAGAGAAATTGGTAAGAAATCTTTTACAATGGAATAAAGCGCAATGTTTTTTTCAGGCAGACCATTATTATTTTGACGACGAAAGGCAGGAAGCGGGAAAATTTCTCAGAAATCATAAATTGTGGAAGGAATTCAATGACAGCAGAAGTTTCAACTGGATTGAAAACGACTTTAATCAGCCAAAAAATATAAAAGTGTATGAAGTTTCAGGAAATGTGACGCAAACGAAAGTGCTTCCTGATATTTTTAAAGAGATTGATAATAAAACCTTTACCAATACAGCGGTGGTTTTATTGGATGAAAATCTTTTGCCGGCAAGTCTTGATGTAATGCATGACGTTGAAAACCTGAATATTACAATGGGTTTCCCGTTGAAAAACCTTTCGTTTTCAAATGCCGTTAAGCAGCTTTTTTACCTTCAAAAACAACTTGAAAAAAGTAAATCTTCATATTATTACCGTGATGTTTTTCCAATACTTGAAGAGCTTCCGAAAACTGAAAATGATGAGTTGATTATCAATGATTTTAAGTCTAAAATTGAAGAAAGAAATATTGTTTATATTTCTCAGAATTTATTTTCAGAATTGCTAAGCGAGCTTTCTTATTTTAATCTTCTTCAAAAGACCGATTCGGGACTTCAGTTTTTAGATTTATTAATTGCTTTTTGTAAGAATATAAAATGGATGCAACTTGATGATATACAATACGAAAACGTCTCTCACTTCGAGAATGCGTTTAGGGTTATAAAAAATCAGGTGTCGTCTTATGGTTTTCAAATTAAAATAGAGACTTTAGAGATTCTGATTAATCAGCATATTAATTCAGAAAGTATTGATTTTCAAGGTGAACCATTAAAAGGACTTCAGGTAATGGGACTTTTGGAAACGCGTCTTCTTAATTTCGAAAATGTGATTTTACTTTCCGTAAACGAAGGAAAATTGCCGCTTGGGAATTCGCAGAATACGTATATTCCGTTTGATATCAGAAAACATTTCGACTTGCATACTTTTCTTGAAAACGACAGTATCTATGCGTATCATTTTTATCGTTTGATTCAAGATGCGCAAAATGTACATTTATTGTTTAATGCATTGAGTTCCGGCGTCAATACAGGTGAAAAGAGCCGGTTTATTACGCAAATCGAAATGGAAAGTTTACATCAAATCGAACATTTAATTGTTGAAAATAAATCGGAGCCAATCACAACACGACCTATTGAAATTGCGAAAACAGAAATTGTTTTGCAGCAGCTTGAGAAGTGGAAAGAAAAAGTATCGGCTTCGCATCTTACAAGTTATCTTTATAATCCGATTGATTTTTATTTATCAAAAATCTTAAACACCTCCGAAACTGACGAAATTGAAGAGGAATTGTCGGTAAGAAATTACGGAAATCTTGTCCATTATACGCTTCAAGAAATTTATGAAGTTATAAAAGGTAAAGTTTTAAAACAAAGTGATTTAGAGAATTCAATTCAACGGATTGATGAATATATAAACATTGCCATTGAAAAGCTAAAACATCAGCCTGAATTTTATAATAAAGGCATGAATTTTATTCATAAAGCTATTGCTAAAAAAGTAATTGAAAGTATTCTGAAGTACGATCTCGAATTGATAAAGCAGGGAAATTCTTTAGAAATAATTGATATTGAAAGAAGATTTGAAGGCGTCGATTTTTATGTTGATGAAGCAAATAATGATAAAGTTTCATTTTTTGGCTTTATCGACAGAATAGACTGCCTCAACGGAACGGTGAGAATTATTGATTATAAAACGGCAAAAATTAAAAATCTGTGTGTTAAAATTGATGGAAATAACATTTCAGAGTATTTCCATAATAATGAAAGAAAACAGGCTTTGCAGCTTTGTATTTATCAGTTTGTTGTACAAAGTCTTCCTGAATTTTGGGGTTTTCCTGTTGAAACAGGAATCTGGAGTTTTGCTGATGCCAAAAAAGGCGTTTCATCGCTCGAATTTGCGCAAGGAAATCTTGATGACGCCATGAAATCTGTCAAAAGCCTGATTCTTGAAATACTAAATCCGGATATCAATTTTATAGAAAACGTAAAAACATATAATTATTAAAAAGTCCGGCACAAAACCGGACTTTCATTTTTTTTAAAAAGCATTAAAGCCCGTAATATCCAAACCTGTAATCAACAAATGAACATCGTGCGTTCCTTCGTACGTAATTACCGATTCTAAATTCGCGGCATGTCTCATCATCGGAAATTCTCCCATAATGCCCATTCCACCAAGAATCTGACGCGATTCTCTTGCGATATCAATTGCCATTTTTACATTATTCCTTTTTGCCATCGAAATTTGAGATGGTGTCGCTTTATGGTCATTTTTCAAAGTTCCCAACTGAAGACAAAGTAACTGCGCTTTGGTAATTTCCGTTAAAAATTCAGCTAGTTTTTTTTGTTGAAGCTGGAATGAGCCAATTGGTTTTCCAAACTGCATTCTTTCTTTAGAATACTGAACTGCGGTGCAATAACAATCAATTGCAGCACCGATTACACCCCAGGAAATACCATATCTTGCAGAATTTAAACAAGATAAAGGCCCTTTCAATCCTGTAACTCCGGGAAGTAGATTTTCTTTCGGAATTTTCACATCATTAAATACCAATTCTCCGGTTTTTGAAGCTCTTAAACTCCATTTGTTGTGAGTTTCAGGGGTTGTGAAGCCTTCCATTCCTCTTTCAACGATCAATCCTTGTACTTTTCCTTCTTCATTTTTAGCCCAAACTACAGCAATGTCGCATAAAGGCGAATTTGTAATCCACATTTTGGCACCATTTAGAAGATAATGATCGCCCATATCTTTAAAAAAGGTTTCCATTGAACCTGGATCTGAGCCGTGATTTGGTTCCGTCAATCCAAAAGAACCGATCATTTCACCGGAAGCCAATTTTGGTAAATATTTTCTTTTTTGCTCTTCAGAGCCAAATTCGTTAATAGGAAACATCACCAAAGAACTCTGTACAGATGCAGCTGAACGCACCGCAGAATCTCCTCTTTCCAACTCAAGCATAATCAAACCGTAAGAAATCTGATCTAATCCTGAACCACCATATTCTTCAGGAATGTAAGGTCCCAAAGCTCCGATTTTCCCCAATTCTTTCATTAAATCCGGTAAATCGGTATGATCCTGAGCCGCCTGATCAATATTTGGCATTACAAAACTTTCAACCCAATCTCTTATCGACTGGCGAATAAGCTTGTGTTCTTCGGTAAGTAGAGCATCAATTCCAAAATAATCGGGGATGCTTGTAAGAGGATAATATGACATGTAGTTTAATTTTCCTAAAAATAATACTTTTCAGAATCTCCGGAAGTATTTTTTCTAAAAAAATTGAAACTAATCTTTAATAAATTTATATAGATAAGGCGCTTTGTTGGCCGAGCCGTCGTAGAGTTTTTCAAGTCTTTCAAGAGAGTTCATGCTCAGTATTTTTCTTTGGAAATTATTTCTCCTGAATTTTTCTCCTAAAATGGTTTCATAAAGAGACTGAAGATCTTTCATTGTAAATTTTTCCGGTAAAAGATTACTTGCAGCGACTTGAGTATCAATGTTTTTTCGTAAATGTTCCAATCCTTCAGAAATTATTCTGTCATGATCAAAAGCCATATTTGGAAGATTATTTACTTCAAACCACGCACATGTTTCATTAAAAGCATCTGGGAAAGTGTTGGCCAGAGAAAAATCAATCAGGCTGCAATAACCAACGGTAATGAAGCGCTGCAAAATCCAGTGATCTTTTGGCACATCAAGGCCTTTATTGTTGATAAGGATTTTATGCACATTATTTTCGGTGCGATTCAGCCTTCCAAAAGTATGAAATTGATCAAGGAAAAGCCCTTTCAGGTGAGTTCTTTCATACAAAACTCTGTCGGCAGCTTCGCGAAGATCTTCATCAATAAAGACAAAACCGCCGGGAAGCGACCACAAATCAAGATCGTGATATTTTAATAATAAAACTTTCAGAATATTATCATGGAAACCGAAAATAGTACAGTCAACTGAAATATTAGGTATAAAATTCTTTTCCTCGATCAGTTGTTTTAAAGTTTCTATGTTTTTTGAGCCATCAGTTTTCATGGGTGTAAAAATAAAATTATTTTTTAGTTTTTTTGAGAATGATGTTTAAAATATAAAAAGCTTAAAGCAAAAATGATCATTACCGCAGCTAAAATGTAAAGTGAATAATACATTAACAGCTGGTTTTTAAAAAGCAAAGACATCAAAATTGAACTTACAGCACTTCCCAATGAAGAGAAAATTACAATAACCGAAGTGAATGTGTTGATCTTCTGATTATCAATCTGTGAAATCATTTTTGAATTGATAAGCGGATAAAGTGGCGAAAGGAAAAGCCCGATGACAGGAAACAAAAATAAAGGAATTTCTGAATTTTCTAAACTAAAATATTGACTTAAGAAAATTGAAAACAATATAATAATGATCATTAAAACACACACAAAATAATATTTTAACAGTGAAAATCTGTGAATGACATTAGCTGTAATTATTCTTCCTATATAAGAAAAAACCGCCAGCATTGATGAAGCCTGAATAGCAAAAAACGAATTGACTTTTAAGTGGTTTTTATAAAAAGATGGCAGCCAGGAATTAAAGCTTTGTTCGGTAAAAATGATAAAAAAAGTTATTGCAAAAAATAATAAAACAGGCGTTTTGTTGAATGATTTTAAATGTGATGCAATGCTTGTTTTCAAGTTTTTGTCTGTCTCAATAATTTGCGCTTTTGAAAATAAAAAAATAGTAAAAAACGAAATCAGAGAAATAAGAAAAAAACCAAATTTCCAGTATTCTGAATATTGGCTGGCAATTAAAGACCCAAAAACAACATTTACAACAAATATTCCGACCATAAAAGCTGCTTCAACGCTGTTCATTGTTTTGGCAAGAGATTTTTGATCAGTAAAATTATTTCTGATGATTCCGTAAACACAGATTTTCCCGATTGCAAAACAAGTTCCGATAATTGCAAACCAAAGCTTATAAAACCAAAAAACCTGAGCAAAAGGTAAAATTAAAGAACAAAAACCAACAATACTTAATGCTAAAATTAAAGATTTTTTAGTTCCCGTTCTGCTGATAAAATTAACGGCAAAAAGTGAAATAAAAGCAATAGGCAAATCTTTAAAAGATTCCAGAAATCCGAGCTTGTCAAAACCTATTTCCTCCTGTGAAAGCTGCAAAATCACAATACCCATACAGTTTAAAACCATAGAGAAAATAAGAAAGGTAAGTTGAAGTGGTAAAGAAATTTTGGCAGGCTTGGTACTCATTTCGGGGATAAGGTTGTAGATTTCTTAGCGTTTTTTAAGGTATTTAACATAAACATTAGACCTTTAAAACCCCAAAAATAAAAGAAATATTAAAATAATTGTGAATATAATGTTAAGTATTTAAAAAAAAATATATTTTTATTGTCTCAATTTGAGAATTAAAAAACTAACTGTATATGAAAGTAAAAATATCAAGAAGTTTAGGGATGGTTGCTGTGCTTTATTTTACGGCAAATTTTAATGCCCAAAACACATCTGCTGACACGCTTCAAAAGGAACAAAAAATTGAAGAAGTGGTGATGATCGGCTACGGTACTCAGAAAAAAAGTAATGTGACGGGAGCAATATCGAGCTTGAAAGCATCGGATATAGAAGATATTCCTGCCGGAAGACCAGAGCAAGTTTTGCAAGGCAGAGCTGCCGGAGTTACTGTTATATCAAACTCTGGACAACCAGGATCTGCTGCAACAGTAAGGGTTCGTGGAGTGACTAGTTTTGGAGCAGGAAGTAATAACCCTCTTTGGGTAGTTGACGGTATCGTTGTAGATAATATTTCTTGGCTGAATCAATCTGACATTGAAAGTATGGAAATTCTAAAAGATGGTGCTTCAGCAGCTATTTATGGGGTTTCTGCTGCAAAAGGAGTGATTTTAGTTACTACCAAAAAAGGTGCAAAGGGTAGATTGAATTTATCTTACAACGGATTTTATGGCTTCGGAAATGCTGCAAAGAAATTAGATCTTTTAGATGCAACTCAATATGCTACCATTATCAATGAAGGGTTTACAAATGATGGTAAGCCTGCCAGATTTTCTAATCCGGCTCAATTTGGAAAAGGTACAGATTGGCAAGATTTAATATTTAATACAGCAGAAAGAACTTCTCATGAATTTAGCGTAAGTGGAGGAAGTGATAAATCTACATTCTATACGTCTTTTGGATATTACAGTCAGGATGGAATTGTAATGCGTGATATTTCTAATTACAGAAGAATTAATGCAAGAATCAACTCCAATCATAAGGTATTAGATTGGTTGACAGTAGGACAGACATTCTCTTATACCAACAATAAAACAAAAGGAATCAATGCGAACGGAGAATTCGGAGGCCCTTTGAGTTCTGCAATTAATTTAGATCCTACAACACCTGCTGTAGTCACAGATTGGTCTATGGTAGATCCAAACTTATATACAAATCCTTTTATAGTAAGAGATTCAAACGGAAACCCATATGGGATTTCTCCTTACGTAAATCAAGAAATGTCTAATCCGTTGGCTTTCAGATATACACAACAGGGAAGAGATAGTTGGTCAGACGACTTCGTTGCCAATGCTTTTGCGGATGTGAAATTTTTGGAGCATTTCAATTTCAAGTCTAGCATTAACGGAAAACTTTCTTATTGGGGAAATCAAGGGTTCACACCAAAGTTCTATTTAAGCCCAACATACAGTAATTTAGGATTCAACAGTTTGTCTAGAAATACAAATAGAAAACTTGAATGGAGTTGGGAAAATACAGCAACTTACCAAAATAAATGGGGGAAACACAATCTGAATGTTTTGCTTGGGCAAGGAGTTTATGAATACAATATCGGATATGGTCAAACTGTAACACATACCAATTTACCTGTCGAGAACTGGGAAGATGCATCATTTAATTTTGATTTATCAAGAGAGAATATATTAGCCGATGCATATGATGGTATTCAAACACATAAAGCTTCGTATTTTGGGAGGATTACTTATGATTATGATAATAAATATTTGTTCACAGGTACAATGCGTAGAGATGGGTCATCACGATTTGGGGGTAATAAGCATTGGGGAAATTTTCCTGCGGCATCATTAGGTTGGAATATTTCAAACGAAGAATTTTGGCCGGAAAATAAGATTATTAATACAGTTAAACTAAGAGGAGGATATGGTGTATTAGGTAATGATGAATTTGAAAATTTTAAGTTTGCAAGTTTTATGGTTTCCGGTAGTAATTATACAAATGGTAACAATACAATCATTACCGGATATGCACCTGCAACTTTAGAAAATGAGGATCTTCACTGGGAAGAAACCTCACAACTTAATATTGCAGCAGACATTAAATTTCTTAATAATTTCAATCTGACTGTAGATTATTATAAAAAGAAAACGACTGATATTTTAAGACAAATAAGCATTCCCGGTTATGTTGGTGTATCTACTAATCCTTGGGCAAATGTGGGAGATATGAATAATACAGGAGTAGAAGTAAGTTTAGGATATAATAAAAAATGGTCAGATTTTGGAGTTTCGGTAAATGGTAATTTTGCCTATTTGAAAAATGAAGTAATTAAGCTGGAAAATGGCAGAAAATTTATTGATGGTCCTGGATTTCAATCAATGGGACCTGTTTCCAGAGCTGCATTAGGAATGCCTTATGGATCATTTTACGGATTTGAGTATGACGGGATATTCCAAAATCAATCCGAAATTGATAATTACAGAAATTCAAACGGTGCACTTATTTTACCGGGCGCAAAACCTGGCGATTTCAAATGGAAAGATATTAATGGTGATGGACAAATTACCGATGATGACAGAACATATTTAGGAAATTCTTTACCAAAATATACATTTGGTTTAACATTTAATCTGAATTATAGGAATGTTGATTTAATGATTTTTGCTCAAGGTCAAACTGGAAATAAAATTTTCCAAGGTCTAAGAAGATTAGATATGCTTGATGCAAATTACCAGACAGCAATTTTAGATCGTTGGACAGGTGAAGGAACTTCAAATGATACACCAAGGATTTCTAGAGATGATTTAAATAAAAATTACTCGAGAATGTCTAATTATTATTTACAAGATGGTGATTATTTAAGAGTAAAGTTGGTACAACTTGGTTACAGTTTACCGAAGCAAGTCTCAGAAAGTCTCGGAGCTAGTAAAGTAAGGTTTTACATTACTGCTGAAAACTTATTTACATTTACGAAATACACAGGATACGATCCGGAGATTGCAGCAGGTGATGATTTCGGCATAGACAGAGCTTATTACCCACAAGCCAGATCATTCCTTTTTGGAGCTAATATTCAATTTTAAAAAGATAAAAAATGAAAAACAAAATATATAAAAGCATAACAGTTTTGTTATTATCTGGAATAAGTGTCATCACTGTATCATCATGTAATGATAATTATATAGAAGATATAAAAAATCAAGGAGCATTCGATACCAACAATTATTTCTCAAACGAAGAGCAGTCATTCAGTGCTTTAGTAGGTGTTTATGATATTATGAGGAAATATGCCGGAGGTTTTGAAAACACAGTAACCTTTATGAACGCCGGATCAGATGACTTCTATTCAGGTGGAGGAAGCTCTACAGATGGCGCGGGCATTCAAGGTTTTTCTAGCTTTACAATCAACCAAAATACAGTTCCGTTGAGCTATTGGAAAGACTTTTATCAAGGTATTGCAAGAGCAAATCTGGTAATCAAAAGGGTTCCGGATGCAAATATGGGAGAAGCTCAAAAAAACAGATTTATTGCCGAAGCCAAAACCTTGAGAGCATTATATTACTTTGAGTTATTAAGAATGTTTAAAAATGTCCCTCTCATTTTAGAACCAATAAGTGCTAATTCAGATTTTTACAGTATTCCTCAAGCACCTCCTGCTACAGTTTATGCCCAAATTGAATCTGATATCTTATCTGCAATACCTAATCTGCCGACTACGGTTTCTGGGGCTGATAGAGGAAGAATAACCCAAGGATCTGCAAAAGCTATTTTAGGTAAGATTTATTTGTATGACAACAAGAAATCAGAAGCTGCAGCACAATTTGCAGACGTTAATGGTACTCCGGGACAAACAAGTCAGTATGGTTATAAATTAGTTGATAATTTTGCAGATTTGTGGAAAGTAGATAATAAGTTTACTACTGAAACTATTGTAGAAGTGATGCATACAAACCAAGGAAGTTCAGATTGGGGTTTTTGGGGGCAAGGAAATGATGAAGGGAATTCAATTTGCATTATGACAGGATTAAGATCATATACCCTTAAAACAACAACTCCAAATAATGATGCTCCAGATTTGGTTTCTGGTTGGGCATTCAATCCGGTGACGGATGATTTATTCAACTTTATGCAAGGAGATCCGCGTATGAATGCAAGTATTTTGAATGCTAAAAAATTCATGCAGGAAAATAAAATCACTTATTCACCTGCTTACAGGGATTCTGGATATTTTTTGAATAAGTTTCAACCTAGAACAGCTGATAAATCAAATTTGCCAGGGCCTGTAGAATTGAACTTTCGACAAAATTATATGGTAATTAGATTAGCAGACACTTATCTAATGGAAGCAGAGGCTTTGAATGGAACAGGTGCAAGAGCTCAGGCTTTATTAGATGCTGTAAGAGCCAGGGTAGGATTAACTTCAGTCCCGGTTTCTATGCAAGCTATTAAGGATGAAAGAAGAAGAGAATTAATTGGTGAAGGTCATCGATTTTTTGATTTAGTAAGATGGGGAGATGCTGCTGCTAAATTAGGATCAAGAGGATTTGTTGCTGGTAAAAATGAGATTTTACCGATTCCTTACAATGATCTAGTGAATACAGCGATCAAACAAAACCCAGGTTATAACTAATATGAAGTTTCGTAATTTATATAGTTTCTTTTTAAAAAGTATCACGCTTTCGGGTGTGGTACTTTTACCTTTATCAGGTTGTAAATCAATTGATTTAAATAAAAAAGATCAAGTTCAGGTTTGGCTGACGAAAGGCGATGAAAGCATAAAATTACAGCAACAATCTCCGATCAGCTTTACAAATGATCCGAATAATTTTCAAAATATTGAAGTTGACGATTCGCAAAAGTTTCAATATGTTGATGGTTTCGGATATACTTTGACGGGCGGAAGTGTTGAAGTAATCAACCGGCTTTCATCTTCCAAAAGAAAAGCTTTATTAAATGAGCTTTTTGGAAATGATAAAAACTCTATTTCCATAAGTTATTTAAGGTTGAGCATTGGCGCTTCAGATTTGGATAGCGAAGTTTTTTCATACAACGATCTCGCTGAAGGTGAAACGGATCTTTCGCTTTCAAAATTCAGTTTGGAAAGAGACAGAGATTTGATTTCGATGCTAAAGGAAGTTTTAGCAATCAATCCGAAAATTAAAATCATTGCAGCGCCTTGGTCTTCTCCAACTTGGATGAAAGACAACGGGGAATCAAAAGGCGGAAGCTTGAAACCTGAATTTTATGATGTTTATGCAAAATATTTTGTAAAATATATTCAGGAAATGCAGAAAAAAGGAATTATAATTGATGCTATTACTCCACAAAACGAGCCTTTGCATCCCGGAAATAATCCGAGTTTGTACATGAGTTCGGATCAGCAGAAAGATTTTATTAAAAATAATTTAGGCCCGGCTTTTAAAGCAAACGGAATTAAAACTAAAATTGTAGTTTATGATCACAATTGCAACAAACCGGAATACGCCATCAATATTTTAAACGATCCTGAAGCTTATCAATATATTGACGGTTCGGCTTTCCATCTTTATGAAGGTGAAATTTCAGCATTAAGCACTGTTCATAAAGCTTTTCCAAATAAAAATTTGTATTTTACAGAGCAGTGGACGGGCGCAAAAGGAACCTTTAATGAAGATTTGAACTGGCATACAAAAAACGTGATTATTGGGTCAATGAGAAACTGGAGTAAAATTGCTTTGGAATGGAATGTCGCTAATGATACACAATACAAGCCTCACACCGACGGAGGTTGTACAGAATGCAAAGGTGCGATTACAGTTTCGGATAGTGAAAATTTCACGAGAAATGTTTCATATTATATTATTGCACACGCTTCTAAATTTGTTCCTGCCAATTCGCAGAGAATTTCGTCAACGCAGACAGATAACCTTTCAACAGTAGCCTTTAAAACTCCCGAAGGAAAAACAGTTTTGATTGTTCAGAACTACAGCAAGACAGACGAAAATTTTAATATTAAATATGACAAAAAAACAGCTCCTGTAACCATTGCAGGAAGTTCGGTTGCTACTTATATTTTTTAATTTAAATTATTAAAAATTGTGAGCTTTTATAAGTGAAACGACTTTGTGTAACTTAAAAGCAGTTAGTCTTTAAAAAAAATCTTTGCGCTCTTTGCGTTAAAATTTAAAGCAAAATTAAATTACAATGAAAAAACTTTATTTCATATTAGCATTTACAGTATTTGGTTTCAATTCTTTTGGACAAAAAACAATTGACCAGAAAGTTTCAGAGTTATTATCTAAAATGACTTTGGAAGAAAAAATCGGTCAACTGGTTCAGTACAGCGGTTTTGAATATGCTACAGGACCACAAAATTCAAATTCTGCAACGGTTTTAGAAGAAATTAAAAAAGGTAAAGTTGGTTCAATGCTGAATGTAGCCGGTGCGGAAGAAACCCGTTCTTTTCAAAAACTGGCTTTACAATCAAGATTAAAAATTCCTTTATTGTTCGGACAAGACGTGATTCACGGATACAGAACAACTTTTCCCGTGAATATTGGACAAGCTGCAAGTTGGGATATGAAATTAATTGAAAAATCTGAAAGAATTGCTGCAACAGAAGCCTCCGCTTACGGAATTCACTGGACTTTCGCGCCAATGGTTGACATTGCAAGAGATCCGAGATGGGGAAGAGTGATGGAAGGTTCGGGTGAAGATACTTATTTGGGAACTCAGATTGGTTTGGCAAGAATCAAAGGTTTTCAAGGAAAAGGATTGGGAAATATTGACGCAATTATGGCTTGTGCAAAGCATTTTGCGGCGTATGGAGCAGCAGTTGGCGGCAGAGATTACAATTCCGTTGACATGAGTTTAAGACAATTGCACGAAACGTATTTACCACCTTTCAAAGCGGCTGCAGAAGCGGGCGTTGCCACTTTTATGAATTCTTTCAATGATATTAATGGAATTCCGGCAACAGCAAATCAATATATTTTAAGAGATTTATTAAAAGGTAAATGGAATTATCAAGGTTTTGTGGTTTCAGATTGGGGAAGTATAGGCGAAATGGTTCCTCACGGCTACGCAAAAGACAATAAAGAAGCTGCCGAAAAAGCAATTATTGCAGGAAGCGACATGGATATGGAAAGCCGTGCTTACATGGCCGAACTTCCAAAATTGGTCAAAGAAGGAAAAGTTGATCCAAAATTGATCGATGATGCAGCAAGAAGAATTTTAATTAAAAAGTTTGAAATGGGATTGTTCGATGATCCTTATAGATTCAGCAACGAAAAACGACAAAAAGAGCAATTAAACAATCAGGAAAACAGAAAATTCGGAAGAGAATTTGGTTCAAAAAGCATCGTTTTATTAAAAAATGAAAAGAACATTCTTCCGCTTTCAAAATCAACAAAAACTATTGCTTTAATTGGTCCTTTCGGAAAAGAAACAACTGCCAATCATGGTTTTTGGTCGATTGCTTTTAAAGATGATAACCAAAGAATCATTACTCAGTTTGACGGCATAAAAAATCAATTAGACAAAAATTCAACTTTATTATATGCAAAAGGTGCAAACGTAGATGATCAGGACAAATCTATGTTTGCTGAAGCTGTAGAAACGGCAAAAAAAGCAGATGTTGTAATCATGACTTTAGGTGAAGGTCACGCCATGAGCGGTGAGGCAAAAAGCAGAAGTAACATTCACTTTTCGGGAGTTCAGGAAGATTTATTAAAAGAAATTGCTAAAACCGGAAAACCAATTATTTTAATGATAAACGCAGGAAGACCTTTGGTTTTTGATTGGGCTGCTGACAATATTCCAACAATTATTTACACTTGGTGGCTGGGAACGGAAGCCGGAAATTCTATCGCAGACGTTCTTTTCGGAACCGTAAGTCCCAGCGGAAAATTACCGATGACTTTCCCAAGAAATGTAGGCCAGGTTCCAATTTATTATAATCATTACAACACAGGAAGACCTGCAAAAAATAATACTGATAGAAATTATGTTTCAGCCTATATCGATTTGGATAATGATCCGAAATTCCCGTTTGGTTATGGATTAAGTTATACTCAATTCAAGTATTCTGATATGAATTTAAGTTCAACAAACCTTAAAGGAAATCAGACTTTGAATATTAGTGTAAACGTTTCCAACACCGGAAAATACGATGGGGAAGAAGTGGTGCAGCTATACATGAGAGATTTAGTCGGAAAAGTAATAAGACCTGTAAAAGAATTGAAAGGCTTCCAAAAAGTTTTCATTAAAAAAGGAGAAACCATAACAGTCAATTTCAAATTAACTCCTGAAGATTTAAAATTTTATGATGATGAATTGAATTTTGATTGGGAAAGTGGAGAATTTGATATTATGGTCGGAACAAATTCTCAGGATCTTCAGATAAAAAGAATTAACTGGTCAAAATAAATATTAGTTTTTACAAAACTGTATCAGACAATTTAAAAATAAATTAAATAACACTTAATATTTAACGTTTATCATTCTGAACAAAGCGAAGCGGAGTGAAGAATCTATTTTAAATATAAGAGATTTTTCCTTCGTCAGAATGACAAGCTGGAATAATAAATATTAAACTCAAAACTTTGAACATGAAACTTCAAAACATCATCACCATTTTAATCGGAGGAACTTTAGTTTTTTCTTTTTCAAATTGTGCTTCCAACAAACAGGATTCAGATATGAAGCTGGTTTGGAGTGACGAGTTTAATAAAAAAGGATTGCCGGATTCTATAAAATGGAATTATGATGTCGGCGGTCACGGATTTGGAAATGAAGAATCTCAATTTTACACTAAAAACCGTTTGGAAAACGCAAGAATAGAAAAAGGAAACCTGATTATAGAAGCAAGAAAAGAAAATTGGGAAGAAAGTAAATATACATCTGCAAGGCTTTTAACGAAAGGTAAATTTTCATTCACATACGGAACAGTTGAAGTAAGAGCAAAGCTTCCGAAAGGACGCGGTACATGGCCGGCAATCTGGATGCTGAGCGAAGACATGAAAAAATGGCCCAATGATGGCGAAATCGATATCATGGAACATGTAGGATACAATCAGGGATACATTCACGCATCTGTACACACGAAAAATTATAACCACCTTAAAGCAAGCCAGAAAACAGATACTCTGAAAGTGGATGATGCCAGTGAAAAATTTCATGTTTATAAAGCAGAATGGACACCAGAAAAAATTGATTTCTACGTTGATGATAAGAAATTTTTCTCGTACATGAACAAAACAAAAACATATGAAACATGGCCATTTGACAGACCTTACTTTTTAATTTTAAATCTTGCTGTTGGTGGATTTTGGGGCGGAAAAGAAGGTATTGACGACAGTGTTTTTCCGCAGAAATATTATATCGATTATGTAAGGATTTATCAGAATAAAAATGGTTACAAATAATTAAAATTAAACTTCATATTAATATTTATTAAAATCGGCGGCACCAAAAGGTGCCGCCGATTTGCTTTTTATTGATAAAATATAATTGCTGATTATTCAGTATCATATTTGCTGATTACTTTCTGAGAAACTCCGGTACTGCTGAAACCTCCGTCATGGAAAAGATTCTGCATTGTTACTTTTTTGGTAAGATCAGAGAAAAGACTTACGCAATAATCTGCACATTCATTAGCGGTAGCATTTCCAAGAGGCGACATATCTTCTGCATATCCTAGGAAACCTCCGAAACCTTTTACGCCACTGCCTGCAGTAGTAGGAGTTGGGGATTGTGAAATTGTATTTACACGTACTTTTTTCTCACCCCAATAATATCCGAAAGTTCTTGCAATACTTTCAAGATACGCTTTGTTATCGGACATATCGTTGTAATCCGGGAATGTTCTTTGTGCAGCAATATAAGTAAGCGCCAAGATACTCCCCCATTCATTCATGCAGTCTTTTTCCCAAGCCACACGCATTACTTTATGAAAAGAAACCGCAGAAATATCCCAGCCTTTTTCCAACCAGTCGTAGTTTATTTCAGTATAATGCTTTCCTTTTCTTACATTTACGGACATTCCTATGGAGTGAAGTATAAAATCTATTTTTCCGAATTTTGCTGTAGCGGCATCAAAAAGTTTTTCAAGATCTTCTGTAGAAGTAGCATCTGCACCTATCACTTCAGAACCTGTTTTTTCTGCTAAACCGTTCAGTTCTCCCATTCTCAAAGCAATTGGAGCGTTGGATAAAATAAATTCAGCACCTTCTTCATGGCATCTTTCAGCAACTTTCCATGCGATAGATTGTTCATTAAGGGCTCCAAAAATAATTCCCTTCTTGCCTTTAAGTAAACCGTATGACATAATTTTTTAATGTTTATTGATATACAAATGTAGCAATAATTTGTGTTTAGAGCATAATAAAAAACAGAGCCTCACGAAAAGACTCTGTTTTTTTTGAATAATATATTGAAAAGACTTAATCTTAGTTGGTCTTTTTGTTCCATTCTGCTTTTACATCTTCAGCAGCATCTTTGGTTTTTTCCCACGCATCATTGGCGCCGTCTTTAATATCTTCCCAAGTATCGGCAGCATTTGCTTTTACTCTGTCAAACCAATCTTCCTGATTTGCCTCCTCATCATTATTTCTTTTTTCGTTGATATAATCTCTTGCTTTATCAGCCAGATCACTTATTTTCCATTTTGCATCATTGGCAGTATTTTTCAAAGAATTTTCTGTATTATTTACTGCATCTTCCGCTTTGTTGTAATCTTGATTGTCCATAATATTTTTTATTTAAGTGTTATTTGCTTAGTTTAAAACAATAACTATTCCTAAAAGAGAAAATGTTTGTTAAACTTTTCATAATCTTCTCATTATCTTTTCTCAATCTGTATTATATTTGGCTAAAATAAGTTTATGGAAAAAATACGTTGCGGCTGGTGTGAGAAAGACGATTTATACAGAAAATATCACGATGAAGAATGGGGAAAACCCGTTTATGATGACGAAACTATTTTTGAATTTCTAATTCTGGAAAGCTTCCAGGCGGGCTTGAGCTGGTATACCATTTTAAGCAAAAGAGAAAACTTCAGAAAAGCATTTGACAAATTTGATTATAAAAAAATTGCTCAATATAATGATGAAAAAGTTGAGCAGCTCATGCAGGATCCCGGAATTGTAAGAAACCGTCTGAAAGTTTTGGCAACCATTACCAATGCGCAAAAATTCATGGAAATACAAAAAGAATTCGGAAGCTTTTCAAAATACATTTGGGGATTTGTAGGCGGAAAACCTATTGATAACAATCCTGAAACATTAAAAAACATTCCCGCAACTACAGAGATTTCTGACGCTTTATCAAAAGACCTGAAAAAAAGAGGATTCAAATTTATGGGTTCTACCGTTGTTTATGCGCACATGCAGGCGACAGGAATGGTGAATGACCATATTAAAGAATGTTGGGTTCGATAAAAAAGAAAACTAATAACTAAATTATATGATAAAAAAACTATTCATTGCAATTTCTGTAGTTGCATCGATCGCCATTTTTTCACAAAAAACAGATAAAAAGAAAAGTGATTATGCGCCTGTTGAAATTACAAAAAGTGATGGGAGTAAAATGACTGTTCTTTTTAAAC
Source organism: Chryseobacterium sp. GQ58 (assembly GCF_059758895.1). Classification (NCBI taxonomy): domain Bacteria; kingdom Pseudomonadati; phylum Bacteroidota; class Flavobacteriia; order Flavobacteriales; family Weeksellaceae; genus Chryseobacterium; species Chryseobacterium sp. GQ58. Next base: position 732,609 of record NZ_JCAXEH010000002.1, on the reverse strand, counting down.
GCGTTACGCTTCCCTCGATAAGCACTTTCAAAGAAGTTTTTGGCGGAAATCAAAATACGAATGTGAAAATTGAGTTCAAGACCTCCGAAGATGGACCTACAGAAAAAATAAACTCAAAAGACATTGTAATGTTGAAGATTCTAGATAAAGATCAAGACGAAATAATTGCCTTTGAACGTCTAGCTATAAGACAATTTGACCGAAATAATGTGCTAAAAGACATTAAACAAGTTCTGTATATGCCGCAGATTTATGACGGGAAAATAAGTATTTATGGTGAAGCAAATTTTATTTGTCAGGATGTTTCTGGTCCTTCAAGGAAAAAAAATAATTTTGTCAACTGCGAATATGTTTATTCTACGTTTTATCTGAAGAATAATGATGAACAATTTGCCGTAACTCCTTTAGATATTAAACTTTTCAACACAAATAGAAGTTTTGATAATTTCGTAAATGCTTTTAAAGCTGCAGGAAAAGAATGTTCTGAATTCAACGCATATCTTGAATCTTTCCGCAAGAAAATGGATGATAAAGAATTTCAGAAGAAAATTAAGGAAGATGCTATCAGTTACAGAAAAGAAGTGAAGAAAAAAGCACGTGAACTTGATTTAGATAAAGAAGAGCGGTTGAATTATATAGGGAAAAAATTATTTTTCTATGAAGCACAATTTTATATTGGTATCGTAAAAGAATACGAAAAAAACTGTCCAAACTAAAAACAAAAACTGCTGAAAATTTTTTCAGCAGTTTTTGTCTAATTAATAATCCGCTCCAAAACCCATTCAATCAGATTTTTTTCTGAAAGATGATGATCTTTTGAGAATTCTCCACGCCTCCTGTTGGCAATCACATTATTCACCGTAATTGCTTTATGGCCTAATAATTTTGAAAAAGCATAAATCGCAGAAGTTTCCATTTCAAAATTGGTGATTCCTAAGTTATTTAGTGTTTCCAGAAACTGTTCGTCCAAAGCTTTCAAACGAAGCTGTCTTCCTTGTGGCGCATAAAAACCCGGGAAAGTCGCTGTATTTCCGTGATACTTTGCATCTTTATAAAGTTCACCAAGTTCTTCAGACCATTCTGAAAAATAAAGCATCGGTTTTATCTTTTCATAAGGAAAGAGATTTGAAAAGTTTCTTGAAAACTCGTTTTCAAAGACATAATCCTGATAAAAATTCATTAAACCGTCTAGTCCGACAACATTTTGAGTGACGAGCATATTGTCAACTTCTACGTCAGGATTTACGCTGCCGCAGGTTCCCATTCTGAATAATTGTAAAGACGTATGTTCAGTTTTGAATTCTTTATTTTTAAGCTCAATATTCACCAAAGCATCAAGCTCATTCATCACAATATCAATGTTTTCCGTGCCAATTCCGGTAGATAAAACCGAAATCCTTTCACCGCGGAGAGTTCCTGTATGTGTATAAAATTCTCTTTTATTTTTTTTGATTTCTATGGTGTCAAAATATTTTGAAACCTTAGGAACCCGGTCCGGATCGCCCACAAGAATGATTTTATCAGCAATGTCTTCCGGCAAAAGATTAAGGTGGTAAATGCTTCCGTCTTCATTCAAAATAAGTTCGGAGGCAGCAAGTTTATTGAGCATAAAATATTTTTTTAGTTTAAATCTGTAACAGATTTCTTTTAGGATTTTAAAAATAGTGAAAATACCCGAAATGAAAATATAAACATTACTTAATTCACTGTTAAAACTGTGGTAATGTAAAGGCAATACTTTTACGGATAAAAAATTTTATGAGATTGTATTTGTTGCTTATTGCTGTTTTGCTGACCGGGTTTTCAGTAATGTCATTTAATCCTGTTTACAAAGGTTTGGAAACTGAAAACACGATGCTTAATCAAGGTTTGAGAAGCTTTAAAGACAGACTTGGGCAATTAAAAACAGATGCTGATCTTTTCCGGGAAGGTGAAATTTCCGTTGAAAATCTACAATTATCACTTAAAAATACAAGAAATTCGTACAAAGAAATAGAATTTTATATCGCCTATCATTATCCCGAATTTGCTAAAACCCACCTGAATGCCGCACCTTTATTCCGGATTGAAGCAGCAGGAACATCGGCTTACACGCTTCCGCCGGAAGGTTTGCAGGTGCTTGACGAACTTATTTTTTCGGAGGAAGCTGCCGAACAAAAAGATAAAATCGTAGAAATCACAGATTTTCTTTACAACAGCTATAATAATTTCTATTTAAGTGCAATAAAAAACGGTTTAAGTAAAAGCAACAATAAAACTTTATCTTTAAGAATAGAGTTGATCAGAATATATACTTTAGGATTGACAGGTTTCGATACTCCGGGCTCATTAAATATTTCCGAAGAAGCATCTTTTGCTCTTAAAGGAATGAAAAATTATATTAAAAATGAACCTTATTTTAAAAGCTTCAACACTTTAAAAGCTGAAAAATTACTTATTGAAAGCGAAAAATATCTTTCTGAAAATACAGACTTTGAAACCTTTGACCGAATTGAGTTTTATAAAAAATATCTTCAGCCTTTATACGAAGAATTGGGCAGTTGGGACGGAAATCCGGATGATTTAAAAGAATTTTCAGGATGGAATCCGGGCAACAAAAACTTTTTCAGCAGTGATTTTCTAGATCCTTATTTTTACACAATTCTGAAGCCTTCGGAAGATAATGAAGAACTTCGGAAGTTGGGAAAAGAGATTTTTTTCGATCAAAATCTTAGCGACAACGGAAAAATGAGCTGCGCAACCTGCCATTTACCCGAAAATGCTTTTACAGACCTTAAAACTAAATCCTTGAGCAATGTCGATGGAAAAACTGTTTTGAGAAATTCGCCGTCTCTTTACAATGCGGTTTTTGCCAAAAGATTTTTCTATGACATGCGGGCATATTATCTTGAGCAGCAGGCGGAGCATGTGATTTACAACGATCAGGAATTTAACACAAGCTACGAAAGCATCATCAAAAAGCTGAAAAATAAACCTCAATATAAAAAAACATTCAAACAAGCTTTTAAAAATGGAGAAATAAGTAAGCAGAATTTTTCTAAAGCTTTAAGTTCTTATGTGGCTTCTTTATATTCTTTCGACAGTGATTTTGACCGTTTTATGAGAAATGAAAAGGAAATTTCTGAAGACGCTAAAAAAGGTTTTAATCTTTTTATGGGAAAAGCCAATTGTGCAACCTGTCATTTTGCGCCGCACTTTTCAGGTTTGGTTCCGCCATTTTTTAATGAAAATGAATCTGAAGTTTTAGGAGTTACCAAAAAGCCAATCAATATTTTGCCTTTAGAAATAGATTCGGATAAAGGAAGAATAAACAGCAACGTGAAAAAAGAAAGTTCGTGGATCTACGAAAATTCGTTCAAAACAATGACGGTAAGGAATATTGCACTTACAAAACCTTATTTTCATAACGGAGCTTTTACGACTTTAGAAGAAGTTTTAGACTTTTATAATGAAGGCGGCGGCGAAGGATTGGGCTTGAAAATGAATAACCAAACACTTCCGCCGGATAAGCTGGATCTTACAAAAGGGGAAATACAGCAAATCATCGCTTTCCTGAATTCTTTAACGGATGTGAGCAAAACGAAACAGTAATTGAACATTTATCATTTATGGATTATTTAACGATTTATTAATTCACGTAACATTAGGTTTGAGATTTATTAATATTGATCGGGGTTTATTTAAAACACTATTAATAGAGGCTTCACAGTAAAAAAATAGCTTTGTAGTGTCTAATAAAAGTATTTAAAAATGAAAAAAAGATTACTCACAGTTGCGGCACTTGCATGCATGACAAGTTCGGCACTTCAGGCGCAATCAACAATTTTTGCACAAGGCTCATCTTGGAGCTACAACGACACCAATGTCGCATTGGCAGACCAATGGAAAAGTGCAAATTATAATATTTCGACATGGTCGACAGGAAACGGGCCTTTAGGATACGGCGATCCTGTAACGACAACGATCAGCAATAGTTTGATTACGGCTTATTTTGCTAAAGATTTCATAGTAAACTTAGCAGATTTGAGTGACACGATGGAACTTGGCGTGATGAGAGACGACGGTATTGTTGTTTATCTGAATGGTGAAGAAGTGGTGAGAGACAATATGCCGGCCGGTGCAATTACGTTTAGTACATTGTCCAGCACAACTGTTGACGGCTCAGCCGAAAGCGTATATAATATGTTTTCAATTCCGAAAGCTAAATTTGTACAGGGAGTTAACAGGATCTCTATTGAATTGCACAACAGAGGAGCCTCAAGTTCAGATTTGAGATTGGATGCATATCTTAAAACTACAGTTACGACGCCACCTGTCGCTTCATGTACGGGAACACATATCAGCTGTTTTACATCGATTGTTCCGACGGCTCAGACTTCGAAGCTTATTATTCCAGCACAACATAAATTTCAGCTAATTCTTAAAGAAGGAGATAATTACACAGAAGGCGGAGGTCTTGTGGGTGGTTTAAATGACTTTACGGGTTATGTTGCGAAAAATGCAAGCAGTACAGACGGATATCTTTCAGTAAACCATGAAACAAATCCTGGAGGAGTAACAATAGCTGACATCAATTATAATGCTGCAACAAAGCTTTGGCAATTAACAAAATCAAGAGCGGTTGACTTTTCTACGCCGAGTTTGGTACAGACAATCAGAAACTGTTCGGGCGGAGTAACACCTTGGGGAACCATCGTTACCGCAGAAGAATCTGTAACAGGTAATGACATCAATGCAGACGGTTACAAAGATTATGGCTGGCTTGTTGAGATTGATCCTGCAACAGCACAGGTGATTTCTATGAACGCCAATGGCACAAAAGGAAAACTTTGGCAGATGGGAATCATGAATCATGAAAATGTAGTGGTAAATGATGCCGGAACGGTAGCTTATTACGGAGAAGACGGTGGAACACATATGGTTTATAAATATGTGATGGATACTCCAAACAACCTTTCATCAGGTAATTTATATGTTTTAAGACTAGATCAGGGATTAAGCAACGGAAATCCTGTTGGCACAACTGCAACTTGGATTCAGGTTCCTAATAAAATACAGGCTGATCAAAACAATACACCTGCTTTAGCACAATCTTTAGGCGGAACATCTTTTAATGGAGTAGAAGATATCGAAATAAGCCCGATTGACGGAAAAGTATATTTTACAGCAAAAGGATTAGATAAAGTATACCGTATGCAGGATAACGGAATGACGGCTTCTCAAGTTGAAGTTTTCGTTGGAGGCGCTTCTACTCAATATTCTTTCAATACCGCACAAGGAATGAAAACAGAAGCTTGGGGAGACGGAAATGACAATCTTACTTTCGACGAGCTTGGAAATCTTTGGGTATTACAGGATGGTGGCAAAAATTACATCTGGGTTGTAGGTCCGGATCATACGCCGACAAATCCGAATGTAAGATTATTTGCTTCAATGCCGGCAGGTTCAGAGCCTACAGGTCTTACTTTCACACCTGATCATAAGTTTGGTTTCTTCTCCATTCAGCATCCGTCTTCAAGCATCGGGACAGATATTGATGCAACAGGAAATACAATTGATTACAGTGGAAAATCTGCAACAATCGTTATCGCTCGTCAGCAGTTTTTGGGAACAAGTGGCTCGTTGGGTACCGCTGAGCCGGTTTCACAAAATGAAGTAACAGTAGCTCCAAACCCCACATCAGGTATTGTAAAAATAAACGCACCAAAACCGTTGAAAAATCTTGAAGTAACCGCTTACAGCATGGATGGTAAAATTGTTTATAAGAAGAAATTTGCCGAAAACAATTCTTCATTAGATTTAGATCTTACGTCTCAGCTTCAGGTTTCAAGAATTTTGATGGTGAATATAGAAGCCGATGGATTCCAGAAAACCGTGAAAGTTCTTAAAAAATAATTACTAATTTTCTTTCTTGGCTGCCGGCAGTTTCTTTGCCGGTGGCTTTTTATTTTATGAAAAAAATATTGCTTTTATTTACCGTTTTTTTGTTTAGTCAGATAAACGCGCAGATTGATCCTGTAAAATATCCAACTTATACAGATATAAACGCAGCGCTCGAAACTAAAAATGTTGTGTACAGCATGAGTTTTCGTGACAAAGGTTTGTATAATCTTCCGCCGGAACTAAAAAAAATGGATTCTCTTTTTTTCCTGAATATCATGGGAAACAATCTTGAGAAAATGGATAAAGAAATATTTTTGCTGAAAAATCTAGAAATTTTAAATGCCAACGCAAACAGTATCAAATTCATTCCTGATGAAATCGGCGAACTCCAAAAACTGACAACTTTTTCAATAAATCTTAACAGCCTTACCAATATTAATTCTAATATTTCGAAGCTTCAAAACCTGAAAGTAGTTCATTTTGATGCTAATAATCTTAATGTTTTCCCTGAAGCTTTATTGGAAATTCCTTCGTTGGAAGAAATCAATCTTCACAGCAATCAGATAAGTTTTATTTCAGAAAATTTGGATCAGATAAAAAATTTGAAATATTTAAATCTTTCAGCCAATCAGATCAATGATTTGGGAGAATTGAGATTACCGAAAAACCTGAAATATTTAGAATTGCAAAATAATATGCTGAATAAGGTTCCGGAAACATTGTTTCGGTCTGAAAATCTTGAGTTTCTCAACGTGAGCGATAATAATTTAAAGGAAATTCCTTCGGCAGTCAAAAAACTCAAAAATGTTGCGAGCCTGAATTTTGCAAACAACAAACTGACTGATCTTCCCAAAGGAATAAATCGTCTGAAAAAGCTCAAAACTCTTATTTTAGCAGGAAATCCTATAGAAAAATCAACTTTAGAAAAGCTGAAAAAATTATTGCCAAATACCCAGATTTATTTTTAATTATCCGCCGACTCTTTTTGTTTTAAAGCCCATTTCTTTTAAGATATTCATGATTTTATCACGATTGTCACCTTGTATGATGATCGTTCCGTCTTTTTCCGAACCGCCGATTCCCAACGTGGTTTTTATTTTCTTAGAAATTTTCTTCAAATCCTCTTCACTGCCTTCCCAGCCTTCAACGATCGTTACGGGTTTTCCGTTTCTGCCTTTTTTTTCAAACTTGCAAACCAAAGGTTCTTTTTGCTTAAACTGTTCTTCAGGCATCTGAAAATCTTGCTCCTCATGCTCAGGAAAAAGGTTTTTTAGTTGATCTCGTAAATCCATAAAGCAAAATTAAAAATAATAATGAATACTTGAATTATTTGAATTCAAATTTATGCAGGTCAAATTCTTCAATTCATCCTAAAATAAATAAATTTGTATAATAAAAGTAATAAAAATGTCGAAAAAAGCAATATTGGCCATCCTCGACGGATGGGGATTGGGCACAAACCCTGATGTTTCTGCATTAGATAAAGCAAATACACCATTTATAGATAGCTGTTATCACAGATTTCCTCATACAACTTTAGAAGCGAGCGGCCTTGCGGTTGGACTTCCATTGGGACAGATGGGAAATTCTGAAGTCGGACATATGAATCTTGGAGCGGGAAGAGTGGTTTATCAGAATTTGGTAAAACTCAATATGGCCGTTGAAAACGGCACTTTGGGCCAGGAAAAAATCATCCAGGAAGCCTTCGCTTATGCAAAAAGAGAAAATAAAAATGTACACTTTATCGGTTTGGTTTCCAATGGAGGCGTGCATTCACATATCAATCATTTAAAAGGTTTGCTTTCTGCGGCCAAACAATTTGGTTTGAACGAAAATGTTTATGTTCATGCATTTACAGACGGCAGAGATTGTGATCCGCTTTCAGGCTTAGGATTTATAAAAGAGCTTCAGGATCATATGGAGCATACAATAGGTAAGCTGGCAACGGTAACCGGAAGATATTATGCAATGGACCGGGACAGACGTTGGGAACGTGTAAAATTGGCTTATGATGCTTTGACAGAAGGAGTTGGATTACAGACAAGTGATGCGATTTCGGCGATTCAGGCTTCTTATAATATGGGAATTACTGATGAATTTATCAAACCAATTATTGTTGTTAAAGAAACTCAGATGGGAAATATCGTCCCAGTCGGTAACATTGTAGATAATGACGTGGTGATCTGTTTTAATTTCCGTACCGATAGAGGCCGCGAAATTACCGAAGTCCTTTGTCAGCACGATATGCCTGAATATTTTATGAGAAAGCTGGATCTTCATTACGTCACTCTCACCAATTATGATAAAACCTATAAAAATGTAAATGTTGTTTTTGATGAAGAAGTTTTAAAAGAAACAATGGGTGAAATTCTTGAAAGAAACGGAAAAACCCAGATCAGGATTGCCGAAACAGAAAAATATCCTCACGTTACATTTTTCTTTTCGGGAGGCCGCGAAGAAGTTTTTCATGGCGAAAAAAGATTACTTTGCCCAAGCCCGAAAGATGTACCGACTTATGATCTTAAACCTGAAATGTCAGCTTACGAAATTACCAATGCGATTCTTCCCGAATTACAAAACGAAACAGCTGATTTTATCTGTTTAAATTTCGCAAACACAGATATGGTCGGTCATACAGGAGTTTTTGAAGCGGCTGTAAAAGCTGCCGAAACGGTAGATCAATGTATTGAAAAAGTTGCAACTACAGCTTTTGAGCACGGATATGCGGTTTTCATTTTAGCAGATCACGGAAATTCGGATGTTATGGTAAATCCGGACGGAACCCCGAATACACAGCACTCCACCAATCTTGTGCCTTTAATTGTAATGGATAAAGATCAGCACTGGAATTTAAAACCAGGAAAATTAGGCGACATTGCTCCAACTATTTTGAGCGTAATGGAAGTTGAAATTCCTGCAATAATGACAGGAGAAATTTTAGTGAGTTAATTGATAATAATGTGACGCAATCGCCGTTATAGTAAGAAAAAGTGAAATTTTTTATGATTTATATCAGACATATTATGAGGCACATATGATATTATGTCTCAAATAATAAATAAATCATATCTTTGTAAATTATAAATGTATTTTTAGAAATGTATAATATTCTGGTAAGAAAAGAAGTAATGGGTATTTTGGAAAAGGAAGTTGGCTCTTTTCTCGATAAGTTTTTGACTCCAATTGAGAAAATCTGGCAACCTTCAGATTATTTGCCCGATCCTTCCAGCGATAACTTTAAATATGATTTAGACGAAATCCAAACTTTTGCCCGTGAAATGCCTTATGATTTATTCGTAACATTAATTGGTGACTGTATTACCGAAGAAGCTTTACCTTCTTATGAATCTTGGTTGATGAGTGTTGACGGAATTGATCAGGAAAAAAGTGGACCGGGCTGGGCAAGCTGGATCAGATCTTGGACTGCCGAAGAAAACAGACACGGAGATTTATTGAATAAATATCTTTATTTGTGTGGCAGAGTAAACATGAGACAGGTAGAGATCACGACACAATATTTAATCAGCGATGGTTTTGATATCGGAACCAGTATGGATCCTTACAGAAACTTCGTGTATACAAGTTTTCAGGAAACAGCAACCAATGTTTCTCACAGAAGAGTAGGTACATTGGCAAAACAGTCTGGTAACGGAAAACTGGCAAAAATGTGTGGTGTAATTGCAGCAGATGAAGCAAGACACGCAAAAGCATATAAGCATTTCGTAACTAAAATTTTAGAATTAGATCCATCGGAAATGATTTTAGCATTTGAAGATATGATGCGTAAAAAAATCGTTATGCCGGCTCACATGATGAGACAATCTGGTCAGAAAGCAGGTGAGCTTTGGGGACATTTCTCAGATGCGGCACAAAGATGTATGGTTTATACAGGCCAGGATTACATCAATATCATGAAAGACCTTCTTGACGAATGGAAGATCGAGCATATTACAGGTCTTACAGAAAAAGCAGAAAAAGCTCAGGAATATCTGATGAAGCTCCCATCAAGATTACAGAAAATTACAGACAGGATTTCTACTCCAGATTTACAGTTTGAGTTTAGCTGGGTTAAAAAATAATTAGACTTTAACAATAAATTATAAATTGAAGTGCCGGATGTTTTTCGGCACTCTTTTATTTATTTATTATCTTTGCCCAGCTAAAAAAACAACAAAATGTTAAATAATAAAAAAATTGCTGTAGATTTCGATGGAACAATTGTAGATGATGCATATCCGGCAATTGGAAAAGCTAAAATATTTGCGTTTGAAACATTAAAAAAATTGCAGGCTCAAGGTTTCAGATTGATCCTTTGGACATATAGACACGGCAAAACTCTTGATGAAGCGGTAGAATTTTGCAGAAAAAACGGAGTAGAATTTTATGCTGTCAATTCAAGTTTTGAAGGAGAAGTTTTCGATTGCGAAGCACAATCCAGAAAATTGGATGCAGACTGGTTTATCGACGACAGAAATTTAGGAGGTTTTCCGGGATGGGGCGAAATTTATAATATCATCAATGAAAGAATAGAATTCCGTGTTGAAGGAAAAGAAGTTTTAGCCTATTCAAAACTAAAAAAAGAAAAGAAAAAAGGACTTTTCTGGTAGAATAATTTTAGAAATTAGAAGTTAGTAATTAGAAATTAGTTTTTTAATACTGCTTTTAATTTTATCATAAAGAATTAGATAATTGAAGTTTAATTTAACTTAAAAAGATTCATTAAGTTTTGTCGAACATCTGATATCTAATATCTAACATCTATTACAATGATTCAATTAAAAACGATAGACGAGCTTCGTCTGATGAAGCAAAGTGCGCAGTTGGTTTCCAGAACATTAGGTATGTTGGCAAAAGAGATCAAACCAGGAATTACCACTTTGTATTTAGATAAACTGGCGCATGATTTCATTAAAGATCATGGTGCTGAACCTGCATTTTTAGGTTACGGTGGATTTCCAAATTCGCTTTGTATTTCACCCAACGAGCAAGTTGTACACGGCTTTCCAAATAAAGAAGAAATAAAAGAAGGTGACGTGCTTTCTGTGGATTGCGGCGCTGTTTTAAATGGTTTTGTAGGCGATCATGCTTATACATTTGAAATTGGTGAAGTAAAACCGGAAGTCAAAAAACTGCTTCAGGTAACCAAAGAGTCACTTTACAAAGGCATTGCACAATGTGTGAGAGGAAAAAGGATTGGCGATATTTCGTATGCGATTCAGTCACATTGCGAAAAAGAAGGGTACGGAGTCGTAAGAGAATTGGTTGGTCATGGTTTGGGCAGAAAAATGCATGAAGATCCTCAAGTTCCCAATTACGGGAGACAGGGGAGTGGTAAAACCATTAAAGACGGTTTGACGATCGCTATCGAACCGATGGTAAATCTTGGAACTGAAAAAGTGAAATTTCATAATGACGGTTGGACGGTAACGACTTTAGACAATCAGCCTTCTGCACATTTTGAGCATGATGTGGCTGTAATCAACGGAAAACCTGTTTTGCTTTCTACTTTCAAATATGTTTACGAAGCTTTGGGAATAGAAAGTGATGAAGAAAAGCCATTTCAAATGGATTTTTAATGAAAAAAGTAACAAAATTTTTACTGAATAAAATTCCGCGTCCCATGCTTATTCAGATGAGTGTTTGGGCACGTCCGCTTATTTACAGATTTTTTAAGGGCGACGAATTTTATGATCCTATTGACGGACGTTCTTATCGCAAATTTCTTCCTTACGGATACGGAAAACAACGAGAAAACGCTTTGTCACCGGGAACTTTAAGCCTCGAAAGACATCGCCAAATGTGGCTTTACCTTCAAAATGAGACCGACTTTTTTATTAAAAACTATAAAGTTCTGCATATCGCTCCCGAACAGGAATTCTTAAGAAAGTTTAAGAGAATGAGCAATCTCAATTATATTTCGGCAGATTTATATTCTCCGATTGTTGATGTGAAAGCTGACATTTTGAACCTTCCGTTTGATGATGAAATTTTTGATATTGTATTTTGTAATCACGTTTTGGAGCATATTGAAGATGATGCCAAAGCAATGAGCGAACTGTATCGTGTTTTAAAACCGGGTGGCTGGGGAATTCTTCAGGTTCCGATGAAAAATTCGCTGGAAAAAACGTATGAAGATTTTACAATAAAAGACCCAAAAGAACGTCAGAAACATTTCGGGCAATACGACCACGTTCGTTGGTACGGAATGGATTATTTTGACCGCCTTCGTAAAGCTGGGTTTGAAGCGGAAGTCAATTTTTATTCTCAACAGTTTTCCGAAGCTGAAATTCAAAAATATGGCTTAAGACACAACGAGATTTTGCCAGTTGTTTACAAGAAAAAATAATAAAAACATCTTCAATACGAAGATGTTTTTGTTTATAACATTTATTCTTTAATAAAAATGTGAGGCTTAAAATTCTCAACAACCAAAATGTATTGGCCTTTCTGAAAACTGCTTACATCAATTTGAATATTTTTGTCTTTACTAAAAGTTTCATACAATAATTTGCCAGTCATTTCATAAACTTTTACACTTAAATTCTTTTCAATTTCTTCCACCTTTAAGATTTGTTTAGCAGGATTTGGATAAATTACAAATGTTTTTTTATTGACGTTTTCAGCGGTAGATAGAAAAGAATTGTTGTAATAGATTTTGTTTCCTGTAAGAGGATCTGTAATGATCAACGTTTTAGAAGTTGCGTTATTTATTATTTCGTAATTGAGAATATTACCGACATTCGGATTATTATAAGTATAAAAATTACAGTTCTTTCCATCATAGCTTCGTACTTCCGCTGTATTTACACCTTCATATACAGCTAATGTACAGCTTGATGAGTTTCTTGTAAAACTATCAGAAGTTGAAGAAAAAGTAATATGCGAGCCAGCAGAATTAAAATAACTAGAATTAAAAATATGCATATTATTTCCAATTGAATTAAAATTGGAAGGCGAAACAGGACCTGTTGTAGGAGTTGTTGTCGTTTGTCCGTTCATTACAATTTGCGAAATATACCAGCTATTGCTGAAAAGCTCAGGATTTTGTGCAAATGATAGGCAACTGAAAAGAGTGAAAAGTAAAATTTTCTTCATGATTTCGTTTTTATAAAAATACGAAATTTACTAATGCGAAACAGCTTTCAATCCTATCACCGAGCCAATTAAAGTTGAAATAAAAAATATTCTCCAGAAAGTTACAGGATCTTTAAAGAAGAAAATTCCTACCAAAGCCGTTCCTACCGCACCAATTCCCGTCCACACTGCATAAGCGGTTCCGATCGGCAAGGTTTGTGTGGCTTTTATAAGTAGCAGCATACTTATCGTTAAACATGCTAAAAAACCTCCAAACCAATAATACATTTCGCTTCCGGAAGTTTCTTTTACCTTTCCCAAACATGAAGCAAAACCCACTTCAAATAATCCTGCAATGATTAATATAATCCAACTCATAAGTACATAATTTTATAGTGCAAAGTTCAGTATTCGATCTGAATTAAAATTTTACAAATGATAAAAAATTATAACTTTATTTCCGCTCGGATTCTGCTAAGGCTTACCTGCGTGATCCCCAAATATGATGCAATATGACCAAGCTGAACTCTTTGCAATAAGTATGGTTTTTCTTTCATCAAATCTTTATACCGTTCCAGCGCGGTTTTATATTGTCTTGAAATAATAAGTTCTTCGGTCTTTACCAATTCACGTTCTGCAAATTTTCTTCCCCAATTGGCAATCTGAATATCTTCATTAAAAAGCGTTTTTAGCTTCCTGGTTTCGAGTCGATACAATTCACAATCTTCCAAAAGTTCGATGTTTTCGTAACCTGGTTTTTCATCAACATAACTTTTCATTGAGACAACAGGTTCGCCTTCTGTTCCAAACCAAAACGTAATATCATTATGTTCTGTTGAAGCATACGCACGCACGATTCCTTTCTTTAAAAAATAAATATGAGGAATTATTTTATCAGCTTCCATCAAGCAAAAACCTTTCGGATAACTGATTTCGGAAATATGCTCTTTCAAACTTTCTTTCGAATCTTTCGGAAGCGGGTATATGTTGTCAATTATTTTGTCAATATCCATAAAGTATTTCCTAATGTGGTTTTATTTGGAATAAATAATTTAGTTCAAAAATAGACTTTTTTAGGCATCTAATTTTGATATTGGTCGCAAGACCGATTTTGTTTTACTAACTTTGCGATTCGTAATAAAAGCGATTTAATTTTTTTATATGCATAAAGCAGGATTTGTAAATATCGTTGGAAAGCCAAACGCCGGAAAATCAACTCTTCTTAATCAATTGATGGGTGAAAAACTGGCTATTGTAACACAAAAGGCGCAGACAACCAGACATAGAATTTTTGGGATTTATAATGAAGAAGACTTACAGATTGTATTTTCCGATACGCCGGGAGTTTTGGATCCTAAATACGGTTTGCAGGAAAAAATGATGGATTTTGTAAAAGATTCTTTACAGGATGCCGATGTTTTTCTTTTCATTGTAGACGTTACCGATAAAGCCGAACAATCAGAATTCTTAATTGAAAAATTAAATAAAATTCCGGTGCCGGTTTTATTGTTATTAAATAAAATTGACCAGACCAATCAGGAAGGTCTTGAAAAAATAGCTACCGAATGGCACGAGAGAATTCCTAAAGCTGAAATTCTTCCCATTTCTGCGTTGAATGCTTTCAATACGGATGTTATTTTACCAAAATTAAAATCAATGTTACCCGAAAGTCCTGCATATTATGATAAAGATATGTATACGGATAAGCCGGAAAGGTTCTTTGTAAATGAAGCCATTCGCGAAAAAATACTTCTGAATTACGACAAAGAAATTCCGTATTCTGTGGAAGTTGTTACCGAAATGTTTAAAGAAAAAGAAGGAATCATCTTCATCGATTCTATTATTTATGTAGAAAGAGACACCCAAAAAGGGATCATTATCGGCCATAAAGGAGAAGCGATCAAAAAAGTAGGAACGGAAGCAAGATTGGATCTGGAAAAGTTTTTCTCAAAAAAAATACATTTAAATCTGTTTGTTAAAGTAAAAAAAGACTGGCGTAAAAACGATCGTGACCTGAAAAATTTCGGTTACAGATAGACTAAAAAGTCAATATTCATCGTTGTACTAAAAGATTTTTATTATCTTTATTTAAAATTTTTAATCCATGAGCTATTCAAACTCAAAAACTAATCCGATCATTATAGACATTGCTTTATTAATCGTGCGATTATTTATTGGTTTTGCCATGTTATCTCACGGTTATCCAAAGCTTCAGATGCTTCTTGAAGGCGGAGATATCAAGTTTTATGATTTTCTTGGCTTGGGACCTACAGTTACACTTGTTTTAGTGGTTTTTGCAGAATTTGTATGTTCTATTTTCCTTATTTTAGGATTATTTACGAGAATTGCAGTAGGATTTTTGATGTTTACCATGATAATTGCGGGATTTGTTGTGCATGGTGCAGATCCTTTTGAAAAAAGAGAAATGAGCTTTCTTTATCTTGGAATTTATCTTTTGCTGATTACTTTTGGCGCCGGAAGAATCTCGATTGATGGCATGATCGAAAAAAGAAGAAGAGCTTCAGATTGGTAAAAATTATTAAAAAATATATACAGGGCAACAATTTTTTGTTGCTTTTTTATTTGTCTAAAGATTAGTTTCAAAATTATATCTTTTTTGGTTAAGAAGTTTTCATTAAATTCGTGAAAAATCAAAAGATAATGAAGATCAAATTGACAATCTGCCTGCTTGCATTTCTAAACTTTTATGAAGCACAGGAAAATATTTCTTATCAGAAACCATCTGCAGAAATCCTGAAGCTTGCAGATTATGAAAGGCCACCAAGTGTTTTAACCAATTCTAAAAAAAACTGGATCGTATTTGTATATCGCCCGACTTATAAAACTCTGGATGATCTCAATCAGCAGGAAATGAGGCTTGGCGGTTTAAGGATCAATCCGGTTACCAATATTTCAAGTACAACATCTTATTCTTACAATCTGAAAGTAAGAAAGATGAATGACAAGAATGAAACTCAGGTAAAAGGCTTGCCCACAAATCCCAAAATCACAAATACTTCCTTTTCACCGGATGAAAAGAAATTAGCTTTTACCAATACTACCGACAAAGGAGTTGAGCTTTGGGTTGTCGATCTTGAAACTGCAACTGCTAAAAAGATCACAAAAGATAACTTAAATGCCAATCTGGGAAGTCCGTATAGCTGGATGAAAGATTCTCAAAGTCTTTTAGTAAAAGTTCTGCCGGAAAACAGACCTCAATTGATTGATTCTTCCAAAGACTTGCCTACAGGCCCGATTGTTTCCACGGCAGACGGAAAAGTTTCTCAAAACAGAACGTATCAGGATTTGCTTAAAAATCCGCAGGATGAAAAGAATTTTGAAATACTTACCGCGTCAGAATTGTATACCGCCGATCTGAACGGGAATCTAAAGAAAATAAAAGACCAGGATATCTACGCAGGAATAAGCTATTCTCCGGACGGAAATTATCTTATGCTCACAACTATTAAAAAACCTTTCTCATATATTGTTCCGCTCAGCAGGTTTCCGATGACATCTACCGTTTATGATGCCAAAGGAAATGTAGTAAAAGTGGTAAATGAAGTTCCTTTAAATGAAATCATGCCTAAAGGCTTTTCTTCCGTAAGAACAGGAAAAAGAGACATGAGCTGGAGAAGTGATCAGCCCGCAACTTTAGTGTTTGCGGAAGCTTTGGATGGAGGCGATCAGTCGAAAAATGCCGAATTCAGAGATGAAATCTTTACATGGGAAGCGCCGTTTGCGACTGCTCCAAAATCTTTCTTTAAAACAAAACAAAGATATGGTGGCACGAGCTGGACGAATAATCATTACGCCATCGTTTCGGAAAACTGGTACGACACACGAAATACAAAATCGTATCTGGTAGATCTGAATAATGGAAAAGCTCAGGTAATTGAAGACAGAAATTATCAGGATGTTTACAATGATCCTGGAAGCTTTAATACTACAAAGAATGATTTCGGAAGATATGTAGTTGATATGAAAGGGGATAAAGCTTATTTAATTGGTGACGGTTTTACAAAAGACGGCCAGCATCCTTTTATTGATGAGATGGATATGAAATCTTTAAAAAAGAAAAGACTGTATACTTCAAACCTTAAAAATGCCAAAGAAGAAATCATAGACATTATCAATCCTTCGAAAGGAGAAGTTCTGACAATTCAACAGTCGGCAAGCCAATATCCGAATTATTTTAAAAAGAATATCAAATCTAATAAATCTGAACCGGTAACGCAATTTGCCAATCCGTTTGAAAGCATTAAAGATGTTTATAAAGAAGTAATCACCTATAAAAGAAATGATGGCGTTACTTTGACCGGAACGCTTTACTTACCGGCTAATTATGACAGAAAAGCAAAAAAAGAAAAGCTTCCTTTATTGATCTGGGCTTATCCTACGGAATATAAAGACAAAAATACAGCAGGACAGAATACCCAAAATCCGAACGACTTTACATTTCCTTATTACGGATCTTTTGTATACTGGACGACCAAAGGATATGCTGTGCTTGATGATGCCGCTTTCCCGATCATTGGTGAAGGAAAGACTGAACCCAACGATACTTTCATTCCACAATTGGTTGCCAACGGAAAAGCTGCAATTGATGCCGTAGACCAATTAGGATATATCGACCGCAATAAAGTGGCTGTCGGTGGACATTCATACGGTGCATTTATGACCGCCAATCTTTTGACACATTCTAAAGATTATGCCTGTGGAATTGCCAGAAGTGGTGCGTACAACAGAACTTTGACGCCTTTCGGTTTCCAAAGCGAGCAGCGAAATTATTGGGATGTTCCGGAAATTTACAACACAATGTCTCCGTTTATGAATGCCGACAAAATGAAAACACCAATGTTGTTGGTACATGGCGACGCAGATAATAACCCGGGAACTTTCACATTGCAGACCGAAAGATATTTCCAGGCCTTGAAAAACCTTGGAGCACCTGTAAAGATGGTTCTTCTTCCGAAAGAATCTCACGGCTATGCAGCCAAAGAAAATATTCTTCACCTTCTGTGGGAACAGGATCAGTTTCTGGAGAAATGTCTGAAGAAATAAATTGTAAAACCTCGCTTGAATAAGCGAGGTTTTTGTTTATGATTGTTAAAAAAGTCTTATACTTGCAAAATAAATTAATTAACAACATAAATATGAAAAAAATTAACTGTTTAATGCTTTTAGCATTGGTGTTTTTATTGTTGAACTGTAGATCGGAAGATATTTTGGTAAATGATGAAAGCTCAAATACATCTCTTACTACATCCAAAATCACTACAGGAAGATATAACTTAAAAGACGTGCCTGATTTTGGTAATTTTATTAAGAATAATTTTCTAAAAACTAATTTGTCAAGTAAACAGGCAGTGACAATTTCAGAAGAAAAAACAGTTTTTGTGCTTGCTAATGATGATAAAGCAACCGTTTCTTACAGTACTATATTTGAAAATACCGATAACAAAAATTTTACTGTCCTTATTTATACTGTAAAAGATAACAATACAGTAGCAATGAAAGCAGAATATATTTCTGCATCCCAATTCAAAAACTATTCAATGGCTAATTTTACGGGTGTTGTATATTACAAATCTCTTGATGGCTTAGATTTAGGGAGCGTGGTTTTTGAAGAAGGAATACCCAAACAATCTGTTGCAAGTAATAATGGATCTGCGAAAACAACATGTGTTTATGAAACTTTAGTTGGTGCTGTTAGATGTAAGTTAGATCAGCATCATCTTCCGGGAGAAGCTGGTTGAAAGCAACAGGAGATGATATGCCTTATTACACAACTACTACAATTCTTAAGTGCTTTAATGATGGTACTCAAGATACTATCTATAATGACGGAGGCTACGGAGGAGGCGGAAGCCCGGGAGATATTCCGTCACCTGAGTTGTTTAATGCTTTGAGAAATATCCCGGGATATTCAAATCTTTCAGGAGAGATAAAGAGCTATATTATGAACTCGTATTATTTAACCGAAAGTGTTGAATTTGCAAAGTTTGCAGCAAATGTTTTTGTTACTAATCCTAATATAACATTTACTCAATTTGAAAATTGGTTTATGGGAATACCACAAGGACAAGATGGAGAATATGTAGATCCTAATTTAATAGAATATGAAACACCAGTTGTTCAACAAGCTTTACCAACTCTTTCTCAGTGGTACTCTGCATTTCCAAAAATAGAAGAAAATGGTTATTGGAAAGAAATGAAAGCGCCCCAAGTTTATCAACTCGCAGGGGGATCATTATATAATAGTCATTTAAACGATACAACCGGATCCTACCAAAATGCTTGTGCAATAAGAGGATCAAGAGGTTTATTGTATTCAGGTATAAATATTCCTGTTATTAAAAAAGGAAACTTACAATTAACTCAAAAAGGAGGTGACGGAAAAAATTATATATTAGCAGCAACAAGTTTTTTGAGATTTATGAAAGATAAATTTGGTGATACACCATATAAATTAGAGGGTGCAGATGCAAATAATTTAACAAAAGTGATGAATTTTTTAGAAGGAAAAAATGGAATATATGTAATAGAAAATGCAGATCCAAGACCTTCAAATCAAGGAGGAGCAGGATATTCTGGTCATGTCGATGCGATCGTAAATGGAATATGTATTTCTGGTGCATATGCACAACCTAAAGGTGGAGTGAAGTCTATAAGAGTGTGGGTTCTAAATTAAATGTTATGATAAAACTTAAATATTTATTTGTATTATTTATTTTATCTTCTTGCTCAATATCTAAGGACTTGAGGGAAGAGAGAAAAACTTGGAAGTTTAATAGCTGGAAAACAGAATATAAAGACCGAGCTCTTTGTTTATGTATTTTAAAAGGATATGAAAATAAAGAAATTGAACGCTCACTATGGAAAAATGATCACTCATTTTACAATCCTCTTGCAATAGCAGTTTTTGATAAGTCATTAAAACCAATAATTGATAAGCAGGTTCAAAAGATAAGATTAGATTCTAGTAATTCAATTAATTCTTACCCTGAAGACCTGAAAATAATGTATCAAAAAAGACAAGTATTTAATATTTGTATTGATTTTTATAAAAGTAAAGAGTTAGATAATTTAGCAGAAAAAGAAAAAAAGAATTGGAATAAAATTCCTAATATTCTTGATAAAATACACGAAGAAATTCCAACTTATTAAAATATCATATTAAAACTGCAGAGCAAACCTACGGTTTAACGTTTAACAGAAATAATGAAAAAAATAATAACATTTATTAGTCTACTTATAATTTCTATTTTTAATGCACAAACATATACTTTTGATTACGCATTAAAAATAGAAGGTGTAGATAAAAGATCAAAAGAAAGTGTAGGAAATTCTGTACTGATGATTAATTCTCAAGACTCGTCTTATGACATAAAGATTTGGGATAATATAGGTGGAACTTTATCGAAACATCTTCTAAGTACAGTTTACAATTTTCGCGTGATCAAGAAAAATAATGCCGTCGACTATTCGTTTACCGGTTCATTAACATATAATCCTGTAGAAGAAATAAAAATTGACCATATCATTGTTGAAAAAATTGAAGAAGAAAAATATATATTGAAAACCTTCAAGAATGCTAAAAGCAGAAATGCAGATTTAGAAATGATTATCACATTAAAGCCTGCGGACTTAGATTTAATTCGCTTTTATTGTTTAGATCTTAATTACAATATTCAAACTACAATTAAAAATGCTTTAGAAAATAAGTTAGGAAACAATCTGAATTATTATATCTCAGAATATACAATTAAAGATAATCAAGGATTCTTTGGTCATTACCAAGTGGCAAAAATCGAAAAGATCAATTTAGAAGTTATTAATCCATTAGAGTAAAGTACATGAAATCTAATGCTAATATTTAGATTATCTAGGCATTACAACAAATCCCTCATAAGCATTATCAAAAAAGCTGGTGTACACTTCAACAAATGCACACCAGCTTTTAAAAAATACAGGCCTGCAATTTTAAAAAGCACGCCTGTATTTTATTTTTGCTTACTTAGCTTTTTCAAATTTAACGATAGCAAGCATTTCCTTAAGATCTATTCCGGGGCGGAAAGATATTTTTGCACTTTTGATCAATGAAGAATTAAACTTTGCAGAAATCTCTGCACCTTCACTGCTCAATCTCAAACTAAAAGATCCGAAGTCTCCAAATCTTACGATCCTTCCCTCCGAAAGATGCTTGGCAAGCGCTTTACTCAGGTCGTTCAGCACGGCTAAAACATCTGTATCACTTACTGTTGTAGAGCCGGCTGAAATCTCCTTACTCAGGCCGCGGAAGGTAACTTCACCTGTAGATTTTGCATTAGCATAGAATTTTTTAGGGACAGACTGATCTGCCGGATTTCCTTTTTCGCTTATTGAATATTGTACTGGCATATTAATGTGTTTTTTTTGGTTAATATTGTCAAATATACTGTTTTTAACGATATGTGTTATTTTTTTTATAACAATTTCTTATTACTTAGAAATATATTCGTAAAAACATTAAATTATATAAATATTGAAAAGACAGCGTAAAAAAAGCGGTTACTGTAAACCGCTTTTTATTTTAATTCTTTTTTCATCATTATATCCATCTGTTCTTCATTACCAAATTTGAAAATATGCTTATCAAATTCCACAAAACCATTCTTCCTGTAAAACTGAATGGCTCTCGGATTTTTTTCCCAGACACCCAGCCAGACGTATTGTAAGTTCTTTTCTTTGGCAATTTCTAAGGCTTTATCATAAAGAATTTGTCCGACCTTTTTTCCGTGAAAATCTTTTGAGACATAAATTCTTTCAATTTCAAGGGAACTGTTGTCTTGTAATTCGGTTTGTGCTTTTCCTGTATTTACTTTTAAATAGCCGATCACTTTATCTTCTGCAAGAGCGAAATAAAATTCCGAATCATCATTCTGAATTTCTGAAGTCAGCTTTTCTATGGTAAAACCTTCAGTCATGTATTTTTCCATATTCTCTTCGGTGTTTTGTGAAGAGAATGTATCGAAAAACGTTTGTTTCGCAATGTGCTGTAATTGCTCTGCATCATCGATGCCGATTCTTTTAAGTACAATATTTTCCATTGATTATGATATTAAATTACAGTAGTTTTTATTATTAAACCATGAAGGAAATGAGGAGATTAAGTTTGATTAAGATTTAAAATAAATTTAAATAAAGCAGCATGCTCCTTTTCTAAACGCAAAGCTAAACAAGGAGGTTTTATTGATTTATTATTTAAAGTTAAACAAAGGCGTTACACTTAACAATGAAATACTATTTTGTTTACTTTCATAAACATAAACTTGTTCTTAAAATTTCTTAATAACTTAAATCACTTAATGGTTTAATTATTTATCCGTTTTTAATTCTTTTTGCAGACATATTTAAAAATCGTTTAACCAAAAAGAATGCAGAGATCGTAAGTCCCAATCCTAAAGCGATCCACATTCCGAAAGCGCCCATTTCCAGTGTTACACAAAGGAAATAACCTAAAGGAATGGTAATAATCCAATAGGCAACGAAGGTATAAATAGAAGGTATTTTCACATCCTGCAATCCTCTGAGAATTCCCAGCGCCGTTACCTGAATTCCGTCCGACAACTGAAATAAAGCAGCAATAATCATCAGTTTTGAAGCTAAGCTTATCACCTCGATCTCTTCAGGTCTTGTGAAAAATCTGGGAAGGATGTTTCTGCCCAAAACAAAAAGCAATCCGCAGATACACATGAAAATAAAGGCAATTTTTAGGTTGTTGATTCCTACTTTCCGCAATTCTATAAAGTTCTGCTCACCCAGCTTTCTGCCAATCATCACTGTTGAAGCCACACTGAAACCGATACATAAATTAAAGGTAAATGACGCCATGCTCAATGCAATCTGATGCGACGCAATGTCGTGCGAAGAGATCAATCCGCAAATGAAGGCTGCACCCGCAAAAGCAGTCACCTCAAAAAACATCTGCAATGCGGTAGGCAAACCTATTTTTATCATTTTATCAAACATCTTCTTTTTGAGAACCTGTGCTTTTAAAGAAAAATCTTTGATGTATTGTCTTGTTTTTTTCTCTTTCAACAAAACATAATACAGAAAAACAACCATGAAAACTCTTGCAATCAGGCTTGCTAAAGCAGAACCTTTGACGCCCATTTCAGGAAATATCCAAAGTCCTTTGATCAAAACATAATTTAAAACAATATTAATAATGTTTGCAATAATGGTCGCTTTTGTAACGCCGATCGTATAGGAAAGGCCTTCCGAAACTTCTCTCAAAGTCTGAAATGCCATAAACGGGACAATGCTGATCCCCATGATCCAAAGGAAATCTACCGTATCAGGAATGATTTTTTCCGGCTGTCCCGAATGATAGAGTAGCGGAAGGCCCAAAAGCAAGACCGCCATCAGAATTATCCCCACAGACATATTGATGATAAAACCGTGACTGAAAACAGAATTGATCGTTACATGGTCATTCTGAGAATGCGCTTCCGAAACCAAAGGCGGAATGGCAAAAGAAAAGCCCAGCGCCAAAACAAACATCGAAACAAATACTCCGTTTCCTAAAGACACCGACGCCAAGGCATCAGCACCAAGCAATTGACCAACAATAATATTGTCAAATAAATTCACAGAAACCTGCCCAACCTGTGTAAGCATCACGGGAAGTGCCAGCGTTAAGGCTTCTTTCGTATAGTTTTTATGTAAAAAATTCATAACAGTTCAAAAAAAAAATTTGCAGCATAATTACCGCAAATTTTTATAATGTATTTTAATTAATAATTAAATTATTTCCTTACAAAACTTGCAACATCCTCTTCGGAAACCGTAGCTCCTCCAAGAATAATTAATCTTTCAACAACATTTCTCAGTTCCCTGATATTCCCTGTCCACGAAAGGGCTTTTAAAGCTTCAATGGCCGTATCGTCAAACTTCTTTAAAGCAGTTCCGTGCTCATCAGAAATCAATCCTGCAAAATGTTCTACCAAAAGCTTGATGTCTTCTTTTCTTTCATCCAACGGCGGAACATAAATCTCGATCACCGACAATCTGTGGTACAAATCTTCTCTGAATCTTCCGGCTTCAATTTCTTTAGCCATATTTTTGTTGGTCGCTGCCAAAACTCTCACGTCCACCTTTATTTCTTTATCGCTTCCAACAGGGGAAACCTTGCTTTCCTGAAGTGCTCTCAAAACTTTTGCCTGCGCAATAAGGCTCATGTCACCAATTTCGTCAAGGAAAATAGTTCCGCCATTGGCCTGCTCAAATTTCCCCTGCTTATCTTTTATAGCACCCGTAAATGATCCTTTTACATGGCCGAAAAGTTCAGATTCAATCAATTCGGAAGGAATAGCTGCACAGTTTACTTCCACCATCGGACCTCTTGCTCTTTCACTTAAATTATGAATTGCATGAGCCACAAGCTCTTTACCTGCACCATTGGGTCCTGTAATCAATACTCTCGCATCCGAAACAGAAACCTTTTCTATCATATCCTGAATTTTTTTCAGAGCAGCAGATTCACCAATCATCTGGTATTTTTTGCTTACTTTTCTTTTCAGGGTTTTATTTTCGGTCTGAAGATTTTTATTTTCTTTCTTTAAAGTTTCTTTAACTAAAGCATTTTTTACACTCGTGATCAATCGATTGATGTCAATTGGTTTTGAGATAAAATCGTAGGCTCCGTCTTTTAGACAAGCTACCGCAGAATCAATATCGGCATGGCCGGAAATCATAATAAAAGTAGACTCAGGTTTCAGTGACAAGCTTTGTTTCAGGAGTTCGGTTCCGGAAAGTTTAGGCATTTTGATATCTGAAATCACCAGCGCAAAGTCTTCTTTTTCAATAAGTTTATAGCCTTCCAGGCCGTCTTCGGCAATTACAAATTCATAATCGGTAAGTTCCTCCGAAAGAATACTTTGAAGTACTCCGGAAATTGCTTTTTCGTCTTCTACGATAAGGATTTTTTGCATAGTTGCAAATTTAGTTAATTTTGCTTGATTTGTAACAAAAAGTATTCCTAAAAATGCTATTTTGAATAATCTCTTTTGCCAAAAATAGCCGATCCTATACGCACAGAATTGGCACCGCATTCAATGGCAGCCGCAAAATCGTCGCTCATACCCATCGATAAGATTCTCAAAGGCTTTGTTTGGCTAAAATTATCGAAAAGAGTTTTTAATGTTCTGAATTCTTTTTCCACCTGTTCTTTATTATCTGTAAACGTTGCCATTCCCATTAATCCGGCTAATTCGACATTCGGAAAGTCACCATTTTTAAGTTTATCGAAAAGGTATTCAGCATCTTTGATTTCAAGACCAAATTTACTTTCTTCTTCAGCAATTTTCACCTGTAGCAAAACTTTAATCGTTCGGTTGTGCTTAGCGGCTTCTTTGTTGATTTCGGACAATAATTTTTCAGATTCCACACTTTGAATCGTATCAATAAATTCTGCTATATATTTTACTTTATTGGTTTGCAAATGACCGATCAAATGCCATTGAATATCTCTCGGAAGGAGCGGATGTTTTTCCATCAATTCCTGCACTTTATTTTCTCCGAAAACTCTCTGTCCCAAATCATAAACCTCCTGAATTGCTGAAACCGGATGTGTTTTGGAAACCGCAACCAGTTGTACATTTTCCGGAAGCTGGCTTTTTATATTGCTGTAATTTCCTTGAATACTCATCTTGCAAATTTCTGAATTTTTAAAGCAAAAAACTAATGAAAGATAAATTTAATGGAGTGGTTTCGCATAAAGATTGTCATTGCGAGCGAAGCGAAGCAATCTCTGACTTAAATAAACTAAACAATTCTTAATGTTTAAAATTAACCATTAGTTATAATAAAAAATTTAAGAATATTAAGATACTTGCGTGTTTAGAGAGTAACTCTTGAAGATTTACTCCAAAACTTCCTTTAAATATAAAGAGTTTTTAATAGCAGCAGTTCCCCAAGTATTATTAAAAAATATAAAAGTTTTCTTTTGAGAATTCTTAATTTCTTCAGCGATTTCATCAAGAAAATCTTTCGGATATTCTGATTTGTAAAGAACAGGCTTTCCGTGAAGTCGGTAATAAATAATTTCAGGATGATTCACAATTACCTCTTCAGGCAGATTTCCGGGAAAACTGACGCCTGAAAAAACAATGTTGTTTTCTTGAAGAAACTTAAAAATTTCATCAGTCCACCAAGAATCATGACGAAATTCAATGACATTTAAAAAATTAAAATCGAGATTATCAAGAATCAAACTGCTATTTTCAGAAGTATTTTTAAAAGAAGGCGGAAATTGGTATAAAAACCCTGAAAATTTTTCTTTTAAATTAATCTTAATATGATTGCAGAATTCTGAAATTTCTTCTTTGCAGTCTTTCAGCCTTTTTTCATGAGAAATTGTCTTTGGAATTTTAATAAAAAATCTAAACTCGTCAGGCGTTTCATCAAACCATCTTATTAACGTTTTTGCGGTCGGTTTTCTGTAAAAAGTAGAATTAATCTCAACCGAATTGTATGTCTGAGAATATAATGTAAGAAAGTCTTTAGCTTTAGCATCTTCAGAATATAATGACCCTTTCCAGTCATTATTGTAAAAACCCGAGCACCCGATATAAAGATTTTCTTTTTCCATGTTTTTATATTTTTCTCGCAGATATTGATTTTCTAAATTAAAATATGACCATCTGCTAAATCAGCTCAATCTGCAAGAGAAATTAAAGTTTATTTAATATTCAAATCCACAGAATTCAGGCGTAATGAATTTAAAATCACAGATAAAGAACTGAAGCTCATCGCCGCTGCAGCAATCATTGGTGATAATAAAATTCCAAAAAACGGATACAATAATCCTGCCGCGACCGGAACTCCTAAAACATTGTAAATAAATGCAAAAAACAGATTTTCTTTAATGTTTCTCAAAAGCTTTTCACTTAACAATTTTGCTTGTGCAACACCTAAAATATCTCCTTTTAATAGTGTGATTTCTGCGCTTTCAATCGCAACATCAGTTCCGGTTCCCATTGCAATTCCGATATTGGCTTGAGCAAGAGCAGGGGAGTCGTTGATTCCGTCGCCGGTCATTGCAACAATTTTTCCTTCTTTCTGAAGTTTTTTCACTTCGTTTAATTTATCTTCAGGAAGACAGTTTGCTTTAAAATGTTTTATACCTAATTCTTCTGCAACTGCTTTTGCGGTATATTCGTTGTCGCCGGTCATCATCATTACATCAATGCCTTCATCCATTAACTGCTTGATCGCTTTTTTGGAACTTTCCTTTATTTTATCCGTAAAACTGATGAATCCTAAAACTTTATTTTCCTGAGCAACATAAGAAATTGTATGCGCTTTTGACTGAACTTCAACAGCTTTTTGTTTTAAATTTTCGGGAATTGAAATTTGATTTGTAGTTAATAGGCTTTCGTTTCCTAAATAAGTAGTTTTTCCGTTGATATTTCCTTTTACTCCTTTTCCTGAAATATTCTCAAATTGTTCTACTTTTTCAGTTGAAATATTTTCTTCTTTTGCTTTTTTGATAGCAGCATTTGACAACGGATGCTCAGAATTCTGATTTAACGAAAAAGCTAATTTTAAGACTAAATCTTGATTATTATTTACCGTTTCAATATGTTCCACCGAAGGTTTTCCTTCTGTCAAAGTCCCTGTTTTGTCGGTAATTAGAACGTTTACTTTATTCATTTGTTCAAGAGCTTCGGCGTTTTTAATCAGGATTCCGCTTTTTGCCCCTTTCCCGATTCCGACCATCAAAGACATTGGAGTTGCCAAGCCTAAAGCGCACGGACAAGCCACAATTAAAACCGCAACAGCGTTCACAAAAGCAAACAGACTTTTTTGACCTTCAGGACCAAAAAGCTGCCACAAAATAAAAGTCAAAACAGCAATTAAAATAACAGCCGGAACGAAGATTTTTGCAACTTTATCCGTTAATTTCTGAATCGGAGCTTTGCTTCGGCTGGCTTCATTTACCATTCTAATGATTTGAGAAAGCAATGTTTCGTCACCCACTTTTTCAGCTTTCATGATAAAAACCTGATTTCCATTGATCGTTCCCGACGAAACTTTATCATCAATGCTTTTTTCCACAGGAATCGGCTCGCCCGTGATCATACTTTCATCAACAATTGAATTTCCTTCGGTGAGTTTTCCGTCTACGGGAATTTTTTCGCCTGGTTTTACTTTTAATAAATCACCAATTTTCACTTGCGAAAGAAGGACTTTTTTTTCCTCGCCATTCACCATAAGATTGGCTTCGTCCGGAGAAAGATTCATCAATTCTCTGATTGCATTTCCTGTTTTCTTATGAGCTGCAGCTTCCATTAACTGGCCTAAAATAACAAGCGTTAAAATCACACAAACCGCTTCAAAATACAGCGGAATCTCATGATTGTGTCCTCGAATTTCGTGCGGAACAATATCCGGGAAAATCAAGGCAACAATACTGAAAATAAATGCTGCAGTAACACCTAAAGCAATAAGACTGAACATATTAAGATTCCATGTTTTAAAAGAAATCCAGCCTCTTTTCATTAAAAACCAACCAGAATAAAATAAAACAGGAAGCGTTAAAATCAGCTCAAAAATTCCCTGAATATTATGAGGAAAAGGAAATTCAAAAAACATTCCGCCCATCGAAAGAATGAAAACAGGAATCGTAAAAGCCAATGAAATAATGAATTTTCGCTTTAAAATAGTGTAAGTTTCATCTTCTTCTTCGTATTTGTCAGGCATTCTTACCAAATCCATTCCGCAGATCGGACAATCTCCGGGTTCATCTTTGATGATTTCAGAATGCATCGGACAAGTATATTTTGCAGTTTTCTTTTCGGGATATTTTACAAGATCCATTCCGCAAACCGGGCAGCCAACATTGCTGTCGTATACTTTGTCACCTTCGCAGAACATCGGACAATAATATTTTCCTGCCATTTCATCTGTAACTTTTGGAGTTTCGTGATGATGATGAGCGTGATTGTGAGAATGGCTGTGCGAAATCGTATTTTGGGCCAAACCTTCAGTTATTTCTTCCAAATGCATGTGGCAAACAGGGCAATCGCCTTTATCGTCATAGACTTTATCGCCTTCGCAGAACATCGGGCAATAATATTTTCCTACATTATCTTTAAAATTTTCAGGTAAATTAGTGGAAGAAAATACAGGTTTATGATTCGGATCTTTTGCTAATTTTTCTTCAATCGGAACCAGATACATATTACAAACCGGGCATCTTTCACCTTGCTTGAAATAGACTTTGTCGCCTTCACATTCCATCGGACAGTAATAAACTGACGACGCAGAAATGCGGTCTTGTGGCTTTACGAAAGCTTTTTCAGGATTGTTTGGGTCTTCAAGTTTGTATTTTCCAATTTCTTCTAAAGCTTTATTTAAAGTGTTTAGATTTATTTCTTTATCGGAAGTGACGGTTGCGGTATTGGTTTCAAGATTTACATCGGCTTTAATGCCTTCCAGACTATTTAGTTTTTCTGAAATTTTTCTCTGACAGCCAGAGCATGTCATTCCAAGAATTTTATATTGCTGTTCCATGATTCTTTAATTTATGGTACAAATTTCCAAAATACAAATAGAAGCTTGTTATAAATTTAAGGATAATGTTTATAGAATTTTGTCTCGGATTTGGAGGAAATGTTATAAAATTGAAGAAACGAAGAGTTTTGATGAATATTTAAACACATTAATTTACAATTTTAAAAACCTCAAACATGATCGAGCGGCTTTCTTTTATTGACTTCGAGCTTTTTAAATTCGGTAGGAGTGTAGCCTGTGCTGTTTTTGAATTGTGACGAAAGATGCTGCACACTTTTATAACCCATGTGAATTGCAATTTCGGTCAAAGTAAAATCATTATTAAAAAGAAGTTCTTTTACTTTTTCAATTTTTTGGAGAATATAATATTGTTCTAAAGTCATATTTTCATTCTGTGAAAAAGCTTTAGATAACGCGCTGTAATCTTTGTGTAATGCATTACTTAGAAAATTCGACAGCAAAAAATTTTCGTCTGTTTCTAAGCGTCCGATCTTTAAAATAATAAGGTTTTTAATACTTTCTATAAGCTGCTGAGAAGAACTTTTGATAATTTCAAAGCCAATTTCTTCAAGCATTTTTTCAATATTGTGAAGATTATTTTCTGAAAGTTCAGATTCAGTTTCCACTTCGCCAAGGCGAATTGATTTTACTTTTACACCTTCTTTTTCAAAAATTGCAAGAACGGCAGAAATGCAGCGTTCACAAACCATATTTTTTATAAAAATTTTCATAATTGACTGTTTAATCTGTCTTTTACGAATTCTACTTTTGTTTTTCCGTGTGGCGCAGGATTTCCGTTTTCATCTAAATTTACCATTACGATTTTATCAACCGTAATGATTGTTTGATGCGTCATTTTATTTCTCACATCACATTTTAAAGTGAGAGAAGTTGAGCCAAATGCAGAAACTTCAATGCCGATTTCAATAATATCTCCTTGTTTTGCAGAGCTTACAAAATTGATTTCGGAAATAAATTTTGTAACCACTTTTTTATTTTCCAACTGAATTACAGCATATAAAGCTGCTTCTTCATCAATCCATTGTAATAATTTTCCTCCGAAAAGTGATTGATTGGGATTTAAATCTTCAGGTTTTACCCATTTTCTGGTATGATAATTCATCTTTTGATAGTTTGAAGAAACAAATTTAACTTTAATTTTCGGGTTGATCAACGAAATTGCATTTACTGATCAGAAATGAATCATTTAGATTCTCAATTGGCTTTTTTAGAACGGATTGCTTTTACTTTAGTTATTGATTTATCATTTAATAATGTTTTATATTCTTCG
The DNA here is from genome assembly GCF_059758895.1 of Chryseobacterium sp. GQ58. Taxonomy (NCBI): domain Bacteria; kingdom Pseudomonadati; phylum Bacteroidota; class Flavobacteriia; order Flavobacteriales; family Weeksellaceae; genus Chryseobacterium; species Chryseobacterium sp. GQ58. The sequence continues at coordinate 701,798 of NZ_JCAXEH010000002.1, read as the reverse complement.
CTTTCCAAAGGATAAATCGCAATTTTACCTTCCAGATTATGATGAAACCCAAAGCCATATCTTTTTGCCAAAGGTGACGACCGGAGACACGGTCGACCTTTTGAAAATAGTTTTAGCTTTTCTTCTTCTTTTTCACTTTCAGGAATATCATTTTTAATGGCGTAACATTCAAATAAAAGTTCGTCAGAAGTATATTGATATGGTTTTTCTGTTAAATATTCAAACTGTAGTTTTGCTAAACTTTTTACTTTCTTTTCTGGCGGTATTTCACCTTGAGAAATTGGGCAGTCTTCAGCCGCTTCAATGAAAGTATTGATGAAATTTGTGGTATGTTGTTTCATAATTAATAATTTTTAGCAATTTAATAATATTAATTGGATTGCTAATTGACGTGATTATGTTATGTAAAATATTGATTAATAACACGATATAAAATACAATGTTTCTTTTGTATGTTAAATTTTCTTTAATTACCGAAATACTTATAAAAAAGCTTTGATTTATTTATTTTAATTGTATCTTGCAACTGTTTATATTTGGAATCAATATTATGTTCATTATTATGTTGTTTTTCTTATATACCAAGTTTTATATATTAATTTTTAATTTTTTTTTAAAATGAACATTTTTGTTTCAAACATCAATTACGCAACTAAAGAATATGAGTTGCACGATTTATTCGCAGAATTTGGCGATGTATCATCTGCTAAAATTGTAACAGACAGAGAAACTGGCCGTTCAAGAGGTTTTGGTTTCGTAGAAATGGGTGATGAAGAAGGAAATCAAGCTATTGAAGCTCTTAACCAAAAAGAATTCAACGGAAAAGTACTTAACGTATCTGAGGCTAAGCCAAGAGAAGAAAAACCAAGAAGAAGTTTTGACAATAACAGAAGCGGAGGTGGAAGTTATGGTAACAATCGTGGAGGAGGTAACTCTGGAAACGGTGGTGGTTACGGAAACAACAACCGTGGAGGTAACGGCGGTGGAAACCGTTGGTAAAAAAAATAGAAGCGGCTTTTAAGCCGCTTTTTTTATGTCTTTATTTTTCTTTTATCAGCAAAAATGCATGATCGTAATAAATATTTTCTTGATTACGAGCACTTTTCTCCTTTATCAAACTTTTAAAGATTACTTTAAGCTGATATTTCCCAAGCTCTTTTTCAAAAGCTATTTCCGGAAGATTTACATTTCCTGTTTTATATTTGTGCTGGTTTAGCAGATTATTGATTTCATTGGTAAAATCAACTTCTTCGTTGTTGTTTAAAGTTATCTTTAAAACTGAATCATCAGATTTTTCTATAATACGAAAAAGATCACCATTGATTTGTTTTTCACTGTCATTATTGAAAGAATCTAAATCAAAAAGGTATTGATAACCATTTATATCAATAAATTTTTTCTCAGACATCAAAGCAAGCCTGTAAAAATCAGTGGATTTTGTCTTATTCACATTTTCAAACATATTTCTGATATTGCTACTATATATCCAAAAGTTCTTTTCGTCGACATATTTTTTTTGACTTTTAGAATCAACAAGCTTTAAAAGGAAATCTGTTTGTTCTCTTTTTGCCAAAAATTCAAACTTATTGGCTATTTCATTCACAACGGTATCATTGACTTTTTTCTGGAAATTTATTTTGTTATTTACCAAAAGCTGGTTTTCACTCAAAACTTTTAAAAGCTCAGCCTTTTGACTTCTTTTTGAAACACTGAAAGAATTGAAATAAGGAAAAACCAAAGCGAAAAATCCAAATAAAAACAAGCTTATCGGAATAAACTTAATATTTGATTTTTTATTAAAAATGAAATAAAACACAATACACAAAATCCACAAAGCAAGAAGAAGTACAAAATATCTCGGTTCTGTATAACCGTATTCTAAAATTCTCGTAAAAATTGCCGTGAAAAGCAAGATAATCAAAGGTACAATCGTATAATAAAAAAGCTTTGAAAACATCCGAACCCAAGATTTGGTGTAATCTTCTTTTAATGGATGCACAAGAAGTAACGCAAGGATCCCTACAATGCTGTACGCTAAAATAAGATAAGAAACCCAGCCTCTCGGAAGCTCCCAATTGATAAGTATTTTAAATGAATAAAAATACAAAATCACCACATAAATAAGAAGCAACGGAATAAGGATAAATTGTGTAAAAAACTTTAAAATGACCGGATATTCATCGTTTTTTTCGATATGACTTAATCCTTTTCCATTAAATAAAAGAAATACAAGCACACTTCCGAAAATCATCATAACGTACAACGTTTCGATATAAATTTTCTCGCCAAAATTGAAATCAAAAAGCTGATCAACCGCCACAATAGCAAGTTCGACACCTCCCGTAAGCACTCCTGTGAAAATTCCTGTAAGAACAATATTCACAAATAGATTTTTGTTGTATTGCCAAAAGCTGTGTTCTTTCTCTTTTTCTAAAAACGGAGCAAATGAAACCAGCAAATGACTTAATATCGCCGTAACTATTATAATGTAAGCATAAACTTCATTAAAATTTTCTTCCTTTTCAGGAAAAATAAAATAAAAAGCGATAAGAAATAAAACGCCTCCCGTTTCGTAAAATTCGGATCTTCCAATTCTCTGTGAAAGCATCTTCATCGCAAACATCAGAGAAATACCCAAACAACAGCAAATGGTAAATTTAGAATAAATGTAAAAAAGTGCTTTATGATTGTTGTATTCAAACATAAGAATAGCGCCGGCTGATGCCAGTATTGCCATTACTAAAACAAGCGGATAACGGGAAATCACTTCTTTTACCCGACTCATTGTTTCTCTAAATTTTTCTTTCATGATAAGTGTTTTATTTATGTTATTCTTTTTCCTTCTTTTTCTTTTTTTTCTTGTCTTTTGCTTTCTTATTCTTTTTAGGATTTAAGATTTCTTCGGCATACTCAAGCTTTGGAGCTTTTATTTTCACAGGCTTCATTTCAATTTTCAGATCAAAATAAGCTCGCAAATCGTCTTGTGTAATTAAATTTTCATTAAACAAAAACTCCAAAATTTCTTTTCCTGAATCATTGAAAAAGTTGCGCGACATTTCTCTTAATAAAAACTTTTTATAATCTCCAAAAGGAACGATCACGCTGTATTTAAAAATTCTTCCTTCCTTTTCGGTAGATAAATATCCTTTTTCAACAAGTATTTTCAAGTAAGTAGAAACTGTATTTTGGTGGGGTTTCGGCTCCGGATGCTTTTCCATAACATCTTTTAGATAAAAGGAATTAAGATCCCAAAAAAGCTTCATAAGATTTTCTTCTGCTGACGTAAGATGATTTATTTTCATATTAAAGTTTAAATTTTAAGAAATAAGGAAAAATTTAAAAATGCCTTATTTAATTGTAGTTTCCACAGGAATCACTTCGGTGGGTAAATCGTTGCGTTGATACTTATTATTGCAATAAAGATAAATAAAAGAAACCAAAAAAGCGATGCCGGCACCCATAAATACTTCTTTTACAGTATGTCGTTTTAAAATAACCCGGGTTACGCCCACCAAAAATGCAATTGCGAGCCATGCAAATCCGACTTCCGTGTCAAACGCAAAGAACAATGCAGCCACAAAAACATTGAAAGCGGTATGCATTGAGCTTTTTATATACAAATTGCTGTATTGTAACGAAAAAAGAAGAATAAGGATAAACAACATTACAAAGTCGATGAATCCGTTTTTAATGTAATTGAATGTAAGATAAGATACGATACAGATCGCAACAAAAATGTATAATGTTTTCCGTTGAACCCTGTTTGATACATCCATATTTGTGTAACGGCCTGTTTTTACATTCCAGACAATCCATATTATTATTGGAAGAATTGTAATCAACAAAATTGGTAAAAAGTGTGTGAAAGCTTCTTTAAAGGTATAATTCTGAATACTGAAATAAACAAAATAAATAAACAGAGAAACTAAAGGATTGAAAAAATCTGAGATAATTCTGGAAATAATTTGTAAAAAAGATGTCTTATTTTCTTCCATGTTCAAGTTTGTGATGTAAATATAACATTATAACTAAAAAACTATTGACTGGTATACAATAAAAACGAAGTTTTTTTTATAATTTTGCTCAACTATTTTCATCATAAATAAGCAAGAAGCTAGCACATGAAAGAATTTTCTAAAGAGGTATACCTGAAGTGGTATGAAGATATGACAATGTGGAGAAGGTTTGAAGACAAATGCCGTTCTCTTTATCTAAAGCAAAAAATCAGAGGGTTTTTACATTTGTACAACGGTCAGGAAGCTATTCCTGCAGGTTTTACGCATGCAATGGATTTAACAAAAGACAGCATGATTACCGCTTACAGATGCCACATTCATCCGATGGCGATGGGAGTAGATCCTAAAAGAATCATGGCAGAACTTTGTGGTAAAGCAACAGGTACATCCGGCGGTATGGGTGGTTCTATGCATATTTTCAGCAAAGAGCATCGTTTCTACGGAGGTCACGGTATTGTTGGTGGGCAAATTCCTTTAGGAGCAGGTATTGCTTTTGCAGACAAATATTTTGACAGAAAAGCAGTAAACATCTGTTTCTTTGGTGACGGAGCTGCAAGACAGGGTTCTCTTCACGAAACGTTCAACATGGCAATGAACTGGAAACTTCCGGTGGTATTTGTAGTTGAAAACAATCAATATGCAATGGGAACTTCTGTAAAAAGAACTGCCAATCACGAAGATATTTATAAATTAGGTTTAGGATACGAAATGCCTTGCCTTGCTATTGATGCAATGGATCCTGAAAAAGTAGCCGAAGCAGCTTACGAAGCTATCGAAAGGGCAAGAAGAGGAGACGGGCCAACTTTCATTGAAGCAAGAACTTATCGTTACAGAGGTCATTCAATGTCTGATGCTGAGCCTTACAGATCTAAGGATGAAGTTGCTATTGCAAAAAAAGATGATCCAATTGAATTAATCAAAGCGAGAATCTTAGAAAACAACTGGGCAACGGAAGAAGAATTGGAAGCTACAGATAACAAGTCAAGAGAATTTGTTGAAGAATGCATTGAGTTTATGGAAAACTCTCCGTATCCGACTGCAGACAAGATCTACGAATATGTGTATGCTCAGGAAAATTATCCGTTCTTAGATAAATTAGAAAACTAAAATCAACAATTAATTTGAAATTTGAAATTTGAAGTTCCAGAATCTCAAATATCGAATATCGAATCTCAAATCAATATAAATTATGGCAGAAGTAATTACAATGCCACGTCTTTCCGACACTATGACGGAAGGTAAAGTGGCGAAATGGCATAAAAAAACAGGAGATAAAGTAAAAGAAGGAGATATTTTAGCTGAAATTGAGACAGATAAAGCTGTTCAGGATTTCGAATCTGAAATTGAAGGTACTCTTTTATATATAGGTGTGGAAGAAGGTGCTGCTGCGGCAGTAGATTCTATTTTGGCAATTATTGGTGCTGAAGGAGAAGATATTTCTGCATTGAAAGGAGGAAGTGCTCCGGCATCTGAAGGCTCCGAAGAGAAAAAATCTGAAGATGAACCTAAAAGTGAAAGCAGTTCTGCAAATTCCGAAGAAACTTCATCTGAAGTTCCTGCCGGTGTAGAAGTGATTACAATGCCAAGACTTTCTGATACCATGACAGAAGGTAAAGTAGCTAAATGGCACAAAAACGTAGGTGATACAGTGAAAGAAGGTGATCTTCTTGCTGAAATCGAAACCGATAAAGCTGTTCAGGATTTTGAATCTGAATTTAATGGAGTACTATTAAAACAAGGCGTTGAAGAAGGAGGTGCTGCACCTGTAGATTCAATTTTGGCAATGATTGGCCCTGAAGGAACAGATGTTTCAGGAGTTGGAACTGCTAAGCCTGCTGCGAAATCTTCGGAAAAACCAGCTGAACAAAAATCTGAAAGCAAAGAAACTAAAACAGAAGAAAAGACTGCCGAACAAGCTGTAAGTTCTTCATCAACCGAAAGAGTGGCAATTTCTCCTTTAGCTAAAAAAATGGCTGAGGAAAAAGGAGTTGATATCCAGTCGGTTCAGGGTTCAGGAGAAAACGGAAGAATTGTAAAGAAAGATATTGAAAATTATCAGCCTTCACAAAAAGAATCTTCTGCTGCTTCAACTTCAAATGCTGCGGCAGCTCAGGTTGCTGTGAATTTTGTTCAAGGTGAAGATACCGAAACTCCAAATTCTCAGGTAAGAAATATTATCGCAAAACGTCTTGCTGAAAGTAAATTCTCTGCTCCTCACTATTATCTGATGGTTGAAATCAACATGGATAAAGCAATTGAAGCAAGAAAAGAAATCAACTCGTTACCGGATACTAAAATCTCTTTCAACGATATGATTATTAAAGCGACTGCTGTTGCTTTGAGAAAACATCCGCAGGTGAATTCAAGCTGGGCTGGTGATAAAGTGATTCACAGAGGAAATATCAATATTGGTGTAGCAGTTGCAATTCCTGATGGATTGGTGGTTCCTGTTTTGAAAAATACAGATCAGATGAATTACACCCAAATTTCTGCTGCTGTAAAAGATATGGCTGGAAGAGCGAAATCTAAAGGTCTTAAAGCAAACGAAATGGAAGGTTCTACATTCTCAATCTCAAACTTAGGAATGTTCGGAATTGAAACGTTTACAAGTATCATCAATCAACCAAATGCTGCAATCCTTTCTGTAGGTGCAATTATCGAAAAGCCAATCGTAAAGAACGGTCAGATCGTTGTAGGAAACATTATGAAGCTTTCATTGGCTTGTGACCACAGAGTTGTTGACGGCGCTACAGGAGCTCAGTTCTTACAAACATTAAAAACATATTTAGAAAGTCCTTTAACTTTGTTACTGTAATTTCTCAATATATTGAATATCAAAACCTCTCAATTCGAGAGGTTTTTTGTTTTAATTAATTATATTTAAAATAATTTAGATTTTAAAAAGTATGACTGAAAAAGAGAAAAGCCAAAAAGGTTTATTATACGACGCAAATTACGATGCTGAGCTGATTAATGAGCGTATTTTCTGCAAAGATCTTTGTACTGAATATAATCAGATTAAAAATTCAGAAATTGAAAAAAGAAAAGATTTAATTAAAAAGATCATTAAAAATTCAAAGCAAAACATCATTATAGAACCTTCATTTTGGTGTGATTACGGTTATAATATTGAGGCTGGTGAAAACTTTTATGCCAATCATAATCTTGTGATTTTAGATTGTGCAAAAGTTACTTTTGGAGACAATGTTTTTATCGGCCCAAATTGCAGTTTTTATACAGCAGGCCATCCGATTGATGTTGAGCAAAGGAACGCTGGTTTAGAATATGCACGTCCGATCATTGTTGGCGACAATGTTTGGTTTGGCGGAAATGTTGTTGTTTTACCGGGAATTACGATTGGTAACAATTCGGTGATCGGAGCAGGAAGTGTTGTCACAAAAGACATTCCGGACAATGTAGTCGCCGTTGGAAATCCTTGTAAAGTTGTTAAAAATATTGATCATTAAAAACCGGCGCGGAAACTTTGTTTCCGCGCCGGTTATATTCAAATTGTTTGTTAAACTATTAAACCAATTTCTGAGAATCTGCAACAAACTGAGCCAAGCCGTTGTCTGTCAATGGATGTTTCAATAAGCTCAAAATCGGAGGCAGCGGAGAAGTGATTACATCTGCACCAATTTTTGCACAATCGATAATATGCATCGAATGACGAATTGAAGCGGCTAAAATTTCAGTTTCGTACATATAATTATCAAAAATCAATCTGATTTCCTGAATCAGGTTGAGCCCGTCCGTTGAAATATCATCCAGTCTTCCCAAAAAAGGAGAAACGTAAGTCGCACCCGCTTTAGCAGCCAAAAGAGCTTGTCCGGCAGAGAAAATCAATGTACAATTGGTTTTGATTCCTTTGTCAGAAAAATATTTTAAAGCTTTGATTCCATCTTTAATCATCGGAATTTTCACTACGATATTCGGGTTTATTGCAGCCAATTCATCGCCTTCTTTGATCATTTCTTCATACGTTGTAGAAAGCACTTCCGCAGAAATATCGCCGTCTACAATTTCGCAAATTGCTTTATAATGGTTTCTGATTGCTTCAGCTCCACGGATTCCCTCTTTTGCCATTAATGTAGGATTGGTCGTTACGCCATCGAGGATTCCAAGATCTTTAGCTTCTTTAATTTGCTCTAAATTAGCGGTGTCAATAAAAAATTTCATTTGATATATAGATTTATTTTTGCAAAGATAATGATTACTTTGCGAGTGGAAAATTCACCGTTGTAATTTAATGATGCTATTTGAAATCTTAACAAGTAATCATTTAAAGAAAATTATTTACCATTAAGTTTTATTTAGTAATTTAAGAATATTAAGTTTTACTTAAATTTGTTATTCATGAAAAAGAACCATTTCACAGCTAAGCTTGAGATTATCGGCATCAATCCTTTTGTTTTTGTTCCTGAAAAAATTTTGGCGAATATTTTTGAAGCTGCAGGAAAAAATAAAAGCCCGATTCCGGTAAAAGGAACTGTAAATGGTAAAGAATTTAAGCAGAATTTGATGAAATATTTAGGTGAATGGAGATTGTATATAAATCTGACAATGCTGCAGGATTCTCCCAAAAGAATTGGCGAAATGATAGAAGTTTCAGTTGAATATGACAATGAAAACAGAAGTATTTCCATTCATCCGCAATTGGAAAAAGCAATTAAAGAAAATGATTTGGCTTGTAAAAATTTTGAAAATTTGATTCCTTCAAGAAAAAAAGAATTAATTCGTTATATCAATAATCTCAAAACCGAAGCAAGCATCAATAAAAATATCGAAAAAATCATCAATCATCTGAAAGGTGAAACAGATTTCTTCGGAAAGAAAATAAACTGAAATAAAACTTTTTTAAACCATTAAGATGAATGAAGATTTTAAGAATATTAAGATGTTTCAAGCGCATTTGATTATTAAATTCCATTTCGGATAATTCCAAACTATATTTTACGTTTAGTATTAGCAATGTCATGCTGAGCCGTCGAAGCATCTCAAATAACCTTAACACTTATTCCAAACTTAATTAAAATTATTAAAAAAAATGAACATTATATTAGCCTCAACTTCCACAATTTTCGGTGGAGAATATCTGGAATATTTAAAAGAAGAATTAATACAATTATACGAAGGAATTGACGAAATTATTTTCATTCCTTTTGCAAGACCAGGCGGGATTTCTCACGAAGATTATACGTCAAAAGCGCAGTCTTTTTTTGAAACGATAAACATCAAAGTAAAAGGACTTCACGAATTTGAAGATAAAATTGAAGCTTTAAATAACGGAAAAGCCTATTTTACAGGCGGTGGAAACACTTTTTTATTGGTAAAAACTTTGCATGAAGAAGGTTTAATGTTTGCTTTAAAAGAAAATATTGAAAAAGGAAAACCTTATCTTGGATGCAGCGCCGGAAGCAATATCGGTGGTCAAAATATGAAAACAACGAACGATATGCCGATTGTTTATCCGCCAAGTTTTGATTGCATGGGTTTGGTTCCTTTCAATATCAATCCGCATTATTTGGATCCAAATCCGGATCTGAAACATAACGGGGAAACCAGAGAAACACGAATTAAAGAATTTTTGACTCAAAACAATCTGAAAGTTGTCGGACTTCGGGAAGGAAATTGGATCAGAAGGATTGGCGACAAAATTACTGTTGAAGGAAGCGAGCAAACAAGAATTTTTGAAAAAGAAAAAGAACCTTACGAAATAGAGTCGGGAAGCGAATTGTAAATTTTAATTATATTTGAATAAGGTTTAATAGCTTCAAAACAAAAAAATACAATGAAGAAAACGCTTGCTGTTCTTACACTTTCAACGCAAATATTTTTCGCTCAGAATATTACTCAAAAATTAGAAAATGCAACAAAGGATTTAATGAATTCTTCTGCTGCGGTTTCATCAAATTTGTCATTTTATGTTTCGGATGAAAATGGAAATCTGGTTTATGAATTTCAAGGTAATAAAGGACTTTCAACTGCGTCAACTCAAAAAATATTTACGGCAGCGGCGGCTTTGGAAACTTTAGGAAAAGATTTTACTTATAAAACGACTTCAGGTTATTCGGGAAATATTTCAGGAGGAAATCTGAACGGAAATCTTTTCATTTCTTCCACCGGCGATCCAACTTTAGGAAGCTGGAGATACGACGGTTACAAACCGGAAAACTTCAAAAAAAAACTGATAGAAGCTGTTAAAAATTCAGGAATTACCAAAATTTCAGGAGATCTGATTATTGACGATTCTTATTTTGATCATCAGACAATTCCCGGAGGCTGGCCTTGGGATGATTTGGGAAATTATTACGGAGCCGGAGTTTGGGGTGTCAATTGGAGAGAAAACCAATTTGATATCAACATCAACGGAACCGATTTCAAAAGCTTTTCTTATCCTTTGGAAGGTGTAAAATGGCTGAATGATTTGAAAGCAGCAGGAAGTTCGGATCAAAGTCTGATTTTTACGGCACCGCATTCCGATGTTGCTTTGATCAACGGAACTTTACCTTCTGGAAAAACAATGACGGTTTCAGGTTCTACACCAAATCCACCTTTACAGCTGGGAATTGAAGTTCAGAAATGGTTAAAAGAATCAGGAATAGAGCTTTCCGGAAAAGTGATAACCAATTCTCAATTGGAAATTGAAGGTAAAAAGCCTTTAGATTTTCCAAAAAATAATACTATTTTGACTTATGAATCTCCGACTTTAGATAAAATAATTTATTGGTTTCTAAGGAAAAGCGTCAATCTGTATGGCGAAAATTTAATTAAAACTTTAGGAAAAGAAAAAAAAGGAAATCCAAGTTTCAAAAGCGGAATTGCTTATCTTAAAGAATTCTGGAAATCTAAAGGAATCAATGGGAATATGATCAACTTTGCTGATGGAAGCGGGCTTTCACCACAAAATTATGTTTCTGCAAAAGCGGAAGTTCAGGCTTTATTATATGCGAAAAAACAAAGCTGGTTTGAAACGTATTATGATGGTTTTCCAACTCAGGAAAACGGCATGAAAATGAAAAGCGGGACAATGCGCGACACAAAATCTTATGCAGGATATCACACTTCGAAAGCCGGAAAAAAATACGTATATTCAATTATCATCAACAATTATCAGGGAAGTGGCAGCACAGAGCTGCAAAAAATCCTTACTATTTTAAAATAAAAAATTGAAAAAGAGATCCATTTTTGCCAGATTCAACAACTGGTTTATTTTTTCGCTAATGACTTTGGTTGTTGTAATTATTGTTATTTCATCTACATTGGTAATCAACTATTTAATGAAAGAAGAAATAAAAAGAGTTGATATTTTAGCTAATGCAATAAAATTCCAGCAACAGGAAATTTCACCAAGTTTGGAGGTTCAAGAACTTCTTCTCACCATTTACAGTTCAAATACAAATATTCCTGTCATTATTTTAGATAAAAATGATCAAATTATTGAACATAAAAATATATCTGAAGAATTTAAAAATGATAATGAAATAGTTGCATTAGCAAAAAGAATGGGACAAAAATATCCGCCGATTGAGCTTGAGTTTTCAAACGGGAATAATCAGTTTGTATATTATGACAATTCCAAAATTCTCAATAATTTACAATATTCTCCTTTCCTGCTTGGTTTTTTTGTTCTTTGCTATTTCTTATTTTCTTTTTGGTTTTTGCGGACAATTAAAAAAACAGACGAAGGTTATCTTTGGGCAGGATTGGCAAAAGAAACTGCGCATCAGATCGGAACTCCATTGTCTTCAATGATCGGCTGGATGGAAATTATGAAGTTGGAAAACTCAAAATCTGAAGGTGTTTATGAAATTGAAAAAGATATCGAAAGACTAAAAACCATTTCTGAAAGATTCTCTAAAATCGGCTCGGTACCGGAACTGAATGATATGAATTTTAATGAAACAATTCAGGAAAATTATGATTATTTGAAAACAAGGATTTCCGGGAAAATTAATTTTACTTTACATCAGCCAATGTATCCGATTTTGGTTCCGCACAACAGAATTCTGATGAGTTGGGTGATTGAAAATCTGGTAAAAAATGCGGTCGATGCGATGAAAGGCGAAGGCGTTTTGCAAATGTCGGTCTTTGAAAGAAATAAAAACATTTTAATTGAAGTAAAAGACACCGGAAGCGGAATGACAAAATATCAGTCAACAAACGCTTTTAAACCTGGATATTCTACCAAAAAAAGAGGTTGGGGCCTTGGTTTGTCTTTGGCAAAAAGAGTGGTGAAAGAATATCATAACGGAGATATCAAAATTTCGCAAACCGAAGTAGGAAAAGGAACGACATTTAGGATTATTATAAAAAAAGGATAATAAGCTGCTAAAAAATAGACAGAACAAAACCTTGAAAGAAAACATTAATTTAAAATCAAAATCATTATTTTTGAAGCATGATTAGAGCAAGTAATATTCATAAATCTTATGGAAGCCTGGAAGTTTTAAAAGGAGTTGATCTTCACATCAAAGCCGGCGAAGTGGTGTCGATTGTTGGAGAATCCGGAGCGGGAAAATCTACACTTTTGCAGATTTTAGGAACTTTAGACAGCCCGACAAATCCTAAAAACAACAACACAGAAATTACACTGAATGGCGAATCGTTTATTAATATGAATGACAAACAGATTTCAAAATTCAGAAATCAAAATATAGGTTTTGTATTTCAGTTTCACCAATTGCTTCCCGAGTTTACTGCTTTAGAAAACGTTTTGCTTCCAACAAAAATTGCCGGAGCCAGTGAAAAAGAAGCTATCGAAAAAGCTTACGACCTTTTTGAAGACCTTAAAATAGGGCAGCGAATGCATCACAAGCCCAATCAACTTTCGGGTGGTGAAGCGCAAAGAGTTGCGGTGGCAAGAGCTTTAATCAATTCTCCAAAAATCATTTATGCGGATGAGCCGACGGGAAATCTGGATTCTAAAAATGCAGATGATTTGCACAAACTTTTTTTCGATTTGAGAGATAAATACAATCAGACATTTGTAATTGTAACGCATAATCCGAATTTAGCAGAAATAACAGACCGAAAACTGGTCATGAAAGACGGAATGATTATAGAATAACACTTTGATGATGAAAAAAAATATTTTCCTGTTCTTCACGATCATCTTGTTTTTTCATGTAAGATCGCAGGAAGGGAATTTTGTTTTGCCAGCTTCAAAGATTGCGGAAATCAAAGATTTTGTCAAAGGAAAAAATTACAATCAAAATATCGCTGTTTTTATTAATTTTAAAACACATTCCGGAAGGTTCAGATATTTCGTTTATGATCTGAAAAACAACAAAGTTTTGCAAAAAGCGGTGGTTTCTCACGGTTCGGGATCTGTAATTTCAAGATCAGATAAATTGAAGTTTTCTAATGTTGAAGGCTCTTATCAATCGTCTTTGGGTAAATATGAAATCCGCGAAAGCTATATCGGGAAATTTGGAAAAGCATACAGATTAAAAGGACTTGAGAGCACAAACAGCAATGCAATGCAAAGAGCAATTGTTCTGCATTCTTACGATTGTGTTCCTGATAAAGAGTCTGAAAACCCGGCGTGCTTAAGTTTGGGATGTCCGATGCTTTCAAAAATTGCTTTTAATCAAACTGCAAAATATATTGATGAGTCTAAAAAACCTGTTATTTTGTATGCATTTTATTAAACTAATTTCCGCCACTTAAAAATCATGTCCATAAAATTTCTAGCCGAAGACGACAGACCGAGAGAAAAGTTTTTACTGAAAGGTAAAAATTCAGTTTCAGATTCCGAATTGCTGGCAATCATTATGGGAAGCGGAAGCAGAGACGAAACGGCGGTAGAATTGGCAAGAAAAATTTTGACTTCGGTAAATAATAGTTGGCATCAGCTGAGCTTATTATCGATAAAAGATTTAATGAAATTTAAAGGAATTGGCGAAGTAAAGGCAATTTCAATAGCCACCGCATTGGAAATCGGCAAAAGGAGAGCGTCGCAGAAAATCCCGGAAAAACCACAGATTTCAAGCAGCAATGATGCTTATCAAATACTTAAAATACATCTTGAAGATTTAAGAACTGAAGAATTCTGGGCCGTTTTTTTGAATCAAAGTAATAAAGTAATACATATTTCACAGCTTACACATGGCGGAATCAATCAGTCAATTGTCGATATCAGAGTGCTTTTTAAAACAGCATTGGAGCATTTTTCGACAGGAATTATTATTTCTCACAATCATCCGTCCGGAAATTTAAAAGCAAGTAACGAAGATATTGATATTACACAAAAAATTAAAAAAGCAGGAGATTTGATGAATATTCAGCTTTTGGATCATTTAATCATTACACAAAATTCATATTTAAGTTTCGCAGACGAAGGAATATTATGATTAGAAGATTGAAATACAACGAAATCGACTTTGAAAAATACACAGAATGTTTGGAAAACTCCGAGCAAAGGAAATATTCTGCAACAAAAGATTTCTTGGATATCACCTCAAACAAGCAATGGGAATTGTTGGTTTACAAAGATTATGAGGCGGTAATGCCGGTGCCGTATGTTTACAAGTTTGGAATAAAAATCGTTCACAATCCGATGCTTTGCCAGCAATTGGGCGTTTTTTCCAAACAGGATTCTGCTGCTCTTAATGAGGATTTTCTGTCATTTTTAGAAAAAAAATATTTTATCAGAATTTATCCTTTTAATGATTTTAACCTATTTTATTCCAGCTTAAAAAAGAAAAAAAATTATATTATATATTCCGACTCTTACGAAAAAGTGTACGCTAAATATTCGCCAAAAAGAAAAAGAAAATTACGTTCGGAGGCTGAAATTCTAAAAAATTCTGAGATAAAAGAAATCAGTTTTAATGATGCTGAAAATTTTATAAAATCTAACTTTTTGGGTGCAAATAAAGAACAGGATGTAAGTCGTTTTATAGACATTTTTAAAAAGTTTTATAATTCCGGCTACGTTATTTTTTCTGCTTATTTATATAAAGAAAAGATTGTAAATATCATTGCGGTTTATTCAGATAAAAAAGTCAATGCATTATTGGGCACATTTAATGATAAAAATTATGTAAAAATTTCCGGCGCATCCATTTTAATTGACAATATTATTAAACAAAATATAGAAAAAAAGATTTTTGATTTTGAAGGAAGTGAATTGCCCAATGTTGAAGAATTCTTCAGAGGTTTTCGTCCGGAATTAAAACCTTTTTATATTATAGAAAGTTCAAAAAAAGACTTGGTGAAAAGGTTTTTAAGTATAAAATATTTATTTAGCAAACAGTAGTTTCTTTAGATTTGTTCTAAATATTATTGCTTAAATTTATAAAGTTTTATTAATGCAATTTAGTGATGTTAAAAAAAATTCGAAACTACAAGTTACCTTATATTATTTACAATTTTTTCAATAAGAAAAAACTGAAACACAACATTCCCCTTTACAGAAAGTACGGAATTAAAAAGAGCTATTTTTCCAGTATTTCCAGCAAAGATTTTTCACATCTTCCGTATGCCGAAAGAAAAGTTGACGAACAAAAGCTTATAAATACAGACTTTTACAAACTTCTTACAGAGGAAAATCAAAAAAGCGTACTTGAATTTGATGATAAAGGTTTTTTAGTTTTAAGGAATTTTCTAACTTTTGAAACAGCTGATCAGATCAACAATGAAATTGACAAGCTGATAAATTCGGGAACCATAAAATTTCGTTATGGCGGCAAGCTGATGTTTGTGATTCATCATTCTGAAATTGTTAAAAATATTGGAAATGATCCCAAATTATTAGAATTTTTATCCGTTTTAATGGACGGCCAGGCAAAGCTTTTCCAAAGTATCAATTTTATCAACGGAAGCCAGCAAAAAACCCATTCAGACAGCATTCACATGACAACATATCCTTTAGGCGGCCTTTTGGGAGTTTGGATTGCTCTGGAAGATGTTGATGAAAATAATGGTGCTTTACATTACATTCCCGGAAGTCATAAGTTACCTTATTTCTTAAATTCAGATTATGATAACGAAGGAACAGCATTTAAAATTGGAAAGAAAAGCTATGTTGCTTATGAAGATTTTCTTGCTGAGAAAGTGAAAGAATTAGGCTTAAAAAAAGAAATTTTTAGAGCAAAAAAAGGTGATCTTCTGATTTGGCATGCCAATATTTTGCATGGCGGCGAGCCTCATTTAGACAAATTCCGAACAAGAAAAAGTCTTGTGTATCATTATTTTGATGAAAATAGTGTTTGTTATCATGAAGTAACGCAAAGGCCGGCGTTATTTGAGCTGTAATTCAGAAAATATTGCTAATTTTGCCACTTCAAATTATGACAGATTTTTCAGAGTATTTGCCGTATGCGTTTGCATTGATTATAGCAATTCCTTTTTTGGTTTTGCTAAGACAGTTTGTTTATACCTACATCAAATTAAAAAATCAGGAAATGAAATTACTTTCCGTAAAATCAAATTCTGAAAACAAAATACATTCTTACGAAAGAATGACCCTTTTCCTTGAAAGAATAAAGCCTTCAAATCTTATTCTGAAATTTGATAAAGGCTTAGCTGTACACGAATTTGTTTTCTTAACAGAGAAAACAATCAATGAAGAATTTGAATATAATTCTTCGCAGCAGCTTTATATTACAAAAAATTCATGGCAGAATATAGTTGATTCTAAAAATGCCGTCATAGATTTGCTTCACAAAACTTATGAAAGCCTCAATAACAATCCTGATCTTAATGAATATAAAACTATTTTCATTATGAATTATATCGATGGTGAAGATTATATCGGGACAACCATTGAAGATTTGAGAAGAGAGATTTTAATAATAGCATAAAAATATATAAATAAATGATTCCAAATTTTAAAGCACATCCGTGGCATGGGATTTCTGCAGGAGAAGATGCGCCAAACGTTGTCAACGTTTTCGTGGAAATTGTTCCTTCAGATACGATTAAATATGAAGTTGATAAAGTTACAGGATATTTAATGGTAGACAGGCCTCAGAAATTTTCTAATATTATTCCTGCATTATATGGTTTTATTCCAAGAACGTATTGTCATGATGAAGTAATGAAACTAGCCGTAGAAAGCGGTGCAGATGACGTTACCATGGGAGATCATGATCCTTTGGATATTTGTGTGCTTAGTTCTCATAATATTCATTCGGGAGGCATGTTGATGAAAGCCATTCCGATCGGTGGTTTTAAAATGATTGACGGAGGCGAGGCTGATGATAAAATTGTTGCTGTAATGGTTGGGGATCATGCTTTTGGACATTTCAGAGATATCGCAGAATTACCTGAAGCTGAAGTAAAAAGGCTGATGCATTACTTTTTGACCTACAAAAATCTTCCGGATGAGCCTGCAAAATGCAGAATTCAGGAAGTTTACGGAGTAGAACATGCCAGAAAAGTGATTAAAGCTTCACAAAAAGATTACGCAGAAAAATTCGGAGGATAAATTATCTTTCTTAATAATAGTTTAAAGAGCAGATGAATTTTCATTTGCTCTTTTTTTTGTTAATTTTAGTGAGTTACTAATGTTTTTTATTTTAGCAATAAAAATATTTGCTATATTTAATAATCTATTACCAAAAAAATAATAAACTATGGACTTATTTATGTTAGTGCCAATTTTTGGTGTTATTGCGTTATTATACACATTTATTCAGAGCAATTGGGTCACGAGACAAAATGCCGGAAATGAAAAAATGAAAGTTATCAGCGGGCATATTGCTGATGGAGCGATGGCTTTTCTAAAGGCCGAATACAAGGTTCTTGTCTATTTTGTCGTCATTGTTGCCATTCTTTTAGCAATTATGGGAATGACAAATTCAAATTCTCACTGGAGCATTGGTGTTTCCTTTGTAATTGGAGCCTTCTTTTCGGCTTTAGCGGGTTTTATCGGGATGAAAATCGCCACAAAAGCCAATGTAAGAACAGCCGAAGCTGCAAGAACATCACTTTCAAAAGCCCTTAAAGTATCTTTTACAGGAGGTTCCGTGATGGGAATGGGTGTTGCAGGATTAGCGGTTTTAGGCTTAGGAGCATTATATTTAATTATAAAACAGATTTTCGCTCCTGATGCTCCTGTAGATTCTCATGAAATGGAAAGAACGATAGAGATTCTTACCGGATTTTCTCTGGGTGCAGAATCTATTGCATTATTTGCAAGAGTGGGAGGCGGAATTTATACCAAAGCAGCTGATGTTGGAGCCGATTTGGTGGGTAAAGTTGAAGCAGGAATCCCGGAAGATGATCCTAGAAACCCTGCTACGATTGCTGATAATGTTGGTGATAATGTTGGCGATGTTGCAGGAATGGGAGCTGATTTATTCGGTTCGTATGTTGCGACTGTTTTAGCAACAATGGTTTTAGGACGTGAAACGATGTCTGATGATGCTTTTGGAGGTTTTGCGCCTATTCTTTTACCGATGCTTATTGCCGGAACGGGGATTATTTTCTCAATGATTGGTACTTTATTTGTTAAAATTAATGATAACGAAGATTCATCCACATCAAGTGTTCAGAATGCTTTGAATCTTGGAAACTGGGGAAGTATTGTAATTACTGCAATTGCTTCCTACTTTTTGGTTACTTATCTTCTTCCTGAAACGATGGTTTTACGAGGTCATGAATTTACCAAAATGGGCGTCTTTGGGGCGATAATGGTGGGATTGGTTGTAGGAACTTTGATGAGTATCATTACAGAATATTATACGGCGATGGGCAAAAGGCCGGTTTCCAGCATCGTAAAGCAATCTTCAACCGGTCATGCAACCAATATCATCGGCGGACTTTCTGTAGGAATGGAATCAACCTTTTTACCAATTCTTGTTTTAGCAGGAGGTATTTACGGATCATACCTTTGTGCCGGACTTTACGGTGTTGCAATTGCAGCAGCCGGAATGATGGCTACAACGGCAATGCAGCTTGCTATTGATGCTTTCGGGCCTATTGCAGATAATGCGGGAGGAATTGCAGAAATGAGCGAATTGCCAAAAGAAGTTCGCGAAAGAACAGATATTTTAGATGCTGTAGGAAATACAACTGCGGCTACAGGAAAAGGTTTTGCGATTGCTTCAGCTGCATTAACGGCTTTAGCATTGTTTGCAGCTTTCGTAGGAATTGCAGGTATCGACGGCATTGATATTTACAGAGCAGATGTTTTAGCCGGATTATTTGTTGGCGGAATGATTCCTTTTATCTTTTCGTCTTTGGCTATCACTGCAGTTGGTCAGGCTGCAATGGCAATGGTAGAAGAAGTAAGAAGACAGTTTAGGGAAATCCCCGGAATTCTGGAAGGAAAAGCCGAACCTGAATACGAAAAATGCGTTGCCATATCTACAGATGCTTCCATCAAAAAAATGATGTTACCTGGCGCTATTGCGATTATTTCTCCGCTTTTGGTAGGATTTATTTTCGGCCCGGAAGTTTTAGGAGGATTTTTAGCAGGAGCGACGGTTTGCGGGGTTTTGATGGGAATGTTCCAGAATAACGCCGGTGGAGCTTGGGATAATGCTAAAAAATCTTTCGAAAAAGGTGTTGATATCAATGGCCAGACTTATTATAAAGGTTCAGAACCGCATAAAGCTTCAGTAACAGGAGATACCGTTGGCGATCCGTTTAAAGACACTTCGGGGCCTTCGATGAATATTTTGATTAAACTAATGTC
This sequence comes from Chryseobacterium sp. GQ58, assembly GCF_059758895.1. Classification (NCBI taxonomy): domain Bacteria; kingdom Pseudomonadati; phylum Bacteroidota; class Flavobacteriia; order Flavobacteriales; family Weeksellaceae; genus Chryseobacterium; species Chryseobacterium sp. GQ58. Next base: position 682,133 of record NZ_JCAXEH010000002.1, on the reverse strand, counting down.
AATCGTTTCATTGGTTATTGCTCCGACTTTGGCTGTTATGCATAAAGATAAAATTGATGCAAACAGACAGGCAAAAATCGAAAGCCTTACAGGAATGACGGCTGCTCATACAATCAATCAAGTCGCACCGGGAAATAATGTACTTATTTCTCCGGTTGAGATAGTAGGCCAGCTCAATGAAAATGGTGATTTTGTTTACAATACAGGAAATATTCAGGAAGTAAAATTAAAAGGCGGGAAGACGATTTCTTTAGGAGATCAAAGCCAGCTTTTTGTAATGCATGATTATATTAAAAATAAAAATCAGGCTGTTTTAGATCCTAACTCATGGTATACGATTGAAAATCTTTATTTCGAAACCGGTTCCAGCGATTTAAAGGCAGGTTCTGAAACTCAGCTGATGAATCTGGCAGAAATTTTAAATGCTTATCCAAGCTTAAAAATAAAATTGGGCGGATATACAGATAATTCAGGCAATGAAGAAACAAATCAAAAATTATCCAACTTAAGAGCGCAAACAGCGAAACTTAAATTATTGGAAATGGGAATCGCTGCCGACAGAGTAGAAGCAGAAGGTTACGGTTCTCAATATCCGGTTTGTGCCGCAAATGATACTGACGAATGTATGGCTAAAAACAGAAGAATTGATGTAAGAGTTACGGCTCTTTAAATTGTTAATTTTGAAAAAAAATTAGCGCTGTAATATTTTGCAGCGCTTTTTTATTTTTAAAATTGTAAAAACATTAAGGTATACATCAACAATTACAAATTCTTTTTCAAATGTTCCAAAGCCTGCACAATCACATCATCTTTTTTAACAAAACTGAATCGTATATAATCTGAATTTTGCTTGGAATTATAAAAAGCCGAAAGTGGAAGACACGATACCTTTTTTTCAACGGTAAGCCATTTGGAAAACTCAACATCAGTCATGGTTTTAGTAACATTTCTGAAATTTACAACTTGAAAAAAGCTTCCTTCAGATTTTTGTTCAACCTCAAGAGGTGTATCTTTAATTAATGTATTGAAAATGTCTCTTTTATGCTGCATTATCTTTTGATTCTCTTTCGGATCAAACACTTCAAGATATTTAGCAATCGCGTATTGACAGGGCGAATTTGAACTGTAGGAAATATATTGCTGGTGATATCTAAAGTTTTCGAGCAATTTTTCAGAGGCGATAAGATAACTGACTTTCCAACCGGTTACATGAAACATTTTGCCAAACGAAAAAATGGAAAACGTTCTTTTTTTAAGTTCAGGATGTAAAAAAGCACTAAAATGCTCAATATCATCATAACAATAAATATCATAAACCTCTTCTGAAATAAGATAAATCTCCTGATCTTTAATTAAATCGTATAGCTTATTCCATTCTGCAACGCTCCATGTTTTTCCTGTCGGATTTTGTGGAGAATTGATGATAATCGCTTTTGTTTTTGCTGAAATACATTTTTGGAGCTTTTCCCAGTTTATAGCAAAATCATTGTCAAGATCATAATAGACGGGAACGCCTCCGTTCATCACAATTGAAGGTGCATAAGTATAATAAGATGGCTGAACGACGATCACCTCGTCTCCAAGATTCAATATAGATTTTAGTGATGTATAAAGTGCAAAAGTAGAACACGGAACAATACTTATTTCTTCCTTTTTTAATGATAAACTATTCGGTCGGTTCTTGTTGAATTTCACAATATTATCGATCAGAAAAGAGTTTCCTGCAAGCGATTCGTAACCGTGATTGATCATGTCCGAAGCTTCTTTCAGATAAAACCTCAATTGAGGATCAATCACGAAATCCGGAAGGCCCAAAGACAGATCAAAACTATTATGCTTGAAAGCCAGTTCAGACATTTCGGTAAAGAAAGTGAAATCATTAAATCCGTAATTTTTTTTCATAGTGTTTATCAAATATATAAAAAAAATGATTGTGATCTTTACTTAAATTATTTTTGTTATTTTTAAGCAAATAAATTATTAATGAAAAAAATTCTCTTACCCATATTCTCGGCAGTTGTTTTGGTAAGCTGCGGCACTTCAAAAGTTACGACGAATAGTCAAAATTCAAATAATACTGTAAGTTCAAATTCTTCAAAAAGTGATAAGGCTTTTCAGGCTGCTTATCAAAATATTAAGCTTGAAGATTTAAAGAAAAACTTATATGTAATAGCGTCTGACGAGATGGAAGGACGAGATACAGGAAGTCCCGGCCAGAAAAAGGCAGGTGAATATATGATCAATTATTATAAAAATTTAGGCATATCTTATCCAAAAGCTTTAGGCTCTTATTACCAAAAAGTTCCTTCTGAATACATGAAACAAAGAGGTGCAAGCCTTCCTGATTCTGAAAATATTTTAGCTTTCATTGAAGGAAGCGAAAAACCGGAAGAAATCGTGGTTGTGTCTGCACATTACGATCATGTGGGAACAAATAATGGAGTAGTTTTTAACGGAGCAGATGACGATGGAAGCGGAACTGTTGCGGTAATGGAAATTGCAAAAGCTTTTCAGGCAGCAAAAAAAGCAGGAAACGGACCCAAAAGATCAATATTGTTTTTGCATGTGACGGGAGAAGAGCACGGACTTTTCGGTTCTGAATATTATTCTGATAATCCGGTTTTCCCTTTGGCAAACACGGTTGTAGATCTTAATATTGACATGATAGGAAGGGATGATCCTGAAAACAGAGGAAAAAAATATGTATATGTGATCGGCTCAGAAATGTTGAGTTCAGAATTAAAAGTTATCAACGAAGCTGCCAATAAAAAGACCGTTAATTTAGAATTAAATTATAAATATGACGATCCAAAAGATCCGCAAAGATTATATTACAGATCAGATCACTACAATTTTGCTAAAAACAATATTCCTGTAGCTTTTTATTTTGACGGAATTCATGAAGATTATCATAAGCCTACAGATGATGTTGAAAAGATAGATTTCCCTTTGTTGCAGCAAAGAACTCAGTTGGTTTTTGCAACCGCTTGGGAGATTGCAAACAGGGAAGCAAGAATTGTTGTTGACAAAAAGTAAACATTTTTAACATTTTAAAAACCTATAAGATTTTCTTGTAGGTTTTTTATTAATTAAAATATAGATTATGAAGCAAAATATAAAATCAATCCGTCCGTTTATCGGTGCAAAAAATTTTGGTTTAAGCAGAGCTTTTTATCGGGATTTAGGTTTTGAAGAAACGATTTTGGAACGCAACCTTTCAGTTTTCAAAAAACAGGAAATCGCTTTTTACCTTCAGGATTATTATTCAAAAGAATGGATCGAAAATACAATGATTTTTATAGAAGTTGAAGATGTAGACTCATATTGGGAGGAGCTTCTGTCATTGAATTTTCAGGAAAAGTATGAGACGGCCAAACTCACGCCGATCCGCACAATGGATTGGGGAAAAGAATGTTTTGTACACGACCCGTCGGGAATTCTCTGGCATTTTGGAGAGTTTTTTGTGACTAAAGCTTAAAATAAAAAGAATCCGCTCTTTAGAAGCGGATCCAGTAGATAAATACATCTCATTTTTTTAATTAGACAACAACAAAAAAGCACAGCCGACGATGCTGTGCTTAAATTTTTATTTCAAATTTAATTGCAATTTCAAAGCTGAAAAAAGCAAAAAATGATTTCATTTCAGATTTATTACATAGTAAATGTAGTTATTTTTTTAATACGGAATATAAATTAAATGTTAAAATTCACAAGTTTTCCACATTTTTTTGTTGATAAGTATGAAATACTGCTTTTAATATCTTAACAATTCAATTTTTAGTTATTAATTCAACTTTTCAGCAATATATTTCGCCGTATGCGACTTTTTATTTTTAGCAAGATCTTCCGGAGTTCCTTTAAAAACAACTTCACCACCATATTTTCCGGCTTCCGGACCGATATCAATAATATAATCTGCACTTTTTATAATATCCGGTTGATGTTCTATGACGATAACGGAATGTCCAAGCTCAATCAAAGCCTGAAGAGATTTCAACAATTTTTGAATATCATGAAAATGCAATCCGGTTGAAGGCTCATCAAAAATAAACAATGTTTTATCCGTCGTCACACCTTTTACAAGAAATGAAGCAAGCTTCACACGTTGCGCCTCGCCACCGGAAAGGGTAGAAGAGCTTTGCCCAAGCTGTAGATATCCTAAGCCGACTTCCTGAAGCGGAGTCAGTTTTGTAACGATTTTATCTTCTTTATTTTCTTTGAAAAAATCTAAAGCTTCGTCAACCGTCATGTGAAGAATATCGGAAATGTTTTTTTCGTCAAACTTTACTTCCAGAATTTCGTTTTTAAAACGGGTTCCTTTACAGATTTCACATTCAAGCTCAATATCTGCCATAAACTGCATCGAAACATTGATTACGCCTTCACCTTTGCATTCGTCGCATCTTCCGCCGTCTACGTTGAAAGAAAAATGTTTAGGTTTGTAGCCCATCATTTTGGATATTTTCTGCTTAGAAAACAAATCTCTGATGTCGTCATAAGCTTTCAGATATGTTACAGGATTGGATCTTGATGATTTTCCGATTGGGTTTTGGTCAATTAATTCGATATTTTTAATCAGCTTTTTAGGAAATTCCACAGAATCATAATCTCCTTTTTTTCCGCCCATTCCCAACTGAATCTGAATATCGTTGGTCAAAATTTCCTTCATTAAAGTAGATTTTCCACTTCCGGAAACTCCTGAAATCACAACCAAACTTTCCAAAGGAACATCAACGTCAATATTTTTCAGGTTATTCTGTCTTGCGCCTTTTATCAGGATCCATTCTTTGGCTTTTCTGCGTTTTTCGGGAACTTTAATTTCTAATCTTCCCGTCAGATACTTTGAAGTAAGCGTGTCGGCATTTTTCAGTTCTTTATAATCTCCTGCAAAAACCAATTCACCACCAAGATAACCCGCTTCCGGACCAATATCGATAATGTAATCTGCGGCTTTCATCACATCTTCATCATGTTCTACAACGATAACCGTATTTCCTAAATCCCGGAGATTTTTTAAAACTTCAATTAAATTTTCCGTATCTCTTGAATGTAATCCGATGGAAGGCTCATCCAAAATATAAATCGAACCAATCAAAGAACTTCCCAAACTCGTTGCCAAATTGATTCTCTGGCTTTCACCACCCGAAAGCGTGTTTGAAGTTCTGTTTAAAGTTAAATATCCTAAACCTACTTTTAGTAAAAATTCAATACGTGTTGTGATTTCATATAAAAGTCTTTTTGCAATTTCTTTGTCATGTTCTGAAAGCTTTAAACTGTTAATTAAAGGCAAAAGCTCATCCAAAGGAAGCTCGATCATCGACTGAATATTGTGCCCGTCAATTTTTATCCAGGTTGTTTCATCACGCAGACGAAGACCTTCACAAGTCGGGCAAAGCGTTTTGCCACGATAACGCGAAAGCATTACGCGATACTGAATTTTATATAAATTTTCTTCAAGCATTTTGAAGAAATTATTCAAAGAAGGGAAGCTGCTTTTGCCGTCGCCTTTCCAAAGATAATTTTTCTGCTCTTTGGTGAGTTGATGATAAGGCTTATGAATAGGGAATTCTTTCGCTTTTTTGATAAAATCTTTTTTCCATTCGCTCATGCTTTCACCTTTCCAGGAAGCAACGGCGTCTTCAAATATCGATAAAGCCTTGTTTGGGATTACCAAATCTTCGTCGATACCGATCACTTTTCCGTAGCCTTCGCAAGTTGGGCAAGCTCCGTAAGGATTGTTAAAGCTGAAAAAATGAACATTCGGCTCCAAAAATTCTATTCCGTCGAGCTCAAATTTATTTGAAAATTCTTTTATTTTTCCGTTTTCCGTGTCTTTTAAAGCGCAATATCCGTGGCCTTCATAGAAAGCCATCTGAATAGAATCTGCCAATCTTTGAAGGAAACTTTCATCTTCTTCGTAAGAAAAACGGTCGATCACCAAATTGATGGCCATTCCTTTTTCGGGAGTAAATCCAAAACTTTCAAGATCTTCAATTCCTGCAACATTTCCGTTGATTTCCAGTCTTGTAAAACCGGCAAGTTTCAGAATATTCAAATTTTCTCCAAAATTATCAATATCATATTCCAAAGGAGCGGTCAAGAAAAATGATGTATCTTTTTTTGCATCTTTAATATAATCGATCACATCAGAAACAGAATCCTTCTTAACTTCATCGCCCGAAACCGGAGAATATGTCCTTCCGATTCTTGCGAACAACAGCTTCATGTAATCATAAATTTCTGTTGAAGTCCCTACCGTAGAACGTGGATTTGATGAAATTACTTTTTGCTGAATCGCAATAGAAGGCGCCAAACCTTTGATATCATCAACTTTTGGCTTTTCGAGTTTGCCTAAAAACTGACGCGCATACGAACTTAAACTTTCAACATATCTTCTTTGACCTTCTGCATAAATTGTGTCAAAAGCCAAAGAAGATTTTCCGCTTCCGGAAACTCCTGTAATGACGATCAATTTATTTTTCGGGATTAATACATCAATGTTTTTCAGGTTGTTAAGGTGCGCATTTTTAACGTAAACCTGTTTTTTTATATCTATTTCTGTAATTGGATTCATAGTAAAATTAAGACCTACAAAAATACGAATTTCTTACCAAATTAATGACTTAAAAGAACTTTTTCCAAATACAGATTAAGAAGAATAATATTTATATTTTGAAATAAATCTAATTTCTCATTATGAGTATTTTATTACAGTTATAAGATTAAAAAGATAAAAGTTTACACTTTATTTCCTGAAAATTCACAGATTTATGCGTTTATTTTTCATGATATGTATCATTTTTTATTTATAATTAACTCCTGTAATTTTGAACAGTTTCAAATTATAAACAAGTAACATGATAAAAAAACTGGGAACTGTGTTTTTTCTAGGTGCGCTTTTTAGCATTCAAGCTCAGGAAAAAACTGCTGATATAGATTCTGTGGAAATTCAGGGGAAATTTATTGCTATACCGTATAAAAATGCCAATCAGAATATTTCTATCATCACAAAAGCAGATATTTTGAACTCACCTGCAAAAAGTATTGACGAAATTCTTCAGCAAATACCCGGAATGGATATCAGAAGAAGAGGCGCAAATGGTGTACAAAGCGATATAGGTTTTCGTGGAAGCTCTTTTGAACAAGTACTTTTGCTGATCAACGGTATCAGAATGAATGATTCACAAACGGGCCACAATTCTTTGAACGTTCCTGTCGATCTGGAAGATGTTGAAAGAATTGAAATCATCAAAGGTCCGGCTGCAAGAAGATTTGGGCAAAACGCTTACGCCGGAGCTATAAACATCATTACAAAAGCTTATCCGGGAAAAAAAGTGAAAATAAGCGCTGAAATAGGCGATTATGAAAGTTATGGTTTAGGACTGAACGCCAATTTTGGAAATGAAAAGTTCTCCAATTTATTGCAGGTAAATTCAAATTCGTCACAAGGTTATCGTCACAATACAGATTTTGAAATAAGGAATGTTTTTTATCAGAATCAATTGAAAATAAAAGACGGAAACATAAGATTACAGGCCGGTATTTCCGAGAAAAAATTTGGAGCCAACGGTTTTTATTCATCACCAAAAGCCACCGAACAATACGAAGAATTGCAAGCCTCAATTGTAAGTTTGGCGCATCAGCAAAGCTTTGGTAAATTTAAGCTTAATTCTAATGTGTATTGGAGAAGAGGTCAGGATATGTATTTATTTAACAGAGAAAAGCCTGAAATTTACAGAAATATGCATATTGGAAATAATGTTGGCGGCGAAGTAAACTCAAGCTACACTTCAAATTTGGGAACTACAGGATTAGGTGTAGAGTTGAGAAAAGAATTTTTGTCAAGTAATAATTTAGGTGACAGAGAAAGATTTGTTTCGCAAGTGTTTTTTGAGCATAATTTTTCTTTAATCAACAATAAGCTCTTAATAACTCCGGGAATTTCCTGGGCAAATTATTCAAACGAAGGAAACTTTTTTTATCCGGGTTTAGATGTTGGATTTAACTTTAATTCGAATCATAAAATCTATGGAAATATCTCAAAAGTACATCGGGTTCCAACTTTTACAGATCTTTATTACACAAGCAAAACAGAACAGGGAAACCAGTTTTTGGCTCCAGAAAGCGCCATTTATTCAGAAATTGGTTATCAGTTTCATCGCAATGGGTTTTTAGCTAAAGCAAGCGGATTTTTAAGAAGCTCAAGTAATTCTATTGATTGGGTGAAAAATTCACTGGAAGATCCAATCTGGTATGCACAAAACGTAGGCGATACAGAAATAAAGGGTATTGAAGCTGAAATAAACCATCAATTATTTTCCTGGCTAAAATATACAGCCGGCTATACTTATCTTGATAATAGTTTTAGAGAAACCGACGGTTTGGTTTCAAGATATGTTTTAGATAACCTTAAGCATCAATTTGTTGCAAAGCTGCAAACTAAGTTTTTAAAATACTTTACCAATGAGCTGGTTTACAGATATAACGACAGATTAAATCTTGGAAGCTACAATCTTTTAGATGAAAAACTGAGCTTCAGTAAAAATGATTTTTCTGTTTATGCGTTGATTAATAACGTAACGAATACCGATTATACGGAAACTTTTGGAGTTCCAATGCCACAAAGATGGTTTCACATTGGTTTTACTTACAATATTAACATTAAGTAAACTTAATATTACGGAATAATTAAATATTTTATTTTTGCAAAAATTTTGTATGAAACTTATTTTAAGCCTAAGCTTACTTTTTAGCCTGAGTTTTTTTAAAGCTCAAGAACATATTTCCAGCTTCAATGCGCTCACTCTTACCTATAAGTTTCATCCAAAATTTTTCCTTTATGCCGAAGGTCAAATGAGAGGTATTGAAGAATATGCTTATCCTGATTATTACGAAATAAAAGGTGGATTAGGGTATAATCTCACAAAAAACCATAAACCTTTTATCGGATTGGGAAGATACGCAACCTATAAAGATCATGCAATCAACAAAGAAGAATTCAGGGTTTGGCTGCAGGATGTTATAGATTTCAAAAAAGGAGTTGTGAAATTTGAAAACAGATTCAGGGCTGAAAAATCTTGGTTTCATGAGCCTCAAACCGGTAAAAATTCTGAAAGGATGCGTTACCGTTATCGTTTAAATATTTCTGTTCCGTTGAATGCCAAAAAAATTGAGCCCGGCACTTTATTTGCCAACGTCTACGATGAAGTTTTCTTTGTAAGCCCCATCAAACCTACATTTGCGCGAAATAGAGTGTATGGCGGTTTTGGGTATCAGATTGATGAAAATTTTGGAATATTAAGCGGTTATCTTTGGCAAAGAGAATTTGATGCAAAAGGAAACAGAAACTTACATTTCGTTTATTTAGCATTAAATATTAATATTGACGATACCGATCAGCCATCCAAAACGTATCACTTTCCGGGAGCTGATTAATATTTTTCAGATAAATAACGGTAAGCTTTCAGGTATTTGTTGAATCTTGTAATGTCCTTTGGCGTAAGCTCGCGGTTGACTCTTCGGAGATCCATATTATCCCGAAGATCGTTTAACTTTACGGCTACAGCCAACGGAGATCTTTCTGTTCTTCTTACAAAATCATCATAATTTTCGTCCGGATCATACTTTGTAAGACAGCTTACTGCATACAAAATATATTCGGGGAAACCTTCATTTCTCAGAAACTCAAGACTGAATTCCTGTGGATGATCTTCTACAACATCATGTAAAACTCCTACAATTTTTTCGTCCATTGTTTTGCCATATTCCATTACACGCATGACGTGAGCAATGTATGGAGCGTGATATTTGTCTTTTTGACCTTTGTGCGCTTTGTCTGCAATTTTTATGGCTTTGTGTAAAAGTTCTTCCTTTGTCATTTTAAAAAATAGAAATACAAAAATAAAAAAATGCCTTAAAAGTATAAGACATTTTTTTAAATTTATTTATTGTTCTTCTTAATGTTATTCCTCTTCCACAAACGCTGTTTTCGCATTGTTTTTTACAGAATCAATTCCTTTTTCCATACTGCTTTTGGAAGAATACATCTGGCTACTTCCTATAAATTGTCCGTTTGCTGCCTTTAAGTTAAAATATGACTTGTCGTTTGCCGATGTTTTTCTTTCAAACTTTGAATCGTCCTGAGAATTTATTTTTACAGATTCGATTCCGTTTTCACAGCCTGATTTGGATGCATATCCCTGGCTGGTCAAGATAATTTCTCCGTTTCCTGCTTTTAGATTGAATTGATAATCTCCGTTTGTTCTTTTCGAAATGATAAATTTTGCCATTTGTTTTTAATTATTTTTTTAAGTTTTTATTTGTGTCAATTATTTTTTTTCTTGTTTTTAGTTTTTCGAAATCTAAAGCATTCAATATTTTGTAATTTGAAGGATCTATTTCATTAACCTTTAAAGCAGCATAAAGATCAGGATTTTTTGGCTTCGCAACCAACATTTTATAAATTCCATTTTTATCTGAAAGTTTAGAATTATCTTTTAGGTTCGATAAATTATCGTGTTTTACTATTCTATTTGGAGGAATAACGAATAACTTTCTTTTATCCGTTTTTTGCGCAAACAATAAAGTGGAATTAACGATTAAGAATAAAAAAAATGTTTTCATAAGTGAATTTTCAATAAAAGTAAAGAAAAAATATGAGAAACAAAAAAAACGCCTCATAAAATGAGACGTTTGTAGAATTATATAAACTTATTAATAATGTCCTTTTTCGATATAATGTGCCGCCACTTTTTCTGTCAATGCCACAACATTCGGATTGTTGGTATATTTTGTAAATCTTCTCAATCCTGAAAGCATCATTCTCTGCTCATCACCTTCGGCGAAAGAAATAATTCCTTCTTTTGCCGCAACAATGATTTTTTCAACAGCTTTGTAAAGATTTAGCTGAGCCATTGCAGCTTCCACAGAATCTGCTGAGAAATGTTTTTCAGCTCTTAAAATTGCAGATTCTGCCATGTAAATTTGATTAAGAATTTCAGAAGCGTTTAATAATAAATGTTGCTGTTTTTCAATATCCATCATATATTTTTGAAGAGCAGCACCTGAAACCATTAAGAAAACTTTCTTTAGATTAGCAATGATTGCTTTTTCTTCACTCATAAATTCAGAATAATCAGGAACTTCAAACGAAGGAATTCCCATCAATTCTTTGCTGATCGCCATTGCAGGAGAAAGAAGATCCAACTCGCCTTTCATTGCTTTTTTAATCAACATTCCAACGGCTAAAAGTCGGTTGATTTCGTTGGTTCCCTCATAAATTCTTCCGATTCTTGCATCTCTCCATGCAGATTCCATCGGCGTATCTTCCGAGAATCCCATTCCGCCATAAATCTGAATTCCTTCATCAGCAGTATCTTGCGTAAGATCAGATACAAAAACTTTAAGAATAGAAGCTTCAACCGCAAACTCTTCAACACCTTTTAATTCAGCTTGTTGATGATTCATTCCTCCAGTAACTAATTCTTCAATTTTATCTTCCACATTTTTAGCCAAACGGTAAGAACCTGCTTCACTTACAAAAACTCCGGTTGCCATTTCGGCGATTTTCTTTCTGATCGCACCAAAAGTTGAAATAGAAACGCCAAACTGCTTTCTTTCATTCGAATATTGAATAGAATGATTTAAGATTCTTCTTTGTCCGTCAAGATTTGCCGCAGCTAATTTAATTCTACCAACATTTAATGCATTCAAAGCGATTTTAAAACCATTGTTTCTCTCACCCAACATATTTTCAACAGGAATTTTCATATCGTTGAAGAAAACCTGACGAGTGGAAGAGGAGCGGATTCCTAATTTATGTTCTTCTTCGCCTAAAGTTAAGCTGTTTGGATCTTCCAATTCTGAACGGTTGATCACAAAACCTGTTATATTTTTATCATCATCTATTTTCGCAAACAAAGTGAAAGTATCTGCAAAACCTGCATTGGAAATCCACATTTTTTGTCCATTAATGATATAATGTTTTCCGTCTTCAGATAATTTTGCTCTTGTTTTTCCTGAATTGGCATCAGAACCTGCATCTGGTTCTGTCAAACAATACGCCCCGAATTTTGTTCCTGTCGCTAAATCCGGAAGATATTTCTTTTTTAATTCTTCACTTCCGTAAAGAAGAGTAGGTAATGTTCCGATTCCGGTGTGTGCTCCGTAAGCTGTTGCTAATGAGCCATTTCCTCCCGAAACGTAATCGCAAGCCAACATTGTGCTTACGAACCCCATTCCAAGTCCGCCATATTCTTCAGGAACGGTAATTCCTAAAAGTCCCATTTCACCTAATTTACGCATTGTTTCTTCTGTCAATGCATAATCTTTTTTCTCGAAACGGTCGTGTTGCGGAACCACTTCTCTGTCTATAAATTCTTTCGCAGAATCACGAAGCATTTTTTGCTCTTCGCTCAGTTCCTCAAGACTAAAAATTTCGTTAGCAGGAATTTCTTTGATAAGGAATTCTCCACCTTTTACTATATTACTCATTATATTTATTTTAAATTTTAGATTATAAATTTTAAATTAGATCTCAGTTATACATTTTCAGATGAAGTTTTAATGATTTTAGTCAAAATATTAATGATGCTTTCAATTTCTTTTAAATAAGAATCAATTTCAATTTGAACTAAATTTGAGGATTGATAAAGTTTTAACCAATATTTTGTTTCTCTTGCTTCTTTATTTGCAATTGAAAGTTTTGAAATAAAATCTTTTTTGATTGAGCTGCAATTGCTTCTTCTACATTTGCGCCAATTGAAGTTCCGCAACGAAGAATTTGTTTAGATAAAATAAATTCATTTTGAGCTTTACATTGAGTATAAAATTTAATAATTTTTAATGAAAAATCAAACGTCTTTATTTGAATTAAATTGTCTTCTTTGAAACTCATTCATCTAAAATTTATAATTTAAAATCTATAATTAAATTAAAGAAGTTCAAAAATACTCGCTGCTCCTTGTCCCGTTCCTACACACATTGTAACCATTCCGTATTTGTTTCCGCGCTTTCTCATTTCGTCAAGAAGTTGAACGGTTAGTTTTGTTCCTGTACATCCAAGAGGGTGACCCAAAGCGATTGCGCCTCCGTTTACATTTAAAATATCCGGATTTAAGCCCAATTCTTTTTTTATAGCAACAGATTGTGATGCGAATGCTTCGTTTAATTCGATTAATTCAATATCTTTTAATTCTAATCCTGCTTGTTTCAATGCTTTTGGAATCGCATAAATTGGCCCCATTCCCATAATTCTTGGTTCAAGTCCTGCCGCTGCATAAGCAACTAATCTAGCTTCCGGTTGCAATCCTAATTCTTTCACCATTTCCTCACTCATTACCATAACAAAAGCCGCTCCGTCACTCATTTGAGACGAGTTTCCGGCAGTAACACTTCCTCCGTTGGCGAAAACAGGTCTTAATTTTGCCAAACCTTCCAAAGAAGTATCTTTTCTTGGACCTTCATCAACTGAAAAATCAAACTTTTTAGTCTGCATTTTCTGATTTTCATCTAGGAAATTATACTCGACAGGAATCGGAACAATCTGGTTGGCAAATCTACCTTCCTGATTGGCTTTTAAGGCCTTCATATGAGATTCAAAAGCAAACTGATCCTGCTCTTCTCTTGTGATATTGTATTGTTTTGCAACTTCTTCGGCTGTGTAACCCATTCCCCAATAATAGTCAGGGTTTGTTTTTGCAATTTCCGTTTCAGGAACAGGTTTGTATCCACCCATCGGAATGTAAGACATTGATTCTGTACCACCTGCGATGATGCAATCAGCCATTCCTGCCTGAATTTTTGCAGAAGCAATTGCGATCGCCTCACTTCCTGATGCGCAATATCTATTTACAGTAACCCCGGGAACTTTGTCGGTGTTTAATCCCATTAAAGAGATCAAACGAGCCACATTTAAGCCTTGTTCGGCTTCCGGCATTGCGTTTCCTACGATAAGATCATCGATTCTGTTTTTGTCTAATTGCGGAAGCTCAGCCATTAATTTTTCAATTACGGTTGCCGCCATTACATCGGGTCTTGTGAATCTTAAACTTCCTTTTGGAGCTTTTCCAACGGCAGTTCTGAAACCCTTTACTATATATGCTTGTTTCATTTTGTTGTATTAAAGTATTTATGTAAAATGTATTTATGATTAAAATGCTTGAGTATTAAATTTCTGCTTCAATTTTGCCAACATATTTGTATGTGCTTGATTTCTGAATAAATAATATTAAAATCATCATTTTTAAGAAAACCTAAGTCATTAGCAATTAAGATTTGTGTTTCAAATTCATATGAAGAACCTAATGCAATATTTCAGAAAATGTGAAAATTGAGCATTTGTATCTCGCCCGCACCTTCAGCAATATTAGATGGAATTGAATATAAACTTCTTCTTGACTGTGAAGTCAATCCGAACATTTCATCTTTTGGAAAATTGGTAGAAGCCAAGTAAAATATTTTACAAAGTTTCATAGATTTTGTCCAAACTTCTAAATCTCTAAAGTTGTGCATCGTAAATACATTAATACCTTTTACATTTTACAAGAAATCTAATTTCTTAATGGTTTTCCTTTCTGCAACATATATTGAATTCTTTCCAACGTTTTTCTTTCGCCACAAAGCTGAAGGAACGTTTCTCTTTCAAGATTCAATAAATATTGTTCGGTCACGACGGTTGGTTCGGAAAGATTTCCGCCGACCATGACATTGGCTAATTTATCTGCAATTTTTTTATCGTGTTCAGAAATATAATTTCCGGTCAACATTTGATCAGTTCCAACATAGAACATTCCCAATGCATCTTTACCCAAAACTTTTACTTTCTGCTCGATAGGTTGTGTGTAACCGTGTTCTGCTAAACTTTTAGCAAGCATTTTTGCGGTCATTATCTGCGTTCTTTTATCAACCGCTACAATATCTTTTCCTTTTTCAAGAATTCCCATATCGTAGGCTTCATAAGCGGAAGTTGCTACTTTACCCATTGCTATATTCATGAAAGCTTCACGAAGTCTGTTATTTTTAACATCATCATTGTGGAATTCTCTTGAAGTTCTCAAGGTCAGTTCTTTAGTTCCGCCACCGCCAGGAATTACACCAACTCCGGTTTCAACCAATCCGATGTAAGTTTCTGCTGCTGCAACCACTCTGTCGGCATGCATTGTCATTTCGCAACCGCCGCCAAGCGTCATTCCGTGAGGAGCAACAACGACAGGAATTGAGGAATAACGAACTCTCATCATCGATTTTTGGAAATAAGCAATCGCCATATTCAAATCATCCCAATCTTGCTCGATAGCCATCATTAGAATCATTGCTAAATTGGCTCCGACAGAGAAATTCGTGCCTTGATTTCCGATTACTAAACCGTCATATTCTTTTTCGGCTAAATCAATCGCTCTGTTTAATCCATCTAAAACTTCACCTCCAAGAGAATTCATTTTAGAACGGATTTCGAAGTTGATAATTCCGTCACCCAAATCTTCAATTGAAGCTCCCGAATTACTCCAAAGCGTTTTGTTTTTTCTGATATTATCTAAGATAATAAAAGCATCCTGTCCGGGAATTTTGTTGTATTCACCTGAGTTTTTATCAACGTAAATGCTTTGTCCTTCATCATTAACTTTATAGAAAGTTTCTACATTTTTTACCCAGTCTGAAACTTCATAGCCAGCTTCTTTAGCCAATTCAACACCTTTTTCAACGCCAACGGCATCCCAAATCTCAAACGGACCGTTTTCCCAACCGAAACCAGCTCTCATCGCATCATCGATTTTGTAAACTTCGTCGGAAATTTCAGGAACTTTATGCGAAACATAAGCGAACAATGAACCTAAAGATTTTCTGTATAATTCGCCCGCTTTATCCTTTCCACCAATTAAAACTTTAAATCTGTCAATCGGTTTATCAATGTTTTTAGTTAATTCTAAAGTAGGAAAAGAAGATTTTCCTTGAAGTTCATATTCTAAAGTATCAAGATTTAATCCATGAATTTCAGATTTTCCTTCAGCATTTTTGATTTTTTTGTAGAAACCCTGTTCAGTTTTAGAGCCCAACCATTTATTTCCTACCATTTTCTGAATATAGTCGGGTAAGGAGAAAACGTTATAGAAATCATTTTTCTCTACGCCACTTTCCCGAACTCCGTTCGCCACCATTACCAAAGTATCCAATCCGACAACATCAGCAGTTCTAAACGTTGCAGATTTCGGTCGCCCAATTATCGGACCGGTCAATTTATCTACATCGGAAACATTTAAGCCTAATTTTTGAACATTATGCAGCAAATCCATCATTGAGAAAACCCCAATTCTGTTGGCAATAAATGCGGGAGTATCTTTTGCTAAAACAGTTGTTTTACCCAAGAATTTTGCTCCGTAAGCCATATAAAAATCGATAATCTCCGGAAGCGTATCGTTGGTCGGAATAATTTCTAAAAGCGGAAGATATCTCACGGGATTGAAGAAGTGCGTTCCTGCAAAATATTTTTTAAAATCTTCGCTTCTGCCTTCTACCAACATATTTATCGGAATTCCGGAAGTGTTGGAAGATACAAGAGTTCCAGGTTTCCTGAATTGTTCAATCTTTTCGTAAACTGATTTCTTTATATCCAGTTTTTCAATTACAACCTCAATAATCCAGTCGGTGTCTTTAATTTTCTGTAAATCATCATCAAAATTCCCAACCTTTATTCTATCTGCAAATTTCGGAGAATAGAGTAGAGCGGGGCTTGCTTTTTTGAGTTTTTCAAAGTTTTCGGAAGCGATCCTGTTTCTTACCGCTTTATCATCTTTGGTCAAACCTTTTTTCTGTTCTGCCTCAGTCAGTTCAAAAGGTACGATATCCAAAAGCGAAACTTCTACGCCAATATTGGCAAAGTGCGCCGCAATACCGCTTCCCATAATTCCTGAACCAAGAACCGTAACGTGTTTGATTCTTCTTTTCATTAGATTATATTTATTTTATTATTGGTCAAATGTTACCTTTACGGCTTCATTTTGTTTATTTTTTGTTGTTGATATCTGTCGCAATTTTCATGATTTCTGTCATCACTTCTTTAAAAGTTTCAAGCTTTTCGGGAGCGATTTTTTCCATCACTTTTTTATTGAAATTTACTACAACTTCTTTAGATAGATTTCTGGAATTCAAGCCTTTATCAGTAAGTTTAATAATTACCTCTCTTTTGTCTGAAGTAGTTTTTTCCTTATAAATGTAGCCGTTGTCTTCCAAAAGTTTAATAATTCTTGTCAAAGACGTTGGTTCAATTGCCATTTTCGGGCCTAGATTGGTACTTCTTGTTCCTTCTTTCGGATCTATTTTTAGTAATGTTAAGGCCTGAACAGCTGTAGAATCGTGTTCCTGAGCCAATTCGGTATACATCTTTGAAACAGCCAACCAAGTCTGTTTTAAAATGAGATCGACATTTTCAGTTTTCTCTTTATTATCCATCATATTTTTTTGCTAATCGGTTTTATCAAATGTAGCAAATATTATGCATGCATAGTATTATTTTTAGTTAAATTTTGTTAACGCATTGATATTAAGATAATTAAATTATATGAGAAGCATAATACTATGCATGCATAGTATGTAGAATACTTAAAGAAAATAAATAATTAATGAATGTTTTGAATAAATTTTATAATTTCTTCGAAAGATTCGCATTGATGATTTTCAGAATTATAGGAAACCGCCCAAAAGCTTTCGTGATATTTAAAATCGAGAAAAGAAAGATCTTTTTGGAAGTTTTTTTGAAGCAAAGAATACAACATTTCTTTATGAAATGTTGGAGCTGTGATTTTAGGAGCAATAAAGTTTTCGTTCACCTGAAATAAAGACGCATTCGTCAACTCTTCATGTTGCAGCAAAACATCTTCCACAAGTCCGGAGTACAACTTCTCATCCTTTACATACCAAATTTTATCCGCAAATTCTTTTGCCAAACGCCAGTCGTGAGAAGAAAAAAGAATCAGTTTATTTTGCTCTTTTGCCAGTTTTCGGAGGGTTTTAAGAATGATTATTTTATTTTTTTCGTCAAGATGTGTCGTCGGTTCATCAAGAATAATAATTGAAGAATTCTGTGTCAAAGCTCTTCCAATAAAAGCTTTTTGAAGATTTCCGTCTGAAAGATTTTGAAGTAAAATATTTTTGTATTGACTTAAATTTAATTCTTCAATAATATGTGAAACTTCTTGTCTGTCTTCTTTTTTAAGCTCAAAATAAAAAGGATAATAAATATATTTTCCTAAAGAAATAAGATCTTCAACCGTATAATTTTGTGGAATGACAGATTTTGAAAAAACAACCGCAATATTTTCTGCAATTTCTTTAACTGAAAGGTTTTTTATATTTTTATTTTTAATGATTATTTCGCCGTTTAATAGGGAAACCTGATGAAGAATTGATTTAATTAATGTGGTTTTTCCTACGCCATTGTTGCCAATTAACAAGCATACATCGCCTAGATTCAAGTTTGCATTTGCATTTGAAATTAAGGTTTTGTTGTAGCCGATATTTGCTTGTTTTATTTGTAGATACATTTCTCTTGTTGGTTCATCGCAAAAGCGCAAGTTTGTTTACAAAAATAATGTTTTAAGGCGCAAGGAATTTGACTTTGTCAAATTTTTATACGTTTAATTACAAAAAATTCACAATTCTTGTTACTCCGTTTTTGAAAACATCCGATTGAAAGTTTAATAATAATCCTAATTTACAATTCGTCATTTTTAAATAGGTCAAAAGTTGGGCTTTATGAATCGAATTAATATATTCAACTGTTTTTATTTCTAAAATTAATTTATTTTCAACAATCATATCCAATCTGAAAGCATTTTCGATTCTTAATTCTTCATAAACAATTGGAAGTAACCGTTGTTTTTCAACAGATAATCCGGCTTTCGTCAATTCATAGAACAGACATTCTTCATATACATGTTCAAACAATCCGGATCCCAATTTTTTATGAATTTTCAATCCTGTCTCAAAGACAATCTTTGATAATTCGTTTTCTGTCATTTGTGTTGTGTTATATAACTTTTGTTGGTTTATCGTAAAGGTTTTATCTTCATGCTAAAGCTAAGGAATCAAAGATTTTCAGCAAGTGTTGAATTGCATTAACTCTTTAATAATTTAGCGATCCTAAATTTTATCAAAGATAAAATCCTTGCGCCTTAAAACAAACTAATCAAATAAACTTTGCGTCTTTGCGATAACCAACATTCTAAACTTTATTCTGTCTCAAAAGCATCATCAAAATCACAGGAATTCCAAAAATAGAACTTATCACATTCAAAGGAATCTGTGTTTTTTCTGCAACAATTGAAAATAACAACATCATCAGCATTCCTAAAAACATATTCAAAATCCATTGCTGCCAAAGTTTTGCAGGATTATAAATCAATCTGCAAAAATGCGGAACAATAATTCCTATAAATAAAATAGGCCCTAAAAACGCCGTAATAGAAGCAGAAAGTAGGGAAGAAGCAACAATGATCAGTAATTTTAATTGATTCAAATTTACGCCCAGACTTTGTGCATAAGATGTTCCGAGTGAATTTCCAATTAAAGGTTTTATTGTTTTAAAACAAATAAATAATCCTATCAAAACTAAAATCGACAACACAATAATCTGATTTCTCGAAACCATATTATTAGCCCCAAAAGACCATAAAATATAGTTTTTTAAGCTTTGATTTTCTGCATAAAACTGAAGCAAAGAAACAATAGCTCCGGCAAATGCAGAAACTAAAAACCCGAAAATTATCAAATAAGATTTATCCTGAAATTTATTTGACATTGAAAGTAAAACCAACATCAGAAGTAAACTTCCAATGATTGCCGATAAGCTCAGAAAGCTGTTTTGCAAAAATTCGGGAAGAAGAATGTCGTGCGAAAAGAAGATGTAAAAAGCAACCGATAAGCTCGCTACAGAAGTGATTCCTAAAATATCCGGACCGGCTAAAGGATTCTGGAAATATTCCTGCATCAGAAAACCGGAAGAAGGAATTGAAACTCCGGCCAAAAGCATTACCAATACACGGTTAATCCTTATTTCAGCAATTTGTCCGTTTTCAGTATTATGAAAAAAATCCTGTAGATTTAAACTTAAAAATCCTGTGTTCAGATTAATAAATGATGCAAAAGCAATTGCAATCATTAATGCTAAACAAAGGATTTTAAATTGAGCTGACATTCAGAAAAATCTGTGAAATTTATTTTAAGAAAGAATCTATTTTGGAATTTAGTAATTCAGAAGTCATCATTCCTAAATATTCATCCGTTTTTTCGCCTTTTCTCATATAAGTAAACGGAATTGCTCCGCCGTCCCATTTATCAAAATTATTTTGAAAAAAGTTACCGTCCAGCTGGCTTCCGTCCAACAAAATGGTATTGTTTCTGATTCCGTGTTGATCTACAAATTGTGGAACTTCAGAATTCCAGACTTCTTTATTATCAAGACTTATAAAAGTGATTTTTACAGGTTGTCCTTTCAGCTCTTCAATTTTCTCTTTAAAATGAGGAATTTCTCTTACGCAAGGTCCACACCAAGTTGCGAAGAAATTGGTTACATATAAAGTATCATTTTTGGTTTGTAAATAATCTGAAGTCTGCGATGGTGAAAGTGACTGAAGTTTTGCAACGGAAGAAACCGGTTCAGGAGCCATTACATTAGAAATTGAGTCGGAAGAAACAGTGTTATCATCTGTTTTTTCGGCTTCTTTCTTGCAACTGAAAAGTACGGTAATTAAAAACGTCGATAAAATTATCTTTTTCATATTTATTTTTTTATTTTTGAATCTGAAGTATGGAACAACAAATCTATAAAGGGAAACTGACACAGTTTCATTGGCTAAAAATAGCTAAAAAGGAAGACCTGACCAAAAATACTTTTTCGTTGGAGCTGGAAATACCTGAAAACCTGAAAGAGAAATTTAAATTTGAAGCAGGCCAATTTGTAAGTGTGAAATTTGAAGCTCATGGCGAAGAAGTTATCAATGATTATTCAATGACTTCGGCTCCGTACGAGGAAAAAATAAGTTTGGGAATAAAAGTAAGTTCGCATGATGGAGCTACTTCACAACTATTTAAAAATTATAACATTGGTGACGAATTGTTGGTGAGCGAACCCAGCGGAAGATTTACTTTAGTTTCAAAGCCAAGTGAATTTCGTACAATTGTGGGTTTTGCAGCCGGAATTGGTATCACGCCTATTTTAAGTCATTTTAAAAATATTCTTCACACCGAACCGCGAACAAGATTGTTTTTATTTGTTGGTAATAAAAGTTCGGAAGATCTTATTTACAGAGAATTGCTTGATAATCTTGCCAGAAGTAGTTCAGAAAGGCTTCAGATTTTCTATTTTTATTCTCAAGAAAAGACCGCAAATAGTTTTTTTTATGGAAGGCTTAACGAGAAAAAATTAAATTTAATTATCAATCAAATCCTTCATTTGGATGATACAGACGAAGAATCTACAATCTGGGATGCCGTTGACGAAGTTTTGATCTGTGGAAAAGGAGAAATGATAAAAGCATTGGCTAACGCTTGTTATCATCACGGCATTCCGAAAAAAAATATTCATTTTGAGCTTTTTGAGGAGTTTAATGATGATATTTATCCTATTGAAAAAGAATTTCCTTTAATAGAAAATGTTGAAGTGGAATTTAAAACTTTAGGAAAAAAGTATCAAGCCGAGCTTCCGAATAATAAAGAGAAAATCCTGCAACAATTATTAGAACAAAAATTTCCTGCACCTTATTCGTGCAAATCTGGAATCTGTGGTGTTTGCGAATGTATTCTGGAAGAAGGCGAAGTGGAACTTCTGGAAAATGAATATCTTACCGAAAAAGAAGAATCTGAAGGTAAAATCCTGGCCTGCATGTCGATCGCTAAAACTAAGAAAATAAAGCTTAACTTTGATTTTAATTGAGAATTATCAGAAACATATTCAAGCTTATTTTTTCATCAATAGAACTTGTTTTTCTTTTGATCTGCCTTTCCAATATTTGGGTTTTCGGGCTTACAAACGGAAGAACGTATAACAAGATTTCAAAAATTCCGCCACGTGAAGTTGCTTTGGTTCTGGGCACATCGCCGAGAATGAGATCGGGAACTTCAAATCCTTATTTCACCAAAAGAATGGATGCCGCAGCACTGCTTTATCATCACGGAAAAATCAAAAAAATCATTGTAAGCGGTGAAAAAAGCAAAGGCTATAATGAGCCGGCCGCTATGAAAAATTATCTTATCTATCAGGAAGGCGTACCTGAAGATATTATTATTGAAGATCCGAAAGGCTTTAATACCTACAAAAGTATTCTGCGCTGCAAAAATGTATACAAAAAAGAAAATGTAATCATCGTATCACAAGGTTTTCACAACCTTCGGGCCCTGTTTTTTGCAAGAAATAATAATATGAACGCTTTAGGTTTTGATGCGCAGGATGTGACAAAAGCAGAAAGTTTCTACAGAAATCAATCCCGTGAGATTCTCGCAAGAGTGATTGCTGTAGTTTATTTTATTTTGGGTATTTCTCCGGATTAGAAAGGATATCCAAATGCAATGTTTAGGGTGGGTTTTAACGGTTTAATATCATGAAATCTCCATCGATCGCCATCCGGTTTATTTGGATCATAAATTTTATAAGCAAGATCTAATCTCAATGTGATGTACGCCACATTTACTCTTAAACCAAATCCGCTTCCGATCCCCATTTCCCTGATAAACTTATTGAATTTGAATTGATCATTAAAACCATTATCTTCAGTATTCCAGATGTTTCCGATATCGGTAAAAATCGCCCCTTCATACATATCATTAAACGGAATTCTATATTCAATATTGGTCGTAAGCTTTATATTTCCCATGAGATAAGTACGCACTCTTTCGTCAATTTGCGAGCCTCCGGGACCTAAACCACCGAATGCCACCCAAGCACGAATATCATTAGAACCACCATTAAAATAAGACCTCACAAATGGCATTGAAGATGAATTTCCGTACGGAATTCCCAAACCGATAAACTGGCGTAAAGCTAAAGTCTGGTTATTAAATTTAAAATATTTTCTGACGTCAAAATCTAATTTTACAAATTGTGCGTAAGGAATTCCGAAAATTGTTCTTTCAGGACTTCTAAGGATTCCGCCGCCATCATCTCTTTTTTGGTTGAAAATACTCGGAATATTACCCGCCAATTCTATTTTTCCGTTGAAATAAAAAGCGTTAGGATAATCTTTTTTTCCGATTTCATTATAAATAAAATTATAAATCATTGACGAAATGATCACATCCTGCGTTTGTCTGTCTTTATTCACAAGCGTTCCCCGGAAGGAAACAATTCTATCGGCTCTATCCTGGTCAAGAGATGCAATATAATTACCATCATTTACGATTTGCTCAGAAACCTGATCGAGCGTTAATTCGCCAGATTCAAACTGTTGTTCGGTTTGTGGATTGTAATTAAAATAATCTGCAAAAACTTCTTTTCTGATATTATTATCGTTGACGAAATAATCGTAATAATTGTCTTTATTTTTTGTTAAACTGAATAATGTATTAAACAAAGTAAGCCGATGCGAAACTTTATCATCTACGTTGGCAAAATAATTTAAACCTGTATTAAAATTCACTCTTCCCAAGCCGATATTATTCTGTATTGATGTTCCCAAAACAATGGATGAAGTAGGAGTGTACCTTTTCGGAATTAGTTTATAATAATTAAAGGGCAATAAAAGACGCGGAAAACTCAATGCAGCCTGCGCAGATATTTCATACGCCAGAATTCTTTTATCTAAATTTTTCGGATTTCTGATCGACCCGAAAGTTCCGGAAAGACTTGTAGAAAGGTTTTCTGCGCCTCTGAAAACATTTCGAGTTGTTAAATCTACAGATGGGGAAATTCCTAAATTTAATAATTGCGAATAATTAATATCCGTTCCTACTTTTACTTCATATTTTGGAAGAGGCTTAAGAAGATACAAAACATCAATAATGCTGTCGTTTGGCTTCACAGAACCACCTTGTCGTAAAGAATCTTTAGCTTTCAGAATACTGAAATTATTCATAGCCAAAAGATTTCTTTTTGTAAGATCCAGTTTTTTCTGATTGTAAACAGATTTGTTGTCTACAATGATTGCGCGCCATAAAGAAGAAGTTTTGTAATTTTCATTCATCTTATGAAACCTTATTCTTCTGAGGCTGTCTTTCACTGTATTTTTCGGGAAATCGGAAGCGTTTTCGACGATGGCAACATCAATATTTCCAATTGTTGATTTTTTGTAAGGCGTGTCTAGAGAATCTTTATGAATTTCCAAAATCAACGGCACATCTTTTCTGTCTTTTAAAGAATCGGCAATAAAATATATTTCATCATTAGCGTTGTTGAATTTATAATAACCGTTTTCCCGCATTAGATCATTGATTCTTGACAGCTCTTTTTCAAGAACAGTCTGATCCAGAATTGTTTTAGACCTTATCAAGCTTTCATTAATGGTTTGCTGATAAAGACTTTTAATTCCCTGATCCGGAATATTGTAATAATAATCTTTTATAAATGTCGGAGAATTGTGGGTGATAAAATAAGTAACGGCAGCCTTTTTTGCGGTAGAATCGAGATCATGTTTAAACTTCACTTCAGAATCCCAATATCCGCGGTAGGTTAATCTTTTTTCGATTGATTCAGCTCCCTTTTCGGTTCTTGTTTGATCTAAAATTACCGGCGCAGTTCCCCAATTGTGCATCAGCCTGTCGATAAACAGACTTTTGCCTACGCTGCTTTTCATATCATATTTTATGAAAAGTGAGTCTCTCAACTTCTGATCTCTCATTTCGCTGGGATACGTCATATATTCATTGAGAACCGTGTCATATTTTGGGTTGGCGGCATTGTAAAACCATAACCCCAAAGGCATAAAAAGAAACTGTTTTTTATTTGGTTTTTGCTGAACATAATCCTTTAGCTCATCATCAAACGGCTGCTTCTTATCTTCAAACTCAAAGTTGTTTTTTGTCAGCAAAAATTCTCCTTCGGGTACTTTTTTTGTGGTACTACAAGCATAAAGTACACCAACTACTGTTGCAAATGATATAATTTTATAATATTTTTGAGGAGAATTCTTAAAATGCTTACAGCTCATACAATAAAAGTTTTACAGTCTTTAGATAAAAAGAAGTTCAGGCAAAAATACAATTTGTTTTTGGTTGAAGGGAATAAAATCATTTCCGAACTTCCCAATTCTAACTTTAAAATTAAAGAAATATTTTCTACAAATCCTCAAAATTTAAATTTTAGGGATACAATTATACATCAAATCACTGAAAATGAATTAAAAAAAATAAGTTTTCTGCAAAATCCTAAAGATTCTGTGGCGGTTTGTTTTTTAAATGAAGAATCGAAATCTGAAGATCAAAATATTCAATTGGTTTTAGATGGGATTCAGGATCCGGGAAATCTGGGAACAATTATCCGTCTGGCAGACTGGTTTGGAATCGAACAGATCATTTGCAGCGAAGATACCGCCGATTTTTATAATCCGAAAGTGATACAGGCAAGCATGGGTTCTTTCACAAGGGTAAATATGGTGTATTGTAACCTTTCAGAATACCTTTCTACAACGGAAAATATCAATGTTGGAACCGATATGGAAGGAGAAAGCATTTACACTTTTGAAAAGCCTGAAAAATTTAATTTAATTTTAGGAAATGAAGGAAACGGAATACGTCCCGAAACCGAAAAACTCCTTCAGAAAAAAATAACTATTCCCAGATTTGGAAAATCAAAAGCTACCGAAAGCCTGAATGTTTCAATGGCTGCAGGAATAATTCTTGGACAATTGTTTTCAAAATAGGATAGTAGTTAGATTTTAGAAGTTAGAATTAGCATAAAAACTAATTTCTAACTTCTTGTTTCTAGCTTCTATTAAATAAGTTGCTCCATGCTTGAAAGACTTCTTTTTTTCTGATAACTTTCCAGTTTTTTTCTGACAAACCTTAAAGCCATTGGCGCTACATAAATTAAAGCGGCTCCTAAAATTTTTTGTTTCCAGTTGGCGCTTTTCATGCTTTTCTTTGCATAATTGGCAACGAATGCCGTTACAGCAAGTCTTATGACATTATCCAATGCATCACCTTTGAGTGCGCTGCTGGCCAATCCCATTGCAGCATTTTTACTGATGAACATATCTTTCACTTCTGAAGTCAATTGCCTGGCAATCACATCTTTTCTGATTACTGTTTTTTCTTCGCCGTCTTCATCTACTTTTTCCTGAAGATATTGATCTGTTAAGCCATTGGTAAAAGCGCTGAGGCTTTCTTTAGTATTTTTAAAAGTTAAAAGTGCTTCCAAATCATCGATCTCACTTTTTAAAAGCTTTTTCTTTGTTTTTAGTTCTTCCAAACTTTGATAGTTTATGCTCATAATTTAGTGATTTAAAAATTGAATTACTTTATTGGCCGTAAGATGAATGATTCGTTTTTTAAAAATAACAATAAGAATCATCACAAGCAAATAAAATGAAGCGACAATTAAAAAGCCATACGAAGTATTGTTCAATGCTTTACCGAGAAGAAAGGCAATTCCGAAATTGAAAAGAATGATAAAAAAAGCAAAAGCAACAAGTAAAACAACCAGATAAGCGATAACGCCTGAAAAAATTGAAGATTTTTCTGTAGCCTGAATTTTCAGTAAATCGATTCTTTTTGATGCATATTCTTTTAAAGTCTCAATCATTGTTTTTTTTTTAAGTTACAAAAAAAGGAACTTTAATGGTTCAAAGTTCCTTGTCATTTTACGAAAAATAAAATGTTATTTTTTTAGATCGTTCAATCCTGCTTCAACATCTTTTACCATGTCTGTCGTTTTAGAGACAATCTGATCTCTATACTTATCGTATCCGTCTTTCACAGTGTGCGCAACATTGCTTGCCGTTTCTTTGAAAGTAGAAGAAATACTGTCGTATTGATCTTTTACCTTGTGAGAAACCTCACCGTATTTATCTTTTGCCTGATCTTTAAGATCGTTGGCTTTTGTTTTAATTTTTTTCCTGGTTTCTTTACCTTCTTCAGGAGCATAAAGCATTCCTAAAATTACCCCTGCTGCAGCACCTGCAAGAAGTCCTGCCAAAATACCGGCTGTATTATTTCCTTTTCTAGACATTTTCGTTTTTTTTAATAGTTAATAAATACTAGTTTTATATCTTAAAGATTACAATTAATATACCAAATACAAATTTATCGGATAAAAATTATCTTTTTTTTATGTGTGTCAGAATGCTTTCTATTGTTTCCTTTTTAGTAAGCAACGTATTATCAATCACAATCGCATCGTCTGCTTTTTTTAGCGGAGCTATTTCTCTTTCGCTGTCGATACGGTCTCTTTCGATTAAATTTTGTTTTACCTGCTGCTCATCTGCTTCTATACCAAGGCTTAAAAGCTCGTTGTATCGTCTTTTTGTTCTTTCATCAATGCTTGCTGTCAAAAAAAACTTAAAGTCTGCATTGGGCAAAACGACAGTTCCTATATCTCTGCCATCCATAATGATGCCGCCTTTTTCGGCCAGATTGCGTTGTGACTGCAAAAGAAAATCTCTTACTTCTTTTTGTTTGGCAATAAAACTTACGTTTTCCGATACTTCATTAGACCGTATTTCTTTAGAAACATTGATGCGATTCAAAAAGAGAACCAGCTCACCATCATCATTTTTAAATTCAAGATCAATTAATGAAAAAGATCCGAAAAGCTGTTGAAGATCTATTGAGCCATCTTCATTCAAACAATTTTGTAATGCAAACCAGGTAATGCCGCGATATAAAGCTCCTGTATCCAAATGTACAATTCCCAATTTTTCGGCAATGATTTTTGAAATTGAGCTTTTCCCTGTAGATGAGAATCCGTCTATAGCTATTACTGGTTTTTTCATAATGCAAATTTCAAGATTTTTTCCGAAAGACAAAGAAAGTTTTAATCAAAATCTGAAATTATTCTCCTCTGTGGCTGCTCAAGTCTACTGAAATTCCTATCTGATTGACGTTGGAAGAATTGTGATATCTCACATGCGCATAGTCGATACGGAATTTTGATATTTTTAAGCCAAATCCACCAGAAAGTCCTGAAAAGTTTCGCTGGTCTGCCACCGCCAATTCATTTCCCCGCTTTACATTATAGCCTAATCTTACATTAAAGCTTTTTTCAGGAAAAAGCTCGGCACCCAAAGAAAAGTGATCAGCAATTTTTCTTCCAACATTCACTTCCTGACCGTTTACATTATAATCTGATGAAATATCAAACTCCTGCAAATCGTGCGCAGTAATGGTAATGGCCAAAGGGAAATTCTTTAAAATCCTTGTGTATCCCAAATCTACTCTGAATGGAAGATTTTCTCTTTCTCCGTTGAAAGATTTGAATTGATATCCGAAATTTCTGAAAATAAGAGAAACAACTTCCTTAGACTTTTTGTTGTGATAAGTAACTCCCAAGTTTCCTGCTAAAGCCGATGAAGTATACGTATCAATTTTTGAAGTGATGAAATTAATTCCACCACCGATCGTCCAGTCTTCTTCAAACTGATAAGCATAACCGCCACCAACAGCAACATCTGAAGCAGAAAATTCGCCAAGTTCAAAACCACTTTCGTCAGTTCTTGGAATGTTTCCGTAGCTCATGTATCTCGCATTTACAGTTACCATGTGGCCGTTGTCGAGATCTTTCGCAAAACCAATTGTTCCGTATTTTGAATCTGCCAGATAAGCCGTTGCATTTACAGAAAGCTGCTTGTCCGAATCTTTATTAAGCAAAGCCGGATTGGCAATTGCAAAAGAAACATCATAATCTCTTATCGTAATTGCGTCGCCGCCTAAAGCAGCCTGTCTTGCCGAAACCGGAATATTAAGAAACGGATAAACATTTGTTCCATTTTGTGCAAATGAAACAAATCCCAAAAGAAATAGTGAAAAAATGACAATTTTCTTCAAATCAGTATTTAATTATTGCAAAAATAATCCTTTTTCGTACTTATCAAAATATTTATATCATTATTTACTATTAAATATTTTTCTTCGTTCAATATTTTTAATGATTATATTTGCAAAATTAATTTTCGGAGAAATAAAGTTCTCAAAAACTATTATAAATTTAAAGATGAAATATAAAAGAATCCTTCTAAAACTGAGCGGTGAGGCGTTGATGGGAAACAGACAATATGGTATTGACAACGAAAGGCTGACGGAATACGCTGCGGAAATAAAGAAAGTAGTAGATAAAGGCTGCGAAATAGCCATCGTGATTGGAGGAGGAAATATTTTTCGTGGAGTAGCCGGCGCTGCAAAAGGAATGGATAGAGTACAGGGAGACTACATGGGAATGCTTGCAACCGTAATCAACGGAATGGCATTACAAGGCGCTTTGGAAGATGCTGGAATAAAAACAAGACTGCAATCTGCAATAGAAATGGATAAAATAGCCGAGCCTTTTATTAAAAGAAGAGCGGTAAGACACCTTGAAAAAGGCAGAGTCGTAATATTCGGTGCGGGTACCGGAAATCCTTATTTCACGACAGATACTGCAGCAACTTTGAGAGCCATAGAAATAGGAGCAGATGTCATCTTGAAGGGAACCCGAGTAGACGGTATCTACGACAGCGACCCGGAAAAAAATGAAAATGCAGTAAAATATAATTCATTATCTTTTGATGAAGTTTTTGAGAAAAATCTTAAAGTAATGGATATGACAGCATTTACATTAAGCCACGAAAACAAGCTTCCGATCATCGTTTTTGATATGAATAAAGACGGTAATTTGTTGAAAATTGTAGAAGGGGAAAATGTTGGTACTTTAGTGGATTTGTAGTTTAAATAGCTAATTTTAGATTTTTAGGGCTTAATTTTTGATAAAAATAAACGCTTTCTAAATTGTTTATTACTATTATTATTCATCATTTATAATAAAAATGTGTAACCTTTCAAATTTTAAATACATAATGGAAGAATTAGATCTTATCGTAGAATCTGTACAACAAGACATGCAGGCCGCCATCAAACATTTGGAACATGCATTTCAAAAAATCCGAGCGGGGCGTGCGTCTACGACAATGGTTCAGGACGTAATGGTAGAGTATTACGGAGCAACGACACCGATCAATCAGGTTGCCAATGTTTCTGTTTTGGATGCGATGACCATCTCTATCCAGCCGTGGGACAGAACTGCAATTGGCGCGATAGAAAAAGCTATTATCAATTCCAATTTGGGCTTTGCACCTTCTAATAACGGGGAAAATATCATTCTGAATGTTCCGCCTTTAACCGAAGAAAGAAGAAGAGATCTTGCAAAACAGGCAAAATCTGAAACCGAACAAACCAAAATCGTTGTAAGAAACGCCAGACAAGACGGATTGAAAGAACTGAAAAGGCTTGAAGGTGTTTCGGAAGATGCCATAAAAGCGGTAGAAGCAGATATTCAGGAACTTACGGATAAATATGTAAAAGTTTGCGACGAGCATCTTAAAACAAAAGAAGCTGAAATTATGAAAGTTTAATTTTCAGTTTTACAATTATAATAAAGTTGGCTTTGAATTTTTCAGAGCCAACTTTTTGTTTACAGACATTTAATGGTGTTTCTTTTGTCTTTATTTTTTAAAAGCAGCTTAAAAGTTTTCTGTAATTCTTCAACCGAGCAGTTTTTACTTTCTCTATTTTGAACATTTTCAGACTTAGGATTATTTGCGGAATTTGATTTTAAAGTGTATTCTTTTTCAAGACATTTTATTGCTTTATCATTGACAATGTAAAAACGTTTTTCTTTGATATCGTCTTTTGTTTCGGGCTTTTCTGGAGATCCGCCATCAAAATTCCAGGAGACTTCATCTTTAAAAATAAAAAAAGGCGAGCCGTTTTTGATAAAATAATTTTCCGTTGAAGAAAAGTGACTGTATTCAGCATAAGAATGTTTGACGATTTTCAATTCTCCTTTTTCGGAATAAAAAACCACATTTCCTGATCTTTCGCTGTTGCAATCATAATTGAAGCCAACAGAATCCAGCTGTTTTGATTTTAATTTTGCATTCAGACGATCATATTCTTCTTTAATTGTTTTAACTGAAGTTAAATCTTTATCCGCCAATAAAGTGTCTTTCACTTCAGAACTCAAGCTGTCCGATACAGCTGTATTTGCACTAATCTTCTTATCATTTTCATTTTTACACGAAAAAACAAGAAAAAGCCCCGAGATCAAAAGTATATTTTTCATATTAAATTATTAATTACGGTTTAAAACAAAAAATGTGCTGTAATTAATTCTTTGAACATCACAAAAAAGTCCGGAAAAAACCGGACTTTAAATTATTGATATCTTTTATGCTCTTTACTTTTGCTAAATCTTCTCGTAATTGGCTTCAAAAGTGCTTTATATTTTTCCGAATCAAATAGTTGCGAATCTGTCAGCGCTTTATAAGTCATTAAAACTCCAAAAGGAAACAAAATAATATTTGGAAGCCAAGCAGCCAAATATGGACTCATCTTTCCGGACCAGGCAACGTTCTCAAATCCTACATTAATTACATAAAAAATAATAAAAATAACGATGGCGACAATCACCGGAACTCCCATTCCTCCTTTTCTGATGATTGAACCTAAGCTCGCACCAATCATAAAGAAAATGATGCAGGTAAATGAATAGGATATGATTCTCTGCTGATAAATAACTACTTTACTGAAATATTTTATGCTGGGATTAAGCTCATTATTTTTGCTATCGAGTGTGCTTTTAAGGTTATTTAATCTTTCGTGAGCGTTGTAAATAATTTCAAGCTTTTTATCAGATTTCAAAGTATCAAGCTTGTATTGAGATTTAACGGGAGCTTTAGCTTTGTTTTTATCCATATAACTGATGACCGGATTGGTTTGTGAAATAACTTCATTACTTATTCTATCCGCCATTCTGTCATTTTCTTTCTTTGTTTTATCAATCGTCGTATACAGCTCGGTAAAGGTTTGAAAGCGGTAATCGTCGGTGATTCTTTCCTGCTCAATAGCTCTGTTGATGATTTCACTGATGTCGAAATGAGAAACCAATGTGTCAAATTTTATTGCCTGATCGGGCTGTTTTTGCCTTACATTTTCAGGTTTTCCGGCGTAGGTATCTTCAAAAACATATCCGTTATATAAAACCAATTGCAGATAATTTTTATTGGCCGGAGTTACAAATTTCCCTTTTTCGGCAACAATCGATTGTTGATTTTCAA
The DNA here is from genome assembly GCF_059758895.1 of Chryseobacterium sp. GQ58. Lineage (NCBI taxonomy): Bacteria > Pseudomonadati > Bacteroidota > Flavobacteriia > Flavobacteriales > Weeksellaceae > Chryseobacterium > Chryseobacterium sp. GQ58. The sequence goes on along the minus strand of NZ_JCAXEH010000002.1, from coordinate 649,908 downwards.
AGGTGCTTGCCTTTTTGTGAATGAAAATTCCTTCCAAATCTCTTCCTTCTTCACCCTGAATTTTATCAAACTTCACCATATAACCCGGAATCTGATCAATAAACTGGCCCGGCGTAAAATTCAAGGCAGGTTTTGTCTGGGCAATATTGAAAAGCATATTTTTTGCCTTTTTCTGAAAATCGGGAATAATATTGTTTGAAAAGAAATAGAGTAGGATTGCCAACAAAGTGACCACTCCCAAAAGCGGCATCATTACTCTTGTTAGCGAAATTCCGGCAGCTTTCATGGCGGCAAGCTCGTATCGCTCACCAAATTCACCGAAAGACATGATACTCGCCAAAAGTATCGTTAGCGGTAAAACCATACTTACAACACTTACTCCAAGATAAAAAAGGAGTTTCATGATTTGCAGATAGCTCAAACCTTTTCCCATAAACTGGCCCAGCTGAATCCAGATAATGTTTACAATAAAAATGAAAAACAATACACTGAATATAAAAAAGAACGGCCCAAAAAAGGTTTTAATAATATATCGGTCTAATATTTTAAACATTCGCCAAAATTAATCAAAAAGCCACAAAGTTTCCTTTGTGACTTTTAAATTTTAAGATTTATTTAGTATTATAATTCTGTTACCAGATAATTTTTGAATTTATTTTTATCAAAAACAAACATTTTCGGGTCCAGCTGCTGATTTTCTTTGTATTCTTTAATATCAATCACTGCAATATCTTTGTTGTTTCCATGTTGTTCAAGCTTCAGCATTTGCTTTTTTGCTGAATCTACAAAGATGTAAATGTATTTCAATCCGTTTGATTTTACAGGAGTTAATTTTATAAAATCTGCACTTCTTCCGTCAACAGTTTTTTTACCTGCATAAGCTACATTATAATCGTTTCTGTATGAAGTAAGATAATTGATAGGAGAGAACATTGTGCTGCTTTCATTAGGCTTTGCAACCGTTACTTCCATATCTTCAGTATTGATATTGTAGATTTTGTTGCCATCAAAAACCTGCTCGGTTTCCATGATTTTCAATTTGTATTTATCTCCGGCAGCATAATAAATCCCCGGCTCTGTTTTGGTGACAGTTCCGTTGACGCCACTTCCGAAAGCAAATTTAAAATACGTATTCTTTTTAGACTTATAATTGGCTGTAACATCATCCAATATTTTCTTGGCTTTAGCATCAATTTTCTGAGCTTGTGCCCAACCAATGCTTCCTACAACGAAACCTGCTAATATTACTTTTGAAATTATTTTTTTCATGTTGTTGTTTCTAATTTTACTATTCTTTAGACATTCTGTAATGCTAAAAGTTAAAATTTAATACTTATTTGTCTTTTAACTTCGCAGATCTTCCAAAAACTGTTCCAAGGATATGAAAATTATTTTATTTCCTCTCTAATCGGTATACAAACTTATCAAAATTTTGAGGTAAAGAATTAGTTATTGTCAGCTTGTTTGAGGTAATAGTAGGCTCAATCCTTATAACTGTTGTGTTGTCATCAATCTGAACTTTGTGTTTGCTCCTCATATTTACCATATCCAAATGAAGCGCTGTAAATTCGTAATTACCTTTATTAAGATCAATAATCATATATTCTTTCGTTCTGATCTGACCAACGGGTTTATTATCAATCCAAATATTTAACCTTGCGGTATTGTCCATTGAATGCAAAAAATTTGCACCGTTGTAGATTAGTATTTTACCATTCCCTAAAGTATTAAGATCTACCTTATCAATTTTCACATCTGCATAATCGCTTGGAATTGATCTCAATGCACAAGAAGATAAAGCAAATATTGATAATATGAAGCACAATTTTAAGGTTTTTGTTTTAAAATTTTTCATTACTGTATTTTTTATTATTTAACTTTTAGATTTATTTTAACTTCGCAGATCATCTAAAAACTGTTCCAAAGAATGAAGGTCACTTATTAAAACTTCTCTTGCTTTGGCTCCGTTGAAGCCTCCAACAATGCCGCTTGCTTCAAGCTGATCCATAATTCTTCCGGCTCTGTTGTAACCTAATTTCAATTGTCTTTGAAGCATCGAAGTCGAACCTTGTTGAGTCGAAACAATAATTCTCGCAGCATCTTCAAACAAAGCATCTTTTTCGTTCGGGTCAAAAGCTCCGACGGTACTTGTCGTTTCTTCAGAAACATATTCAGGAAGCATAAATGCCGAAGCATAACCTTTTTGTTCGCCAATGAATTCAGCTAATCTTTCAACTTCCGGAGTATCAACAAATGCGCATTGAAGCCTCAAAATTTCATTTCCGTTAAAATAAAGCATATCACCTTTTCCAATCAGCTGATCCGCGCCCGGAGAATCCAGAATCGTTCTGGAATCGACACTCGAAATAACTCTGAATGCCGCTCTTGCAGGGAAATTTGCTTTAATCATCCCAGTAATTACGTTCACGGAAGGTCTTTGTGTAGCTACAATCAGGTGAATTCCCACCGCTCTTGCCAGCTGCGCCAATCTTGCGATCGGAAGCTCAACTTCTTTTCCGGCAGTCATGATTAAATCTGCAAATTCGTCTACAACCAGAACAATATATGGTAAATAACGGTGTCCGTTTTCAGGATTTAATTTTCTTTCGCTAAATTTTTTGTTGTATTCCTTTAAGTTTTTACAAAATGCATTTTTAAGCAGATCGTATCTTTGATCCATCTCCACACAAAGAGAATTCAGCGTATTGATTACTTTATTCGTATCCGTAATGATTGCATCTTCCGAATCCGGAAGTTTTGCCAAATAATGTCTTTCGATTTTTGAATATAATGAAAGTTCCACTTTTTTAGGATCAACCATTACAAATTTCAGTTCGCTCGGATGTTTTTTGTAAAGCAGGGAAGTAAGAATTGCATTAATTCCGACAGATTTACCTTGTCCTGTTGCTCCCGCCATCAATAAGTGAGGCATTTTTGATAAATCTGCCATGAAAACTTCATTAGAAATCGTCTTCCCAAATACAACCGGAAGATCCATGTCTGTGGTCTGAAATTTTTGTGAAGCAATCACCGAACGCATAGAAACCATTGTTGGGTTTTTTCTTGGAACTTCAATTCCGATCGTTCCTTTTCCGGGCATTGGCGCAATAATCCTGATTCCTAAAGCTGAAAGGTTCAAAGCAATATCATCCTGCAATTTTTTGATCGCAGAAACTCTGATTCCCGCTTCAGGTACGATTTCGTATAAAGTTACGGTTGGTCCGATGGTCGCTTTTATTTCAGCAATTCCAACATTGAAATTCTTTAAAAGACCAACAATTTTGTTTTTATTTTCTTCTAATTCTTCCTTATTAATATGAATTTCTTCATTTCCGTAATCTCTCAATAAATCTAAAGTCGGCATCTGAAATTTCGCCAAATCAAGCTTATGATCGTACAAGCCGTGTTTTTCAATCAAATCGTTGGATTGTTTTTCAGAATCGTCTAAAATCTCAACAGCCGGCGCAACTTCTACATTAAATTTAATTCCGTCCGTCGGAGAAGTTGAAGGTTTCAGATCAAAAGCGTCTTCAGGTTTTGTTGCCGGAATATTGGGTTTTGTTGTAAGATTTAAGTTTAAAGATTGTGAAAAGTCTTTTTTCTCCTCTTCAAAAGAAGTCTGATTTGGTGTGACGATTTTTTCCACATCAGCGGAAGTTTTCAGAGGCTCATCTTTTCCGTTTTCCGAAAGATCCGTTACTTTTACATTTAAAGATGGTTCCTTGATTTCGCTTTCGAGCTCTTCATCAGCTTCAAAATTTTCACTTGAATTTGGCATCATCGATTTTACTCTTCCTATTGTATTTTCATTAATTTCATCAAGCTTAGCTTTAATTGAGCTAGGTCTCATGTTAAATTCAAGAATGAAGTATAAAGCAATACTTACCACCAAAACCAGCCAAAGGCCGACACTTCCGATGATTGCATTTAGCGAATCCATAATTTGGTAACCGTAAACTCCGCTTAAAACTCCGGCATTTCCCTGTCCTTTTGTAATAGCACCGAAAAAAATTGGAAGCCAACAGATAAAAAACAAAGAATGCCCGAAAGTCATCCACGGTTTGAAGATTTTTTTCTTTAAAATCATCGTTCCGAATACGACAAAAAGAAAGGCAACAATAAATGAAGCAACACCAATACTTTCAAAAATAAAAATATTGCCCAGCCAGTCGCCAAGCTTTCCAAAAATATTGGAAGATTTTATCGTTTTATCGAGCATGGTTCCGGCCTGACTTTGATCTGCTTTCCAATTCATCAAATAAGAAATGAAGGAGAATGTAAGAATTCCGGAAAAAACAATAAAGGTAAGCCCGAAAAAAATGCGGGGTTTTGATAATATTTTGCCTTTGTCAGGCGCGTCTGTCTGTGGTTTTTGTGCTTTCTTTTCCATAATGTCAATCTCGGCAAATTTAGTGTTTTTTTAATAGTGTTATTCTTTTTTTTCATGAAAACGAAGTCTTATTCTGTTGTTGTAAGCAACTTTATTTTTGATTTTTCATAAAAATTTCACAACTATTAAGAATGATTCAAAATAACGGTTTAGCACGCTTCTAATGACAAAAAACAGCTTTTTTTGTCTGCCTTTCATTTAATCATCCTTATTTTTGCATGTCAAGTAAAAAAAATCATGAAGAAGATCCAGGATATTCTTATTTCAACCAGGACAATGGCTGTTCTATTGTTGGCGTTCGCGGTTTCAATGGCTTATGCAACGTTCTTAGAAAACGACTATGGAACGCCCACAGCGAAAGCACTAATTTATGAAGCAAAATGGTTTGAGCTAATCATGTTTTTGCTTATTTTAAATTTTATCGGAAACATTGGGCGTTATCGTCTTTGGAGACGCGACAAATGGCCGGTTTTGGTTTTTCACCTTTCGTTTATTTTGATATTTATTGGTGGTGCGATTACGAGATACGTAAGCTTTGAAGGACAAATGGTGATCAGAGAAGGTGAAACTTCCAATGAAATCGTTACCGATAAGCATTTTTTTAAAATTCAGATAGAAGATAAAGGTGATGTTTTGAATTATCAGGATGTTCCTTATTTAATGTCGCCTTTGCATAAAAACTTCAATGCAACTTACGATTTTCACGGAAAGCAGGTAAAAGTGAAGACTTTGGATTATGTTCAGAGAAAAAAAGACAGTTTAATTGCTGATCCGAATGGTGCAGAATATCTTCATTTGGTTTCTACAGCAGAAACGGGAAGACAAAATATTTTCATAAAACCCGGTGAAACAAAATCGATCAACGGAACTTTGGTAACTTTCAACAGATCAATCGATGGTGCAATTGAATTTAAAAAAGAAAACGGACAGATTTTAATTAAAACTCCAGTCGACGCCAATTATATGACGATGGCAACACAGGCTACAGGAAATACGGTAAAAAATGAATTTCAGCCTTTGGTTTTAAGAAGTCTTTATACAATCAATGAATTAAAATTGGTTGTTCCTGAAGGTCTTAAAAAAGGCAAATTAATGGCTTTTGAAGGTGACAAAAAGAAAGACCAAAACGTTCCCGATGTGATGACCGTTGAAATTGAAGGCCCGAAAACAAAACAGATTGTAGACTTATCCGTAGAAAGAGGAAATCCAAACGCCTACAAACAGGTAACCATGGACGGACTGAATATTATGGTTGGTTTTGGACCAAAAATTTACAACACTCCGTTTGCTTTAAAATTAGATGATTTTGTGATGGAAACATATCCGGGAAGTTCTTCTCCGAGCGCTTACGAAAGTCATGTGAAAATCATTGATGAAGGTAAACAGATTCCTTATAAAATTTATATGAATAATGTTCTTAATTATAAAGGATATCGTTTTTTCCAGGCAAGCTTTTTGCCGGACAGAATGGGAACCGTTTTATCGGTAAACCATGATTTCTGGGGAACTTTAATATCTTACATCGGTTACGGATTTTTATTTTTAGGAATGTTTGTCATTTTCTTCTGGAAAGGAACTCATTTCTGGAAATTAAATAAAATGCTGAAAGACGTCAACAAAAAAAGAGCAGCGGCTGTTTTACTTTTATTTTTAAGTTTCGGACTTAATGCCCAGAAAATTGAAACTCACGGGACGACAGACGGAAGCAGAGAACACATTCATGTGGAAGGTGACGGTCACAATCACGCACAAGATTCGCAGGCTATTCAGGCTCAGCCACAAGCTCAGCAGAATTCAATGGCAGCACCTTTAACGAAAATGAAAATGATTTCTCCTGACGAAATCATTGCAAGAAATAAAATCAGCGCAGAGCATGCAGATAAATTCGGATATCTTTTGGTACAGAATTTTGAAGGTAGAATTGTTCCTATCAATACCCAGGCTTTAGATGTTTTAAGAAAGCTTTATAAAAAAGATGCTTTCAGAGGAACAGACGGAAAGTCGCTTACCGCTAATCAATGGTTTTTATCGATAAATACAGACACGCCGAGCTGGACAATGGTTCCTCTGATTAAAATCGATGCGAAAGGAGGAAAAGACCTTTTAGAAAAAACAAAAGCCGACGAAGACGGATATACTTCTTTAATGAATCTTTTTCCGGCAGATGCTAATGGAAACCTGACGTATATTTTGGATGAAGATTACAATACTGCTTTCCGTAAAAAACCGGCAGAGCAGTCTGAATATGACAAACAAGTTATTAAAGTAAACGAAAGAGTACAGATTTTTAATGAATTTTTCAGCGGACAGTTCATGAGAATTGTTCCTGTAAAAAACGATCCGAATCATACTTGGCATTCGTGGCTTGACCAAAAAATGGAGCCGGATATGGAATCTCAAAAAGTAATGGGACCTTATTTTGCAGAAGCTCTTCAGGCGCAAAAAACCGGTGACTGGAGCAAAGCAGATGCTGAATTGGCCAAGCTTTCAGAATATCAGCAAAAATGGGGCAAAAATGTAGTGCCGTCAAAATCTAAAGTTGATCTTGAAGTATTCATGAATAAAGTGAATCTTAATTTCAAGCTTTTAATATTTTACACCTTAATTGGAGGTTTATTATTAATTCTAGGTTTTGTTGATTTATTTAAAAACAACAAAATTTTAAGGAAAACAATTAAAATAATCATTGCAATCGGAGCGATTGGATATATTTGCCATTTCCTGGGATTGGTCGCAAGATGGTATATTTCCGGACATGCACCTTGGAGTAACGGTTATGAAGCGATTATTTTCATTTCCTGGATTGGAATAACGGCTGGATTAATATTGTACCGAAACTCAAACGCATTGATTCCTGCTGCCGGATTTATGGTTGCGGTTATCATGATGGGCTTTGCACATGGAGGTTCAGCTCTTGATCCGCAGATTACTCCACTGGTTCCTGTTTTGAAATCGTATTGGTTGATTGTACACGTTGCGATCATTGTGTCAAGTTATGGCTTCTTCGCCCTATCGATGGTTATTGCCGTAATATCACTGGTCTTTTATATTATTTCTGATAAAAAACTATTTAAATTTCATAATGATACTACATTAAAAGAATTAGCAATCGTTTCTGAAATGTCACTTACAATTGGATTATTTACCTTAACGGTTGGAAACTTTTTAGGAGGAATCTGGGCCAATGAATCCTGGGGAAGATACTGGAGTTGGGACCCGAAAGAAACTTGGGCTTTTATTTCAATTATGGTGTATGCGTTTGTTTTGCATATGAGATTGGTTCCGGGATTGAGAAGTAGATGGGCATTCCATGTGGCAACAATGTTTGCATTTTGTTCGATGGTAATGACGTATTTCGGAGTTAATTATTATCTGAGCGGTTTGCATTCGTATGCGGCTGGAGATCCGGTTCCGATCCCGGATTGGGTATATATCGGCTTATCTACGATGTTGGTATTATCTTTAGCATCATATTTTAAATTTACTGCACTTAAGAAAAAATAAGTTATCAATTAATTATTATTAAAATCCTGAAAAGTTATCTTTCAGGATTTTTTGTTCTTAAATACCAATTAAAATAATTAACTCTGTAGTGTAAAAATCTTCTACTGCGCTGAAACTAGCAATTAATTAGCGTTGTCACACTGAGCGAAGTCGAAGTGTTTTAAATATTACTCTAAAAAATTCAAAACTTATAATTCATAATTAAAAACTAATTTATATCTTTATGATATCAAATTAATATCACTTTAAAAATTTATAATCATGGAAAAAGTTTTAAAACCAATGTCTGGCTATTTAGCTTTAGTTATCTGTTTAATTTTGTTTATTGCGTCAGCCTATTTATTTATTACAGGAATTGATGCGGAAAACGTCACCAACATCGTTTTATCGGTAGTTGCTTTTATTTTGTTTTTCTTTTTTATTAAAGGTTTAATGATTATCCAGCCCAATCATTCAAGAGTTTTGAATTTCTTTGGAAAATATGTAGGAACTGTAAAAGACAACGGATTATTTTTTATCAATCCATTGTATTCCTCGCAGAAAATGTCGTTACGTTCAGAAAACCTTCAAGGACAAACTCTGAAAGTAAACGATAAAATGGGGAATCCGATCGAAATTGCTGTTGTTATGGTCTGGAAAGTTGGCGATACCTACAAAGCGGCTTTTGATGTTGAAAGATATTCAGATTTCGTGAAAATGCAGAGTGAAGCGGCGGTTCGTCATTTGGCGATGAGTTTTCCTTATGATAATCTTGAAGACGATCATGCCCCGATTACTTTAAGAGAAGGCGGTGAAAAGATCAACTCTATTTTGGAAGAGGAATTGACGGATCGACTTTCAAAAGCGGGAATCATCATTCAGGAAGCAAGAATTTCACATTTAGCTTATGCTTCGGAAATTGCGGGTGCAATGCTTCAAAGACAACAGGCTACAGCAATCGTTGCAGCAAGAACCAAAATCGTGGAAGGCGCAGTCGGAATGGTAGATTTGGCATTAAAAAAGCTTTCAGAAGAAAATATTGTAGAATTGGATGATGAAAGAAAAGCGGCAATGGTAAGCAATTTAATGGTTGTTCTTTGCGGTGAAAAAGCAGCGCAACCAATTCTAAATGCAGGAACTTTGTATAATTAAAATGAAATCAGTATGCCATTCTGACGAAGAAAGAATCTCAAGATATGTGATTAAAATAGATTCTTCATTCCGCTATTCTTCATTCAGAATGACAAAGAAAGTTTTATTTGCTGAGTGAAACGTCTTTGCGAACTTAAAAAACATAAAGCTTGTAGAAGCCTTTGCACTCTTTATGTTAAAAAAAGTATTAGAAAACAAAAGAAAATGAAATCTGAAAAAACTCCAAAACCTCCCGAAAATAAAAGTAAAAAATCTTTCGTCATAAGGATTGAAGAGTCAACTTATAAGCTTCTCGAAAAATGGGCAAATGATGAATTCAGAAGTGTAAACGGACAGATTGAATACTTGCTTCATCAAAGCTTAATAGAAGCAGGAAGAAAGAAAAAAGAATAACAGTTTATAATAATTAACAAAAAAGTAGAGAAACTTCTTTGCTTTTTTTTATTTAATACAACTTTGAAGCGTGTCTGCACCGAAATAAAATATAACCAGCCAAACCAAACCTTTTATAGTAAAAAAGGCAAATCCGGCCCAGCCGACACGCTTAAACCATTTTTTAAACTTTGAATTATTTTCCTGAGAATTTTCCATTTCTGAAAGCATAGAATTATAATGCAAAGATAAAGATGTTTATAATCATTCCAAATAAAAATAATGTTAAATGATTAAAATTTGACCATTCTGATAATTCTTTTTATCTTAGGCAAAACGAAAAGTAAACATTTATGTCTAAAAAAGTCAAAGATTTCGGAATTGAAAAATCATTAAAAAATCTTGGGATCAAAGCTGAAAATAAAGGAACTTCTACAGGCGGAAAGTTTTTCGCATCAGGGAAAACCATTGAAAGTTATTCTCCGTCGGACGGAAGATTGATCGCCAAAGTGAAAACTTCATCCGAAAACGATTATGATAAAGTAATTGATTCTGCACAAAAAGCATTTCAGGAATTCAGAATGATTCCGGCGCCAAAAAGAGGTGAAATCGTAAGGCAGCTTGGGCAGAAATTAAGAGAATATAAAGATGACTTAGGAAAATTGGTTTCCTACGAAATGGGAAAATCTTTGCAGGAAGGCTTGGGTGAAGTTCAGGAAATGATCGACATCTGCGATTTTGCAGTTGGTCTTTCGAGACAACTTCACGGCTATACAATGCATTCCGAAAGACCGGGACACAGAATGTACGAGCAATATCATCCGCTTGGCATCGTTGGCGTGATTACCGCTTTCAATTTCCCGGTTGCTGTTTGGGCCTGGAATACGGCTCTTGCATGGATCTGCGGTAATGTTACCATTTGGAAACCTTCAGAAAAAACGCCTTTTTGCGCCATCGCATGTCAGAATATTATGATGGAAGTTATTAAAGAAAATAATCTTCCGGAAGGCATTTCCAGTGTTTTGGTCGCAGATCATGAGATCGGGCAAAAATTGGTGGAAGACAAACGTGTTGCAATGATTTCTTTTACAGGATCTACAAGAGTCGGAAGAATGGTTTCTTCTAAAGTCGCTGAAAGATTCGGAAAATCTATTTTAGAATTAGGTGGAAACAACGCGATTATTATTTCCAAAGATGCAGATATCGATATGTCGATCATCGGTGCTGTTTTTGGTGCGGTAGGAACTGCCGGGCAAAGATGTACTTCTACAAGAAGGCTGATTATTCATGAAGATGTTTATGATGAAGTGAAAAATCGATTGGTAAAGGCTTACGGACAACTAAAAATCGGAAACCCGTTGGATGAAAATAATCATGTCGGACCGCTTATCGACGTTGATGCTGTAAATCAGTATGAAAAATCAATTGAAAAATGTAAAAAAGAAGGCGGAAATTTTGTTGTGGAAGGCGGCGTTTTAAAAGGAAAAGAATACGAATCCGGATGTTATGTAAAACCATGCATCGCTGAAGTAGAAAATTCTTTCGAAATTGTACAGCATGAAACTTTTGCGCCGATTTTATATTTAATTAAATACAAAACTTTAGAAGAGGCGATTGCCATACAAAATGATGTGCCTCAAGGTTTGTCTTCTGCGATTATGACGCAGAATTTGAGAGAAGCTGAGCTTTTCCTTTCTCATTTAGGATCAGATTGTGGAATTGCAAACGTCAACATCGGAACTTCCGGTGCCGAAATCGGAGGCGCATTCGGTGGAGAAAAAGAAACCGGCGGCGGCAGAGAATCCGGTTCAGATGTTTGGAAATACTACATGAGAAGACAAACCAATACCATTAATTATACTGCAGAATTACCTTTAGCACAAGGAATTAAATTTGATTTATAAAGAGCTTAATATAAACATTTAGTTATTTAAGGATTAAGAAATTATAATCATTTATCATTTTTTTAATCTTTAAATACTTTTAATCTGGATCACAAGAATATGGAACAAACACTAGAAACAAAAACTAATAAAGTAAAAGAAATAGTCGGCAAACATGTTTTGGCAGACGGTTTTGATTTTGTAATGGATATCGAAAACTCTTTCGGATCGTGGATACATGATCAGGTCACCGGTAAAAATTATCTTGACATGTTTTCAATGTTTGCTTCGGCATCTATCGGTTACAATCATCCTTATTTGGTGGAAAAATCTGCATGGCTGGGGAAAATGGCCATTAACAAACCAACTTTGGCAGATGTTTATTCTAAAGAATATGCCGAATTTTTGCAAACTTTTGAAAGAGTTGCAATGCCCGAAGAGCTTCAATATGCTTTTTTTATCGAAGGCGGAGCTTTAGGTGTAGAAAATGCTATGAAAGCTTGCTTCGACTGGAAAACTAAAAAGAATTTTGAAAAAGATATCGACGTTGAAGCCGGAATCTGCATACATTTCAGACAGGCATTTCATGGAAGAAGCGGTTATACACTGAGCTTAACGAATACCGCAGACCCAAGAAAATATCAATATTTTCCGATGTTTGAATGGCCTAGAATTTTAAATCCTAAATTGCACTTCCCAATTACCGAAGAAAATTTAGAAGAAACCATTAATAATGAAAAACTGGCGCTTTTAAATATAGAAGAAGCCATTTTATCAAACCCTAATAAAGTAGCCTGTATCATTATTGAGCCGATTCAGGCAGAAGGCGGTGACAATCATTTCAGAGACGAATTTTTTGAAGATCTTAGAAAACTTTGTGATGAAAATGAAGTTTTGTTGATTTTCGATGAAGTGCAGACCGGAATAGGAATTACCGGAAAAATGTGGGCATTTCAGCATTTGAACATTGTTCCGGACATTATTTCTTTTGGTAAAAAGACCCAGGTTTGCGGAGTTATAGCAAACAGAGAAAAATTTGATGAAGTTCCTAATAATGTATTCAGAGAAAGTTCAAGAATTAATTCCACTTTTGGAGGAAACTTTATTGATATGCTTCGTTTCCAATTGGTGATGGAAGTTATTGAAAAAGAAAATTTAGTTGAAAATGCTAAAGTTGTCGGAGAATTTTTATTGGAAAAATTACTGGATCTTACCGTGAAATATCCCGACAAAATTTCAAATGCAAGAGGAAAAGGCTTAATGTGCGCCATAGATTTGCCGACACATGAGCAAAGAAATCATTTAAGAGAAATTCTTTATAATGACAGTTTAATTATTCTGGCTTGTGGCGATTGCTCGTTGCGTTTCAGACCGCATTTGAACGTAACTAAAGAGGAAATTCAGATTGCTTTAGATAAAATTGAGAATAATATTAATAAAATTTAAAACTTTAAAATTTGGATTTTTGTAAAATTCATCCTATATTTAGATACTCAAACGGATAATATATGGAAAGAAACACGCGAGTATCAGTTTTTGAAAGTGACAATCCTTCAGAAATTCAGTTGATAAAGTCTAAATTAGAAGAGGCGCAGATTGCAAATGATGTCGAAAACAATTATCTTACTTTCACAACAACGCCTACGGCGACAACGCTGAAAGTAATGGTTGATTTAGCAGATGAGAAGAAAGCATTTGAGATAATTGATGCTTATCTTCAACAGAATCAAAATCAATAAAATCAATTTCATAATTTTAAATTTTACTACTTCGGAACCGAAAATTAATTGTATTAATTTTCGGTTTTTTTAATGATAATGAATTATTTTTTCGAAAATCTAATTATATATTTTTAATTTTAATCTTTGAAAAGTTTATGGCTCAGGAAAAACAAATTGAATTCAGAAAAGCGCAAGCTGAGGATAAAAATAGTATTTGGGAAATTATACAGCAGGCAATTGAAAGAAGACGAAAAGACGGAAGTAGCCAATGGCAGAACGGATATCCCAATCTTCAGACAATAGAAAGTGATATTGAAAAAGACTTTGGTTATGTGCTTACGATAAATGATAAGATAGCAGTTTATGTTGCGTTAATCTTCAATGATGAACCCGCTTACAGTACAATTGAAGGTGAATGGCTGAGCAACGGAGAATTTGTGGTTGTACACAGAGTTGCCGTACATGAGGATTTTGCGGGACAAGGATTGGTGAGAAAGCTTTTTGATCATATTGAGCAGTTTACTAAAGAAAACTATGTACAAAGTGTAAAAGTAGATACCAATTATGATAACATTGCAATGCTCAAAATTCTTGAAAAAGCAGGCTATTCTTATTGCGGAGAAGTTTTTTTAGCCGGCGGAATGAGAAAAGCCTTCGAAAAGCTATTGATTTAAAAAACATCTAAAAGTTAAATGGCTTTTGATTGATTCTTTATAAAGCTATGTATTTATAAACTCTATCAAGTTTGTTCGTTTGGTTCCGAACTAATTTCTACTTTTGTTAAAATTTTTATATATGAATAAAAGTATAGGAATTGATGAGAAGATTTTTCAGGATGCAGTGAAGTTTTACAGCACAATATTGAATCTGCCTCCATTAGCTTCTAAGATATATTCCTACCTTATTTTCGATTTTGAAAAGGTGGGAATTCCTTTTGACGAGTTTGTAGAAGTATTTTCTGCAAGTAAAAGCTCAGTTTCCACCAGCATTTCTCTATTGCTAAATTCACAGCTGATTGTTGATGTAAATAAAATGGACGAAAGAAAACGTTATTTTTTCGCCAACGACGATTACAAAAAAATCAGATTTGAAAAAATAGTTCAGAAAATGAAAGACGAATTAAAACTTATAGACGATCTTGAAAATTTCCGCAAAGTAAATGACAAAGAATACGATCAAAAAATGGAAGTCTATAAATCTCTTTTAAACAAAAGTATTTCAAATATTCAAGAATCTCTTAATAAACTATAAAATGACAAACAAGCTTTTATTATTTTCTGTGGCAGCATTATCTTTATCTGCCTGCAAAAAAGAAGCTCCGAAGCAGGACGGACCAAAATCTTATCCTGTAGTTTCGGTAGAAAATAAGAATATAGTAGGATACGATATTTTTCCTGCAAGTATTGAAGGTAGAGTAAATAATGATGTTCGGGCTAAAATTCAGGGATACATTACTCAGGTTTTGGTAGATGAAGGACAATATGTGACCAAAGGGCAGCCTTTGTTCCGTCTGGAAACCAATATTTTGAACGAAAGTGCCACCGCTGCAAAAGCCGGAATAGGAGCTGCTCAATCGAATATTGTAGCTGCGCAGGCTGGCGTAAATGCCGCTCAGGTTGAAGTAAATAAGCTAAAACCTTTGGTTGAAAAAAATATTATCAGCAATATACAGCTTCAGACCGCTCAGGCAAATCTTTCAAGAGCTCAGGCGCAGCTGCAGCAAGCCATTGCCGGAAAGCAACAGGCTTCAGCAGATTATCAAGGTGTTGCAGCAAATATTGATTATTCGGTCATTCGTGCGCCAATTTCAGGAGTTATCGGAAAGTTGCCGTTAAAAGTCGGAAGCTTGGTGGGCCCGTCTGATCAGATTCCTTTGACTACAATTTCAGATACGTCCGAGATTTTCGCTTATTTTTCTATGAATGAAAAAGAATATTTTGATTTCCTGGAAAAATCTGTCGGAGCATCTGTTCCGGAAAAAATAAAAAACCTCCCGATGGTCGAATTGCAACTGGCAAACGGAAGCATTTATCCTGAAAAAGGTAGAATTGAAGCTATTACAGGCTCAATAGATCCTACAACTGGAACTATTCAGTTTAGAGCTTCATTTTCAAATCCCCAGAAACTTTTAAGTAACGGAAACAGCGGAAGCATCAGATTTCCTAAACACTTTGATAATGTTTTGGTTGTTCCGGAAAGTGCAACTTACGAGCAGCAAGGTGTTGTTTATGTTTATAAAGTAGAAAAAGATACTGCTAAAAATGTAGTTGTAGATATTATCGACAGAATCGACAATATGGCGCTTATAAATAAAGGAGTAAAAAAAGGTGATAAAATCATTGCTGCTGGAATCGGAGGTTTAAAATCAGGAACTCCTGTAAAACCAAAGCCAGTGAATATGGATAGCCTTGTACAATCTATAAAACCGAAATTCTAAAATGATAAAAAACTTTATTAACAGGCCGGTTTTATCTACGGTTATATCAATTATTATTGTGATACTCGGTGTTTTGGGGCTTATTTCCCTGCCGGTAACACAATATCCGGATATTGCGCCGCCTACGGTAAGTGTAAGAGCAAACTATACGGGAGCCAATGCCGAAACGGTAATGAAAAGTGTGGTTGTTCCTCTGGAAGAGCAGATCAACGGGGTTGAAGGGATGGATTATATTACTTCTTCAGCCGGAAATGACGGTTCAGCACAAATTCAGGTGTTTTTTAAACAAGGAATTGATCCGGATATTGCAGCGGTAAACGTTCAGAATCGTGTAACAAGAGCGTCGCCTTTGCTTCCGAGCGAAGTGACACGTTCCGGTGTGGTTACTCAAAAACAGCAAACCAGTGCTTTGATGTATATGTCATTTTATTCTGAAAATAAGGATATTGATGATGTTTATCTTCAGAACTTTTTGAATATCAATATTATTCCAAACCTGCAAAGGATAAACGGAGTAGGTGAAGCCAATGTTTTCGGTGGAAAAAACTATTCGATGAGAGTTTGGCTTGATCCTGCAAAAATGGCGGCTTATCAGTTGACACCCGATGATGTAACGACAGCGATCAATGAGCAAAGTAGAGAAGCTGCAGCGGGTTCTATTGGACAAAATAGCGGCAGCTCATTCGAATATATCATTAAATATGTTGGTAAATTCAACGAAAAGGAACAATATGATGACATAATTATTAAGGCTTTAGGTAACGGACAAAACTTAATGCTGAAAGATGTCGCGAAAATAGAATTAGCGGGCCAGTCTTATTCAGGAGTTGGTGAAAACGGCAACAGTCCTGCGATCAGTATGGGTATTTTCCAGACTCCGGGATCTAATGCTCAGGAAATTATTAAAAACATCAAAGAATATCTAAAATCTGCTGAAGGAAGCTTTCCAGAAGGGATTAAATATACTTTCAACTTTGATACCAATGAATTTTTGGAGGCTTCGATTGAGAAAGTTCTTCATACATTGATCGAGGCTTTTATTCTTGTATTTATTGTTGTTTATATATTCTTACAGGATTTCAGATCAACTTTGATTCCGGCGATTGCAGTACCTGTATCTATTGTCGGGGCTTTCTTTTTCCTTAATCTTTTTGGATATTCCTTAAACTTACTGACGCTTTTTGCCTTGGTTCTGGCAATTGGTATTGTTGTGGATGACGCCATTGTCGTCGTCGAGGCAGTGCATGCCAAAATGGAAAATGGTGTGTCAAACGCCAAAAAGGCAACGGTAGAAGCCATGGACGAGATTACAGGTGCTATTATTTCAATTACTTTGGTAATGGCGGCGGTATTTGTTCCGGTTACATTTATTACTGGTCCTACAGGAGTTTTTTACCAGCAATTCGGGATCACTTTGATTGTAGCTATTGTAATTTCTGCAATTAATGCATTGACTTTAAGTCCTGTATTATGTTCTTTATTCTTAAAACCTCACGACGAGCATCATGAAGATTATAAGAAGAAAAACTTTATAAAGAAATTTTTCTATAAATTCAATATTGCATTCAAAACGGCTACAGAAAGATATGGAAGAGGTTTTACCTTCTTGTTAAAGCACAAATGGGTTACCCTTCTTATTTTCGCAATTACAGGTGGTATTCTGTTCTGGGCAAGTTCTACAATGAAAAAAGGTTTCGTGCCTACAGAAGACCGCGGAATTATCTTTACAGACGTTCAGCTTCCTGCCGGAGCATCAATGGAAAGAACATACAACGCTCTGAAAACACTTCAGGCAAATGCTATGAAAGTTCCTGGTGTACAGAATGTAACGATTTCTACAGGACGGGGCTTTTTATCCGGAAATGGTAGTAATAATGGTCTTGCTTTCGTAAAATTAGCTCCATTTGCAGACAGAAAAAAGGATGGACTCACGTCAGAAAACATTACCAAAAAACTCTTCGGAATTGCAGGGAAAGTTCCTGATGCCAAAGTTGTATTTTTCCAGCCTCCAAGTGTACCCGGATTTGGTAGCAGCGCAGGTTTTGAAATGGTTTTATTGGATAAGTCGGGAGGAGATTATGTAGATTTGGATGACAAAACCAATCAATTTATCGGAAAACTGATGGAAAGACCCGAAATTGAGTTTGCCCAGACTTCATTTGATACAAAATATCCGCAGTACCAAATGGAAATCAATGTTCCTTTGGCAAAACAGCTTGGTGTTTCCGTGAATGAAATTCTAAGCACAATGCAAGGATATATTGGTGGCGTTTATACAGCCGACTTTACAAAATACGGAAAGCAGTTCAGAGTAATGGTTCAGGCGTTGCCGGAATCCAGACAGAATATTAATAATCTGAATGAGCTTTATGTAAAAACAGCTTCAGGAACAATGTCGCCGATTTCTCAGTTTGTAACGCTTACAAAAGCTTATGGGCCTCAGTCTGTGAGCAGATACAACTTATTTACTTCTGTTAAAATCACAGGTGCAAACTCGGCTGGGTTCAGTTCCGGAGATGCAATCACGGCAGTACAGGAAGTTGCTCAGGAAACTTTGAATCAGAATTACGATGTAGAATTTACAGGTTTGACGAGAGAAGAATTGAACTCGGGATCGCAAACTTTATTGATTTTCGCTTTAAGTTTGGTGTTTGTTTACTTTATTCTTTCTGCACAATACGAAAGTTATATTCTGCCTTTGATTGTGATTATTTCACTTCCTTTAGGGGTAATGGGAGCTTATTTTGGACAGAAAATAATGGGACTTGAAAATAATATTTATTTCCAGATTGCTTTAATTATGTTGGTCGGTTTGCTGGCGAAAAATGCAATTTTGATTGTAGAATTTGCCATTCAGCGAAGACATCATGGCGAAAGCATTGCAACTGCGGCTATTAACGCTGCTAAAGCAAGGTTAAGACCCATTTTGATGACTTCTTTAGCCTTTATTTTCGGATTGCTTCCTTTAGTTTTAGCAAGCGGAATTGGGGCTGTCGGTAACCGTTCGATCGCAACCGGAGCTGCAATAGGATTATTGATAGGAACTATTTTAGGAGTGTTTGTCATTCCTGTTCTTTTTGTGATTTTCCAGACTTTGCAGGAGAAAGTGAAGCCTATTAAACATGAAGAAATGAATTTAGCAGAATAAAAAATCTTTAAGGTTTTAAATAATGAAAAAATTATCAGTTATAATAAAAGGAACCGCATTTTCAGTTCTTACAATCGCAGTCTTATCGTCTTGCATGGCAAGAAAAGAATATGAAAGGCCGAAAAACATTGTGGATGAAAATCTTTTCCGTACAGATATGCTTCCGCAGGACAGCGTAAGTGTGGCTAATGTTTCCTGGAAAGAAATCTTCAAAGATCCTGTTCTTCAAAAGCATATTTCTAAAGCATTAGACAACAATTTAGATATCAGGATTGCTTTACAGAATATCACATCGGCAGAAGCTTATCTTCGACAAAGTAAGGCCGCTTATCAGCCAACACTTTCTATTGGCCCGAATTATACATTCCAGACACAGTCTGTCAATACGCAGTTTGGGCAGATTATTGGAGAAAGAAGATATGTTAATCAGTTTGATATTACCGCAAGCATCGGTTGGGAAGCCGATTTGTGGGGGAAACTGAAAGCTCAGGAAAAAGCACAACTAGCAACTTATTTAGGAAGCGTTGCGGCGCATAAAACTGTGAAAAGCGGTTTGGTTGCATCTGTTGCATCATCTTATTATCAGTTGTTGACTTTAGATGATCAGAAAAAGATTATTCAGGAAACTATAAAAATTCGTGAAAATAATCTGGAAACCACAAAAGCTTTAAAAGAAGCCGGAACTCTGACTGAAGTTGCCGTGCAGCAAAGCCAGGCCTTGGTTTATAATGCACAATCTCTTTTAATAGATATCGACACACAGATTCAGCTTTTAGAAAATACGATGAGCCTTTTGATGGGCGAGCCGTCTCAAGCGATTGAAAGATCGACTTTAGATAGCCAAATACTTCCTGAAAGCCTTGCTTTAGGGTATCCTGCCAATCTTTTGGCAAATCGTCCTGATATAATGCAGGCAGAGTTTGATCTGATGAATGCATTTGAACTTACAAATTCTGCAAAAGCACAGTTTTATCCTACTTTAAGACTTACGGGAAGCGGCGGATTGCAATCTGTTGATATTGATCATTTGTTTAGTGTAAATTCACTTTTCGCAAATATCGTAGGAGGATTGGCGCAACCGATTTTAAACAGAAGACAGATTAAAACAAATTATGAAGTAAGTCTTGCGGCTAAAGAAACTGCTTATCTGAATTTCAGAAAGACAGTTCTTACCGCCGGAAAAGAGGTTTCGGATGCAATAAAAGTTTTTTCTGTACAGGATTCTTTTATAGATTTGAAAACGAAGGAACTTAATGCTTATAAAAACTCGGTAGAATATTCGCAGGAACTGGTAAACTACGGTTTGGCAAACTATCTTGAAGTGCTAAATGCCAACGTAAATTCATTAAACGCTGAATTGAATATTTCAAATGCCCAATACAGCAAAATGAAAGCGGCAGTAGATCTTTATCAGGCTTTAGGCGGAGGCTGGAAATAATTAAATTAAAATATTGATTTTTAAACGTATGCTCGCTCAGCATACGTTTTTTTATTCTTTTTTTGATAATATTGATTAAAAAATAATTATTCTGTACTTAATTAATCATCTTCTTAAATAAAATTTAATAAATTATTTGCAAATATCGTTTATTTACTTACTTTTGTACCGCTTCAAGTGAAAAGCAAGGGAAAGGGGAATTAGCTCATCTGGCTAGAGCGTTAGACTGGCAGTCTAAAGGTGACGGGTTCGATCCCCGTATTCTCCACAAACAAACTTTATCAAATTCTATAAAAGATATGAAAAAACTTTTTTTACTTTTATTTACTGCTTTTTTATTCATTGGATGTAGTTCTACCGACGAAACTATTTATGATTATATAGGAACCTGGTCCGGAACTTATGAAGGTAATGATAAAGGAATTTGGAATTTTGTAGTTGCCAACGACGGTAAAGTTACCGGAACGATGCATTCTGAAGATAATAATGAAAATTATAGCATTTCAGGACACCTTGATGCTTCAGGTCAATTAACGGCAGAGCTTGGTTTGCCTGCAGACGGGCAATTTGTCGGAACTTTGACAATCGATGAAAAAGGAAACGGCAACTGGACAAATTCTGTTCCGACACCGGATAGAAGCGGAAGCTGGACCGGAGAAAAAAATAAATAATATTTTATACTTAAATAAAAGCCTGTAAACTTAGTTTGCAGGCTTCTTTTTTTAAACAAAACCCATCTGAACAATCTTCTTTTCTTTCTTTAAAGCAACAAAATGAAGTATTATATCATCTGAAAAGTGTTTTTCAAAAGTAAATTCTTTTTGTGCTTTCTGAATAGTTATTTGCTCTTCAAAATATTCTGTTTCATATTTCTCGAAATCAACTTTTATGGTTAAAATCTGAATTTCATCAGCAATAATATCCTTATCTAAAGCCAAACTTCCATCCCATAAACCGAACGAAATTGAAGCTTTATTCTCCATATTTGCAATATTTCCAAACTGAAAATTTCTAAGCATTTCTTTCCCGTTTTCTGTCACCATTCCATTGTTTACGGTTCTTTTTCCTCTTCCGGAAACTGTATCTAAATCTTTTATTTCAGTCATCAGTTTCGCGAATTTCTGATAGAGTAGAGCGTCATCCGCTTGTTTAATAAAAGAATTGATGCATTGTCTTATTATTTTTCCAACTTTAGAGCAATGCCCGAATTCAGAGCTGTTTTGACGGACTTTTTCATACGACGGACTTTTCTTAAAAGCTGTTTTATTAAATCCACTTTTTTTCCGGACAATATTTTTTCCGTTCAGATTATAGAAAACCAAATCTCCAACCGCACCGTTTATTGTGATTAAACTTTCATATGTAGCCATACTGAATATTAAGGTTCAAATATAAGAATAAAAAATTTATTTATACTTTTATAATATAGTTATAGTATAGTTTATATATAATTTAAATATAATTGTTATATTTGTGTCAATCAATTTACTGTCAAAAATCAATCAGATATGAATTTGAATTTCTCAGGAAAATATATCGGTACAAAAAAGCTTTCAATTGCACTGTTTTGCGCATTTTTGGTCACTTCATGCGGAAGCTCAAAAAGCGTATCAAATACTAAAAGTTCTCCATCAAAATCTATCTCGAAAACAGCGAACCTGAGAAAGCTTGATTCAAAATTTGAAGGTAAAATTTCAGGTTCAACAAAAGATATATTAAAAAACGCTGAAAGATATCTCGGAACTCCTTATAAGTTTGGCGGAAATTCCTCTTCAGGATTCGACTGTTCGGGATTTACGGTGAAAGTTTTTGAAGAAAATGATTTAAACCTTCCAAGAAGGTCTTCCGATCAGGCCGAAACAGGAAAAAAAATAGACATTAAAGAAGTTAAACCCGGAGATCTTTTGTTTTTTGCAACAGCAGGTGGTAGCAGGGTTTCTCATGTCGGAATTGTGCATGATATAGGAAAAGGCGGAGAAGTGAAATTCATTCATGCTTCAACTTCCAAAGGGGTAATCATTTCATCACTCAACGAAAAATACTGGAATAAAGCTTATCTGCATGCACAAAGGATTTTATAGTATTTCATTGTTAAGTGTAACGCCTTTGTTTTACGGATAATCAAAAAGTTATTTTTTAAATTTCTTTGTTTAACATTGCGTTTATAAAAGAATTATCTCAAATTCTATATTCAAAAATCATTAAGTTTTACTGAAATTTTATACCTATCAAATCAACCAATAAAAGCTTTTGATGAACTTTTTTGTATCTTTGACGATGTAATTTTAAACTAGAAACATGTCGTTACAACAAACTATTGAAAACATTTGGGATAATAGAGATTTACTACAAAATGAAGAAAGCAAGAAGACGATCATAGAAGTGATTTCACTTTTGGATTCCGGAAAACTTCGTGTTGCAGAACCTACAGAAAACGGATGGCAGGTAAATGAATGGGTGAAAAAAGCGGTCGTGATGTATTTTCCGATTCAAAAAATGGAAACTATTGAAGTTGGCCCGTTTGAATTTCATGATAAAATCCCTTTGAAAAGAAATTATGCCGAAAAAGGAGTAAGAGTTGTACCGCATGCCATTGCAAGAGAAGGTTCTTTTGTGGCTTCAGGAGTCATTTTGATGCCTTCTTATGTAAATATCGGAGCATATGTAGATTCGGGAACAATGGTTGATACTTGGGCAACGGTTGGAAGCTGTGCTCAAATCGGTAAAAATGTTCACCTAAGCGGTGGAGTTGGTATTGGCGGCGTTTTAGAGCCTTTGCAAGCCGCACCCGTAATCATTGAAGACGATTGCTTTATTGGTTCAAGATGTATCGTTGTGGAAGGTGTTCATGTCGAAAAAGAAGCTGTTTTGGGAGCTAATGTAGTTTTGACAGCCTCTACCAAAATCATTGATGTTACTGGTGATCAGCCTGTTGAGATCAAAGGAAGAGTGCCTGCACGTTCGGTTGTAATTCCGGGAAGTTATACAAAACAATATCCTGCAGGAGAATATCAGGTTCCCTGCGCTTTGATTATCGGCCAGAGAAAAGAATCTACAGATAAAAAAACGTCTTTGAATGACGCTTTGAGAGAAAATAACGTTGCCGTTTAAAAACAGTTTATGGCAATTCCAAAAAATATATTTCAAACTTTTAAAACCTCTGATCTTCCTTGGATCACGAGGTTTTATGTTAATAGGATGAAAAAGAAAAATCCGGGTTGGAAGTATCATTTTTATGATGACGCCCGAATTTTACACTTTTTTAAAAATGAATTTTCTCCTGAATATTTAAAAGCCTATAAAAGCTTAACAATTGGAGCCGCCAAAGCAGATTTTTTCAGATATGCGGTTTTATATAAATATGGCGGCGTTTATATCGATATCGATTCAAGCGTAAAAACTCCATTCGACAAATTTTTGAAAGAAGAAGATGTTGCCGTTATAAGTCCCGAAGGAAATCCCGGTCTGTACGGCCAATGGGCTTTAATTTTTGATAAAGAACATCCTTTTTTGAAAAGAGTTTTGGAAAAAGTAGTTGATAATATTTTCACTCACCGTTTTCCAAATGATGTACATAAAACAACCGGACCGACGGTTTACACCGAATCTGTAAACGAAGTTTTAGCAGAAAATCCTTCAACTCCGCATCGCTTTGTGGGAATCGATTATGAAGGCCATTTGAATGTTAAATACAAATTGGGCCGCATTTTTCTTTATGGCAAAAAATCTGAACATTGGAGAAAAAAACAACATTCTCAGGATATTATAAAACCAATTGAAGATTAATGAAAATAGCCTACGACGCCAAACGTTTTTTCCATAATGCTTCCGGACTGGGCAATTACTCAAGAGATTTTGTTCGTATTTTGGCGAAATATTTCCCTGAAAACGAATATCTTTTATTAAATAAAAATAAATCGGAAAGAGGAGAAGAAATTCTTAAAAATCCTCATGTTAAGTTTGTTCAGACTTCAAAAGGAAATATGTCACGCCAATTCAAAATGGGAAAAGATGCACAACGCCAAAATGCAGATATTTTTCATGGTTTATCGGGTGAATTGCCATTAAAGTGGGATAAAAAACCGATAAAAAAAGTAGTGACCATTCACGATCTTATTTTCGCACGTTATCCACAATATTATTCTTTTTTTGACAGGAAAATTCATTTTTGGAAGTTCAGAAAAGCAGCACAAACTGCGGATAAAATTATTGCGATTTCCGAACAGACCAAAAAAGATATTGTTCATTATTTAAAAATCCCTGAAAGTAAAATTGAAGTAATTTATCAAGGTTGTCATCAAGCTTTCAAAGAAAATCAATCCGAAGAATTTATTTTAGAAACTAAAGAAAAATTCAATCTTCCTGAAAGATTTATTCTAAATGTCGGTACAATTGAAGAGCGGAAAAATCTTTTAAATATTGTAAAAGCAATTCACAAAACAGAAATCCCATTAATCGTTGTTGGTAAAAAAACAAAATATTTCAGCAAAATAGAGCAATATATCAGGAAAAATAAAATGGAAAAACAGATTCACTTTTTGGAAGGTGTTTCGATGAATGAGCTCGCCGTGATTTATAAATTAGCAGATATTTTCGTTTATCCGAGTTTTTTTGAAGGTTTCGGAATTCCAGTAATTGAGGCTTTATTTTCAAAAACAGTAACGATAACTTCAAACAAAAGTTGTCTTCCTGAAGCCGGCGGAAAGGATTCTGTTTATATTGATCCAAAAAATCATTTAGATATTCAGGCTAAAATTAAATTTCTTTGGGACAACGAATCTGAAAGAAAACGCCGTGCTGATAAAGGTTTTGAGTTTGTTCAGAAGTTTAATGATGAGCCTATTGCCAATCAGTTAATGACTTTTTATCAAAATATTTTGTAAAAAATGTTTGAAGTTTAAAAATAAGTTTTACATTTGTACCACAAAATTTCAATAATGAAACCTAATTTTTTAACATTACATCATTATCATCATCTCTGCTAAGACGGAATTGATTGATATTATACATGTGTTAAAAATCAAAAAATATTAAACCGTCTGAGTAAACAGGCGGTTTTTTTGTTTTTAAATTTCCCGGAATTTTTTTCAATAATCTGTTTTTATTTACTCAGGCTCAAACTAAACAAATGAGTAAATTAAAAATTGCGATCCAAAAAAGCGGTCGGCTGTACGAAGAATCTCTTCAGCTTCTGAAAGATTGCGGAATTTCGATCAACAACGGAAAAGATCAGCTTAAAGTTTCTGTAGACAATTTCCCAATGGAGATTATGTATCTCCGAAACTCGGATATTCCTCAATACCTGGAAGATGGAGTTGTAGATGTGGCTATTGTAGGCGAAAATCTTCTGGTTGAAAAACAAAAAGAGATCAATATTGTTCAAAAGCTTGGCTTTTCAAAATGCCGTGTTTCTCTGGCAATTCCTAAAGATGTTGAAACCAATGATCTTTCTTATTTCGAAGGCAAAAAAATTGCAACTTCTTATCCGAATACACTTAAAAAATTCTTGGAAAAGAACAATATTTCCGCAGATATTCATGTCATTTCAGGTTCGGTTGAGATCGCCCCGAATATCGGATTGGCAGACGGGATCTGTGATATTGTAAGCTCCGGAAGCACACTTTTTAAAAATGGTTTGAAAGAAACTTTAACCATCTTGAAATCTGAAGCAGTTCTTGCTAAAACCTCCAAATTAACTCAGGAAAAAGAAAATATTCTGGAAAAACTCCTTTTCAGAATAAAGGCTGTTTTGAAAGCCAAAAATTCAAAATATATTTTAATGAATGTTCCCAATTCAAAGATTGAAGATGTTTCAAAAGTGCTTCCCGTTCTTAAAAGTCCAACCGTAATTCCTTTAGCAGAAGAGGGTTGGAGCAGTATTCATTCGGTTATTGATGAAGAACGTTTTTGGGAAGTAATTGATGAATTAAGAGAAAATGGAGCGCAAGATATTTTGATAATTCCAATTGATAAAATGGTGATTTAATATGAAAATTTACAAATATCCGGATAAAAAAAACTGGAAAGAACTTACTAAACGTCCATCTTTAAAAAGAGACGAAATCTCAAAAATAATTACAGAAATTTTCTCTGAAGTTGAAAAAAAAGGAGATGAAGCATTATTAAATTTTAATAAAAAGTTTGATTTAGCTGAAATTAAGAATATTCAGGTTTCTAAAACAGAAATTGAAAAATCAAAAAATTTGATTAGTGAAGAATTGAAAACAGCCATTCAACAGGCAAAAGAGAATATTACAAAATTTCATGCTTCACAACAACCTGGAATCCAGAAAATTGAAACAACAAAAGGAGTTGTTTGCTGGAGAGAAAACAGGGCAATTGAAAAAGTCGGAATCTACATTCCGGGAGGAACGGCGCCACTTTTTTCAACAGTTTTAATGTTGGCTATTCCTGCGCAATTAGCTGGTTGTGAAGAGATTATTTTATGCACACCGCCAGATAAAAATGGAAATATCAATCCTGCGATTCTTTATACGGCACAACTTTGTGGTGTAACAAAAATCTTTAAAGTTGGTGGAGCTCAAGCGGTTGCAGCCATGACTTTGGGAACAGAAAGTGTTCCGAATGTTTATAAAATTTTCGGTCCTGGAAATCAGTTTGTTGTTGCAGCGAAAGAATTTTCTCAAAAATATGGTATTTCTATCGACATGCCGGCCGGACCAAGCGAAGTTTTGGTAATTGCTGATGAACAGGCCATTCCAAAGTTTTGTGCGGCAGATTTACTTTCTCAGGCCGAGCATGGAAGTGACAGCCAGGTTATTTTTATTTCGACAGATTTGAAAATATTTAATGAAACAATTGAGGAAATTTCCAAACAAATTAAGGAACTTCCACGAAACGAATTTGCTCAAAAATCTTTAGATAACAGCAATTTTATTCTTTTCAAAACGGTTGAAGAATCCATTGAATTCAGCAATCTTTACGCTCCGGAACACCTTATTTTGGCTCTTAAAAATTTTGAAAAATATATTCCTGAAATCCAAAATGCAGGTTCTGTTTTTCTTGGAAATTATTCATGCGAAAGCGCCGGAGATTACGCAAGCGGAACCAATCATACGCTTCCTACCAACGGATTTGCAAAGAATTACAGCGGAGTTTCTTTAGACAGTTTTGTAAAGAAAATTACATTTCAGTATTTATCAGAAAAAGGATTACAAAATTTAGGAAAAACAATAGAATTAATGGCCGAAGCAGAAGGATTGTTTGCTCACAAAAATGTCGTTTCAATCCGATTAAATAATTTAAAATGAAACAATTAAATATAAAAAATTTCGTAAGAAAAAACGTTTTAGAATTGCAACCTTACATCAGTTTTAGGGATCATAATGTGTTTAAATCTCCAATTTTAATGGATGCCAACGAAAATCCGTTTGGGAAATATAACCGTTATCCCGATTCTACACAGAAAAAACTAAAAGAAAAATTAGCAAAAATTAAAAACATTTCGCCTGAACAAATTGCCGTCGGAAATGGAAGTGATGAACTTATTGATCTGATTATTAAAGTTTTTTGCGAGCCTAAAAAAGATTCGGTCTTAATGATGAATCCTTCCTTTGCGATGTATGGATTTTACGCTTCCATTAATGAAAATACGGTTGTAAAGCTTAATTTAAATAATGATTTTGAAATTGTAAAAGATGATTTTTTAAAGATTATTAAAGACGTTCAACCAAAAATTTTCTTTTTATGTTCGCCTAATAATCCGACAGGAAACAGTATTAAAGATATCGAGTTTTATCTTGAAAATTTTAACGGAATTGTTGTGGTTGACGAAGCATATATTGAGTTTTCGGATAAAAAATCCAGCCTTGAACTTATTGAAAAATATTCAAATCTTATTGTGCTTCATACCTTTTCAAAATCTTGGGGAATGGCCGGAGCAAGAGTTGGAATTGCCTATGCTTCAAAAGAAATCATCGGTTTTATCAATATTGTGAAAGCACCTTATAATGTCAATTCTTTAAGTCAGGAACTGATTTTAAAAAGCCTGAACGATAAAAAAGAATTTGAAGAAAATTTAAAAAATATATTGGCCGAAAAAGAGTGGCTGAAAAATGAATTTGAAAATGTCAGTTGTATCAAAAAAGTTTTCCCTTCAAATGCCAATTTCTTTCTTATTGAATTTGAAAATATTGAAGAAATATACCAAAAACTATTGGAAAAGGAAGTTTTGACGAGTAAAAGATCGCCTCAAATTCTAAATTGCATCAGAATAAATATTGGGAGCAGAGATGAAAATATTCAGCTAATTTCTATTTTAAAAAACATTAAATCATGAAAAAAGTTTTATTTATAGACCGCGACGGAACAGTGATTATCGAGCCTCCGACAGATTTTCAGGTTGATTCTTTAGAAAAACTGGAATTTTATCCCGAAGTATTTCAAAACCTTTCAAAAATTGTTAAAGAATTGGATTTTGAATTGGTCATGGTGACGAATCAGGATGGTTTGGGAACGGAAAGTTTTCCTGTTGAAGATTTTATAAAACCTCACGAAAAAATGTTGGAAGCTTTCAAAAACGAAGGAATAATCTTTAGTGAAATTCTAATTGATAAAAGTTTCGAGTATGAAAATTCACCTTCAAGAAAGCCTGGAATCGGAATGTTGGGAAAATATATTCATGGAAATTATGATCTTAAAAATTCTTATGTTATTGGTGACAGAATTACTGATATTCAATTGGCTAAAAACTTAGGTTCGAAAGCTATTTTCATTAATAAAACTCAAAATGAAAATGCAGAATTAACAACTGAAAACTGGTCAGAAATTTATAAGCATTTAAAACAAATTCTACGAAAAGCTAAAGTTTCAAGAAAAACTAATGAAACAGAAATTGATATTGAAGTCAATCTTGACGGCAACGGAAATTCTGAAATATCAACCGGCTTGCATTTTTTTGATCACATGCTCGAACAAATATCAAAACATGGAAATTTAGACTTAAAAATTAAGGTAAAAGGTGATTTGCAGGTTGATGAGCATCACACGATCGAAGACACGGGAATTGTATTTGGTGAAGCAATTTTACAGGCTTTGGGAAGGAAAAAAGGAATCGAAAGATACGGGTTTTTACTTCCGATGGACGATTGCCTGGCGCAGGTTGCATTAGATTTTGGAGGCCGTCCCTGGTTGGTTTGGGAAGCTGACTTCACGCGCGAAAAAATAGGCGATGTTCCAACCGAAATGTTTTATCATTTCTTTAAATCTTTCACAGATTCTTCTAAATCGAATTTAAATATAAAAGTGGAAGGAGAAAACGAACATCACAAGATTGAGTCCGTTTTCAAAGCATTTGCTAAAGCTATTAAAATGGCTGTAAATCAGACAGATCAGAATTTTAATTTACCATCAACAAAAGGAAGTTTATAATGATCGCAATAATAAAATACAACGGTGGAAACGTAAATTCCGTACAAAATGCTCTGAATAGGTTGAATAAAAAATCTATAATTACGGATGATTTTGAACTGATTCAAAAAGCAGATAAAGTTATTTTTCCGGGCGTCGGTGAAGCTTCTTCAACGATGAAAGTATTGAAAGAAAATGGTTTGGATATATTAATTCCAAATTTAAAACAGCCGGTTTTGGGAATCTGTTTGGGAATGCAGTTGATGTGTAAAAATAATGATGAAGGAAATACAACCGGATTGGGGATTTTTGATATTAATGTAAAGAAATTCCCACCGAAAGATATTGTTCCGCACATGGGCTGGAATACTATTTCTGATTTTAGATCTTCCATTTTTTCTGAAATTGAAGATAAAAGTGATGTATATTTTGTTCACAGCTATTATTGTGAATTGTCTGAATTTACTACTTCAGTTTGCGATTATATTTTGCCTTTTAGCGCGTCTTTGCAGAAAGATAACTTTTTTGCGACACAGTTTCATCCTGAAAAATCGGGGAAAATTGGAAGCCGGATTTTAGCTAACTTTTTAAAAATTTAATTATGAAATCGTCATTATTTGGAAAACCAAAAATTCATAAAAGACGCGATTGCATATGACCTATAAAAACAATAAATAACTGCATATGAAAATTATTCCTGCAATTGATATAATCGACGGAAAATGCGTGCGGCTGTCGAAAGGAGATTACAGCACAAAAAAGATTTACAATGAAAATCCGCTCGAAGTCGCGAAAGAGTTTGAATATTTTGGAATTAAATTCCTTCATTTAGTGGATCTTGATGGCGCAAAATCTAAACATATTGTCAACCAAAAAGTATTGGAAAATATTGCTAAAGAAACTTCATTGCAAATTGATTTCGGAGGCGGTCTGAAAACAGAAAAAGATATTGAAATTGCTTTTAATTCGGGCGCAAAACAAATTACGATCGGAAGCATTGCCGTTCAAAATCCCGAATTCTGTTTTGATTTAATTAAAAAATATGGCTCAGAAAAAATTATTTTAGGAGCCGATTGTGAAAATAAAAAAATAAAAACTTCGGGTTGGCTGGAAGAAAGTGGTAAAGATGTGATCCAATTTATTATTCAATATCAACAAAAAGGAATTGAAAATGTAATCTGTACAGATATTTCAAAAGACGGAATGCTGGAAGGTGCTTCGACAGATTTATATAAAGAGATTTTAGAAAAAACGACGATTCAGTTAATCGCGAGCGGAGGAATTTCTTGTATTGAAGATGTTTATGAAATGAAAAAAATAGGTTGTTCGGGAACGATTATCGGAAAAGCGATTTATGAAGGCAGAATTGGTTTATCTGAACTAAAGAAATTTATTGAAAATGCTTAAAAAAAGAATAATCCCTTGCTTGGATATCAAAGACGGAATGACGGTAAAAGGAATCAACTTTGAAGGTTTGAGAAGCGCCGGAATTCCTGTTGAATTAGCAAAAAAATACGAAAAAGACGGAGCTGACGAATTGGTTTTTCTAGATATTACAGCAACGATTGAAAAACGAAAAACTTTCGTTGAGCTGGTGAAAAATATTGCAAAAGAACTCAGCATTCCTTTCACGGTTGGAGGCGGAATTTCTTCGATTGATGACGTAAGAAAACTTTTGGAAGCCGGAGCTGACAAAATAAGCATCAATTCTTCTGCCGTGAAAAACCCTGAATTAATTTCAAATTTGGCCAAAGAATTTGGAAATCAGTGTATTGTTGTAGCGATCGATACAAAGTTTACCCACAATTCGGATTGGGTACATATTAAAGGTGGACGGGAAATCACCAATCTCGAAACTTTACAATGGGCAAGGCAAGCCGAAAACTTAGGAGCCGGCGAAATCCTTTTAACCTCAATGGATGGCGACGGAACGAAAAACGGTTTTGATCTGAGAATTACAAAACTAATTTCCGAAAATGTAAATATTCCCGTCATTGCGTCCGGAGGAGCCGGAAAAATTAAAGATTTTGAAGATGTTTTCACGGAAACTATAGCAACAGGAGGCTTAGCGGCAAGTATTTTTCACTTTGGAGAACTTAAAATTCAGGATTTAAAAAAAGAATTAACATTAAAAAAAATTGTAATACGATGAAAATAGATTTTAATAAAACCGGTGGGCTTATTCCCGTTATTATTCAGGATGACAGGACATTACAAATTCTTATGCTTGGTTATATGAACGAAGAAGTCTTTGAAAAAACAGAAAATGAAAGAATCGTAACTTTTTTCAGCCGATCAAAAAACAGACTTTGGACAAAAGGCGAGGAGTCTGGTAACTTTTTAACGGTAAAAGATATTCAGGTTGATTGTGATAATGATACTGTTTTAATGAAGGTAATTCCAAAAAATATAGTCTGTCATACAGGAAGCTTCAGTTGTTTTGGTGAAAAAGACCCGAAAGGTTTTTTATATGAACTGGAAGATAAAATTTCTCAGAGAATTGATAATAAAACAGAGGATTCTTACACTTATTCGCTTTTCCGGAAAGGCATCAATAAAATAGCACAAAAAGTAGGAGAGGAAGCTGTAGAATTGGTCATCGAGGCCAAAGATAACAATGATGAATTATTTAAAAATGAAGCTGCAGATCTTCTTTATCATTTTTTAATTTTGTTAAAAACTAAAAATTTTACATTAAGTGAAATTGAAGAAGTCCTTCTAAACCGCAATAAATAAAAACCTGCGATTGCAGGTTTCGACTTATTTTTCTATAATTATTTTTCTGGTAATATTTTCATTATCTGTTTTTAATGAACATAAATATGTTCCGGATTGTAACAGAGAAACGTTGATTTCTGTTTCGTTTGCAGATTTTAAAATCAATTTTCCGGACATATCTGTAATTTCAACTGTGAAACTTTTAATTTTATCGGGTAAATCAATATGCAATGTATTTTTGGTAGGATTAGGATACATTTTTACAGATTCTAATTGATTTGCGGAAGATTCGTTCACTCCTAAAGTCGCCGTTGCAACAGCAAAATGTTGAAGAGCGCCGATAGCTGCTTTTCCGACATTGAAAACATAGACTGGATCTAGGTTTGCAAAAGTATCATTTATTGTATGCTCGTTATTACTCTCTATTGTTTCATAAAAACCTGTAATAATATCGCCTTTATTTTCGAAAGGAATATAATCTGATGCGTAGGCATTTGACATAGTTGTCTGCAATGGCGAATACAGCGAAGTGCACGTTGCCAGCTGCTGAGTAAATGCCAAAGAAGCAGCGTTGTTGGATGCTTGCCCGCTTTGGTCACTTTCACAGGTGATTGTATTATTGATATTTCCCAGCTGCCCGCCAACCTGATCGATATTGAAAACAACTCTGAGATTCAGCTGGCGTACATTATTCTGAAAAACAACATTGTTTACATAATGATTGCTCCCTAAAAGACCTTGTTCCTCACCTGAAAAATGAATAAACTTGATAGAATATTCTGTCGGAATATCTTTTAAAATTCTTGCAACTTCAAGAAGAATAGCGGTTCCGCTTCCGTTGTCGCTTGCTCCTACACCTGCAACTGTATCATAATGCCCACAAATAATAACGTAGGTATTGGGATAAACCGTACCTGTTTTGGTAATTATTAAATTTTTTGAAGTTGTATTTCCAAAAGAGAAAGTATTTTCTGTAACCTGACTTGCAGCGTAACCATAAGACTGGTATTTTGCCTTAAGCCAGTTTAACGTATTATTATTGGCATCAGTGCCTGTGGTTTTCACGCCCAATCCTGCAAACTCCTGAAGAAGTGAAGTAATATTTGCCTGTGTTACCTGATTGGCTCTTGACTGATAAGCCTGTATAAAAGTCTGAGCCTGTATATTGCAAACAGCTAATGAAAGAAGCAGAAATGTAGATATTTTTTTCACTTTGAATGTCAATGTTATGTGGGGTAATTTTTTAGGCAAATGTAAATAATAAAAAAATCCCGAGCAAAAAACCCAGGATTTATTATATTGATAACAAAAAATTTTACATTATTTTACTTGATCTACAACTGCTTTGAATGCTTCAGGATAGTTCATAGCCAAATCAGCTAAAACTTTTCTGTTCAATTCAATGTTGTTCTTTTTAAGAGCTCCCATAAATTGAGAGTAAGACATTCCGTGCTCTCTTGCACCAGCGTTGATACGCATGATCCAAAGTGATCTGAAGTTTCTCTTTTTCTCTTTTCTTCCACGGTAAGCATATTGCATTGCTTTTTGTACCGCGTTTTTAGCAACAGTCCAAACGTTCTTTCTTCTACCGAAAAAACCTTTAGCTTGTTTCATTAATTTTTTTCTGCGAGCTCTAGAAGCTACGGCATTTACTGATCTTGGCATAATTTAATTGTTTTTTTGAAAAGGGCGACAAACTTTTTCATTGCACTTAGCTGCACCATTTCAGGGTTAAAATTTTGAATTGTTATTCTTATAAACCGAATATTGGATTATAAAAACTACTTAATTGCTAATTGACGTTTAACGCTTTTTTCGTCCACTTTAGCAACATAAGAAGTAGTAGTAAGATTTCTCTTCTGCTTAGTTTCTTTTTTTGTTAAGATGTGGCTTTTATAAGCATTTTTTCTTTTGATCTTACCAGAACCGGTAAGAGCAAAACGCTTTTTAGCACCTGATTTCGTTTTTAATTTTGGCATTGTTTTGCTTTTTTATGTTTTTGTTATCAATATCTGTTTGAGATTACTCTTAAATATGAGAATAATGGTTTGCAAAAATACGAAAAAAATCTGAATGTAGAATATAAAAAGCAGCGAACATATATTGCTTACTGCTTTATTTTAAATTTAAGCCAAATTATGATTTAAAGAATTCCAATAAATCTTTGTTGATTGTTTCAGCTTCCGTAGTTGGCATTCCGTGTGGAAAACCCGGATAAGAAATTAATTTACCATTTTTAAGTAGAGTAGCAGCAATTTTGCCTGTAGTTTCAAAAGGAACCATTTGGTCATCTTCACCGTGCATTACCAAAACCGGAACTTCTACACTTTTCAGGTCTTCCGTAAAATCTGTTTCAGAAAAAGCTTTGATACAATCGTAATGAGCTTTGATAGAACCATTCATACCTTGTCTCCACCAATTTCTCTGAATGCCTTCGGAAACCTTTGCGCCTTCTCTGTTGTAGCCATAAAAAGGGAAAGTAAGATCTATGTAAAATTGCTGTCTGTGCTTTGAAGTATTGTTACGAATATCATCCAATGCAGACATCGGAACACCATTCGGGTTGTTATCATTCTGAACCATAATCGGCGTTACTGCGCTTACCAAAACTGCTTTTGCAACTCTTCCGTTTCCGTGTTTTGCAACATATCTTATCACTTCGCCGCCGCCGGTAGAATGGCCAACGTGAATTACATCTTTTAAATCTAATGCTGCAACAATTTCTGAAACATCCGAAGCATAAGTATCCATGTCGTGACCTGTAGGAGTCTGTTCCGATCTTCCGTGTCCTCTTCTGTCGTGAGCAATCACTCGATAGCCTTGTTCCAGAAAGAAAAACATCTGCGCATCCCAGTCATCGCTGGATAATGGCCATCCGTGGTGAAAGAAAACCGGTTGTCCTTTTCCCCAATCTTTGTAATAAATCTCTGTTCCGTCTTTTAATTTAAGTGTGCTCATTGCTTGTTTATTTATTTTTATTAATAATTTAGAAATAATATTTTTTACGTCATTTCCAAAACAAATGTAGAGCAAAACTTTTCATTAAAAATTAACATAAATCAATTTTAAAGAATATTTAATAATGATTAAAGAACAAAAAACCTCAAAGTAATTTGAGGTTTTATATTGCATTATAGATTTAGAATCTATTAAAATTATTTAGCTGGTTTTTTAGGACTCATCATCATAATCATTCTTTTGCCTTCCAGTTTAGGAAGCTGGTCAACTTTTCCAACATGCTCCAATTCCTGAGCGAGTTTTAGAAGTAAAATCTCACCCTGATCTTTGAAGATAATTGAACGTCCTTTGAAAAATACGTAGGTTTTTAACTTTGAACCTTCCTCCAAGAACTTTTCAGCATGCTTCTTTTTGAAGTCATAATCGTGCTCATCTGTCTGAGGTCCGAAACGAATCTCTTTGACAACCACTTTTATTTGTTTTGCTTTAAGTTCTTTTTGCTTTTTCTTTTGCTCGTATAAAAACTTTTTATAGTCTAATATTCTCGCAATAAAGGGTTCAGCTTTGTCTGAAATCACGACCAAATCTAATTCCTGTTCTTTGGCAATTTGTCTCGCTTTGTCAATCGGGAAAATTCCCGGTTCTACGTTGTCGCCCACC
Source organism: Chryseobacterium sp. GQ58 (assembly GCF_059758895.1). NCBI lineage: Bacteria > Pseudomonadati > Bacteroidota > Flavobacteriia > Flavobacteriales > Weeksellaceae > Chryseobacterium > Chryseobacterium sp. GQ58. The sequence continues at coordinate 614,179 of NZ_JCAXEH010000002.1, read as the reverse complement.
AAACGAAGTTCCCGTACACGGATCTTATCGTTTATCATATGTAAGTCCTCCTGAGGTGGACGTCTTTGTGGGCCTCTGTTGTTAAATCTTTGTGCTATTGCTTTATATTTTATTGGTTAATAACTAATTTTTAATTAAAAGATCAAAATTACCTTTTATTCTTACTATTTAAATCTTTTAATACTTATATTTTTGCTGCATTCTTGAAATACGCTACAAACTCATCCATATTCATTACTCCAAGATCTCCTTCTCCACGTCTGCGTACAGAAATTGTGCCATCTCTTTCTTCATTTTCGCCTACAACAAGCATGAAAGGAATTTTTTTCAATTCCGCATCACGGATCTTTTTACCCGTCTTTTCATTTCTGTCGTCAATTAATCCGCTAATATCGTTATTTTCTAAAAATTGTGAAACTTTTTTAGAATAATCTACATATTTTTCGCTGATTGGTAATATTGTAAACTGATCGGGACTCAACCATAAAGGGAAATCACCTGCAGTATTTTCCAGTAATATTGCGATAAAACGCTCCATAGAGCCAAATGGCGCTCTGTGAATCATTACCGGTCTGTGCTTTTCATTATCGTTTCCAATGTAGGTAAGATCAAATCTTTCCGGTAAATTGTAATCAACCTGGATCGTTCCCAGCTGCCATTTTCTTCCTAAAGCATCTTTTACCATAAAATCCAGCTTTGGGCCGTAGAATGCAGCTTCGCCATATTCTGTAATGGTATTCAATCCTTTTTCTTTTGCTGCGGTAACGATGGCTGTTTCTGCTTTTTCCCAGTTCTCGTCTGAACCTATATACTTTTCTTTATTTTCAGGATCTCTTAATGAAATTTGAGCTGTAAAATCTGCAAATCCAAGTGAACCGAAAACATAAAGAACCAAATCAATCGTTTTCTTAAATTCGTCCATCAACTGATCCGGAGTACAGAAAAGGTGGGCATCATCCTGGGTAAATCCACGAACTCTTGTCAAACCGTGAAGCTCGCCACTTTGTTCATATCTGTAAACTGTTCCGAATTCTGCATATCTTTTTGGCAAATCTCTGTAGCTCCATTGCGACGTTTTATAAATTTCGCAGTGATGCGGGCAGTTCATTGGCTTTAGCATAAACTCTTCACCTTCATTTGGCGTTTTGATCGGCTGAAAACTGTCTGCGCCATATTTATCCCAATGTCCTGAAGTTACATATAATTCTTTAGCTCCGATATGTGGCGTCATTACAAATTCGTAACCTCCCTTTTTCTGAGCATCAGAAAGGAAATTTTCTAATTTTCTTCTTAAAGCTGTACCTTTTGGCAACCAAAGTGGTAAACCTGAACCTACTTTTTCTGAGAAAGCAAAAATCCCTAATTCTTTGCCTAATTTTCTGTGATCTCTTCTTTTTGCCTCTTCTAATCTTTCAAGATATTCGGTTAATTCTTTTTGTTTTGGAAAAGAAATACCATAAACTCTTGTCAGCTGAGGATTTTTTTCATTTCCTCTCCAGTAAGCTCCGGCCGCATTCAAAATTTTTACAGCTTTCACAATTCCGGTATTCGGAATGTGACCGCCACGACAAAGGTCTGTAAAATTGTCATGCGTTACAAAAGTGATCTCTCCGTCATTCAGATTAGAAATCAATTCAACTTTATAAGGGTTATCTGCATAAGTTTTTAAAGCTTCTTCTTTAGAAACAGGGTATAAAGAGAAAGTTGAACCTTTTTTAGCATTTTCCAACAACTTCTTTTCGATCTTCTCAAAATCTTTTTCAGATAAGCTTTCGTCACCAAAATCTACATCATAATAAAACCCGTTTTCAATTGCAGGACCGATTGTCAACTTAGCATTCGGATAAAATTCAAGGATCGCCTGCGCCAAAAGGTGAGCAGAAGAATGCCAGAAAGCTTTCTTTCCAAGATCATCATTCCATGTCAAAAGCTGTACCGTAGAATCTGTGGTGATAGGCGTGGTGGTCTCGACTTGTGTGCCGTTTACAACTGCGGAAATGGTATTTCTAGCCAATCCCTCGCTTATAGATTTTGCCACATCCAAAGGAGTAACTTCTCCTTCAAATTCTTTGACGCTATTGTCTGGAAGTGTAATTTTTATCATTGTTTACTAAGAAATTTTAAGCTGCAAAAATACGCATTTTTTATCTCTTTGAGAAATTGTAACATGATAATTCACAAAAAATACAATTTATTTTAAATTTTGACGTTGATTAGTTTTTTATTTTCAAAAAAGAATTTTCTTTAAATAAAAAAATACTAAGCTTTCACTTAGTATTATCTGTTTTTCCTGATTTGTTTTTGGAAGATTCCTGAACGTCTTCTTTATCAACATCTGGTGGATTTTGTTTCTGTGAAGAAGAAGGAATATTTCGAAAATCTTCATTTTGTTTTCTTGTTTCTGCAGAGTTTGCAGGTTCTTTCTTTTTTTTATCGTCTTTTGAGTCCATAGCTTTTGATTTAAAGTGCTGAAAAACCGAGTTGCCCGGTTTTATCTTCTATGGTGTAATTCAAAGCCTTTGCCAAAACGAAAATATTATTAAGATTTTTCATTAATTGTTGTCGGCCTTCATTTCTCAGTCTATTTTGGTCAACAGATTTTATTGCTGTTTGTTTTGCTTTTTGCTGTACATTTTTGATATCTTTTTCAGAAATCCTGTTTAAAAAAGAATCGTCAAGCGACTGAATTTCTACGCTTGGTGTGATTCTGATATCTGCGTCAGGCAATTCTGTAATCGTAAGTTTTTTGTTGACAGAATCAACTTCTATTTTCATCTTATTCAAATCGTAAGAAACCTGCGCATTTGTTTTCGTGTAGGTAATAATGCTGTTGCTGGTCATTTCTCTTCCGAAAAATTCGTAGCCCATTTTGGTTTTCTGCATTGAAGAAATATCCTGCTCCAAAACCACCATTTTATTCATCTTGGCGATTTGATTGGTCAGAATATAATAATCAGATTTTTCGGTTTTATTACTAATATTAAGACAAGACCTGAAACTGAAAAACAGAATTAGCATCAGGAGAATTCCTGCAACAAATGATATTATTACTTTTATATTTTTCAAACCTATTTATTAAAAAATTTCTTTGATTACGGATTGGTCGTCTTTTTTCAAAATTTCAACCAAATCTCTTTCAATATAGCCTGTTGTAGGCATTTCTATTATTCTTCCAACTTCTTTGCCATATTTTTCAACAATAATTGTAGGAACTTTATGAATATTGTATTTTACTTCATCACCCGTCGGAGATTCCTTTTTGCGGTTTACTGCAATAATGGTCAATTTGCTTTCTGGATAATTTACTTCTTCCAGAATTTTCACGAGTCTAGGAAAATCCCGATGACTGTCTTCGCACCATGTTCCCAGAAAAACAATAAGACTGTAAGAATTTATTTTTTCTTTTTTTAATTCTCCGACTGCTTTTTGGTCGAGTGCGTATTCATCATGCTCTTTTACATACCAGCTGGCGTAAGGCTCTTTCACGAACTGATCTTTCAGCTGATGCCCCAAAAGCATTTTGCCGTCATTTTGGGTTTCAACTTCACGGTTTACAACAACTTTCTGGGCATTTACCTGATGAGTTGCCAGTGCTAATGTTGAAACAAGAAGTAGTTTGGTAATGTTTTTTTTCATCTATTTTTCAATAATTGTTTTTAAATCGGCAGGAGAGTAGTATTTGTTTTTTAAAACCTTGTGATCGGCTTTTCTATAAACATTAAACTTTTCACCTGACTTTTCGTAGAAAGATTCAACATCTTTTTCTTTGTAAAATTCAACTGTTTCCTGTGCCTGTTCTTCATTATCGCAAGCTTTAGACATATTAGACCGCTGAACTTCATTGAATAGTTCTACAAATTTGCTGCCAAGACCAAATTCCAGAACAGCGCCGCTCAATACATATTGCAAATCGCAAAGCGCATCAGCAATTTCTACGATATTATTGTCTGCAATTGCCTGCTTCAATTCGTTTAATTCTTCCTGTAAAAGCTCAACACGAAGATTGCATCTTTCGGGAGAAGGAATTTGTGGTGTATCTAAAATAGGGGCTTTGAAAGTAGTATGGAATTCTGCTACTTGGTTCAGGCTATCAATTTTATCCATGAATTTTTTTAAATTTTATGACAAATATAAAATTTTTAGAAGTTAGAAGCTAGAAATTAGAGTTTAGTTTTTACGGTTTGTCATTCTAAACGACGCAAGAATTTATTTTTTAATTAAAATTGAGATGCTTCGACTATAAAAAAGACTGCCCGTTTCCGGACAGTCTCTTCAAAATTATATTAAAAATGATTATTTTTTGATAAATTTTTTTGAGATTTCTCCAATCTGAATAAGATATGCTCCTGTAACGAGGTTGTTTACATTTGCAGAACCACGCTCAAACTTTCCTGATTGAATCATTTTTCCGGCCAAATCAAAGATTTTATATTCCTCTGAAGTTGTATTTGAAACATTCAGGATATCTTTTACCGGATTTGGATAAAGCTTGATATCTGTGAATAAATCTTTTGTATCTATTTCTCCTTTTGCGGTAGAACCTCCTATATTCAGGGTGTAATCTTCAACCTGCCCGTAAGTATAACTTCCACAAGAAGATGATGGAATAGCATTATACTGCATCATTACTCTCATTCTTGTAGTTCCGAGAGTTGCTGATGCCGGAATTGTGATACTTCCGGTAACAGGCGATGTTGTAGAACCTGATTTCGTCCAAACCTTTTCGCCGCTGTCTGTGAAATCTCCGTCTTTATTATAATCGATGTATATTGCATATGCTTCATTATATTTAGTAGAAGTCCAAACAGGCGTTACAGAAATCGTGTAAGCGCTGCCTCTTGTCACATTCGTAGAAACTGAAGTGAAGTTTTCGTAGCCTGCCGTACCTGTAGACGTATTATTTATGGTTCCGAATTTTACATTTCCAATTCTTTCGTCAGATGTATTTGTAGCTGAAGCAGAACAATAAGTAACTGTGGTTCCTGCAAGAGTTGTAACACTTACAGAATTACTGGAAGCAGAAATATTTCCTGCAGCATCTTTGGCTTTTACCGTGAAGCTGTAGGTTGTTGAAGGCGTAAGACTTGTTACCATATAAGTGGTTGATGCGGTAGAACCTATCAATGAACTTCCCTGATAAACATCATAACCCGTAACACCTACCGCATCCGTAGCGCCGCTCCAAGAAAGATTGGTACTTGTAGAAGTCGTTCCTGAAGCTGCAAGAACAGGAGCTGTTGGGGCAACCGTATCTGTACCTCCCGAAGAAGCATTTACGGATATATTGGCATTATTTACATCAAAGAAAATATGATTCGTGCCTTTTACCATAATTCTTCCGCTTGTAGTAGAAGCATTTGGAATTGTTACCGCCTGAGATCCGTCATTGGGTGTTGCTGCCAATAAAGTCGTCCATGTGTTTCCATTGTCTGTTGACCAAAGAATATCAACATTCGCAGTATTAACACCGTTTGCTGTAGTTCCTGCTACATTCCACGTTATCGTTTGAGAACTTCCGCCCGTGTAACTTGTGGCAGAATTTTGTGAAGTAATATTAAATGGTCCTGCCGTTGAATTAACCGTAATTCTTGCATCATCAGAATTATTTCCTGAACCTCCTGCTCTGTTATCACGAACTGTAAATCTGAAATTTAATGTTCTGGCTACTGAAGAAAGAGCTTCAACAGTAATTTCAGAACCTGAAGTTGTGGTAGCTCCAGTTAAAACTGAAGACATTTTCGGAAAATATCTTACAGGTGAAGCTGTTGGCGTCCAAGATCTGAAATTGGGTCCGATGGTTTTTGTGGCGCTTGCTGCTGAGCTTGATCCTGTCTGAGAAGTAGAGGTAACGCTGTCCATTTGTTCCCAAATATAAGTCAAAGGATCATTATTGGTATCGGATCCGGTTCCTGTAAGCATAAATGGAGTACTTTTAGGAATCGTATAATCTAAACCTGCATTTGCTGTTGGTATTGAATTTCCTGTTGCAGTATCAGCTGAACATGTTTTTGTTTTTATATTATCCGTAATTTGCTGAACGCTTATTGCATGAAAAAAAGAATCTGAATGTGGCTGAACATCCTGTGCTGTAATTCCTGCATATCCCATGATTGTTGATCCGGAACCCGGCTCCATATTGTTCCCTGTTATTTCGTCACTAGAATGTGAGAAAGTATGATTTCCACCATATTGGTGTCCCAATTCATGAGCAACATAATCAATATCAAAATTGTCTCCAGAAGGTATACCATCAGCAGGTGAAGTATATCCGCTTCCTTTATAATTGTTTGGATATAACGTTCCCTGATATGTAGAAGTTGACATATCATTACTACATATACAACCAATGCATCCCGCATTTCCGCCTCCGCCAGATGCTCCAAACAAATGACCAATGTCGAAATTATTGTTTCCAATAGTACTGCTTAAAGCCTGCATAAGCTCATAATTCCATTTATTTAGAGAAGAAGCAGATGAGTATGGATCTGTCGAAGCACTTGTATAAATCACAGCATCATTATTGGCAATAAGCACCATTCTCGAAGCAAAATCTTTTTCAAAAACTCCATTTACACGGGTCATTGTGTTGTTCATTGCCGCCAAAGCATTTGCTTTTGTTCCTCCAAAATAAGCCGTATATTCTCCTGTACACGAAAGTGCTAATCTGAATGTTCTTAATTTTGCATCATCGGCATTTGGTCTTGCTGCCGTATTGGCAATGCCTTTTTGCGCAACATCAATTACCGTACATTCAAACTTATTAAGGCTTTCTTTTTTGTCTGTTTTTTTATAAACTACATAAGTCGATAAATCTTTGGTGTAAGGCTCAATAAAAACAGCAGATTTATCACCATATATTTCCATTGAAGACAATCCGAGCGGAGAAATACTGAAATAAACAGTAGAGTTGGGATCATCGAGACCTTCACCGACATAAGATTTAATGTCTGGATATTTGGCAGCCAGTTGCGGATCAAAATTAGAGTTTTCTTTAACTTTAAAGTTTTCCATCCTGCCTTCCGAATTTGGAAAGGAGACAATGACCTCCGATTTTTCTCGTGCAGCTAATCTTTTAGGAGCTTTGGCAAGTACATTTTTCAAACCATTAATATCCAAACTGTAAACTTTTGGATTGTTAACGAATTTTTTGTTTTCGAAAGTCTCTGAAGTTGATTTTCCGGAATTTTCAGACCATAGACGATCGGTCTGAGCGAAAGAAACGCCTGTAATAAAAAGCATTCCAATCATCAATAATTGTTTTCTCATATAAATAGTAATTTGATTGTGGAATATCAAAGCTATAAAAAATATTATAATGAGAAGCGAAAAATATTAATACATTTTTGATAATTTAACATATTAACTATGCAATGCATTGCACATAAATTAAAATTATTCAAAAAAAATAGCACACAATAATTGTGTGCTATTTAAATATCTTTTATTAGAAATTATTGAGTGATATCTCTTCCTATAACCAGTCTTTGGATTTCTGAAGTTCCTTCTCCAATAGTACAAAGTTTTGAATCTCTGTAATATTTCTCGGCAGGGAAGTCTTTTGTATATCCGTAACCCCCAAAAATCTGCACTGCATTGTTTGAAATTCTTACACACGCTTCTGAAGCATATAATTTTGCCATTGCGCCTTCTCTTGTCATTTTTTGTTTGGCGTTTTTCAAAGTGGAAGCTCTCTGTATCAAAAGTTCGGCAGCATCAATTTCTGTTGCCATATCTGCAAGCATAAAATTAATTGCCTGAAAGCTTGCAATAGATTTTCCGAACTGATGCCTTTCTTTTGCATATTTTAAAGCTGCTTTATAAGCTCCTTTTGCTGTTCCTAAACTTAAAGCTGCAATAGAAATCCTTCCGCCATCCAGAATTTTCATAGCCTGTTTGAAACCTTCACCAACTTCTCCCAAACGGTGAGAATCCGGCACACGAACGTTGTCAAAAATCAATTCTGCCGTTTCGGAAGCACGCATCCCAAGCTTGTTTTCTTTTTTACCGGAACTAAAGCCTGCCATTCCCTTTTCTAAAACAAAAGCAGTAGAATTATTTTTTGCTCCTTTTTCACCGGTTCTTGTCATTACGACAGCGATGTCTCCCGAGATAGCGTGTGTGATAAAGTTTTTAGCACCGTTGATGATCCAGTCGTCACCATCTTTTATCGCCGTTGTAGACATACCGCCAGAATCCGAACCTGTATTATGTTCCGTCAATCCCCAAGCTCCGATTACTTTTCCGGTTGCCAATTGAGGAAGCCATTTGTTTCTTTGCTCTTCGTTTCCGAATTCGTAAATATGGTTGGTACACAACGAGTTGTGCGCTGCTACAGAAAGCCCAATCGAAGGATCTACCTGAGAAATCTCGTCCAGAATAGCAACATACTCGTGATAACCAAGACCAGAACCACCATATTGCTCAGGAATTACAATTCCCATAAAGCCCATTTCACCTAATTGATGAAACAGTTCTTTTGGAAAAGTCTGACTTTCGTCCCATTCCATAATATTGGGTCTTATATTCTTCTCAGCAAATTCTTTTGCCGTTTCGGCTATCATTTTAATGTTGTTAATAGATTCTGTATTCATATTTAATAATAAGTTAGTCTTCTTTAATAATAAGTTAGTCTTCAAAGATACTTAAATTGCTGAAATACGAAAATAAATTATCATAAACAATAGGTTTTTTGCTTAATTATTTATATTTCAGATTATTATATTTTATAATTAACAAATTTTTAATGGAACAATTTCATGTAAAGATATAAAAATTAACTAAATTAGTCATCAAATTTCAAAGAATGAAAAAATTTTTACTGCCTATAATTTTTATTTCAACTTATATTTCAGCTCAGATTCCTTCGGGATATTATGACGGAACTTCCGGATTAACAGGTTATGCATTGAAATCTAAGATTCACAACATCATTTCGGCTAAAAATATCAACTGGCATTATGGCGACCTTCCTATTTTTTACAATCAGACGGATTTGGATAAATATTATGATTATGGGGCAAACAATACTACGATTTTATTAGATATTTATTCTGAAATTCCTTCAGGTCCGGATGCTTATGAATACACTTCTGCAAATTTAACAAGTGGAGCAGGAGCCGAAGGTTTGGGATACAACAGAGAGCATATGATTCCTCAAAGTACTTTCAGTACAAGCTCAAGTATTAGCGATTATCCAATGTATTCGGATTTGAATTTTATAATTCCTGTTGATGCAAGAATCAATTCATTACGAAATAATTATCCGTACGGAATTGGCGGAAATACCAATTTCTATAATTTTACAAACGGTTCGCGAATGAGCAATGCAGCCATGCCCAATTACCCTTATACGGGAAGGGTTTATGAGCCTATTGATGAATTTAAAGGCGATATTGCGAGAACTTTATTGTATTTTGTTGTAAGATATGAAGGGAAATTAGGATCTTTTAATACCGCATACAGCACATCGGCAACCATTACTCCCACAACAGATCAATGCCCTTTTGACGGTACAGAAGAAAGAGCTATCGATTTGCCTTATATTCAGATGCTGAAACAATGGCATACGCTGGATCCTGTTTCTCAGAAAGAAATTGACAGAAATAATGCCGTTTACATTATTCAAAAAAACAGAAATCCTTTTATTGATCATCCTGAATGGGTAAATTTAATCTGGTCTGAAACACCGGATTCAATTGCGCCATCTGCTCCTTCATCATTGGTATCAACACGGCAAAATGCACATTTTGTCAATTTGAGCTGGAATCCAACTGCAGATACCGATATTTTAGGCTACAGAATATATATGGATGGCGCTACAACACCAATTTCTACCACTAAAAATACTTCAATTTCGATTGATCATCTGCTGCCTTCAACCGCCTATACTTTTACGGTAAAAGCTTTTGACAAAGGATATTTAGAATCTACAAGCAGCAATATGGTAACTGTCACAACTTTAGCTTCAGATTCTTATGCAAAAGATCTTATCATTTTAAAATATATTGAAGGAACAGGAAATAATAAAGCTTTAGAAATCATTAATAAAACAGGACACGAAGTCAATCTCAACAATTATCGCCTTAATATCCAGTTTCAAAACACCACGAGCGGAAATTATTATTTAGGAGATACCTACGAATTGGAAGGAAAAATAGCAAATAATGAAAGTTTTGTGGTTTTAAATCCAAATGCGTCACTTCCATGTTATACAAACAGCAACGCTCAATTTTTAACGGCTTCTGACGCGATGACGTTTTCCGGGACAAATTATATAGAATTAGCATATAATAAAACGGTAACAATTGACGCAATCGGAACAAAATTTATGAATAATTCCAATGCGGATATTTCTCTTTACAGAAAAAGCAATATCGATCAGCCAAATTCGGTTTTTAACAGCAGCGAATGGGATTCCTTTGCTACCGATTATTGCCAGAATTTGGGCGTTCTTTCCACTTCAGACGTACATTATATTGATGAGAATGAATTTAAAATTTATCCAAATCCTGTGCATGAAAACATTTTTGTAGAAGGAAATACGAATGATGTAAAAGTGATACAGATTTTAGATTTCTCAGGAAAGATTATTTATAAAGAAAAAAATCCATTTAAAAACAAGAAAAATATTTCTGTACAAATCTTATCTTCAGGAACTTACTTATTGCAGATCAACAATAAAACGTATACGTTTATCAAGAAATAATCTTCATAATAAATATCAATAATTGATGCTTCTTATCTATTTTATTTATAAGTTATTATGCTTATATTTGCAAAATGGTAGCGGTCATTACCGGTGATATTATAAATTCGCAACGCGCAGAAACGGGGGTTTGGATCAACAAACTTAAAAATCTTCTCGGAAATTGGGGAAGTGCACCTCAAACATGGGAAATCTACAGAGGCGACGAATTTCAGTTCAAATGTAATATTGATGATGTTTTCTGGCATTTCTTAGCTATCAAATCTCTTATAAAAAGTCAGGAAAATTTAGATGTGAGGATTGCCATTGGCATTGGCGACGAAAGTTTCCTGTCCGAAAAAATTACAGAATCCAACGGTACAGCTTATGTACATTCAGGCAGATTATTAAATGATCTGAAAAGTGACGGACACACCGTTGCGATAAAAACCACCAACGATCTTTTAGACAGAGATTTAAATATTTTGTTGAAATGGTCTTCAAAAGATTTTGACAACTGGACGATGGCGACTTCTGAAATCATTCATGAAATGATTATGAATCAGGACATTACACAGGAAGATTTGGCAAAAAAATTTACAATTACACAATCGTCAATAAGCCAACGCCTGAAACGCGCAAACTACGATCTTATCGTAGAAACCAATCAATATTTTAGAAAAAAAATTGCAGAACTGTAAACATGATTTTTACTAAACTCATATTGGCACATTTATTTGGAGATTTTGTTTTCCAGCCAAATTCTTGGGTTTTAGATAAAGAAAATAAAAAAATGAAGAGCAAATATCTGTATCTTCATGTTTTGATTCACACGGTTTTAAGTTTCATTTTACTTTGGGATATTCAGCTTTGGTGGGTTGCGGTTTTAGTGGGGATTTCACACTTTATTATTGATGCTGCAAAATTGAATTTCCAAACGATTAAAAACAAAAAAAGATGGTTTTTTATTGATCAGGCTCTGCATATTTTAGTGATTGCCGGAATTTCGTTTTATTGTAAAGAATTTAATTTTGAATTTTTAAAAGACCAGAATTTATTGAAAATAATAGTGGCGGCGTTATTTTTAACGACACCGGCATCTATTTTTATTAAAACATTATTGTCTTCATGGACGCCCGTTCCGGAAACACAAAGCAACATACAAACCGAATCTTTATCAAGTGCCGGAAAATATATAGGAATCCTCGAACGGTTATTGGTTTTCACCTTTATTTTGGTAGATCATTGGGAAGGCGTTGGTTTTATGGTCGCTGCAAAATCTGTTTTCAGGTTCAGCGATCTGGCGCAGGCTAAGCAGAGAAAGCTCACTGAATATGTATTGATCGGAACGCTTTTAAGCTTTGGAATGGCGGTTTTAACAGGTATTTTAATTAAGTAAAAAAATATATAAATCTAAATTACAATTGGAAATCGTAGATTCACGGATTCCTTAAAAAAAGTAAAAATTATGAGTCAAAAGAAAGAAATGTTGTACGAAGGTAAAGCAAAGCAGGTATTTGCTACCGACAATCCTGATGAAGTTGTAGTGCGTTTTAAGGACGATGCAACCGCGTTTAATGCTCAGAAAAAAGGACAAGTTGATCTGAAAGGCGAAATGAACAACGCCATTACCACTCTTATTTTTGAATATTTAAATGAAAAAGGAATTAAGACTCATTTCATTAAACAATTGAACGAAAGAGAGCAATTGGTAAAAAAAGTATCCATTATTCCTCTGGAAATGGTTGTGAGAAACTATTCTGCAGGAAGCATGGCCCAAAGATTAGGAGTTGAGGAAGGAATCAAATCGCCGGTTACGATTTTCGATATCTGCTACAAAAAAGATGAATTGGGAGATCCACTGATCAACGATCACCACGCTGTTTTCTTGGGTGCAGCTACTTACGATGAGCTTGACGAAATGTACGAATTGACTTCTGATATCAACGACATTCTGATCGATCTTTTTGATAAAATGAATATTATTTTGGTTGATTTCAAAATCGAATTAGGAAAAACTTCTACAGGTGAAATTATCCTTGCAGACGAAATTTCTCCTGACACATGCAGACTTTGGGATAAAGATACCATGAAGAAACTGGATAAAGACAGATTCAGAAGAGACTTAGGAGAAGTTACTGAAGCTTATGTTGAAATTTACAACAGGCTGAAAACTTTACTTGGCAAGTAAGATTTTAGATAAAAATTAGATGTTAAGTTTTGTATTTAACATAATATTTAATTTTTCATCTAATTAATGATCTATCAAAATAAATCTAGATTAGAAAAAATAGAAATGAAAAGTTTAGACATTCATAAAAGTGAATATTTAAAACAATTTGAAAACCAAACCTACGGAAGAAATCTTTTCAGAACGCAGGAAGAAGAAAGACTGGATGCTCCGAATGAGGAGTGCGGTATCTTCGGAATGTATTCTGACAATGATCTTGATACGTTTTCTCTTTCGCAGTTCGGGCTTTTTGCGTTACAGCACAGAGGCCAGGAAGCTTGTGGTATTTCCGTTCTTAAAGACGGGAAAATTACCAATATGAAGGATGAAGGTTTGGTTTTGGATGTTTATAAAGAGATCCAGGATCCTGAAGCTTTTATGGGAAATTCTGCAATCGGGCACACTCGTTACACGACTGCGGGAGATAAAAAGAAATATAATTTTCAGCCATTTTTCGCAAAAAACGAATATGACCAGATTATACTTTCCATTGCTCACAACGGTAATTTAACCAACGCGAGAGAGCTGAAACAAGAGTTAGAAGCTGAAGGAGTTGTTTTCAGAGCGACTTCGGATTCTGAAGTTATTTTAAGATTAATTCAAAAAAATCTTGATTTAGGTCTTCGTGGAGCTATTAAGGCGACAATGGAGAAAATTGAAGGAGCTTATTCTGTTGTTGGAATGACGAGAAATAAGTTTTTCGCTTTCAGAGATTTCAACGGAATCAGACCTTTGGTTTTGGGTGCGGTTGACGAAAAAACATATGTTGTAGCTTCGGAATCTGTAGCTTTAGATGCAGTTGGCGCTCAATATGTAAGAGATATTTTACCGGGAGAAATCATTTATACCAATGAAAATGAGCCTGGAAAACTGAATTCTTACATGGTAAACGAAGAGAGAGGAAAGCAAAGAATCTGTTCTTTCGAATATATTTATTTTGCAAGACCCGACTCGACTTTAGAAAATATCAATGTTTACGAAATCAGAGAAAAATCGGGTGAGAAAATCTGGCATCAGGCACCTGTAGAAGCTGATATTGTCATTGGAGTTCCGGATTCGGGAGTTCCTGCTGCAATTGGGTTTTCAAAAGCTTCGGGAATACCTTTCCGTCCGGTTTTGATTAAAAACAGATATATCGGAAGAAGTTTTATCGTACCAACTCAGGAAATGAGAGAAAGGGTAGTGAACTTAAAATTGAACCCGATTATTTCTGAAATCAAAGGTAAAAGAGTTGTAATCATCGACGATTCAATTGTTCGTGGAACGACTTCTAAAAGACTGGTTAAAATTCTAAAAGAAGCTGGTGTAAAGGAAATTCACTTCAGAAGTGTTTCACCGCCAATTATTGCGCCTTGTTATTTGGGAATCGATACGCCTTCAAAAGACGATTTGATTTCTGCCAATATGACAACGGAAGAACTTAGAAATTATTTAGGAGTAGATTCTTTAGAGTTTTTGAGTACAGATAATCTGAAAGATATTTTAGGATCAGCCAACCATTGCTTCGGATGTTTTACAGAAGAATATCCTGTAGGAAAAGGCGAAGAAATAGAATTATTTAGCTAAGAAATAGCAAACCAGATACAAAAAATGTCAGACTTAAAACTAAGTCTGACATTTTTTATTGATAATAGTTTCTTATTTAAATTTATAAGCAACTCCTACCTGAAATACATTGTTTCTTACAGCATCTCCCGGATTATTATCAACAATATCATTTAGACCGGCTACAAATCTTGCCGTAACTCCGAAATCATCAGTGAAATAATATCCCGCTCCAAGACCTATTCCAACATCAAAGCCCTTAAAAACATCATCTGCATCAAAAGATCCGACGTCACTTTTCAGTTTTGAGTTAATTAAAAATCCAAATTGTGGCCCGGCTTCCAGATAAAGATTAGGAAGCGCATTATACTGAAACATTACAGGAATTGAGATATAATCAAGATTCAGTCTTAGATCAGATTCTCCGTCATATTTGGAACCAACTCCGTTATATAGAATTTCTGGCTGAACGCTGAAAGAGCTTGCCACCGGAATGTTTGCAAATGCGCCACCATATATTCCAGCTTTTGCTTTTGAATCGTCTGCGGAAATTGAAGAAACGTTAAGGCCAGCCTTCAAGCCAAATTTTACAGAAGGTGAAGATGCAGCCTTTTCTTGCGCAAATGCTAATGAAGTCATAGCAACTGCAAAACTTAATAGTAATTTTTTCATGAGTTATTAGAATTTTTAATTTTCACTTCTCATTAAGCAAATTTCTTGCCAAAAAATATTAATTTATGAAATAATCAGTAATAAAAAGCTTAATATGGTATAAAAAGTAAATTAATTTTTCTGTTTTGAATTTATTTGTTTAAATGTAAAAGACCAGACTTAAAATTAAGCCTGGTCTTCTTTATTGAAATTAAAATTGTTTCTAAATCCTTAGAATTTGTAAGCCAAACCTACCTGGAAAACATTGTTTCTGATTGCATCAGAACTTTCAGGTCTGTCTTTAGCGATATCAGTAACACCTGCTACATATCTTGCAGTAATACCAATATTGTCTGTGAAATAATAACCAGCTCCTAAACCGATTCCTACATTGAAACCATTCAGATTATCTTTATAGTCACCAGATTCGTTGATTACATCATTATCTGATTCATTTTTCAATTTGTTTTTAGCACTAACTAAAAATCCGAATTCAGGACCAGCTTCTACATAAAAGTTCGGCACAAAATTGTACTGGAACATTACAGGTACAGCGATATAATCTAAATGTCTTGCGTAAGAAATTCTGTTTCCTGCGATATTTGTGTCATCATATTTATCTCCATATTGGCTATAAAGTACTTCCGGCTGAATGCTGAAAGATTCTGCGATAGGAATATTTGCAAATAAACCTGCATTGAAACCTATTTTTGAACCTTGATCATCCAAAGTACCATCGCTTGATAATGAAGAAACGTTCATTCCTGCTTTGATACCAAATCTAACTGGTGAAGTTGACATGGATGAAGTAGAAGTTGTCGTTGTCGTCTGAGCGAATGCTAATGAGCTTGTAATAACTGCTAAGCTTAAAATTAACTTTTTCATAACTTTAAATTTTTAATATTTACTATTCTAATTTTAAATTTTACTACCAAACTTTTTCAGTTTGACGAGTGGTATCTTTCAAATAGTCTGCCAAAGTTGAAAATGATGATAAATATCAGGTTTTAACAAACCATAAATCAAAAACAACATATTTTTATCTACCTAAATACCAAGTATATAAGATCGAAAAAACTATCTATTTAAGCTCATTAGAAAAAATTAAAATATTTACGAAAAAATGGTATTTGAATATTAAAACCCGCTTAATTTTCTATAAAAGTCGATTGATTTTTGAATGTTTTCAGATTGACACTGATGATCAAATATGCATTTACCAACATCTGAAAGTAGCGAAAAATTGATTTTAGCATCTATATTCTTTTTATCATTCAATAAAAGTGAAAAAATATCTTCATCTTTAAATTCACTGATATCGATAAAACAATAATATTTCTTTATGTTTTCGATGATGGTTTCTGAAGTTTCTTTTGAAATCAAACCTTCGAGATACGAAAGATAAGTTTCACAGATTATTCCTAAAGCTACAGCTTCACCATGCAAAATAGGAGTTTCTTTTTCAAGGCACAGACTTTCCACGGCATGGCCGATCGTGTGTCCAAAATTCAAAGTTTTTCTTATATTTTTTTCATGAAAGTCTTTTTCAACAACTTCCTGCTTGATATCCATCGAAGTCTGAATATGGGGAATCACACTTTCCGGATCCAGCTTTTGAATCTGGATAAGGTTTTCCCAATGAATTTTATCTGCAATTAAGCCATGTTTCAGCATTTCTGCAAAACCGCTCAGTAACTCTTTAAAAGGAAGTGTTTCTAAAAATTTAGGATAAACAAAAATCTGATCCGGAAAGCTGAAAGTTCCCACCATATTTTTATAATGCATCAGGTCAATTCCTGTTTTTCCGCCGATTGACGCATCACACATCGACAAAAGCGTCGTCGGAATATTGATAAAATGAATTCCTCTTTTGTAGGTTGAAGCCACAAAACCACCCATATCTGTGATTACGCCACCACCAAGATTGATGATCAAAGCTTTTCGGTCGGCCTGCATTTCCGTTAAAATTTCCCACAATTGAGTGACCGTCTGAATATTTTTCATTTCTTCGCCGGGCTCAACTTCAAGAATCTCAAAACTGATTTCTGTTTCCAAATTTCCTAAAAGTATTGGAAGACAGTATTCGTGTGTATTTTCGTCTACAAGAATAAATATTTTGCTGAATGTTTTTTCGCTAAGAAAATCGTTGAGTTGAGAAAAATGTTGGTCTAAAAAAGTAATCATCTTTTGATTTTTAAATAAATTAATAAGCAAACAATGTACAAAGTTATGATTCTTAATTTTTAACTCGTAACTAAATTACTATCTTTGCAAAAATATTTAGAATGAGCAGAGACAATAATAATTCAGGAAGACCAAAAAAGCCGAGATCTTCAACTAGAAATTCGGACAGTCCTCGCTCTCCTAAATCTGGAAATTCTTCAGATTCAAAATCTTTCAAAAAACCATTTTCTAAAACTGGCGGAAGAAGTTTTGACCCAAAAGATAGAAATGAAAACGGCCCATCAAAATTTGAGAAAAAGCCCTTCAGCAGAAGCGATAGAGATACAGATACAGACAGCTCTAAAAGTTTTAAAAAACCCGATTCTAGGAGATCTGATACCAGCTATGAGAGTCGAATGGAAAAGAAATATTCAAAAACTGAAAAAGAACCATTCGTATCCAATCAAAGTGAAGAGAGATCATCTTTCAAAAAGACCAACTTCAAAAGAGGAGGTGACGCAAAAAACTTTGATACAAGAGGAAAATACGAAAGAGGAAGCTTAAAATACGGAAGAAGACCCGGAAGCGAAACCGACAGAGATGACGACAGAGCAAGGTCTTTTGTACAGAAAAGAAGATTCAAAAAGGTTGAAAAAGACGTACATAAAGATACGATTCGTCTTAATAAATACATCGCAAACTCAGGAATTTGCAGCAGGAGAGAAGCTGATGAGCTGATTGTTCAAGGCTTGGTAGAAGTCAACGGAAAAGTGGTGACAGAAATGGGTTACCAGGTTCAGAAAACGGATAAAGTAGTTTTCGACGGACAGAATATCACTCCCGAAAAGCCTGTTTATGTACTTTTGAACAAGCCAAAAGGATATATTTCTACAACAAAAGACGACAAAGCAAGAAAAACAGTAATGGATTTGGTTGCCAACGCTTCCCCGTACCGTGTTTTCCCTGTCGGAAGATTGGACCGTTCAACGACCGGAGTTATTCTTTTGACCAATGACGGACACATGACCAAGAAATTGACGCATCCTTCATTTGACGCCAAAAAAATCTATCACGTAACTTTGGATAAAAAGCTGACAAATGAAGATATGAAGCTGATCGCTGAAGGTATTCGTCTGGAAGAAGGGGTTGCAGAAGTAGATCAGATTTCGTTCATTGAAGGTAAGCCTAAAAATGAAATAGGAATTGAAATCCATATCGGCTGGAATCGTGTCATCAGAAGAATTTTCCAAAGATTAGGATACGAAGTGGAAGCTCTTGACAGAGTGATGTTTGCTGGACTGACAAAGAAAAACATCAAAAGAGGTCACTGGAGAATTTTAACAGAATTGGAAGTGAACAACTTGAAAATGCTTTAATAAGTTATAAGTTTTGAGTTATAAATTATGAGTTTTAATTTGTAATTTTTTAATTGAAATAAGAAACGACGCTGGAAATTCCAGCGTCGTTTTTTTGATTATAATATTGTCATTCTGACGAAGGAAAAATCTAAAACTCTAAACATATTCTTTATTTCCTTCAAAAATAATTATTAGAATAATTGCTAATTACTTATTAAATTCTACCCCAAAATCGTCACTCCTTTCTGAAGCATTTCAAAAATTGCATCTTTTCCGTTATCGGGTTTTACGTTTACTGCACGCGTCCCATTAAAGTGAAGACAGGTTACATATCCGTTTGCAGCGGCATCAGTACAGGTAAATTTGACACAATAATCCATCGCAAGACCTACAATTTCCAACAATTGAATATCATGATATTTTAAAAAGTCATCCAAACCAGTTTTCATAAAATGATTGTTATCCTGAAACCCGCTGTAGCTGTCAATTTCAGGATTCTTACCTTTTTGAATGATGTGCGTTACTTTTTCTCTGTTCAGATCTTTATGAAATTCTGCTCCAAAAGTTCCTTCCACACAATGATCCGGCCACATAAACTGCGGAACACCATTTAAGATAATGCTTTCGCCTACTTTTTTTCCGTTATTGCTTGCAAAGCTTTTATGGTTGGCGGGATGCCAATCCTGAGTCAGAATAATCTGGTCGTATTCGTTTTCTTCCATCAGAAGATTGATGTAAGGAATAATTTCATTGGCTCCGGGAACTGCTAATGCTCCGCCTTCACAAAAATCATTCTGTACATCTACTATTATTAATGCTTTTTTCATACTTTAAAATTCTCGAATTTTTGATAAATTTACAAAAAACTAATACTCAAAAAATTGTCCAATTCTTAATTATCGGACAAAACGGCATTTACATTTAATACAAATGTTTTCTGGTTGGTCATCGCAAAGGCGCAAATTATAATTAGCATTATGTTTTAAGGCGCAAGGATTTTATCTTCGATAAAATTGATTTCATTCAAACCAAACTATTGCTGAAAATCTTTGATTTTCTTGCGCCTTAAAGCAGTATTGAAATTAAAAACTTTTGCGTCTTTGCAATTTTCCAACAAAACAAAATCTCTTTATTATAAAAACAATTACTATTTCGCTTTCAGGATATAAACCAAATACCAATAACTTATCTTTGCAGGAAATAAGTATTTTTATGTCATTTGAATCGTTAGGATTATCACACAACATTATTCATTCCGTCAACAAATTGGGTTATCTAAAGCCATTTCCAATTCAGGAGCAGGCTGTTCCCGTTATTTTGCAGGGAAAAGATCTGATGGGAATTGCAGAAACCGGTTCCGGAAAAACGGCTTGTTTTGTAATGCCAATTTTAGAAAAACTGCAAAATGCGGAAGTTAAAAAAGACCGGAATGTTCAGGTTTTGATATTGGTTCCAACACGAGAATTGGCGATTCAGATTGATGAAGTTTTCAGAGCTTTTACAGAAAATCTGAAGCGCGAAGTTCGTACAATGGCAGTTTATGGCGGCGTTTCTATCAATCCGCAAATGAAAGGGATGTTTGGGGTAGAAGTTCTGATCGCAACTCCCGGCCGCTTATTGGATTTAATTGATCATAATGCGTTAAGTATCTCAGGAATCCGACATTTGGTGATTGACGAGGCAGATAAAATGTTTCAACTGGGTTTTGGTGAAGAAATGAATAAACTTTTCGCAATGATGCCTGTTGCCAAGCAGACAATTTTATTTTCTGCGACTTTAAATGATAAAGTTTCTGAAATGAAGGAACGCTTATCCATCAATCCCGTGATAATTGAAATTAAAAAAGAAGAAATTGAAATTGACAATATCGAGCAATTGGCTTATCATGTTTCTCGGGAAGATAAAGGCCCATTTTTACGTTATTTAATTAAAGAAAAGAAAGTTGAAAAGGCATTGATTTTTGTTTCGTCAACAAGATCTGCAGATAATTTGGTTGAAAAACTGAAGAAAAATAAAATAAAAGCGGTTGCGATTCACAGTCAGAAATCGCAAGGTGCGCGAAGAAATAATTTAGAAGAATTTAAAGTAAACGGGGCTCAAATTTTAGTTGCAACTGACTTAATTGGTCGTGGTATTCACATCGAATCTTTGCCTTGTGTCATCAATTACGAGTTGCCACGTTCGCCTTTAGATTATATTCACCGAATTGGTAGAACGGGCCGTGCCAACGAAAAAGGAACTGCAATCAATATTCTTACTGATGACGAACTGCAACATTTCAGAGTAATTCAGAAGAAAATGGGAAAGAAAGTGACTTTACAAAGAACAGAAGGTCTTGATCTGCACGGTTATTAATGTAAACTTAAATTTTAAGCTTCAATTTTAGTATAATTTGAAGCTTTTTTTATATTTAAATTTCTCGATATTTTGATAAATTTACGCAATTCAATAATCAAGAGAATTGTATAAAATTAATGACCAGAAAAACTATAAATTAACTTAAAAAATGGATGATTTAGACGTTAAAAAATTTCCTATTGGAGAATTTCAGGAGACCGATAATAATTGCGACATCAAGCTGGATGAGCAAATCAAGGTCATAAAAAATTTTCCGGGGAAACTAAAAAACCTGATTGAGGATTTTTCTGATGACCAGCTCGACACTCCTTACAGAAATGGTGGCTGGACAGTAAGACAACTTGTCAATCATATTGCAGACAGCCATGGAAATAGTTTTTTCAGGTTTAAACTTGCGCTTACCGAAGATAATCCAACCATAAAACCTTACGAAGAAGCAAAATGGGCAGAGCTTCAAGACAGCGCAAATATGCCGGTAAGGCCCGCGTTGAAAATGATAAAAGGAATTCATCAAAGATGGTACGTTCTTCTGAAAACACTTACCAATAAACAATTTGAAAGAACTTTTCATCATCCTGAAAAAGAAAAAGATCATAATCTGAGATATTATCTTGCATTGTATGTCTGGCATTGCAATCATCATTTTGCTCACATCGAAAATCTAAAGAGAGAAAAAGGTTGGTAAAGAAAAGCCTGCACAATACAATTCACTTTGATGAAATTGTCTTCAGAATTTCAAATCTTTCTCCAAATTCTCAGCGGAGATGGGGGAAGATGAACGTTGCGCAGATGTTGGCGCATTGTGATTTGATTTTACAGATTCCTTTAAAAAAAATTGAGCTTCCGAGCATTAATATTTTGTTCAGAATCATTGGTATTGTCACAAAAAAAGAAATACAGATTTTCAATAACGGAATTCCTCGCAATATGCCTTGTTTTCAAAAAGTAATCGTTAATTTTGAATGTGACTTTGAAACGGCAAAAAATAATCTTCTGAAAACACTTGATGCTTATCAGAATGCTTATGAAAGCAATGATTTGCCACAAAGCCACGCTCTTTTTGGAACAATGAAAGAAAAGGATTGGGGGTTTTTAGAATACAAACACCTCAATCATCACCTGAAACAATTTAATGTATGAGTTTTTTTGATAAAATATTTGGCGGAAAACAGGAAGAAAACCAATCAAAATCTTTCTGGAATCCTATACAGTCTGAGCAAGATCTCGAAAATGCTGTGAAAAAATCTTACCAGCAGAAAATTGCAATTTTTAAGCATTCGACAAGCTGTTTTATCAGTAAAACCGTTTTGAAGAATTTTGAAAAAGAAATTGAATCTGCGGAAGAAAACAATACTGTTCTTTATTTTTTAGATCTTTTGGCCTACAGAAATTTATCCAACAAAATAGCCGAAGATTTCAACATAAGACATGAAAGCCCGCAACTTCTCGTTATAGAAAACGGAAAGGTAATCAACAACGCATCTCATCAGAATATTTCTATAAGCCAAATTACATCATGAGTAATATCAATACCTATTTAGCAAAAGTTCTTGATGTTCCTTTAGAAAAAGTGAATCTCTGCAGTATGCAGTACGAGACAAAAAAAGTGGCAAAAAACCAGTTTCTTCTTCAGTACGGTGAGATTTGCAGAAACATATTTTTTGTTGAAAAAGGGCTTTTGAGAATGTATTCCATAGACAGAAACGGTAAGGAGCATATCATACAATTTGCCCCGGAAAGTTGGCTGATTTCCGATCGAAGCAGCATGTATTTTAACGAAAAATCATTGTATTATATTGAAGCTGTGGAAGATTCGGAAGTTTTACTTCTGCATGTAGATTTTTTCAACAGATTGATTGAAGAGTTTCCCAACAGCATTGAAAAAAGTGACGTGCTTGTACAAAAACACGTCAAAAATTTACAGGACAGAATCAATTCTTTGTTGGGCGAAACCGCCGAGGAAAGATATCTGAAATTTGTAAAAATGTATCCTGATTTGTTGCTCAGAGTTCCCCAATGGATGATTGCATCTTATTTAGGCATCACACCCGAAAGCTTAAGCCGCGTGAGAAAAGAGCTGGCCAGAAAGAATTTTGTTACAGATAAATAATGATTTAATCCGGATTTAAAATCGTAATCAGCCTGTTTAAATATTCCTGTTCCTTTAAAACTTTTTCGTAAGATTTTTTAGCATAAACAGGACAAAGACGATATCCTTCGTGAAGATAATTCTCATTTTCTATATAAGTGTCAAAATGAGCAGAATATTCTTTAATAAATTTATCAATAGTTTTTCTTTTAATTTCGCATAAAGTACTGTTCTTAATCTTTTGTAAAGAAGAAAGAATACAAGATTTGTCTCCTGTGAAATTAATAATATTGGCAAACTTAAAGGTTTCCTGAGGCGCGCTGCTCACGTCTTGCAGAACAGCATGCGGCTTATCTTCAAAAATCATGATTATCAGTTTTTAAGGTTAAACTTAAATAGTTGCGTTTCCTTCAACTCCGTCGGAATTGTTGGTTTCATTTCCGGTAATTGCGGCAGCTACAAAACTTATTAAACTCACCAATTTTCCGGCCTTTGTATCCCAATAATAGCTTTCTTTAGGCTCTACACGGATAATCGATACATTTGGATCGTCTTTACCGTCAAACCATGCATTGGCCATTGCAGACCATTTTTCTTCAATTGTAGATTTGTCTTTATAAATCGAAGCTTCGCCATACACGGAAAGGTATTGAGAATCGCTGTTATTCATAAAGAAAAGCTGAACTCTGCGATCTTCTTTTATTTCAAAATTTTTGTTGCTGGCTTCACTGCTGATAAACCAAAGATTTCCCGAATTGTCTGTTTCCTGAAGGCTCATCGGTCGAGAATTGATCGGAAGGGTTTCAAGATCGGTACAAAACATACAGATTCTTGCTTCTTCGGAAAGTTCTTTAATTTTTTTAATCGCGTCGCTGTGGGTTAAATTTTCTGTAGACATATTATAATTATTTTGTGGTTTAATGCAAATAAAAATTTTATCGGTATAAAATCTTTTCTGAACTTTTCAATTCAAAAATCTAACCATTTTTTAAAATTAATCAAAAAAATAATTATTTTAATGTTTTATTAATTAATAGCTACAAAAACATAATTATTAATGAATATATTACAATTATGACTAAAGTCATAAAAACCAAACAGTTTTAATTATTACTTTTAAAGGATAATTCACCAAATAAATATTATGAAAAAGTTGATGCTTACACTTTGCAGTTGGAATGCTTGCTGCGCAGTGTACAAAAAAAGAGACAGGCACCGAAACCAACAACATTTTGTCGGACGATACAGTATCTCAAGCAGAACCGACAATTCCTGATGCTTCTGCTGTAAAACAAGATTCTACGACAAATACTACTGATTCATTACGGTAATTTTTCGGCCTCCAAAAATTTTAAAAGTTTTAGTTTCTAAATGATTTTGGCAAAATATATGCTAACTTCACATGAGAAACTAATATGATATGAAAACAATAAGCTGTGCGAAAATAGGAGAGGATCTTTTAAAATCTTTTGGTGGTGAATTGATACATTTTAATGAAAAGGAAATAATTTTCCAACAAGGGGATCCGCCGTTATATTATTATCAAATTGTTAAAGGAAAGGTAAAAGAAAATAATTACAGCCAGGATGGTAAAGAATTTATTCATAACATTCTGGGAGACGGGCAAAGCTTAGGAGATTCTATGCTTTTTGTGGATAAAAAATATCCCATCAATGCTGAAACTCTAAAGCCAACCACGATTTTAAGACTGTCAAAACAAAATTTTCTTAAGCTTTTGGAAGCTCATCATGAAGTATCCATCCAGATTAGCGAATGTATGTCGCAAAGATTGTATTTTCAGACTTTGATGCTGCAGAACTTGGCATCGAATGATCCGGTTATACGACTTACAGGTCTGTTGGAATATCTGAAAAGTTTTCATAGTGACGACGTTCCTTCATCATTTGAAATTCATTTAACAAGACAACAAATTGCTGATTTGACAGGCCTTCGCGTTGAAACCGTAATCAGAGCCTTCAAAAAAATGGAACAGAATCGAACGATAAAAATCGACAACAGAAAGATTTTTTATTAGACAATGATTCTGCTCATAAAATAATTGCAACACTCATCAGTAATTTTGGCTATCCTTATTTTGAGAATTATTTCGCAACAATAAACTCATTTTTTTAAATTATTCTTAAAAAACAATCTTCGGTTGTTTGGCAAGATTATAAGGATATAAACGCCATGAATTACCAAAAAGTACTCAGAACGCTAAAATCTGATCGTTTCATAAGAATCAAAAACCAATCAAACCTGTTTGAAGTTGGATCAGTAATCTATGCAAAAGAAATTACAGAAAATATATTTTTACTTTTCGTCATTGAAAAAGATGTAAAAATACAGAATATCAAAGTATTGATTTCACATTTTGACTGCCTTGAAAGTATCGGTGAAAAGGAGCCGCTGCAAACCATGTTTTATCTTTCAATAAAAGACGAAGAAGATCTTAAATACGTTGAAAAATACATGAAATTTCCTCACGCAACACTTACTTAACATTATAAAATTTAATCCTAAATTATAACAATGAAAACTATAATTGCTCTTATCGCTGCGGTTTGCTTAATAAACGTTTCCTCGTGCAGATGCGATATTGAAGAAGATGAGCCAAAAAAAACAGATGTGAAAGCAGAAAAAACAGGCACCGAAAAAAGCTAACAAAACGGCGTCTGAAAAATTTGAAAAGCAGGAAGGTTGATATTTAATTTTAGTAAAAAATCTTCCTGTTTTGAATTTTTAGAACTTTATCTTTCTCCATACTTTTTATAACCCTGATTACGGTTTCTACGCTCAAAGCCGTCAAAGAAGCAAGCTGTTGCCTGGTCAACGGAATCTGAAGAGAATAAGGCGATTGATTTTCATGATTATTTTTCAGATAATTCATTAAAGTTGTCAGCCGTTTTTCAGGACTCAGAAAAGAAATAGAATGCAGCATCATATACTGATAATGCAGTTTTTCAGATAAAACGAAGACCAGTTTCTCATAAAACGCAGGATTTTCGCTTAAAAAACTTTGATAATTACTTTTTGGCAGCCTTAAAACTTTACAATCTTCGATGGCAACGGCATTTACGGGATAAGGTTTTTCTAGAAAAATACTGGTTTCTACAAGACTTTCACCTTTTGAAAGAATACTGTGAATAAATTCTTTTCCCTTTTCGCTGTAATTGTTGAGTTTTGCTTTTCCTTCAGCTATCTGAATATAATATTGGGCTGTTTCACCTTCGGAAAATATCATTTCGTTAATCTGATATTCTTTGTAATCGGCACCTAAAGAAAGTAATTGTTCTTCAATAATCATATAATCTTCAATAAAAATAATTCAAATTAAATCTCGACTGAGTTTTTAATTTAATATCATGTAAAGAAAAAATAATTTTTGTGAAAAGTGAATTATTATGATACCACACACATACCACACATTATAAAAAATAAACCTATTAAGCCTTAATAGCCCTGAATTTAAAAATAATAATAGCTAATTTTTATAAAATAAACCAACAGGCTGTGATTTGAATCATAAAAAGAAAACGATTATATCTGATATATTTGTAATCCCCTAAATTTTATGATATAAATAAATTGGAATACCGAAAAGACAATATGAGAGCTAAATATGAGTAAGACAGAATCGAATGCAGACCATCAAATGAAAAATTTAGCAGATGAAGAGATTATAAAATTGGCAAAAGAAAATTCTCCACGTCTTTTAAATAAATTTAAATCAACTTATCCGGAATTTTTCGAAAAATTATCGGCGATTTATCCTAAATTTCAAAATTCTGAACTTATTTTTTGCGTTTATTTAAAGCTCAATTTAAGTACGAAAGAGATTGCAACCTATACTTTTGTAACCCCAAAAGCAATACAAAACAGGAAAAACAGAATACGAAAAAAACTAAATATTTCTTCATCTGTTGACATCTACAAGTGGTTTGACGAGTTATAATTAAATTTCAAAAATTTCTGAATCTGTAAATACAAAAAACTTTCCTTTTTTAGGAGTATTTTTGAGATCCAAACCCGTAAATTCGCTGAAAGCAGGAAGCAGCAACTGGTTTTCAGTCTGCACAAAACATGGAAGTTTGATATTTTTCACAGCAGAATTCAAAGAAAAACCCGGATGAATATGACCCGTAATCTGAAACTTTTGATGTGATTTTTCAAAATTATGAACAAAAAGAACAGGATTTATTTCTAAAACATCAGCTCTAAAATCTAAGCAAAGCTTTTCTTCCAGCTTTTTTGAAATCCTGTCGTGATTGCCCTCTACAAGACAAAATTTTATCTGCGGATATTGGTTTTTCCAGACACAAAAGTCGTCAACATCAGAATTGTCTCCTGCATGAAGCAGATCGCCGACGACAATGAACTTTTCCGGCTGAAAATATTCTATTAAAATCGACAATCGTTCCAAATCATTTTTCATGATATGATTCGCCAAAGCAATTCCGTTTTTGCGAAAATGAGCGGTTTTCCCAATATGCAAATCTGAAAAAATCAAAGCTTTTTCCTTTTCCCAAAATGCAGCCCGCTGATTGGTCAAGGTAAATTTTTCGTTTTGGATGTTTATATTTTTTGTAGCTAAATTCATTTTTTATTTGAAGAAATTTAACGGAAGTTTGTCAATCTGACGAAGGAAGAATCTCGTTCTTTACTAAATTAGATTCTTTACTTCGCTTTACTTCATTCAGAATGACAGAAGCACATTTACAATTCATATTATTTCGCTTTCTTCGCTTGTTCAATCAATTTTCTAATTCTTGAATCTAAGCCTTCACTTGACAGCGTTTGTCTCAAGCTATCAACTTTTATCGGAAAACTCAAAGGTGTAAAAGTATTGGCAAATTTCAAAATAATTTTCGATTTTTCTATTCTTTTAAAAGCTTCGACCAACCTCTGCTCCTGAAGCTGCATATTAAAAACTTCTGTATACGCCTGTCTTACAAGAAAATGATGCGGATCGTAATCTTCCAAAACTTTAAAAATAAGGCCAGCCGAGCTTTGTAAAGATTTATTTGAACGTTGCTGTCCGGGCATATTCTGAATCACCATTCCTGAAATCACAGCAATATCCCTGAATTTTCGCCTAGCCATTTCAGCAGAATTAATACTTGAAATCACATCAACCATCAAATTTTCTCTTGTCAGTATTCTTTGCAGATTATCTTCATTTAACGGTATTTCTTTATCACTAAATAATTCTAAACCATAATCATTCATTGCCATTGAAAAGGAAATAGGAGCCAATTTTGAAATCCTGAAAGCAATTAAAGCAGCCATCACTTCGTGTACCAAACGTCCTTCAAAAGGATACATAAATAAATGATAGCCTTCGCGGTTTTTGATCAGTTCAACCAAGAATTCGTCTTCTTTCGGAATGTGTGATCGCTCTTCCTGTTTTGCCAGTAAAGGATGTAAAAATTTCAATTCTTTTTCAGAAGCTTTCGGATTTAATGCTCCGGAAAGCTTTTCTCTTAAAAATCGTCCCAAATTTGAACTTAAAGGCAATCTTCCGCCTAAATAACTCGGAGCCAAAGCTTTTCCTTTTGATAATCTTACATAAACCGTCATATCTTTCACCATGGCAACTTCCAAAACTCTTCCTGCAAGAATAAATTTTTCTTCTTTTTTAAGCTTTGAAATAAAATATTCTTCAACCATTCCGATGTAACCGCCTGATATAAATTTCACTTTCAACATGGCATCACTTACGATAGCGCCCATATTCATTCGGTGCAACATGGCAATTTTCCTCGAAGTCACTTTATGCAATCCGTCATCCATAATCACCACTTTATGATATTCTTCGTAGTTTTTCAAAGCGCTTCCTCCAATGGTAAGAAATTCCATCATGCTTTTCCACTCTTCATCCGTCATTTCCCGGAAAGTATAAACCTGCTTGATTCTTTCATGCAATTCATCAGGATAAAAGCCGTCACCAACCGCCAATGTCATTAAAAACTGAACCAAAACATCAAAGCATAAAACCTGCGGCTCACGAGGTTCGATCACTTTTTGTTTAACGGCTTCTTTTAAGGCAGCAACTTCAATCAGCTCCAAAGAATGCGTCGGAACACAATAAATCTTTGAAGTTTCAAAAGGGGAGTGGCCGCTACGTCCAGCACGTTGAAGGAATCTTGCTACACCTTTTGCAGAACCAATTTGTATCACGGTATCAACAGGTTTAAAATCTATACCTAAATCTAAAGACGAAGTGGAAACTACGGCTTTTAATTTTCCGTTGCTTAAATTTTCTTCAATCCAAATTCTTAAATGTGCATCGATCGAACTGTGATGAATGGCAATCTGCCCCGCAAAATCCGGATAAGCATCGAGCAGTAATTGATACCACATTTCGCTTTGGCTTCGTGTATTGGTAAAAACAATGGTGGATTTTGAGTTTAAAATAATCGGAACAACTTTATCAGCCAATTTATGTCCGAGATGTCCCGCCCACGGTAGAATTTCGACTTCATCCGGAAAGACAGGAATAATATCTATTTTCTTAAGTTGTTTAGCTGTAATTTTTGTTTTTTTGATATCATAAGGAATCAAAATTTCCATTGCTTCTTGAAGGTTCCCGATTGTTGCTGTAATTCCCCAGATTTTAATTTTCGGAACATATTTTCTAAGTTGGGAAATCCCTAATTCAACCATCACGCCGCGTTTTGACCCAAGCAGCTCATGCCACTCGTCAACGGCAACACAATGAATATTCTGAAAAAATCGTTCATTATTTTTTTGACCCAAAAGCAGATGAAGACTTTCGGGAGTTACAACTAAAATTTCAGGCATATTTTTTACCTGCTGTTGTCTTACTTTCGGATCTGTATCACCATTTCTGACCCCAACAATCCAATCCAGACCAATCTCATCCATTGCTTCCTGCATCGCTTTGGCAATATCTTTGGCGAGCGATCGGAGAGGAGTGATCCAGACCATTTTTAAGCCTTTTTTATATTTTTCGGGATGACTCAAAAAATCTGAAACCAAAGCTAAAAAAACGGAATAAGTTTTTCCAAAACCAGTCGGAGCAACCACCATCCCGCTGTAACCGTTTCCAAATTTTTGCCAGGTATCGATCTGAAATTTGAAGGGAGAAATACCTTTATCCGCCATCCATTGCTGAATGATATTGAATCCGTTGGTATTTTCAAATGTTGACAAATAAATTCAGTTTAAAGTTAGTTAGAGTCTTCGACTTCGCTCAGATTGACATCGCAAATACATTTATTTTTGAAGTGTCACGTTGAGCGAAGTCGAAGCGTTTTATTGTATCAATTTCTTAATTTCTTCTAAATCATCAATTTCATCAACAGTTTTATCTTTTCGCCAACGTACAATTCTTGGAAAACGTAAGGCGACACCGCTTTTATGACGGTTGCTGAAGCCAATTCCTTCAAAAGCAATTTCAAAAACCAATTCGGCTTTTACAGTTCGCACAGGCCCGAATTTTTCAATAGCATTTTTGTTGACAAACTTGCTGATTTCCATGATTTCTTTGTCGGTCAAACCCGAATACGCTTTTGCAATGGTAACCAAAGCATCGCCGTTTTTTACAGCAAAGGTATAATCGGTGTAATAAGCGCTTCGTCTTCCGCTTCCTTTTTGAGCGTAAATCAAAACTGCATCAATCGTTAACGGATTGATTTTCCATTTCCACCAATCACCTTTTTTTCTTCCCGAATGATAAGGCGAATTCTTTTGTTTCAGCATTAAACCTTCACTGTTGATATCTCTTGAATTTTCTCTGATTTGGTCTAAATCTTCCCAGTTTTCAAAATTAATAACCTGAGAAATCTTTATGTTTTCAGGATTTTCATTTAATAATAATTCTTCCAGCATTGCACGTCTTGCAAAGATTGGTTTTTCTCTCAAATCAGTACCTTCCAATTCTAATAAATCGTATGCAAAAACCTCGATCGGAATTTCTGAAAGCATCTTTTTAGTTAAAGTTTTCCTGTTTAATCTTTTTTGTAATTCATTAAAATTTAGAACTTTAGAATCCTTTACCGCAAGTATTTCTCCATCCAAAACAAAATTACCTTTCATGCCTTTTATTGTTTCAGCAATTTCGGGAAACTGTTCCGTAACCAATTCTTCACCGCGCGACCAAATGAAAACTTCGTCATTTCTTTTAATAATTTGTCCGCGGATTCCGTCCCATTTATATTCAATCAGCCATTCGTCAGGAGTTCCGAGCTCTTCCAGTTCTTTTTCCAAAGGATAAGCTAAACAAAAAGGATATGGTTTTGAATTGTCCGGATTAATATTTTCAGCAGAAATAAGTTCCTGAAATGATGTTTCAGCAGGTTCCCATTTTCCCATCAGGCTGTGCATTAAAGTGCTTGTTTCCTGTCCGGAATATTTGGTTAAAGAATTGATCAATGTTTTAGAAGAAACGCCAATTCTGAAGCTTCCGCCTAATAACTTATTGAAAATAAGCCGTTCTGTATAATCCAATCCGTCCCACGAATTAAGGACAAATTCTTTTTTTTCAGCTTCGTTTTTGTTTTTTAAATTAATGATATCTTTCATCCATTCGGAAAGAGATTTCTCGATTTTTTTGGTTGGCGGAGGAAGAATTAAAGAAAGCGTCTCGCCCAAATCACCAACGGACGAATAACTTTCCTGAAACAGCCAAAACGGCAATTGCGTGATTTCCAAAGCCCATTCTTTCATGTAGTTTGTATTGACATTTCGTTTGGGTCTTTTTCCCGTAAACAAGGCAATAAACCATACTTTATCATCATCCGGAGCTCGTTCCAGATAATCGATGATTGCATCGATTTTGGCGTTGGTTTTATTGGTGCTTTCCAAAGCGTTGATCAATTCTGCAAAATTTTTCATGGCTCAGGATTTTCTATGATTTCTTTTTCTGTTTCTTCTTCATCATCATCGCCATACAACGTCTCCACGACATCGGATTTTATTCCCAATTCATTTAAGTATTTTGAAAAAACTTCTGTTTGTCCGTGAGTTACGTGCACGATTTCAGCTTCAGTTGCTTTTATGGCTTGCAATAAACCTTTCCAGTCGGCATGATCGCTCATTGCAAAACCGGCATCGGCACTTCGCCATCTTCTGGCTCCGCGAACCTGCATCCAACCAGAACAGATTGCTGTCGCAGCTTCAGGTATTTTTTTAATAATATTGCTGTCGAGTAAGGCAGGCGGAACAATGACAATTTCACCCTGAACATGCTTTATGTTTTCCCTAAAATCCGGAATTTCATATTCGGGAAGATCTATTCCCACCGACTCAAAAGCTTCATTTAATTTTCCGATGGAATAGTGAACATGAATCTTTCCCAAGCCTTCAACCGCTTTCATAATTCGTTGAGCTTTTCCTAAAGAATATCCGATGAATACGGAAGTTTTTTGATTTTCTTTATTTCTTAAAACCCAGCTTTGAAGCTTTCTATTTAAATCTTCAATCTCCAACCAATTGTAAATTGGAAGCCCGAAAGTGCTTTCGGTAACAAATTCATTACATTTTACTAATTCAAAAGGTGTACTCAAACCATCATCCTGAACTTTATAATCTCCGGAAATTACGCTTACATAACCTTTATATTCCAATCGTATTTGAGCCGAACCAATAATATGTCCGGCAGGATGAAGCGAAAGTTTCACGCCATTTATATTGACAGTTTCGCCATATTTAACGCTTTGACATTCTATATCCGGAGAAATTCTTTGATGTAAAATAGGTTTTGTGAAATGATGACAAAGATATTTTTTCATTCCCCAACGGGCGTGATCGGCATGGCCGTGAGTAATGACCGCCAAATCAACAGGCCGCCACGGATCAATATAAAATTTTCCCTGCGGACAGTAAATACCTTTGTTTGTGAATGTAATTAATTTCAATGGTAAGATGAGTTTGAATTTACCATTCAAAAATCTAACCAATTATGATAAATACGATTTTCTAATCCATTTTCAATTCCATAGGCACTCGGCTTGTGAGTTCCTTATAAAACGCTGAAGGAGTTTTGCCAATAATTTCTTTAAAATACCGATTAAAGGAAGATTTCGATTTGAAACCTGATTCGTAAGCTAAAGATAAAAAATTGATATTTTCATTTTTCTCGATTGCTTTTTCAACCATATGTTTAAAGTATTCAATACGATATTCGTTGATATAGCGGTAAAAATGCTTGTGTTGATATCCGTTCAACATTTCGCTGATTTGGTATTTGTTTATTTTTGTTTCTAAAGCAAGCTGATCAAGGTTTAAATCACAATCTCGAAACAGCTGTTTTTGTTTCACAGAATCATCCATTTTTTGCCAAAGCTCATGAAATTTTGTTTCGTAATCGGTTGTATTTATTGCAAATATCTCTTTGTTAAGATTTTCTTTTACAGATATTTTTAAATCGTCATCCGTAAGGCTTTTTATGTCTGTTTTAAGGCTTTTTCTTAGAATTAAAAGACAGATAATTAATAATACAAAATAAGCAATACTTCTTATTGAAAAATTAATTATTTGAGTTTGTTCGGCATAAAAATAAACTAAAGTTTTGGAAGCAATCACTCCAAATTCCATCATAAGAATGCAATAGGAAATTCTTGTAATCACATCAAATTCAGCTATTTCTAGTTTTTTAAATTGATTTTTATTAACAATGAAAATACTTTTTAAGGGATAATATAAATTAATGATAAAAATTAAAATCAAGCTAAAATTATTATAAAGATCGAGCAATCGCTGATCAACACGATTTAAAATAATAAAAACACACGAAGTCGTAAAATAAGCGATCATCAATACAAAAAACGGAATAAAAATATACCATTTGCCTGCAATAGAAAAATTTCTTTTTGTTTTGCTTAAAGCATATAAATAAATCAAAGGGCCGTAGCAAACCCCAATAAATGTATTCATCTGCTGCCTGATACTTTCGTAAGGTATAAAATTGAAGATGACAAATTTAATTGTCAAATGGACTGCAATCGCAGATAAAAGAAAAATAAACAGGTAATTTGAAGGTGTTTTTTTCTCTCTGAACTGTAAAAGCCAAAGCGCTACAAGTGCCTGAAAAGCCCCAACGATAACAATATACTGCATTCTTTCTTAGGTTTTCACAAAATAAATACAAAATAGGCTTTGTATCATCCGGAAGTCTATTATTTATCTATTAAAAATTTTACTTCAAGCTTAATGTTAGGTTCATAAATAAATAACAAATAGTTTACTAAGTATAATATATTGAAAAACAATACTTTAAAAGTATCAAACCAACAACTGACACGTTTTTGAATCTGGTTTTTTCAAGCGGACGAAAAGGGGTATTGATTCATCCACATTTGCATCAAAAAAAACTATGAACAATTTTATTGGTTTTTCAAAACACAAATCAAGAATCATTCAGGTATCTGCTTTTTTCCTGATGGCTTCTTTAGGAACCATTCATGCACAGACAATAAAAGGAACGGTTGTCGGAAAAACAAACGGAGCATTGCCCGGAGCCAATATTTCTATTGTAGATGCGGATGCAAAAACAGTTTCATCATTAGACGGAGATTTCAATCTTCTTTCGTCTGCATTGGGAGAAATGATTCTTAAAATTGAATACATCGGTTATGAAACGAAGACTTTTCCAATTACTATAAAAGAAGGAACAAATGATATCGGTTACATCACCATCGATCCTGAAGAAAAGAAAAGCAAGGATAAAGTAAATGATATTCAGGAGGTTGTGATCGCAAGACCAAATGCTTTGACACAGGCAAAAGCTTACGAAATTAAGAAAAACAGCAATGCCATTATGGAAGTAATTGCCGCCGATGCAATTGGTAAACTTCCGGACAGAAATGCTGCCGAAGCTGTACAGAGAGTACAAGGAGTTGCCGTTGCAAGGTATCATGGTGAAGCAGATCAGGCAACCGTGAGAGGAACTCCTTTTGCATGGACATCTGCATTATTCAATGGAAACAGGCTTCCGAGTGCCAACGTTTTAGGGAACAGATCTTTCGTTTTGGATGTTGTTCCTTCAGAATTAATTCAGTTTGTTCAAGTTTCGAAAGCTGTAACTCCCGATATGGATGGTGATGCAATTGGCGGAAGCATTAATTTCATTACAAGAACCGCTCCGGCCAAGAAAACTTTAAGCGTAAGCGGAGCGGGCGGTTACAATACTTTTTCTCAAAATGCAACCTATAACGGGTCAATTGTTTATGGAGACCGTTTTTTTAATAATAAACTTGGCGTAATCCTTTCCGGTGCGATTTGGGACAGACAATGGGGAGCAGATTCTTTCGATGTGACTTACAATACAGCATCTGCAAATGATGTACAGAAAAATTCGATCGGAACAGTCATGATGAAAAGATATATGGGAACGAGAAGAACGATCGGACTAAACGGCGGACTGGAATATAAATTGAATGCCAACAACAAAATCTATTTCCGTGGAATGTATAACAAATTTGATGATATCCGTCCTGTTTATGAATCTTATGTAGATTACAACAACAGCCGATATCAATACAATTTCAGGTATTCGCATTATCAAACGGAATTATATGGATTGGAATTGGGTGGAGAACACAGCATTACTTCAAAATTGAATATCGATTGGATGCTAAGCGATTATCAAGCAAAATATTTCCTCGATACGCCTCCGACAAACGGAGTTAAAGGTCTTCCGATCGCAACTTTCAGACAGAAAATTACTGGTGGCTTTACCAATCTTTCAAATGACGGAAAACGGTATTGGGGATTCGATTCACCAAACGGAACAGGAGGTGAATACATGGATTACAGCTCCGATACAGCTAATCAAAACGAAGTGATGAGCGCGGACAAATTACTACTTTCTCAATTGGTCATTGCAAAACTTGACAATAATGAAAGAGATAAAATTGCAAGATTAAATCTCAAATATGATATCAACTCCAATATTTCATTAAAAGTAGGAGCAAAATACCGTGAGAAAGACAGAAACAGCACATACGGATACAATGCAGTTTTTCTTCCGGGTGCAGCTTTAGGGATTCCAAATTCTCCGGCATTGCTTACTTTATCACAATTATCAACAAGCGAACCACCACAAGGAGCTGCTTTTCTGAACGGAATGAACGGAAATTACAGCCCATACATCATGAATCCGCCAACAAAAGATCAGCTTTTCCAGATGTATTCGCCAGAATTTTTACAACAAAATGGCTTTAGAGATCTTTCAAGTGCAGAAACCAATGCAACAAGCGTTTACACGGGAGAAGAAAACGTTTTTGCAGCTTACGCAATGGCCGAAATTAAAGCTAGCGATAAATTTAAAATCGTAGGAGGATTCAGAAACGAAACCACAAGATTGACTTTATACGGAGCAAAAGCCACCAAAGAAGGAAATCCTTTAACAACGGTCATCAGCCCGTCAACTGTGGAAAGCAATTATAATGCGTTTCTTCCGATGCTTCATTTGCGTTATAGTTTTTCTCCAAAATCGAATCTTAGATTTGCCTATACAAAATCATTCATCAGACCCAACTTTGGAGATATGTCGCCGGGTTCAAGTATTGACAACACTACAAATCCAAACAGAATCACAAGAGGAAACCCGGATCTGAAGCCTACTTTCAGCCACAATTTTGACTTTATGGGTGAATATTATTTCAACAATATCGGCATCCTTTCGGGAGGTGTTTTTTATAAGAAAATTTCAGATATAGTTTTTTCGGATACTTCAATCATGAATCTGGACGGAACCGATTATATGATAACTCAAGCGAAAAATCTTCAGGACTCAAACTTACTTGGCTTTGAAGTAGGAATTAATAAACGTCTGGACTTTTTACCAAGTTTCTGGAGCAATTTCGGTGTTGAGTTTAATTATACTTTCATCGATTCCAGCGTAGAAGTTCCGAGAATTTCAAACGAAATTCAATATTTGGATAAAACTACACTTCCCAATCAATCTAAAAACCTTTTCAACGCTATTCTGTATTATGAAAGCAATAAAATGATGATTCGCCTTGCCGGAAATTACAGAGGAAAATCTGTGGAAACCATTAATCAAAATTTAGGACCGCAATATTACATCTGGTCAGATAAAAACTTCACGATTGATTTCTCTGCGAGTTATGATATCACAAAAAAAGTTAAACTATTCATTGAATTAAACAACTTAAGTAATGAAAGTTTAAGACTTTACATGGGTGACAACAAAAAAAGAATCACATCAAACGAGTGGTACGGAAGCAGAGGACAAATGGGAGTTCGTTGGCAAATATTTTAAATTTTATATATATGAAAAAAATAGTATTTACATTAGCAATCGTTGCTTTTGGAGCAACAGCAAATGCGCAGATTAAAGACAGTCTCCACAGAATCGTGAAGATGGAAGGAGCTTACAATTTCAGAGATACAGGAGGTTACAAAACTGCAGATGGAAAAGAAGTCGCATTAGGAAAAGTATTCCGCAGCGATGTAATTGATAAACTTTCTGATAAAGATTTGCAGACTTTTAAAGATAAAAAAATCGTAACGGTGGTAGATTTCAGAGGAATTGAAGAAGCCAAAAAAGCTCCGGACAGACTTCCCCAAAACACGAATTATCTTCTTTGCCCGGCTGGAAGCAATAATCTTCCGACGGCTCAGGATATGGTGAAATTTTTGAAAGACAAAAACTTTTTATTTGACATGTACGGTGAAGGCGGATTGCCTTATTTTGGAGAAAGATACAGATCTTTATTTGTTCAGTTATTAGCTTTAAAACCTGATGAAGCTCTATTATTTCATTGTACGGGCGGTCGTGACAGAACAGGAATGGCTTCGGCTTTATTCTTAAAAATACTGGGAGTTCCACAAGATGTCATTGAAAATGATTATGTAGCTTCAAATTTTTATTTAGCTAAAAATCCAACGATGAAAGGAATGTATTCCGGGCTGTCAAAAATGGCAGGAATGACAGAAACCGAAATCAAACAGCAAATGGAATTGAGACCGGAACTGATCAGAAATTTCTTTGCAGCCATTAACAAAAAATATGGAAGTGTAGAAAATTTCTTCCAGGTTGAAATGGGGATCGGGCCGAGAGAAATTTCGGTTTTGCAGGAGAAATATACAAAATAGTCAACTGCGAATTTTCACTTCACAATTAAATAGTGAATTTTAATTACCAAATTGATATTCACAATTCACTAAAAAGTTCAGGTTAGATTTAAATAAGAATAGGCCGTGTTGATTTTCGCACGGCTTATTTTATTTTACCAATTATTTAAGCCATTTTCTAATGCTTTGGCATAATTTTCTTCATTAAAAGTGTATAAATCAGGCGATTTGTGTGCACCGCCTCGACGCTGTTCATCTAATTTGGTGAGAATTCCTAAGTTTTTAATCTTTCTGTAGAAATTTCCACGGTTTAGGCTCGTTCCCAAAATAGTTTCGTACAATTTCTGTAATTCGGAAAGGGTAAATTTTTCGGGTAAAAGATTATATCCAATAGGTTTTATTGCAATTTTTTCTCTGAGCGCAAGCAGTGCTTTTTCGATGATTTCCCTGTGATCCATCGCCAGTTCAATTTTTGGCAATTCGCTCAGATACATCCATTCGCAAACTTCGCTGAATTCATCCGGAATAGGCGTAATTACAGAAGAATTGTACAGCGCGTAATATCCTATCGATATGAATCTCTGTTTTTGAAAAAGGCTTTCGTCAAAATCTTCAAAATAAAATTCGCTTCTGTTTTTCTTTCCGAAAACCGCAAATTCTTCAAGATAAATACCACTCACACCAACTCTTGTTTTCAGTATTCTCGCCAAAGCATCATCCAGGTTCTCATCTTTTCTGATGTAGCCTCCGGGCAGCATCCATTGACCGCGATAACTCATCTTAAGAAGAAGAACTTTAAGCTCATTCTTTTCAAATCCGAAAAT
This sequence comes from Chryseobacterium sp. GQ58, assembly GCF_059758895.1. Lineage (NCBI taxonomy): Bacteria > Pseudomonadati > Bacteroidota > Flavobacteriia > Flavobacteriales > Weeksellaceae > Chryseobacterium > Chryseobacterium sp. GQ58. Next base: position 575,211 of record NZ_JCAXEH010000002.1, on the reverse strand, counting down.
CACCGCATCAGCCGAAAGATGAGGAATATAGATTTCTTTTGCCTCTGCCGAACTATCCCAAAACTTCTGTTTGTAATCCATTAAATGATGGTTTTTATGAAAAAATTGCGCTACAAATTTAATAATAAAAAAAGATTTTAGCCTAAACTGATCTTAAATACCGTTAATTTGAAAAATTTGTGATAAAAATTAACATTAAAAACCCAAAATGAGACAAAAAGAAAGTATCTTTAGCCTCATTTATTTAAAACAAATGTTTATGATCAATGAAGTAAAATCTAAAAGCAGGAATTACACGATTCCGCTGGTTACCATTACACTTTTATTCTTTATGTGGGGCTTCATCACATGTATGAATGACATCCTTATTCCATATCTGAAACAGCTTTTTAAGCTTACCTTTTTCGAATCGATGCTTGTGCAGTTCTGTTTCTTCGGAGCGTATTTTATAGGCTCGCTGATCTATTTTCTGATCTCATCATCAAGTGGAGACCCGATCAACAAAGTAGGTTACAAAAAAGGAATTCTGTTCGGTATTTTTCTTGCGGCTTTAGGTTGCGTTTTGTTTTATCCGGCAGCTACATTTTCATCTTACGGTTTATTTTTGGGGGCTTTATTTGTTCTTGGTTTAGGATTTACCGTTTTACAGATTACAGCCAATGCTTATGTTTCGCTTTTAGGTTCGGAAGAATCTGCATCGAGCCGGTTGAATATGACGCAGGCTTTCAATGCATTCGGAACTACAATTGCTCCGGTATTGGGTGGTCATTTGATATTTGAATTTTTCTCTGCTGCTGACGGATCTTTCAGCGCGGTAGCAACCAGAATTCCTTATTTAATCTTTGCAGGAATTTTATTATTGGTTGCTTTGCTGATTTCAAGAGTAAAGCTTCCTTCTTTTCAGACGAATGAAGAGGAAATTGTAAAAGGTTTGGGAGCATTGCAATTCAATCATCTGAAGTTTGGTGTTTTTGCCATGTTTTGTTACGTTGGTGGGGAAGTGGCTGTTGGAAGCTTTATCATCAGCTTTCTTGAGCAACCTCAAATCATGAATCTTTCTGAAGTGGTAAGTAAAAACTATCTTTCTTTATATTGGGGTGGCGCAATGATCGGACGTTTTCTGGGTGCAATTTCTTTAAACCAATCATTAAACCAGACCAAGAAAGTGCTTTATATGTTGGGTGCGGCAATTGCTGTTTTTCTGGTGATCTTCAGTATTGTTGATCTTACTTTTGCACAGATCAGTTTCTTTCTGGTGTTTATTGCTCTTAATTTCATTGCTTTCTTTATCGGAAAATCTGCTCCAGCAAGAACGTTATCAATCTTTGCAGGAATCAATGTTTTATTACTGATTTCGGCAATGGTAAATCATGGCGAAATGGCAATGTACAGTATTTTAGGAATCGGAATCTTCAATTCTATAATGTTCTCCAACATCTATACGCTGGCAATTTCAGGATTAGGGAAATATACAAGCCAAGGTTCGTCTTTGGTTGTAATGGCGATTTTAGGAGGCGCTATTGTTCCTATTTTCCAGGGTTATCTGGCTGATATTTTCGGGGTTCAGAATTCGTTTATTATTCCTGTATTCTGTTATTTGGCGATCTTAATTTTCGGCGCGTACTGTACTAAATATTTGGAACATGTGAAGCAGGAAGTGGATGCTAAATCGGGACATTAATATTTTTGATTATATATGGAAAACCTGCTGTTGAGCAGGTTTTTGATTTATGAATTTACAATCATTAAGGTTTCAAATAAATCACGAATTGTAAATCCATCAGATTTGTTTTTGACTATCATAATAACTTTTTATAATGATGTTCTTTATGATATTTAATAAACTTTAAGTTAATATTATGTTTAGGATCTATAGTTAGTTTTTTCTTTTCCAAACCTAAAATATTAAAATTTTCATCTATAGAGATAATTCCTAAATCAAACATTTTGTGATGATTTGGACAAAGACAAAGGATATTTTCTTTTGGTATCTGGCCCATTATGAGGCGCTCCTAAAGATTTTATATGCGCAGCTTCAGAATAAGTTGAGACAGCGCTTTTAATTTGAATACCACAAATTTGACATATATCATTATAAAGCAGTTTTATAAATTTAGCAGTTTTTGTTTCTCTAATTATTTTATTAACTACATATTCTTTTCTAATTGTTTTAGAGTAATTTGATTCAGGCTCACTAATAATACTTGTAGAAACTTTAATGTTTTCTTTACTTTTAATCTTTTCTAATCTAAATCTCCACACTATATATCCACTTTTTCCTTTTTCGTGCCAATATTCAGTAACGAGATAAAGACCATCATATCTATAACCTGTTGTAGGAGCAAACTTAGAATGTTTATTTGCACCTCTTACAAGCCTTATTGGCAGTTGATTTTCTTGGGAAATTGCTAACGCCTTATTTCCACGAGCTAATGCTTGATCTGCTACTTGATTTTTCGAACCATTACTTTTACCACCATGACCAGTATATATAATAATATCGCCAAGATCCTCATCATCTTCATAACCACCCGAAATTACGACTGAATCTGCCCCTTCCAGTTCAGACCCACTAATTCCGGCCTGTAATGGTCTGTGAACTTTTGCTAATGATAATGTACCTCTGCTTTCAAATATATCACCTTCAAAAATTTTATCTATATCACCAAATATTCTTTTCATAACAATTCCTCTAGTAGCCAAATATACAAAAGTGAAAAATACTTTTTGACAAAGAATATGTCGATAAGATTAATGCGATTAAATTATTAAAATAATAACTCTCAAAACACCCGTTTTCACCCTTCAAAACTTCTCCGGAACTCACAAAACAGGTGTTTTGTAACCAAACAACTTTTACTTTTGTTTCAAATCAAATGTTTTATAACAAAACACAATTGGCGGAAGTTTCCTACAGTTTGAGTGAGACCAAACACAAAGTCATTTTGTTTCACACAAAACATTTGGAACAAAACAATTATTTATTTACATTTAAAACCTGTAATAAATGAATTATTAACTATTAAAACACAAATTAAATGAAAATTACATTATCAAAACTAAGTACAAAAGATTTGGCTACTCTTTCTCAGAGAATCATCAGCAGTTCAGAATCAGGAAATTTCCCGATCATCAGCGACCATCCTTTGTTCGTAGACTTCAAAATAATATACGCGGATTATGATGCTGTATACACCAAACAGATCTACAGCGGCAAAGGAGTAGATGTAGCAGGGGCAGATAAAGAACGGGATAATGCTTTCAGAATACTAAAAAATTACCTCAACGGCTACAGAAAAATGACTTCATTAGCCAATTATCAGTTCGCTGAAGATTTGTTTCAGATTTTCAAGGTTCATGGTCTTGATATGGATAAGGAAAGCTACTCAACTCAGACTGCCCAAATGATAAAGCTGATCGAAACTTTAGACAAAACAGAAAATATACAGAAGCTGGCAAGCCTCAACCTCATAACAGCTTTTAATGACATGAAATCTAAGCAGGATCTATTCGAAGATCTGTTTGCCGAACAGGCAGTAGCAAATGCCGGTCTCCGACAGATGAAAAGCGCATCGGTAATCCGCAGAGATTTAGAGAAAATATTAAAATCTCTCTTAAATCTCATCACCGCCATGAAAGATATACCAGACTGGAAATTGCTCTATGCCGACATCAACGAACTGGTAAAGGCTGCAAAAGGGTAGTGCGGTTTCATATAAAGAAAGGCTATCAGATTTGATAGCCTTTATGGTTTATTAATATTTAAAAGAGTTTATTTTTTAATCGTTTTAATCGTTTTTACACTTCCGTCGTTCATTTTTAAAGTAATCAAATAAGTTCCTTCTTTTAAGTCTCCTAAATGAATTGAAGATGAAGGTTTTTCAATGGTTTTGATTAATCTTCCAGAAAAATCAGTAACAGAAAGTGACCTTACTTCGGATATATCTGAAATAGTAAGAAGATCACTGAAAGGATTTGGATAAGCTTTGATGTTATCTTTCTTCTCAGAAACCTCAACGGTAGATAATTGGGTATTGTCAAATGCTGAAATCTGAAACTCTCCGCCATCTATAAATGCATCATATTTCCATACGCTCACATAAAGGGTAGCGCCGGGAGTTTGCCCGGTTAATGCAATTTGTGAGAAAGTACTCGTATTTGTATCATCATTACAAGCAATTTCAGTTAAAGAACCACACGTCCCACTGTAAACGGTAAGAACGGAATCATCAAATGAAGAACCAGCAGCTTCACGGGTCTCTAATGTTATGTTTCCACTTGCAGGTACCACTACTTTGAACCAAACATTCTCAGCCGCATCTGAACTGCAAGAAGGTACGGTACCATCAATAGTAGCCAGGAAATTATGTGAAGTGATCATCCCTGAAGTAAAATCTGTTCCTACTGTAAGCTGTATCGCACTTGAGCAAATATCGTTGGCTATTCCCGGGTTAAATGCTGAAATCTGAAATTCTCCGTTATCGACCGTAGAATCATATTTCCATACACTTATGTATAAAGTAGCTCCCGGAGTTTGCCCCGTTAAAGTAACCTGTGAGAAAGTACTCGCGTTTGTATCATCATTACATGCAATCTCAGTTAAAGTACCACATGTTCCACTATAAACAGTAAGAACCGAATCATCAAATAAAGAACCTGAAGCTTCACGAGTTTCAATTATTAACATTCCACTTGCAGGTACAACTACCTTAAACCATACATTCTCAGCTCCGTCTGAACTACAAGAAGGTACAGTACCATCAGTAGTGGCGCCAACATTTGTAGAAGTAATTGCTCCTGCAATAAAGGTTGATCCTACAGTAAGCGTTATTGCTCCTGAACAATTATTATTTTGGGCATTTATAAAATTAGCTGCCAAAAATAACATGCAAAATAATACGTATTTTTTCATATAATCTTTTTTTGTTAGAAACAAATGTATGAAGTTAAATACAAATATTATGATAAATAATCAATATATTTCATTTATTTATGAATAATACTTTCAATTTTAAAATAATCATTGAGATTTTACTATTTGAGTTAGAATATAGCTCTTAGCTGCTATTTTTAATTAATCAATAAGAACATTTAATCCAATTTTAAACATAATATATCTGAAAATAATTCGATAAAACCTACCTTTACGTCAATTTTCTATATCATAAAAAGGTTCAACAAATCTTAATGCATACTTCACACATTTCAAAAACTGTTGTTTGGCTTATGGCCGTTATTTCGGGCCTTGTTGTTGCCAACAATTATTACAATCAGCCTTTATTGGGGCTTATATCCAACGATCTTAATGTTTCAGAAACAGCTGCCGGAAAAATTTCGGTTCTTACCCAGCTTGGCTATGCTTTCGGATTGCTGCTTTTGGTTCCTTTGGGAGATAAATTTTTACGGAAAAAATTGATTCTGATTGATTTGCTTTTGGTTTTAGGAGCTTTATTGTGGATGGCTTTTGCGACAGAATTGTGGATGCTTTATGCTGCCAGCTTGTTGATTGGTGCCACTTCCGTAATTCCTCAGTTATTTGTCCCTATTGCCGCTGAACTTTCTTCGGAACATGAAAAATCTGAAAACATCGGTTTGGTGGTTTCGGGTTTGTTATTGGGAATTTTACTTTCAAGATTCGTTGGTGGAATCGTCGGTGAGCTTTGGGGATGGCGCACCGTGTACATTATTGCGGCGGGATTGATGCTTTTAGTCTGGATTGTTGTTTATAAAATGCTTCCTGTGCTACAACCAAATTTTAAAGGAACTTATGTCGAGCTGATGAAATCTGTCGTACATCTGGCAAAAACACAGCCTGTCTTACAATTGGCATCATTTCGTGGGGCAATGGCTTTCGGATCGATGTGTGCATTATTTACGACTTTGGTTTTCCATATGGAAAGACCGCCGTTTGAAGTTGGAGCTTCTGTAGTCGGAAGCTTCGGACTGGCAGGCGCGGTAGGTGCATTGGCCGCTGCAAAAGTAGGAAAGCTGCAAAAGATAATGACTTTAAACAGAATCATACTGTATTCATTATTGATATTAATCGGAAGTTGGGGTTTCACATATTTTGCGGGAAATACGTATTGGGGGCTTATTGTCGGTGTGATTTTTATCGATTTGGGAGTACAGTCGAGCCATATTATGAATCAGACCAATTATTTTTTAATTAAAACAAATGCCGTCAACCGCCTGAATACTGTTTATATGGTTTCATATTTCATCGGAGGATCATTGGGAACCTGACTGGCTTCCGTTGCCTGGCATTATGCACAATGGGAAGGTGTTTGCCTTGTAGGAACGGTTATGGGTATACTGGCTTTGGCAGCACATATTGTTTTTACTAAAAAAATCAAATAATGATAAAGATAAATAACGAAACAACTTTTTCGCTTGATGATACACTTTTTGTTTTTGCTTTAGAATACGAGGCAGGAAGTGCATTCGACCATACAAATAAACTTCTTACAGGCATCGGAAAAGTAAATGCAGCATACGAACTGACTAAAGAAATTATAAGAAAAAGACCAAAGCTTATCGTTAATCTCGGTTCTGCCGGCGGTAATGGCTTTGGTAAAGGTGAAATTATCTGCTGTACACAATTCATTCAACGTGATATGGATGTTCGCGGGCTTGGCTTTAAAAAATTTGAGACACCGTTATCCGGAATTCCACCTGTTATTGAATACGGTTTAAAAATGGAAAACCTGAAAGAAGGAATATGCGGAACCGGCGACAGTTTCGAAATGAATCATATCAACAGCGAATACAATGTAATCGACATGGAAGCTTATCCTTTGGCATTAGTTGCTATGAAAGAAAATATTCCGTTTTTGTGCCTTAAATATATCTCCGACGATGCCGGAAGTGATGCCGCAAGCGATTGGGCTGAGCAAGTACATTTGGCTTCTGAAGCTTTTAAAAGAATATTACAATTTTAAGTAGTACAGAAAATATAAAAATTAACTAAAAAAATTATTAAATCATAATCTTTTTATAGTATACATGATCCAGATCATAAATAATAAACGTTTATTATTTCTATTTTTGATCTCATACCAAATAAAATTATTATGAAAAATGTTTTTTTAACAATCCTAGGTTTAGGATTTTTAGTAATGAGTTGTTCAAAAAAAGAAACGACGACACAACCCGATACTACATCAGATACTCTGATGGAAGATACGACAACAACGATGGCGCCACCTGCCACCATGGATACCGCGACAACATCACAGGCTGACACCGCCACTTCTGGTCAGACTGATTCTGCAAGAGCCAGAAGATAAGTTAAGCATCTCTATCCGTTTTATTTGCCCTGAAGCGGATAGAGATCAATTATATTAATGTTTAATTTTTAATGTTTTCGCTAAGATTATTGTCTTGGCTTATATCTTTATTGCTAATACTTCAATTATTATTTACTATAATTATATTATTTAATCAATAACCGATATATGTTTAAACAATTTATAAAATTTAACATTTTTTAACATGTTGTTTTAAAAAATGGTTTGCTTTTTGTTGTTCAAAGAGAACAGTAAAGTTATTACCTCATTATAGAACATTACAAGTCTAAAACTAAAATTTGATTTATATTAAAATTGATTATTATGGTTATTGATGAAAAATTGTTGTACTCTATAGGAGCAAAAACGAAGCAGTATTACCCGGGAGAGGTAATATTTGAAGAAGGAGACTCGCCGTTTTATTATTTTCAGATTTTAGAAGGAAATATTAAGCTTAATAATTACGACGAGGATGGAAAAGAATTTATTCAGAACATTCTTGGCCCCGGACAGAGTTTTGGAGAATCCATACTTTTTGGAGATCACAGTTACCCGATGAATGCTGTAGCAATCAATAAATGTACTGTATTAAAAGTAAATAAAAACAACTTTTTCGCATTGTTGGAACAGCATCCGAAAATCAGCATGGACCTGAATAAACATCTTTCTGAGCGGCTTTACTATAAATATATTATGCTACAGAATAATTCGTCAAAAAATCCTGCCAAAAGACTTACCGGATTGTTGAATTATTTGAAAAGCTTTCAAAAGTGCAAAACTCCTTTTTCTTTCCAGGTGCCATTGACCAGACAACAAATGGCCTGCCTCACAGGATTATGCACAGAAACCGCAATAAGAGTATTAAAGTCTATGGAAAAAGATAATGTTGTCCAAATAAAAGACAGAAAAATACTCTATTAATAAAAACTTTTAGCCGGCTTTTCATTGATAAACAATCTTTATTTATACAGATTGCGGGGAATCTTTTTGAATTTAAAGTATAATTTATTATTCAGAATAATAAAGCTGTTGTAAGTTTAACAAACTAACTAACATTAATTTAATCAAAAAAAACAAAATTATGCCAACTAAAACAGCAAGCAATACCAAAGCTACAACTACAGGAAAAATGAAAGTAGACAATGCTACCGTAGATGAAAACAAAATGAAAAGTTCGCCGCTGCATAAATTCTTTGTAGATTCTCTTAAAGATATATATTACGCCGAGCATTCTATTGTTGATGCATTAAAAAAAATGCAGGAAGCAGCAACAACCGAAGAACTGAAAGATGCTTTTGAAGATCATCAGCTACAGACTAAAAAGCAAATAAGCCGATTGGAAAAAGTATTTAAGCTAATTGATGAGCAGCCAGAGAAAAAAGAATGTGAAGCCATAAAAGGTCTTGTAAAAGAAGGCGAAGAAATTATAAAATCTACCGAAGAAGGTTCTATGACGCGTGATGCCGCACTTATTATTGCTGCCCAAAAAGTAGAGCATTACGAGATTGCAAGCTACGGAGGCTTGGTTCAGCTCGCCATCACAATGGGACACGATAAGGCTGCCGATCTTCTGGAAAGAACTTTGCAGGAAGAAGAAGACACCGATTATAATCTGACAGAAATTGCAGAAAGCTTCATCAATTTTGATGCTGAACAGGAGGATTAAATCCGCAAAAATAAATTACAGCCATATAGGAAATTTTCTGTGTGGCTTTAGTCACCAAACTCAAATAACATAGAATATATTTAAATATCTAAAACCTTAAAAGTTTACCAGAGCATTTAAATAGCTTCTTCCACCAACACCACACCAAAATAATATTGATATGAAAAATACAGAAGGCTACAACGAAAAGCTGAACCAATTAGAATCATCTACTACTTCAAATGATAACGAAAAACTAACAACCAATCAGGGATTAAAGATCAACAATAATCAGGATTCTTTGAAAGACGGAGAAAGAGGCGCAACATTATTGGAGGATTTTATTTTAAGAGAAAAAATCACGCATTTTGACCATGAAAGAATTCCCGAAAGAATTGTACACGCCAGAGGTTCGGGTGCACATGGAGTTTTTAAACTCACAAAAAGCATTGAAAAATATACCAAAGCAAAATTCTTGACCGAAGTAGGAAAAGAAACACCAGTTTTTGTAAGATTCTCTACCGTTGCTGGAAGCAAAGGAAGTACAGATCTAGCCCGTGATGTAAGAGGTTTTGCCGTAAAATTTTATACTGATGAAGGCAATTACGATCTTGTAGCCAACAATATGCCTGTGTTTTTTATTCAGGATGCTATGAAATTTCCTGATCTTGTACACGCCGTAAAACCGGAACCTGATAATGAAATTCCACAGGCTGCTTCTGCTCATGATACTTTTTGGGATTTTATTTCTCTAATGCCCGAAAGTATGCACATGATTATGTGGCTGATGAGTGACCGTGCAATTCCTAGAAGCTTTAGCATGATGGAAGGTTTTGGGGTACACTCTTTTAAATTTATCAATAGTGAAGGAGATGTTCATTTTGTTAAATTTCATTTTAAACCCAAATTAGGGGTTCATTCTGTAGCTTGGGATGAAGCTCAGAAAATTTCAGGCGTAGATTCTGATTTTCACAAAAGAGATTTGTGGGAATCTATTGAAAACGGCAATTTTCCGGAATGGGACTTTGGAGTTCAGATTGTTCCGGAAGAGAATGAAAATGATTTCGATTTCGATTTATTAGATCCTACCAAAATTATTCCTGAAGAAGTTGTTCCCGTTCAGATCATCGGAACTTTAACTTTAAATAAAAATCCTGATAATTTCTTTGCCGAAACTGAACAGGTTGCTTTTCATCCCGGACATTTGGTTCCCGGAATAGATTTCAGCAACGACCCTTTATTACAAGGAAGATTATTTTCATATACCGACACACAATTATCCAGATTAGGATCTCCGAATTTCCATGAAATTCCGATCAACCGTTCGATCAATACTGTTCACAACAATCAGCGTGACGGACATATGAGACAACAGATCGTAAAAGGGAAAGTAAGCTATGAACCCAACTCGATTGGCGGCGGATGTCCTTTTCAGGCAATGATGAAAGAAGGCGGATTTACTTCTCATCAGGAACGAATTTCCGGAACAAAGATCAGAGCCAGAAGCAAAAGCTTTGTAGATCATTATTCGCAGGCTAAATTATTCTACCACAGCCAGTCAATTCCTGAACAAGAGCATCTTCAAAATGCTTTGATATTTGAATTATCAAAAGTTACAATGCCAAAAATCAGGGAAAGAGTAGTTGGCCAGCTTTCTTTTATTGATAATATCCTTGCTGGAAAAGTAGCTCAGAAACTAGGTGTTGAGGTAAAAAGACCGGAACTTCCAAACCAAAGTATTCCGGCTGACGCCAATCCTGCTGAACTTCAAAGTGAAGAAAGAGAGCCTGAAGTAAAAATTTCGGAAGCGCTAAGCATGAAAAATACAGTTAAAGACACTATTTCAAGCAGAACAATAGGCTTTATTGTGGCAAACGGTTCGGATGAAGGAGTTCTTAATTCTTTACAGCAAAAAATTGAAAAAGAAAAAGCAAGAATACAGCTCATCGCTCCAAGCGTTGCCCCGATTAAAACAAACAATGGAACTTCATTGACTCCAAAACATTCTCTGACAAGCATTAAAAGTGTTTGTTTCGATGCATTATATATTTCAGCAGGCGAAAATTCGACAAAAGAACTTTTAAATCCTGAAAATAAGAAACACGTCCTAGAATTTATAAATGAAGCTTACAGCCATTGTAAAGCCATCTATTTCGGAGAAGGAACGGAAGCCATTTACAACGCCAGCAATGTTGCTAAGAAAAAGCATGTTGATCCAGCCATCATTAATAATGAAAGCAAAAATCCGGATGCCGATTTTATAAAAGCTGTCGCAAATCACAGAGTTTGGGAACTTGAAAAAGAACGTAACAATCTGACATAAATTTGTATTTGAAATAAAATAATCCACACCACACAAAATATTTAAAATTATGAAAGCTGCAGTTTTTCATGCACCGGGTAAAATTACCTGCGACACAGTCGATGATCCTACTATTCAGGATTCCAATGATATCATTTTAAAAGTAACTTCCACTGCGATTTGCGGCAGCGACCTGCATATGTATTCAGGAGGTTTGCCACAACTACGCCCAATGGTAATGGGACATGAGTTTATGGGAATTGTAGAAGAAGTCGGAAAAAATATTACCAATCTTCAGATCGGTGACCGAGTAGTTGTTCCGTTTCCAATAGCATGCGGAAGCTGTTTTTTCTGTCAGCACGATCTTCCGGTAGCATGTGAACACAGTAATCCTGAAAATTACGGACCGGAAGGAGGAATTCTTACAGAAAAAGGAGGCGCATTATTCGGATATACAGATCTCTACGGCGGATATGATGGCGGACAAGCTCAATATGTAAGGGTTCCGTATGCTAATGTAGGTCCTCGAAAAGTTCCTGACAACCTTACCGATGAGCAGGTTCTATTCCTTACAGATATCTTCCCGACAGGCTACATTGGTGTCATGTGGGGTGAGCTGAAAGGTGGAGAAACTGTCGCCATATTCGGAGCCGGACCTGTCGGATCAATGGCTGCTAAAAGTGCAATTCTACACAATGCAAAAAAGGTAATCGTAATTGATACTTTACAATACAGATTAGATAAAATCCAAAAGCTTACGGGCTGCGAAACCATTTTATGGGAAGATGCAGATCAAACGGTGGAACAGATCAGAGATCTTACAGACGGACGCGGTGCAGATCTTTGCATTGACGCTGTAGGTTTCGAGCCGGAACGAAGCTTTTTGGATAAAGCCAAAGCTTTAATAAATTTTGAAAAAGGTTCTATTAAAGTATTGGAGGCCTGCCTCAGCGGAGTAAGACGTGGTGGTACCGTTTCTGTATTGGGAGTTTATCCTGTTCATTATGACAATTTTAAACTCGGACAGATTTTCGATAAAGGAATTACATTAAAAGCCGGGCAGGCTCCTGTACATCCAATTGTTGATAAACTTTTGAAATATGTAGAAACAGGTCAGGTAAAACTGGATGATATTATTACACACCGCTTGTCTTTGGATGAAGTAGCAAAAGGCTATGAAATTTTCGATAAAAAAGAAGACGGATGTGTAAAAGTCGTACTTGATCCCTGGAAATAAATGTTTCAATTAAATACTTAACAATAATACATTATGCCATGGAATTTCAAAAAAACTTATTAGAATATATCAGTCAGTCTTTCATTACTTCCAATGAAACGATATCAATTGCAGAAAGTGTGACTTCCGGCTTGCTGCAGTTGGCTTTTTCACAAATGCCAAATGCTTCCATGTTTTATAAAGGAGGCATAACGACGTATACATTACAGGAAAAAGTAAAGTTCTTAAATATTGACAGGAATGAAGCAAAAGAAAACGACTGCGTTTCACAAAATATAGCCGATACAATGGCTTTGAATGTAGCAAAACTTTTTGAGACAGACTGGTCGATTGCCATTACAGGCTATGCAACGCCTGTTCGTAATTCGGGATTTAAGATATTTTCTTACTTTTCTTTTAGTTACAGAGGAGAGATTATTCTTTCAAAACAGCTTGAGCTTCATCCTAAAACTCAGGCTTTAAATGCCCAGATATATTATACAGAATTTATTTTGGGTTGTCTCAAAAGTGAGCTTAACCAATTTTTAATGCTAAAATAATTATGGAACGTAAAAATCAATATGCTCTTGTTACAGGAGCCACAAGCGGAATTGGTTACGAGCTGGCAAAGCTGTTTGCCCAAAACGGTTATGATCTTGTCATCGTTGCCAGAAACCACGAAGAACTGCAAACCAAAGCAGAAGAATTCAAAAAATATGGAGTAAATGTTATTCCGATTTCAAAAAATTTATTTATTGAAGATGAAGCTTATTCGTTGTATGCAGATTTAAAATTAAACGGAATAAGCCCTGAAATTTTGGTAAATGATGCCGGGCAAGGCGTTTACGGGAAATTTGAAGAAACAGATCTGCATCGTGAGATTGATATTATAAAGCTCAATATTGTTTCTGTTATTATTTTAACAAAACTGTTTTTAAAAGACCGCATTTCAAAAGGATCAGGAAAAATATTAAATCTTGCTTCCATCGCCAGCAAGGCTCCCGGCCCGTGGCATTCGGTTTATCACGGTACTAAAGCGTTTGTCCTTTCGTGGTCTGAAGCCATTCGTGAAGAACTGAAAGATACCGGAATTACCGTAACGGCTCTTTTACCGGGACCTACAGACACAGATTTTTTCAACAAAGCTGATATGACGGAAAGTAAAATTCTTGAAGATCCTGATAATTTATCTTCTCCCGAAGAAGTGGCTTTAGATGGTTACAATGCCTTGATGAGCGGTGATGATAAAATTGTTTCCGGTCTGAAAAACAAAATTAACGTAGCAATTTCCAATTTAGCAAATGACAGCCTGGTTGCTCACAGAATGAGCGAAATGCAAAAACCCGTCAACGAAAAATAAAACTATGAAAGAATTTCAATTACAAAATAAAACCTTATTAATTACCGGAGCAGACAGCGGAATTGGAAAAGCGGCAGCCACACTTTTCGCAAAAGAAGGTTGCGATATTGCTATCATTTATTATGAAGATGATGAAAGCGCAGAAAAAACAAAAAAGGAAATAACCGATTTGGGAAGAAAATGCATTCTTTTTGCCGGTGATATTAATGATTATGAATTTTGTGAACAGACTGTAGAAAAAGTGATGTCAGAATTTGGTAAAATTGATTTTCTGATAAACAATGCCGGTATTCAGTTTCCAGAAGATAACATCGAAAATCTGAAAGAAGAAAATGTAAGAACGACATTCAACTCGAATATTATCGGAATGATTTTACTTACAAAAATTGTTTTCCCTTATTTAAAACAAGGCGGAAGCATTATCAATACGACTTCTGCCGTTGCTTATCAGGGACATCCTGAGCTTCTAGATTATTCTGCTACAAAAGGAGCCATCGTATCTTTCACGCGTTCGCTTGCTCTTCAGGCAAAGCCAAAAGGAATCCGTGTGAATGCAGTAGCTCCGGGACCTGTTGCAACACCGCTTACCAAAGAAACTTTTGGTGAAGAAGAAGACGATCCGAATAAGCCTCCTTTTGAGCGAAACGCCACGCCGGAAGAAGTTGCAACAAGCTTTTTATTTCTGGCAAGCGATGCGTCTGCACAGATTACCGGTCAGGTTTTGCATCCGAATGGCGGTATCATTGTGAATGGATAAAGGTATAAAAACTGAGTTCGATTAAATTATTGATTTTAAATTATAAATATTTATCGTAAAGAAAAAGCAAAGATTGTATTTCGTTTTAAGTGAAACACCTTTGTTTAATTTAAATAATGAAAAATAATATTATCTAAATTCTGTTTGACTTTGCGTTTGGAAATCTTACTCCGAACCCAGATTAATAAACTTAAAAATGACAATTAACTTAAAACAAATGAAGCTATGAATAGAGATGGAGCAAGGAAAAGCGCATGGCAGGAAGAAATAAAAACATTTTCTTCAGAAGTCGATACAACACAATTATTTGATGTCGCTATCGTTGGTGGCGGTATTACAGGAGTTTCAACGGCGCTGCAATTGCAGAAAAGCGGTAAAAGATGTGTTATTTTAGAAGCACACAATATAGGTTTTGGAACCACAGGCGGTACAACTGCCCATTTAAATGATTTTTTTGATACTACTTTTTCAGATACGATCAGCAAGTTCGGTTTAGAAAATGCAAAACTCTTTGCACAAGTAGGGAAAAATGCAATTGATATTATAAAATCTAATGTTCAGGATCATAATATTAACTGTGATTTTGAAACCAAAACAGCCTATCTTTTTGCTTTGGACGAAAAGCAGGAAAAGCAACTCGACGATATTGTGGAAGGAAGCTCAAAAGTAGGTCATCAAATGGATTATTGTAACGAAATACCATTTCCCATACCTTTCAAAAAAGCGGTAAAAATACCAAATCAGGCACAATTTCATCCTATAAAATATATCAAAAGCTTATGCGAAGTTTTTATGAAATCGGGTGGTTTTATCGTTGAAGAATGCCTTTGTGAAAGCCATGAAGAAAAAGAAGAACACGTGATTCTGAAAACATCAAAAGGTGAAATTAAAGCTAAAAATGTTGTTTATGCAACACACATTCCGCCCGGCGTCACCATTTTCAACTTTACGACTGCGCCTTACCGAAGCTATGCTATTGCGTTTCGCTTAAAAGACAATACTGAATATCCGGATTTAGGATATGACCTGCACGATCCTTATCATTATTACCGAACTCATGAAATAAATGGCGAAAAACTCCTTATCGCCGGCGGAGAAGATCATAAAACGGGACATGCAGAAAATACAGGAGAATGTTTTTCGAGTCTTGAAAATTATGTTCGCGATTATTTTGATGTGGAAACCGCTGTTTATAGCTGGTCCAGTCAGTATTACGAGCCGGCTGACGGATTGCCCTATATTGGGAAAATGCCCGGAAGTAGCGGAAAAGTATACGTCTCGACAGGTTTTTCTGGTAACGGGATGATATTTGGGACAATTACTTCAAATATCTTAAGCGAACTTATCCTAAACGGCTCAAACCGATATGAAAAACTGTTTGATCCGGGAAGAATAAAACCTATTGCAGGATTTTCAAATTTTGTGAAAGAAAATATAACGGTAGCTGCAGATTTTATTAAGGATAAAATATTTGCTGAAAAAATAAATTCTCTTGCCGAAGTGAAAGAAGGAGAAGCAAAAGTAGTGAAATATGAAGGCGACACTTATGCGATATACAAAGAAGTTGGCGGCAAAGCCCATCTTTTGAAAAGTACGTGCCCGCACGCAAAATGTGAAGTACGATGGAACAGCGCCGAAATAACCTGGGATTGCCCTTGTCACGGATCGCGTTTCAATGTGAATGGAAAAATGCTCAATGCGCCTGCTGTAAATAATTTACAAAGAATAGACCCTGAATTATAAAATCCATTATCATGACTAAACACAGCTTTTTTTACAGAAATGGTTTGAGCATCGTATTGATGGCGTTTATGCTTATTTGCCTTGTTGCACAGTTTTTTACAGGCTGGAAAACCAATAATGAAGAACTATTGGAGGAAGGACAAGCTGTATTAAGTTTAGGACAATATATTCAAAGCGGCCATTTTATCCAGGCAACATTTGAAAACTGGGAAAGTGAATTTCTACAAATGATGCTTTACGTTTTATTCACGGTTTTCTTGAGACAGCAAGGCTCAAGCGAATCTAAATCTTTGGAAGGAAAAGAAGATATAGACGAAGAGCCCAAACCTCATCCGAATGCGCCTTGGCCTGTAAAAAAAGGAGGCATTTGGCTTGCGCTTTACAAACATTCACTTTCTATTGCGTTTGCTATTCTTTTTTTGTTGAGCTTTATTTTACATTTTTATGGAAGCCTTAAGGATTTTAATGACGAGCAAATCGCTAAAAACGAACTTCCGGTGACTGCTCAGCATTATATCGCGGAATCGAGGTTTTGGTTTGAATCTTTTCAGAATTGGCAAAGCGAATTTTTGGCGGTTGCATCTATTGTTATTCTTTCGATCTGGCTTCGTGAAAAAGGTTCGCCGGAATCTAAGCCTGTCGATACGCCTCACGATGAAAATTAATTTAAATATTTTGACCCATGAAATCAGAACTTAAAAAAGTAATTCCGAAACAGATAAAAGGTGGTTTTCATAATACGGAAAGTCAAAAAGAATTTGATACGAATGAAGCTGCAATTCAAAATTTTGAAATTTTAAAACAACGATTCTTCTCCGTTCACAATTGGAAAAGCTTTTGTGGCGAAGGCTTTGCAGATTTTAAGCTTCACGATTCTTCGGGGCATTATGTCGAAAGAAATCCTCAGCAAAACGATTATATCAGAATAGATATTCCGGGTCCCGGAAATTTTGAGTCAAAAGGATTTGAATGGGTTGAAATTACAGAAATAATTGATTATCAAAACATTGAAGACAAATTTGAATATATTTTAATAATTTGCAGACCTACAAAAAGTCCAGATAACAAAAAAAATAATCATACCGCGCATTTTTATTCTTCATCAGCTACGTCCAATTTTACAATAATTCGGGATGGAAACCGTATAGAAACCGGAATTTATGGCAGAAATGAAATCCCAAATTTCAATGCAATATTTCTCGACAAGCTAAGAAATCTGTGTATTGCTTTAGGTGGAATTATTGGTTTCTCAAAAATTCAATGGAAAAAGCTGGCAGACGGCTTGCTCGATTTTAAATAATTTTGTCTTTCAGCATTTAAATTCTTTAAATAAGGCGTCAATTAATTTAATCTTATCGGGTTAAATTATTTTTATGTCAACAAATTAACATTATTATTAACTTAATACTAACAAATTATGAATGGAGTAATTATTCAGTTCTTCCATTGGTATCATCCGGGTGATGTTTGGAATGAATTTATTCAAAAAGTTGATTATCTTAAAAATATTGGTATTACCGCTGTATGGCTTCCGCCGGCCAACAAATGTGATCTCGGAAAAAAGGGTAGGGGCTACGACGTTTATGACCTTTATGATTTAGGGGAATTTGATCAAAAAGGTGGAATTGCAACAAGATACGGCACCAAAGAAGAATATTTAAAAGCAATTGATAAGGCTCACGAATCCGGAATATCTGTATATGCCGATATTGTTTTAAATCACAGAATGGGCGGTGATGAGCTGGAAAAAATCACGGTTCATGAGGTAAATGAAGAAGATCGAAACAAAATTATAAGTGATCCGTTTATTGCTTCGGCATGCACTAAATTTACCTTTCCGGCAAGAAATGGAAAATATTCGGATTTTGTTTGGGATCATCAATGCTTCAGCGGAATCGATGTGATCACCAAAGATAATGAAGAAAAAAAAGGTATTTTTAAAATTCATAACGAATACGGAACCACATGGAACGAAACAGTAAGCCATCAACTTGGAAATTTTGATTATCTGATGGGCGCCGATGTAGAATACCGTAATCCGCATGTGATTCAGGAAATGAAAGACTGGATAAAATGGTATTTTGAAACAACAAAAGTAGATGGTTTCCGGCTGGATGCCCTGAAACATATTTCATCGGATTTCTTAAAGGATTGGATTACTTATATTAAAACAGAAATTAACAAAGACTGCTTTATTTTAGGAGAATTCTGGAAAGATGAAGTTGAAAAAATAGCCAAATTTTCTGATAAAATGGATGGCCTTTTATCCTTTTTTGATGCGCCGCTGCATTACAATTTTCATACAGCTTCCGAAGAAGGAAAAGATTATAATCTAAGCGAAATTTTAAAGGATACATTTCTTGAAGTGAATCCTGTTTATGCCGTATCTTTTGTAGAAAATCACGATACACAAAAACTTCAGGCGTTGGAATCTGCTGTTAAAGATTGGTTTAAACCTCTTGCTTATACATTTATTTTACTTTTGGAAAAAGCTTATCCCTGCATATTTTATCCGGATCTTTTCGGTGCGGAATATACGGATGAGAAAGATGGAAAAGAGGAAAAAATCACAATGCCGAAAGTTGAAATCCTTCCAAAATTATTGGAAGCACGCCAAAAATACGGTTATGGAAAAGAAGTGAAGTATTTTGATCATCCCAATTGCGTCGCTTGGGTAAGAACTGGCAATGAAGAGCATCCCGGTTGTGTTGTTTTGATCTCAAACAGTGAAAAAAGTTCTAAAGAAATAGAGCTTGGAAAAAACCATGCAAATTCAAAATTTAAAGATTTTTTAGGTCATTCAACTGGAGAAGTCATTACAGATCACAACGGAAAAGGAACTTTCTTCGTCAATGAAAAGTCCGTAAGTATCTGGATAAAAGTTGAATAATTAATCTTGAGTTGATTTAGAGCCCAGGCAATAAGCGGAACCTGCATAAAAAGCCTTGCAAATCTCAACTTATCTGTATTCAGACCAAAAGCATCTCTTCTATTTTTGTATTGTGTGATATTTCCCGGTAAAACAGCAATAAAAAAGGTGCTTAAGATTTTTCCCATTGCACTTCTATATTTTTTAGGAGCTGCAATGGTTGCCGTTCCCAAAAGGATTTCGGTAATTCCTGAATAAACCACCGTATCGTCTTTTTTCAACGGAACCCATTCCGGAACCTGTGCCTGAAATTCTTTTCTCGCAAAAGTTAAATGGCTGATTCCTGCAGTTATTAAGAAAGCACCCAAAGCAATTCTTGAAATGTTTTTAGAATCCATAATGTTAATTTTCAAATTGAATATTTAAGACTTTCCTGAATTTTTTGATGATGCCAAAACACTTATCAAACCTAAACAAAGCACACTTACAGCAGTAATTTTCACCACTTTCGAAGCGGAAGGAAGCAATGTTTTACCGTGAATTCCCATATTTCCTTTTGAAGGTTCCAGAATATTTCCGCTTGTATCTTTCTCCTTATTTGCTACTTTCATTACGAGCCTCATCATTGATGAAGAAACATTCCGAATCATTCCGGGAAACATTCCGTATAAGTTTTTAAAAACAATTGAAAACCAATCTGTATACGCTGCATCTACAGGATTTTTAGCCACTTTCACGATCGCTTCGGCCAAACTTTTAGGATCAAATGACGGAGGCGGTGTGCTCAGTTTTATTCCAGAATAATTGGCGGCATGTTCAATACCTGAAGACTTTTGAAATCCGGGATAAAGCGCACAAATATGAATATCAGGAAAATCCGAAACTTCAGCCTGAAGGCTTTCCACCATTCCTCTGATTCCGTATTTTGATGCGGTATATGCAGTTCCGTACGGTGCTGGCATCCATCCGCCGATAGAAATGTTATTAATTAGAACCCCTTTTTTCTGTTTTTTAAAGATCGGTAAAACAGCATGCGCCGAATGCATGTAACCAAGAAGATTGGTGTTAACGATCTGATCAACAACTTCAATCGGAGTTTCTTCAAATTTACCGAAAGACAAAACACCGGCATTGTTTACCCAAAAATCAACACGATTATTGAGCTGGAATGCTTTTTCTGCAAGTTTATAAACTTCGTCAGGAATTGAAGTATCGGTAGGAATCGCCAAGACAGTTGCTCCTAAATTTCGGCATAATTGTGCCGTTTCGTTCAAGGCATCTTCACCGCGGGAAGCAAGGACAAGATGAACGCCTTCTTTTGCAAAAGCTTCAGCAGTTGCTTTTCCTATGCCGCTGGAAGCACCGGTTATCACGACTGTTTTGCCAAAAAGCGGAGATATATTTCTTACAGGTTTCATATTATATTTTATAAATGGTTAATCGTTACTTGCATTTTTTTTCGGATAAAGAATCAGCCTTATCGAAGGATTGTTGGTAATAAACAATCTGAACCAGTCCAGGGCCAAACGCAGTCTGTTTCTGAAGCCTACAAGCGGAATGATATGAATGAACAGCCACGTAAGCCAGGCAATAAAACCCTTGAAAGAAAATTTCGGAAGATCAACCACTGCTCTGAATTTTGAGATAATTGCCATGCTTCCTTTATCATTATATTGAAAAGAGACAATTACTTTTTCGTCTTCAATGCGTTTAAAGTTTTTACCCAGATTTTTAGCCTGTTGTATAGCAACCTGCGCGAGTTGGGGATGTCCTTTCGGGAAATTTTCATCTGTAAGCTGAAGACAAATATCACCCAAGGCGTATATATTTTCGATTCCGTTTACCTTGTTATAAGCGTCTACCAATATCCTTCTTCCTTTTCCGATGCTCTCTTTCGGAATTCCCGGAACTTCCCGGCCAATCACTCCGGAAGTCCAGATAAGTGTTTCAGTTTCTATTGTTTTTCCGTCCGATAATATTACTTTATTGTCAACATAATCTTTTACGGAAACATTAAGAAGAATTTTAACGCCAAGCTTTTTTAAAGTTTCATAAGACGTTTTTTGAGCCATCTCGCTCATTGGCGAAAGCAGAGTAGGCAATGCATCAATTAAATATAAATTGGAAAGTCCCAATTTTATTTCAGGATATTCTTTTCTCGCAATATATCTTCCCATTTCCGCAAGCATTCCTGCCAATTCTACGCCTGTAGGCCCGCCACCGGCGATGACGACATTTTGTAGTTTTTCAGCTTTTTCAATATCTTTATTCCGTGCTGCTTCTTCAAGGTTTAAAAGCATATGATTTCGCAAATACAGCGCTTCTTCGATATTTTTCATCGGAAGACCACATTTCTGTACGTTTTCCATTCCGAAAAAATTAGATTCTGTACCCAATGCAAGCACGAGATAATCATATTTCAATTCGCCTGTATCTGTTTCAATGGTTTTTGTTTCTGGATTTACATTCAGCAGGCTTCCCATATGAAAGCGTACATTTTTGTGTCCTGCAAATAATTTCCTAAACGGATAACTGATATTCGAAGCCTGAATAAATGAAGTCGCAACCTGATAAATAAGAGGTGGAAAAAAGTGATAATTATTTTTATCAACTAAAGTAATCTGGAATCTTTTGTCGTTTTTTAAGGATTTGATCAGATTGATACCTGCAAATCCTCCTCCGACAATGACAATGTGCTTTTTCATATTGATCGGATATTGAAGTGGTCATAAGTTTCATTCAATAATAAGACCAAAAAAAGGTGTTGTTGTCATTTGTTCGGAAGTTTTCTTATTTGTTTAAATATTATACATATAAAACTACATAATTTAATATTGTTTAAAATTTAACATTCATAACTATTTATTATGATTTTTTCTGTAATTCTGTACAAATAAATTTGTAATTTGTGGACGATTTGTTCTTTCTATGATAAGTCTGGTTATCAACAAAGTAACATTTTCAAAGCATAATTTGAAGCATTCTTGCTTAAGAATACAAAATATAAATACGATTAAAATTATATGAATATATATCCGATTCCGGAAGATGAAGAACAACGAATCAAACAGCTTGAATTATTTGGTCTTTTAAATTTGGGAAAAGATCCACAATTGGATGTTTTTGCCGAGGTTGCATGTACAATTACCGATTGTCCGGCCTCGCTTATCGCCATGATGGAAAGCGAAACACAGACGATTCAAAGCTGCGTCGGCCTTTCGCTGGATTTCGTAGACCGAAAAAATACGGTATGCCAATACGCAATTGCAAGCAGGGAAATTTTGGTTATTAATGACACGCTGCTTGACGAAAGATCAGCTCATAATCCGCTTATTAAAGAAGGCGGAATTCGTTTTTATGCGGGCGTACCGCTTATAGATAATGATGGCTTTGCATTAGGAACTCTTTGTGTAATCGATTATATTCCTAAAACTTTAACTGACAAACAAATAGAAACCCTTAGAAAGTTAGGGGAAGCTGTCACCAAAACGCTTATTGGAAAGAAAAAAAATATTCAGGCAGAGTATTTTGAGCAGACTTTTAGTATTTCAAATAATTTTATCTGTGTTTTAGATAAAGATTTTATGCTTAAGGATATTAATCCAGCATTTGAGAAAGCTTTTGGTATTGATAAAAGCCAGGCAAATGGTCAAAGTTTTTTCACACTTTTGGGCGACCCGAATTTAAAACCCGAAAAGTTTTCCAAAACTGATGACGAGCTGAAATTCACCAGCGTGACCACGACCGATCATTCAAACAGTAATATTATTGAATGGTATTTTAAATGGAATCAAACCCGTACCGAAATTTTTTGTTTTGGTATTAATATTACTCATTTGATCGAAGAAAAGCTAAAATTGGAAAGCTCCGAAAGAAGATTCAAAAGCTTTTTTGATAATGCAATCGGACTGATGAGTATGCATGATATGCAGGGAAATATTCTTGCGGTCAACGAAAAAGGCAGAGAAACCCTTAAATATACTTCCGAAGAAGTAAAACAATTAAACTTAAAAGATCTTGTACCCGAAAAGAACTGGCCTTTGCTGGAACAGTATATAAAACGGATCAACGATAATAAAGAAGATCTCGGGACAATGCTCTTAAGAACAAAAAACGGAGAAGATATTATCTGGATGTATCATAATGTAGTAGAAACTGATGAAGACGGGCAGCCTTATGTGATCAGCACTTCTCTCAACGTTACCGAGAGAATGGCTATGGAAAGGGATCTTGTTTATACAAAAAAAATGCTTGAGCAAACGAGTGCCGTAGCTCAGTTGGGTGGCTGGGAAGTGAATCTTAAAAACAATTCCGTATTCTGGTCACAATCTACAAGAGAAATTCACAAAGTTGACGACAGTTTTAAGCCTAATATTGAAAATGCAATTGATTTTTATGAAGAAGAAAGTAAAAAAAGAATTCAGCTTTTATTTGAAAGAGCTGTAAACGAAGGCATTCCGTATGACGAAGAAATGCAATTGGTGCGCAATGACGGAGTCGTAATTTGGGTAAGAGTAAAGGGAATACCGGAATTTGATGATGGCGTCTGTACAAAAGTATACGGCATCATTCAGGATATTGATACTTTCAAAAAAATATTTCTTGAGCTGGAAAAGAAAGAAGCAATGCTGCAATCGTTTGTAACGTATGTACCTGCTTCAGTTGCGATGTTTGACAACGATCTCAATTATCTTTCGGTAAGCAAAAGCTGGAAAGAAGAATTCAATATGAATAATATTGATCTGGAAGGAAAACATATGTTTGAAGTTTCACCCAATGTTCCGGAAACAAGAAAACAAATATATCTCAACGCTTTAAAAGGTAAAGCATATAAAAACGATAATTTTGCTGTAGAAATCGCCAACAAAGAAGGGTTGCAGCATTACAGTTTGGAAGCTACGCCTTGGTATCTTTCAGACGACATTATTGGAGGCGTCATTGTCTCGACACAAAATATTACTGCTTCCATTCAAGCAAACGAAGAGCTTAAAAAAGCAAAAAAAGCAGCTGAAATAGCCAATAAAGCCAAATCAGAGTTTTTAGCCAATATGAGCCACGAAATCCGGACTCCTCTCAACGGAGTTATCGGGTTTTCAGACCTTTTACTTAAAACACCGCTCAACGAAGTTCAATCACAATATTTGAATTATATCAATGAATCCGGTGAAAATCTTCTAAATATCATTAATGACATTCTTGATTTTTCTAAAATAGAATCCGGCAAAATGGAACTTCTGATCGAGAAATCCGATGTATATGATGTCGTTAATCAGGTTGTAAATGTTGTGCTTTATCAGTCACAGCGAAAACAGATTGAGCTTCTTCTGAATATAGAACAGGGTTTACCAAAAACTTTATGGCTGGATGAATCTAGGCTGAAACAGGTTTTGATTAATCTTTTGGGAAATGCCGTAAAATTCACAGAACAAGGCGAAATAGAGCTTAAGGTTGAAAAAAAATATATTGATGACAAAAATATCACTTTAAGATTTGCCGTAAGAGATACAGGAATTGGAATTCCCATTGAAAAGCAAAAACATATTTTTGATGCCTTCACACAGGAAAACAGCTCAATAAGCAAGCGTTACGGAGGAACAGGTTTGGGACTTACGATTTCGAATAATATTTTAAAATACATGGGAAGCAACCTTTCGCTCGTCAGCGAATTGGAGAAAGGTTCGGTATTTTATTTTGACCTTCAGGTTCCTTACGAAACGGCAATTATTGAGCAAAATGAAGATTTAAATATAGATAAAGTGCTTGTTGTGGATGACAACGAAAACAACAGGCTAATTCTTCAGCACATGCTGGCTTATAAAAATATCAATTCTACGTTGGCGGCTAACGGAATGGAAGCAATCCGGATACTGAAGCAGGGCGAGCGTTTTGATGTTATTTTAATGGATTATCACATGCCTTTGTTGTCCGGTCTTGAAACGATTGAAAAAATCAAAGAATTATTTGACAGCCAAAACGAAATTGCCCCGCTTGTCGTTCTTCATACCTCTTCAGAAGAACATGATGTGATCAATTCTTTCAAGCCGGAACAAAATTCATATTTTCTGCTAAAACCAATAAAGTCCGAAGAACTTTACAAAACGCTGAGACGCGTAATAAAGCATACCGAAAAAGATACGGAAACAAAGATTTTACCTGAAAAAGAACAATCTTCATTTGCGTCTGCGCCGGATGTTTTACTTGTTGATGATAATCCTGTAAATATGGTGCTCAACAACAGAATGATGAAGTCGCTGATACCTGATGCAAAACTCACAGAAGTTGTTGATGGCCTTCAGGCTTTGGAGCAATGCAAAGAAAAAAGATTTGATCTTATCATAATGGATGTTCAGATGCCTGTAATGGACGGCATTGAAGCCACGAAACAGATCCGTCTGCTGCCCGGATATTCAAATGTTCCGATAATTGGAGTGACTGCAGGCAATATTCTGGGTGAAAAAGAAAAATGCATGGAAGCCGGAATGGATGATTTTCTTCCCAAACCTTTAAGGCAGAATGATCTTTCAGAAACATTAAAGAAATATATAGCCAACGACAATTCCAAAGCGCAAAATACTTTGTTTGAACCTAACGAATATCTTGATATTCAGCTTCTCAACGAGCAAATAGGAAGTGATGATGAGGATTTTAAAAAGATGTTTTTAGATTTAGTGGTTCAGGAACTCACGGTTTCTGATGAAAAACTAAAAACCGCAGCCACAGAAAAAAATCCGTCAACCGTAAAAATGATTCTTCACAAGCTTAAGGGAACAGCCGGTACAGCGGGACTTTTCAGGCTTGCAAAATGCTCCGGAAACTGGGAAAATGAAATTGATATTAATAAAGATTATTTTTCGTTGCAGAAAGAAATATCTGATGAAATAAAAGTTGGCTTGAGTATAATTAACAGTTTAATAAATTAAAAAAAGAAATTATGTTGATTTTAATTGCAGAAGATGATGAGCTTATTTTAAAAACAATTGAACATAAATTAGTAAAAGAAGGACACGAGGTAATTCTCACCCGTAACGGAAAAGATGCGATAGAGACTCTGAAAAATGAGCCTGTAGATCTTGCCATTACCGATATTATGATGCCTTTTGCTTCAGGAATTGAAATACTTTCAGCCATTAAATCAATGGATAAAAAAATACCGGTTATCATTCTTTCAAGCATGGGTCAGGAAGAGGTGATACTCAATGCTTTCGATCTGGGCGCGGCAGATTTTATAGTAAAACCTTTCAGCCCTAATGAATTGATGTTAAGAATAAAACGTTTTACGCCAAAATAAAGAAAATATGTTATTCTTAGCCAGTCCGGTTCATTACCTTTTTATGACTTTATTGGGCATTTTATCATTGGTTTTACTGATGATTTTTGTGGTTCTTCTGTATAGTTTTTATCAATACAGACAAACGGCTACAATAGCTAAATGGACAGGAATTATCAATCAGAAAATTCTGGAAACCATTGCATACGATAAAGATGAAATCCCTTCAAATAAAGAATTTGCAGCGTTTTCTGACAACATTTTGTTCAGAAATCTTTTCCTTTCCAAGCTTGTAGAATCTGAAAACAAATTTTCAGGAATTACGGGAAGTAAAATAAAAACACTCTTTAAAGAATACAGTCTGCAGAAAGAAGCTTTAAAAAAACTAAACCAAAAAAAGCCACATCTGATTGCGGGTGGAATACAGGAGCTTACCGCCATGAATGACGTTGATTCGCTTTCAAAAATTTCTGCATTACTCACACATTCTTCGCCATTGGTTTATCAGGAAGCTCAATATTCGATGGTGGGCTTCAAAGGTTTTGAAGGATTGCTTTTTCTGGACAATGTCACTACCAAAATATCGGAATGGCAGCAGCTTCGTCTGCTTCTTTCGATCAATAATATCCCGGAAAATTATGAAGAAACGATTAAAGGCTGGCTTAAAAGCAAAAATGATTCTGTAATTATTTTTACACTTCGATTGCTGAAAAAATTTCAGGTTTTATCATTTTATCCTTTCATTTCAGAATTTCTGGATCATCCTTCTGTCGAGATAAGAATACAGGTTGTACAGACTTTGCAATCGATGGAAAATTCATCTACAATTGCTTATCTCATAAATATTTATCCAAATCAGCCTGTTGAAGTACAGCTTGAAATTCTGCGGGTAATAAAGATTTCAAAAGATATGCGTTGTGTAGACTTTTTAAAACAACAGTTGCTGGAAAACCCTTTGCCAAAGATAAAAATTTATGCTGCCGAAGCACTTTTCTCTTTGGGATTTCAGGAATACCTTTTGCAGCTTGCTAAAAATCCTTTATCATCCGAACAATTGGTTCAAATTATTAAACACGCATTGCAAGAAGAAATATGCTAGAATTTTCCCACATTATTTATGAAATTGTAATATGGCTGTTTTTGCTGTACGGTACCGCAGTGGCGCTTATTTACGGATGGATTGGCATCTACGCATTGGGAGCTGTATTGCGCTATAAAAAAGAAAATACATTTACAGATTACGGAATCATTGCTTCCAACCCGAATGCTCCGGCTTTCAGTCTTATAGCTCCGGCCTACAATGAAGGAATGACTATTGTAGAAAATGTACGATCTCTGCTTTCATTATATTATCACAACCTGGAAATCATTATTGTAAATGATGGCAGCAAGGATGATTCTATTCAAAAACTGATCGAAGCTTACGAATTGGAGCCAATTTCTTTTTTCGTGCAGGGCCAAATTGAAACTAAAAAAATAAAAAGCGTCTATAAAAGTAAAAATCCGGCATTAAAAAAGCTCATTGTTGTAGACAAAGAAAACGGCGGTAAAGCCGATGCGCTAAATGTAGGCATCAATGTATCTTCAGGTGACTATCTTGTTTGTATAGATGTAGATTGCATTCTTGAGCAGGATGCTATCTTAAGCCTTGCAAAACCATTTTTAAAAGAAACTGACAAAAAAATCATCGCTTGCGGCGGAGTAATTCGACTGGCCAATAATTGTAAGATTGAAAATGGTAAAGTCGTGGAAGTAAATATGCCTAAAACCCTTTTAGGAAGATCTCAGGCTTTAGAATATATAAGAGCTTTTGTTCTCGGCAGAATGGCTTGGTCAAGGGCGTCCGGTCTTATTTTGATATCCGGCGCTTTTGGAGTTTTCGACCGGAAAATCGTGCTGGCATGTGGCGGATACGACAGAAATACGGTAGGTGAAGATATGGAGCTGGTCGTGCGTATGCGCAAGTATATGGAAGAACAAAAAGAGCCTTACGAGGTGATTACAATTCCTGATCCTTTATGCTGGACTGAAGTTCCCGAGACAAAAGATATCCTCAGAAAACAGCGCAACAGATGGATGCGCGGCACAATGGAAACACTCTGGAAACACAGAAAACTGATGTTTAATCCCAAATATGGCAAACTCGGGATGATTAGCCTTCCGTATTGGCTTTTGTTTGAGTTTCTGGGTCCTTTGGTTGAATTTTCAGGCTACATCTTTTTTATAATTTTCTTATTATTGGGAATTATCAACTGGTCTTTTTTTACGGTTCTTTTCGCAATCGTTATTTCTACAGGCTTTCTTTTTTCGATTTATGGAATTTTGGTCGATCTTGTAAGCCGACAGGTTTATACCAAAAGGAAAGACTTTCTCACCCTGATTGGTGTGGCTTTTTTAGAGCCTTTCTATTTTCATCCGATTGTTGTAAAAGCAAGTGTAAAAGGCTTTATTGATTATTTCAAAAAATCTCATAGTTGGGGCGAAATGACAAGGCAAGGCTTTAATCAGATGAATAAAGATTTGTCTTTAAAAGAAAGACTTTTAGCTATTCTTCAGTTTGGTCTTCGAAAATGGGGAACGCTGGCGTTGGTTTTTTCAGTTTTGTTTTTGTTGGGCACATTAGCAGAATGGCTTTGGTACAGGTATTATATTTCCGGGCTGAATGCTTCCGTCATCGTTGCAGATCTTTTTGCAGCCAATATCATTTTCATGTTTAAAATGATATTCGTGGTTGGTATTTTTTATTTGATTCTTAATTTTTTAAAAGAAAATCTGGCTAGAGGAATTGCTGTATTAACATGCTTGCTTGTCGTTGTTACACAATATATTTTTTTCCTCTATTTTTCTGAAACCCACAATCTTTTGGGTGCAGACTTTTTGTACTACACAAAGGAAGAAATGATCCAGATTCTGAAAGCAAGCGGAATGCTGAATTTCAAAAATTTCGCATTACTGACTATTTTGATTACAGCGAGTTTTATTCCTTTTTGGATTGCTAAAAAGTTTACTCTTAAGAAAATTTATGTAGGAATCGTTTTTTTATGCATCGGCTTATTGACTTTTTTTATTCCTAAAAGTATTTTAAAAGCTGATGAACTTTCCTATAATAATGAATTTGACCAGAATGCGGCAAGAAGCAAGTGGAATTATTTCTTCAATTCCAATCTTGATAATTTTGTGAATGATCATCCTGAAATAAACGAATTGTGGAGCAATCCTGAAAATCTTGCAGCCAATTCTGAAATGCTGGATGAAGCGTTTCCTTTTTGGAGAAAAGAAAATACACCGGATTTTTTAGGATCGTTTTTTAATAAATCTGATAAAGCACCCAATTTGGTTTTTGTCGTATTGGAAGGCTTTGGACATGCGTATACATCTTCTAAAGGTTATGTTGGAAATTTCGCCCCAAATCTCGATTCTTTAGCCCAAAAAAGTCTTTTTTGGGAAAATAATTTAAGCTCAGCAGGAAGAACTTTTGGTGCTTTGCCAACACTTACAGGTTCTTTACCTTTTGGGAAAAACGGATTTTTAGAAATAAAAGATACTCCAGAAAATTTCAATCTTTATAATATCCTGAAAGCAAATGGATTTGAAACCGGCTTTTATTACGGCGGAAATGTATCATTTGACCGTTACAATGAATTTTTGGAATACAATAGAGTAGACCATATTGTTGATGAGTTTTCTTTCAGCCAACCTTATCGCAAGCTTCCTTCCAATAGCGGAGACAGTTGGGGCTATGAAGATCAGGCGGTATTCGGAAAGATGCTTGAATCGCAAAAACCACAAAATAGGCCTTATTTTAATATTATTCTTACACTTTCAACTCACAATCCTTTTTTGATTAACAATAAAGAATATTACGAGAAATTATATAATAAAACATTGCATTCAGGCAAGTTATCTGCCGAACAGAAAAAATGGGCGGCGGGACATAAAAATCAACTAATCTCCGTTTTAAATGCTGATGACGCTTTAAAGGATTTTTTTAAAAATTATAGTAAAAGACCGGATTTTAGCAATACAATTTTTGTTATAACTGGAGATCACAGTATGCCGGAAATCACTTTACAGTCCAAGATAGACCGTTATCATGTGCCAATGCTTATTTATTCTCCGTTGCTGAAAGAGCCTAAAAAATTTAATAAAACCGTAAGCCATTTTGATATTGCGCCATCTATTTTGGCTTATTACAGAAACAATTATGCGCTCAAAACACCATCAACAGTTACTTGGGTTGGAAGAGGTCTTTCGCCGGATTCTGAAATAAGTAAAACAGATATTCCGATGATGCAAAGTAAAAACCAGCTTATCGATTTTGTGTACGGAAAGCATTATGTAGAAAACGGGCAGCTGTTTGTCCTGCATAATCTCGAAGAAGATGAATTGGATAATCCTGCTGTGCTGAATGACATGAATAAACGTTTCAAAGATTTTAAAACTATGAATTCCCGCTTTTATGCCGCTAAAAAGCTAATGCCGGATTCAGTAATCGTAAATTTTATGAAAAAAACTTCCCCGAAATTCTAAAATCTTTTGGTGTATCCTAAAGTAATATCAAACTGGTTTCCTTTTTCATTCGGGCGATATTCCTGATTAAAATACATTGCAGATACCGAAAAAAGGTGGGTTTTGACAGAAAAATTATATTCACCGCCTATTTTAAAGGTCTTAAGCTTATAAGTTTCATTTTCCAGCAAATTGTTGCGATGGTCTTCGGGGCTTATTCCAGTTCCTATCTGAAATGCAAAATAATCCTGTGCGCCTTTGGTATAATAACGAATGGTTCCTGCATAAGAATGCGAAATATTATTCTGATCGGGAGAAATATAAGTACGCAAATTGAACCAGAAATTTTTGTAATATTTACCCGCTGAAGCAGTATACATCCAAATATTTTTACTGAAATAAAGTTGTCTGTAACCAATTTCGGCTTCGAAACTATGTGGTAAATTGGCGTTCAGAGAAACTCCTGTACGGTATTTTGGGAAAATTCCAACATCACCGGAATATCCGGCGCCGACATACAGATAAAATGTTTTTGATAATCTCGGATAAGCTTCCAATTCTATTTGTGTACCGCTTTCTGCAAATTTGTTGGCGTAATTTGCTCTGAGAATTATAGAACCTAAAGAAGTTGCTCTTTTATAGCTGATTCCTACAATATGCCAGTCGTCTTCAAATTGCTTATCAAAATGCGAAAAATTATAAACAATACCAATTGCATTTTTAGCAGAGAGATCATTTATTCTTGCTGAAAAAGCTCTAGCTTCAGTATTTTGCGGATTTATCAGCAACAGCGAATTGATCGTTTTTTCTGCTTCGGCATAATTTGCATTGCTGTTAAAAGCTTTTGCCTTTAAAAGTAAAAGCGGTTCAGATTGAGGATGAAAAGTCAATCCTTTATCAAGAATTTCAATGGCTTTATCATTTTGGTCATTCCAGTATTCAAGAGATGCGTAGGCTATAAAATAATCTTCATCCTGAACATTTCTTCTCCCAAGTTCTTCAAATATCACTCTTGCTGAATCTACATCTTTGTTCCAGGTATAAAGTCTCCCCAAAAAAATAGAAATATCGGTATAATCAGGAGATTTTTCCAACGCCTGCTTTGCAAGAGAAATGGAAGTTGTGTAATCTTTTTGCTCGAATGCAGCCGTCCGTGCTTTTAAAAATAATTCATCAGCAGTTGCATTTTGCTGGCTATAAACGGTAAAAGGAAATACAAATAACAACAAAAAACCCAGATATGTCTTCATTTAGGAATATGTTAGAATAAAAATTTATGTTTATAAAATCAAGAATAACAAATATATTGAAGTTTTAGGAATTCAAAGGATTGTTTTTAATAAAGAAATATCATTTTGAAAAAAATTATAAAAATTATTTGGTGAAGTTAAATTTAATATCGTAATATTGCAATATATAATTATAAAATGGGAGCAACCAAAACAGATCACTTTACAGATGAACAAAATAAAATAGCTATCATTGCCAAAGCTTTGGGGCATCCGGCAAGAATTGCTATTATCGAATATTTACTAAAAGTTGATACCTGTATTTGCGGTGATATTGTAAACGAACTTCCATTGGCGCAGGCAACGGTTTCTCAACATTTAAAAGAGCTTAAAAATGCTGGTTTGATCAAAGGAAACATCGAAGGAACTGCAATCTGTTATTGTATTGATGAAAAAACTTTCGAAATTCTTAAAAATTATTTTTCTACAATAATAACAGCCGTTACAAATCAAAAATGCTGCTAAATGCATTTTTTTAAACCTTAATATCGCAATATTGCATTTAAACAATAAATATTAAAATCATGAAATTATCTGAAATCAAAGAAATCTTGCCAACATTGGATAATGTGGAATTTCAATTGGAAAACGGAACTTTTGTGCCTGAACATTTCCATGTAACAGAAGTGGGAACTGTAAATAAACACTTTATTGACTGCGGTGGAACCATCAGAAACGAAAGGGTAGTGAACTTTCAGCTTTGGAATGCCAATGATTTGGAACACAGACTGAAACCTACAAAACTTCTAAACATCATCAAATTATCTGAAGAGAAATTAGGCATTGAAAATAATGAAATTGAAGTTGAATATCAAGATACAACCATCGGAAAATACGATTTGGAATTCAACGGAAAAACCTTTATTCTTAAAAATAAAGCAACAGCTTGTCTTGCTCAAGAAGGTTGCGGTATTCCTGTAGAAAAGCAAAAAATGAATCTGTCGGAGCTTTCTTCAAAACAGGTTTCTTCTTGTGACCCAAATTCAGGATGCTGCTAAAGTGATTAAATAATTTAAAAATCAACAAATTATGTATTCTAAACTGCTGGAAACAATAGAAACTTTAAAGACTAAAGAACTTTCCGAAGAAAGAAAAGTCACGCTCAATCCATTAATTGATTTTATTCAAAATAAGCTGGAAAACGATAAGCCAATTGATCTCAACTTTATCTGCACGCATAATTCCAGAAGAAGCCATTTGTCGCAGATTTGGGCTCAGATCGCAAGCGTTTATTTTGACATTCCGAAAGTAAGCTGCTATTCGGGAGGAACAGAAGAAACGGCCATGTTTCCAAAAGTTGTAGAAACTTTAGAAGAACAAGGATTCAAAATATTCAACATATCAAACGCTCCGAATCCTGTTTATGCCATTAAATATGATGAGAATAATCATGCGATAATCGGTTTTTCTAAAAAATATGATAATCCGTTTAATCCAAATAATGGTTTTGCTGCAATTATGACGTGTTCGCAAGCGGATGACGGATGTCCTTTTATTGCAGGTGCCGAAAAACGAATTCCTATAACTTATGAAGATCCGAAAATTTCGGACAATAATCCGACCCAATCAGATGTTTATAAAGAAAGAAGCCTTGAAATAGGAGCAGAGATGTTTTATATTTTTTCACAAATAAAAAAATAAAATGGAAATAGTAGCAATTAATCAATCACATTATCCGGAAATATCCGCAATATACAAACAGGGAATCGATACAGGAAATGCAACATTTGAAGAATCCGTCCCTTCATGGGAAAAGTGGAATGAAAGCAAAATGCCTCACAGCAGATTGGTTGCTGTTGAAAATGGCGTTGTAATAGGCTGGGCGGCACTTTCAAAAGTGAGCGACAGATGTGTTTATGGAGGCGTTGCGGAAGTAAGCATTTATATATCTGAAAATCAAAGAAGTAAAGGAACCGGAAAAATACTAATGGAAACGCTGATAAAAGATAGTGAATCAAACGGAATCTGGACTTTACAATCCGGAATGTTTCCCGAAAATAAAGCTACAGTAGCATTACACCAATTATTTGGCTTCAGAACTATAGGCTATCGCGAGAAAATAGGAAAGTTGTCAGGCGTTTGGAGAGACAGCATTTTAATGGAACGAAGAAGCAAAATAGTAGGAATAGATTAATATAATTCAATGCAGACAAAACTAAAATTCCTTGATCGGTTTCTTACTTTATGGATATTTCTGGCCATGTTTTTAGGAATCGGCTTAGGGTATCTTTTTCCCGGTATTTCCGGTTTTACCAACTCTTTATCCGTAGGAACTACAAACATTCCTTTGGCAATCGGATTAATTATTATGATGTATCCGCCACTTGCTAAGGTTGATTATTCGTTGTTGCCAAAAGCACTTAAAGATAAAAAAGTAATAGGAATTTCCTTGCTTCTAAACTGGATTATCGGTCCGATTTTAATGTTCATTTTAGCTGTAATTTTCCTGAGAAATGAGCCGGATTATATGATTGGCTTAATTTTAATCGGCCTAGCAAGATGTATTGCAATGGTTCTTGTCTGGAATGATCTTGCAAAAGGAAACCGAGAATATGCAGCATTATTAGTAGCTTTAAACAGCATTTTCCAAGTATTTACCTATAGTTTTTTAGTATGGCTTTTCATTAATTTTTTACCGGGAAAACTGGGATTAGCCAATTCCGACGTCAGAGTATCAATGAAAGATGTCACAGAAAGTGTCTTTATTTATTTAGGAATTCCATTTTTAGCAGGATTTTTAAGCCGTTATTTTCTGATTAAATTAAAAGGTGCAGATTGGTATAATCGAAAATTCTTACCCAAAATATCACCATTTACCTTGTACGCATTGCTATTTACGATTGTGCTGATGTTTAGCTTAAAAGGTGATAAAATTTTGGAGCTTCCGATGGATGTGATAAAAGTAGCTATTCCGTTGATTATCTATTTTGTTTTGATGTTTTTTGTAAGTTTTTTCATTAATAAATCTTTACATGTTCCGTATGATAAAAATTCGTCTATTGCTTTTACGGCAACAGGAAATAACTTTGAATTGGCGATAGCAGTTGCAATAGCAGTATTCGGAATTCATTCGCCACAGGCCTTTGTAGGCGTGATCGGACCTTTGGTAGAAGTGCCGATATTGATACTTTTGGTAAAATGCAGCTTGTGGATGAAAAAGAAGTTTTACGACAATTAATTATATCATTATAAATTGTTTTTAAAGTCAAAGAATAATCAAATGTATTTCTGTATATTATAGTTTTAGGTCTTAAAGGATGTATTATTACTTAATTTGGATTGTTTGAAAATGTATGTATTTTAAAACATAAAATTATTTTAATTTAACATAATATAAATTATAGGATTTTTATAATCCGCAGTATAGAAATGTAAATTATCAGGAAATGTTCAACCAAAAAATTATAAGCGATTCTCAGCGATTAGAATTTCGTGTATTTAACTTTTAAAATACAGGTTTTAATATTTTTAATGTAGAAAAAAAAATTTTCGACATTTTAAATATTGAGAGTTAGTAAATCATAAAACTGAATACTTTGCAATTATGTGGTAAACCAAACTTAAAAATAATTTCTTTACATTTATGATAACTAAAAATATTGATTATTTTAGCGCAACATTAATTAACATAATATAATTTTTATGAAAAAGTTTATCGTCTTAGGTTCTTTATCGTTATTCTTAATGAACTGTAACAAAAAAAGCGAAACTACAGCACCAATTGCTGAAACAGATTCTTTGACAGACACCACTTCAGCTGTTATCGACACTCTTGGTGCAAAATCTTATTGTTATCTTGGCGTTACTGGCAAAGACTCTGTTTTTGTAAGTATTGATGATAATTTGGGTACAGTTACGGGCAAAATGGCTTATAAAAACTACGAAAAAGATAGTTCAAAAGGAGATCTTGTAGGCTTTAAATCCGGTGATACACTGAAGCTTACATACGAATTTGCATCTGAAGGAATGACGAGCAAAAGAGATATTTATTTTCTTCAGAAAGAAGGTAATTTGATGTTGGGAATCGGAAATCAGAAAGATGAAAATGGTCAGATGAAATACGCCGACGAAAAGAAAATCGCTTATGACAAAGGTCAAAAGCTTGAAACCGCAGATTGCAATATGGTTTCCAAAGCTTTAAAATAATTTTTTCAGGTTTAAAATAAATAAAAAATGCAACCAAATTGAGGTTGCATTTTTTCTGTTTATAATTGATTATTTATAATTTTAATAAAATCATTTATTGGTTCATCGCCAGTGTTCCAGGAAGTGATAATACGAATTGCAGAATTGTTTTCATCAACCTTTTTCCAGACATAAAATTCAAACTTTTCAGATAATTTTTCAATCAATTCATTGCTTAAAACAGGAAAAATCTGGTTGGTGAAAGTTTCAGAAAGAAATTCTATATTTTTTTCTTTCAAAGCATTTTTAATTTTCATTGCCTGCTGATTGGCATGTCTTGCCAAGTCAAAATACAAATCATTTTGCATCAATTCCAAAAATTGAATACCCAAAAGCCTTCCTTTAGCCAGCAAAGCTCCTTTTTGCTTAATATTAAATGCAAAATCTTCCTGAAGAATTTTATGATTGATTATAATGCACTCTCCTATCAAAGCTCCGTTTTTTGTTCCGCCCAGATAAAAAATATCCGTCAGTTTTCCTAAATCTGCTAAACTTAAATCACTGATTTCAGAAGTAAGAGCATGTCCCAATCTTGCGCCATCCATAAATAAATACAGATTGTTTTCACGACAAAATTCAGAAAGATTTTCCAACTCTTTTTTCGTGTAAATTGTTCCTAATTCTGTGGAATTTGAAATGTAAACTAACTTCGGCATTACCTGATGCGGAATATTTTTATGATTTTCCAAAACAGGAATGATGTCTTCGGGAGTTAATTTTCCATCATCTTTTTCAATGCTCAAAACTTTGTGGCCAGTCGCTTCGATTGCGCCG
Source organism: Chryseobacterium sp. GQ58 (assembly GCF_059758895.1). Lineage (NCBI taxonomy): Bacteria > Pseudomonadati > Bacteroidota > Flavobacteriia > Flavobacteriales > Weeksellaceae > Chryseobacterium > Chryseobacterium sp. GQ58. The sequence continues at coordinate 538,009 of NZ_JCAXEH010000002.1, read as the reverse complement.
GTTTCATTATTTAATATATGCCCGGTTGAAGCAGAAATCACACATTGATAAGGTTTTAAAACAGAAGAAATTACAATAAGATTGGCCTGAGTTCCGCCTGATACAAAGTAAACCGCCGCCTCTTTATTATTCAGCTTTTCTTTAATTATATCTTTGGCTTTCAAGGAATATTCATCTTCACCGTAACCCGCCTGCTGATCGAAATTATACCGTAAAAGTGCTTCTAAAATACTGGAATGACAACCTTCTGAATAGTCGTTTTTAAATGAAAATTTCATTATGCAAAATTATAAAAACTTAAAACAACAAAAATGATGTTTAAAAAATATTTTGTTAGATTTGTAATGAAAATCATCTAACATTTTGAAAACAACATTAACGGAAGAAAATTATCTGAAGGCTTTGTTTCATTTAGTTGACAATGAAGGAAAAGTGACCATCAACGAGCTTAGCAAATTTTTGAATGTAAAAATGCCGAGTGTAAACAATATGATGAAAAAGTTTGCAGATAAAAGCTGGGTAATCTACGAAACTTATAAACCGTTGAAGGTGACCGATAAAGGCAAACGGGAAGCCGCTTTGGTCGTAAGAAAACACAGGCTTACCGAAATGTTTTTGGTTAAAAAAATGAATTTTGGCTGGGAAAATGTACATGAAATCGCCGAACAGCTGGAACATGTACATTCTAAAATATTTTTTGATAAAATGGATGAAATATTAAATCATCCAAAATTTGATCCTCATGGCGAGCCTATTCCCGATAAAGACGGCAATATTATTTCGCAGGATCTGCAAAAACTGAGCGCATGCAAAGTAAACGAAGAAGTGATTTTTGCTTCTGTGACGCTTTCTGATGATGCTTTTCTTAATTATCTTACCGAGCGAAAACTGCTTTTAAATACAAAAATCAAAATTCTTAAAATTGAAGATTTCGATAAATCTATAACGATTGAAATTGGCGGAAAAAAAGAAATTCTCAGCAAAAAAGCCACCGAAAAAATATTAGTAAAAAAGTAAAAGGCAGAAACTTAATTATTTTTCTTTTGCTGTTTTTTCAATATTTTTATTAAACAACCAATGATCCAAACTGATTTTTCCGGAACCAAACACCATTAATGTAAACAACATAATAATATAGTACAGCGGAATTTCAAAGCCATTTTCTCCGGCTTCAAAGCCATTGCCAATATGCACCGTAAAAATTGCCACGATCATCGTAATAATTAAAGGAATAGAAATAATTCTCGTAAACAACCCTAAAAATAAAAATATAACGCCCAAAATTTCTGTGCCTGTAGTCAAATAAGCATTAAGCAAAGGCATCGGAATTCCTAAACTTCCAAACCATTCCGCAATAGCGTTGATGTCTTTTATTTTCATCATTGCCGGATTAAAAAAACCGTAAGCTAAAATTAATCTTAGAAACAATAATGGTATATCTTTTAATTTGCTGATTTTATTATAATAATTTTCTAACATAATGTCTTTATGATTAAAAGACGGAGTTTTTGTAAACTCCGTCTTATTGATGATTGACTTATTTTTTCTTATCTCCACATTTTCCTTCACCACATTTTCCTTCTGCAGTTTCCACATGTGCAGAATCACCACATTTAGCTTCCCCCATCATTGCAGAATCTTTTTTGCTTCCACATTTTCCTTCACCACATTTGGCATCAGCGGATGCTTCAGGAATTGCTGTTTTTTTGTCTGCCGGATTGCAAGAATAAAGACTTGTAGCTGTTACTAATCCTAATGCAACTGTTCCGACCAAAATTGATTTTTTTTTCATAATGTAATTATTTAATTGTTATTAAAAAGTTTAAATTTTTTTATTTATAGCCTAAAAGCATGTTTTCCCGAAATGCAAATACAATAAAATCATTGATTGCGGTTTCTATTTTGACATTATCATTTTCGTATTTGGATAAGATGATTTTCAGTTCATTGATACTTGTATTTTCTTCATTTATTTTTATGAGCATTTCTACAAACGGATAAGACAAATCATTGAATCTTACTTGTTTTGTATAAAAATCTCTGTGAATTGTCACAAAATACTGCGCTTTGTCTTCTTCAGTAATCTGTTTTACGTTTTTGATATGGATCGGATATTGCAATGCCAAAATTTTAATTTCCGGATTGGGAACAATTATTTCATCATTGGAAACCTTTTCTACTTTAAAATTTTCGACAGGCAAATCTTCCATCATAAAAATCTCTATTTCAAGCCATTCGTAATGTAAAAGCTCTTTGAGAAAAGGATATTCCTTTTTAAAGGGTAATGTGTTTTCAGAATAGTGTTCGTAAAATTCCAGAGGCAGCTTCCAGACTTGTGGAGTTTCGCATTTGTGATTTTCAAAAAAATGAGCAACTGCTTTTTTCCATCTTTTTTTTCCGATTAATTTTCGGGTGATCGGATATGCATTTTTTAATGTATCCTTTATTACATTGTAAACCAGTCGTCTATAATGAAACGTGTGTTCCTGAATACTGGTTTTCGGTTCGTTGATTCCTGTTCTGCAATACAAACCCAAATCTGTCTGCAAAGCAAAAGTTTTATTTTTGGTGAGCTGCATACGCATGATTTTTTTGAGCTGCTTTTTTAATTTTACGAAGTGTGTCGATTTCGTCCTGCATTTCAGAAAGCTCGGGAATATTAAAATCCCTTTCCAATAAAACCGGCACATCATGCGGCAAATGCTGCATTGTAAAATCAAATAAATCGTAAACCGGATCTATGATTTCCGCTCCGTGAGTATCAATTATTAATGATTCATTAACCTGAAAATGTCCCGCCATGTGAATATATTTTACTTTATACAAAGGCATTTTTGTTATAAATTCTTTTGCATCATATTGATGATTGAATGCATTCACAAAAACATTATTCACATCCAGCAACAATTCGCAATCGGACCTTTTTACAATCTCGTTCACGAATTCTGCTTCGGTCATTTCTGCTTCGAGCACGGTGTAATAACTTCCGTTTTCAAGAATCAGTCTTTTCCCTAAAATATCCTGAACCTGCTGAATATTTTCCACTACTCTATCAATGGCGTCTTCTGTAAAAGGAATTGGCAAAAGGTCGTACAAATGTGCATTGTCAACTTTTGAAAAAGTAAGATGCTCCGAATAAAGAACCGCCTGGGTTTCATCTAAAAACCTTTTCACCTGCTTTACAAAAGCTACATCAATACCTTCCGGACTTCCTACAGATAAAGACAATCCGTGGCAATACAGCGGATATTTTTCGAGAACTTTTTTTAGTTCCTGTTTCCAGTAACCGCCAATTCCGATCCAGTTTTCTGGGGCTACTTCTACAAAATCCGGTTTTAGAATTTCGCTTGATAAAAACGCTTTCGAAAAATCTTTGCGATAACCTATTCCGACCATAATATTTGTTTTAAGGGTGAAAAATGATACAGATAATACCTTTTTAAAAAAATAATTTAGTTTGAAGCTTTTGTCGTTTTTTTTGCTGCTTTAGTTTTTTTAGCTTTGTTTTTTTTGTCACCGCATTTTCCTTCTCCACACTTTCCTTCGCCACATTTTGCATCTTTAGTCTTTGCCTCCGCTTTTTTGTCGCCGCATTTGGCTTCTGAAGTTTTCGTTTTTTTATCACCACATTTTGCGTCTTCAGCCTTTCCTTTATTTTGTGTTTCTGCTTTTTTGCCACCGCATGAGGCTTCAAGAGTGACAGCAGCAGCAGATTTTACGGATGCAAACGATGTTGTTCCGATTGCAAGTGTACCTAATGAAAGTACACCTACTAAAATTGATTTGTTTTTCATATTGTAGATTTTTAATGTTTTATGAATATTGAAATATCACAATCTATACATTAATACCAAAAACGAAAAAAAATCACCCAAATTGAGTGATTTTTTTTAAAATTATTTTTTAATCTCTTGATTATCAAAACATCAAAAGAAAGTTTATTTTATTTTTTTATAATCAGATTCTTCTTTCTCTTTTATTCTTCTTATCTGTTCTACACATTTATGTTTTTGATTTTGAGCATTATGTTTAGTAGAATATCCATATTCTTTTTGAATCTGATCAATTGATTTTTCTTTAAAAAACATATCATGAATAAGTCCCTGGCAATGTTTGGTTACTTTGTGTATAAAGTTTTGCAGCTTGTCAAAATAGGTTTTTTCATTTTCTATTGCAGAACTTATTTCTTCAAAAAACTGATTGTCGAAACATTCTGAAAATGCTACTTGTTTAGATGAAGTTCTTAATCTTTTTAACCAAAGATTTTTCGCAATCGCCATAATATAGGTTTTGATAGATGCCGTAAGCTGAAAATCATCCTTTCTCATTTTTTCTACCAATACGATCATTGTATCCTGGAAAATATCTTCAGCATCACCTGTGCGTCCGCTATTATTATTTACAAAACGGTTTACCATTCCGAAATACTCTTTATAAAGCTGTCCGAATGCATTATTATTTTCACCTTTTAGGTCTTGTAGTATCTTCTCTTCCATCTTTTCATATTGTGATGATCTAATATATAAAATTATTAACATTTACTACAATTAAACAAATAAATATCAAACATTAAAGGAAATTATTACAAAAACATCAAAATAAATCAAAAAAATCCGTCCTATAATTAAGACGGATTTAAGTATTTAAAAACAATAAAATAATTTAATCTAAAACGCTCCAACCTCGTTTAGGATTGGTATTTGAAGACACTTCCTGTTCGTTCACGATAATATTTTCTCTTCTTTGACCGATATAATCCAGTTCGCTCAGTTTAGAAAAAATGACTTCCAGGCTTTTCAGCATCTGCTGAATATACAAAAGCGGTTCGCCGCAATTGTGATGATCATAATTGGTTTCGGCAACGGTAGATAACTGGTTTAGCAAAGTATGTGGCGCAATTTCGCTCCATTCCAAACTATAGTTTAACATTTCTTCTAACTCTGCCGGAACGATAACCTGCGTCGCATTGTATAATCGCAATGCCAGCTTGGCAAAACTTTCAATAAGAAAAACGGGAGCCTGATAAGGAATCACGTTTCTGAACTGAAAATACATATCTCCAAAAGTATTTACCATTACCGTACACAAAGATTTTACATTTTGTGCCAAAGCTGTATTTTGGTTCTTATGGGAAGCTTTTTGAATGATCTTAAAAGCATATTGCTGTAGATTTCCGATCGATTTTGCATATCCGTTATAATAATCCAACAAAGCCGGATGACTCTGAACAGACGTACACGGCGGAATAAAATTTGAATTTACCTGCGTGATATTTCCCTTAAAATCTACCTTTCCAACCACAAGATAATTACCTCCGGAATAGCTGCTGTTCAGTGAAGCAACAGGCAACAGCTCAATGTGATAATTGGCATGCGCATTTGGATGACGCGGCGGAATTTCCTCAGGATCGATATCTCCAAAAGGAACTTTATCGAAAGGATTAACCGAAATCAAAATATAATATTCGCCGTCAATCTGGTTTTCATCGATATTTAAAGATTTAGCAAGAGATTTTACGCTTACTCTTCTGTCTTTCAATTCAATTCTATAGCCTGCAAGCGTAACGGCGCTGCAATGTTTTATTACAAGCTGCACATCGTTGGTTGCAGTATTATGAACATCAAAAATGGTTTTATCTGTAAATTCGTTAGGAATCGGCAACAAGCCATAATTATAATTTGTGATTGCCAGGGAATTGGCATCTCTTATCGTATCAATTAAAAAATTATCCTGATCATTAAGGTGTTTTTGAGAAACTTTCATCCCGTCTACCCAATTGATTGCAAAATGTTTGATTGGCTGTATCATATGTAATACTTTTAAAATTTGTGATTTATGAAGATCTCCTTCCTTCTTCTTCGTGCTGAATAACCCTTTTACAGATTACCACCTCGTTTTCCGTGATATTATTGGTGCTGATATCAAGGTCAAAATCTATGTATTTTCTGAAGCTGAAGAATGATTTTTTAGTGTAAAATATCCAATAATAAGGCTCTTTTTCCTCATCCGTAAGATGAATGATCGATTTAGGATTTTTGTGATTGTAATCGTCTACCACACGGAAAAACCAATCGCCGAAAGTAACTCCGGTCGGTAGAGTTTTAGCCTTAATTCTGAATCTGTTGGCATCTTCAATATTTTTGCTCAACTCTACATTTAAAACCATTAATCTGTCGAAATCAGCTCCTTCAAAATTCGGTGGTTTCTGATCAGGCGAATATCTCCACGTCCTGTATATATCAACAGGAATGCTGATAAACTGAATATAGCTGTAATAAAAAACCATTGGTACAAAAAATATCAGCGCACTTGTGGCTGACATCACGGGATAACCCTGTCCATTGCTGATCCAGTTAAAAATCAATACAAACAAATAACCGCCTAAAAGGACACACGTTATAGAAAGTACAGATTCAAACAAAATGCTTAATCCGAAAGATTGTATATGTTTTTTGAAAAATTTGTGTAATAAATTGACATGAATGATTCCGAGCAATAAATAAATGATTTGTGAAATAAGATACCAATAAGGATTAAACAGATTTTTTGAAAACCCGAAAAATCCCGGAATAGCCAGACACAGGCTACACAAAAGTACATAAATAATGATCACCCTGATCTTTATGGCAGGCTTATTTCTTCTGATAACTCCCAAAATTACCATCATGATAACGGCCAACAAAGGCACGAAAATATATCTGAAAAATATACCTTTTACTGAAGAAACTTCCATTGATTTCTTTTAATTAATATTGATGTTTGATGATTGTAAATATAACAAAATAATTACAGAAAAGTAGAGAAACCTAATCGGTTAGAATTTCTTTCATCATCTTCCAGCATGAAAGAATATTCTTGCTTTTCGGTAACAAAATTTTCCACAACTTCCACACTTACAGGAAGACAATAATCGTACAATGCCTGGAGAACTTTTCTGAAAGGATTTCCCGGAATGTATTTTTTCATTTCATGATAAGGGATTGGTCCGATATTGACCACCCAATTTCTTTCGCCATCCATATGTTTTCCACTTGGAATATAGGTAATTCCCAACCTTGAATTGCCAAGCAGCATAGAATCGTCGTTTTCTTCGATCCTGTCGATAATGTTTGGTGTAAAAGTAATTTCTACAGGAACCTGTAAAAAAGCCGTCATGCATCGTTCAAACCAACTTTTATCACCTCTTATCTGATGGAAAAACGGTAAAATATGGATAAAAATATAAGCATTCTTTTTATCAAGCATTTTTACAACCGGCCACAATTCTGAAAATACCTTTAATAAAGAATCTGTGTCGCTTGCAAGATCAAAATCATGCTCTTTGAGTAAAGAACTTATTTCCGTAAAGAATATTTCAAGCTCAAAAGGCCTGAAAAATTTTCTCGCATCTTCTTCTACCCTTTTTTGCTTACGGATTTCGTTGATTACATTTTCAACATTTTTTCTCGAAGTGTTAAGCGATGGCGGATGAAAAAGTCCTTCAGGTAAATAATCGTAAATACCTTCTCTATAAGTTTTTATGCTCAGAACTTCCTCGTCAAAACCAAGATACTGACTAGAAATACTTTTAATATCTTTTAAATAAGCTCTGTCATTAATTCCGATACGCTCGATGAATATATTACTCACCGCTCTATGGTATTTCAGAAGATTCACGGCAACTGCTTCAGCCCTAAAATCTGTCTGCAGTTTATTATAATGCATATCTATAATGCTGTTGTCATACATATTTGTGTTCTGCGATGTGGTTATTAGTGTAAATATAATATATCTCTTAAATTAGAAAAAATATTAAACAATAAATTTAAATCAAAAATACTATATGTTTTGGAATTCTTTAGCTAAAATTACTAAAACATAGCTAAGAATAGATCATAATTTAAAATTAATTTTATTTAACAAAAAAGAAAACGGCTTTGTTTAATATCCGAATATTCAAAATCGTAAACTATCTTTGCAAGTCTAAAATTATTACTAAAAATGAAAAGTATTTGTTCAAAAATTTTGCTTTTGTTATTCGTTTCAAGTTCTTTATATTCGTACGCATGGGGATTGACGGGGCATCGCATTATAGCTGAAATTGCCGAAAACCATCTTTCGGGGAAAGCAAGAAGGGAAATAAAAAAAATAATGGGTCAGGAACGCCTTGCGTATTGGGCCAACTGGCCGGATTTTATCAAGTCAGACACCACCGGCGTTTGGAAACAGGCTTCTGCATGGCATTATGTAAATATTGATCCGCAAACTGATTTTAAAGCTTTTGAAGCAAACTTAAAAGCTCAGACAGGCGCTAATCTTTACAGCCAGATAAAAACTTTATCCGCTCAGGTAAAAGATGAAAAAACGTCTGAAAAAGATCGAAAAATAGCTCTTATTTTCCTTATTCACATGATGGGCGATCTGGCGCAACCGATGCATACAGGAAGATCCGAAGATTTAGGCGGAAACAAGATTAATGTTACTTATTTTGGAGATAAAACAAATTTACATTCTCTTTGGGACGGAAAATTGGTAGATTCACAAAAATACAGCTACACAGAATATGCAAAACTTTTGGATATCAAATCTAAAGATGAGGTAAAACAAATTCAGTCGGGAAGTTTGGAAGACTGGTTATATGATTCTCACCAAATTGCCAATAAAATCTATGCGCAGACACCGGACGGCTCAAAACTTTCTTACGATTATCAATACAAATTTAATGATACAATGGAAAGACAGCTTCTTTACGGAGGTTTGAGACTGGCGAAATTGTTGAATGATTTGTTTTAAATGAATAGCGAATAAGTTAATTTTAAAAGTCAATCTTTTAATTCTAAATAGATAAGTGAAACTTCGGTTTCACTTTTTTTATGCGTCAGTTCGAATATTTTTCCATGCAAAGCGAAGAAAAAAGTATCGAGAACTTATTTTTAAATTTAAAAAGCGTCAATTAACAACTTCTCAATACGTTTATTTAAAAAAACTTCTAGAAGTAATAAAACTTATCCGCCGAACAAAAGCCATAATTTACAACTATTTATTCAAACCAATTTAATTAAATAAAAAATTATCAAAACCTGTGTAACCTTTTTACCTTTTCGATCGTATAATATATAGTAACTCTATTTTGAGGAAAATAAATGAGACAATTAAAAATCACTAAGCAGGTTACCAATAGGGAAACCGCATCATTAGACAAGTATTTGCAGGAAATTGGTAAAGTTGAATTGATTACCGCAGACGAAGAAGTAGATTTGGCACAAAAAATACGTGCGGGCGACAGAGTAGCACTTGAGAAATTAATCAAAGCCAACCTTCGTTTCGTGGTTTCTGTATCAAAACAATACCAAAATCAAGGCCTTTCTTTACCCGATTTGATCAACGAAGGTAATTTAGGATTGATGAAAGCTGCAAAAAGATATGACGAAACAAGAGGTTTCAAATTTATCTCTTACGCTGTTTGGTGGATTCGTCAGTCGATTTTACAGGCCTTGGCTGAGCAGTCAAGAATTGTAAGATTGCCGTTGAACAAAATCGGTTCGATCAATAAGATCAATAAAGCATACGCTCACTTGGAACAAGAAAACGAAAGACCGCCTTCACCTGAAGAATTGGCTGAAGTTCTTGACATGAGCGAGGAAGATATCAAAGAATCTATGAAAAACTCCGGAAGACATTTGTCGATGGATGCGCCTTTGGTAGAAGGTGAAGATTCTAATCTTTATGACGTATTGCGTTCAGGAGAATCTCCAAGCCCGGATAAAGATCTGATGCTTGAATCTCTTCAGATTGAAATCGAAAGAGCATTGAACACTTTGACGCCGAGAGAAGCTGATTTGGTAAGATTATATTTCGGACTCAACGGAAAACATCCAATGACCTTGGAAGAAATCGGAGAAACTTTCGATCTTACAAGAGAAAGAGTTCGTCAGATCAAAGAAAAAGCGATTAAGAGATTAAAACATAACACCAGAAGTAAGATTTTGAAATCTTATTTAGGTAAATAATTTTTAACGTTACAATTATTAGGCGGAGTTTGATTTTTCAGACTCCGTTTTTTTTGTTAAATTTCTGAGTATCTTTTCAACTAATAAAAATAATCTGTCATTCTGAATGAAGCACAGCGAAATGAAGAATCTCAACAGTAAATTAACCATTAAGATTTATTAAGAGATTCTTCCCATCGTCAGAATGACAGTGAAAAAAATAAACATGAAAAATATAATAATTTTATCTACTCTTTCTTTGTTATTATTTACATGCAACGAAAACAAATCTGAAAATGAAAACATTGTAGAAAATGCAGCAGAAAATACGGAATCTAATTTTCCTATAAAAAGAATGAGCAAATCTGAAGCAATAATTGATGGAATTTATTTTGAAAAAATTAAAAATGATGTAAAATTAAAGGATCTTCATAAAAGATTCCTATCATTACAAAATGACAGTCAGATTATAAAAGATCTATATGATGATATTATCAATACATCAGAAACTTATTATTCAGATGCTGAAACAAGAACAAAGAATATTCAAGACTCTATCTTAAAAACGGAAGTCACTAATCTTTTAAAGAATAGTTCCGAAAGCTATGATTTAAAAGTTGAAAAACTAGAGGAATTTAAAGGCAAAGTGAATATTAATTATAATAAACTGTATAGCTTTTATAATGTTTTCAAAATCAGAAAAACACTTCCTGAAATTGAAAAATATCAAAACGCTCATCCTTTGAAAACGGACAGCTTAAATAATTTTATCGACAAGCAAAATCAATTATTGAAGGAATTGAAAAATTTGAAGTAAATCTTAGCCACGAATGCATGAATTTCCCTAATTATTATTTAAAATTATTCGTGTATTCGTGGCTAATAAATTTTAAAAGCAAAACTAAAAATCATCAAATGAATCAAATTTCAATTATCGGAGCAGGAATTGGGGGGTTAACACTAGGAAATATCCTTAAACAACAGAATTTAGATTTTACCATTTATGAATCTGCACCTGAAATAAAACCCGTCGGAGCCGGAATTATGATGGCAGTCAATGCGATGCAGATTTTCGATAAACTGGGATTAAAAGACAAAATTGAAAACAGAGGAAATAAAATTCATGGAATATTTATTACGGATGAAAAACTGAAAACCATTTCTACAACAAATGTTTTAGCTTTAGAAAAGAAATTCAATTCTTGTAATGTTACGATTCACAGAGCAGAACTTCAAAACATTTTAACTGAAAATTTAGGTTTTGAAAGGATAAAACTTAATCATTCTTTACAGCAAATCCAAAAGAAAGAAAATTATCTTTTAGAATTTGAAAACGGTTTTACGGTAGAAAGTAATATTGTTTTCGGAGCCGATGGAATTCATTCCAAAGTCAGAAATCAGATTTTAAGAACTGGAAAAATCCGAAATGCCGGGCAAAAATGTTGGCGCGGCTTAACTGATTTTAATCTTCCCGAAAAATACAATCATCATGCGTTGGAAGTCTGGGGAAAAGGAAAACGTTTTGGTTTTGTAAAGATTTCAGAGCAAAAAGTCTATTGGTACGCTTTGGTGAATGAAAATAAATTCAGAGAAAACCTCGATTTAATTGAAACCTTCAAAGGCTTTGACTCATTGGTTTTGGAAATTTTAGAAGCAACAAACCCGGAAAAAATTATTCTGAATGATATTATCGACCTCACTCCTCTTCCAAAATGGTATACTGAAAATCTCTGTTTGATTGGCGATGCAGCTCATGCAACCACTCCGAATATGGGTCAAGGTGCTTGTCAATCGATTGAAGATGCTTATGTCATTGGAAAATTATTAGAGAAAAGTCAAAACTTCAATTCGGTTTTTGAAGAGTTTCAAAAAATAAGAAGAAAAAAAGTCGGTTACATTGTTAAAAACAGTTGGACAATCGGGAAGATTTCTCAATGGGAAAAAGGAAATCAAATCAGAAATTTTCTAATGCGTTCGATTCCTGAAAGCCTTAATCAGAAGATAGTGGAAAAGATTCTAAACCTTGAAATATAAAAAGGAACTCAATTTGAGTTCCCTTCTTTTAATAAGTCAAAGTAATTCCGGCTCCCCAACCCATTTCATTATCATAATTCCCTGAAACAGACAACCATTTCTGTAAAATATAACGTAATCCGGTCGTAAATTGTCCATCTGAATTAAGGCTAAAATTCCCTCTTATTCGTCTTGAAATCGGAATATCTTCCCTACTCAACTCCAACAAAACTTTTCCGTTGTGGTCAACACTTGCATCGGCTGTAATAAGCATTGGCAAAAGATATTGCGCTCCGATAATGAAAGAATTCCTGTTTTTCGGGACTTTATTTTGTCCAAACCATGTCTTTTTACCATGACTTTCCATTCCCAATTCTTCAGCCATTCTTGCTTCCATGATTTCATGAGATTTCTGAATCCTGAAGCCGACATACGGTAAAGCCCATTGAAATTTCCCAAGAAATCTTCCGACTTTAAAGTTTCCGTCAAAATGGTCAAAATTCCAGTTAGAATGAAACTCGTTCAGATTCGCCCATCGTGGCCCGAACATCGTCATTGTTTCTGCATGAATTTTATTGCTGTTGATGTCAAGCATCGCCATCGAGCTTATCATTCTGTTGTCTTTCATAAAATCCTTCCAAGCCAGTTTTCTATTCGGAAGCTGGGGATTTGGTTCTGAATTTTCATAACTAAAAACCCTTCCCATTCCTGCCATCATGTGATATAAAATATGACAGTGAAAAAACCAGTCACCATCCTGATTAGCTGCAAATTCTATCGTATTGGTTTCCATCGGCATGATATCGACTACATTTTTCAGCGGCGAATATTCTCCTTTTGAATTAATCAATCTAAAATCATGACCGTGAAGGTGCATCGGATGTCGCATCATCGAATTGTTGTACATCGTAATCCTCAAAATTTCACCTTTTTTCACCAAAATTTTATCTGTTTCTGTAACCGTTTTGTTATCTAAAGTCCACAAATAATGATTCATATTTCCTTCCAAAGTAAACTTTAATTCTCTAACATTTTCAGTCGGTAGAATTGTTTTTTCAGGAGATTTTAAAACATTATATGAAAGCCTTTTGATTGATTTTTCTTCTTTCATTTCAGTTCCCGAATGATTTGAATGATCTTCTTTTTCAACTTCTTTGCCCTTAATTCCCATCATTTCATTCATATGCTTCATTGTCATTTTACGTTGGCTTTCAGTAAGTTCCGGATACATTACTTCATTCATGTCCATCATTTGATTTCCCATCGTCATATTCATCGGCTTCATATTTCCGCTCATTTTCATCATTCCATTCATCATTTTCATTCCTTCAAAAAGCATTAATCGTGGTAAATTTGGCGCTTCTATTTTTTCACCTGAACCCAGCCAAAGCGAAGCATGACCGATTCTGTCTTCTGAAGTGGCACGAAATTCAAAGCTTTTATTTTCAGGAATGGTCACTTCAATATCATAAGTTTCTGAAACTCCGACAATCAAACGATCGACTTCCACAGGAACCACATCATTTCCGTCATTTCCGATCACTTTTATTTTTCCGCCTCCGAAGTTCAGCCAAAAATAAGTAGACGAGCCTCCGTTGGCAACTCTCAACCTTACTTTATCACCAGCTTTTAAATCTGAATAATCTGAACTCGGCTGCCCGTTGATGAGAAATTTATCATAATAAACATCACTCACATCCATTGCTTCCATCCTCTTCCATTCATTCAAGACTTTTGTACCTAAACTCCCGGACTTTATGGCTTCCCAATAACTTTGAACAGCATTTTTCTTAATGGCATACCAATCTGTATTGGCCATGTGCAAACGTCTTGCGATCTGCATCGGATCTTCATCGCTCCAATCCCCCAACAATACAGGAATCTCTTTGGTAAATTCAACTCTTGGCTCACCTTCTCTTTTGTTGAAAACTAAAATTCCGTTCATGCCAATTTGTTCCTGCAAACCATCATGAGAATGATACCAATATGTTCCGTTTTGAGAAACTTTAAATTTATATAAATGTGTTTCTCCCGGTTTTACAGGCTTTGTCGTCAAATAAGGAACTCCGTCGTGCTCGTTTGGCAAAATCACGCCGTGCCAGTGAAACCCGGTATTTTCTTTGAGCATATTGTGAAGGTAAATTTCTGCGGTATCTCCTTCTGTAAAATACAAAGTCGGAGCCTGCAGTTTCCCGTTTACGGCAATTGCTCTTCGGTTATTTCCGGTAAAATTTACGATCGTATCTTTTACATAAAGATCATACCGCACGGTTTTTCCGCCAAAGCTAATTTTTCCGTTTTCAGAATTTCTTTTAAGCTTTGTTTCTTTTTCCTTTTTGTTTTCAGTAGTTTCTTGAAAATGATTTTCTTTTTCCACTAAATCCATTCCGCATTTCGGACATTTTCCGGGTTTTTTGGAAATTACTTCGGGATGCATCGGACAAGTGTATTGGGTTTGAAGCTCAGTTTGAGGTTTAGATAAAGTTTGAACCTTTTTTTTAGGCGTATTTATTTTAGCTTTATCTGTTTTTACCTTTTTAACGTCAACCTTTTTCTCAATTTTAGCCTTATTTTTAATTTCTGAAGCTTTTTTCTCTATTTTCTGGACTGGCTTTACAGTCGGTTTCTGTACAGTTTTCGGTTTTACAACAACTGTTTTTTTGACTAAAGTCATTCCGCATTTCGGGCAGTTTCCCGGCTTGGAAGAAATAACTTCCTTATCCATCGGACAGGTGTAAAACGTTTTTGTTGTTTGTGCAAAGCTGAAAATAGAGAATAAAATCATCAGAAATAAAATGATTTTTTTCATAATATTTCTTATTTATGTGAAGTGAAAGTTTAAATCAAATAGTAAAGTTAATTTAACTTAAACAACACAACTTATTATTTACAGATAAATACATTTAACTATTTAAGTTCAGATTTTACACTTCCACAAGAAAGCATTGAGCTGCCGTAATAAGGATTTACGATTTTCTTTTCGTCGCTCAACCAACTTCCATCCGCCATTGGACAATACTGAATATAAACCGGTCTTTTTGAAACTTTAAACTGTTTTGCCAAACCTATCATATTATCAGAAAGATTGTAGAAAGTTTCTCTTTGGGCTGCAATATTTCTGGCTTCGGAAATTATGGTTGCATCTTTTCTCAGAATATTTATATTTCCTTCCGAAACAACTTTATAATCAATTGTAGAAGCTGTTTTTATGAATTCTGAAGCTGCTTTTGAAGTTTTATCTGCATCATCAGACGCTAAAGCAGATTTTATAGCAATGTAATTTTGATATAATTTTGAAACCTGAACATCAGATTTTGACTGTGCAGAAATGGAAATAATTGAAAATAAAGAGAATACTGCTGTGATAATATAATTTTTCATTGTTTTAAAATTTAGAATTAAGAATTTATTTAAATCGCATATTGCGACAAACCGTTTCGTTCGTAATTATTTGACAAACCAAACGACAGACTAATTTTAAATTCTAAAATTACAATGATCGATAAAAATAGGAACCGTCCGATTTTCCGGTGGTGCATTGATTTGAATCTGAGTAAATTTTGTAGTCGAAAAAGACCTGTCAACAAAGAAAAACTGATGATTTTTTACATCTTGAATTTGTTTTAAGAAATCAATTTTCAGAAAAGACGATTTTTGAGAATCATCTACTTTTACAATTTTCACTTCTGTTTTGCAACAGTCTTTTTTAGTTTTTACACCGCATTTGCTGCAGATATCATCCACTTTCTGGCTTACAGAAGCCAACTCTTCCATACAATAATGAACGCTGAAAACCGCTCCGGAAGAGAAACCGAAGTAGAAAACAGAAAATATTATGGCTAGAAACTTTTTCATTATGCTTCAGCAAAGTTAGAAATATCCGGGAAACGGTTGTTATATTATTTTGTATTGTTGTTATAAAATTCGGCAAATAAAAAACTCTTGAAAATTTCAGAAGTTTTATTTATTTCAGATTTAAGTATAATTATTTAATCTTAAACTCAAGCTTCACATTAAAGAATCTTCCCGTCAGACGCACAGGCACAGGATACATTAAATTGGTATTTGAATCCGTAATCCATTGGTTGGAAACAGTATTATTGATGTTAAATGCGTTGAAAACCTGCACACCTAAAATCAATTCATCAAAATTACTCCAGAAGCCATACGTTTGCTTTTTAGCTTTAGAATCAATAAAAACTTTTGAAAGTCCGATGTCAACTCTTTTATAAGATGGCAAAGTTTTCTGATATTGATAAGGATCCGTGAAAACCGGTGCTCCGTTTGGCAATCCCAAAGCATACGTCAATGTTAAATTGACACGCATTGAAGGAAATTTCGGCATATAATCCTGATAAAACATCGCAAACCTGAATCTCTGATCGGTTGGTCTCGGAATATCTCCTCTTCCATCAATATTTTCGTAAATTCGCGCATAACTAGCAGATAACCAAGAATCTACACCTGGAACAAATTCTCCAAACAATCGTGTATCAATCCCGTAAGCATAACCAGACGCATTATTTTTACCGGAATAACGAATTCTCACATTATCCATATAATAAGGAATCAGATTATCCATTTTCTTATAATAAGCTTCCGTTGTCAGCTTGAAAGGACGATTTTCAAATTCAAATTCAAAATCATTGGACAAAATTGCCTGAATAGAACGCTGGGATTTTATATTTGGATTAAAATTTCCGTTTAAGTCTTTTATTTCCTTATAAAATGGCGCCTGATAATAAATACCTCCCGAAAGCTTGAACAACATATCAGTGTTCCAATCCGGTTTTATGGCAAATTGAGCTCTTGGCGAAAAAATAGTTTCATCATTGAAGCTCCAATGGGCAACTCTCGCTCCGGCATTTACAAAAACTTTGCTTGACCCCCAGAAAAACTTCTGCGAATATTGTGCATAAGCGGATATTCTTGTCGGCTCAATATGATTATTTCCTGCAATGCTGTAAAAAAGATCCAGTTCTGAAGCGTCCGGAAATCTCGGATCATCCAAAGGCCTCGGAGTGCTGTATCCGGAAGAGTCTACCAATTTCCATTCGTTGGTGAGATCACGGAGATTTTCTTTTTCAAACTTGAAACCAACTTCAATATCCGTATTTACATTAGGTGAAAAACGCGTCCTTAACTGTGTTCCGTAAGTTCTTACAAAAAGATCATTTCTTGCATGCTCAATTTGTCCGCCTACATCATAAGAAGTGATTGGATCTCCCGTAATCGGGTCAAATGTCTGCAAAATATAGCTTGACGCTATCGTATAATATTCTCTTTCTCTGTTTTGATAGGCAAAACTGTCTAATGTAAATCTCCATTTATCCGACGGCTTATAATTCATCGAAAATGTGCCCATCATATTTTTATACATATCATTTTCTTTACCATTATAAAAAACGGTAAGATTAATCGGCCTTTGAACAGTTCCAAAATCTACGCTTCTTTCTTTGGGAACCATTTCATAATCGTTTTTAGAATAATACCCGATAAATGAAAATGTAAACTTATCATTCAAGTGATAATTAAGATACGTCTGAAAATCGTAATAAGTAGGATTAAAATCGGTGTCTTCATTCAGAGTATTCAAGACCAGATTGGTGTTTCTGTATCTTCCTGAAAAAAGAGCTGTTAATTTTTTATTTTTTGAAGCTAAACCGGCTGTCAATCTTCCTCCGATCAAGCTTGCTTCGCCTGAAACTTCAGTTTTTTCTGGTTCGCGGTAATAAATATTTAAAGCTGAAGACATTTTATCACCATATCTCGGCTCAAAACCTCCGGCAGAGAAATTTACCGTTGAAACCATATCCGGATTGATGATACTTAAACCTTCCTGCTGAGAATTTCTGATCAGAAAAGGTCTGTAAATCTCAATATCATTAATATAGATCAGGTTTTCATCATAGTTTCCGCCACGCACCATGTACTGGGAAGACAATTCTGTATTTGAGTTTACAGAAGGTAAGGTTTTAATGATTCCTTCGATGCCTCCGGAAATGCTCGCAACATTCTGAGCATCTTTTGCAGATATTTTCACCGTCGTAAGGTCATTGGTTTGCCCGGTTACTTTTTTCTGGAAAATCACTTCCTCTATATCTGTCGTTCGCGTTGTATCTCGTTTTTTAGTTTGCGAAAATACTAACATGGGAACCATAAGGCTCAGTGGTAAAACTAGCTTTTTCAAAAGAAATATTTTAGAATTCTAAAAATAAGTATTTTTTAACAATTATAGTATAGATTCTCTAATTCTTGTTAATTTTTGTAATAAATTTTCTAATAAATCGAGTCTTAACATATTGGCGCCATCAGACAAGGCCGTTTCGGGTGTTGGATGTGTTTCAATAAAAATTCCGTCTGCGCCCACCGCGATTCCTGCTTTGGCCACGGTTTCTATCAAATCCGGTCTTCCGCCGGTAACTCCTGAGCTTTGGTTCGGTTGCTGAAGAGAATGCGTCACATCCAGAATTACCGGAGCATATTCTCTCATTGTCGGAATTCCCCTGTAATCAACTATTAAATCTGTATATCCAAAAGAATTTCCTCTTTCAATGATTGCCACTTTCTGATTATTGGAATCTGTAACTTTCTGAACGGCAAATTTCATTGATTCCGGGGAAAGAAACTGTCCTTTTTTTAGTGAAACACATTTTCCAGTTTTTGCTGCCGCAACCAAAAGATCGGTCTGACGCACCAAAAATGCAGGAATCTGCAAAACATCAACATATTGCGCCGCCAATGCCGCATGTTCGTTTTCGTGAATATCTGTTGTGGTTGGAATGTTGAATGTTTCACCTACTTTTTTAAGAATTTCAAGAGACTTTTCTTCGCCAATTGTGGTGAAAGAATCAACTCTGCTTCGGTTTGCTTTTTTAAAACTTCCTTTGAAAATATAGGGAATGTTATATTTATTAGTCAATTCAATTACTTTTTCGGCAATTCTCAACGCCATATCTTCTCCTTCGATGATGCACGGACCGGCAATAAGGAAAAAGTTTTTCGAATCTTTGTGTTGTATGTTTTCTAAATACTGAATCATTTTATTTGAATTAAAAAGTTCAGTAAAAATACTTATAATGTTTCAGAATTGGAAATTATTTATTCTGCTAATATTTATACTATTTAAAATGATTCTAGCAATTTTTTTGCCACGAATTCACGAATTTTTAATATGGTTGATGCATGAAGAATAAATTAAAAGAAAATAATAACCAATCAAATTCGTGAATTCGTGGCTATTTCTTCAATATCTTCTCAAAAGTATTAATATTCCTGCTTGTAAACTGGTCTTTCAGACTTTTTTTACCTAAAACTTTTCCGAATTTAGAATCTAAAGTATTTCCTTTTGGAACCTGCCAATAAAAAATTCCGTTTATAATTTCGGCTTTTTCGTTTTCGGTTTTTGTGGCGTTTTCAAATTCTTTCATCAAAACTTTTTCAACTTCATTGTGTCCAACAAATGTGTAAACATGCAAATCGGCATTTTTATCAAATGGATTGGAATTCCAAAACATTTCGGTTTCTTCCTGAGATTTCACAAATAAATAAGCTTCATAATTGAAATGTTCTGACATTGCTTTTTCAAGAATAACTTTTAAATCTTCAGCTTTTTTATCCGAAGTAAAAACAATATTTCCCGATGCCAGAATTGAAACTACATCCGTCATTCCGGCTTTTTTGAAAACCTCACAGACTTCGGCCATTTTCATATTGGTTCCTTTCACATTGACGCCGCGGAGAAATGCACAGTATTTCATTTTTAGGATTTAGATTGAAGTGCAGATTTTTGAATCTCTAAATTTAAAGCTTAAATTATTTGATTTTCACATACAAATTATAATCAGTTCCGGAAGGTTTCAATTTGTAGATTTTTTCCAGAATTTTGTTATCGCTTTTCAGATGATCTTTTATGCGAAATTCATTTAATAATATATAATGTGTTTTGTAATAAGCAGCATCTTTTCCTTCAAATAAATCATCGTAAGCAAGAAGATATTTTGGCTTTCTTTTTTTCACGGTATTAAGCCAATAATTTGGTTTGTCTTTTTTAATTTCTTCCTGAATCTGCTTATCAACCAAGCCAATTTCATCAATTGTTTTTAAACCTGAAAAATAAGGAATATATCCGGCCGGCTCGAGTAAAATCCATTGATTTTTGTCTTTTTCATAAAGGTCTAAAAACAATCCGATCGATCTTCTGTAGTTCCATTCGCCGTTTCCTGTTGCAATAGAATGCAAAGTCTGAAAAGCCAGCATTGGTACAATATAAAATATAATTAATAAGCTTAGCCAAAGATTTCTTTTGACTTTCTGCTCCAAAACAAAAATAAAAACCGGTACAAAAAGTAATATTTGCGGAATCCAGTAATACCAATCGAAAAGGCTTTTTTGTGAAAGAAAAATCAATTGTTTGGCCCAGGCAAAAAGAAAGATAATCCATAAAAAATAGTTTCTTTTTTCTCTTTGTCTGATTATGTAAATAAAACACAATAATTCAAATATCGCTACCAAAATCGTGATTGGATTGAAACCTCCGGGAACTTTAAACATTCCCCAAAAGTTTCCGTAATTTAACCTGAAATAATCCCAATTCTGCGCAAATGTAAACGGTTTTTCATAAGCCAGTTTTTTAGCTGAAATTGTATTATTTATCAATTCGCCAAAATAAAACCAATTAAAAGCCAAAACTCCCAAAACTGCTAAAATTCCTCCAAAAACATAATTCCATCTGATTTTTTTATTCCAGAAAGTATCAACTAAAAAAACAATTCCGAGAAAAATTGCCGTATCAATTCTTGTAAATAAAATCAATAGCGGAAGAACCAGGAAAGCCCATTTTTTTTCTTTTTTAAAACCATAATACAGCAAAGCCATTTCAAGGAAAAACAAAATTCCGTATTCCATTCCGAGAATTGAAATTTTTATGGCAGGCGGCAAAAGACCGAATAAAAAGATGAAAATAGCTTTATGCCAAACATTTTTAAATAATAAATGCGAAAGCAATAAACTTCCGATGGTAAAAAGAATGGTATTCAGAATCAAAAGAGGTTCTATAAAGTTTTCTTTACCAAAAATTAAATTGAATAAATAAGAAACAAAAACATATAAATGCGTCGTCGAGGCCGAAATTTTGGTATCTCCGTTGAAACCGATCACACCATAATCCATCAAATTCTGTGCAACGCGCCAAGTGATAAAAGCATCTTCCTGAATATGGTGAGTCAATAAAAAATAAAGTTTTGCAATCACTGCAAAGAGCACAGCATAAATCGGGAGGTTTTTGTTTGTGTTTTGGGGCATTACCTTTTTTTTGTTGTACAAATATAAATTTAATATTCCTGAATATCAACAATAAAAAGCGGAACCGAAGTCCCGTTTTTATAATGATTTTACTGTGTCGCTTTAATAATTGCTGTCGTTATCTGATCTTCTTTTTCTTTCGAATAAGTGGAATCGAAAGGTTCCATAATATCAAACAAATATTGGTAGAAAGGCGTGATTTTCTGTACATTTTCAGATTCTTTCATTGCTTTTTCTTTGCCCATCTGCTGAAGATCTTTTATGAAAACATTGAACTTCTTATCAATCGGCTCTATAGATTTCACCAAGTAAGAATACGCTTTCTCGTCTTGCCCTATTTTTTTATAAGCGTCTGTAACGGCGGTTACTACAAGAGAATATTCCATTGGTTTTGATCTCATCTGTCTGCCGACATATCTTTGATTTTCTTTGCTCAATGTCAGATAATAATCATATTCCTCGAAAATTCCTTTTTTAAGGATTTCTGCTAATTTTAATGCCTTTTGCTCCTGCCCGGCAATGATATATCCATAAACCATCGAGCTTAAAGAACGTGGATCATTGTATTTTTCAGCAGGAATTTCTTTTGCAGCTAAATCAAGCAATTCTAAGGCTTTACCTTTCTGTCCGGATAACGCCAATGCTGCCGCTGCTCTGCTCGCTGCGCTTCTGTAACTTATAATATTGGATGTTGCTGTTTCATCAAAATGAACATTCAAGTCTTTGAAGTTGCCCCATTTGAAGTTTTTCACAACATTGTAAAGAGAGTTTGCATCTACTCTGCCCATTTCTCCATCGTTGCTTCTTGGCGTATGAATCGGTATTAATCTGTAACTGAAACCATCAAACTGAAGATATTCATCCAAAAAGAAAATATTTTCACTTTCGTAAACACCTCCCGAAGAAAAATTGATCGGACGTTTCCAGTCGAAATTGGCCAAAAGATCAAACATAATCAGGTTATTCTTATATAATGTGCTCGCTTTGTAATCAATCATGATCTGATCAACTGTGTTTGGCAAATCAGATGCATTGATAATTCCGGCTTTTACTGCATTTTCTTTGTTTACCGGTAAAATAAATTTGGTTACAGGAAGGAAATTGTACTTTTCGAAACGTGCTTCTCCAAAGATCATTTTTAAAATTTCATCTTTTTCAGGAGATTTTATCTTAAGGAAATTCACTGCTTCTTTTAAAGTCATAGAATCCTGAACAAGATATTTCTCAAACGGCTGCAAAAGATTATCCGGCGTTCCGGCTTCTTTAAGATTACCAAGCACGCTCTGCCAGTCTTCTTTTTTCATTAAATAAATCTGATCATTTACTCCGTCTCTGTAATCTTCATGCGTCAGCTGACTTGGAATCGGCTCAGCGTTATATGTTTTTCTTTTTACCTGATCGATATTCCATGGCGTTGAAAGAAGCGTAAAGTTGACCACTTTTACGTCATCTCGGAATCTTTCCGTTTCCTGCATTGCCCAAACCGGATAAGTGTCGTTATCACCATAAACGAATAAAATATCATTTTTCGGTAAAGATTTTAAAACTGAATATGAATAATCATAAGCCGCATATCTTTCACTTCTGTCATGAACATTATAATTCTGGAAGCCCATCATCAAAGGGACGCCTAATAAAATCACACCAAAAGCGATATTGGCGGCATTCGATTTCACTTTCGACTGTAGATACCAGAGAATAGCTCCGGCTCCGAGGCCAATCCAGACGGCGAATGCGTAAAAGGAGCCCACCAATGCATAATCTCTTTCTCGAGGCTCAAAAGGCTTCATTCCGGTGTAAAAAACAATACCAACGCTCGTCAAAACAAACAACGAAAGTATCGCATAAAACCTTCCAAAATCTTTCATGAACTGGAAATAGCATCCCAATAATCCTAATAATAATGGTAAAAAGAAAAATGCTACCGTGCTTTCATTTTGGAATTTCGCAGGCATTGCATCCTGATTTCCCCACAAAGCGTTGTCTACAAAAGGAATTCCCGAAATCCAGTTTCCTCGTGTATTTTCGCTGTTTCCTTCAAGGTCATTCTGTCTTCCGACAAAATTCCACATCAGGTATCTTATAAAATAATATCCGTTTTGGAATGTAATGAAATAATCCATATTCTGAGCCAAAGAAGGTCTTTGAACGGTAATTATTTCGTAACGCTTTACATCTAAATAATCCTGAACGGTAATTGATTTATTTTCATATTTAGTTCTAAGCTCATCAAAAATTTGTTTAGCTTCAGGGCTGTTTGCAGCATCTTCATTGTCATAATTAAATGTAAAATCAGGCGCTCCGTACATGGAAATGTAATTGGCCATCACGCCTTTATCTTCATTAAACATCCTTGGCATAAAGCTCACATGAGATTTGTTGAAGACATAATTGAAACGGTCGCCGGTTTTTCTGTACATTCCCGTCTTTTCGTCTTTTTCGTAAATTTCTCCTGTTTTGGTTGTTTTAAAACTTCCGTCTTCATTCTTTTCAATCCCGCTATTATCTAAAAATGCAGTATAATTTTGACCATAAATTGTAGGCCAGTCACCATATTGCTCTCTGTTGTAATAATCGAGCATACCAATTGCAGTATCGGGATCGTTCAGGTTCATTGGCGGATTAGCGTTTGCTCTGATCGGAATTACCATCCAGCAAGAAAAACCGATCATCATATAAACTACAGACAATGCAATCGTCTGATATATATTCTTTTTTGCCTTTCTGGCGTATTTAATAATGAAATAGCAGATCGCAACCAATATAATGAAGCCTGCAATCGTACCTGAATGGAAAGGAAGATCGAGACCATTTACAAAGAATATTTCCAGCTTTCCGAATAATGACATGATTACCGGGAAAATAATTTTGAAAACAATAATTAGTATTCCCAACGTAATTACATTTGCCCAAAGAAAGTTTTTCCAGGTAAACTCATAATTTCTTGCATAATATACTAAACAAACTGCCGGAATTGCCAACATACACATCATGTGAACTCCTACAGAAAGGCCGACAATAAAGAAAATTAAAATAATCCATCTTTCATTGTCTTTCTCAAGGTATTCATTTTCCCATTTCGTGATCAGCCATACCAAAAGCGCTATAAATAAAGAAGCCATTGAGTACACTTCTCCTTCTACCGCAGAAAACCAAAAACTGTCCGAAAATGTAAAGCAAAGAGAACCAATAACTCCTGCAAAAAGAATAGCAATTTCCTGGTGCTTTGTTACTTCTTCAAAATCTTTATTAAGAAGTCTTCTTACAAAATGGGTGATCGTCCAGAACAGAAAAAGAATGGTAAACGCACTGAATAATGCAGACATTCCATTAATCACAATAGAATAATTTTCACCTTTTCCAAACGCAAACATTGCAGCAACAGCACCTACAATCTGGAACAGGGCTGCTCCCGGGGCGTGTGTCACTTCTAATTTTACGGCTGACGAAATATACTCCCCACAATCCCAAAAACTAAAGTTGGGCTCTATTGTTGACAAGTACGTGAAAAATGCAATGACGAAAATTACCCATCCGAGAAGGGTGTTCCATTGCCTAAAAGTCCAGTTTTTCATAGTATAAAATCAATTATGCGAAAATAAGGTTTTTAGATCATTTTATATTGATTTTAACAAAATTTAAAAAATATGGCTTGTTTTTTGTCAAGATTTCGATGCTGCAATTACGGCCTTAAAACAGATAATTTTACTTTGAACACTTATAATTTTGTAAAAGTTTAGAAATTATTTATTTTTTTGTATTTTTGCGGTCAGATTTTTATTGAAAAATAACAAATAATGAGTAATGTTTACGATAATATTCTTGGCTTAATTGGGAACACGCCTTTGGTAAGACTAAATACGGTAACTAAAGAAATTCCTGCGAAAGTTTATGCCAAGTTAGAATCATATAATCCTGGACATTCAACTAAAGATAGAATCGCACTTCATATCATTGAAAACGCTGAGAAAAAAGGTTTATTAAAAGAAGATTCTGTAGTTGTGGAAACCACTTCTGGAAATACAGGTTTTTCACTCGCCATGGTTTGTATCATCAAAGGATACAAATGTATTTTGGCAGTAAGTGACAAAACAAAGCCTGAAAAAATAGCTTATCTCAAAGCTCTTGGCGCTACAGTATATGTATGTCCTGCGAATGTACCTGCGAATGACCCGAGATCATATTATGAAGTAGCAAAAAGAATTGCTGCCGAAACCCCAAATTCTGTTTATATCAATCAATATTTTAATGAATTGAATATTGATGCCCATTATCAGACCACCGGTCCTGAGATTTGGGAGCAGACTGAAGGGAAAATTACTCACCTTTTTGCATGTACCGGAACTGGAGGAACATTATCCGGATCAGCTAAATTCTTAAAAGAAAAAAATCCCGATATTAAAATCATTGGTGTTGACGCCGACGGATCTATCCTGAAAAGCTATCACGAAACAGGTAAAATTCATAAAGAAGACGTTCATCCTTACCAAATTGAAGGAATGGGCAAAAACTTGATTCCTTCTGCCCTGCTTTTTGATAAAGTAGATGAATTTGTAAGAGTAAACGACGAAATGTCTGCTTACAGAACCCGTGAGATCGCTTTGAAAGAAGCAATAATGGGCGGTTATACGACCGGAGCTGTTACTCAGGGATTGATTCAGTATGCACAATCACATGAATTTACAGAAAACGATTTCGTTGTTATGATTTATCCGGATCACGGTTCGAGATATATTACCAAAGTATACAGCGACAAGTGGATGGAGGAGCAGGGATTCATCAACAACTGTTTTCACAATTACGATGAAGTTTTCAAAACAGAATTCATCAAATAAAAAATATTAAACTGACACAAATCAAGCCTTTTTTGTAGATCACAAAAGGCTTTTTTACATAAAAATTACTAATACAATGGTAGATATTTTTGAAAGAATAAAACAAAATCCAGGTCCATTGGGACAGTTTGCAGATTATGCAGAAGGATATTTTGTTTTCCCAAAACTGGAAGGTCCGATCGGTCCAAGAATGAAATTTCAAGGTAAAGATGTAATTTTCTGGAGCGCAAATGACTATTTAGGTCTTTGTAATCATCCCGAAGTTTTAGAAGCTGATGCAAAAGCAGCTGCAGAATTCGGAATGTTTTACCCGATGGGTGCAAGAGCAATGTCGGGAGAAACGGAACAGCATCAACAATTAGAAAAAGAATTGGCAGAATTCACTCAAAAAGAAGCTGCTTATCTTTTAAATTTTGGTTATCAAGGGATGGTTTCTGCGATTGACGCTTTGGTTACAAGACACGACGTAATCGTTTATGACGCAGATTCTCATGCTTGTATCGTAGATGGAGTTCGTCTTCACATGGGAAAAAGTTTTACTTTCAAACATAATGATATTGGCAGTTTAGAAAAAAACTTAGCAAGAGCAACTAAAGTTGCTGAAGAAAATGGTGGCGGAATTTTAGTGATTACCGAAGGTGTTTTCGGAATGCGCGGAATGCAAGGAAAACTAAAGGAAATTTGTGATTTAAAATCTAAATTCAATTTCAGACTTTTAGTTGATGATGCGCATGGTTTCGGAACTTTAGGTAAAACTGGAGCCGGAGCTGGAGAAGAGCAAGGTTGCCAAGATCAGATTGATGTTTACTTTTCAACTTTTGCTAAATCAATGGCTGGTTTTGGAGCATTTCTTTCTGGAGACGAAAAAATCATTCGTTTTTTAAAGTATAATCTTCGTTCTCAGATTTTTGCTAAATCTTTAACAATGCCAATGGTAATCGGAGGTTTGAAAAGATTGGAATTGTTAAGAACTCGTCCCGAAATTAAAGATAAATTATGGGAAAACGTAAATAAACTTCAAAACGGATTGAAAGAAAGAGGTTTCAACCTTGGAAACACAAATACTTGTGTAACACCGGTTTTCATTCAGGGAACGACAATTGAAGCAACACTTTTAGCAAAAGATTTAAGAGAAAATTACGGAGTATTCACATCAGTTGTAGTATATCCGGTAATTCCAAAAGGAATGATTTTGTTGAGATTAATCCCAACTGCTTCGCATACAGACTCAGAAATTAATGAAACTTTGGCTGCTTTTGAAGGCATCAAAGAAAAATTAGATTCTGGAGCTTACGCAGAAATGGAAAAACAAATGAATATCGAATACAAACAAATGTAGTTTGATTTTCAATAAACATAATAAGAACCGTTAGATTTTCTAGCGGTTTTTTTGTTCTACTTTTTTTGCCACGAATACACAAATATTTTTTTGAGTGCATTAAATAAATTCGTGTATTCGTGGCATAAAAAATTAAATATTAAAGTTCAAAACTTTCCAAAATAAAGTAGATTCTTAAAGATTTAAAATAACTTTGCAAAAAATTACTTTTGAAAGATCTTCTTCTTATCACGCCGCCTTTCACGCAACTCAACACGCCTTATCCTGCAACGGCTTATATCAAAGGTTTTCTCAACACCAAAAATATATCAAGCTATCAAATTGATTTGGGAATTGAAGTGATTTTGGAATTATTTTCAAAAGAAGGAATTCAAAGAATTTTTGCAAAAGAATTAGACCTAAAAAATATTTCTGAAAACTCTCAACGAATTTTCGCTTTAAGAGAAGAATACATCAAAACCATCGATCAGGTTATTCTATTTTTGCAGAACAAAAACCCAACTTTGGCAAGACAGATTTGTTCGATGAATTTTTTGCCGGAAGCTTCACGATTCAATCAGTTGGATGATATGGAATTTGCTTTCGGGAATATGGGTTTGCAGGATAAAGCCAAACATTTGGCAACATTATATTTAGAAGATTTGTCAGATTTTATTGTTGAAAATATCGATACAGATTTTGGATTCAGCAGATATGCTGAACGGTTGGGGAAAAGTGCTAATTCTTTCGACGATTTATATTTAAAACTAAATGATAATCAGACTTTTATTGATAATATCACTTTAAAAATACTTAAAGAAAAAATAGAATTGATTCAGCCCAAATTGGTTTGTTTTTCAGTTCCTTTTCCCGGGAATTTATATTCGGCTTTTCGATGTTCAAAATTCATTAAAGAAAATTATCCGCAAATAAAAATTGCAATGGGCGGCGGTTTTCCGAATACTGAATTACGAGAAGTGAAAGATAAAAGAGTATTTGAATTTTTTGATTTTATTACTTTGGATGATGGCGAACTTCCGATCGAATTGGTTTATGAAAACGTCTGTCTTTCTGAACGAAGTGAAGAATCTCAATTCAAACGCACATTTTTGATTGAAGACGAAGAAGTTATTTATAAAAATAATTCAATAAAACAAGATTATAAACAAGCTCAGGTTGGAACTCCAGATTACACTGATTTACAATTAGATAAATATATTTCGGTTATAGAAATCGCCAATCCAATGCACAGCTTATGGAGCGACGGACGATGGAATAAATTGACGATGGCCCACGGTTGCTATTGGGGGAAATGTACATTTTGTGATATTTCATTAGATTACATCAGGCTTTACGAGCCGGTTTCGGCGAAAATTTTAGTTGACAGAATGGAAGAACTCATCGCAACAAACGGCGAAACAGGATTTCATTTTGTGGATGAAGCGGCACCTCCGGCTTTGATGCGTGAAGTAGCTTTGGAAATTTTGCGAAGAAATCTGGTTGTAACTTGGTGGACGAATATTCGATTTGAAAAAAGTTTTAGCAGAGATTTATGTTTTTTATTAAAACTTTCCGGTTGCGTTGCGGTTTCTGGCGGATTGGAAGTGGCGAGCGATCGGTTACTAAAATTAATTGACAAAGGCGTTTCGGTAGATCAGGTTGCGCAAGTTACACGAAATTTCACCGAAGCCGGAATTATGGTTCACACTTATCTGATGTACGGCTACCCGACTCAAACCATTCAGGAAACCGTTGATTCTTTGGAAATGGTTCGTCAGCTTTTTGAAATGGGAATTCTGCAAAGTGGATTTTGGCATCAGTTTGCAATGACGGCACATTCCCCGGTCGGGCAAAATCCGGAAGAATTTGGAGTAACACCAATTAAACAGGAAATTTTATTTGCCAATAACGATATTGATTTTACAGATAAAACAGGAATCGATCACAGTAAATTTAGTTTTGGCTTAAAAAAATCTTTATTCAATTATATGCACGGAATTAATTTTGAATTGCCGCTGCAAAATTGGTTTGAGTTTAAAATTCCCAAAACAACAATTCATCCAGATTACATTCATGATTGCCTTTTAGAAGATGATGATTTTAAGTTTAAGGGAAATTCAAAAATTATTTTTTTAACAAAAAACGTAATCGCTGAGAATTACACAAAAACTAAAAAGCAAAACTCTTGGGCGTACACACGAATTACATTTCATCTGAAAACGAATATTGTAACCGTAGATTTGGAGCAGGAAAAAGGAGAATGGCTGATTAAAGTTTTAAGAGAAAACACTTTTGAAAACCCGAAACGAATTACACTTCAGCAACTTAAAGTTCAGTTTGAAGAAAATCTTGAAGATTTTGAATTGTTTTGGTTTTCAAAGCCAATGCAGCAGTTGAAAGAAAACGGAATTATTTTAAGCTTATAAATAAAATACTATTTTTCAATACCATCTCTTACAACTTCACCTACAATTACTTTTTCCTGAACTTTAATAAAATTCGGATCCAAAATAGCCAATCGCTCGGCAATTGCTTTATAAGTCGGGAATTTTAAAATCGAAGCTCTTCCAGACATTTCTTTGTAAAGGGTGAAAGTTTTTCCGCCTGCTGTTTTTATTTGTTTTGTTGTGGTGATGTATTTTCCGATGTACTTACTTTTGGCATCATAAATTTCAATATCAACAAAAGTTTTATCTGTAATGGTGTCTTCCGAACCAAAACTTACTGGCAAATTGGTGAAATATCCAACCGGAATTCCGTTGCTTAGAATTTCGCCAACATTATTTACTTCAAGGTTTAATTTATCAATTTTTGTTCTGATCGTGTACGCTTCTTTTGTTTTATTATCAAGCTTGCGTTTAGGCATATTCTTGAAAAGCTCATCCAGATTTTTGATATTAATTCCTCTTTCATCAATAATTTTTAAACCTTTTACACAAGTATAAATTGCCGATTTCTCCTCACCCGAAAAAGCTGAAGGTGATATATAATCCAAATCTAAAGTTTTTTCTCTGTTGTAAACCCGGTTTAATTTAACATAACTGTCTCGAACAGAATCAACGATACTTTTATCAATAAATTCCATGGTATAAACAGGATTTTCCTTTAAATCCATGAAAGTGTAAATATTAGATTTATTAGAAATCTTAGCGACGTGAATACCGTCAAGAGTTACGATTCCTCTTTTTGTTTTGATGTTCTGAGCATTGAATGCAATACCCAAAACTGTAAAGAATATGATTAAACTTTTTTGCATAAAATCAGACTTTTACAAGGCATAAAAAAAGTGTAACCAAAGTTACACTTTCTTGAAAATATATTTAGCTTTTCATTTAATTATTCGCAAAGGATAATTCCCTTATCATGATTAAATTCTATCACACCGCTTTTTATAGGATAAGAAAAAACAGAGTCTTTTTCATTTTCTTTAGTAAAGTTTTTCGCAAAAGCTTCGTTGATAGAATTTGCGTACAATTTAACTTTACCTCCAACTAATGAAGAAACGATTCCTGCGTGGTTTTTCATGATGTGGAATTCACCATTTTTTCCAGGCAACAATACAGAGTTTACCTCTCCTTCAAAAACTACGTATTCTGGTGTTAAAATTTTTATATTCATCTTTTATGAATTATAGATTATAGATTTTAAATTTTAAATGAAATTTTTTCAATCTAAAATCTAAAATTTAACATTTAAAATTTCTTAAGCGTTGTCTGCTAACATTTTTTGTCCGGCTTCGATCGCTTCTTCGATAGTTCCTTTCAAGTTGAAAGCAGCTTCCGGTAAGTGATCTAATTCACCGTCCATAATCATGTTGAATCCTTTGATAGTATCTTTGATATCTACCAATGAACCTTTAAGACCTGTAAACTGTTCTGCAACGTGGAAAGGCTGAGACAAGAATCTCTGAACTTTTCTAGCACGGTAAACTACAGATTTATCTTCTTCAGAAAGTTCTTCCATCCCTAAGATTGCGATGATATCCTGAAGAGCTTTGTATCTCTGAAGAATTTCTTTTACTCTCTGAGCACAGTTATAATGTTCTTCACCAATAATTTCCGGAGCCAAGATTCTTGACGTAGAAGCCAATGGATCTACTGCAGGGTAAATACCTAATGAAGCAATTTTTCTATCTAATACAGTTGTTGCATCTAAGTGAGCAAACGTTGTAGCAGGAGCCGGGTCAGTTAAATCATCCGCAGGAACGTAAACCGCCTGTACTGAAGTAATTGAACCATTTTTAGTTGAAGTAATTCTTTCCTGCATCGCACCCATTTCAGATGCCAATGTCGGTTGGTAACCTACCGCAGATGGCATACGACCAAGAAGTGCAGATACCTCAGAACCAGCTTGTGTAAAACGGAAGATATTATCTACGAAGAAAAGTACGTCTCTACCTTGTCCTGTTTCACCACCGTCTCTGTAATATTCAGCTAAAGTAAGACCAGAAAGTGCTACTCTCGCTCTTGCTCCTGGTGGCTCGTTCATCTGTCCGAAAACGAATGCTGCTTTAGATTCTTTCATAACCTCAAGGTCAACTTTAGAAAGATCCCAACCGCCGTTTTCCATAGAGTGCATGAAATCATCACCGTATTTTATAATACCTGATTCAAGCATCTCTCTTAAAAGGTCATTTCCTTCTCTCGTTCTTTCACCTACACCGGCAAAAACAGAAAGACCACCGTGTCCTTTTGCAATATTGTTAATCAACTCCTGAATCAATACTGTTTTACCAACACCTGCACCACCGAACAAACCAATTTTACCTCCCTTTGCGTAAGGTTCAACTAAGTCGATTACTTTAATACCTGTGAATAAAACTTCTGCAGAAGTTGAAAGTTGATCAAATTTCGGAGCTGGTCTGTGAATTGGAAGACCACCTTCCTTAGAAATATTTTGAAGCCCGTCGATAGCATCCCCAACAACGTTGAAAAGTCTTCCGTTCACGGCATCACCAATTGGCATCATAATAGGATTTCCGTATCCGATTACTTCCTGCCCTCTTTGAAGACCGTCTGTAGCATCCATTGCAATACATCTTACTGTATCTTCACCAATATGTTGTTCTACTTCTAAGACTACTTTTTCACCGTTCCCTTTGATAATCTCTAACGCATCATAAATACTTGGAATTGCTTCCACATTATTAAAAACTACGTCGATTACAGGACCAATAATTTGAGAAATTTTTCCTTTAATTTGGTTTGCCATTGCTAAATTTTTTCTTGGTGCAAATATAATCAATCTTCACAAACCCACAATTGCTAAAAAAAAGATTTTTATCATACTTTTTGAGAATTTTACAATGTATAAATCTATCATATAAAGTAATGTTATCATCAAAAAGTATTGGAAGATTGTAATATTGATACATTGGTACATTATTTCTATATTTGCAGTCAAAATTTTTTCCATTTTGAATATCTTCAAAAGTTTTAAAGATTACCATTCACAAAAACCTTTAGCATTGTCTTTAGGTATGTTTGACGGCGTACATCTGGGCCATAAAAGCATTATCAATGAATTACAAAAAGTAGGTTCCGACAACAATCTTGAGACCGCAATACTTACTTTTTGGCCGCATCCGAGATTTGTTTTTAATCCGAATGAAGATCTTAAACTTCTGAATACTTTGGATGAAAAGAAGTTTTTAATAGAAAAATATGGCATCAATAATTTATTTCTTAAAGAATTTGATGAAGAATTCAGGAATTTAACTGGCGACGAATTTGTTCGTCAGATTCTGATCGAAAAACTGAACGTAAAGTATTTAATTATTGGTTACGACCATTCTTTCGGGAAAAATAAAAGCGGAAATTTTGAGTTGCTTCAAAAATTATCAAAAGAACTTGATTTTGAGGTTGAGCAAATGGAAGCCATCAATATTCACGAAAATAATATCAGCTCCACCAAAATCCGAAATGCCCTTTTAAAAGGAAACATTAAAGAAGCCAACGAAATGCTGGGTTACTCCTACTCTATTTCCGGAACGGTTGTTCACGGCAAAAAACTGGGACGAACAATTGGCTATCCAACTGCCAATATTGAAACGGACGCAA
This sequence comes from Chryseobacterium sp. GQ58, assembly GCF_059758895.1. Lineage (NCBI taxonomy): Bacteria > Pseudomonadati > Bacteroidota > Flavobacteriia > Flavobacteriales > Weeksellaceae > Chryseobacterium > Chryseobacterium sp. GQ58. The sequence goes on along the minus strand of NZ_JCAXEH010000002.1, from coordinate 504,513 downwards.
TTAAGCTTTTACCAAAAAAAGGAGCTTATATTGTTGAAGTTTTTGTGAAAGATCAACAATATAAAGGAATGTTGAGCATTGGCACAAATCCGACCGTAAATGGAGAAAAATTAACCGTTGAAGTTTATATTCTTGATTTCGAAAAAGATATTTATGATGAGAATATCACTGTGAAATTCAGAGATTTTTTACATGAAGAAATTAAATTTGAAGGTCTTGAAAAGTTGGTTGAAAGATTGGATGAAGACAAAAGACTGACGAAAGCATTTAAGTTTTAACTATTTTCAATTTCCTCTTTTGCTTTTTTCGTCAGCGATTTGAATACCAAATCATAAGACTGATCAATTAATTTAAAAATCAGATCCCTTTTCAAACCATCTGCTAAAACGGAATTCCAATGAGTTTTATTCATGTGATACGCGCCCGTAATTTGTGGATATTGCTCGCGAAGTTCTGCACTCCATTCGGGATCGGTTTTCACATTGATAGAAAGCGGTTGTTTTTCCAAAGCCATTAATAAAAATATTTTTGTTCCTACTTTCATTACAAGCGTTTCATTATCAAAAGGAAAGCTTTCTGTCACTCCTTTTTTTGCAAGGCAGTAATCTAAAATTTCGTTGGCATCCATTAATTATAAGTAATGTGTAATTAATAATAAGTAATACTTTTCTAAACTTTGGTCTAAATTTAGTAAATTTAAGAGAAGAAACGAAAGTTATCACTTATCATCTAATCACAATTATTATGAAAGCTTTGATAATCGGCGCTACAGGTGCTACAGGAAAAGATTTGGTTAAACAATTACTTAATGATAAAGATTTTGATGAAGTCGATGTTTTTGTCAGAAAACCTTTGACAATTGAAAATGAAAAACTAAAAACACATATTGTCGATTTTGACAAACCTGAAGAATGGAAAGATCTTGTAAAAGGTGATGTAGCTTTTTCCTGTCTCGGAACCACTCTGAAAGCCGCCGGAAGCAAAGAAGCACAGAAGAAAGTCGACTTCAATTATCAATATGAATTTGCCAAAGCGGCCAAAGAAAATAATGTGGATGATTATGTTTTGGTTTCGGCTTACGGAGCCAATCCGAAATCTAAAATCTTCTATTCTAAAATGAAAGGAGAACTGGAAGAAGCGGTAAAGCAGCTCCATTTCAATAAAATTACCATTTTCAAACCCGGAATGCTGGAAAGAAAAGATTCTGAAAGAACAGGAGAAGTTTTAGGAAGCAGAATAATAAAATTTGCTAACAAACTTGGACTTTTTGAAAGCCAAAAGCCGCTTCCGACCGATGTTTTGGCCAAAGCAATGATTAATTCTTCAAAAATAAAAAGCAACGGCTATTCAAGTATTAAACTGGGAAATATTTTCTGTTTTGCCGAGAAAAGTAAATAATTTAAAATAAAACCTAGCTTTTAATAAATTTCATTTATCTTTAAGTAATAATTTTAATTGTAAATAAACATGAAAAAATTTTACTTACTTGCCTCTTTATCCTTAATTGGACTTTTTCAGGCACAAAACAAACCATCAGAAGCTCAAATGGCAAACATTTTTGCTAAAATGAAGGAAATTAAAAATCCTGCTGCTGCATTTCCTACAGGATATTTCACAAAAGAAGAAGAAGCACTTATTACAGCCTATTATAAACCAGATGAAACTCTAGTTTCAAAAAATGTGCTGGCAAATGGTGACGCCTATGCTCTGAATGGTAGATCAACAAATGATGATTTTGGAACTTTTCCTTATCTAGGTCCATATACTATGAATGTTCTTGGGTCAATTACCAATGGCATTTTTGCAGATGATTTTGATAATACAGGTACCTTATACGCTTTAGATAATACTACAAGAAATCTTCTTACTATAAATACTGCTAATGGTGCAGTTACTGTAGTTTCACCCCTTACAGGTCTGGGAACAACCACGGAAACTTAACTGGTTTATCTTGGAGCTATGCCAATAACGTGTTTTATGTTCTTGGCACAGATGGAACTGTAACTAAATTATATTCACTTAATAAAACAACTGGAGCATGTACCTTTATAGGCAATACAGGAAATTCTTTGGGTATTTGGTTGGTAATAGATAACGGAGGAAACGCTTATATGGCAGATATTGGAAATGATAATTTTTATTCTGTAAATCTAATGACCGGAGCAGGAACTTTAATTGGACCTTTAGGAATAAATATACAGTTTGCACAAGAAGCAGATATAAATACTGCAGATAATACTATTTATATGGCAGGTTATTTTGGTGGAGGCGCAGGTGGAATACATACTGTAGATAAAACCACTGGTGCAGCAACGTTAATTGCTTCTACTACTGCAAATAATGCAGAATATACAATGTTTTCTATACAAAACCCAAATCCTGTTACATTAAGTATTGAAGATACTAATTTGGGGAAAAATATTTCTGTATATCCGAACCCTGTTTCTGAAATGCTGTATATTGAGTCTGAAGAGAAAATTGAAACTATAGAAATTTATAGTTTATCTGGACAATTATTAATGAATAAAGCAATTAATGAAAAAAATCCTAAAATCAATGTTTCATCATTGAAAACAGGAAATTATCTTTTAAAATTGAAAATAAAGGATAATAGCATTACTCAAAAATTTATTAAGAAATAAAAAAATAAAAGAGTTGTGAAGTTTCACAACTCTTTATTATTACTTTAAATATTTTGTAATCGCATCATCTGTTGGTTTTGTTGTACTTACAAAAGTATCAATCAACTTGCCGTTTTCATCCACCAAAAACTTAGTGAAATTCCATAAGATTGCTGTGTTTTTTACTCCGTTCAAATCTTTTTCTGTTAAATATTTAAAAATCGGAGCGGTATCATCACCTTTTACAGAAACTTTTGCTGCCAATGGAAATGTTACACCATAATTTTTCTGGCAAAAAGCACCGATTTCGGTGTTGGTTCCCGGCTCTTGTCCGCCAAAATTATTTGCAGGAAAACCAATGACAACCAATTTTTCTTTATAGTCGTTTGACAGCTTTTCAAGATCTGCATATTGTGGCGTAAAACCACATTCTGAAGCCGTATTTACGATAAGGATTTTCTTTCCTTTAAAATCTGCAAAGTTGATTTCTTTCCCGTCAAGGCTTTCAACTTTATAATCGTATATTGTTTTTCCCATAAGTTCGTTGGTTTTTGCTTTAGACAATTCACTTTTTTGGTTGGTGCAACTTTGCAGAAATGCCACAAAAGAAAGCATCAGCAAGAAAATCTTTTTCATAATTATATTTATTTTCTTTAATTAAAATTTAAAAACATTTGATGGAAATACTTTATTGACGTCAATTTTATTGATTAACATTACAAAATCTCCATCTTTTTTAGCGCTTGAAGATTCTATTCTGAAAGGCATTACGAGATTTCCGACTTTTTTGTAGTCCGAATAATTTAATGTTTCGTCTTTCTTTATTTCCTTTAAAAGCATATACGTTTTTGTGTCAAAATAATAGAAATTTTTGTTGACATTTTTTGTAAGCTCAACCTTGTGACAATAGACATCTCCTACTTTTTCCTTGCCTAAATATTTTGCCTCAAAACCTTTATTCTCCCAATCTATAAAATCATTATCAAAACTTTCCGAAACATAATCCGGATAAACCTGAAGCTTGTTGGCTGCATAATTCATTGCATATCCTTTATTGCCGTCAAAACCTTCAATTGCAGTTTCTTTTCCATTGATTGTAAGAACGGTTTTTGTTAAATTCGGGCGTTGCTGATAAATTTTGATCGGATATTCATCCTTAATTCCCAAAACTACTTTTCCTTGAAGTAATACTGAATTTAATAATTTCCAATTGGTTAATCCTCCGGACAATTCGATGTTTTTATCTATTATTTCCTTTGCGGTTTGGGCAAAAGATATTTGCGAAAAAATCAGGACGAATACTAAAAATAATTTCTTCATTCAATCAATTTAATAATTCAAATATAGCGCTTTATTAATTTACCGATGTATCAATTTTACCGTTTACCGATTAATTGGAAAGTAATTTCCTTGCTTTCTCTAAATCTTCCGGTGTATCGATTCCAACTCCGACGAAATTGGTTTCTATCAATTTAATTTTCATGCCGTATTCCAGGTAACGGATGCATTCTATTTTTTCAGAAATTTCCAAAGGTTTCATTTCAAGCTTCGAAAATTGCAGCAAAGTATGCTTTCTGAAAGCATAAACTCCAATATGTTTAAAATAATCGACATCAAAAGAAATTTCCCTGTGAAAAGGAATTACAGAACGGCTGAAATACAAAGCAAAACCATTATTGTCGGTAATCACTTTTACGTTATTTGGATTTTCAATCTCTTCTTTTTTGGTCAATTTTATTTTTAATGAAGCTAAAGAAATTTCCTGATTTTCATCTTCTTTAAAGACTTCAATTAGCTGTTTCAAAGGTTCTAATTTCAAAAAAGGCTCATCACCCTGAACATTGATAACAATATCACAATCAATATGTTGTACTGCTTCAGCAATCCGGTCACTTCCTGTTTCATGTTGGCCGGTCATTACAGCTTTTCCGCCGTTATTTTCAATTTCGTCAAAAATAATCAGCGAGTCTGTAGCCACAAAAACTTCATCAAACAAACCAGTTTCCACAACATTTTGATACGTTGTGGTAATTACAGTTTTTTCTCCTAAAATCTGCATCAGTTTACCCGGAAAACGACTTGCTTCGTAGCGAGCAGGAATGACAGCGATGATTTTCATTTAATTATTAATTTAAATAGTTAACAAAAAAAATAATTCCATAAATCCAAGAAATATACAAAAATGAATAAAAAATCCCGAAGCCGAAACTTTTCAATAAATCTCCTTTACAATGTTTTGAATTCTTAAATACTAAACGTAAAGCCCGGAAAAAAATCCAATATAACATTGCCGCAAAAAATAGGATTGTTGCCCAAAAGAAAACTCCTAAAAAATATAAAAGAAATACAAGAATAATAGAAAAAAACAACCAAAAAATAATGGAAATTATAATTCCCCCTATCCCGTCCCCAATTGCAGGGGGATCAAAATCAGAAACATCAATTTGAGGAGTTTTATCAGAGTATTTTTTTAATCTATCTTTACTTAAAATATCTCCAACATTATCTTTTAATTTCAATCCTAAAAATAATCCTAAACTTATAAACAGAAAAAATGCTCCTGCTAAAATCGAGGTTGAAACAACAGAATTCTGAAATAAAGACGTGTGAGAACCTCTTCCTGAAAGCCAAACGCTTAAAATCACCAAAATGATAATTGCTAATGTTGAATAACTCAACAATTTAGTTTCAAGAAATGGTTTTCTAAGAAATTTCACTGTATGTTATGATTTACGACTTTATTATTAAAACGCTTCGACTCCGCTCAGCGTGACATCGCTAAAATGTCATGCTGAGCGAGGTCGAAGCATTTATATTTTAAATTATCTTAATTTATTCAAAGCATTTTCAAGCTTAGGCATCATTGATGAAATTTCTTCAGTAGCCAATCCGCCAACAGATGCACGGAACCAAGGCTCGGTTTTTACTTCGCCAAAAGCAGAAAAAGGAACTAACGCAACGCCTGCTTCATTGATTAAGTAAAATACCAAATCTGAAGAATTTTCGATCGTTGTTCCGTCTAGTTTTGTTTTTCCTATATAATCTAATTTAATGGTAAGATACATTGCGCCCATCGGTTCAATACTTTCTACCGTCAAGCCTTTACCTTTTAAATCCTGGATTCCTTTGTGAAGAACTTTTAAACTTGCTTCAAGCTTTCCTTTGAAATCATTAATAAAAGTGTTTACATTATCTGCATCTTGAAAATATTTTGCAGTAGCTTCCTGCTCCGGTTTTGGTGCCCAAGCTCCAACATGCGTAAGAAGTGCTTTCATTTTATCAATGATATGCGTAGGACCAAATCCCCAACCAACACGAACTCCCGTCGCAGCAAGACATTTTGAGATCCCATCAATATAAAGCGTATATTCTCTCATTTCTGGGAAAAGCGAAACAGGATCGAAATGTTTTGCACCAAAAGTAAGGTTTGAATAAATTTGATCGTACATTAAATACAATGGTTTTTCTCCTTCGCTTCTTTTTTTGTTTTCTGCTAAAATCAATTCACAAATTTCTGAAAGCTGCTCTTCTGTAAACATCGTTCCCGTCGGATTCAACGGCGAACATAGCGCTACCAAAACCGCTCCTTCCAAATGTGGTCTTAAGTCATCCGCGGTTGGAAGAAAGTTATTTTCCTGAGTGGTTTTCACTTCAATCGCATCTGCCGAAGTAAGGTAAGCATAATGATTGTTATTCCAAGACGGCGTAGGATAAATCACTTTATCGCCTTCGTCCACAATTGTTTTATAAACAGCATAAATCAATGGTCTTGAACCCGCTGTTACCAAAATATCATTAGCGTCATAATCAAGATTCCATCTGTTTTTAAGGTCTTTGGAAACCTCTTTTCTTAAAGATAAAAGTCCGTTTGCAGGCGGATAATTTGTTAAATTATTCTGATAAGCTTTCTGAATTTCTTCCTTCAACTGTGCCGGAATCGGATACAGATTAGAATTCAGGTCGCCAATGGTAAGGTTGGCTATTTCTGCTCCTTTTGCCTTTAAATCATTTACTTCATTACCAATTTTTACAATTTCAGAACCGATCAGGTTCGCCGCTAATTTTGAAACTTTCACTTTATTTATTATTAAATGTTAAATGTTATAAGTTATTAATTATGAGTTCTTACTTATCTTAAAGAAATTTTAACGCAAAGTGAACAAAGCCTTTTTAATACTAAATGCTTTTAGTTCGCAAAGGCGTTCTACTTATCAAAAGACCGAAGATTTATATTACTTAAAAAATTTAGGTCAATAGCTTCACTCATAATTATAATTCAAAACTTATAACTAAATATTTTTTTACGTTAATTGAAGATCTTTTCTTACTTCTTCTATTTTTGTTTCCAAAGCTTTTAATGTTGATTTGAAATCTTCTTTTGAGTTCAATTGTTCTTTTACAGAAATATAAAATTTAATTTTCGGTTCTGTTCCTGAAGGCCTTACACAAACTTTCGTATCATCTTGTGTGTAGTAAATCAACACGTTTGATTTCGGAATATCATCCATCAAATGTTTTTCGTTTTCAGAAACTACAAAATTGGTTTGTTCTTTAAAGTCTTTTATTTCTTCTACCAATGAGCCGGCCAGTTTTTTTGGTGGGTTTTCACGGAAATTCTTCATCATTTCCTGAATTTCTTCAGCTCCATCTCTTCCTTTTTTCACCAAGTTTACCAAACCTTCATAATACATTCCGGTTTCCTGATATATTTCGATCAGATATTCGTACATCGTTTTTCCGTTGGCCTTGCACCACGCTGCAATTTCACAAGCTAAAACAATACTTCCGCAAGAATCTTTGTCGCGAACGAAATCTCCTGTCATAAACCCGAAACTTTCTTCGCCACCGCAAATAAATTTTTCTTCACCTTCAAAATCACGGATCATTTTTCCGATCCATTTGAATCCCGTCAATCCGACTTTGCAGTCAACACCGAATTTTTCGGCAATATCAAAGAAAATATCTGAAGTCACAATTGTAGAGCCAATGAATTCTTTTCCGGTAATTTTACCTTGCTTTTTCCATTGGTCTAAAATATAATATGTTAGAATTGTATTGCATTGGTTTCCATTCAACAACTGGATTTCGCCTTCCAAATTTCTTACGGCAATTCCCAATCTGTCGCCATCCGGATCGGTTCCGATTACGATATCAGCATTGGTGATTTTTGCTAAATCCATTGCCATTTCCAGAGCTGCAGGCTCTTCAGGATTTGGAGAATCTACCGTTGGGAAATTTCCGCTCGGAATCATCTGTTCTCTTACCAAATCGATCTTTTTGAAGCCTGCTTTTTCCAAAGCTTTCGGAACGGTTGTATAAGTCGTGCCATGAATTGATGTGAAAACGATATTTAAATTTCCTTTTTCCACATCCTGATAAGTAGAGTTTTCGATGCACGCATCAATGTAAATATCGTCCTGTTCCTCTCCGATCCATTCTATTAAATCATCATTTCCGTTAAATTTAATTTCGTCAAACTTTACGGAATATACTTCATTAATAATCGCTTCATCATGTGGCGGGACGATTTGTGCGCCGTCATTCCAATATACTTTGTATCCGTTGTATTCAGGTGGATTGTGAGAAGCCGTTAAAACAATTCCGCCATTACAATTTCTGTCACGAACGGTGAAAGACAACTCAGGAGTCGGCCGGTGATCTTTAAAAAGAAGCACTTTGATTCCGTTTGCCGTTAAAACATCCGCAACCAATTTTCCAAATTCTTTGGAGTTATTTCTAACGTCATAAGCGATCGCAACCTTGATTTCCTCACCTTGAAATTGCTGTAACATATAATTTGCAAGTCCCTGTGTGGCTTGGCCTAACGTGTATTTATTTAAACGATTAGTTCCAACACCCATAATTCCGCGCATTCCTCCTGTACCGAACTCCAATTCTTTATAAAAAGAATCTTCCAAATCGGGAGAATTACCTTCAATTAACAATTGAACAGCATCTCTCGTTTCTTTATCAAATGATTCATGTAACCAAAGTTTTGCTTTTTCTAATGTTGTCATATTGTATTTTGTAATCTTTTTGTTTATTAATGTCCTATTGGTTTATTACTAATGTATGCAGGTATTACAACTACAGCACCTACTATTCCTACAATCAACGGAATTGTTTTTCCTGCACTTGGCTTCAGAACTTTTTCTATATTGCTTTTCTCGATCTGAATTTCTGAGTTTTCTTGTTTCCCGGTAATTAAATTTTCTGTCTGGCTGATAAATTCAAATTGTCTAATCTTTTTTCCATCTTTTGTTTCAATAATATAGTTTGAATTATTTTTTAAAATTGAATAATCGTAATTATTTCTTGAACTTACTTTAGTTGATACACAAGATGTTGAGCAAATTAGAATCAAAATTAAAAATGATAAAAATATCTTCATTTATAAATATATTTAGGAAATCTACTGAAGTTTTTTATTCTCCACTTTCGTCGTTTTATCAACTTTAAAAGCACGAATAGGATCATTATAATACACAAATTTGGCTGTGTTTTTTATGCTTCCTTTTAATGAATCTTTTACATTCACTTCTGCATAATTTCCGTTTTTAGAATCTAGATTCAAATTGGCAATTTTCCAGTAAGGAGCAATCAAACTTGCTGTATCCGAGATCTTTATTACGGCATCTTTAGTTTCACCCAAAAAATTGGCTCGGCTTCTGTTCAACATTTCCACTTCTGCTCTTCTTGTGTTCACCGAACCCATAAAAGTAGCATTATTTTTTAAATTAAGCCTAAAATTATCGGTTTTAATTTCGCTCGAAATATTCATTTCTACAGAATCCGAAAGAGAAACTTTTTCAAGGTTGTATTTGGAATAAATGGTTACATTATAGAAATCAACTCCTTTTGTTTCTCTGTTTTCTGTGATAGAAAGGGTTTTATCATCTACATCAATATCCAGATTATCAGCGATATTCGGGTAAGTTTCAACTTCAACAAAACTTTTAGGACCTCTTGCGTAAAATACACGATATTTTCCTTCAAGATCAAGATTTACAAAATCTTCAACAATAATTTCTTTTTTTTCTAAATTTCCTTTCGGAGAAATTTTTCCACAGGAAACAACCGCAACAAGCATGAAAGCGTATAATATATTTTTCATTTTAATTTTAAAGTATTTTATATAAAATTATAATTATTATAAAAATTTCGATTCCCCATAAAACATAAAACAGCATTAATCGCCATACTATACCCCATCCTGAATAAGAATTTTTAAACGCATTAAAATAAGTAAAGGCGGGAAATAAAATGATGATATAAAATAGAATTTTATCTATAAAGCCAAAAACTTTTGATAACGGTTTATAAATTTCGATGATACTGATGACGTCGTCTACCAATATTAAGGTAAGAATTCCGCACAGGCTTACCGATGCAATAATAATATGTTCTGCAAAGTTGAGCTTCATTCTTTTGAAAAGAATCCACGAGTTCAAAGCCAAGATAGGGATTAATGCAAATAAAATTGTCTTCGAATATTTAGAAAAAAAATCAACAATATTTGAACTGTTTTCAGGAATTTCTTCAAGATTCAAATCCAGATAAAAATGCAACGCCAACACATTGAAACCGAACAAAATAAGTAATAATGAAAAAATATTATAATACTTAATTCTTTTGCCTGCAATATAATCCGTCGCCATTTTGCCGGGACTAAACAAAATATGCTTTAATGTCCTGAAAAACTTGTCTTCAATATGCCAGATAGAACCCAAAATATCTGTTCTAATCAGGGATTTCGGAGTTATTCTTGCGGTGTCGGATTTTTGCCCGCAATGAGGACAAAAATCATCGGAAACCGAATGGCCGCAGTTTAAACAACTCTTTTTAAGCATATATTAGATCACTTCGTCAATATTATAATTCTTGTGTTCGCGGTTTGTTCGGATGATCATTTCGCCCAAAAATCCTGCAATGAACAGCAAAGTTCCCATCAGCATCATCGTCAAAGCAATAAAAAACCAAGGATTATCGGTAATTAAATGTCCGTAAATTCCTCGTGCAACGTCAATTAATTTTGAAATTCCCAACCAAAGCGCAGAAAGAAAACCAATAATAAACATTAAAGTCCCAACTGCTCCGAAGAAATGCATCGGTCTTCCACCAAAACGGCTTACAAACCAAAGTGTTACCAAATCCAAAAATCCGCGAATGAATCTTTCTGTACCAAATTTTGACGTTCCGTAAGGTCGTGCCTGATGCGGAACCTCTTTTTCTGTAATTCTTCTGAAACCTGCATTGGCAGCCAAAACGGGAATATAGCGATGCATGTCTCCATACACATCGATAGATTTTACGACCTGTTTTTTATAAGCCTTCAAACCACAGTTGAAATCATGAAGATAAACTCCCGAAACTTTTCTGGCAGCAGCATTGAACAATTTTGACGGAATATTTTTGGTCATCACATTATCAAAACGCTTCTTTTTCCAGCCCGAAACAATGTCGTAATTGTCTTCGATCACTATTTTGTACAGTTCAGGAATTTCTTCCGGAAAATCCTGTAAATCTGCATCCATCGTAATGATAACATCGCCATTTGCTCTTTCAAAAGCGGCATGTAAGGCCTGCGACTTTCCGTAATTTCTGGAAAATTTTATTCCGTGAATTTGCGGATGCTGCACCTTCAAGTTTTCAATAATGCTCCATGACAAATCTGTGCTTCCGTCATCGATAAACCAAACTTCGTAAGATAAGTTGCTGGTTTTGCAGACATTATCAATTCGGGTAAAAAGCTCTTCAAGAGATTCTTCTTCGTTGAGCAACGGAATAACTATAGATAGATTCATTTATTTTAATAAAATTATTCTTGATTAATTATTTCTTCGTGCATTGTTCTGGTTCTGAAAAAAGCACCGAAAAACAACGACAAAACTAAGTAAAATATAAGTATTGCTGCAAAATATCCTGAAAAATGACTTGCCGTAAGCATATCTTTTCCTTTAACCTGATTATCATTAAAACTTTGCAGATTTTTCTGGTAATCTTCTTCCAATTCCTGAATGTCTTTTTCTGTAATCAGACGTGATTTTTCAGCCTTGTAAGTGTCATCCAATTTCTTTTTGTTGGTCTGTACAAACTGATAATTAAGAAGGTTTTTGGCATCGGTATCTACAAAATTTAAGAAAACAAAAATACTTGCCACGGAAAGAAATCCGCCAACAAACATAGGGACAAATGCTCTTTTGAAGGCCTCTTTGAAGCCCAAACGGTGATTATTCCAACGAGATTTTACCGACCAAAATGCAGTTCCGGCGTATAAAACAGGCAAAATAAATGCATTCACAATCATCGAAGTCTCAAAATAGGTAATTCCTGAGAAAAACCAATATACTACAAAGAAAATCAGCATTGTAGCTCCAAATAATAAAATTCCTAATGTAACGGGACTTTTTGTCATACTTCAAATTTTTAGAAAAATATTGAAAAATATTGAGCTTAATTTCAATGTTTTAGCATCAATAAAGAGGTTTTCAAAGTATTTTTCTTTAATAATATTTTTAAATTTATAATTAATTCCTATCTTTGCACCGGCAAGTCCTACACAACCAGCTCCTGAGACCCCTCCAGGGTGGGAACGCAGCAAAGGTAATCGGTCGTAGCGGTGTGATGTAGGTAGCTTGCCATTTTTTATTTTTATAGGTTAAGAGATTAAGATGATTTATTTAAATTACTTAATCTCTTAATTTTTTTTAGATACTAAAGCTTTCGCCTAATTTCGGAAGAATCAATTCCACATTTTTCTCTTTAAAGTTTTTCAAAGCATTTTCATGATCGATTTCAATTGCAGGAAATGTATCAAAATGACATCCTATTACTTTCGGAGTTTTCAACAATTCTGAAGCTGCAAAAGCTGCTTTTCTTGAACACATCGTGTAATGCCCACCAATCGGAAGGATTGAAAGATCTAAACTTCCAAACAGTTGCGGAAACAATTGCATATCTGCCATCACTCCGGTATCACCTGCCAAATACACATTTTTACCTTCAGGCAATCTGAAAATATATCCCACAGGAACCCCACCGTAGCTTCCGTCAGGAAACGAACTTGTGTGATGAGCCGGAACCATGGAAATTTTAAGATCATCGATTTTTGCAGATCCGCCTAAGTTTACATCATCTGTATTTTTTGCAGTTTTGAAATATCCGCAAATTTCCGGCTGACCGATAATGGTAGCTTCCGGGTGAAACTGTAAAACTTCCTCAACATCGGCAATATGATCGCCGTGAGCGTGAGTTAATAAGATATAGTCAATTTTTTGAGCTGAAATATCAAATCCCGATTCTGCCTTTTTATAATTGTAAAAAGGATCACACAAAATATTTTTTTCTTTGTAAGTGAACAAAAAACAGTTTTGTCCTAAATATTGTATTTTCATTTTTAATTTATTTTTTATTTAATTGAGATGCTTCGACTCCGCTCAGCATGACATTGCTAATACTAACTGTTTATCATAAAGTTCATAACAGTTTTTTTCTGAACAAATCAAAAATCCATTATAAGATTCATTAATTAAAATTTTATTTCGCAGGAAATTTATCCTCAATCAGATTCAAATTAATTCCATGTTCCAAATATGCTTTGCAACCATCTAAAACCGTTGTAAAACCACCTGTATTATCATTGATTTCCTTCAACAAATCGTTTCCTGTTTGCGGATAACCGTAACTTTTTATAATAACCAAAGTTCCTTTCTCCATTTCTTTGAATTCGTAATCAACGTTTGTGGCCGGATCACCCCAAATTGTTTTAATCAATTGATTTGGAATGATTTGCTGAACTTTAACTTCAGATTTTGCTCCGTACATTTCCCATTCCCAAGTAATTGTTTTGCCTTCTTCCAGCTTTCCGCTTGATTTTGTAAACCAGAAATTGGTCGTGATTTCAGGATTTATAAATGCTTCAAAAACTTCCTGAACAGGCTTTCTGATAAGCATTTGAGCTTCAACATAAATAGTAGAACTCATAATATTGAAATTATTTATTTAAAAAAATTAAGTCCAAAAGCTGTAAGAACAGCCATCATAAAAGTAAGAATTCCAACCTGTTTCAGGAAAGGATCCAGTTCTTTCGGTTCTTTCACAGCCATTATTTTTCTTCGCAGCTTGGCAAAAGGAATCAGTAAAATCATGACGATAAAAACATAATAATTTTGCGATTGAATAAAACCATTTAAACCTAAAAATATAAGGATAAGCAACAACGGAAGCTGCAAAAGCACAATTTCGTAAAGCATTGCATTTCTAAAGCCTATTCTGAGAGCCAGACTTTTTTTACCTGATAATCTGTCGCTTTCGATATCTCTCATGTTGTTGAGATTAAGAACCGCCATGCTCATCAGCCCAACTGCTGTTCCGGGCAATAAAATATCCCAACTGAAAGTTTTTGTAAACAGAAAATAACTTCCGCAGACCGAAACCAATCCAAAAAACACAAATACAAAAAGATCTCCCAATCCCATGTATCCGTAAGGTTTTTTACCAATTGTATAGCCAATTGCCGCCAAAATACTTGCTACGCCTAAACCTGTGAAAATATAAAATTCATTCATATATTCAGGGATAAAAGCTAAATACAACAATGCAACTGTTGCAATAAATGATACAACAGAAAGTAAAATCACGGCATTTTTCATTTGTTTTGCAGTAATTTTTCCTGAAGCAACGGCTCTGGATTCGGCTTCGTTGATTCTTTTTGCGTCCGTTCCTTTTACTCCGTCGCCATAATCGTTGGCGTAATTTGACAAAACCTGGTACAACAATGTTACCAAAATTGCCAAAGCAAAAATTTTCCAGTCCCAAGTACCTCCTTCGCCCCAAAGCCTCCATTTTGCAATGAAAGATCCCATAATAATTCCGCTTAACGAAAGCGGTAACGTTCTCAACCTTGCGGCTTTTATCCAATCGGTCATTAAATTTTATTTAATTATTTCTTAGAATTTTTCAATTTTATACATGCAGTAATTCAGCAGTTTTTTAAGCTTTATAAAGTTTAAAGCAACTATTTTAAAGCGTCCTGCAGACGTATAAAAAGTGATACTTCCCAAGTTTGTTTTTCTTTGCCAAAAATACTGAGAAATTTTCACAGTTTGAAGCTTTTCCACCTCAAAAGTTCGGGTATCGATGTCCCAAATTCCTGATTTTAATCTTATAAATCTTTCACTGTAAAATAATTTTAAATTTCTGAAAGAAATCAGGATAAACAATTCTGCTAAAACAATGCAAATAACCGCTAAAAACCAATAATTTATAAGCAAATCTTTTTTAATAACGAAAACTAAAATCAAAGGCAGAACAATCCATTGAAAGGTATTTACAATAATCAATCTGAAATTTGGTTTTAAATAATCTGTAAAAAGCGGATTTTCTTTCCAAATCGTGGAAATTAGTTTCTCTTTTTCTGTATTGTTAATTCCCGGAACGGCCGACACATTTTTTTCTTCTTCATTTTTTCCGATTTGCAGAAATTTCACAAAAGAAATTTTCATTTTTTTCTGAATCCAGTTTTGGGTTTCTGTGATAACCTGAACTTTTGATTTGTTTACAATCGAATTTCGGGTATTAAACAAACCATATTCAAAAGAAAAACTTTGATTATTTTCGGTGATTTTAAAGTTGAAAAATTTAATAATGGTACGAACGGCATTAATTACAATTCCGACAATAATAACAACTAAAACGATTCCCAAAATGACAGGAATAGAAAATGCCAAAAACTGCGATTCTACGGTATCATAATCTAATTGCGTCTCAAATTCAGCTTTTTTCAGCAAGTTGCTGAGCTCTGAAAAACCATAAATCAGTAAACTGACCAACGCAAAAAAGCTTTGAATATAATTTGAGGTAATTCCGTATTCTAAAATACTGAACGTGGAAATTTTGATTGAACGAAGCTCTTTGATTTCTTCATTTTCAGGAACTTCATCATATTGTTCAGCATTCTTTTCAATTCTTTTTTCGGTTAAAAGATATTTTTTAAGATCTAAAGCATTCTGTTTTGTCAACGCAGAAATTTTCACTTCTTTTTCAGAACTTCCCGGCGTATCGATTTCGAGTTTATAAATATTAAAAAAGCGATGAACAAAAGGCTGCAAGATATTTACCTCCTGAATATTTTCCTTTTTAATTTTTGTTACTGATGTATTGATAATTCCTTCATGAATGACAAATTCTTCATTTTCTTCATCAATATAATATTTGAAATGATAATATTGCAAAACTGCAGAAACAATTAAAATTAAAAGCCCCGCGATAACAGCAAGAACAATAATCCAAGATTCCATTTTATCTTTTCTGACAAAAAAAAGGATAGCGAAAACCCATAAGTTTTTGATCACAATCCCGATATTGTACAGAAAAAGCAATACGATACCTGTTTTTGACTGTCGTTGAGGCTGAAAAAAAGAATTATGCTTCTCCTCCATCTTCTGTTTTTTCTTGAGAAATACTTTTACGGATCAGATTGTTGATTCCTTCCGCAATATCTTCCGGCAGGCCATTGATAGAACCATCTCCGCCATTGACTCCTGCTGTGTAAACCGTAATTGATTTTAGATTCAATATTTTAGAAAACCATCCCTGCTCTACTTTGATATGCTGAATTCTGTTGAAAGGAACGATAATTATACTTCGTTTCAACCAGCCATATTGGTAGACTAAATCTTTTTCACGAAGTGCATATTTCATGAATTTAAATCCAATAATTTCATTGAGGAACATGAAAATAATCCATACGAAAATAACAGCAAACAATCCCCAAATCTGAAGAAATGAGAAACTTTTACTGAAAAAATAATAAGCAATTGCAAACCCTGAAATTAATATAACCGAAAACAGAATTCTGTTGAATAATATAATTTTCAGATACTTTGGTGAAACGGGAGCGAGCTCCAAATCGTCAAAATCGGGGATTTCTAAATCAAAAAGCTGTTTGTTGTAAAATTTTTGTTCCATTAAAAAAGCCAAAACTCAGTTTATGGCTTGGTATTTTATGATATCCACTGATCTTTTCCGAAGTCGGGTTTTCTTTTTTCAAGGAAAGCATTTCGGCCTTCTTTAGCTTCTTCGGTCATGTATGCCAAACGGGTCGCTTCACCTGCAAAAATCTGTTGCCCAACCATTCCGTCGTCTGTTAAATTCATTGCAAACTTCAGCATTCTGATAGAAGTCGGAGATTTAGCTAAAATTTCCTGAGCCCATTCGTAAGCTGTATCTTCCAGCTCGTCGTGAGGAATAACGGCGTTTACCATTCCCATTTCCAAAGCTTCCTGAGCTGAATAATTTTTACCTAAAAAGAAAATTTCACGGGCTTTTTTCTGTCCGACCATTTTAGCCAGATAAGCCGAACCGTAACCGCCATCAAAACTTGTTACATCTGCATCGGTTTGCTTGAAAATTGCATGTTCTTTACTCGCCAAAGTAAGATCGCAAACCACATGAAGCGAATGTCCGCCGCCTACTGCCCAACCCGGAACCACCGCAATAACTGCTTTTGGCATAAAACGGATCAAACGCTGAACTTCAAGAATATTTAAACGGTGTCTTCCATCTTCTCCTACATAACCCTGATGACCTCTTGCTTTCTGATCTCCGCCGCTACAAAAGGCCCAGCCACCATCTTTTGTGCTCGGTCCTTCGCCGGAAAGCAAAACAACACCAATCGAAGAATCTTCGTAAGCGTCATAAAAAGCATCATATAATTCTGAAGTGGTTTTTGGTCTGAAGGCATTGCGTACTTCCGGTCTGTTGAAAGCAATTCTTGCCACACCATTGCATTTTTTATAGGTAATATCCTCGTATTCTTTAACGGTTTTCCAGTCGATCATTCTAGTAAAATTTTTCTCAAAGATACGGAATTGCAGAGAATTTTAACATTGATTTCTGATGATAATGATCTGAAAATTGTTGCTTTTTTTAAACTTTTTTAGTTGAATATAAAATTTGAGTAAAATCAATTTATCATAAAGAACGCTAAGTTTCTTTAAAATATTGAGAATATTTATAGTTTGCAAAGGTATTTCAATCAGCAAAGAAATAATTTCAAAATGTTTGTCAGATTTGACGAAGCAAGAATCTTAAATAGAAATAGATTCTTACTATTCAGAATAATAATAATACAAAAAAACCGAAACAATTATGTTTCGGTTTTTTGATAACTCAAGTATTTTGAATTATTTAGGTTGTTTTGCCTGAAGTTCAGCTTCTTTAGCTTTCATTTCAGCCATTTTTGCCTGATTTTTGGTAATTCCATAAATTTCTCTTAATGTGGTAACCGCATCTAAACTTTCAGGATTTGCCTGATACCATTTTTCAGCATGAGGAAGAGCTTTATTGAACCTTTCTTTTCTGGCTTCAATTAAAGTTGTAGCTTCATCCGGCTTTGTTTTTCTGAGTGCATTAATATCTTCAACCGCTTTTGCATCGTCTCCGATAATGGTATACACTAGATTTTGGTAAGCATTAGCCATTGTTGGTTGAAGTTCAACCGCTTTGGTAAATGAAGCAATCGCATCTGCTGCAGTTGCAGGATTCTTGGATTGCAAAACCCCCAAATTATACCAATTGGTAGCATCATTCGGATTTTTAGCTAATTGCTCTTTCAAATTAGCCATAAATTTGTCTGTATTACCGGAAGCATATAAAGCAGATCCCTGATATTCTTTCAGTTTGGCATTATTTGGATATTTTGCCAACCCTTTTTCTATAACCGCTAAGGCCTCGTCATTCTTTTTAGCATTTAATAATAGTGTCGACAAAGTTTCATACAAATCCGGCTCAACACTTTTCGTTTGCTCAGTTTTAAAATCTGTATAATCTTTTGAACTTTTCTTTAGTAATTCCCAAGTATTTTTATCTAAAGTAGTAACGTTTCCGGTTTTAGTTTCTTTAGCTGTATACGAAGTCTGAACTCCTGTAAATCCTGAATTAATCAATTCTGTATAGATTTTGATCGCTTCATCTACATTATTAGCCAAAGCATAGCTAAGCCCGGCGTAATACATATAAATTTTATCATCCTGCCCGCTGGTTTTCAGCAAGTTGTAAACTTCCATAAACTTTGGCGCAGCTACAGTATAGTTTTTTGCCTGATAAGCATCCATTGCTGCTTTATTAGAAGCCTGAAGCTGAGCGTTGACATCATCCTTTTGCCCGAAAACAAATGCTGATGAAACAATAGCTATCCCTAAAATTAGCTTTTTCATAATAATAACAATTTTATTTATTTTAAATTATTCTTCAGAGTCTGAACTTTCAGTTGTATCTGCTGAGTTTTCAGTTTCCTCATTATTTTCTGTTTGCGGAAGTGTATTTTCACCTTCGTTTTCATTGGCAGAATCTACAATTCCTTCCTCAATTTCTTCTTCATCTTCAACTTCCTTATCCATTGCTACTTTTGCGATGGCGGCAATCTCATCATTCTTTTTCAGATTGATCATTCTTACCCCTTGTGTGTTTCTACCCATCACACGCATTTCATCCATATTCATTCTGATCGCAACTCCAGATTTATTGATAATCATCAAACCATCGTCGTCCGTAACATTTTGAATTGCAATAAGATTACCTGTTTTTTCTGTGATATTAAGAGTGATAACACCTTTTCCTCCTCTGTTGGTAATTCTGTAATCTTCTACCGCCGTTCTCTTTCCATATCCTTTTTCAGATACCACAAGCACCGTTTCGTTCTCAACATCGTTCACAACAATCATACCAATAACCTCATCCTTTTCTTCAAGTGTAATGCCTCGCACACCAATTGAACCTCTTCCTACTTCTCTCACTTTCTCTTCAGGGAAACGGATACATTTACCATTTTTGGTAGCGATCATGATTTGAGAATCTCCATTCGTCAAATAAGCGCTCAACAATTGATCGTTTTCTCTGATTTCTATTGCATTGATACCATTTACTCTTGGTCTTGAATAAGCCTCTAATGATGTTTTTTTAATCGTCCCATTTTTCGTGATCATGACAACGCTCATTTGATTGATGTAATCTACATCTTTCAGGTCGTTGGTTCTGATATATGCTTTAATCTTATCGTCCGGCTCGATATTTATTAAGTTTTGAACAGCTCTTCCTTTTGCAGTTTTAGAACCTTCAGGAATTTCAAATACTCTTAACCAGTAACACTTACCTTTTTCGGTGAAGAACAGCATATATTGGTGATTGGTCGCAGACACAATATACTCAAGGAAATCTGAATCTCTTGTTGTTGCCGCTTTATTTCCTACACCGCCTCTGCTTTGGATTTTGTATTCTGAAAGCAAAGTTCTCTTCACATATCCTGCATGAGAAATCGTAAGAACTACCGCTTCGTTCGGGATAATATCTTCAATAGACATTTCACCTCCCGAATAATCGATTTCTGTTCTTCTTTCGTCACCGTATTTTTCTTTTACTTCAATTAATTCATCCTTAATAATCTGGAATCTTCTTGGTTCGTTTGCCAAAATATCTTCCAAATTATTAATTTCTTTCATAATTGCGTCATACTCATCACGGATTTTGTCAAGCTCCATTCCTGTCAAACGTGCCAAACGAAGATCAAGAATAGCCTGTGCCTGAATTTCAGACAGATCAAATTCCTGAATAATTCCTTCTTTTGCAGCTTGTGGATTGGCGCTGTGACGGATAATCGCAATTGCTTTATCTAAAGAATCCTGAGTTCCGATCACCTTCATGAAACCTTCAAGAATGTGAGCTCTTTCACGCGCTTTTCTTAGTTCGTATTCCGTTCTTCTTACAATCACCACGTGTCTGTGCTCAACAAAATGATGAATGATATCTTTCAAATTCAGCTGCTCCGGTCTTCCATGTACCAAAGCAATATTATTAACGCTGAAAGAAGTCTGAAGCGATGTATATTTGTATAATAAATTCAGAATTACATTAGGAATTGCATCATTTTTTAGTTCATAAACGATACGCATTCCATTTCTGTCAGATTCATCTCTGATTTCGTAGATGCCCGGAATTTTTTCGTCTTTTACCAACTCAGCAGTTCTGGCGATCATTTCAGCTTTGTTGACCTGATATGGAATTTCGGTTACAATAATCGCATTTCTGTTATGTACTTCTTCAAAACTTACTTTTGCTCTTAAAACCACTCTTCCTCTTCCCGTATGGAAAGCATCTCTCACGCCGTCGTAACCGTAAATAATTCCACCAGTCGGAAAATCCGGAGCAATAATATGCTTCATCAATTCGTCAATGGTAATATCTCTATTATCAATATATGCAGAGATTGCATCTACAGCTTCAGTAAGATTGTGAGGCGCCATATTGGTTGCCATACCTACAGCGATACCAGAAGTACCGTTTACCAAAAGATTTGGAATTTTTGTAGGCATCACGCTTGGCTCCGTCAAACTATCATCAAAGTTATTCTGGAAATCTACCGTTTCTTTGTCAAGATCAGATAATATTTCGTCTGATATTTTCTTTAATCTTGCTTCGGTATAACGCATTGCTGCAGGCGGATCGCCATCCATCGAACCAAAGTTACCCTGTCCGTCTACTTGTGGATAACGCAAACTCCATGTCTGAGCCATTCTTACCATAGCATCGTATACAGAAGAATCTCCGTGTGGGTGATATTTACCTAAAACGTCTCCTACGATTCTTGCAGATTTTAAGTGTTTTCTATTTGAAAAAACGTTCAAACCATACATACCATAAAGTACTCTTCTATGAACAGGTTTCAAGCCATCTCTCACATCCGGTAAAGCTCTTGAAACAATAACGGACATTGAATAATCAATATAAGACGACTTCATTTCATCAACGATGTTGATGGGAATCAATCTTTCTCCTTCTTTTTGCATATATAACTTTTATTGTAATGATAATCAGACTTTTAGAAAATTGCCCGATAACTATTTTTTTTGAATATTTAATAACGGGCTAATTTACGAAAATTTTACCGATTTTTGCTGAAGTATTTATCCAAATAATCTTAAAAATTCTTAAAATATGAGCGTGCTAAGCATTACTTTTCACTGTACAAAAAATGGCATTGAAGAATGGGAAAAATATGTCGATGAAACGCTGGTTTTAATGACCGAAAACCTGTTGGATGTCAACAAATATATTCTTTCCGAAATTCACAGCGAATATATTGATGAAGGAAAAAATTATAATCTTCTGCTGATGTTTGATGATGATGAAAAAAGAACTGATTTTACTGAAAGCGAACTGATCAATATTTCAGAAAGAATAGAAAAAAAATTCGGACAGGAAGTGATGATCTTCAATACTTTCCTCAATCCAAAAAAGACAAGATTGTAATAAAAAAGCCCCGATTTGGGGCTTATATTTTAGTGTCTTCCACGAGGTCCTTTGTGATGACCTTTATGATGGCCTCTGTCATGAGGATGATGCTTTTTATGTTTAAATATTTTTTTAGCCTGTCCCGGTGGCATTCCATGCGGGTGTCTCGGCGGTGCAACACAAGAAGCCATAAATGCTCCTATTAAAAGTATGCTGACGATTTTTATTAAATTTTTCATAACTCAGAATTTACAATTGCTATTAAGCAATCATAATGCCACTTTTTTGTCAAACTGCTTTTAATATTTAAAAACCTACCGTTTCACTCCTTCTTTCAAGCATTATAAGATCTTTCCATTCTCCATTCAGCTGCCCCACTTTCTCCCGAATTCCTACCATTCTGAAGTCGTTTTTAAGATGAAATTTTATTGACGCTTCATTTTCAGGAAAGATGTTGGACTGTAAAGTCCAGAATCCGTGGTTTTCGCTGTCGAGAATCAGCTTTTTCATTAGAAATGTACCTAAACCTTTTCCGAGATAATTATTATCAAAATAAATGCTTACTTCGGCCACGCCTTTAAAACATTCTCTTTTGCTTACAGATTTCAGGGCGCACCAGCCGATTACTTCACTATTCGCGTTTTCTAAAACCCAGCGGCAATCATTAAGAAAACTGGAATTCCAGGCTTCTGCAGTTGGAACTTCGGTATCGAAAGTTGCTATTCCGCCAAGAATGCCTTGTTTAAAAATTTCCAAAACACGTGTTTCATCTTTTGGCAGCATTTCTCTTATTTCATAATTCATTTAGAATAATTATTTTCTGAAACTTATTTTTAATTTTCAAATTTATAATTTTTTAATGAATTACTTTACAATAAAAAAGCCGCTTAATAAAGCGGCAGTAATCTTAAGGGCATTGAGAAATTGGAATTTCGCTGCAAACAACAGCATTCATCCATTCGCAGAAAACGCAGTACTTTTTAGGCTGTCCGCCATACACTGATTTCAATTCTGTTTTGCTAAGCTTCTTTAAGTTTTTCATATTTTTTAAATTAATGATTAGTAAACATAAAACGAAACTTAATCTTTTTTATTACATTTTTCTGAATAAAATTTAGAAAAACGATTATGATTGATAAATTACTATCTTATCTGTTGCTGATGTCAACTCTTACAGGCATTACAAATGAAGAGGCCATCATGTTTGAGTTTAATTTGCTTGTGTCAACTTTATACTGAAGCTGGCTCAGCACATTTTCAATTTCTTTACTTACATTTTTACAATCACCTTTTGAACGTACATTCACGATTTTTCCGTTTTCTGCAATATCAAATTTTACTTCAGAATTTACAATTCCCTGCTTGTAATCTGAATTTGTAAAATCAAAATTGGCAATTAACAGATTTCTGATTTCGTTGAAAGCATCACTTTTATTTAACTGAACTTCCTGAATTGTATTATTGTTATTTGTAGTCTGAGCTTTTACATTACCCGCCAAAGCCGTTAATCCTAAAGCGAAAAGTGAAGCGGCAAATATTTGGATTTTATTTTTCATAAGTCTTTGATTTTAAATTATATATTAAACTTGTCTTGATTTCTAAACCAAAGATATAAAAAAATATTCATACAAATTTCACATTGAGTTAACATACAGTTAACATTAAAACTTAAAATATTGATTATCAATTATATAAAAAATTAAAATAATTGAATTGTTAACATTGGATGTTGATTTTAAGATATAAAAAAAGCTAAACTTTAATAGTTTAGCTATATTTTAAGATGATTTAATTTTATTTATTGTAATTCTTTCTTTAAAAACTTTCCGGTTAAGCTTTTCTTCGACTTCACAATTTCTTCCGGTGTTCCTTTGGCGACAATTTCTCCACCATATTTTCCACCTTCTGGGCCTACATCGATGATATGATCGGCAAGTTTTATGACATCCATATTATGTTCAATTATAATAAATGAATTTCCAAGCTCAACAAGCTTATTAATGGCATCCATCAAAATTTTCACATCCTCAAAATGAAGTCCTGTTGTGGGTTCGTCAAGAATATATAATGTATTTCCGGTTTGCCTTTTTGCTAATTCCGTTGCCAGTTTGATACGCTGTGCTTCGCCACCCGAAAGCGTTGTTGACTGCTGCCCCATCGTAATATATCCCAAACCGACATCCTGCAAAGTTTTCACTCTTGCAAAAATCTTCGGAATCGGCTGGAAAAAATCGACCGCTTCATCAATCGTCATTTCCAGAACATCTGAAATTGATTTTCCTTTGTAACGAACTTCCAAAGTTTCTCTGTTGAAACGTTTTCCGTTGCAGGTTTCGCAATGAACATAAACATCGGGTAAAAAATTCATTTCAATCACTTTCAAACCACCGCCCTGACAAGTTTCACATCTTCCGCCTTTTACGTTGAAAGAAAATCTTCCCGGCTTGTAACCACGGATTTTACTTTCAGGCAATTCAGAAAATAAATTTCTGATATCAGTAAACATTCCGGTGTAAGTTGCAGGATTAGAACGTGGCGTTCTTCCGATCGGAGCCTGATCTACATCTACAATTTTATCAATATTGTCAAGACCTTCGATTTTTTTGTAAGGCAAAGGCTCCTGAACGGCTCTGTAAAAATGCTTATTAAGAATCGGATACAAAGTTCCGTTAATCAAAGAAGATTTTCCACTTCCGGAAATTCCTGTAACGACAACCAGTTTTCCCAAAGGAATATCCAAATTTACGTTTTTAAGATTATTTCCTGTAGCTCCTTTTAAAAGAATGTTTTTACCGTTTCCGGCTCTTCTTTCGGCGGGAATTTCGATTTTTCTTTTCCCCGTAATATAATCTGCTGTAATTGTATCGGCTTTCAGTAAATCTTCAGGTTTTCCCTGCCAAAGAATTTCTCCGCCAAATTTTCCTGCCCTCGGACCAATATCCAAAACCTCATCGGCTTCCAGAATCATGTCTTTGTCGTGCTCGACAACCAAAACGGAGTTTCCGATGTCACGAAGATTTTTTAATGAATTAATTAACCTTTCGTTATCTCTTTGATGCAATCCGATGCTTGGCTCATCCAAAATATACAATACATTTACCAGCTGCGAACCAATTTGTGTTGCCAGACGAATCCTTTGAGATTCTCCTCCCGAAAGTGTTTTCGAACTTCTGCTCAAACTTAAATAATCCAAACCGACATCCAATAAAAATTGAAGCCTTGTTTCGATTTCCTTTAAAATTTCGTGAGCGATAATTGCATTTTTTTCGGAAAACTTATCCTTAATATCTGCTAACCATTCTTTGAGATCAGATAAGCTTAAGCCATTGACTTCGGCAATATTTTTCCCATCGATTTTAAAGCTTAAACTTCCCGGCTGAAGACGCGCTCCTTTACATTCGGGACAAGTTTCTTCTGTTGTGAAATGCCTTTCAAGCAAAACGCCTTCATAAGAATCTTTTTCCTCAATGATCTCTTCCATAAAAGGAATCAGTCCGTCAAAACTTACTTTTATTTTCTTGGTAATTCCTGCATATTTCAGGTCTTTATTAAATTCTTTGTGGCAACCATTATAAATATAATCCAAAGCTTCTGCCGGAATATCTTTGAAAGACGTAGATAATCCTAAACCAAAAATTTCAAGAATATTTTTTATCTGAGATAAAATATATTTGTTGGATTTAATATCTTCCAACGGCAGCAAACCGCCTTGGTTGATCGATAATTTCGGGTTTTCAACAAAATGGTCGGTATTGATTTTTTTGATCATTCCCAAACCTTTGCAGCTTGGGCAGCTTCCTTTTGGAGAATTAAACGAAAAAGTATTCGGTTCCGGTAAAGCCAATGAATGTCCGGTTTCGGCATCCATTAAATTTTTTGAAAAATATTCAATTTCCGTGCTTCCCAGTTTTTGAATTCCGATAATTCCTTCACCCATATCCATTGCTGTTCTGAGCGATTTTTCCATTCTACTTTCAGAAGCGCTTTCACCAATGATCCAACGATCGATCACAATGTCGATATCGTGGGTTTTGTATCGATCCAGCTTCAAATCATACTCAATATCCTGCAATTCACCATCAATTCTTGCCTGTCCGTAACCTTTTTTGGCCATTTGAACAAAAAGCTCGTGATAATGCCCTTTTCTGGAACGTACAACCGGCGCCATCAACATCAATTTTTCACCTTTATAGTTTTCTTTGATGGTATCCAAAATCTGATCTTCGGTATAACTTACCAGTTTTTTCCCTGAAGAAAGTGAATATGCATCTGAAACCCTGGCGTACAAAAGACGAAGATAATCGTACAGTTCCGTAACTGTTCCGACCGTCGAACGAGGATTTTTGTTGGTTGTTTTCTGCTCGATTGCAATTACAGGAGAAAGCCCCTCAATTTTATCAACATCAGGACGTTCCAAGCCTCCCAAAAACTGACGTGCATACGCCGAAAACGTTTCAATATAACGGCGCTGGCCTTCCGCAAAAATCGTATCAAAAGCCAATGATGATTTTCCGCTTCCCGAAAGTCCGGTAATTACTACCAATGCGTTGCGAGGAATTTTAACATTAATGTTTTTAAGATTATGTTCCCTTGCACCGTAAACTTCTATATATTCTGTTGATTTACTCATAATTTGGTGTGATCTTAAGCAAAAATCACGATCTGCAAAATTACGGAATTTTATGGAAATTCTAAAGTTAAAAGAATGTCAGTTTATTGCAAGGTCGCAGAATTGGTGTTGTTAAATTAACTGATAAAATAATCGATTATAAAAATCAATTTTCACATTAATAAATATTTAAGTTCGTTTATATTCGTTAAAAAAATACTTTATATTAAATAAATTAGTTATATTTATATTTTAAATAATAATTCTTAAATAAACTATGAAATTAAATCATTTTCTAATTACATTATCAGTATGTGCTTTTACATCTTTAACTCCAATTATGGCAAGTAGCCAGGTAGGGATTAATACCACCTCACCCGATACAAATTCTGCTTTAGATATTGTAGATACTGCAAAAGGTGTGTTGATACCCCGCTTGGATCAACCACAAGCAAACGCATTAGCTGCTTTAATTCCCGCTAACGGTATGCTTATTTACAATTCTACCGTTCAATGTATTCAAATATACAAGAGAATATCCCCAACAGCAGGAAGTTTTGACTGTCTGGTGGTTGCAAGTAATGTCGACAACACCAATGATGCGTGGATTAACGATAACAGTACCGGAAATAAAATGGTAAAACTCGATACACAAAGTGATGCTTTAGCGGTAAGACCAGCGGGAACAGAATTTGTAATAAAAGATGACGGAAAAGTGGGTATAGGTACAACTGCACCTAATGGTAAACTACATGTAAATACTACTGAATCGGCCAATTTTGTTCGCATTGCAGACTTTCATGCGCCTTCTAACATTACTGCTGGGAATGCATCTATTCTTAATTTAGGCATAGCAGCTACCGAAAAAAATGAAGCACAGCTAAGATACGTACATGCAGCAAACGGCTCTGACTTCAATCGTTTGGATATTGGCTTTAATGGTGTTCCACTTGCTGCAACAAGTATTTTGGCAAACGGAAATATTGGAATTAAAAATATTACACCAACAGCTACTTTAGATGTAAATGGTACAGTAGAGATCGTTACTGTAGATAATGTTCTCATTGACACCAGCTATAAACAATTGGTATTAAATCCTATAACCCATAGAGTGGAAACTACTTCTGACAACTCAAGTATCAAGCGAAATAATAGTTCAGTAGCTAGTGCTGCAACTGTAAACATAGGATTGCCTCTTACAGTTGGATCATCAGGAACTGGAGTTGGTTATGAAATTAAAATTTTAACACATAATGGCTGCGGAGTATCTGCTTACAACACATTTATAGTTACCGGAAGTTCTTCAGGATTTTGGAGAATCCGCCATACGGGAGGAATTTCCGAAAATGGTCCGGCTACAAGTACAAGTTCAGACCAAGGGGCTACAGTTGCAGTAGTCAACCCTCTTAGCGGCGGTTGCCAAGATACCGGCAATGCATCAGCGCTCAATTTTACCTTAAAAATAAATAATTCCGGACAACTGTCTATAACTAATAACGGAAACATAACCAGAAGTTATAGAACTATTATATCTAGAGTGATAGATTAATAGATTTAAAAAAGTAAATTATTATAAAAGCAATAAATTATAATACCAATGAATTTCTCATTGGTATTTTTTAATTAATTTTCATAGAAATCAACATCCTCATTGGTGGCTTTCACCAGATATTCGATTCCGTCGATGGCTTTTGAAATAATTTGATTTCTAAGAATATTGGCCATATTTTCCCAATACGCTCTTCCGTAAAAAGAGTAATTATGCGGAATAATTTCTACTTCCACCGTTCTTACAAAACCCTCTTTCGGCTTATTGCTGATCATTGTTCCTCTTTTAACGCGTACGTCTTTTAGTTCATCTTTCAGAACCATTCTGCAATAGTTTTTTACATCTTCAAGAGAAATTATTTTGTCTCTGGTCGTCAAAGCATATTTATAAGCCTGAATACTGTCGGAGCCTTTTTGCTCTTCAGCTCCACCGATACTTTCCGTAAGAAGTACGAGCGACTGTGATTTCAGCTGATTTGAAAGTTCGGTTCCGGGACGCAAATGATTGGCAAAAGTACAATGCGTTATCCAGAACGATGCATATGTGTGATCGGTTTTATCAACAGGTTCCATGATGACGTAGTTCAGTTCTTGCCTGATATTTCTTTTTGCATTATTTACTTTTTGCACCATCGACTTCATTTTGTCAGACATTTCGCTGAGCATTGCTTTCACATTATCGCGGTTTAATAAAGAAAAAGCTGCAATTTCGTCTCGTGTCAATTCCAGAACATTAGAAATCATATCGACGGCATTTCTGTTGTTGAAACGTTCCATTCCGCCTTTTCTTACGGTATACAACCCTTTTTTTAAATCATCTGAAGGGGTAAAAGGTATTTCAGAATATTTTCTTCCGTCGCCATCCTGAACCTCTTCTACATATAGAAAATGCTCGCCTTCTTCCGTTATCAAAGGAATATTGTTTCCCATTATGTCAAGACTGTATTCGGTTTTTTTCCAACCTCTGTTGTAAATAGGAAAAGCATTCAGAACAAAAGTAAAATTATCTAAAATCTCTGCCGAAAACTGTGGCGGAAATTCAAAAGTGAGCCACAAAAAGGTTTTTCCTTCAATATATTTTTCAATTTCTTCTCTTCCGTTTAGAAAATCCAAATCGTGAGGCAATTTTCCGGGTTCTGAGAAAAGATCTCTTGAAAGCCCCGTAACTTCAATAAATTTGTGATGATAAATGCTTTTTATGTCTTCAACAATTTTTGTCTGAATAGATTGCTCGCGAAAAATCTGTTCATAACCTTCCGTCTGCTCGTTTTTAAGATATTTTATACCTTCCTTTACAAATAAAGGATTGCCGTTACTGGAAACTTTAATATACGGAAGCAGCTTGTATACAAAATCTAAATGCTCGAAAGCCGGGTTTGAGCAAAATATGCTTAAATATTTAGAAAATTTTTCATTTGAATATTTTGAAACATCAATCCCGATCGTTACTTTTCTGTAATCCGAAGGCCTTCCCTGAAATCTTGAGATCGGAATTTTATTTAAACGCTCATCAATGCTGTAACACGTATTTCCTACAAACATAATCGCCGTCTGAGCCTTGTTGGTACGCACATTTCCGATTGGCGTAAAAGGAATGTTCAGCTGTTTGTCGGATTCTGACTTTACGGTAGAATTCATCTGTTTTTTGAAGAAAAACTCTGTATGTTCCAATAAAACTTCGGAAGATTCGAAAGGCCAGGTAAACGCAACAGCATGTGCAGGAACCGGATGTGTATAAATGGAAGGCGTGAGAAGTTTTGCCAGCTTTTCTAAAATCCTTGCATTAACGGTCTGTATTTCGTTGTTTGCCCTGAAAACTTCTGTGCTGAAAGCGTCTATTAAAAGTTTCACAAAAGGATCCAGAGATTGCGGGCTTTTCAAACCCCAGACTTTGGTGGCATTCTGAAGCATCCTTGCTTTTACGGATTCTTTGGAATATATATTCTGATCTAAATTCATGGTTGGTAATAAGGTAGTTAATCGATAGACATCGGACTTAGAAATAATTCTGTAGAAAAGCTGAAATGCTCACCTGTAGCCTCCATTTTTGCATTGATCGCTATTCTTACTTTTTTCTTGATTTCCGTATGCTCTTTGGTGTCATAGTTGTGCTCTACAATTTCTATATGAGCGCTTATTTTGGGCTGAACAATTCTGGGCTCAAACTCCTGAATCTGCTTTTTCAGACTTTTAATAAAAATATTTTCCCAAACCGCCGATGTTATTCCGTTATCAAATTCCAGATTCCAAACGTCGTTTCCGTAATTTTCATCATATCTGTTTTCCCCTTTTTTGGTCGTAATGAGCAGCATAATATTGTGGGCAATACTTTCCCCCATATCACAAGTATCAATACTTCCGCCTTCGCTCATCAATGCCGACGGCACGAAGGGCATTCTGTAATTTGGTGTGTCCATAGATTTTTAATTCTCTATTTATTTTTGGTGTCATTATTTAAAATGAAATACCAAATTAATCATTTTGGGTGAAATAATGAGCTATTGAAAATTAAAAATACTTTTAAAAAATTTACGGCTCCAAAACAAATTTGAAAGCCGTAAGTATATTTAAAATTTTATGATTAATAATTCTTTAAACCATTAAGATTCCTTAAGCTGTGAAGATTATTAAGGGATTGCGTCGCTTTGCTCGCAATGACAAATGCTGATTAAGATTCTTTTTTATTTCGGTTAATAAAATAATAAACAGGAAGCCCCAATAAAACGATCAGAAATCCCGGCCAAGTATATTGCTGCTTATAAATAAGAAGCAGAACACAAAAAGCAGTTCCTATTAAGAGATAAACGAACGGCGTCACAGGATACAACCATGTTTTGTAAGGTCTTTCAAGGTTTGGTTGTTTAATTCTTAAATAGATAACCCCGAAAACGGTAATCATATAAAACAGAACAATCACAAACGAAATCATATCCAAAAGATTGCCGTATTGACCGCTCAGACATAAGACAGAAGCCCAAACTCCCTGCATCCATAAAGCGTTTGACGGAACATCATTTTTATTGTTGTCAATTGCGGATTTAAAAAACAAACCGTCTTTTGCCATCGTCTGAAAAACCCTGGCTCCAGCTAAAATCAATCCGTTGTTACATCCAAAAGTAGAAACCATCACCAAAACCGCAATGATAACCGTGCCTGCGCTTCCAAAAATATTCTGTGAAGCCGCAACCGCCACTCTGTCGTTGGCCGCAAAGGCAATCGAATCTCTGTCGATAGCGTTTAAATAAACAAAATTCACGGCAATGTATAAAATCATCACAGCAGAAGTCCCTAAAATCATTGCTTTTACCACATTTTTTTTAGGATTTTCTATTTCACCGGAAACAAAAGTCACACTTTCCCAAGCAACAGA
Source organism: Chryseobacterium sp. GQ58 (assembly GCF_059758895.1). Lineage (NCBI taxonomy): Bacteria > Pseudomonadati > Bacteroidota > Flavobacteriia > Flavobacteriales > Weeksellaceae > Chryseobacterium > Chryseobacterium sp. GQ58. Next base: position 473,078 of record NZ_JCAXEH010000002.1, on the reverse strand, counting down.
ACTAAAAACGGAACCCACCATTGCAGCGGCAATTCCGCCCATCAAAGTCATTCCGTCTATGGATTCCCAACCAGTTTTCAGGAAGTTTCCGGTAGCGTCTTTTTTAATATTGTTAAATGCATCCTGGCCAAAACTAAAATTTTCTGCCAAGTGAGAAAAATCAACCAAAATAAAACCCGCAGCAATTAATCCTAATAAAGCCAGAATTTTTGAACCTGTAAAAACATTCTGAAGCAATTTTCCGCTTTCGACACCTCTCGTATTGATGTAAGTGAGCAAAAGAATAATGGCAATTGCCAGAATCTGAATCCAGGTAATCTGAAATTCTCCACTTTGAAAAATAGGAGCCGCATTATTAAGCGCCGGAACCAGATACGCTGTAAATTTTCCGAAAGCCATTGCAACAGCTGCAATTGTTCCTGTCTGGATCACCGTAAACAAGCCCCAACCGTAGAGAAAGCCCATCTTTTTACCAAAAATCTCCGTAAGATATGTGTATTGGCCGCCGGCTTTAGGAAATAATGCTGAAAGCTCGCCGTAGCTTATTGCTGCTGCGACCGTCATGATTCCGGTAATGATCCAAACGACAATCATCCAATATCCGGAACCGAGATTCCGCATCATATCGGCGCTCACAATAAAGATTCCGCTTCCTATCATCGACCCCATCACAAGCATTGTGGCGTCCCAAAGTTTTAGTTTTTTATGCATGTCTGTATATTGACTCCAAATATAGATAAATATGCAATTAATTTTCACTATTGTTTGTGAATTTGAAAAAAAGCTGTTTTAATCAAGTTTTTATTCATTTCAAATTCAATTTTTATTATTAATTTTGAAAAAAATATTAGAATGAAATTCAAGTCCATATTATTGGTTGCAGCCGTAAGCGCTTCAACTTTAGCATTTGCTCAGGAACAGAAAAAAATTGGTCCGCCTGCTGGAAATGCAATTGTAGGTGATACTTATGGTTCTGCAGTTGCAACATCGGCAGAATCAAAAGCGATAACTGTTGAAAAACTTGGAAAAAAGCTTAAAAAAGACAACAAAAAAGTTGAAAACGTAGCCATCAAAGGAAAAGTAATTGATGTTTGTGAGAAAAAAGGATGTTGGCTGACGATCCAGACTGAAGACGATTCTCAGTTTTTTGTAAAAATGAAAGATTATGCATTCTTCGTTCCTACCGCTTTGAAAGGTAAAAATGTAGTTTTGGAAGGTGCTGCTGAAAGAAAAGTAATTTCTGTAGACGAACAGAAACATTACGCGGAAGATGCTAAAAAACCACAATCTGAAATCGACGCAATCACAAAACCGAAAGAAGAGATCAGATTTGTAGCGAATGGAATTAAAGTTGTGAACTAATAAGTTTTTATTGAATTAGTTATTCCAAAGATTCTTTGAGATTCCTCGGAATGACATTCACCTATAAAATGCAAAAGCGGAACATTCAGTTCCGCTTTTTTAGTCTTCAATTTTAAAATTTACCTGTGCATCGAGCTTTGGATATTTTGTTTCGCAGACAAATCTCTTTCCGGTGCAGTCTATTTCAAGCCATCCTTTTCTTTTCTTTACATCGCCAACTTCCATCACAAAAGGAATAAAGGAAATTTCCTCTTTTCCGTCTTCTAAAATTTCTCTGTACTGAACGGCAATATCCAAAATACATTCGTGATCGGTATTCAGTTTTACATTTCTGTACACAATATCATAATGTGTTTCTTTATTTTCGGGGATTTCAATATATTTTTCCCAGCCTTTAGAATCGGATTTTAGTTCACCGATTGATTTTAAAGCATAATATAAAGCGATTGTATAATATTTTCTGGTTCCTTTTCTTGTATAATCATCTACAAAATGACCACCTTCAAACAAAATTGTCGGCATTCCTGCTTTAATAAAATTGTCTCCTGTTGAGTTTGGATAAAATTCGTCAGTATATCTTCCGATTTGATTAGGAATTAATTCTTTTAAATGCTCATAAATATTACCAATCACCGCCATACACTTCTTCCGGTTTTCAGTAATTGTACGTTCTTCATTTTCAGAAGGCGCCAAAAAAGAGAGCGTCGCCGGATGAATTCCGTCTGTTGTGAAAATTGTTCTTTGCTCATGAAGATTTAAGGCATAATGGTATTTCTTTGCAGAAACTATATTTTTCAGAATTTTAATCTCTTTACTTGCTTCATTGTGAAAATCTCTGTTCAGATCGATTTCTGCGGCATTCAGTCTTGTCCATTTTTCAGAGCCGTCCGGATTTAACATAAAAATAAAATCTAAACTTATTTCACTAAAAAGCTCTTCTTTCAATTCAGGATTTTTGTCAAGCGTAACCAAAAGATCAAGCATTGCATGTGTTGCATTAGACTCGTTTCCGTGCATTTGCGACCATGCTAAAACATGCGTGTCGCCATTTCCTAAGCCTAATTTATAAATAGGTTTTCCTAAATACGATTTCCCAATCTCAGAAATGTAATCGCTGAGATTCGTCTGTAAATAAGAAAATAGCTTTTCCGGGGAAATATAGCGGTTTGGAAAGTCAGGATTTTGAATATACAAATGTTCGAAGCTCATGAAAAGAAATTTACAAGCGTCAAAAATAATGTTTTTTCCTAATAAAATAAAATTAACATTTGTAACTTCGTTAAACAATGTAAATTGACAAAAAGTCTGTTGATAAAATTGTGGATTGCTATATATTTAACTAATAATATTTAAATATCTTAAATTCAATAGTTTATATAATTTATATAAACATATTAATTAAATATACTTTAAGTGAATATAAGTCTATTTATTTGAAAATGAGTGTTATTTTATTAAACATGTAAAATGTGGATGAATTAAGTAAACTACAATAATACACAAATGTAAATTGTAATAAAATTTTATTTTTAGTCCTAGCTATAAAGTAGATTTAGATTAAAGTAGTAAGCATAAGTTGATATATAATTGTCAGAAAATATAATTAGGTAAGTTTTCAAAGTTTCAATTTAATAAAACGTTACTAAGGAAATTTAAACTTTATATATTATTTAAATAAATTTGATATCCCATAAATCAGCATATTAGCCCGTCTCCTACTCTATAAAAGCAATATTGCATATAAATCCATTTTAAACTATTAAAGGGATATACTACTATAAAAAAATGCTAAATTTTAAATTTTATTGAAACTATCTAATGCTTTACTTTAAGTAAATAATCATAAAGTTAATTTCAAAAAATATTGTTGGTAATTAGGAAATTTATTAATGGAATTATATAACTATATGATTTTGTTCCAGTTATGACAGTTTACTTTTGTATATTTTAAATGTTTAAATTCGTTTACATTTGTATTTTGCATTTGTAAACTTTATCTTTACATTTGTAAAGTGATTCAAAATTAGTTTTATGGGTTTAAATGAAAGAATTTCGAAGGTTATAGAATATTCCGGCTTTACTTCTTCAGAGTTTGCAGATGAAATTGATGTGCAGCGTTCTTCTATTTCGCATATTGCTTCAGGAAGAAATAAACCTTCATTGGAATTCATAATAAAAATCAAGTCTCGCTTTCCTGAAATCCTTTGGGATTGGCTCGTGAACGGCGAAGGAGAAATGCTAAAATCTGAACTTCCCGAAACTGAAATCAAAAAAGAGGAAACTGAAGAAGAGAAAACTAAACCAACTTCACTTCCCGATCTTTTTACGATGATGAATGACGATGAAGATTTTGGAAGCGATGAAGAAGAATTACAATTAACTTCGACTGAACGAGAATCTGTTATTTCGCATCAAAGTAAGGCTCAGGAAAAAATATCTGATTCTCAGCCATTAGAAAAGTCAAATGACCAATTAATTAGTCAAATAACTGAAAATCAATCAAATAAAATAAAAAGAATTGTTTTGTTTTTTGAAAACGGAAAATTTGAAAGTTTTGAGCCATAAAAAAGCCTGATTAAAAATAATCAGGCAAAAAAAATTATGATGGAATTAGTTTTTAATCAATTTTGTGATTTTTGTAGTTCCATTGCTTTTAATACTTACAATATAATTTCCTTTTGGTAAATCGGAAACATTATATTGTTCAGAATCTTTAAAGGCCTTTACCAATTTCCCTGACGTGTCCAATATCTCTACAGCATTGGTATTTTCCGCATTGCTTATTTTAAAAACATCCTTTACAGGATTTGGATATACCTGAACCCGATTATCATATTGTACCGTTTCATTAGTTCCTAATGTTGCAGAAGTATATGTTATGATAAATGGTACATCCATATTAACATCAGGAGCCGTTTCAGGCTTACCCTTATCTGTTACTTGAGACCATGTGCTTGTTGCCACATTATATTTCTTTGCATTAAAACCAGGAAGGCTTCTGCTTCCATTAACTGTTACTAAAGGGCTTGACCCACCATTTGTTACTACTATATTATCCAACTGATATTTTACCCAGTAAATACCTGGCCCTAAAGTTATCGGTGTACTAGCTTTTATTTTAAATATTCTTCTTGAGGTTGAAGTACTGCTTGGTGAGGATGTTGGAACTGTAGTATTCCCTGTTCTATATATGAATGCATTTTCTCCGGATAGAAACCGATTGGTAGTATCATCGCCAAAAACACTTGTTGCCCCTGCTACAGAAGGATCTGAACTGTAAATATTTACTCTTACAGTAGTATAAGGATTAGTAGTACCTGTATAACCGGAATCATAACCAAAAAAGTCAATCGATGATATTTGCCATTGAGATCCTGCGGGAATTGTGAAATCATCTGCCAAGAAAGCACCCTCATCACTTGTAACTTCATAGCCCGTAGTAATGTTACTTTCTGTAGTATTACCTGTATCATTCTGTAGCTCCGACCATGTATAGCCAGTTGGTGCGGCAACGCCGGATTTTGTAGTTGCTCCCGTACTTAAACCGCCGTTTTCATAAGTTTGTGCAAATGTGAAGTTTGCTATTAAACCTACTGCAAAAAATAATTTTTTATTCATTGTTCTAATTTTATTGTACACTAATATATGAAAAAATAATTTAAACAAAACAATAATTAATTGAAAAAATTAATTTAATTATATTTTTATAATAATAATTTAAACTTAAAGCAAATAAAAATATTTTTCTAGAATAATTACAAACATTCAAATGTTATATTATTCATGAATTGAAATTTGAATTTGATTCATAAAAAAGCCTGATCAAATTGACCAGGTAAAAATTCCGAAGAAGAAACTAAAATTACTGTTTTAGCAATTTAGCTATTTTTGTCGTTTCATTACTTTCAATTTTTAGGAAATAATTCCCTTTAGGTATATCTGAAATATTATATTCTTCAGAAACTTGTAAATTTCGAATTAGTTTTCCAGACATATCTATAAGTGCGATATTGCTTACCTTTAAATTATCAATATTACTAATTTTAAAAGATTCTTTTACAGGATCAGGATACACCTGAACTCGATTATCATATTGTACATTTTCATTAATCCCTAAATCAGAAGAAGTATAAGTTATAATAAAAGGTAAATCCACGTTCACATCAGGAGCCGATGATGGATTTCCTTTATCAACCAATGGGCTCCACTGGTTAAACATGATTCTAAAATTCTTTGCATTAAAACTGGGAAGCCCCCTGCTTCCGGGAATTGTTACGGTAGGGCTTGACGCACCATTTCCAGACGTTTGCTGAGTAGCATCTGAAACCGAATATCTTATCCAGTAAGTTCCCGGTCCCAAAGTTACAGCAACATTTGCCTTAACTTGAAATATTTTTTTTTCCGTATCGGTCGGTATTGTTGCAGGAACTGTAGTATTTGCTATTCTGTACATCAATGCGTCTTCACAAGATTCATATCTATTGGTAGGATCATCAAAAGCAACTCCTGCTCCCGGGACAGATGGATCTGAACTGTAGATTTTAACATAAGTCGATCCGAATGGACATGTTGCTCCTGCAAAGTTTGATTGGTAAGCAAAGAAGTCGATAGATGAGATTTGCCACTGTTCTCCTGCAGGAATTGTGAAATCATCTGCCAGATATCTTCCGTCACTTGCATTAAAACCCGCAGTCGTATTGCTTTCTGAAGTATTACCTGCATCATTTTGCAATTCGGACCATGTATATCCTGTTGGTGCGGCAGTTCCGCTTTTTGAAGTGGCTCCTGTACTTAGGCCTCCGTTATTATAAGTTTGTGCAAATGTGAAATTCGCTATTAAACCTATAGCAAAAAATAATTTTTTATTCATTGTTTCAATTTTAGTTCACACTAATATATAAAAAAATAAATTAATTAAAATGAAATAAATAAAATTATTAATAAAAATTACTTTAAAAACGATTAATATTCTTTAAATTTTTATTTTAAATCATGGCTAATCACAATAATCTATACCTCAGACAATGAAGAACTATAAGCATGAACTATAAGCTAATCATAAAAAAGCCTGACTAAAAAATAGCCAGGCAGAAAATAGTAAGATGGGAGGTTTAATTTTTAATTAATTTGGCAACCTTTGTAGTTTCATTACTTTTTATTTTTAAAATATAATTTCCTTTAGGCAAATCAGAAATATTATATTCCTCAAAAACATTCAAGTTTCTAATTAATTTTCCGGACATATCAATAACTTCAATATTACTTATCTTTAAGTTTTTAGGAATATTTATTTTAAATATGTCTTTTACAGGATTTGGATAAACCTTTATTCTATTATCATATTGCAACATCTCATTGGCTCCTAAAGTATTATTTGTATATGTAATTATAAATGGCATATCAATCGGAACATCAGGAGCTGATGAAGGATTTCCTGTATCCATATAAGTTGACCATATCCCGCTACTAACAACTAATTGCTTAGCATTGAAGGTTGGTAATCCTCTACTCCCTACAATTGTTACAGGTGGTAAAAATCCTCCGCTTGCAGTTGTGACATTCTCAAACTGGAATTTGACCCAATAGGTTCCGGCTGATAAAGTAGTTGGGGCATTCGCTGTAATTTTCCAAATCTTTCTGGTTGTTCCCGGATTTAGATTAGATGGTACGCTACTATTTAATACTCTGTACATTTGAGCATCAACACTTGAGCTGAACCTATTGGTGGTATCATCTCCAAAAACACTTACTGCACCCGTTACAGATGGGTCCGAGCTAAAAATATTAACCCTTACTTTATTGAAGGGAGAAGTTGTGCCTGTATAGCCCGTTTGATAACCAAAAAAATCAATTGTACTAATTTGCCATTGCTCTCCTGCCGGAATTGTAAAGTCATCAGCAACAAAGTGACTTGTAGATGAAGAAATATATGTTCCACTAATTCCTAAAAAGTTGTTAGCTTCTGTTGTATTTCCATCATTATTCTGAACTTCAGACCATGTGTAGCCTGTTGGTGCGGCAGTTCCGTTTTTTGAAGTAGCTCCTGTACTTAGGCCACCATTCTGATAGGTTTGTGCAAATGTGAAATTCGCTATTAAACCTATAGCAAAAAATAATTTTTTATTCATTGTTTTAATTTTTAAATATTTTTAAAAGATATAAAAAAAAAATTATAAAAACAAAATAAAATATTAAATTTATTATTTAAATAATTTTATTTGAATTATTTTTTACTAAATAAGTTGTTATATAGTTAACTAAATTCAAATAAATTATTTTTTTTCAGAAAGCATTAAAAAACTCCACCCAATAGGTGAAGTCTAATATTTATAAAAATTTAAATAAATTATTTTTTTCTTCTTTCAAGTTCTTTTTTAATAAGTCCCAATTCGCGGCCTGTTTGTCCGGCAACAGAAGTATTTTCTCGTGCACGTCTTGTAAGATAAGGCACGACATCTTTTACCGGTCCGTAAGGAAGATATTTAGCCGCATTATAGCCTTTATCGGATAGATAAAAGGTAATATTATCGCTCATTCCATAAAGCTGCCCAAAATAAATGTGAGGATTGTCGTTTGTCAGTCCTTTGGTTTTCATTTTATCCATAACCAATTCAGACGAAATTTCATTATGAGTTCCGAAGAAAGCGGAAACTTTATCTAAATGATTCATTACAAAATCGATTCCTGCATTATAATTTTTATCTGAAGCATCTTTATTCGGCTGAATAGGATCTGCATATCCTTTTTCAGCAGCACGTGCTCTCTCTTTTTCCATATATGCACCGCGAACGATCTTGTAGCCAATAAAATAATTCTTTTCTCTAGCTTTTTGAAGATGCGCCTCCATATATTCAAGACGTCCGGTTCTGTACATTTGGATGGTATTCCAGACGATCGGTTTTTCCTGGTTGTATTTCTCCATCATTTCTTCACAAAGCTGGTCTGCTGCATCCTGCATCCAGGTTTCTTCAGCGTCTATCATTACTTTTTTGTCGTGTTCATGGCAAAGTTTACATACTTCATCAAATCTTTTAACCACTCTCGCCCATTCTTCTTTTTGGCTTGAAGTCAATTCTGAATTTTTTCCAACCCCTTCATATAAATCAATTCTGCCAAAAGCAGTAGGCTTGAAAACGATAAAAGGTATTGCAGGATTTCCTACAGAAAACTTGATAATATCCTTAATTTCCTGGCAAACAGCATCAAAAGTTTCTTCATCTTCTTTACCTTCAATCGAATAATCAAAGATGCTCCCGACGCCTCTTTTAAAAAGCTGCTTTACCACTTTCATACTTTCTTCGCGGGTTTCGCCGCCCACAAACTGCTCAAACAAAGTATTTTTTACAATGGTGGTAACGAAAGGAAAATTATTGTGAACGGTAAAGTTAAGAATTGAAGTTCCAAGACCTGTCAAAGCGGGCTGTTCGATCATTTTAAACATCCAATACGCTTTTCTTAACTGCGCATCCGTTTTGTCTGCAAATGCAACTTTAGTATCGTTAAAAATGGGCATTTTTTATTAAATTTAATTTTGCAAATGTAAGAATAAACATGAAAATTTTCAGTAAATATTTTCTAGAATTTACTTTCTATTCCGTTGATAAACATTGAAATAATTCCTATAAAAACCCACAATCTTAGCATATTAATGGTAATAAAGTTGCTTTTTTTTGAATAATTCAAAATAAAATAAACGCATCCTATCATTACAAATAATCCTGCAGCAAAATAATAAGCCATAAAACCTGAAATCCCTGTTTTAGCAATTAGTTTCATAGATACTGCAATGGTAAGGATCAACAAGAAAATAATAATTGATTTTGCCGTTTTATTTGGAAAAAAATTAGGTATTGTTATATATCCGAATGCTTTGTCCGCATTTTTGGTAAGAGTATCTTTTACAATATCTATGCATAAAAGCATGAGAAAAAGAAAAACAGCCATGAGCAGAACTTCCTTTGAGAAAGTTTCGTAATAAACCATCATTCCAAAAAAAGGATACAAAGTAAGACTTACAAAGGTGAGATTGTTTATAACTAAAATACGGCTCAGCTTATGACTGTAAAACCACATAAAAAACTGATAAACAATAAAAAAAATAAGAACTCTGTAAGAAATAAAACTAGCAATTCCTAAAGAAATAACCGTCAACGCGATGTATGCATACAAAAAGTATTTCTGTTTGATAAAACTCTGAATCCTTGTTCGGAATGGTTTTACGATATGATCTTTTTCAAAATCATAAAATTGATTGATAATTCCGCCGGCAAGAATCGACAAAACTGTACAGAAAATAATTCCGTGAACTTTAAAATCAAATACAAATTTTCTGAAATTTTCATCCTGATTAAACAGGAAAAACGTAGAAACATACAATGCAAATGTGAGTAAAATTGCCACAAAAAACCTGGCTCCCACCAAAAAACCCACCAATTGTGAAAGTCTGTAAAACAAGGATTTGGAAAAAAAATCTTTTTCCTCAAAAGTTTCTTTTTCAGAATTCATTCCACAAAAAGTTTTTTTTAGAATCTGTAAATCACTTCTTTATTGAAGCCTTCAAGCATTTTTTCTGCTTTTTCGTAATCTTTGGTAAAGCCCAAAATGTAGCCACCGCCGCCGCTTCCGCAAAGCTTTAAGTAATAAGCATTAGAATCAAGACCTTTTTTCCATACTTTAAATATACTTTCTGGAATCATCGGACGAAAATGTTCGTAAGCCCAATGTGAAAGTTTTTTTAGATTTCTGAAAAAAGGATTCATATCTTTTTTAAGGAAAGCCTCAATGCAAGCATTATTGTATCGTATAAACTCTTCTTTCAAAGTTTTTCGAAAACCTTCAGTTTTCATTTTTTCAAAGAAAATCTGAACCATTGGCCCCGTTTCACCCGTCATTCCGGAATCGATAAGGAAAATAGCTCCTTTTCCGTCTTCACTTCTCGGGATTGCTACTTTATCTACACTTTCTCTGTTTTCAATAAGAATAGGCAGATTCATATAGCAAATAAGTGGATCAATTCCTGAACTTTTTCCATGAAAATAGCTTTCCATTAGTCCAAAAACATTTCTGAGACTTTTAAGTTCGTCTTTAGAAATATTTTCAGGAAGATGTTTTATAATCGAATACCTTTCAAAAATTGCAGCTACCAAAGCTCCTGAGCTTCCCACACCATATCCTTGCGGAATATTGCTGTCGAAAAACAAACCTTTTGAGATTTCGTTCTGAAATTCCCGAACATTAAGTTCAAAGCCTTTCGGAAGTTCAAGATTTAATAAATAATCTGCGTATTTTGAGAGACTCTGGTTTGATTTTTTTTCAAATTCTGAATCTAATGACGAGAATTTTAAAGCACCTTTATAAAAACTATACGGTAATGTCAAACCCTGCGAATCTTCAATAATTCCATATTCTCCAAACAAAAGGATTTTTGCGTAAAATAAAGGGTTTGTCATGTTAATAATTCTTTTTGCAAAGTTAATGTATTTTGCTGAATATTAGCAAATTTTGAGCCGAATTACAAAATATCCTTGTTTTTTACAACCTTTACATTTAGAAAACGTATCAGAATCAATCCTGCTGCAAAAAACAAAGTCATTGAAAGCGCTGCATAACGCATATTGTTGAATTGCCCGATTAAAGTTGCAAAGATGAATGTTCCTAAAATAACTGCCAGCTTTTCCAACACGTCATAGAAACTGAAAAATGTAGTATTTTCCATTGAATCTTCAGGCAAAAGTTTGGAATACGTTGATCTTGACATTGCCTGAAGCCCACCCATTACAAGACCAACAACAGCAGCAACGCCATAAAACTGGTATTCAACCGTTGGATTTTCTTTATTTAGGAAAAATGCCCAGATACAAGCTACAATCCATAAAACGATCGCAATCGAAATTACATTTTTGTTTCCTATTTTTCTGGAAAGCCTTGAGAAGATCACTGCTCCAATAATGGCTTCAATCTGAATAATCAACAATGTTCCGATCAGCTTGTCTTGCGCAAGGTTGATTTCACTTTTACCAAATAACGTGGCCATTAAGAAAATCGTCTGCATTCCGACGCTGTAAAAAAAGAAACTGGAAAGGAAAAATTTCAGATTTCTATCTTTAAAAAGTTCGTTTCCTACTTTAAATAATTCACGGAAGCTTTCTTTTGAAATGTCTTTATAAAAGCTCAAATTATCTTTTAAAACTCCAAAAAAACCGCCTTGCTCTTCATGTTTTTTAAATATATTTTTATAATTAAGAAGAACCAAATCTTTAGGAAGTTTATCTTTAACATCACCAAATTGCGGCAAATGCTTAAATGTATATTGGGAAAAGCCAAACCACCAGGCTCCGGTCAGCAAGAAACTGATTCTCGTGAATATCAACTGCTGCTCTGCTCCTTTTGCAAAAACCTGAATCAGCACCAAACAAATGATAACCAAAACTACAGAACCTAGATAACCGTAAACATATCCTTTTGCTGAAAGCGCATCTTGTTTGTCCCGTGTTGCAATATCCGGTAAAAAGGAATTATAAAACACCAAACTTCCCCAAAATCCGACACTCGCCGTAATACTGAAAAGAAGTCCTAAAAAAACATTGTGCATTCCTGTAAACATAGCCAATCCCATACATGAAGTCGCTCCTAAATAACAGAAAAACTGCAAGAAAGACTTTTTGTTCCCAATCGTATCAGCTAAAGAAGATAAAAAAGGTGACAAAAGAACGACAATCAAAAAAGAAATGGTAAGCGAATAACCATAAATCTCATCCGGCTGAAACTCTGACCCGAAAATCTTAATCATGTGCCTTACCGGAACATCGATCCACCTTCCTGTTTCTTCAACATATTGCTTTTCCTCATGTTTTGTCGTGAGAATAGAATAATATATAGGAAAAATAGTAGAAGTGATTACTAAAGAATAAACAGAGTTGGCCCAGTCATAAACAGCCCAAGCTTTCATAAGCTTCGGATTGTTCTTTATATTTTGTACCGGTTGATTTTCAGTTTCAGACATTTTCAAAACAAATTAGTTGCACAAAAATAGAAAAACCATTAAGAATATGCTTAAAAAAAGAATATTTCTTAATGGCTTTGAGTATTATTTAATCTAGAGTTCTTTATTTGTTTAAAAAATCCTTGAATTTTGGATAAGTAAGGACTTTAAAAATAATCAATATGGTTCCTAAACTTTGAAGAATAGATCCTATTACCAAGCATATATTCCCATTAATTGCTCCAAACGAAATGTGGGTAATTCTAAGCCAGGCTGCTATTAAATTAATTAAAAATCCTGCTAAAAATATAAAAATGGCATATTTTGCTTTCATTACATATTTTCAATAACAATAGCTGAAGCTCCACCGCCGCCATTACAAATAGCTGCAGCACCATATTTACCGTTGTTTTGCTTCAAAACATTGATTAAAGTAACGATGATTCTTGAGCCAGAACTTCCAAGTGGATGTCCTAAAGCCACTGCTCCACCATTTACATTTACTTTGGAAGAGTCTAAACCTAATATTTTATTATTGGCAAGACCAACTACAGAAAACGCTTCGTTGAACTCGAAGAAATCAATATCAGAAATCTCTAAACCAGCCTTTTTAAGAGCAATCGGTAAAGCTTTTGACGGTGCAGTTGTAAAGTTTTCAGGCTCATGAGCTGCATCAGCGTAAGAAACGATTTTAGCTAAAGGCTTTAATCCTAATTCTTCCATTTTTTCTTTAGAAACAAGAATCAAAGCGGAAGCGCCGTCATTCAAAGTAGACGCATTGGCTGCCGTTACCGTTCCTTCTTCTTTTTTGAAAACCGTTGGAAGAGTTGGAATTTTATCAAATTTCACTGCTTTATATTCTTCATCTTCAGCAAAAACAATCGGATCACCTTTTCTCTGGGGAATTGAAACCGGAACTATTTCTTCAGCAAATTTACCATCATTCCATGCTTTTGCAGATCTTGTGTAAGATTCTATCGCAAACTTATCCTGATCTTCTCTTGTGAAACTGTAATCTGTTGCACATTTTTCTGCACAAACTCCCATGTGAACTTTGTTGTAAACGTCTGTAAGACCGTCTAAAACCATTCCGTCCTGCATTTTTATATCGCCTAATTTTGTAGCATTTCTTGCATTGTAATAATGAGGAACCATCGACATATTTTCCATACCTCCGGCGATAATAACGTCGGCATCGCCTGCTTTGATCGCCTGTGCAGCCATTGTTACCGCTTTCATTCCTGAAGCGCAAACTTTATTGATCGTCGTAGAAGGAATTTCGTTGGAAAGACCCGCTCCCAAAGCAACCTGACGAGCCGGAGCCTGACCTTCGCCAGCCTGCAAAACATTCCCCATATAAATTTCCTGAACGTTTTTCGGATCAAGATTTATTTTATCTAATGCTCCTTTTACAGCAACTGCTCCCAATTTTGTAGCGGGAACGGTTGATAAGCTTCCCATAAAACTTCCCATTGGCGTTCTTACTGCGGAAACTATGAATACTTCTTTCATGTGTATATCTTTATTTTTTATTTTAAATTAACTTTAAGAAAAACATTATTCAACTTTAGTTTGATTTTTAGCTGCAAAAATCATAATAAAAGCTCCTAAAAACTCGATGATCCAGCCCCATTTCAGCTTTACGGTTGCTGCTAATGTTTCTGTCCAAGATTTGAAAGGTAAAAAGCTGAAATAGCTAAATGCCTGATATTTAATTGCAAACAAAGTAAAGGCAAATAAAAGGACTAATAAAATTCCAAAAACTCTTACCATTTTCAGGCTGTTATTAATAATCCCAAAAAGTGCAAATGCAGAGAAAACCCAGCACGCGCCTGCCAAATAGTAATCAACTTTCCAATAGTTCCAGTTTCCTATAATCGGAATATGAACAAGCGGCAGGAAACTTCCTACAACCACTAAAATCAATCCTATTAACTGAATATTTTTCATCTTTCTAAAATGCCAAAATACGAAAAAAAACACACTTATTTCAGGTGTGTTTTAAAATCAATTATTTAAATTTAAATGATAAGTATTGACAAAATAATTAACGTTAAATTAATTATTTTTTAATTAAAATGAATTTTAAATGATTAATCAAAAATTAATATAAAGCAATTCCAAACCAATCTGAAAACCATATTTGTTATTAATTTTGGTAAAATCATTGAAAATCGGAGTGAAATCTTTCTGAACGTAAATATTGAATGCGCCAAATCCAAAAGACAGTTTTCCACCAAAAAGAAAATCATTTGCCACACCGGGAATATTTTCTTTATAAGCAACCCGATGATTATCAGCGTTTTTATAAATAATCTGATTTTGGCTCGCCACTCTTACACCGCCATAAATTCCTGCAGATATTCGCAAATTTCCTTTAGAATTATCAAGCATTTTTTCGTTGTTTTCAACAATATATTTCGGGTTTAGTACAAACACAAAGTCCAACGGAACAACTGCATAATGATTTATAAAACGTGAATTTTTCAAATTTCCAGACGTAAAATCTGTCAAAAAAAATTCATTATTATCGTAAGAAAAAACTTTTGAGTGAGACGGAACAAATGTGTCGCCTCTATAACCTAAGCCGAATCGGTAAAAAACAGGAGATGTCAACGCGCCGAATTGCCTTGTGAATCTAAATTCTATCAATGTAGAGGTAGATTTACCAAATCTCATC
Organism: Chryseobacterium sp. GQ58; assembly: GCF_059758895.1. Taxonomy (NCBI): domain Bacteria; kingdom Pseudomonadati; phylum Bacteroidota; class Flavobacteriia; order Flavobacteriales; family Weeksellaceae; genus Chryseobacterium; species Chryseobacterium sp. GQ58. The sequence continues at coordinate 458,055 of NZ_JCAXEH010000002.1, read as the reverse complement.
TGTGAAGATTTATCCCCAATATCCAGTGACGATGCGGATTTCGTAAGGTTTATGAATCCTATTGCGACATTCATATCTATCGTTTTTAAAAGTTCTTTTTTGGTCTGTTTTGAATCTTTAAAGCTTAAAAGTGCATTGTTTTGACTAAATTCTATATTATCAAATATTTTTCCTTTTCCCAAAACAAAATTTTTCACCAGCTCTTTGGTTGCATTTTCGAGATCAGTTTTTTGTTCATCTACTTTTTCATTGATGATTTGCTCGTATTTTAAGGCAATATCTGTTCTCTGCTTTTGCTTTTCTTCCGCCGACATTTTCTTTTCTTTAAAATCTTTATCAAGCAGATCGAGCTCAATATTCATTTTAGATTTTTCAGAAACAATGATGCTGTCAATCTTTTTGGAGTAATTTCTCATTTGGAAATCTATGTAAGACTTTTCCTGTGCAAAGCCATAAAAAAAGGAAAAGAAAACAGCCAGTAATGTAATTTTCGTTTTCATATTCAGATATTATTTATTTTAAATTCAGACATTATTTTATTTTCCATTCTTTTTCAGAACAGTATAAATTGAGCTTAAACGTAATTTTTGATGTTAAAAAATTATTTAGTTTCTAAGGAATCTGAAAAAACCGTAAAACCTAAAATTTTAAAAGTATTTGGACTTTTTATTTTAATTTTTGCCATATCAAGAACACCGAAATTCTTCTGATTGTTATGGTTTTCTTCCCTTGTTTTATCCAGTTCCCTTCCTAATAACAGCTGATCGGCATTGATGTAGCTTACTTTTTTGCGTTCAACAATTGCATGCTGCTGAATAGTAGAATTGCTTATTTCTTTGATCGGAACCTGAATAATTTCATCTTTAATTTCCTTTTTATTGTTCACAATTTGGGACTCAGATTTTATATTTTCTTGGGTTAAACCTGAATGATCTTTTTTATAGGTTTCGTTTGGTTTTGTTTGAACAACAATTTCTTTTGTCGAATTTTCAATAACCGGATTTTCAATAACCGGATTTTCAATATCAACTTTTTTAATGGCTGCATTTTTAAAAATCTCATCACTTGGAGCTACTTTTGTAATTACTTTTTTTGGAGCAGAACTATTTTCAAGATAGAAAAATGCGCCGAAAGAAATTAACAAAATGATTACCGCTGCATATTTCCACCAATGAAAAGCCTGTTTTTGAACTTTATTATCTTTTTTATCTAATTCCGCATCTATACGAGACCAAAGCTGGTCGGAAGGTTTTATCTGAAGCTGGTCGTAATCGGATTTTAGCTGTTTTATTATATTTTTTTTCATCTGTTTTTATTGTTTTTGTTTGTTCAGATGCAACGCCTGTATTCTTTTGTTTTCTAAAGATATTTTTGCTTGAGGCGTTTCATTTTTGTTTGTTTTCAAATAATTTACCAGCCATTTTTTTGCTTTACTAAATTGGCTTTTGCTTGTCCCTTCAGAAATATTGAGCAATTCTGCAATTTCCTGATGCTTTTTTTCTTCAAAAACATAAAGATTGAATATGAGCTTGTAACCTTCCGGCATTTCCGAAAATATTTCTTCGAGATTGATTCCGTTCAGGTTTTCATCAAAATTTTCATCTTCAGAAACTTCGGCAATTTCAACATCCGCATAAAGGATATTTCTGTTTTTTCTTACAAAAGTGATGGCATCGTTTACCACTATTTTCCTCAGCCAATAAGGAAAGCTTTTCCATTCTCTGCAATCTTCGATTTTACTGAAACATTTAAAAAAAGCATTCAATAAAATATCTTCTGCATCATGAATATTGTTTGTGTAAGAATTTGCAACAGCGAGCATCTTAGCCGAAAACATTTCATAAAGTGCTTTTTGAGCCCTTCGATCCTGTTTTCTGGCAAGTTTAAAATTCTCTTCTAAATTCTTCATGTATCAGTTTTCTAATCATAAGACGGGAAAAGGTGAAAATGGTTGCCCGAAAATAAAAAAATTGCACTTCTTTTCAAAAATGCAATCTAAAATTTTAATAATCAGTTAGATAAATCAATGATTAATATTGGCTACCGCTTTGGGATCGTGTTTGTGCTTGAATAAGATCCAGAAAAGAATTGCAAGCACCAATGCATACGCCGCAAAATAAAGCCAAATCTGTTGCCAGTCTTTTACCATTACAATTTTGGATAAAGTTCCATCGGGATTTACCGCAGAATTAAAGCTGTTTTTAAGTATTTCTAAAAAAGACGGATTGTTTGGTGTCGTTTCAAGATATGTTGACAAATCTGAAGCCGTAGTAAATTTATGTGTAAAGAATTTATCAATTGCCCAACCTGCTGCATAACTTCCGAAAACAGCTCCGAAACCATTGGTCATCATCATAAATAAACCCTGTGCAGAAGATCTTATTTTCTTGTCTGTAGTGGTTTCAACAAATAAGGATCCTGAAATATTAAAGAAGTCGAAAGCCATGCCATAAACAACGCAAGAAAGTACGATTAAACCTAATCCATATCCATTAGGAACGCCGTAAGCAAAGAATCCGAATCTTAAAACCCATGCAAACATAGAAAATAACATGACTCTTTTTATTCCAAATTTTTTCAAAAAAAACGGAATTGCCAAAATAAATAAAGTCTCCGAAACCTGAGAAATCGACATGATAATTGTTGATCTCTGGACAACAAAAGAATCTGCATATTTAGGAAAATGGGCAAATTCACTTAGGAATACATCTCCGTAAGCATTTGTAAGTTGCAACGCAGCTCCCAAAAGCATAGAAAACAAAAAGAAAAGCGCCATTTTGTAGCTTCCAAAAAGCTTAAAAGCGTTTAGGCCAAGCTGTTCGGATAATGGTGCATTTTTGTTGATTAATTTTTGAGGCGGGCATTTTGGTAATGTTAATGCATAAATTCCCAAAATTATCGCAGCTACTCCCGCAATATAAAATTGTCCTTCTGTGGCTTTATTTCCTGTCAAATTGGTAATCCACATTGCAACAATAAAACCTATCGTTCCCCAAACGCGAATCGGAGGAAAATCTTTCACCACATCTAAATTACTGTTTTTCAACACGGTATAAGAAATAGAATTGGCCAATGCGATTGTCGGCATATAAAAACACATGGCAACCAACATCACTGAGAAGAAAGAATTAGGATCTGCGCTGTGCGGCAAAATGAAAAGAGTGATTCCGTAAAGAATCTGTAAAACAGAAAATATTTTTTCAGCATTTATCCAGCGGTCGGCAATAATACCCGTAATGGTAGGCATGAATATGGAAGCGATTCCCATTGTTCCGAAAACAGCGCCAAACTGAGTTCCGTCCCAATGTTTTGTGCCGAACCAAAAATTTGCCATCGTTATCAGCCAGGCTCCCCAAACAAAAAACTGCAGAAAGCTGAGGATGGTCAAACGTAGTTTTAAACTCATTGTTTAGTTGTATATCTTTTAATCAATTTTCTTTTTCCTTCTCTTGATTTCTTCCTGAATTTCAAGAGCTGTATCAAAATCTTCTTCTTTCACGGCTTCATCCAACAGTTTTTGCAATTCTTCCATAGAAACATTTCTAAGGCTGTCTTCATCGTGTACAGTATCTGAAAACGCATCTTGCTCTTCTTTGGCTACATCTTCCAGCTCGAGAAGAATTCCAGCCTCGTTTAAAACCTGCTGAGTTGTAAAAATAGGTGCGTCAAATCTTACCGCCATCGCAACAGCGTCCGAAGTACGAGCATCAAGGATCATTTCTTCGTCAGTGATTTTATTCTTAAAATTGATATTTGAAAAGAAAACCCCATCAACAATCTGATAAATAATGACTGAAACCAATTCAAATTGTGCTGAAACTATAAATTTTGTAAATAAATCGTGAGTAAGCGGACGCGGCGGATGAATGTCTTTTTCCAGACCTAATGAAATGGATTGGGCCTCGAAATTGCCTATTACAACAGGTAATTTAATGTGTGTTTCTTCATGTTCCAATAATAATGCGTACGCCCCTGATTGTGTCTGGCTGTACGATATTCCGCGAATGATTAGCTGTTTATAATCCATGGCTACAAATATAAATTAATTTTTTATTGTAGGTTTTACTTTTTAAGCAAAAATAAAAGCTCGGAAACCGAACTTTTATTTTTTTAAGTGAATTGTGAATTCATTTCATTGGTGAATTTGCATCGCAAGTGAATTTTCTTAATTTATCTTTAAAAATTGACAGCAAAGCAATGACCATTCACAATTGCTTATCCTTTAATTGCTTTAATTTTCTCTGTTAATGCAGGAATAATCTGGAAAGCATCACCTACTACTCCATAATCAGCTGATTTGAAGAACGGAGCGTCAGCGTCACTGTTGATTACCACAATCGTTTTTGAAGAGTTAACTCCGGCTAAATGCTGAATCGCTCCCGAAATACCGATTGCAATGTAAAGATTGGGAGCAATCGCTTTACCAGTTTGCCCAACGTGTTCTGTGTGAGGTCTCCATCCGATGTCTGAAACCGGCTTTGAACAAGCTGTGGCTGCGCCTAAAACGCTTGCTAACTCTTCTACCATTCCCCAGTTTTCAGGACCTTTCATTCCTCTGCCTGCAGAAACTACAACTTCAGCTTCTTTTAAGTCTAGTTTTCCTGAACTTTGCTCGTGAGAGATTACTTTTGTGTCTTCATTGGCTACTGAAAGATTTTTAACTTCTTCAGAACCTGAAACTGCATTTTCTTTAACACCAAAAGCATTTTGAGAAACAGTGATAATTACACCACTTCCTTCAGCTTTTGCATGCATAAATCCTTTTCCTGAAAAAGCTTTTCTTTTTACCTGAAACGGAGAAATGCTTTCCGGTGCTTCCAAAACATTGGTAATTAAAGAAAAGTTTTTCATTACAGCCAACATTGGTGCCACCGAAGAAGCATCTGTTGTGTGTGGAAAAACGATAATATTTCCGTCAGCAACTTCACTTACCGCCTGCGCATAAGCTTTTGCTGAGAAATTTTTAAGACCTTCGTCTTTGATATTGATTACGTTTGATGCTCCATATTTGTATAATAAATCTGAAGAATCTGTTGGGTTTACAGAGATTGCTGTAACGGTATCACCCGCCTGATCAGCAACTGCTTTAGCATAAGAAACTGCCTCAAATGCTGCTTTTTTGTAAACTCCGTTTATATTTTCTGCGTATACGAATACTGCCATTGTTTTAAGTTTGAGATTAAAAATTTGAGATTTGAAATTAGATTACTTTAGCTTCTTCGTGAAGAAGTCTTACCAATTCATCTAAATTATCCGGAGAAACAATTTTCACCGCTGCTCTTGGCGGAACGCTGTCGTAAGAAACACCCTGAACTTTCACTTCAGATGAAGTAGGCTCAACAACCTGTAAAGGCTTCGTTCTTGCAGACATAATTCCTCTCATATTTGGAATAATCAAATCTTTTTCGTCTACCAAACCTTTCTGACCGGCAATTACCGCAGGAAGTTTAACTGAAATCGTTTCTTTTCCACCTTCAATTTCTCTTACAGCCGTAGCTTCGCTTCCGTTTACATCTAAACCAACTGAAGCATTTACAAAAGGTTGATTCAACAACTGAGCAACCATTCCCGGAACAGAACCACCGTTGTAATCGATAGATTCTTTACCACAAAGAACTAAATCGTACCCTCCATTTTGAGCCACGGAAGCAATTTCTTTTGCTGTTGAAAAGCTGTCTTTAGGATCAAGATTTACTCTTACCGCATCATTGGCTCCAATCGCCAAAGCCTTTCTTATCACCGGTTCCGTACCTGCGTCACCTACGTTTAAAACCGTAACTGTTGCTCCCTGAGATTCTTGTAATTTTATTGCTTTTGTTAACGCAAACTCGTCTAAAGGATTAATAACCCACTGGATTCCGTTTTTGTCAAATGCAGATTTGTCTGCCGTAAAGTTGATTTTGGAAGTAGTATCCGGAACACTACTGATACAAACTAATATTTTCATATGTTGTTTTAATTTTTTTCTTTTTTACTTCTAAATTTAAAAACTTTCTGAAGTATTTTTATTTGTTTGTTAAGTTTTGTAAATATAATTAAAAAATATATTATGCATGCATAATACTTAGTTAATTATTATTCAGCGCATTATATGTTTTTAACTCTTTGGTTTTGTTGCTCTAAACTCAATCTTGCTTGGCAAAACTCTCGGATTCATTTTTAATATGTCTAAAACCAGATTTCCCATATCTTCGGGCTGAATTTTCCAACTGTCTTTTTCTGAAGGAATATTTCCGTTGAAGTTGGTTGCTACGGAACCCGGCATAATGACGGTGGATTTAATATTATATTTTCTCAAATCGATCATTGCAGCCTGTGTAAATCCTACAACACCAAATTTTGACGCGTTATAGCCTGCCCCGTTTTCAAAAAAATTGGTACCCGCTAAACTTGAAATAGTAATGTAATATCCTTCGTTTTTCTTTAATTCTTCCATCGAAGCTTTTAAAGTATGAAAAACTCCTGTCAGATTGGTTTCTATCATAGAATTCCATTCTTCGGAAGAAAGCTCGTCAACCGGCTTAAAAATTCCTAATCCCGCATTGGCGATTACAAAATCTAATCTTCCAAACTTTTCAACTATATTTTTAACAGCATTTTCTTCACTTTCCAAACTTCTGACATCAGAAACAACTCCTAAAACCTGTGCAGAATATTTTTGCAGATCTTTTTCCGCTTTCTCAACATCGTCTTTATTTCGTCCTGAAAATGCTACTGAAATTCCATTTTGAAGTAAAATTTCAGCAATTCCGAAACCAATCCCTTTTGTGCCTCCGGTTATATACGCAACTTTATTTTCCAACATTATATTTAAATTTAATTTCTCTAAAATAACAAAAACGTCCCAAATGGAACGTTTTTTAAATACTAAGATTTGTCAGTAATTATTTTTTAATGAATTTCTTAGAAACTTTTCCTTCTTTTGTTTTTATATTGATGATATAAGTTCCCGGTAAAAGGCTTTTCACATTAACTTTATCTTCATTTAAATTACTATTGATTTTTCTACCTGAATTATCATAAATCTCTATACTTTTGATTTCCTTATCAGATTTAATTGTAATAAAATCAGCAACCGGATTTGGATAAATGCTGATATTATTGTCTACAGACGAAATTTCGTTCGTTCCCAAAGTAGTATTGGTAGAAGTTAATAGAAGATTATCAATTGCTGCTGTATTTGCGAAAGCGTTATTGGATAATACATTTGAACCTAATGAATATCGCGTCGGCGTAAGTCCGGCTACAGGAACAACGGACGCATCTGGATAATTGAAGCTTCCTTGAGGATTTGTCCATTCATAAGCTCCTGTGGTTTTGTTGTAAGTAAAAGAAACCGCCACCCAGGTATTGGCAGGATAAGTAGAGCCTCCAGGTCCTGTAGTTCTTTCTATAGTAAAAAAGTCTGTAGGATTTCCTGGTGCTGAACTAATAGTATATCGTCCTCTGCCTACAATCCTTTTTGAAGCATAATCATATCCAATTCCCACGATTCCGAAATTATTACTGTCATACAAAACACATTCTATTATGCCATTTCCATCATTATCACCTGTAAAAATTTCCAGTGAGCCTCGAATTATATTATTTCCGGGATCTGCATTTACTGTGATCGCTTTGAAAGCTAATCTATCATCGTTATCAGAATCTCCTGTCCCATTTGTAAATTGTGCAGAATTACCATGAGCCGCATCAACAGTTACAATCTGATAATCCGAAACGGAACCTTTGTTAGCAAAATATCCATTTTGACCAACAGTTCCGGTTGTATCAGGAACCAGATTTCCCAGCGTTAAGGCATTAAAATTATCATTCACAATAACTTGCGAAAAAGTTGATATTGATAAGCTAATTAGGCATAAAATATAAATATTTTTCATAATAAATTTTTAGACCGCAAATATAAATATTTTAACACAAACACAAAATTCTAATTAAAAAAAATATTATAAGAAATTTAATTGTTTATTTTTTTTTCAAATAAAGCTTAATTATAAGAATTAAAACAAGAAAAAAACACCCCATCCGGGGCGTTTTTAGTATTGTGGAATGACAATAAATTATTTTTTAATGAATTTATCACTAGTAATACCGTCTTTAGTTTCGATATTGATTAGATAAGTTCCCGATTTAAGATCTTTAACATCAATTTTATTTCCTTCTAGCCTTGAATTCAATTTTCTGCCAGAAATATCAAAAATTTCAACTTTATTTATTTTTAAATCTGTTTTGATATTTAAAATGTCTGAAGTTGGATTAGGTGTCAATTTAATTTTATCAGTTATTAAAGTATTATTTGTTCTCAAATCCAACGATAAATTAATTGGTTTTTCGAACAAAGTATTATTTAAAAATTTTAAATTACCAGAATTTATTGTACAATCTTCTATTTTGGCCAAAAAATCGCCACTAATTGTTGTATTAGGAGTCAACGAAATATATGAGCCAGCTTTCATCTGAATATTTTGGTTTGGAGCAATCAAATAGTTTGCTTGGGTTTTTATAGAATTTGAAGCTCTATATATAAATGCATTATTTGGTTCGGTGCTGGTAAGTAAAATATCTTGTACGCAATTTCCTACAATATTTTTTGATTGAACTAATTGAGGAAGGTTGCGAGTAGTATTTCTTCCTTGTAAATATAAATCATTAATATCAACATTTCCATTATTAAAACTATTTTGATTTATAATTTTAGCTAAATACCCATTACTATCTTCAAAAGGCATATAAATATCCCCATATTTATTTCTTTGCATATCCATTGGCCCTGCACTAGATGATGAATAATTAATGGGTAACAGATAATAATTAAGAGAACCAGACATATTAACCATATCAATCCCATAAATATTAGAACTCCCATTTCCGCCAATATACAAAATTGAGCCATCATCAGTAAATTCAGCTGTACTTGAGCCACTAGGATTGGTCGTAATATCTAATACAAAATCTGTAGTTATTTGTCCTGTAGTATTATTAAAAGATAAAACCTTTATACTTCCCCAATTTGTAGGATTTACTATCCCCCAATGAGAAATATATACATAATTAGAAAAATTGTTGCTTGCTTTTACAACAGGAGAAGTCTTAAGATATGAAGGATGTGAACTTGGTGAATAATACGGAATATTTAAAGGCATATTGCTTACAACCGGTAAGTTCACCAACCCCTGACTATTTACCAAATAGCTGTATAATTTTGTTTTATTTGGTATAATTACCCAAAACGAATTATTATCTGAATGCTTAACAACATTAATATTTGCTGCTGCAAAGGGCAATTCATTTTCACCTTTTAAAGGTATGGAATTATGGTTAGGCAGAACATCACCTAACGGAAAACCGTCACTTCCAATTCCCCCTAATGACATATCAATAATTGTATAACAACTTATGCCGTTAGAAATAGTTCCATTATTATTAAATCCAGGCACAGGGGTGAAAACATAATACAAATTAGGATTATTCGGATGCTTTAAAATAGCAAGTTGTATCCCATAATACCCGAAGCCTGTATTTAAAATTCCGTTTTGCATAATCTGATGCTCACGATTCCAAATATATTTTCCATCAGAGTAAAAGAGGAGATTACCATTATTATCACTTATACTTCCCACCGGTTGTGAATACGCCTGCATCTCACTATTAAGCAAAGGTGTCGGGCTTCCCAAAGTTGAAAAATTAACAGCTGCTTTACCGCCAAAGTACCAATTATCATTCTCGCCCTGCGAATACCCAAAAAAAAATAAAAACAAAGCCATTATTAAAAAAAACTTTTTCATAACTATATTATTAAACATTAATAATTATTTATTTAGTTTTTTCTCTAAAGATTGAATACGTTGATTCTGTTCATCAATATTCTTCTGCTGCTGCAAAGTGTATAAAGTAAGTTCTTCTATTTTTTTAAGCAAAAGAATATTCATTTCCTTTAACTCTATACCATTGGCAATTGCTTCATTTGTAGTAGGAACTTCAGGCAAATGACCTTTTTCATCAATATAATTCTGTAGATCTTTCAAAGGCATAAGTTTGTAATCTTTTTTGAAAACATAATCTGCCCAGCCATTATTGACAGCAATTTCTACTTTTACTTTTTCTGTTTTAATGCCGTCTTTTACAAAAAGGCGATAATCTGTACAATCATTACATGTAAAAGTATCTGTTCCTAAACCTATTTTATGACTGCTTGATAAGACTAAAGTTTTACTTTGCAATGGTATAGTTGGTGAACCTGTAGGATATGACGGATGAATATAGAGTCCACCATTTATACTTTCAATATCATAAAACGAATTACCTAAATCTGCAAAATTTAACCCCAACTTAATTGTTCCATTCAAAAGTCTTAAATTACCAGATAAATTAAACTTATCTGTATTTATATTTGTACCTATACTCACATTTCCATCCCTGGAAATATGATCAGTAGAATTTGAAGAACCATTCCATTGCTGAGAAAATAAAGAATTTGAAAATAAGGCAAAAGCAGCCAATAAAGTAATTTTTTTCATGGTTATTTTTTAATAATTAATTTAATTTTTATAACTTAAAAAGTAATTTAAAAAAAAACGCTCCTGCTGGAGCGTTCATATGCAAAATTTACAACTATTTATTTTTTAATGAATTTTTCAGAGAATTTTCCGTCTTTGGTTTCTATGCGTACAATATAACTTCCATCATGAAGATCTCTTACATCTACCTTATCATCATCTATATTAACATCAATTTTTCGTCCCGACATATCGTATACTTCTATAACATTCACTTTTGACTTACTATTAATGAGAAGATAATCTGAAGTAGGATTTGGAGCTACTGTTACTGTTTTCACAGAGCTATAAGCCTCGGTTGTTCCTAATGTTGATGATTGACCTTCTATAGAAAATGCTAAACCGTCAAGTGCGGGTGTTCCTGTCAATGTAGAAAGATTCGTCCATGTAGTTGCACCAGCTCCAAAAGCATTACTTGGATCAATTAATTTGGCAGAGCTACCATTGATCTGACCTGCAAACCAATTAAATCTAGTTGTAGCTGTATATGCTGTTAAATTAGTTTTAGCAGCAAAAACTACCCAATACACTGTATTCGCCTGTAAAATCACCGGGCTTGATAGCGCTGCTGTTAAATCAATACTAAAAGTATAATTTGATGTTCCTGTTTTTGTTAAGAGATATGCTGGTGCACCTTTGGCCACATTGATTGCAGCGATTGGTGTTACCGCGCTGTTATTTGGGCTTCCTGCGGGGTTCCCTGCATTATCTGCATAGATGTAAAGCATCGCACCAGTTGCAACAGTTGTTTCAAGTGTTCCTGCGTTTTGGAAACCTTGAATATTTATTTTTGTAATCTGCTGTTGACTTGTAAGTGTAAAATCATCGGCAGCTGCAACGAAATTATTATTCATTAATGAATTTGCAACAATTCCATTGGTTGTGGTTGTCGGCTGATTGTAAATAACAGTCTGCGCATTTAGACCTGTTATACAAAATAGCAATCCTAATAGGTAATTTTTCTTCATAGTATAAAAAATTTAATTAATATGGTAAATATATACAAAAATGCTATATAAATAAAAATTATTTAATTATAACATTAAATTTTTACAATTAATACTTTAATAACTATTTATTATAGTTTTATACAATAACAATTTGAAGGAAAGTAACAAAAAAAGCGCTCCGATTGGAGCGCCTTAAACATTAGCTTATGTTAATTATTTTTTAATAAATTTTTCAGTATAGTTTTTACCGTCAGTTTCTATATTGATGATATAGTTTCCTGTTTGAAGATTTCTAACATCTATTTTCTCTCCATCAAAACTTACGTTTAGTTTTCTTCCAGAAACATCAAAAACTGAAACTTTATCTACATTTGATTTTGTTTTTGATTTTATAATTAAATAGTCAGAAGTAGGATTTGGAGAAACAACTGGTTTTGTAGAAGTATATACCTCATAGGTGCCCAATGTAGAGGCAATACCATCTACAGAAAATGTAAAGCCACCTGTATTTGCATCACCTGTCGCCGTAGAGATAACAGTCCATTGAGTCAGTCCTGCTCCAAGAAGATTAGAAGGATCAATAACTTGAGCATGATTATCAACAATTTGACCATTCCACCAAGTAAATCTTGCAGCATCAGTAATTGATGTTAAATTCGTTTTAGCAATAAACACCAACCAATAGGTAGTATTAGGCTGTAAAACCACAGAAGTAGAAGGCAATGCTAGCGTCAAATCAATTTCAAATGTGTACAGCGAATTAGATCTCACCAAACTATAGCCTGGTGCTCCTTTCGCCACATCGACCATTGCTATAGGAGTAGCTGTATTATTCGGTATACCCGCAGGTTTTCCTCCATTATCAGCATATATATACACTAAGGCTCCCGTAGCAATGTTAGTGTCAAAAGTATTAGCATTATTTCCCTGTTTACCTTCAACTCTTATTTTGGTGATAGTGCTTTGACTGGTTAGTTTAAAGTCATCAGCACCTGCAATAAAGTTACCATTAGCCAACGCATCAGACACAATACTTTGAACATTCGTGTTTGCTTGGGAATAAATAACAGTTTGAGCATTCAAATTCATAGCGAATAATACTCCAAATACAAATAAGTAGTTTTTTTTTCATAATAATTTAATTTTTAATTCATACAATAATAAAAAAATAAATTATTTATACAAGTATAATTAAATTTAATAATGAAAAATTGAAAAATAACGAAATAATTAAAAACATTATAAAATTATATTGTAATGCATATTCTGCTAATAATTATTTTTTTTTGATAAATTAATAAAAATATAAATTTATGATTTACAAAAAAATCCTTAAGAAAAAATCTTAAGGATCAATATTTTATTTCGAGTAATTCTCAAAAAACAGTGGGATACTTTCAATTCCTTTATAGAAATTAAACAAGCCATAATGTTCATTCGGCGAATGTATCGCATCAGAATCGAGCCCAAAGCCCATCAATACAGATTTTGCACCCAAAACTTGCTCAAACATAGATGTTATCGGAATACTTCCTCCACCTCTGTATGGCAAAACTTCTTTCCCGAAAGCTGTTTCCATTGCACTTTTGGCCGCCGAAAATTCTTTGGTATCTGTCGGCAACACATAAGGCATTCCGCCGTGATGCGGAGTTACTTTTACTCTTACATTTGCCGGGGCTATTTTTTCAAAATATTTCGTGAATTTCTCTGTAATCTCTTCCGGTGCCTGATAAGGAACCAAACGCATTGAGATTTTAGCAAAAGCTTTCGAAGGAATTACTGTTTTTGCTCCTTCGCCTGTATAGCCGCCCCAAATTCCGTTGCAATCTAAGGTCGGACGGATAGATGTTCTTTCTAAAGTTGTATATCCTGTTTCGCCTTCTACATCATTTAATCCGATTGATTTTTTAAATTCCTCAGGATTGTCCTTCAGCTTATTCATATCAGCTCTTTCTTCATCTGAAACATCTTCTACATTATCATAAAAACCATCAATGGTAATTTGCCCGTCTTCGTCAATCAATTTTGCGATCATTCTGGAAAGCACATGAATAGGATTTGGAACTGCACCGCCGTAAAGACCTGAATGCAAATCTCTGTTTGGCCCTTCCACTTCCACTTCTACGTAGCTCAAACCTCTTAAACCTGTCGTTACGGTCGGTTGTTCGTTGCTGTAAATATGCGTATCGGAGATTAAAATACAGTCACAAGATAGTTTTTCCTTATTTTCATTTACAAAATCGCCTAAACTTACCGAGCCTACTTCTTCTTCACCTTCAAAAATAAACTTAATATTACAAGGAAGCGAATTGGTCTTCATCATTGCTTCAAAAGCTTTAATCTGCATAAAAAACTGTCCCTTATCATCTGCTGCGCCTCTTGCAAAGATCGCTCCGTCAGGATGCAGCTCTGTTTTTTCTATGTAAGGCTCAAAAGGAGGTTTTTTCCAAAGTTCCAACGGATCCGGCGGTTGCACATCATAATGTCCGTATACCAAAATTGTCGGCAAGTTTTTATCTATAATTTTTTCTCCGAAAACAATTGGATAACCTTTTGTCTGACAAACTTCTACTTTATCTGCGCCGGTATTTTTAAGGTGTTCGGCAACTTTGTCTGCGCATTCCAAAACTTCATTTTTATAAGCAGGATCTGCAGAAATTGAAGCGATTCTCAGTAATTCAAATAATTCATCAACGAAACGCTGTTTGTTTTCGTTTATGTAATTTAATGTCTCTTGCATTGTATTTTAATTTTGTTAAAAATAAAGAAATTGTTTCGCCAGCGCAAACAAAAGGCTATAATTTACCTTAAAGCTTGATGTGCACTTAACGAAAAAATCCCGCAAATAGCAGGATTCAGTATATTGTAACTAAAAAAATTAGTGTCCTGCTTTTGCAGAATCAGCGTGTTTTGCAGTTGCAGTGTCGGTTTTTGTCGCTTCATGTGCACCGTGAATCGCTCCTCCTCCTTGCTCAACCGCAAGATCCTCTTCATGCCCGCTTGTACGCTCGGCATCAGAATATCTTTCTACTCCTTCTTCAAGCTTCAAAGTAGCTTTATTTCCACCAGCCTGAATCTTTTTACAGCTTACTGCTACCGTTGCAAGAGCTAAACATATAATTAATTTTTTCATATGTAAAATTTATTTTTTAAAAGTCATATGGAATCGCATCATTTTAGCCGATTAATCATTTTAACAGCAAAGCGATTTCATTTCTAATTTTTTTGATTGCCCAAAAGTAAGAAATATTGCATTTTTCGGCAACATTTTTATACTGATTTTAAAATTATTTTACCTTTTTTGGATTGTGTAAAAATAAGGTAATTTTCTCCGCCATCTTTCAGGCTGTATTTTCTCTTAATTTCTTCGGGTTTCAGCGGATAGTTTTTTGAAATAATATTAAACTGTTCTTTCTTTTTAATCTGCTTACTTTCAATAACTTCCATTTCAAAAATTCTTCCCGGAAAGTCTTCAACTTTATGGACTGAAGTATAAATATGTGTATTTGGATGTAGCTTTTTAAGATTAAATCTTTTTGAAATCAAATTGAAAACACCTGCTTTTAAAATAGAATTATTGGGAATATAAATAAACTTTTCAGGTTCGGAATATTCAGCATGAGCCTTTTCTTCTTCATCAAACTGAAATTGGAAGCCGGTTTTTTCACTTTCTAAATTTGTACAATTGCAAATAATTTTTTCATAATCATCATTTGATAAAAATACTACAACCTCTTTTACATCATTTTTTACTGCAATTATTTCAATTCTTGAAACATTCTGAAGAACAGAAACGAGATATTTCAAATCAATTAAAGGCGACAATTTTATAACTACTTCTTTCGAAACAGAAATCATTTTCTCCTGAATTTCAAGAATATTTGGTGAAAGATCTTCTAATAAAAAAACCTTATTTTTATTGTCGTCTCTTCGCGCCGGATCAAGATAAATTACATCAAAATTTTCACGGTTTTCAGTTAAAAAATCTTCTAACTTTTTATTAATGAATTTTGCTTTTTTTCCTAAAATATTCCAATTATGCTCAACAATTTTTAATAGTTCAGAATTTTGTTCTACCAAAGTAATTTCACTGAAATTTTCAGAAAGATAATATGCGTCAATTCCAAAACCACTCGTTAAATCAATGAATTTTTTTCCTTTTAAAATCTGTGACTTATAAATTGCAGTTTTTTCTGATGAAGATTGTTCCAAACTGAGCTGCGGCGGAAAAACAATTCCTTCCTTTAATAAAAACGGAAACTTTTTTTGAGCAACCTGTTTTCCTTTAATCTGCTGTACGATTTCCTGCATTGAAACTTCCGAAAACGGGGATTTCTTCAACAATAAAGAATGCAGATCTGTGTTTAGATTTGCATTGATGTAATTTTGGATTTCTTTATTTGAATGCCACGAATGCACGAATATCTTTTTTTAAATTGTTACTTATAAAACTATTCTTTTATAATTTAGCTTTAATTCACCAAAATTAACAATCATGGCTAATTTATTTTCAGAAACTTTCAAGTAATTAATTGCCTGTGCGAGATCAGCTTCTGCAATCTGATTCTTGCCTTTTATTTCCAGAATAATTTTTTCTTTAATTACAAAATCTGCATAAAATTTATGAGGAAGAACAATTCCTTTGTATACCACTTCATATTCCTTTTCTCTCTCATAGAACATTCCAGCTTTTCGAAATTCGATTTCCAAAGCATCTTTATACACTATTTCAGAAAATCCGTGTCCTAAATAATTATGAATTTCCATACAAATACCTATAATCTGATATGACTCTTCCTTGTAAATAACATTCATATATTCATCCATTTGTGTTTAAATACAAATTTAAAAATATATTCGTGCATTCGTGGCATCAAAAAAATACAATTACCTTCATTCAAACATTTCAGCCCAACGAACAGGCTTAATCTCTTTTTCATTGTAAAGCTCTTCAGCAGATTTTTTAACTTCCAATTTTGGATATAAATTAACGCCAATCAGCTTTATTTTGCCTTCCTCAACCCATTTCTGCTCTTCAACAGCGTGATCGTAAATCTTTTTTTGGATAATTCCCTGCTTTAAAAGTTCTAAATATCCGCCTGTTTCTTCAATTTCGACGAACAAAGCCCAAGATTTTTCTGCAATCTGTTGCGTAATCTCTTCAATATAATAGCTCCCGTTTGATGCATCTTCAAAAACATTAATGATGCTTTCGTAAGCCAAAACGATTTGTTGTTTGAAAGATATTTCTTCTGAAATTTCCGTGCTGTTTTCAATGAGATAATTGTTGCTGAATACGGCATCAGCACCACCAATCATTGCAGAAGCCAGCTCCAAAGTCGAACGGATCAAGTTATTTTCTTTATCAAAAATGGCTTTGTTCCTCAATGATGTTTCCGCAAAAATGTAAGGAATTTCATCCAAACCATATTCTTTTGAAAGTTGATTGAAAACCAATTTAAAAGCTCTCAATTTTGCCATTTCAAAGAAATAATTTCCTCCGATTGCTAACCTGAAAATTAACTTATTTAAAATTTCTGAGCCATAGACTTCAGCCAACTCTTTAGTTTTCGCCAAAGCAATTGCCAATTGTTGATCAATTGCGGCTCCGGCATTCTGATGAAACGAAACATCAATACAAATATTCCTTCTAAATTGTTTCGCAAATAATTCTTTTACCAATTGATCATTAATGACTCCTTTTTCTTCGTCAAAAACGTCAATCAGAGAAAAATATTGGTCTTCATCTTTCGGACTTATGTGTTCTGCAAGATCTTTATTGTTTATAAAAATAGTTTTCTGCTCAAGATTTTCTACGTTGTGATCTAAAATAAATGCAAAAACATCTTCTTCCAAACTTTCGTGATATGTTGCAACCAAATGGGTGTTTTCTTCAACTTTAGGAAGATTTACCAAAGGCTTCTGAACGGTATCGTAAAAAGGTTTTACATCAATTCCTTCTAAATTTTCTTTTTTCAGAATGGTGTAAATATCTTCGGTTTTAAGTTGTTTTTTAACTAAGTTCTCCCAAGATGAAAATGTATCTGTGTTTTGCATGAGTAAAATATAATTAGGTCAATTCTGAATGGTCAATTTTTGCTTCGCAAGTGAATTTTTAAATTGACAGCAAAGCAAATTCCCCTTTGACGATTGATTATCCGCTTTAAAAATTATTTTTTGGCAATATTTGTACTGTCTACAACCAAAATGAAAATCTCTTCATTAGGTTTTTTCATAAAATAATTTTCTCTGGCGTATTTCTCTTTTTCGGATTTATTATTCATCAGCTTTTTGTAGAATTTATCGTTCTTTTCGTATTCTGATTTATAATATTGCAGCTGTTCTTCGTACTTGTTGATTTCTCCGTTAAGTTCATTTATTACTAAAAAAGAAGTTTTATCGAAGAAAACCATCCAAATTAAAAACATAAAGACCGCAATAAAATATTTATTCAAAATATATTTTTGAAGAACTTTTAAGGTCTCAGATTTTGGCTGTATATCTTTGATAAGTTTATTTTCTTTCATGTTTTTTAATGTTTTCTCAATGAGTTTTTGATAACCGTAGTTAAAAAATCTATTGCTACAGAATTTTGTCTCATATTTGGAATAATAAGGTCTGCTTCATTCTTTGAAGGTTCTATAAATTCCTGATGCATCGGCTTTAATGTCGTTTGATAGCGGTGCAAAACCTCGTTCAGATCTCTTCCTCTTTCTTGGGTGTCTCTTCTGATTCTTCTTATTAATCTTTCATCAGAATCTGCATGTACAAAGACTTTCAGATCAAATTCCTTTAATAATTCTTTATTCGTTAGCACCAAAATACCTTCTACAACCAATACGTTTTTCGGCTCCACGGTAACATGGTCTCCCGTTCTGGAGTGAGTAACAAAACTGTAAATCGGCTGCTCAATCGACTCGTTATTTTTTAAGGCTTTTACATGTTTCAGCATCAATTCAAAATCGATTGATTTTGGGTGGTCATAATTTAAAGCTTCCCTTTCTCCAAGAGTCAGATTGTGATTATCATTATAATAATTATCCTGAGAAAGGATGTTCATCCCTTCAATATCAAGCTGCTGAATGATCTTATCAACAACCGTAGTTTTGCCGGATCCTGTGCCTCCAGCAATTCCTATTACAAGCATTCTTTTGTTTCTATATCGTTGCTACAAATATACTATTTTATTTAAAAGCCGGAAACGTGAAATTAGGAATATAAAGAGGAAAGAAATTCAATTAAACAAAAAAACTCCGGCGTTTGGCCAGAGTTTATATTATACGATTTCGCTTGTTAAGCTTCTTGAAATTAATTTTTCGTGCATTGGCTTTAGAAGATCCATTGAGCCTGTTTTTACTGTGCATTTGCCTTTATAATGAACCAACATTGTGCATTGCTCAGCTTGCTCAAGATTGTGTTTGCAGATTTCTATCAGCGCTTCGATTACATAATCAAAAGTATGAATATCATCGTTGTGCAGGATTAATTTATAAACTTCATCGGTATCATCCAAAACCAGAACTTCTTCCTGATATTTCCGTTTTGGATCTTCATAATCTTTTATGCTGCTGTAAAACATTTTTAAATATTTAAATGTCTCCTAATTTATCTAAAATATCATCTATAACTTTGGGGCCTTTATATTCCAGCTCTACCATTTCTACGCTTTTATTATTCATCTTCAAAATCTTAAAATGATAATTTTCAAGATCAAACTCCTGATTTTCTTCGGGAATATCTGTAAGTGCGTGAAGAATAAAACCTGCAAGAGTATTGTATTCGCTTTCTTCTGAAAGAGGAAGTTTTTTAGGTAAAGATTCGTTGATTTCATCTAAAGGCTGAGTTGCTTTTACCCAATAAATATTATCTCCGATTTTGTCGACAAGCTTTTCTTCATCATCTTCTTCATCCTGAATTTCACCAACTAATTCTTCCAAAATATCCTCTAAAGTAATAATCCCTTCCGTTCCTCCAAACTCGTCAATAACAATGGCCAAATGTTGTTTTTTTTGTTGAAAAATTTTCAATAAATCTGAAATCTTCTTACTTCCAACCACAAAGAAAGACTCACGCATCAGTTCTCTTAAATCGTCGTGGCTGAGCTCTCCTTTTCTTTTAACAAATTCTCTGATGATTTCTTTTGTATAAAATACACCAATGACGTTATCAATTGAGTTTTCATAAACAGGAATTCTGGAATATCCGCTTTCCATGATTTTATTGATAATCTCATTAAGATCGTCAGCAAAATCTATAGAAGTAATATTCTGTCTGGGAACCATGATCTGCTTGGCAGAATGATCTGTAAAATCAAAAGCATTTTTAATGATTTCATAGTTCTCTTCTTCAATTTCTCCGCTGTCGGCACTTTGTTTTACCAATAGCTGAAGCTCCTCGGTAGAGTGTATTTCCTGTTCTGATGCGGGATGAATTTTCATTAATCTTAAAACACCATTCGACATTAGATTCATCAACCAGATAAATGGTTTAAAAATAGTGTAAAAAACTCTTAAGGGAACGGCCGTTGCCATCGTAGTTGCTTCTGCTTTCCTGATTGCTATTGATTTTGGGATAAGCTCACCAAATACAATATGCATTACAGTAATAATCAAAAAACTAAGAACCAGGGAAATCGTAGTGACTGTAGCTTCACTAAAATTTATATTTAATGAATGAAATAAGTTATCAATAACATGATGCATTGCACTTTCACCCACCCAACCCAAAGCAAGTGATGCCAAAGTAATACCTAATTGTGTTGCAGAAAGATACTCATCGAGATGCTTGATGATGTGCTCAGCCTGCTTTGCCATAGAATCACCTTCTGCAGCTTTAATCTGAATTTGAGAATAACGAACTTTAACAATTGAAAATTCTGCGGCTACAAAAAAGCCATTTAACAATACTAGAAACAGGGCTAGCAAAAGCCTGACAATGTCGGAGTCCATTTAGAAATTATAATTTATTATGCAAAGATATATAAAATATAAATAACAAAAAAAGCACCGAGTATATCGATGCTTTAATATTTTTTGAATATATTATTACGAATTCTTCAAAGCTTCAGCGCCTGAAACGATCTCTAAAATCTCGTTTGTAATGGCAGCCTGTCTTGCTTTGTTGTAGAAAATAACCAAATCATTTTTCAATTCCTGTGCATTATCTGTTGCTTTGTGCATCGCTGTCATTCTGGCACCGTGCTCCGAAGCTACAGAATCTAAAACTGCCTTGAAAATCTGAGTTTTAATTGATTTAGGAATTAAATTATCTAAAATTTCGTTTCTGTTCGGTTCAAAAATGTAATCTGTTTCCACCTGAGTTTCTGCAATATCCGTTTCTATCATCGAAATCGGAAGAACTTTTTCAGTGATTACTTCTTGTGTTGCAGCATTGATAAATTTATTGTAAATAACATAAACTTCGTCAAATTTACCTTCTCTGAAATTGCTCATTACAGTTTCAGTAACATTTGAAACTACATCAAAGCTCAGTTTATCAAATACACTGCTTTCATTCGAAAACACTGTACGGCTTCTTCTTACCGCATCATAAGCTTTTTTACCGATGGTGAGAACTTCAATTTCATACTGAGAATTGTTCTGAAACTGAACATTCAGCTCTTTCACAATATTGGAGTTAAATGCACCCGCCAATCCTCTGTTTGATGTAACAGCGATGAAAAGTACTTTTTTAACCTCTCTTTTTTGAGCATAAACAGAAACCTGATCAGGATCTGAGCTAGAATTTACATTCTGGATGATTTCCTGCAATTTCTCAGAATACGGTCTTAACATTACGATTGCATCCTGCGCTTTTTTAAGTTTCGCAGCGGAAACCATTTTCATAGCACGCGTGATCTGCATTGTAGATGTAATAGAACTTATTCTTCCTCGTATTTCTTTTAAGTTTGCCATTAATTTGGGTTCAAAGTTTATGGTCTAAAGTTTAAGGTTTAAAATATTAATTCCAAACCTTAAACATTTGATTTTTAGTTATATTTAGAAGCTAAATCATTAGCAGCCTGCTTAAGAACGCCTGTGATATCGTTATCAATCTTCCCAGCCTTGATTGCAGCCATTGTTTCAGGATGCTTGGATCTTAGGAAAGAGATATATTCAATCTGGAATTCTTTTACTTTGTTGATCGGAACGTTTCTCAATAAGTTCTCTGTACCTGCGTAGATCATAGCAACTTGGCTATCAACAGGAAGTGGAGAGTTTACCGGCTGCTTCAAAAGCTCAACGTTTCTTTCCCCTTTAGAGATAACCGCTAAAGTAGAAGCATCAAGGTCTGAACCGAATTTTGCAAACGCTTCCAATTCTTTATATTGAGCCTGGTCAAGTTTTAATGTACCAGAAACTTTTTTCATTGATTTGATCTGAGCATTACCTCCAACTCTAGATACAGAAATACCTACATTGATTGCAGGACGCACCCCTGAGTTGAACAAGTCAGACTCCAAGAAAATCTGTCCGTCTGTAATAGAGATTACGTTGGTCGGGATGTATGCAGAAACGTCACCAGCCTGAGTTTCGATAATCGGAAGTGCCGTTAATGAACCACCACCTTTTACAATTGGTCTTAAAGACTCAGGTAAATCATTCATTTGGCTTGCAATTGTATCATCAGCGATTACTTTTGCAGCTCTTTCCAATAATCTTGAGTGAAGATAGAAAACGTCTCCAGGATAAGCTTCACGGCCCGGTGGTCTTCTCAATAGTAGAGAAAGCTCACGGTAAGCAACCGCTTGCTTAGACAAATCATCATAAATGATCAAAGCCGGTCTACCAGTGTCTCTGAAAAACTCACCGATAGAAGCACCAGCCATTGCAGAATATACCTGCATAGGAACCGGATCTGAAGCATTCGCAGCAACGATTACAGTATATGCTAAAGCTCCTTTATCAGAAAGCGTTTTAACAATTTGAGCTACTGTAGAAGCCTTCTGTCCGATTGCAACATATATACAATATACAGGATTTCCTGCATCAAAAAATTCTCTTTGGTTGATGATCGTATCAATAGCAACAGTAGTTTTACCTGTTTGTCTGTCACCAATGATAAGCTCTCTTTGCCCTCTTCCTACAGGAATCATAGAGTCGATCGCAACGATACCTGTTTGTAAAGGCTCAGTTACCGGTTGTCTAAAGATAACTCCGGGAGCTTTTCTTTCCAATGGCATTTCGTAAAGCTCACCTTCAATTGGCCCTTTGCCATCGATAGGATTACCAAGAGTATCAACTACTCTACCCAACATACCTTCTCCTACTTTGATAGAAGAAATTCTGTTTGTTCTTCTTACTGTATCTCCTTCTCTTACCAATTTACTTTCACCCAATAAAGCAACACCTACGTTGTCTTCTTCAAGGTTTAGTACAATACCTTCTACATCACTAGAAAATTTTACCAACTCTCCGTATTGTACGTTTTCTAAACCGTAAACACGAGCAATACCATCACCGATGGTTAAAACTGTACCTACTTCCTCAACGTTTGAATGAGTATCGAAGTTGGCCAGTTGTTGTTTTAAGATCGCAGATACTTCTGCCGGATTTATTTCTGCCATTGTATGGTTGTTTTTTACTTAATTTAATTGAAAATCTTTCTTAATATTATTCAGCTTAGATTTCACGGATGCATCGATCTGCTGATCACCTACTCTTAAAATATATCCTCCTAAAATATCAGGATTTACATTAAGGTTTAAATCAAAATTAGAATCTGCTTTTACTAAGTTGGTCGATTTAAGAATCTGGTCAATATTTTCTTTTGAAAGCTGTGTCGCAGTCGTAAGAGTGATTCTCTGTACGCCGTTGATATCTTCAACTTTGTTGATGAATTCCTGAGCGATATGCTTTAAATGGTTTTCACGGCCTTGTCTAATTACTAAAGTAATCAAATTTTGAGAAACCGGTGACAAACCTTTAAAAATCTCTTTTGCTACTTCTTCTTTCTTTTTTGCATCAATGTAAGGTGTTTTGAAAAACCTGTTTAAATCCTGAGATTCAGACATTAATTTCGCAACATCTTTCATTTCAGAAAATACAGCAGCGGTCTGTCCGGATTCGTTTGTGAAATCCAGTAAACCTTGTGCGTATCTTTTAGCTACTTTAGATGTAAGCATTCTTAGTTAAGATTAGATTTGTTTAAATAATTTTGAACCAACTCATTCTGAGCCTCGCTGTTTTCTAATTTTTGCTGTAAAATAGATTCTGCAATATTTACAGATAAAGCACCGATCTGATTTTTGATGTCTGCCATTGCAGCATTTTTCTCAGACTGGATTGTTTGCTTAGCAGCCTCGATGATTTTATCTCCTTCAGCTTTAGCTACGTCTTTCGCTTCTCCTACAATTCTGTCTTTGATTTCTCTTGCTTCTTTAAGGATAGAATCTCTTTCAATTTTAGCTTCACGGATGATTCTTTCGTTGTCAGACTTCAAAGTTTCCATTTCTTTTTTAGCCAATTTAGCCTGATTTAAAGCATCAACGATAGAAGCTTCTCTGTCATTTACTGCATTTACAATTGGTTTCCATGCAAATTTTGCAAGAATAAATAACAGGATAACAAATGTAAGCGTCATCCAAAACAAAAGTCCAATTCCAGGTTCTATAATTTCCATATCTGTAATTCTTTTTTTAATGTAATAAATTGTGGATATCTTTTTTAAAAATTCTTAGCAGCAGCCAACCGCTTCACTGCTAAGAATAATTTTCTCTGAGGATAGATTACTTGATGAAAGCACCAAAGATGATCGCAATAAGACCAGCACCTTCGATAAGACCTGCAGCAATAAGCATTGCTCCTTGAATCTTACCAGCTTGCTCTGGTTGTCTAGCGATAGCATCCATAGCGTGACCACCGATTTTACCAATACCAAGACCTACTCCTAATACTGCTAAACCGATACCTACGTAAATTAATCCTGCTCCAGTTGTGATGTCCATAATAAATAAATATTTAGTTAAAATTATTTTTTTCTAATTAAGCTACCATTGTATCGTGGCCTACACTGTCATCATCGTTGTGTGCATGATCGTGATCGTGTTCTGCAACTGCAATACCGATAAACAATGCTGATAATACTGTAAAGATATAAGCCTGTAAAGCAGCAACTAAAAGCTCCAATACAGAAACAAATAATGCCAATGGTACAGATGCAAATCCTAAAAATGGTGATTTAAAGATAAAGATCAAAGAGATAATTGCTAAGATCATAATGTGCCCCGCAGTAATATTAGCGAAAAGACGCATCATCAAAGCAAAAGGCTTTGTAAAGATTCCAATGATTTCAATTGGAATCATGATTGGGTACAATAAAATTGGTACGGGCGGCATAAAGATGTGTTTCCAGTAATCTTTATTGGCACTGAATAATGTAATTAATAAAGTAATAATCGCTAAAACCGCAGTGATTGCAATATTACCCGTAAGATTCGATCCTCCAGGGAAGAAAGGAACCAATCCGAAAAGGTTGTTGAACCAGATAAAGAAAAATGCAGTCAATAAATAAGGCATATATCTTTTATATTTCACAGAACCGATGTTTGGAATAGCCACCTCGTCTCTTATAAATACAATTACAGGTTCCAATAATTTCCCTGCTCCTTTTGGAAGTTGAGATTTTTTATAGTTTCTCGCCATTCCCAAGAAAATAACAAGCATAAAAATTACTGATAAAAACATCGAAGCTGCATTCTTTGTGATTGACATATCAAAGAAGACATCACTTGCTTTTTGCTTTCCTGCTATCATTGCAAACAATGTTGCTTTCTGTATTCCTTTTGTAGAAACTACATGGCCGTGTTCTAAAGTATATCCGTCGTGTTCATGTCCGTGAGCAATATCTTTAGACAAGAAAGTATGCCAACCTGCATTATCTTTAATAATAATAGGCAACGGAATAGAAGTATGATGCTCTTCTCCATTTTCATCTTTAGTAGTCCATAAATGCCATTCGTTTGAATCACCGATGTGTTCCATGATCATTTTGGTAGCGTTGAAGGGCTTATCCTCTTCTGCGTGCTCTACTTTTTCAGCTGATTTTTCTCCTTCAGACTCATGTTGTGCAGCCGCAAAACCGCTAATAAACACAAATAAAAATGCGAAAAATAATGAAGAAACTTTTCTGTTCATATCTCTTTTTTAATCGTGTGCAAATATATTGATTTTATTAAACTCTACCAATATTAAAAATTGATTTTTATCATCAAAAAAATCACGATTTGTTAATGAGTCTTATTACAGGTAAATATATAAGGAAAGAAGAGACGATAAAACAGATCACAAGCAGCAAAAAATTCTCGGTCGTTTTATCAATTATCAATAATGAAACAATGAGCCAAAGGAGATCTTTGGAAATATTAAGGGTAATAAACCTCATTCCTGCATTTTCTTTACCATACAGGAGCTTTTTAAATATTATATACACCACAATATTTAAAACCGCTATTAAAAATATGACTATAAAACTATCCCAAAAATTCATTTTGCAAAAATAAACTTTTTATAAAAATAATATTATGCATACAATCATTTTGTTTGTTTTTTTCATTTGAAATTAGAAGAAGCTATTTTCTACACACATTTCGCTCCTACGGAGCTTAACGTTTATGGTTGTAATATAGTTACTACAAACATTCCGCTCCTATGGAGCTCTGCAATGCAAAAACACTATTTTGTTAAAGATGAAACACCTGTAATTTTTGTATAATTCAATAATTATTTAGTGATATAATTTTTAAAACGTCAATCAATTAAAATTCAAGAAAATACTGCAAACCAAAAACATGCATTAGCACTTTTATAGCTGAATGAAATTCCTTATTTTTGCAGACTATAATTTATAATCAATATGTTCAACAGTTTACAGGATAAATTAGACAAAGCACTTCATAATCTTTCGGGACGCGGAAAAATCACCGAAATCAACGTTGCAGAAACCGTAAAGGAAATCCGCAGAGCATTGGTAGATGCCGACGTTAACTATAAAGTTGCAAAAGATCTTACCAAAAGAGTTCAGGATAAAGCTTTAGGACAAAACGTACTTACATCGCTTTCTCCTGGACAATTGATGACGAAGATTGTTCATGATGAGTTGGTAGATTTGATGGGAGGTTCTCAGGAAGGAATCAATCTTTCGGGGAAACCGTCTGTAATTTTGATTGCCGGCCTTCAGGGTTCTGGTAAAACTACTTTTTCGGGAAAACTGGCTAATTATTTAAAAACTAAAAAAACAAAAAAACCTTTATTGGTTGCCTGCGACGTCTATCGTCCTGCAGCGATCGATCAGCTGAAAGTTCTTGGCGGACAGATCGGAGTTCCTGTTTTCACAGAAGAAGGTTCTACAAATCCTTCTACAATTGCTGAAAACGCGATCAGTTTTGCAAAAGCAAACGGACACGATGTTGTGATCGTCGACACCGCGGGTCGTTTGGCAATTGATGAGCAGATGATGAACGAAATCAAAACCGTTCATACAACCATTAAACCTAACGAAACTCTTTTCGTAGTAGACTCAATGACAGGTCAGGATGCTGTGAATACGGCAAAAGCCTTCAACGATACTTTGAATTTTGACGGTGTTGTTTTAACTAAATTAGACGGTGATACTCGTGGTGGAGCCGCTTTAACGATCCGTTCGGTTGTAGAAAAGCCAATCAAATTTATTTCTACAGGTGAGAAAATGGAAGCTTTAGACCTTTTCTACCCGGAAAGGATGGCCGACAGAATCTTGGGAATGGGAGACGTTGTTTCCTTAGTAGAAAGAGCTCAGGAACAGTTTGATGAAGAAGAAGCTAAAAAACTTCATAAAAAAATTGCTAAAAATGAATTTGGTTTTGATGATTTCTTAAAACAGATCAATCAGATCAAAAAGATGGGTAACATGAAGGATTTGATGGGCATGATTCCGGGAGTTGGAAAAGCAATAAAAGATGTTGAAATAAGTGATGATGCCTTTAAACATATTGAAGCAATTATTTATTCGATGACACCTGAAGAAAGAAGAAGACCTTCAATCATCAATACACAAAGAAAAAGCAGAATTGCCAAAGGTGCAGGAAGAAAAATTGAAGATGTAAATGCATTAATGAAACAATTTGACCAAATGGGGAAAATGATGAAAATGATGCAAGGACCTCAGGGAAAACAAATGATGCAGATGATGAGCAAAATGCCAAATATGCCTGGAATGGGCGGAATGTTTGGAAAATAATTAACAGAATTTTCAAAATATACAAACTCTCAGATTTTTTCTGGGAGTTTTTTATTTTAAGATAAGTTTAAAGCAAAAAAAATCCTGAGAAAAATCTCAGGATTTATATCAATTAAAATGTTTTACTAATTATTTAGCAAATACATATTTAACACCGATTGTTACAGAAGATAAATTCAAACCGAAGCTATAGTTATTAGTTGCATCACCTTCTTTTGGTTTGAAGTTGTTGTAACCAAACTCACCAATTGTAGCTTCGATAGTCCAGTTTTTGTTTAAGAAATAATCTAAACCTGGCTTTACAGTAACTCCAACAGAAGTGTATTTAGCTTCAGTATTAGTTGTAGTTGTTTCAGTTGTATCTCCGAACGTAGTTACATTCGTGTTTTCTACTTCAACTTTTCCAAACTGCATTGGTACAGCCAATTGTCCGAAGAAATATAATTTATCTGATAAAGTCCAGTATTTTCTTACGAATGGAGCTACTACAATAGCAGGAGTTTTTACTTTGTCAGTATTAACGATAGTTGCACCGCCAATTGTAGTTGTAGAAATTTCAGTATCTGTTGAAGTCTGATATCCTAATCCTAAACCTACTGCTAAATTTGTTCCAACAAAATATCCAACTGTAGGAAGTACGTTGAAGTTTTCTTCTTTTAAATTTCCGTTGTTGTTTTCTTCTTGAGAATAACCAACAGATCCTGATAAATAAGCAGTCCCTTTAGCAATCTGTGCATTAGATAAACCGAAAAGTGCAACAGCACTTGCTACTAATAATTTTTTCATTTTTTAATAATTTTAATACTTTCTTGGTGCAAATGTATAATGACGAAACTTAATATTAAAATTTGTTAACATGATTAATATCACCCGTGAACATTGACTTTTTCGGATTAAAATCAAATCAGCGAGAATTAAATATGTTTTATTCAACAAAACCAAACAAAAAGCTCCAATTATGCAATTGGAGCTTCAAATAATTTATATTTTTGAATATTTATTTTAAAAAGAAGTTTACACCCAGATTGATTGCTCCAAAATTAGAGTCCAATCTTCTGTCTCTGTCAAAATCTCTTTCGCTACCAATATTCTGGTAACCTAAATAGATTTCTGCTGTAGACATCTGAAAACCAACTTTAGGGTATACATACAAACCGCTGTCTACACCCTCACTTGTAGAGATTGCGCCTCCAAGATCAAGTCCCACGAAAACCGGAGCACCGGAAAATCTATACTTCCCTGAAGCAGCCAAAGGAATAAATCCGAAATCGTCCCATCTGTCTTTTCCGAAGAAATGTGAATATCCGGATGCAATACCTACATCCAAACCTTTGGTAATATTCCACATATAAGACGCGTCTACTCCTAAAGTAAATGATGAAAATTTGCTCGCATCACCTACAGGTGCACCAATGTGGCCTCCCAACTTAAAACCCTCCTGAGCATGTGCTACACCTCCTAGAAAAGCAAAAGCACCTAATAATAGTAGTTTTTTCATTTTTAATAATTTAAAAGTTTTGTTATTAACTCAATTTTCAACTACAGCAAATCGGATGCCGAGAACGGTCTAAAAAACAAAAAAGCAAGACAAAATTGCCTTGCTTTATAAAAATTTATTTTTTGAATTTTAGTTTCCTCCAAATTTGAAACCTATTCCAACTTGTAAGAAGCTGTTTTTCAACGTTTCGTTTCCTTCCGGGTTCTTGATAAGGTTTGATACTCCCAAATTATATCTTGCATCAAAGAATAAACCATTTTCCAATGTATATTCAGCTCCTACAAATGGTGCTAAATTAAGAGAATTCATTTGATCTTTAATATCTTCTGTCCCACTTTCTGATCCCGATTGATCTCCTCCGGTTACCGTTACTGAATATTCAGATTCTGCGCTGGTAAGTATACCTACATTAAGACCTAACCCAAATGCAAGATTTTCGGTTGCAAAATATTTTGCACTTACAGGAATTTGTACCATTCCAAGTTTTATATCTGACTTTGCAGTACCTGTAACAGTAATTCCCATTTGAGTAATACTATAAGTTTCTTCCTGTTTCCCTCCTAGCGGCGAATACAAAACTTCTCCTTGTACAGCAAATTTGTCGTTGAACTTATATTCAGCCAAACCACCTACATAAAATGTAGATTTTGAATCGAATGTATAAGATTCTCCGTCACCTTCTGCCTTAAGCATTGATAAAGAATAACCTGCTTTTGGACCAAATCTAAATTCTTGCGCGCTTAATGCTACATTTCCCATAAGAGCAACAGTAGCAATTAGTAATAGTTTTTTCATGTTAAAAGTTTTATAAATTTTAAAGCCCAAATATATCACTTTTTATGGAACGGCAAAATATTTTTTAACATTTCTATAACACTTCTAAACTTATTCTCTGGTTCTCTTATCTTCTTCGTTATAAGCAAGGATAATTTTCTTTACAACCGGGTGTCTCACCACGTCTTCTTCGGTAAGATATACAAAGCCTATTTCTTTTACTTCTTTCAAAATCCGCATGGCTTCTTTCAGCCCAGAATGCTGCTTTGGTGGCAAATCGATTTGGGTAGGATCTCCTGTAATGATGAATTTTGCGTTCATTCCCATTCTTGTCAGAAACATTTTCATTTGGGCATGAGTCGTGTTTTGAGCTTCATCTAAAATCACAAATGCATCATCCAAAGTCCGTCCTCTCATGAATGCCAACGGAGCTACTTCAATTACTTTTTTCTCAATAAAACCTTCCAGTTTCTCGTGTGGAATCATATCACGCAACGCATCATACAAAGGCTGCAAATACGGATCAAGTTTTTCTTTAAGATCACCAGGCAAAAATCCTAAACTTTCACCCGCTTCCACGGCCGGTCTTGTCAGAACAATTCTTTTCACTTCTTTATCTCTCAAGGCTCTTGCTGCCAAAGCGACGCTGGTATATGTTTTCCCAGTTCCTGCAGGTCCGATTGCAAATACCATGTCTTTTTTCTCGGTTTCTTTGACGAGTTTTTTAAGATTGGTGGTTTTGGCTTTAATTATTTTTCCGTTGACACCTTTTACGATAATATCCTGATCGAAAACAAGCTGCTTTTCGTTTTCGTCTTTTATATTAAGGAGACTTTCCACATCTTTCAGCCCGATAGAATTGTTTTTTGAAATAAAACTGACAATATCATCAAGTTTTTGTCTAAATATATCAAGAGCTTCCTGATTACCCATCGCAAAAATGAAATGGTCTCTACCGTTGATTTTAAGGGTTGGAAAACTGGATTTTATTAAATTGAAAAATTGGTTATTAACACCGTAAAAGTTTTTTGCATCAATACCTTCTAATTCATACGTTAATTCAAACATGCAAACATTTTTAGTTTATTAGATTTTAAAATTAAAGTTTTTTTTCAAATTTAAACCAAATTCTTATCCACAATATTTAATTCTTTCTTTTTATTTTAGATAAATTTGCAGTTCATCAGTTATTATTTAATGTCAATTATTACCCTTACCTCAGATTTCGGACGTACAGATTACAGAGTTTCAGCAATGAAAGGAAAAGTGCTGTCTCTAAACCCTGAAGTTGACACTGTTGATATTACGCATGATATTCAGGCATATAACCTTATTCAAACTTCTTATATTGTAAGGAATGCTTATAGATATTTTCCAAAAGGGACCATTCATATCATCTCTGTTGACAGTTTTTTTCACAAATCAAGGAAGAATATTCTCTACAAAGCAGACGGGTCTTATTTTTTAGCGGCAGATAATGGCGTCCTGAGTTTGATCTTTTTTGATATTAAACCGGAAGCTATTTATGAAATTACTTTAAACAACAGGTTTGATGATATTGTCAATTTCACTTCAACGGATGTTTTTGTTCCCGTAGCGGTACATTTGGCCAATGGCGGGCTTCCGGAAGTGATCGGGCGAAAAATAGAAACCGCCAAGCAGCTTCTTTTCCCAAAACCCGTTTATAATGAACCCGAAAATATGATTATCGGTGAAGTAATGTATATTGATAATTTCGGAAACATAATTTCAAATATCAGTAAAGAATTCTTTGAAAGTATGGGCAAAGGTTTTGAAAGTTTTACCATAAAATTCAGAAACTTAAGCTTATCCAAAATTTATTCGAGCCATACCGAAGTAGTGGCCGACTGGGAAAGAGAAACTGAATATCACGGGCAGTCTGCTGCCATTTTCAACGCAAGCCAACAGTTGGAATTGACCATTTATAAAGGCAGCAAAAAGAACGGTGCAAAAACGCTATTCGGATTAAATGTAGGCGAAAATATTTACATTGAATTTTTCTAACATTTATCTATTTCATAAAAAAACCGATTTTTTTTATATATTTGTCAAAATCTAAAAAAGAAAATGGCAGAATACAAATTATTGCTTCCTTCCATGGGTGAAGGCGTGATGGAAGCTACGGTTATCACTTGGTTATTCAACGAAGGTGATAATGTAAAAGAAGATGATTCGGTAGTAGAAATTGCAACAGACAAGGTAGATTCGGACGTTCCGACACCTGTTTCAGGGAAAATCGTAAAGATCTTAAAACAAAAAGACGAAGTTGCAAAAGTAGGTGAAGCCATCGCCATTTTAGAAATTGAAGGAGAAGGCGGAAATACAGCTTCTGAAGAAGTAAAAACAGAAACTTCAGCTCCGGATGTAGAAACTATCAAAGCTATTGAAGAGCCTTTGAATCCAACGGCAACTTCACATGTAGAATTTTCCGGAGACCTTTATTTATCTCCGCTTGTGAAATCTATCGCTCAACAAGAAAACATTTCTGAAACTGAACTTAAATCCATCAAAGGAAGCGGTTTGGAAGGAAGAATTACCAAAGAAGATATTTTAGCATACGTTTCAAACAGAGAAAATCAGCCTGCACAGCCAGCTGCTCCTATACAACAAACAACTCCTGCGGCAAAACCTGTTGCAAATTCAGCTCCGGCTACTACAATTTCCACAGCTGCAGGCGACGAAATCATTCCGATGGACAGAATGAGAAAGATCATCGCCGAAAACATGGTAAAAGCAAAACATATTGCGCCACACGTTACTTCTTTCATCGAAACAGACGTTACCAATGTTGTAAAATGGAGAAACAAACATAAAGATATTTTCGAAAAGCGCGAAGGTGAAAAACTGACTTTCATGCCGATCTTCGTGAAAGCAATCGTAAAAGCAATTCAGGATTATCCGATGATCAATGTTTCTGTAAATGGTGAGAACATCATTAAAAAGAAAAACATCAATATCGGTATGGCTACTGCCCTTCCGGACGGAAATCTTATTGTTCCTGTTATTAAAAATGCAGATCAATTGTCTCTTTCAGGTTTGGCAAAAGCAATCAACGACTTGGCTTACAGAGCGAGAAATAAAAAATTGAGACCTGAAGATACTCAAGGCGCTACTTACACGATTTCAAACGTTGGAAGTTTTGGAAATTTAATGGGTACTCCTATTATTCCTCAGCCGCAGGTTGCAATTTTGGCAATCGGAGCTATCGTTAAAAAACCTGCAGTTCTTGAAACTAAAGATGGTGACGTGATTGCAATCCGTCAACTGATGTTTATGTCTCATTCTTACGATCACAGAGTTGTAGACGGCTCATTAGGCGGTATGTTCTTAAAGCATGTTCATGATTATCTTCAAAACTGGGATATGAATACGGAAGTATAAACAATTGGTAATAATTAATTAATTTATTTACCAACTACAAAATTTTAGATATAACCTTCGGAATTATTTTCGGAGGTTTTTTAATATTTATCTTTAAAAGATGATGTATTGATAGAAATCATCAAGTATTTGAACTCAATTTTTCCTTTAAAAGAATACGTTTAAAGAGAGAATTAATGATTTAATTATTATAAATTTGAAAATAAATTATTAATTCCATAATTAAAGGTTAATTTTACCGTTCAAAATTATCAAATGCTGAAATACATTACTCTTTTACAAAAAAGTCTAAAAAAATCTTTCGATAACATCAGAAACGAACAGCTGAAACACAATTTGCTTCAGGCAATTCCGTTCTGGATTGGTTCCGTTATTACAGGTTTTTTTGCGGTGATGTATGCTAAGATTTTTGCGTGGGGAGAAAAGCTTTTAGAAGTTATTCTTCATTGGAATGATTGGATGATTTTCATTATTGCTCCGATAGGATTTGTGCTTTCCTGGTGGCTCGTAAAAGAATTTGCACCCAATGCAAAAGGCAGCGGAATTCCGCAGGTAATGGCTGCTGTTGAGCTTGCCAACCCAAAAGAACATTCCAAAATAAGAAGCCTTTTAAGTTTAAAGATCATTGTTTTCAAAATTATTTCATCAGTGGTTTTGGTAATTGGCGGTGGCGCTGTAGGTCGTGAAGGACCAACTATTCAGATTTCAGGATCTATTTTCAGAAAAGTGAATGAATATCTTCCCGAATGGTGGGCGAAGATTTCAAAGAAAAACATGATCATGACCGGAGCCGCAGCCGGACTTGCTGCAGCTTTCAACACTCCTCTGGGCGGAATTGTATTTGCGGTCGAAGAGCTTTCAAAAACACATATCAATTATTTTAAAACAGCACTTTTTACGGCGGTAATTATTGCCGGTTTGACGGCTCAGACTTTGGCGGGATCCTATTTGTATTTAGGCTACCCGAAAACGAATGATGTTTCTCTGATGGTCATGTTTCCTATCATTCTTGTTGCAGGAATTGCGGGTATTTTTGCCAGCCAGCTTTCAGTTATTATGTTGAAAATCAGCGATTGGAAAAAAAGAAATCTTCATACCAATCAGTCAAATGTGATCTTTTTAGTTTCTTGTGCTTTACTTATTGCCTGTATTTCCTTTTTTATAAGCAGAGAAGTTTTAGGCTCCGGAAAAGAAATAATGGAACGCGTACTTTTTACAGATAACAAACATGAAGACTGGTATGTTCCTATTTTAAGAATGCTGGGTCCTGCCCTTTCTTTCACATCAGGAGGAGCAGGCGGAATTTTTGCCCCCGCTCTTACAGCCGGAGCAAGTATAGGTTCGGTAATTTCAGGAATAATTGAATTGACACCTAATGAAACCAACGTTGTGATTTTGGCAGGAATGGTTGCATTTCTTACCGGCATTACACGAGCGCCGTTTACTTCCGCCATCATTGTTTTGGAAATGACCGACAGGCATTCTTTGATTTTTCACCTGATGCTTGCGGGAATGATCTCTTCTATTCTTTCTCTTTTGGTAAGCAGACATTCATTATATGATGTTTTGAAAGTTAATTTCCTGCATGAGGCCAGAAATAGTAAAGATTAAAAATTAGCAGCAGACAATTCTAGTTTAAACCTTAATTAAATCATATTTAATTTCTAAATATAAGGCTGAGTTATTGCGTATAATAAATAAAATCTCTATTTTTGCACCTCGAAATAATTAACAAATTCATTTAACATTATGAACAATTACGAAACTGTTTTCATTTTAACTCCCGTTCTATCTGATGCTCAGGTGGAGGAAGCAGTGAACAAGTATGTAGATCTTTTGAAAGAAAAGAACTGTGAAATTGTCACTAGAGAAAATTGGGGATTAAAAAAACTAGCTTATCCTATTCAACTTAAAAAGAATGGATTCTACACTTTAATCGAGTTTAAAGGTGAAGGAAATGTAGTTGCTGATTTAGAATTGGCATTCAAACGTGACGAAAGAGTAATTCGTTACCTTACTACAAAACTAGACAAGCATGCTGTAGAGTACGCTGTAACTAGAAGAACTAAACTTAAAGCTTCAAGAGCTTAATTAACTAACCCAAAATTTAAAAAAGACAAGACATGGCAATAGATGATATGGCTAAACAAGCCTCAGCCGGAGGTGAATCTGAAGTAAAATTCCTTACTCCACTTGATATCAACACAAAAACTGATAAAAAGTACTGTAGATTCAAAAAATTCGGAATCAAGCACGTTGATTACAAAGATGCTGATTTCTTATTACAGTTTGTAAACGAACAAGGTAAAATTTTACCAAGAAGATACACTGGTACTTCTTTAAAATATCAAAGAAAAGTTTCTGCTGCAATCAAAAGAGCAAGACACCTTGCAATGATGCCTTACGTAGCTGACTTATTAAAATAAGACAAAATAGATAAAAGAAGGAAGCTCGCTTGCTTCTTTTGTTGCTGAATAAATAATTTTAATTCTAACTTGATTTTAGATTTCAGATAACAGATTTCAGATAACAGACACCGTCTATCATCTAACTTCTAATTTCTAACATCTAATCTCTAAAAAAGGACAACAACAATGGAAATTATCCTAAAAAAAGACGTAGAAAACTTAGGTCTTGAATTCGATACAGTAAATGTAAAGCCTGGTTACGCAAGAAACTTCTTGTTACCTCAAGGTATCGCTCTTTTGGCTACACCAAAAAACAAAGCGACTCTTGAAGCTACTTTGGAAGCTAGAAAAGAAGAAGAAGCTAAATTGGTCGCTGCTGCAAACGCTAAAGTTGAGCAATTGAAGAAAACTTCTATCACGATTCCTACAAAAGTAGGTTCTGGTGACAAATTATTCGGATCTATCAACAATGCAGATCTTTCTGCAGCTCTTGCTAAAGCAGGTGTTGAAATTGAAAAGAAATATATCAAAATCCCAGGAAACACAATCAAGAGAACTGGTAAAGTAACTGCAGTTGTGAGACTTCACAGAAATGTAGAATACAACTTCGAATTTGATGTAGTATCTGATGCTCCACCAGTAGTTGCAGCTCCTAAACCAGCTCCAAAAGCTAAAGTAGAAGAAGAAACTCCTTCTGAAGAAGCTTAAGACTTAGAGATTTTCTAAAAAATATAGAAACCACTTCAAATGAAGTGGTTTTTTTGTTGTTTGGCACATTTTTTAGCTTCATTAATTACTTAAATACTCCTAAAATGAATTATCAAGATATACTTTCTTCTCAAAGAGAATTCTTCAAAACTCAAAAAACCAAGAATATAAAATTCAGGAAAATATATCTCGAAAAACTGAAAGCATTGGTTGTTGAAAATGAAAATCTTTTATACGACGCTATACAAAAAGATTTCGGAAAGTCTAAATTTGAAACTTATGTTACAGAAATCTCATTTGTATTAAAAGATATTGATTATTATTTAAAAAATTTAAATTCGCTTTCCAAGCCGAAAAAGGTCAAAACAAATTTATCCAATCAGATTGCGACCAGCAAAATCCATTCTGAGCCGCTTGGTTGCACGTTAGTCATCGGAGCATGGAATTATCCTTACCAACTTTCTTTATCACCTTTAATAGCCTCAATTGCCGCCGGAAACTGTTGCGTTCTAAAACCAAGTGAAATTGCCGAAAACACGATGAAAGCAATGGCAAAATTGATTAATGAAAACTTCCCGTCAGAATATATTCATGTTTTTGAAGGTGGAATTGACGAAACTACAGAAATTTTAAAGCTAAAATTTGATAAAATATTCTTTACAGGAAGCACAAAGGTTGGTAAAATCGTATACAAAGCCGCCGCAGAGCATTTGACTCCCGTAACATTAGAATTAGGTGGAAAATCGCCAGTAATCGTCACAAAAGAAGCAAATATAGAAGTTGCTGCCAAGAGAATTGTCTGGGGCAAATTTTTAAATGCCGGACAAACTTGCGTTGCGCCCGATTATATTCTCGTTGAAGAATCTGTAAAAGAGCAGCTTTTAGAGTTACTCAGAAAATACATTGCCGAATTCAAATACGAGCCGGATTCCGAACAATATACAAGAATTATTAATCATAAAAATTTTCAGAGATTAATTCAGTTTATTGATCGTGAAAAAATATATTTTGGAGGAAGTTATGATGAAGAAAAACTTTTTATTGAACCAACAATCATGAAAAATATCGGCTGGGAAGATCCTGTAATGAAGGAAGAGATTTTCGGACCTATTTTGCCGGTAATTTCTTTTAACAATCTACGTCACGCGATGAATGAAGTTCTGAAACACGAAAAACCTTTATCAGCTTATATTTTCACCAATAATGATGAAGAAAAAGAACTGTTTATTCAAAATCTGTCTTTCGGCGGCGGTTGTATCAATGATGTTGTAATGCATTTGGGAAATGACAATTTGCCTTTTGGCGGAGTCGGAAACTCCGGTATGGGAAATTATCACGGGAAATTTGGCTTTGAAACTTTTTCGCATCAGAAAGCAATTCTTGATAAAGCAACATGGGGCGAACCGAACATCAAATATCCTCCCTATTCTGAAAATAAAATAAAGTGGATCAAGAAAATTTTATAATAATTTGAAATTTATTTTACTTTATATCTATTTTAATTAAAAAAAAACACTAATTTAGTAATTGTAATACAAAATATTATCTTATGAAAAATCTAAAAAAATTATCAAGAGAAAAATTAAGAACAATTTCAGGGGGAAAATCTTGTGCAGTATCTTGTTCGGACGGTTCTATGGCTTATGTTAGTTCATGTACATCATGTATTACTAGCTATTCAGATGGAGCTGCATGTTATAATTCAAATGATCAAAGTTTACATGTACAAGATTGTTAGATTACAAACAAGAAATCCTTTCAATTGAAAGGATTTTTTATTATTTAGTAGGCTCCCACTTCTGAAAAAATTTTTTTACTTTTTCAAAATTGTAGCCTTTATCTTCTTCAAGCACATCACTTTGTTGAATATGTAATTTATTTCCCTCCTTATCTAAAATAATAAAAAATGGATAGAATTGTTGTTCTTTTAAATCAATATATTTAGCAAAAGTTTCTTCATTTTTATTATCCGGCGAATAATTAAGATGGTAATAAAGATAATTTTTATCTACCAATTCTTTCAATTCGGGATTTGTCTGCACATATTGATTAAAACGAAGACACCAGATACACCAATTTCCTCCCGCCTGAATCATGATATTTTTATTT
This sequence comes from Chryseobacterium sp. GQ58, assembly GCF_059758895.1. Classification (NCBI taxonomy): domain Bacteria; kingdom Pseudomonadati; phylum Bacteroidota; class Flavobacteriia; order Flavobacteriales; family Weeksellaceae; genus Chryseobacterium; species Chryseobacterium sp. GQ58. Next base: position 419,435 of record NZ_JCAXEH010000002.1, on the reverse strand, counting down.
TCCTTTTTCGCTTTTGCTAATAAACTTTCGATATCTTTTCGGGCATCAGCTTTTGGGTCGTAAGGCTTGGGCATTTTTGCTTTTTCTTCAGCCGCAGCTTTCTTTTTAGCTTCCTGTTCAGCGTTATCTGATTTCACTATTAAAGATTGATCTTTTCTTGTTTTTACTTCTTTGTCTTCAACTTTTTGAGCAAAAGCAAGAGATCCTAAAGAAAGTAAAGACAATAGCGCTATATTTTTTGATACCTTTTTCATACTTTAAAAATAAAAAATTAATACTAATTATTAGCAAAAATGAAACCATAATTTTTTTATCACTAAATTTGTAAACTTTATGAATTTTCTGATAAAAATACTTTACCTGATTTCTAAAATGCCGCTTAAAATATTGTATGTTTTTTCGGACATTATTTTCTTCATCAATCATAATTTTGTTGGCTACAGAAAAAAAATAATAACCCAGAATATCAAAAAGTCATTTCCTGAAAAAAACGAAAAAGAAATCGAAGAAATCAGGAAGAAATTTTATTTAAATTTTTCTGATTATTTAGTAGAAACGGTAAAGTCATTCAGTATTTCGGAAACTGAAGCCAGAGTGAGAATGCAGCATATCAATCAGCAACTTTTTCATGACGCACAAAAGGAAGGTAAAAATATTATTTTATTGGCCGGACACGTCTTCAATTGGGAATGGATCAATGCTTTGGCAAAAATTGTTCCCCAAAAACATTGCCATCCGGTGTACCGAAAAGTGAATAGCGATTTTTGGGAAAATCAAATGAAAAAAGTTCGAAACAGATTCGGGAATGAAGCTTTGGAAGCCAATGAAGTGATTCTTAATATTTTCAGAAATAAAAATGATGGCGAATCGATTTACATGTTTGTAGCCGACCAGACTCCGCACTCTTCTCATGTCAATTACGGAATAGAATTTCTTAATCAAAGAACTCCTGTGTTTATAGGTTATGACAAGCTTGCTACAAGAATGGATCTTGCTTTTATCTATTGTGAAATGAAGAAGGTAAAAAGAGGTTTTTATCAGGTAAATTATCATCGGATTTATCCAGACGGAGAGAAATTTGTAAATAATGAAGTGGTGAAAAAGTTTCATCAACTGCTTGAAAATACGATTCACAAAAACCCTGATAATTATCTTTGGTCACACCGAAAGTGGAAATATCAGGATTCTATCAAATCATTTGATTCCGAAAAAAAATATTCATAATGTCTGGAAAACTAGCAATTGTTATACTCAACTGGAATGGCAAAAACTGGCTTGAAAAATTTCTTCCAAGTGTCATTAAATTTTCCCAAGAAGCTGAAATTTATGTTATTGATAATTTTTCTGATGATGATTCTGTTGATTTCGTGCAATCTGAATTTCCTTCGGTTAAAATTGTAAAAAACAATAAAAATTATGGCTTTGCTGGCGGCTATAATGAAGGTCTAAAGAAAATTGATGCAGAATATTTTTGTCTACTAAACTCTGATGTAGAAGTTACGGAAAACTGGATCGAGCCTGTTTTAAATTTATTTGAAAAAGATTCTCAAATTGCAGCAATTCAGCCAAAAATATTATCATTTAATAATAAAAATTTCTTCGAATTTGCAGGTGCTGCAGGCGGATTAATCGACAATCTGGGTTATCCTTATTGCAGAGGAAGAATTTTTGACAATCTGGAAGAAGATAAAGGCCAGTACAATGACGAAACAGAGATTTTTTGGGCTTCCGGATGTTGTTTATTTATCCGTTCTCAAGATTTTTGGAATCAAAATGGCTTTGACGAAAGGTTTTTCGCACATCAGGAAGAGATTGACTTATGCTGGAGGTTGAAGAATTCCGGGAGAAAAATATTTTACACAGGAAAATCTAAAATTTATCATGTTGGCGGCGGAACTTTAAATAAACAAAGCGCTCAGAAAACGTATCTGAATATCAGAAACAATCTTTCAATGATGCTGAAAAATTTGCCTTTCCCAAAACTGATTTGGCTGATTTTTTTGAGATTATGCCTTGACGGGATTGCTTCATTTTATTTTGCTTACAAAAACGGATTTTCACATCTTTTGGCGGTTGCAAAAGCTCATTTTGGGTTTTATGGCCAAGCTTTAGAAACCTGGAAACTCAGGCAAAAACATCAAATTGAAAACTATTATCAAACCAAATGGTTGATTTTTAAACATTTTTTAGGAAGATAATAATTACTCGAATTTGTTTAAATTTAACAAAAACTAATTTTACACTATTTAAATGGATTTTTGCGCAATAGATTTTGAAACAGCTACTCACGAGAGAAATTCTGCGTGTGAGCTAGGAATTTGTGTGGTTGAAAATTCGCAAATAGTTAAAACCAAAACCTGGTTGATAAAACCTCCGAGTTTTCCGTATTTTAACCAAAGAAATATTGATGTTCACGGGATTTTACCACATGATGTGAAAGATTCACCTACATTTGACGATATTTGGTATGAAGTGCAGGATATGATGTACGGAAGTCTGATGATTGCTCACAATGCGAGTTTCGATGCCGGAGTTTTAAGAAGCTGCCTGGATTATTACGGAATGTTCAAGCCAAGTATTAATTATTTGTGCAGTATTCAGGTTGCCAAAAAGTCGTGGAATTATCTTCCGAGATATGGTTTAAAACATCTTGCAGAGTATCATCAGATACAATTTAAGCATCACAGAGCGGGTGATGATGCTGAAGCCTGCGCAAGAATATCTTTACTGGCTTTTGAAAAATTGTTCATCAGCAGAAATGAAGAAATTCATGAGAACTTTCAAACAAAGCTTAAAAAACTTTAATTTAAAATTTCTTAGTTACTGAAAATTTCAGAAAGAAGGTCAAATTTAGGAATATCAATCTCAAAATTTTCTTTTGTTTCTTCGTTTCTTACAAGATACTTTCCGCTCATATTTCCTACACCGGAGCGAAGCATTACGTTTGAAAAATAGGTAAAATTGTCGTGTGGCTCCACTTCGGGAGTCAAGCCGATCACCCCATCTCCCACTACTTCGGTAAATCCAAATCCGACATCAAAAATAAGCCATTTTCTTTTTAAAATTTTAATAGGAAAATCTTCTTCATTTTCTATTACAATATTATACTTAAAAACAAAACGGTTTTCTGAAGGATAACTGTTTTTAACGTCATATTCGGGAACTACCGAAACCTTAATATTAGAAGTCATTTTAGAAAACATTCTTACTAGCTTTTTTTATTTCATACAAAAATCTCGCCTTTTTGGAAGGCGAGATTATATTTTGATTTATATTTTGAATAAATTATAATTCCAGCCCTCTCCTTTCGTCTCCGCCTAATAAGAATTCAACAGGATTATCAATACCTTCTTTTACTGCTACCAAGAATCCTACAGACTCTTTTCCGTCAATAATTCTGTGGTCATAAGACATCGCAACATACATCATCGGACGAATTACCACTTGTCCGTCAACCGCAACAGGTCTTTGGATAATATTATGCATTCCCAAGATTGCAGATTGAGGCGGGTTGATAATCGGTGTAGACAACATCGATCCGAATGTACCACCGTTTGTAATGGTGAAAGTACCGCCGGTCATTTCATCAACCGTGATTTTTCCGTCTCTTACTTTAGTTGCCAAATCTTTGATATTTGCTTCGATACCTTTAAAAGACATATTTTCAGCATTTCTCAATACAGGAACCATTAATCCTTTAGGACCAGAAACTGCAATTGAAATATCGCAGAAATCATAATTAATTTTAAAATCTCCGTCGATTGATGCATTTACATCAGGATACATTTGTAATGCTCTTGTCACCGCTTTTGTAAAGAAAGACATGAACCCAAGTCCAACTCCGTGTTTTTGAGCAAATTCTTCTTTATATTGCTTTCTCAGTCTAAAGATTTCAGACATATCAACTTCATTGAAAGTCGTTAACATTGCTGTTTCATTTTTCACAGAAACCAATCTCTGAGCGATCTTTCTTCTAAGAACTGAAAGTTTAGTTGTATTTGTAGATCTTGATCCTGTAGCAGATAATGAGCTTCCTCCCATTGCAGGAACAGCAGCTAATTCGGCGTCAGACTTAGAAATTCTTCCGTCTCTTCCTGATCCTGAAACCTGAGAAGCATCAATACCTTTTTCGTCAAGAATCTTTTTAGCAGCAGGAGATGGAGTTCCGGTTGCGTAAGTTTGCGTTGTTGCCGCTGGCTGAGCAGCTGCTTTTGGAGCTTCCTGTTTAGCCGGTTCAGCTGCTTTCGGAGCCTCTTCCTTTTTTGGAGCTTCAGCAGCAGGAGCAGCCGCACCTTCCGGTTTAGCAGCATCCATATCAATTAAACAAACTACCTGGCCCACTTGTACAACATCACCTTCTTCAGCCTTTAAAGTAATAATTCCACTTTCTTCGGCAGGCAATTCAAGAGTTGCTTTATCTGAATCTACTTCAGCGATAGGCTGATCTTTTTCTACGTAATCACCATCCTTTACAAGCCAAGTTGCAATTTCAACTTCTGTAATTGATTCGCCCGGTGAAGGAACTTTCATTTCTAAAATTGACATATTGAGTATTTTTTATTTTTATAATTGAATATTAACTTTTAGATTAGAAGAATAAAGAGGAAGATAAAAGACTTTTATTTTTTGTTTTTAGTATCTAATTTCTAACTTCTAACCATTATTTTTTTATTAAGCTGTTACAGGTCTTTTGGCAGGAGCATCGTCTCTGTCGAAAACTCTGTTGATCACTGCATTTTGGTTTTTCTCAAACATTTTGTGGCTTCCAGGAGCCGGAGCACCGCTTGGCACCGGAGAAATCACCTGAATTCCCGTATCTCTGAAGTTTCTTAAAATGTAAGACCAAGCTCCCATGTTTTCAGGTTCTTCCTGAGCCCAAACGATCTCTTTCTTATTTTCATATTTATTAAAGATCGCTTCGATTGCATCATTCTGTAGAGGATACAATTGCTCGAATCTTACCAAAGCCACATTTTCAGCATTTAATTCTTCTTTTTTAGCTAATAATTCGAAGTATAATTTACCTGAACAAAGAACTAATTTTTCTACTTTTTTAGGATCTGCATTCGCATCATCTAAAATCGGCTGGAAACTTCCTGTTGCAAAATCCTCCAATGGCGAAACTACTTTTGGATGTCTCAACAATGATTTTGGGCTCATCACAATTAGCGGTTTTCTGAAAGGCCATTTCAACTGTCTTCTCAACAAGTGGAAATAGTTGGCAGGTGAAGTGACATTTGCAACCACCATATTTTCGTTGGCGCAAAGTGTTAAGAATCTTTCCAATCTTGCAGAAGAGTGTTCTGCACCTTGTCCTTCCGAACCGTGAGGCAACAACATCACCAAACCGGCCTGAATTTTCCATTTTTCTTCTGCAGCAGCCAAATATTGGTCGATAATAATCTGAGCTCCATTCACAAAATCTCCGAATTGAGCTTCCCAAATCGTCAAAGTATTAGGAGAAGCCATCGCATAACCGTAATCAAAACCTAAAACTCCGTATTCCGAAAGGTGAGAATTGTAAATATCAAATCTATTTTCAGAAATATGTCTCAACGGGATATACTCTTCTTCTGTATCTTCAGTTTTTACCACGGCATGTCTGTGAGAGAAGGTTCCTCTTTCTACATCTTCACCGGAAATTCTTATATTGTGACCTTCAGTAAGCAAGGCAGCATAAGCCAGCAATTCTCCTAAAGCCCAATCCAATGAATTGGCGTCAATTGCTTTCAAACGGTTATCAAAAAGCCTTGTAATTTTATTGATAAACTTTTTATCAGCCGGAAGTGTCGTCATTTTTATGGCAAGTTCTTTCAGCTTTTCCAAGTCGTATTTTGTATCAACAGGAGTCTGCACCGCTCCTCTTTTAGCCATTGGATAATTTGTCCAGTCTTCAGACATAAATAAATCCATTGCGTTTTTCTCAATTTCTTTCGAAGCGTCAAAATTTTCATCTAAAAGCGCTTTGAATTCGGTTTCCATTGTTTTAAGAACATCATTGGAAATCACGCTGTCCTGAATCAGCTTATCTTTATAGATCTCTCTTGGATTCGGGTGCTTTGAGATTAATTTATATAAATTAGGTTGAGTAAATCTTGGCTCATCACCTTCATTGTGACCATATTTTCTGTATCCCAGTAAATCGATATACACATCTTTTCCAAACTTAGCTCTGAAATCGGCAGCAAAATGCATTGCATGTACCACGGCTTCTGCATCATCTGCATTCACGTGCATTACAGGAGATTCTGTTACTTTTGCGATGTCTGTACAATATGTAGAAGATCTTGCGTCTGTATAATTGGTTGTAAACGAAACCTGATTATTGACAACAATATGCACCGTTCCTCCGGTTTCATATCCTTCCAAAGTCATCATTTGAGCAACTTCGTAAGCAATTCCCTGTCCGGCAAGCGCGCCGTCACCATGAATGATGATTGGCAATATTTTTTTATAATCACCTTTGTATCTGTCATCTACTTTTGCGCGGCAGATACCTTCTACCAAAGCAGCAACAGTTTCCAAATGCGACGGATTCGGAGTCAGATTAATGGCAACTTCTTCTCCGGAAGCTGTTTCTATTTTTTTGGATGAACCTAAGTGATATTTAACATCACCTGAAAATACATCTTCTTCAAATTCTTTTCCTTCAAATTCTGAGAAAATCTGCTTGTAAGATTTCCCGAAAATATTAGATAAAACATTTAACCTTCCTCTGTGAGCCATTCCTAAAACAACCTCATCAACACCAAGTTGAGAAGATCTTGAAATAAGCTGATCCAAAGCAGGAATCAAAGTTTCGCCTCCTTCCAAAGAAAATCTCTTTTGACCTACAAATTTGGTATGCAGATAATTTTCAAACGCTACAGCCTGATTTAGTTTTAATAAAATATCCGTTTTTTCTTTTACAGAAAGACTTGGATGATTTTCATTTACCTGAAGCCACTGCTTGATAAAATCTTTTTCCTGAACATTGTTGATATGCATATATTCCACACCGATAGAATCACAATAGATGTTTTCCAGATGCGTAATAAGATCCTTCAATGTAGCCGGACCTTTCATGCCTGTTTCAACAGCGCAGTTGAATTTTATATTTAAATCTTCTTTTGTAAGACCAAAATTTTCGATATCCAAAGTAGGCGTGTAGTGTCTTCTTTCGCGGACAGGGTTTGTTTTTGTGAATAAATGGCCTCTCGTTCTGTAAGCTTCAATAAGATTTACAACCTTAAATTCCTTTTTGATATGCTCCGGAACTTCACCATTGGATGCCGCCTGCGAAATTTGCTGCACCGCAGGTGCAGAATTCACTGAATTTTGAACATACTGAATGCTATCGTCGTCGCTATAGTTTTCCAACGCAAAATCAAAGCCTTGAAAAAAGGCCTTCCATGATGGTTCTAAAGAGTCCGGGAATTTTAAATATTGTTGGTATAAATCCTCAATTAACTGAGAATGAGCTGCGTTTAGGAATGAAAATCTGTCCATTATTACAGTTTGTCTATTATTAAATTTTGTTTATCGAATTAATCCTCAAATTTAATAAAAAAAACCGACTTGGGACAGCCTCAGACTATTAAAAAAAATATAAAGAAAATATTTAACGAAATTTATTTATAAACCGATAAAGAAAGCTTCATATTGACCTGCTGATCCTGCATCGGAGGCTCGATAAAAGTCTGATAAATATCCCCGTAGCGCATTTCATCTTTCTTAGCTTTCTGCATCAGCTGCTGAATTGCTTTTATTCTTCCGGCGTAGGTCCCTTTGTAATAAATCACATAATTCTGCGTCGCATTTACAGACCTGAAATTAAAATTGTTATCCGTAATGCCTATTTTTTTTGATAAAGGAATTCCAAAGAAATACGAAACTTCTTTGTCCTTAAAATTATCTGCATCGGTGATAAGAATCGGGTAACCAAATTCGTCGTCTTTTTTACCAAGATCCATGCTTACAAAATTGTAGACTTTATTGTAATTCATCACAATATTTCTATAAAGAGCATCATTTTTATTAGAAGTGCTTACGTTGACTCCCAAAATCATTTTTGCTTCTTCGTTTTCTACCATCAAGCTGTCGTATTTTATGGAAGCCAGCTGATTGTCTTTTTCAACTTTATTTCCTAAAACATTTTTAAGATTTGCCATGCTTTTATCAATGTTTTCGGTAAATCTGTCTTCGGTCCAAAAATTCTGGGCTCTTGCTAAAACCGATAATTTCGGCGTATGTACAAACCAGATAATTTTTGTTTTTTCAGCAGAAACCGGCGTAAATTTAACATCAATTAAAGTCGCATTTTCATCTTCATCTTCAAACAGTTGATATCTTAGCGTTTTGTTTGGATTTTCATATCGAATGAACATTTCGCCTCCGTTTTCATTTGCCGGATCATTGTAGCTTATTGCACTTCCCTGCCCCTCGTACGGCGTGTAATAATCAATAATAATCGATTTTGAGCTTGAAAAAAAATTGTTCCAACGCGTAAAATTCTGAAGATTATTAAATTGATTAAAAACTTTATCCAAAGGATATTCTATTTCCTTTTCAACGGTGAAACTTTTACTTTCATCCACAAAATAATACATTGAAGCAGCATAAGCTCCTACAAGCAAAACAATAATTACGGCTATGATTTTGAAAAAACGCATCGCACAAAAGTAATACAAATAAAAAAAGTGACCAATATGTGATCACTCTAGTTTTTATTTTGTTAGATGATGGAAATATGGATGATGGAAGTTAATATTCAGATACTTAATTTTAGTACTTAAATTAAACTATGACTTTCAAAAACTTCCAGCTTCCAGCGTCAAACTTTCAGCCTTTTATCCGATGTGGGTTCCCGGCTCAAGCACGGCTCCTTTTTTCACAACTACAATTCCATCTTGTACAGAATAGGTTCCGTAGTCGCCATCTTCAAGGTGTCGGCCTCCGATAATTCGTACATTATCACCGATAAAACAGTTTTTATCCAGAATTGCTTTTTCGATATAACAGTATTTTCCTATTCCCATATTTGGGCGGCCTTTCCTATCATTGATTACAATTTCTTTTGTATTTTGATAAAAATCGGCTCCCATTACGTAAGAATTTACGATGGTACTTCCTTTATCTATTCTTGTCCGGTTTCCGATAACAGAATTTTCAATTTTATCTGCCATAATGATACATCCGTCTCCGAAAACAGCTTTGCTTACATAAGAGCCATTAATTTTTGACGGCGGCAACATTCTCGCTCTTGTATAAATAGGCGAAGATGAAAACAAATTGAATTGAGGGAAATCCTGACAAAGATCTATATTGGCTTCATAAAAAGATTCAATGGTTCCGATATCTGTCCAATAGCCTTCGTATTGATAGCTTAAAGTGGTGTATTTTCCGATGGAATTTGGAATAATATCTTTTCCAAAATCATCACCCGCACCATCTTCAAACATTTTTTTAAGAATACTTTTCGTGAAAATATAAATTCCCATTGAAGCTAAAAACTCTTTCCCAGCGTGCTTGTTGTTCTCGGAAACTTCGGATTTTAAACCTTCCAGCATATCATAACTGGGCTTTTCAACAAAAGAAGTAATATTTCCTTCATCATCTGAACTTAAAATCCCAAAACCTGTTGCATCTTTAGCATTTACAGGAATTGTAGCAATGGTAACGTCGCCTCCTTTTTCGATGTGAAAATCCAGCATTTCGGTGAAATCCATCTGATAAAGCTGATCTCCGGAAAGAATTAATATATAATCATAATCATATTTTTCCAAATGCTTCATCGACTGACGCACGGCGTCTGCAGTGCCTTGAAACCAGCTGTCATTTTCAACATTCTGCTCTGCAGCCAAAATATCTACAAAACCTCTGCTGAAAATATCAAAATGATAAGAATTTTTAATATGTGCATTCAAGGATGCTGAATTAAATTGTGTTAAAACCAGAATCTTATTCAATCCTGAATTTAAACAATTGGAAATAGGAATATCCACCAATCTGTATTTTCCGGCAATCGGAACAGCAGGTTTTGACCTTGTATAGGTTAACGGAAAAAGCCTGGTCCCTCTACCTCCTCCTAAAACGATTGAAATAACATTACGGTTCATAAATAATTTGTGATTTTATTTCTTATATAAATTGATATATTTTTCTGCGGATTTTTCCCATGCAAAATCAAATTTCATATTTGAAAGTACAAGATCATCCATTGTCTTTTTTTGATTGTAAATACTTAGCCCGCGAATCATTGCATGAATGATATCATCTACGCCCGGATAGGTAAAATTCAAACCTGAACCTCCTGTCGAAATATCTTTTACAGTATCTCGGAGGCCGCCTGTATAGCTCACCACGGGAACGGTTCCGTATCTCATGGCATACATCTGATTGAGACCGCAAGGCTCTACCCGTGAAGGCATCAACAAAAAATCTGCCGAAGCGTATATTTTATGCGAAAGATGTTCTTTATATCCGATATCTGTTGCGAAATTTGCATAAACTAAGTCTGCTTCACGCAATTTTTCTTCAATATAAGTGTTTCCTGAACCTAAAATTATAATATTTAATGCTCCGTAAGTTTGTTTAATGCTCCTCCAAACAACTTCGGGAAGAAGATCTGCTCCTTTTTCTGTAGCAAACCGTCCTATAAAAGCAAATAAAGGCAATTCAGGATTGAGGCCGTATTCTTTGCAGAGCTTCCGCTTATTTTTATTTTTAATTTTAAGCACATTTTTACTATTGTAATTAAAATCAAGCATCGGATCTGTTTCCGGATTCCAGATATCGGTATCAATTCCGTTGATAATTCCGTATGCTTTTGTAAATTCGTCTCTTACAAGGCTTTCCAAACCTTTAAAACTTACATAAAGTTCTTCCAGATAGCCTTCGGAAACTGTTGTAAAAGCATGTGAACATTTAATCATGCTCGCCAATGGATTGATAAGACCGTTCCAATCCAAAAGCCCCCATTTGTAATGATCAAAAGCCGGCATAAAATGCACCATATCCCAACTCATCATTCCCTGATATTCTCCGTTGTGAATAGTTCCTATGGTTTTCGTGCCTTTCAGAAACTTGAATTCAGGACAATGTTCTACCATAAAAGGAACCAAACCGGTATGATAATCATGACAATGCAACACATCGGGACGGATTTGCATTGCACTCAACCAATGTAAAACACCATGCTGAAACGCCAGAAACTGAAAATTCTCATCGCGGTAACCGTACGGATTTTCACGATCTAAAAGCCCTGGAATTTTCACCAAAAACAATTCAAAACCTAATGAATCCGCTTTTTCTTTCATCACCTGAACCTGAAGCATATTTTGCCCCTGATGAATGAAACCGTCGAAAACCACCTCAAAATCGTGGTCATAAATAAACGATTTGTTGTACCAAGGCATTACAACCTTTGCATCAATTCCATCTATTTTATTCTGGTATTTCGGCAATGCGCCTACAACGTCGGCTAAACCACCAACTTTGGCGACGGGATAACATTCTGTACTGAGGTGATAAATTGTCATTACTTTTTGTGTTGTTTTATTCTTTGTACTTTATAATTTTTATCTTTTTTCATTTTTAAAACAATTCCGGCAAGCGGCGGAAACTTAAGAGATATAGATTTGGGGCGGCTCATCCATTCTTCATCTTCTTCCCTGAAAACGGTTGATTCGACTCCGCTTCCGCTGTATTTTTCATCATCAGAATTAAAAATCACTTTCCAGCTTGTCCCGGCATTGACACCGATTTTATAATCAAAAGTCTCCGGCTTAAGGTTTAAAATAACCATTAAAACATCGTCTTTCTTTTTCCCTTTTCTTAAATAAATATAAACCGAATTGTTTTCATCATTCGCTTCCACCCATTCAAAACCATTCTGATTAAACTGATTTTCGTAAAATGCAGTTTCGTTTTTATATAAATGGTTGAGATCTTTCACAAGATTCTGCAACCCTTTGTGTACAGGATATTGCAGTAAATGCCAATCTAAACTCTGTTTAAAATTCCATTCATTGGTTTGTCCAAATTCATCACCCATAAAAAGCAGCTTTGCCCCGGGATTCGTAAACATATACACATACAAGGCACGGAGATTGGCAAATTTTTGCCATTCATCACCTTTCATTTTATAAATCAGACTTGCTTTGCCGTGTACCACCTCATCATGAGACAAAGGCATCATATAATTTTCATTATACATATACATTGAGGCAAATGTGAGCTTATGATGATGGTATTTTCGATTTTCGTAATCTTCTTTAAAATAATCTAAAGTATCGTGCATCCAGCCCATCATCCATTTCATGCCAAATCCCACGCCACCGTCATGCACAGGTTTTGTAAGCAAAGGAAAATCTGAACTTTCTTCTGCAATGGTAAAAATACTGTTCCCAAATTCTTTATAAACTGCGGTATTGAATTCCTGTAAAAATGTTTTTGCTTCGAGATTGACGTTTCCACCATAAATATTTGGCTCCCATTCGCCTTCGTTCCTTGAATAATCCAGATGCAGCATCGAAGTAACGGCATCCACGCGTAAACCGTCTGCATGATAACGATCCAGCCAAAACATGGCATTAGAAATCAGGAATGATTTAACTTCGTTTCTTCCGTAATTAAAAATATAAGATTTCCAGTCGGGATGAAAACCTTTCCGCGGATCTTCGTGCTCATAAAGAAAAGAACCATCAAAACAGTGTAGTCCGTTGGCATCACCAGGAAAATGCGAAGGAACCCAATCCAGAATCACCCCAATATTATTTTTATGAAGCTCATTAATCAAAAACATAAGATCCTGCGGCGATCCGAAACGTGAAGTTGCTGCATAAAAACCCGTAATCTGATATCCCCAACTCGGATCATAAGGATATTCCATAATCGGCATGAATTCTACATGCGTAAAGCCCATTTCTTTACTATACGGGACCAGCTTATCTGCAATTTCTCTATAATTTAAAAACCTATTCGGTTCATCAATATCTCTTACCCATGATCCCAAATGCAGCTCATAAACAGAAATCGGAGCTTCCAGACTATTTTTTTTCCAGCGGTTTGCCAGCCATTCTTCATCACTCCATTCGTACCAGGTTGTAGAAACCAAAGATGCCGCCTGAAGATTCTGTTCCCAGCTTAATGCATAAGGATCGCTTTTTTCTAAAATTTTACCATAAACGTTTTCTATAGCATATTTATAAAGCGTTCCCCAAGTTAATCCCGCTATAAAACCTTCCCAAATACCGGATCCATCCCATCTTGGGTATAAAATATGATCTTTATGATTCCAGTTATTAAAATTTCCGATTACCGAAACCTTTTTCGCGTTGGGAGCCCAGACAGAGAAATAAACGCCTTTTATTCCGTCTTTTTCTACGGAATGAGCACCAAATTTATCATAAAGCCGATAATGTTTACCTTCTTTAAAAAGATAAATATCATGATCCGTGAAAAGCGTGTAGGTTTTTACAGAATTCATCATAGTTTTTTGGTCTAATTGATCATCAGAAAACCTTTTTGAACTTTAAAACATATTATGTTAAATCAAATTCAAAAAATTGGCGATGACTATCAAATATATAAATTTTTCCTTTGATAAAGAGCGTTTTTTATTAATTTTAAGTTACATATAATAAAAAGATTTTATACTTTTAGTCATTACAACACAAACACAGCTAATGAAATTCAGACTTTACACAAATGAAACCGATGAAAGAGCCGTTTATATCACAGGAAATTTCAACAGCTGGAATCCCAAAGATCCCAATTTTAGGCTAAAGCCCGACGACAAAAACACCTATTCCATAGAAATAAATGATGAAATTCTCAGCAATGAAGTTGAATATAAATTCACCAAAGGAGGATGGGAAAATGTAGAGCTAGACCGGCACAGAAATATTACCCCGAACAGAAAAATAATAAAATCTTTAGGCGAAACTTCTGATGTCGTAGAAAAATGGAGGCTCAATTGGGGGCCTTTCAAAGAAGAGTTTTTTCCGATTGTTGAAATAATCTCAGAAGAATTTTATATTCCCCAACTCGACCGTTACCGCAAAGTCTGGGCACTTTTGCCTTACGATTATTATATTTCAAACAAAAAGTATCCTGTTTTATATCTACAGGATGCTCAAAATCTATTCAATGAAGGAAGCGCTTACGGAAACTGGGAAATTGATAAAAAACTTTCTATTTTGGCTGAATACGGCCGCGGCGATGTTATTGTAATCGCTGTAGAACACGGAAGTGAAGACCGAATCAAAGAATATATTTTTGACAACGATAATGTTGCCAACGGCTCTGAAGGGAAGAAATACATCCGTTTTATTACAGATACTTTAAAACCTTTTATTGACGAAAATTACCGTACCAAAAAAGACCGCGAAAATACAGGAATCGGAGGAAGTTCTTTGGGCGCTCTTATCAGTATTTACAGCGGTTTTCTTTATCCTGAAGTGTATTCAAAATTATTGATTTTTTCGCCGTCGCTTTGGGTGGAACCAAACAATAATTTTCCGATGATGAATTTCAGAACGCCTTTTAAAACTAAAATTTATCTTTACGGCGGCGGGAAGGAAGGCTCTAAAATGGTAAAAAGAATAGAAATATTTGAAAATTATCTTAAAAGATGGGAAAAGAAAAATCTGTTTGATTTTGAATTTAAAACAAGCATTGATCCGGACGGCTCTCACTCAGAATTTTATTGGTCGCAGGAATTCCCAAGAGCAATTGAATGGCTGTTTTACAACAATACCGAAAATCCTGTGGAAGTACAGCCGCAACAAAACACATTAAAAAATTAAAAAAAATTATGAAATTATTAAACAAAAAAAGCAAACAATATTCACAGATATTTCAATTATTTACGGAAGAATCTTGGGCTAAAGAATATGAAAATTATAATAAAAACATTTCACTTTTTTTTTCCGGAAAAAAACATGAGATTTTCATTAATACAAGTGGAGAAACCGTTACTTATTTTATAGGAATCGGAAAATCTGATCTTCAGGATTTTGAATTTCAGCAAATTGCGGTAAAGTTTTCCCAAGCTCACAATAAGAGTTTTCAGACGGTGCCTACATTGATTTTAGCAGATTTCATTAGCGAAAAACAGTTTGAAGAGCTTGTAAAAGGTTTGTTTTTGGGAACTTACAAATATCCTTTCGACAAAAGCCATCCTTTCTGGAACGAAAAATTTGAAATTCATTTTGAAAATTTAAGTCCTGAAAAATTAACTCTGATCAGTAAAAAAACTCAGGCACTTTGCGAAGGACAAACGGTTTGCCAAGATTGGCTCAACAGACCGGCTAATCTGAAAAAACCTGATATTTTTAACCTTTATCTTAAAACTTTAGCTGAAAAATATTCTTTAAAATATACGGTCTTCAATAGAAAAAAATGTGAAGAATTAGGTATGGGAGCCTTTCTTTCCGTCAATCAAGGAAGTGCTTATGACGCGGCATTTACGATTTTGGAGTACAAAACCACCAAAAAAAACGCAAAAACTTTCGGATTGGTTGGAAAATGTGTGCTTTTTGACACCGGCGGAATTTCTCTCAAAAATCCCGACAACATGCATTACATGAAGTCTGATATGGGCGGCGCAACAGCTGTAATCGGAACATTGATTTACGCTGCGGAGATGAAACTTCCGTTTAACATCACCGTAATTTTACCTGTTACCGACAATGCAATTTCAGAAAAAGCATATCTTCCAAGCGATGTGATTACCGCCTACAACGGAAAAACAATTGAAGTGCTGAATACTGACGCAGAAGGAAGAATGACTTTAGCAGACGGACTTTCTTATCTTTCAAAAAACTACAAAACTGATGTTTTAATTGACATTGCAACCTTAACGGGAAGTTCCGTGCGCATGTTTGGAGATACTTGCGGAGCGATGTTTTCTAATAATGAAGAACTGAAAAACCTTTTAATAAAATCCGGCGACAAAACCAATCAGAGGCTTTGGAATCTGCCTTTATGGGATGTATGGTCGGATGATTTTAAATCTGATGTTGCCGATTTTAAAAACATTTCCATGAAGCCAATCGGCGACTGTATTGTAGCTGCAAAATTTTTGGAGCAGTTTATAGAAAATCATCCGAACTGGGCACATTTGGACATCGCCGGTGTTGCCTTCGGAAACGTTGGATATGCTAAAGAAAAAGCGGCAACAGGCTTTGGAGTCCAGTTAATTGCTGATTTAATCGAAAATTATCATTAAAAATTAGTTCATTTAAAAAAATATCTGTATAATTGATTAGGAATTTTCATATAAACATTTATGAGTGATTTTTAATATTGAATAAACAATAAAGAATCACTTTTATTTTTGAATATTCACTAAAATAAAAAAAACATTATATGGAGGAGAAAACAATTGTATGCATTTCGTGCTATTACAAGGGTTATGATTTTATGGACGAAATGAAACAACTCGGCAATAAAGTCATCTTGATAACATCAGAAAACCTTAAAGAAAAAAACTGGCCGTGGCAATCTATTGATGAGGTTTTCTATATGCCCGAAATAAAGCCGTCTGTATGGAATTTGGATCATCTTGTACAAGGATTTTCTCATCTGATGAAAACCAGAAAAGTAGACGCTGTCGTTGCTTTGGATGATTATGATGTAGAAAAAGCCGCACTCATCCGCGAAACTTTCCGTATTCCGGGAATGGGGCAAACGACGCACAGATATTTCAGAGACAAGCTTGCAATGCGTCAAAAGGCAAAAGATTCCGGCATCAATGTCCCTGAATTTACAGCTGTTTTTAATAATAAAGAGGTAGAAGATTTCACCAAAAAAATTCCCGGGCCTTGGGTTTTAAAACCACGTTCTGAAGCTTCGGCATCCGGAATTAAAAAAATTAAAACAACACAGGAACTTTGGGAAGCTTTAGAAAATTTAGGCGAAGAACGCCATTTCTTTCTTCTTGAAAGTTTTAAGCCTGGCGATGTGTATCATGTTGACAGCCTGACATTTAATAAAGAAACTGTTTTTACTTCTTCATCAAAATATCTTGCCCCACCGATGCAGGTTTCTCATGAAGGCGGTGTTTTCAGAACTAAAACTCTTGGCAGATATTCTGACGAATTTAAGGCGCTTGAAGAAGCCAATGCAAAAGTTTTATCAAATTTTGGACTAGTAAACGGAGCCACACACACCGAATTTATTCGCGGAAAAGAAGATGGAAAATTGTATTTTCTGGAAACCTCTTCAAGAGTTGGAGGAGCACATATTCCCGATCTTGTGGAAGCATCGAGCAGCATCAATATCTGGCGCGAATGGGCAAAAATAGAAGATGCGCTTTTAAGAGGGAAAAATTACGTAGTGTCCAAACCTACAGGATATTATTCGGGGTTGATTGTAGCCTTGATTAAAGATTTAAAACCCGATTACAATATTTTTGAATGTGAGGAAGTTGTGAAATTTATTCCTATCGATTACCATGTCGGGATTGTTTATAAATCTAATAATGCTACAATAGTTCAGGAAAGGCTTGATTACGCTGCGGAAAAAATACATGCTGATATGCTGAATATTCTTCCGCCTAAAGACAGGCCATGCTCTTAAATATTATCATTTATAAAATCATAATCATATTTAAATCCGAAATCATAAAGAACTGATATTATATTCGGGGAAAAACTTAAATTTTAAAAATGCCACAAATAGAACATACAGATTATTACTCACATATATTGGGAACAAGCCTTAAGGTTGAGGTTACAGGACATTTTGGACATCCGATCATCATGTTTCCGACTTCACAAGGATTGTATACCCAAAATCATGATTTTCATCTCAACAGCAGTATCAATTGGTTTGTAGAGCAAGGAAAAGTAAAGCTTTATAATGTACAGACAATCGATGCATGGAGCTTTTATGATGAAAAAATTACACCACAGCAAAGAATTAAGAATTACGAAAAATATGTTCAATTTTTGATTCAGGAGTTCGTTCCATATATTCAGAAGATTCACAATACACATCGTGTTGCGGTTGCCGGAGCCAGTTTTGGTGGGTATCATGCTGCCAATTTTGCCTTTAGATTTCCTGATGTTGTTTCACATTTATTTTGCCTTTCGGGTGCTTTCAGCATCAGAAACTTTATGGATGGATATTCTGACGAATTGGTATATTTTAATTGCCCGCGGGAATTCGTAAAAAATGACGAAGCATGGAAGTACAAGCATATGCACATTGTTTTGAGCACTTCGGATGAAGATATTTGTAAAGATAAAAATTTGGAAATGGCGGATATTCTGACTTCAAAAGGGATCGATTTCTGGTATGATGAAAGAAAATGGATCAACCACGACTGGCCACTCTGGCGAATGGTTTTTCCTACATTTATTGGAAATTTCTTTTAAGAAAAAACATTAATAATCAATTTATAAATAAATAATCAAAAAATACAATTATGGCAAAAAAAGTAGGAATTCTATTCGGTATGGAAGATACATTTCCTTGGGCATTTATCGATAAAGTGAATGAACTGGGCGGTGGAGAAATCATCGCTGAAGCTGTCACTATCGACAAACTTGAGCAAGGTGCTGATTATGGCTATGCGGTTATTATCGACAGAATTTCACAGGATGTTCCTTTTTACAGAGCTTATCTTAAAAATGCAGCACTGAACGGAACTTATGTCATCAACAACCCTTTTTGGTGGAGCGCCGATGAAAAATTCTTCAATAATGCTTTGATGTCAAAACTGGGCATTCCGCTTCCGAATACTGTTTTACTTCCGTCTTATGAAAGACCGACAGATACTTCAGAAACATCTTTCAGGAACTTAAAATTTCCTCACGATTGGGAATATATTTTCAATTATGTTGGTTTTCCGGCTTATATGAAACCGCATGACGGCGGCGGTTGGAAAAGTGTGTACAGGGTAGAAAATCCCGAAGATCTTTGGGAAAAGCTAGCTGAAACAGAGCAGCTTGTGATGATGGTACAGGAAGAAATTGTTTTTCAGGATTATTACAGAGTATATTGTTTAGGTAAAAAATATGTACACATAATGCCTTATGAGCCTAGAAATCCGCATCATTTAAGATACTCAACTACACACCAGACCGAAGGCGAAGATTTAAAAAAATTATTAAAAACCATTCATGATTATACAATTAAAATGAATGAAGCTTTAGGCTATGATTTCAACACGGTAGAATTTGCCGTACGCGACGGAATTCCTTATGCTATCGATTTCTGTAATCCGGCTCCGGATGCTGACAGAAATTCTGTAGGTGAAGAAAACTTCGCATGGATCGTTGAACATTCGGCTAAATTGGCAATAGAAAAAGCAAAAGAATATGTACCGGGAAAACAAAATATCTCTTGGGGAACTTTTGTGAAAGACTCAGTAAAATAAATAAAAACAAAAAACACAGAAAAAAAAATGCATCAGTTTACAATTGGAATTGAAGAAGAATATCAAATCATCGATTTGGAAAGCAGAGATCTGGTTTCGCACGTTTCAAAAATTATTGAAGGTGGAAAAGCTGTTTTAAGTGAAAATTTAAAACATGAAATGCACGAATCAATGATCGAAATGGAAACGGGAATCTGCCAAAACATACAGCAGGCACAACTTGAGCTTACCAATTTGAGAAGACATCTTATCAATATTGCTCACGAAAATAATTTAAGAGTTTCCGGAGGTGGAACCCATCCTTTTTCAAATTGGGAACACAATACCATCACTAATGGCGAACGCTACAACAAAATCGTTGACGATATGGGTGATGTAGCTCGTGGAAATCTTATTTTCGGGCTGCATGTGCATATCGGAATTCCGAGTCGTGAAGAAGGTGTGAGAATTCAAAATGTGATGCGTTATTTTTTACCTCACGTTTATGCTTTATCCACCAATTCGCCTTTCTGGATCGGAAGGAACACAGGTTTTAAGTCATACAGACAAGAGATTTTTGTAAAGTTTCCACGAACCGGAATTCCAAGCTTTTTTAATTCTTTGGCAGAGTTTGACAGCTATGTCGATCTTTTGGTAAAAACCGGAACCATAGACAACGCCAAAAAAATATGGTGGGATCTGCGCGTACATCCGTTTTATCCGACAATCGAATTCAGAATTTGCGACATGCCTTTAAGAATAGAAGAAACAGTCTGTCTTGCTGCAATCATGCAAAGTCTTGTCGCTAAAATCTATAAACTGCATCAGCAAAACCTTAGCTTTAGAAGCTACAGAAGATTATTGTTGAATGAAAATAAATGGCGCGCTTCTAAAGACGGAATTAATTCACATTTGATCGATTTTGGTAAAGAAGAATCTGTACCTTATCCGCACTTGTTAAAAGAACTTTTAGAATTTATTGATGATGTTGTAGACGAACTCGGATGCAGAAAAGAAGTAGAATATGCCTGGAAAATTTTAGAAAACGGAACCGGAGCCGATAGACAGCTTCAAATCTATAAAGACACGGGAGATCTTACGAAAGTCGTTGATTACATGATATCTGAAACTGAATACGGCATCACTCACGGGGAAGTTGTTTCATAATATTTTTAATAACTTTACACAAAATATGAAGTTATGACAGATGTAAGAATTGCTTTGTTGGACATGAATGACAATCATGTAAATCAAGGATTTAGGAATATTAAAGAAATTTCTGAAGCCTTCCGACAACAATCTGAAGAAAATATAAGCATCAAAGTGTTTGATGTGAGACATAAAAATGAAATTCCGGATATAAAAGATTTTGACATATTTATTTCATCGGGCGGCCCAGGAAATCCGCACAAAGAAGGACACGAATGGGAAGGAAAATACGCTCATTTTTTAGATTCGGTTTACGAGCATAATAAAGAAAATGAGTCAAAAAAATATCTTTTCTTAATCTGCCATTCTTTCCAGTTGGCAAGCATTCATTGGGATTTAGGTAATATTTGTAAGAGAAAATCATATTCTTTTGGCGTCATGCCTGTACATAAAACGGAAGAAGGCGAGCAGGAATTTTTATTTAAAAACCTTCCGGATCCTTTTTATGCAGTAGATTCTAGAGCTTATCAGTTTATTGATCCGGATATGGAACGCTTTGAAGAGTTGGGAATGAAAATCGTGGCTATTGAAAAATTCCGTCCGCATATCAATCTGGAAAGAGCAGTAATGGCGGTGCGTTTTTCTGATGAAATTTTCGGAACACAGTTTCATCCTGAAGCAGATCATGAAAGCATGGCAGAAAACCTTAAAGACGAAAATAATAAAAATGCAATGATTGAGAATTTCGGGATGGAAAAGTATCTTGAAACCATCGACAGAATGAATGATGATGATAAAATCTTGCTTACACAAGCTCAGATTCTACCGAGATTTTTAAGATTTGCAAAAAAAAACATCTTGAAAAACGATGAAGTAATGGCTTAAAAGCTTTAATAATAACTATAAAAAAAATCGAGCAAAACTGCTCGATTTTTTAAAAACACAAAAGAAAGAAAATAATGATTCATAAATACAGAAAACAATTCAACGAAGAATTTTCTCAGGAAAAATACGAAAAGCTTAAAGAGATTCTTGCTCAAAAAAGTGGTTTGAGGCCTGAATTTAGAATTTCAGAAAGTCCGATATTTCTTACTAATGAATTTAAAAATAAGCTTATTGATGCAACCGAAAGCATTATTGATCAGATCAAAGCTTTACCTAATGAAACATTACAAAAAGCAATTCCTGAAAACTGTAAAGTTCCGAATGATACCAAACAACCACATTTTTTCACAATAGATTTTGGAATCTGTAAAAGCGAAAATGGAGAAATAGAACCTCAATTGATTGAATTACAAGCATTTCCTTCACTTTATGCTTTTCAAAAGGTTTTTGAAGAGACTTTTTGTGAAGTTTATCCTTTTCTGGATGAAATCAAAAATAAAATGCCTCATGAAGAATTTAAAACGTATTTACAAGATTTAATTCTTGGAAACGAAAATCCTGAAAATGTAATCCTTCTGGAAATTTATCCTGAAAAACAAAAAACAGCCATTGATTTTGTTTTTACAGAAAAGTTATTAGGAATAAAAACGGTCTGCTTAACCAAATTAAAAAAACAAGGAAAAAAACTTTATTACGAAAACAATCACAAGCTTACAGAAGTAAAAAGAATTTATAATCGTGTGATTTTTGATGAATTAGACAAAATTCCTGATCTTAAAACAGAATTTAACTTCAGAGAAAATATTGACGTAACCTGGGTAACGCATCCAAATTGGTTTTTTAAGATTTCAAAGTTTCTTTTACCAATGCTAAATCATCAGTTTGTTCCGAAAAGTTATTTTTTACACGAATTCCCTAAAACCGAAAACCTTGAAAATTTTGTATTAAAACCTTTATTTTCATTTGCGGGAAGCGGAGTCAACTTAAATCCGATAAAAGAAATTATTGACACCATTGAAGATAAAGAAAATTATATTTTGCAAAGAAAAGTAACTTACGAGCCTATTTTTGAAGATATCAACGGTGAATTTTCAAAAGCAGAAATCCGATTACTCTATATTTGGAAAGAAAATGATGAGCGGCCCATTTTATTGGAAAACCTTGGAAGAATGACAAAAGCAGCAATGATAAATGTAGATTTTAATAAAAAAGATGCAATCTGGATCGGAAGTTCTAATGCTTTTTTTGTGGAAGAATAATTAAATAGCTAATAAAACATCCAAAGTTTGGAGTTTTATTTTGAAAAGAATTTCGGCGGCTTCTTTGAAGCCGCCGAAATTCTAATTATTTAAATCCTTCTTCAAGCAATTCCCTTGTTTGATATTCCTGTACCAAATCTATTGCATTAGAAATCACATCGCTCAAAGCGGTGATAAATGTACCGTCTTCGGCCATGCTCATTGCATGTTTCAGGGCTTCAATTTCTTTAGGAATAATTTCATAGCTCACTTCCCTTCCCGACTGATGAATTCCATCGATAATCAAACCATTGATTTCTTCTTCCTTTCTTCCTCGAAGATGCTTTTCGTTGCGAATAATAATATAATCAAACATTCTTCCTGCAATTTTTCCGCAAAGCTTGATATCTTCGTCTCTTCGATCTCCAACTCCGGAAATAATACCTATTTTTTTGGTAGATTCAACATTTTTAAGGTAATCTTCAATCGCTTCGTATCCTGCAGGATTATGTGCAAAATCTATTAATACTTTAAAGCTTTTAAATTTAAAAATATTCAGTCTTCCTGGCGTAAGCTGGGCACTCGGAATAAAAGTTCTGAGAGAATTTGAAATATCTTCAATACCAAAACCATAAAGATAACATGCCAAACTTGCCGCTAAAACATTGGCAATCATAAATTTAGCCTTTCCCTCCATTGTGATTGGGAAATCTTTTGCTTTTCCGATTCTGATCTTCCAGTCTCCTTTTTTGATGGTTACAAAACCTTCTTCATATACACAGGTTGTTTTGCCTTCTTTAGCAAATCTTTTGATGTATTCGTTATTTTCATCTAAGCTAAAAATCGCAATTTGGCTTGGCAGATCATTAATGATTCGCATCGAATATTCATCATCGGCATTCATTACGCTCCAGCCATTTTTCTTAACGCTGTCGAGAACTACTCTTTTTACTTTGGTTAAATCTTTCAGATTATGAATATCATTCATTCCTAAATGATCTTCTTTAATATTGGTCAAAACTCCAATATCACATTGAGAAAAACCAAGCCCTGAACGCAAAATTCCGCCTCTTGCAGTTTCAAGAACAGCAAATTCTACGGTTGGGTCTTTTAATATAAATTCTGCAGAGATTGGTCCGGTCGTATCGCCTTTCGTAAGCATTGTATTCTGAATATAGATACCGTCTGATGTTGTGAAACCAACTCTGTATCCGTTATTTTTTACAATATGCGAAATCAATCTTGTTGTTGTGGTTTTACCATTGGTTCCCGTCACTGCGATAATAGGAATTGTAAAAGGTTTTCCTTGCGGATAAAGCATGTCAACTACCGGAGCTGCGACGTTTCTCGGAAGACCTTCGCTCGGCGCCAGATGCATTCTGAATCCCGGTGCAGCATTCACTTCTATGATTGCGCCACCACTTTCTTTTAATGGCTGCGTAAGGTTTTCGGCCATAATATCAATTCCGCAAACATCCAAACCAATGATTTTCGAAATTCTCTCCGCCATCGTAATATTTTCCGGATGCACCATATCGGTAACATCTATAGAAGTTCCTCCGGTAGAAAGATTGGCTGTAGATTTCAGATAAACAACTTCACCTTTCTGAGGTATTGAACCTAAGGTATATTGCAGTTTTTCCAGCAGTTCAAGCGTATCTTTATCAACGGTAATTTCTGTTAAGACATTTTCATGGCCATAGCCTCTTCTTGCGTCAAGATTTTCTTTTTCAATCAATTGCTGAAGATTGTGTTCGCCGTCTCCTACCACATGCGCAGGAACTCTTCTTGCAGCAGCAACCATTTTATTATTGATTACTAAAACTCTGAAATCATATCCTGTAATATACTTTTCAACAATTACTTTATTTGAATATTTTTGAGCATGTTCCAGACCTATTTTTGCAGATTCCCAATCGGTAACGTTGATTGATGAACCTTTCCCATGATTACCATCCAAAGGCTTAATAACAACGGGATAATTTATTTTTCTGATAACACTGTCCAGTTCCTCTTCATGAGTTACTAAATCTCCGATTGGAACAGGTATTGCTGCATCGTGCAGCATTCTTTTGGTTAATTCTTTATTACAGGCGATATCTACGGCGATGGAGCTTGTTTTTCCAGTAATTGTAGCCTGAAATCTCTGCTGATTGACACCGTAACCCAACTGAACCAAAGAATTGCTTCCCAATCTGATCCAAGGAATTTTTCTTGAAACCGCTTCTTCAACAATACTTCCTGTTGAAGGTCCCAGACGTACACGTTCTCTTATTTCTTTAAGCTTTTGAATACATGCGTTGAGATCATATTCCTTTCCTTCTATTAAAGCATTGGCTATTTCTACAGCCTGCTCAGCCGCATAAATTCCTGCATTTTCTTCAATATAATCAAATACAACATTATAAACTCCTGGAGTTTTCGTTTCGCGGGTTCTTCCAAATCCGGTATCCATTCCTGCAAGAGTTTGAATTTCTAAAGCAATATGTTCAATAACATGGCCCATCCATGTACCGGTCTCAATCCTATGGAAAAAACCTCCCGGAGTGCCTTCAGAACATCTGTGGCTAAATAAGGAAGGCATCAGATTTTCTATTCTTTCTCTGAAGCCATCAATTTTATTTGTAGGGAAATTTTCCATCTCCTCAAGATCCAAACGCATCTGTATCAGCTTCTTTCTCCTAATACTCCAGATATTAGGTCCCCTCAAAGCTTGTATCTTTTCAATTTTCATAATATTGTAAAATGGTATATTAATAAATTATATCTTTAATATCAAAGATAATGTAAAACCAAAAACAAAACTATAACCTCATTAAAAATTTAGTAAAAATATATAAACATTATAAGCAATTATAAATCAAAGCAAATGCATTAAAAGCGGTCTGATAATTTCTCTGACAATTTTATATTTTTTAACTTTGTGACCTATGAAACCTGTTGGAAAATTAATTATTATCGGTGGAGCTGTTAATAAAGGTAGTTTCTCAGAAGCCGATTACGACCAGAATGTAGAAAAAAATCTTAATTTTTTTGAAAGAGGGATTTTAAGAAAAATCATTACTGAATCTAAAAACAAAGAAAACTCGATAATTGAAGTTATCACTACGGCATCACAGATTCCTAAAATTGTGGGCACTGAATATAAAAAAGCTTTTGAATTTTTAGGAGCCAAAAACGTAAATATATTGGATATTCACAACCGTGAAGAAGCTAATTCTGACGCCATTGTAGCAAGAGCAAACGCTGCCGACGTTGTCATGTTTACAGGCGGAGACCAGCTGAGGCTGACTTCGATTCTTGGTGGAACAAGATTCCACGATACTATCTTACTAAAATATCAGGAGCAGGATTTTATTTATTCCGGAACGTCAGCCGGTGCCGCTGCAGCCTCTGAAAACATGATTTATCAGGGAAGCAGCTCAGAAGCGCTATTGAAAGGTGAAATAAAAACAACTCAAGGCTTGGGCTTAATCGACAATGTAATTGTTGACACTCATTTTGTGCAAAGAGGAAGAATCGGGCGTCTTTTTCAGGCTGTAGTCAGCAATCCAAGAACTTTGGGAATCGGCTTGGGAGAAGACACCGGCCTTTTCATCCATAATGATGTGATGACCGCCGTTGGGTCTGGACTTGTGATTATTGTTGATGGTAGATTTATTAAAGACACTAATCTTACGAATATCAATTTAGGCGAGCCAATTTCTATTGATAATTTAACCGTTCATGTAATGTCTATGAATGATCATTATGATTTAACAACTAAAAAATTAACGATAGAAAATTCCCAGTTTAATCCAATACCGCAAACTTAAAACAATCAATGATAATTGATTGGTGATAAATGATTTGATTTATATATGTATATAGATTAAATTTAATTAAACATCAATTATCATCTATCAATTTATATTTATATGAAAATCATTATTCACGGAGGTTTTTTTTCTGAAAGCGACCAAAGCCATGAGGTAAAAATTGCCAAACAAAATTCTTTGATAGAAATAGCACAAAATGCTTATCAATATTTAGAATCACATTCGGCATTCGAAACTGTGGCATATGCGGTCTCACTTCTGGAAAACGATGAATTGTACAACGCAGGAATCGGTTCACAAATTCAAAGTGATGGAATCATTCGTATGAGTGCAGCAATAATGGATGGCGAAACTCAAAAGTTAAGCGGTGTTATCAATATTCAGGATGTGAAAAATCCTATTTTTGTCGCGAAGGAACTAATGAAAGAAGAAGACAGAGTTTTGGGCGGAAGCGGTGCGAAAAAATATGCTTCCGAAAATGGTTTTGAAGACTTCTCAACCGAAATTCCACAAAGAAGAAAAGAATACGAAGTAAAACTCAATAATGGTGGAAAAGGAACTGTAGGCTGCGTTGCGATTGATAAAGACGGAAAATTAGCCGTTGCGACATCTACGGGCGGGAAAGGCTTTGAGATTCCCGGAAGAATTTCTGATTCGGCGACTGTTGCCGGAAATTATACTAATGAATTTTGTGCCGTAAGCTGCACCGGTGTAGGCGAAGATATTGTAAGCAATGCAACAGCAACAAAAATCGTGACCCGAGTAACAGACGGAATGAATCTGAAACAGGCTTTTGAAAAAACTTTTGAAGAATTAAAAACTATTGACGGCTTTGCAGGCGCAATCGCAATTGATAAAAATGGCAATATTCATCATCAAGATTCCCACCCAACAATGGTTTTTGCAAGTTTTGACGGAAAATATTTTGAAGTATTTAATTAACTTTAACAATATTTATTACTATTCCAATATTTTTGGCACGCATTTTACATAGTTATCAATAACAAATTTAAATATTATTAACTTTAAAAAATCAAAAATCATGGGAAATAAAACAAATGGCTTATTAGCTTTATTAGGATTGGGTGCATTAGCATATTGGAAATACAAAAAGTCTACTCCAGAGCAGCAGCAAGCTGTAAAAGATAAGATCAACAACGCAAAAGATAATCTTAATAAATGGGGAAATGACCTGAAAGATAAGGCAAATGAAGTAGCTTCTCAGGTTCAGACAAAAGTAGACGAAGCAAAAACAAAAGTAGAAGACACTAATATTTAGGCAACTAATATATTTTTAACATTCATGTACAGAAAGTCATCGTAAATATACATTACGATGACTTTTTTTGTGCTGATAATGCATAAACCATTGGTATTTTATTTCCGAATTTATTGATTCTCCACTTCCCTTTTTCAAATTCTTCAACATGCTTGAAGCAAGGATAAGGTGACCAGTCAAATTCCTGAAAATTGTCGATAATCAGATTAGTTTTAATTAAATTTTGCAAAACTTCGGACAGAGAATGATTCCACATTACATAATCCTGAACAATGTCTGCTGAAAAGTCTGCATATGTTCCTTCATACGTTTCTACAATTGGTTTTTCATTGAAATAATTGTAAGCAATTCCGTCAAAATCATCATCAAACATCCAAATTACGGGATGAAATTCTGCCATTACAAACCTTCCGTTTGGCTTTAAAAAATGATTAATCACATTTGCCCATTGAGCCAAATCCGGAAGCCAGCCAATCGTTCCGTAACTTGTAAAAACAATATCAAATTTTTCTTGCAATACATTCGGCAGTTCATACACATCAGAAATAATAAATTCTGTATCTGTCCCGCATTGTATTGCCAAATCTTTCGCAGCTTCAATCGCTTTATCCGACAAATCAATTCCCTTAACTTTTGCTCCCAATCTTGATAAAGAAATCGAATCCTGACCAAAATGACATTGCAAATGCAGGATTTTTTTATCTTTTACATTTCCTAAAAGCTCCAATTCGATCGAGTTTAAAGAATTTCTTCCTTTTAAAAATTCATCAACAAAATAGAAATCCGATTTCAGATGCGGTTCTACTTTAGCATTCCAGGAATTTTTGTTGATTTCGAGATAGTTTTCCATTTGTTTTAGTTTTCAAGTAGTTTTTTTCTGATCAATAAACTCTTCTTCTATTAAATACGCTTATTTTTAATGATTGTTTTCATGAAACATTTCATAGCAAATATAAAGATTAAAAGCCTTGAGTATTAAAATAATTTTACGACCTTTAACTTTGTATACCCTTTTGGATAGGGATTTCAAGCAGATTTAAAATAGAGATTCTGAAATCAATAAAATAATTTTATGAGTAAAAAACATATTGCAATAATAGGTCTTGGAGGTGTCGGTGGATATTTTGGTTTTAAAATTAATCAGACCAACGAAGCTTTACAAAAGCATACAATATCATTCATCGCAAGAGGTGAAACGTATCAAAAAGTAAAAAAAGATGGATTAACGCTGATCTCTCCCGAACATCCTAATAAGCAAACAATCCCAAATGCTGTTTATCAAAACATCAACGATATCGAAAATCCTGATTTAATATTGATTTGTGTAAAAGAATATGATTTAGAAAAAGTTTGTCTTCAGCTAAAAGAAGTCATTACAACAACGACTATTCTTCTTCCTATGATGAATGGCGTTGATATTTATGACAGAATACGAAAAATAATTCCTGAAAATACGATTCTACCATCTTGTCTGTATGTTGCTTCACACATTAAGGAAAAAGGGGTTGTGGAACATAAAGGAAAAGCAGGAAAATTAATTATAGGTAAAGATCCTGAGCATCTTTCTGCTTCTATCGATTGGGTAATCAACATGATAAAAGAAAGTAAAATTGATTTTGATTTTAAAGAAAATTCTTTAACTGATATATGGACGAAATTTATTTTTGTGGCAAGTTTTGGACTTGTAACGGCTAAATATAATTCGTCTATTGGGACAGTGTGTAATGATTCCTCTCAAAAATCTGAGGCAAACGAGGTAATGAAAGAGATACAGGTAATTGCTTACAAAAAAGAAATTCATTTAGGAATAGATATCATTGATAAAACATTTGAAAAAGCATCTACATTTCCACCAGAAACTCCTACTTCTTTGCAACTGGATTTGAATTCCGGAAAAGATAATAGCGAATTAGAATTGTTTGCAGGAGCCGTTTTAAAATATGGAATGGAACTTGGCATAGAAACTCCTTCCACTCAAAAAATATATGAAGAATTAAAAAGGAAGTAATAGATACTAAATTAAAAGAAAGTAAAAAATGAGGTTTCTCAATATTACGAACCTCATTTTTTACTTTCATTATTTTAGCCTAAAAACTCTTCCAAAGAAACCGTTTTCTGTTCTCCCAATTCAAGATTTTTAAAAGTCACTGTTCTGTTTTTAATTTCTTCTTCACCTAAAAAGACAAGATTTTTAATTCCTTTCTTTTCAGCGTAAGTGAATTGCTTATTGATTTTAGCGCTTTCTGGATATAATTCTGCGGAAACTCCTTTTTGTCTCAGTTGCATAATTAATTTTAAAGCTTCCAAAGTTTCTTCTCCTCCAAAATTGGCAAAAAGATATTCAACTTTCGCTGAAGCTTCTTCAGGAAAAACACCTAATTCTTCCATTACAAGATAAATTCTGTCTAAGCCAAAAGAAATTCCGATTCCGGGAATATTTTTTACTCCAAAAACTTCGGTCAGATTATCATATCTTCCGCCACCGCCGATCGAGCCCATTTGCGCTTCATCTGCTTTTACCTCGAAGATCGCGCCTGTATAATAATCTAAACCACGCGCCAAAGTAATATTAAAAACAAGATTCTGAATGTCTACACCAAGATTTACAGATTGCGTAAGTACAAATTCTAATTCTTCAACACCTTGCAAACCGATTACATTTCCTGCAAATTTTTCTTTTAGCTGAAGAAGGTTTTCCAAAGCATCATTCGACTGATTAAACAAAAAGTCTAGCTTATCAATAGATTCCTGAGAAATTTCTCTTTCCAATAATTCTGTTACGACACCTTCTTTTCCGATTTTGTCAAGCTTGTCAAGAGCAACTGTAAAATCGATTAATTTATCTGTAATTCCCGCATATTCCGCCAAACCTGAAAGAATTTTTCGGTTGTTGAGATGAATAGTTACCGAAACTTTAAGGTCGGAAAACGATTTTAAATACAATTGAATCAAGTCAACTTCCTGCAAAAGACTTTCGCTTCCTACAACGTCTGCGTCACATTGATAAAACTCTCTGAATCTCCCTTTTTGTGGACGGTCTGCTCGCCAAACCGGCTGGATTTGAAAACGTTTGTAAGGAAATGTGAGTTTGCCATGATTCATGGCTACAAATCTTGCAAAAGGTACTGTCAAATCATAACGAAGCGCTTTATCTGAAATTTGTGAAGTCAATTTCTGATGACTTTTATTGTCCCAATCTTCCTGATTTACTTTTGAAGTGTAATCTCCGGAATTCAGAATCTTAAAAATCAAGCGATCGCCTTCTTCGCCGTATTTTCCAGTTAATGTAGAAAGATTTTCAAAGCTTGGAGTTTCTAAAGGCTGAAACCCGAATAATTCAAAATTTTTCTGTAAAATATTGATAATATATTTTCTTCTTGAAACTTCCTCTGATGTAAAATCTCTCGTTCCTTTTGCTAAGCTTGGCTTCATTTTATAAAGTTGAATATTGATAAGTATGCAAAAATAAGGAATTGAAAGGACTTTTAAACTAATACAAAAAGCCGGAAACCAATTTCCCGACCTTTCTATTTCATCACTTGTGTTTTCGATGTTCAATAATTATACACTTTCTAAGATTTCTAAAATCTCTTCACCATAATTTTCTATTTTATGTTTTCCGAAACCTTTAATATCGAGAAGCTCTTCTTTCTTTGCCGGCTTATATTTTGCGACAGATACAAGTTCTTTGTTGGTCGCAATAAAGTAAGAAGGAAGATTTTGTTCCTTTGCCTTTTCGGAACGCCAAAGCTTTAAAGCTTCAAGAATTTTGATCTCATCATTGTTCAGCATTTCATCTTCTGCAGAATATTTCACCGTTTTCGGATCTTTTACGATGTTTTTCTTCAAGACGGTTTTAGTTTCATTAAAATATAAAATTACTGACCAAAAATTGTCGTTTTGCACAAAAGCTGTTTCTACATTCAAAATGTCATGATTATATAAAAAATCATCAATCATGCTTTGATCCTTTTGCAGAAATTCATCAGCAATTCTTACTTTCAAAACTTTTATTTTCATCATTTGTGTTTTTAAGTTCGATCAATTATTTTCCTCCTAAAAGCAGAATTTCGTCTACTTTTATTTCGGTGATATACTTTTTCACACCGTCTTTATCATCATAAGATCTGTACGTTAGCTTGCCTTCGATTGCAATTTCTTTTCCTTTTGGCACATATTTCTGGAAAATCTCAGCAGTTTTACCAAAAGCGATCAGATTGTGCCATTGCGTTTCTTCTACCTTTTCTCCTTTTGCATTCGTGTAAAAATCGCTCGTTGCCAAAGACACGCTTGCTTTTACATTTCCGTTTTCGAAGTTGATCATTTCTACTTCTTTTCCTGTGTGACCGATTAAGGTTACTTTGTTTCTTAGTGACATACTATTTTTATTTATGTTTAACAATCAGATAAGAGACGCTCACTGGTTTCTCAAATCTCTGCTGCAAAGATTGTTACATTTTTAGACCGAAGTCGGTACAAAACTATTTAAATACGTTTGTAGTCGTTTGCAAATGGATATTCTAAATAAAATCATCCAAAAAAAAATCTTAAATAATTCATTCCGTATATTTGAAATTATATACTTAGACCAAATGAATGAAAATAAAGAAAATGTAATTCATCCGAATCATAAAAAATCTGCTGATTTGATTTACCTGTCCGGAGCCTTGGGAATTGCAAATCTTATCTGGAGTTTTGAAACTTTGAACAGCGGCATCAAAATATTCATCGCCTTGATTTCAGTAGCTTTCGTCTTTGGAATTGGCTATTTGGTAAGCAAAGGAACTGAATGGATTAAATATTTTCTACTGGTAATATTACTTTTAGGATTGTTAGGAGTTTCTTTTATAGTTGCAAACTTAAAAAATGAGCCAGTTATTGGAACAATTAATATTATTCAGACAATTTTGCAAATTTGGGCTTTAATTCTTTTATTTAAGATTCCGAAATCTCATAAACTATAATTCACTATTGAAAAACTACAAAAACATTTAAACATTTGCATTCCCGGAAAAACTCTTCTTAAAGTCTAAAAATCTGATAAGCTGCGAAATTTGCTTGTTGGTTCTATTCTTATAAATAGTTTTAAGATATTTATAGTTAAAGCCATGATAATTTCAATATTCTTGCACAGTAATCGAATATTGAATGTAAATGTTTTAATATTCTTCCGTTGTGAATCAATATTGACACGGCGGCGAATAATATTGTTGTCTAGTTAAACTATATTTTCGTATTGTAAAGTTATATTTTTGCAACCTTAATTAATATTGGAGCATCCTAAACTTATATTTTTGCAATGTTGATTAATATTGGAGCATCATAAACTTATATTCTTTCGTTGTTAAAGAATACATCAAAGTTCCCTCCTAAAATTAGAATGCTGCGTCGCCGTAAAATAGTCACAAAAAACCTGATAAATTTCAGAATCCGTATGTGTCGCTTTAATTCCCAGTTGGAAATAAATTTCTAAAATCTGATGTGATAAACTTTCAACTAAATTTGATGAATAAGTATGAATTTCTGATTGCTTTTCCTGGGTTATCATTTGAGATTCCTTTAATAAATCTTCAATTTCGTTAGCAAATTCAATCACTTTTTCGAACGCTTCATCAATTTTATTATTAAAAGAATTCAAATTAAGATTCGGACGGATTTTAATTGCCTCATCGGAAAAATGCGATGCCATTCCCAAATAGTTCACCAGCAAAGTCAAGTCTGCAAAAATTCTGAACGGAATTTTATCTAAAGCATCATCCGTAAAAAATTCATCATAAATAAAACTGTAATCTTCAGAAACGTTTATATCATTAATTTTAAAAGAATAAGTTCGCGTCGATTTCATTCCCATCGATTTCCAGTCGGGAATAATTTCTGCCTGATTTTTAGGAATGACAAATGACCTGATTATTTCTGAACCTGATTGATCAAATAAAGGTGCTCCGTTTTTTGTAAGTCTCGCATTGAGTGTAAAATGGCTCAAATGTGGCGCTCCGGTTGCAAAATGCCAAAATCCGTTGATAAGAAAAGTCCCGTCGTTTTGAATATCTGCTGTTCCACCAATCATTCCGCTTCCGCCAAAACAGGTTTCAGGATCACTGAAAAGTTCTTTAGCAATGTTTGGTTTTAGATTTCTTGAAAAAAAATTGGCGCCGGAACATAACGTAAGCATCCAACCCAAACTTCCATCAATTTTTGCCCAGTCAAATAATATGGATAATCCTTCTTTCAAGCGTAAGCCCAATCCATCATAAGTTTTGGGAACCCAGATCTGAAGTAATCGCTGCTGATGAATATAGTCGATTATTGATGCAGGAACTTCAGAAACTCCGTGCATTTGTTTTCTGATCTCGTTACGTGTAAGCATTTATCTTTTTATTAAGTATTTTTCTCCATTCCATATATCCTGAAATCGCTACCATAAACAAGAAAGCAGTTAAAATTGCATACAGATAAAGGTCTTTATGAATCAATAACGGAATAGCAATGATATTACTTATATTTAATAAAACCCAGTTTTCAATTTTTCTTCTGGCCATGAGCCACATTCCGGCCCAAGCAAAAGCACTAACCAAAGAGTCCCAAACAGGCACATCAGAATCGGTGTAATAAGTAAGAAAAAACCAAAAAATACTAAACGCGGCGGTAACAATACCAACTACAATCAACTTTTCGTTTCCTGAAGTTCTGGAAATAGCGGTTTCAGATTCTTGTTTGCCAAACTTCCAATAAATCCATCCGTAAATGCTCATGACCAGATAGTAAAGATTAAGCGTAAACTCCGCATACAATTTGGAATTGATCATCACATAAAGCGTGAGTGAAATTCCGGCAATACCAAAAAGATAATTATTCGGATTGTTTTTTCGGGCCAATAAAACCTGAAAAATTGAAAAGAAGACCCCAAACCATTCCGGCCAGGTTGTCTTTAGTAAAATTTCCTGCATCAAATTAACTTAAATAAATTAAATGATGAGATGATAAATCAAATTCCCTACGCCGGCATTATCCGGATCAGGTGTGGAAGATTCCCGGGTATCATCTCAGCCGCAATCTGCAGCACCCCATTGATTGGGCAAAGTTGACGTTTTTTTCTGAGATTTGAAAATTAAACATGATAAAAATATTTTCCCCTTTTAGTTCATATCCGTTTGCAAACGGATATTTCGTATATTTAAGCGTTAATTTAAAATCAATTGTGAAAAAGACAATCAAAAGAACATTCAGAGTTTCAAAATATGTAATTTATCGAGAAACCCTTGTTGATTATAAAGAACATTTCTGGTCATTTCTGGGCGCTTTTTTCGGAATCGGAATTATAGCATTTATCCAGTCTCAATATTTGCTGGAAGCAGAAAACATCTTTTTGATAGGATCTTTTGGTGCATCAAGCGTTTTGATTTACGGAGCCATTCAAAGCCCGCTTGCCCAACCGAGAAATCTGATCGGCGGTCATGTATTTTCAGCTTTGGTCGGCGTTACCATTTATCAGATCGTGCCCGATATTTTGTGGCTTTCGGCGCCTCTTGCGGTCGCTTTCTCAATTATTTTAATGCAATACACAAAAACTCTTCATCCGCCTGGTGGAGCGACTGCGCTCATCGCCGTTACTTCTTCAGGTAAAATCGCTGAATTGGGATATTGGTATGTGCTTTCTCCCGTATTATCGGGTTGCATCATTTTATTGCTGGTCGCTTTGGTTTTTAATAATATCACCAAAAACAGAAGCTATCCGACCAACAGCAGATGGAAAAAACTGCTAAGAAAAAAACATGAACGTCAAATGAAAAAATAATGCTATGAATTGCCTGGAATGTGGCGAAAAGATCATTGGAAGATTAGACAAAAAATTCTGCAATGATGCATGCCGAAACGCTTACAACAATAAGCAAAATAAAGATTATAACAATCTGATGCGCAATGTAAACAACAAGCTGCGCAAAAATTACCGCATTCTGAGTGAAATAAATGCGGAAGGAAAAACTAAAATCGTAAAAACTAAACTCGATGGCTTAGGTTTTGATTTTAATTACTTTACAAATATTAAAGTTTATAAAAACGGCTCGGAATATAAATTTATTTACGATCAGGGCTACAAACTTTTGGAAGAAGGATATATATTAATCGTCAGAAATTAATATTTCAAAAAAATACAAATTAAGATTATGAAAGAAATCGTGTTGATCACTGGAGCCAGCGGAACTGTTGCAAAAGTTTTGTCAAAAAAAATTGAAAAAGAATATTCCGTTCGGTTTTTAACACGAAAAAAAGAACACGAAAATGAATTTGAATGGAACATAAAAAACAAAACAATTGATGAAAAAGCTTTTGAAAACATAAGTCACATTATCCATCTTGCCGGCGCCAATATTTCTGAAAAAAGATGGACTGATGAACGAAAAAAAGAAATCATTTCGAGCCGCGTAGATTCTGCAAAGCTGATTTTGGAAACTTTACTAAAGAAAAATATTAAGCTTAAATCTTTTATTTCAGCTTCGGCGGTAGGAATTTACGGAGCAAAAACTTCAGAAAAAATTTATTCGGAAGATGATGAAAAAGGTAACGATTTCTTAAGTGAAGTCGTTGATCTTTGGGAAAGAGCAGCAGACGAACTTCACAAAAAAAACGTTGCAGAAAGAGTGGTAAAAGTAAGAACCGCAATTGTACTTTCAGAAAAAGAAGGCGCTTTGAAAAAAATGGCAATGCCAATAAAACTCGGAATCGGGTCGCCTTTGGGAACAGGAAAACAATATATGCCGTGGATTCACATTAATGATTTAAGTTCAGTTTATGAATTTGCATTGAAAAACGAAAACCTAAACGGCGCATACAATGCTTCGGCGCCACAACATACAAACAACGAAAATATAACAAAGGAAATCGCTGAAGTTTTAAAAAAGCCTTTGTTTATGCCAAATATTCCGGGATTTGTAATGAAGCTTATTTTTGGTGAATTGTCGGTTGCATTGCTTGAAGGATCAAGAACTTCATCCGAAAAAATCCAAAAAGCAGGCTTTAAATTTGAATTTCCAAACTTAAAACAAGCTTTGGAAAATCTATTATTAAAAAAGAATTAAATTAAACAGAAACAATATGAAACTGCAATTTTCACTTATCTTTTTATTCATACTTTCAATAAGTATTTATGGACAGAAAAAAGAAATTTTAAGTAAACAGGACAAGGCTGTTGCCGAACATTTTAAAAAAGAATATAAAAAGAAAAATTATAAAAAATTTGAAGGTAAAATAGTTACTACGGATAGTTATGTGCAATTTGACGATAAGATTTTTTATTACAACAAGTATGATAAATCTGATAAAATCATAAGTAATTTATTAGCCGAAGGACTGATTTATCCGCAACTTTTAACGGATTATCAAATGGAAAAGTTTTTGGAAGAAACAACAGACAGAACTCAAAAAAGATTTTTGAAGCTCCAAAAAAATCCCCGCGCCGGTTTTGATGTTTCCGGTGCAAAGCTGAGCAATGCAGCGGAATTAAGCTTTTTAAACCCAAACTTGACTGTTAAGCGTTTTAAGTTTTTATCGAAAGATATTAGAATTGCCGGTTCGCGTACTTATTTTATAGAACTGATGAATAAAAATGCAAATAATAAAACTTCGCTGGAGGATTTTATCAAAGGTTCCAAATTGACGTATATTTATCAGAATTAGTTAAATATTTAATTTAATAATAGTAAACAGGAGTTTGGCTCCTGTTTTTTTATTTAGAATCATCAAATAAGCATTATAAAATTTTGTAAAATAGAAGTAAATAAGAAATTTATTAATTATAATATCTTTTTTATATATTAGCAATGTTAAAAAATTAATTTTAACAAAAAAAATCTATTGTGAAAAAATTATTACTAGCAGCAGTTTTATTTGCTGGAACAACTTTGGGATTCGCAAAAGACAATGGACTAGATTCTAAATCTTTGTTGGAGTCAAAAACAGAAGAGACAAAACAAAATGATGAGGAAGAGCTTAAAAAAATATGTACAACAATTTGGAACTGGACTACAGAAACAACCTCAGTAGGCATGGATGGAAAAATGTATGTTACGACCAATCATCACACCGCTTCAACAACCAGCTGGTGTGGTTCCAATGCTGTTGGATTAACTTTTGAAGCTGGTAATCCTAATTAATCCTTAATATTATTAGTGTGCATTATTAGTTCAATGCACACTAATTTTTAATCTGAACTATATGAAATTTTTATTCAAATTAATTGTATCGTCTATATTATTAGTCAACACTTCTATTTCGTCTCAACATCTGAAAGTTGAATATGAAAGAGTTGAACTCAAAGAAAACAATAATATAAGTATGTCTAAGGAATTTAATGATAAAGCAAATCGAATACGTAAAACCCCTCAAAAATATTTTTTATATTATACAGACGGATATTCTTTTTTCAAATCTATTCCTCAAAATTCATTTACACATAATGCAGGAGATAAAAAAGAAAATGATGTGCAAACCCATAACAGAGAAGTTTACAAAAATATTGAACTAAAAATGTATCATAACAAAAACGTCAATGGTAATTATAAATACCATAATTTTCAAGACATTAATGAAGAATTTTATGGTTATAAAGATACAAAATTTGTAAAAATTGAATATAAAGAAGACACAATGGATATTGACAACTATGTTTGTAAATTGGTTGAAGTAAGTTTAGATTCAAATTCTAACTATAAAGTTTGGTATACTGAGGGTATTCCTATTTCTGCAGGCCCTTTTTTATTTAATAATTTCCCCGGTTTGGTTTTAAGAGTCGAAGCGGATAGCTATATAATAACAGCTGTTAAGATAAGCAATGAAATAAAGAAATCAGATGTTGAAAAAATTAATCCTAAACTTAAAGTGTATAAGAATGAAGATTATGATAAAAAACTAAAAGAAATACACGAACAACAAAGCAAACCTACTTTTAAAGAAATAAAGCTTTAAGCATATATATGCATAAATTAATATACATTTTATTTTTAATTAGTTTTTCAATAATAAAATCTCAAACTATTACTATTAAAGTAAGGGACAACACAAGTCAGCCTCCAGAAAATATAAATGTACAGCTCATTAAAAATGAGAAAACAATAGATTTTCAAAAGATTGATACCGGATATTGTAAATTTCAACTCTCTGAAAAGGGGGTTTTTTATTTAAAATTAACTTCTGTTTTTTACAAAACTAAACTTGTTGAAATAAATACTAATAAGCAAACTGATTTTGAAATAATTTTAGAATCACAGATACAAGAAATACAAGAAGTAGAAATAAAATCCCGTCCGAAAATTGCCAAAATTAAAGAAGATACAATTGTTTTTAATGTGAAGGCAATCCGAGATGGGACAGAGAGAACGACAGAAGATTTAATTAAAAAACTGCCGGGATTGGATATTTCAGACAACGGAAAAGTAACGTACAAAGGGAATACTGTTGGTCAGGTTTTGGTAGAAGGAAATGAATTCTTTGGAAGAAACCACAAAATCGCCACTCAAAATCTTTCAGCAGAAATGATAGATGGGATTGATCTTTGGCAAAACTTCACAACTATTAATGGAGGACAATCCACAGCATTAAATCTTAAATTAAAAGAAGAATATAAAGGTAAAATTACAGGAAATATTGAAGCTAACTATGGTAATAAAAATTCTTATCTAGCTCATTCTAATTTATTTAAATTCGGTCAATTTGGTAACATCGCTTTAATCACTGATGCTAATAATATTGCAAAAGATCCCATCAGTTTTATGGATTTTTATGAAATGAATTCTCAGGAAAATACCGAAAACACTAATAGTTCGGTTGATGTAGAGATTCCTTCATTTCTAAATAATGATAACAAAATAAAGTCCAAAGCCAATCAGTTTGGAGCTTTACAATATTCTAAATCAAAAAAAAGATTTACTATTACTGCATTCTCTATTATCAACAATACTCAATTAGAAAAACTTTCAACGACAAAAAGAACGGTTTTTGAAGGACAGCCACAAAATTATAATTTTTATGAACAAAAAACAGAGGACAATAAGGGTTTTCTGGGAACTACTAAAATTAAAATGAAACAGAGTTTTTCTGATAATAGTTTTTTGTATTTTAATTTTGGATATAATCCCACTGAAGATAATTTTAACCAAAATATTTCCAGATATTCTGAAAAATATAACTTTTATAATATTGATAATAAAGTAAAAAATACCAGTTTCAATAATTTTGTTTCATGGAACAAAAATTTAAATAATTCAAAAATAATTTTGGCCTTAAATCAATTAAATGAAAACTATATAGGAAATTTAAATATCTTTTCGAACAATAATTTATTCTTAACTCAAAACAATTCTATATTTCAAAAATATATAGGTAACTCCAATACTTATGCTTTGGCCCTTTATTTGAAGAATAAAAATAAAATCGTCAATTTTAATTTTCATTCTGGATTTTCTTACAAAAAAGATACTTCAGAGTATTCAGAATTTATTTCTCAGGCAAAGGAAAACAGGTTTTTAAAAGTATATCATTATGTAAATGATTTGATGCTATATAAACAGTTGGGAAATTTTGATTTTTCTGGTTCTTTAAGCTCTAATTTCCTTAATTTAAATGAATATAAAAAACATTATTTTGAAAAAAGCTTTAAAATAAAATATAATCCTCCATCTGAAGCCAGTACTGAATTTGGTATCGAGTATAATTCCAAATACACTACTCCTGGCTTAAGGCTCCTTCAATATTCTCTTTTATACACAAAAGAATTGTCTTTTTCTCAAAATATCATACTTAC
The DNA here is from genome assembly GCF_059758895.1 of Chryseobacterium sp. GQ58. Lineage (NCBI taxonomy): Bacteria > Pseudomonadati > Bacteroidota > Flavobacteriia > Flavobacteriales > Weeksellaceae > Chryseobacterium > Chryseobacterium sp. GQ58. The sequence goes on along the minus strand of NZ_JCAXEH010000002.1, from coordinate 378,922 downwards.
CCCTGATATATTAAGTAATATTGAAAACTATAAGCTTACTTGGAATAGATTTAATATGGAAAAAGGCAATTTGATTTTTTTTATATTCATGTATGAAAAAATTAAGCCGAGTTTTACTTCTAATTTAAAAAATTTCGGGACATTTTCAGCAGTTCAAAATTCTATTGGTCAGTTTAATGAAAGGTATGTTACAATAGTTTCTAATGATTACAGATTATCTAAAAGCTTAAACTTAAAATCTAAATTTTCGGGATCAATTTATAAAAATTCTAACTTTATTGAAGAAAATGACAATTTAACTTCGATTTATAATTTTGAACTTTCTCAAAAATTATCTACTATTTTTAAAAATAAATCTGTGCAGTTCGATATGGGATATACTCTAATTAAAGGTATTTTTGATCAAAGTTTTTACAATACCTCTTCCAAGCAAGATAACATTACATTATCATTAGGAATAAGAGCAAACTTAAAAAAAGAATGGATTGGAAACATACAAGGTGACTATTTCATTCAAAAAACTGAACAAACTAGTTTGAAAAATTTCTTGTTGGGTGGACATATTTCTTATAGAAAAGAAAAATCTAGTTGGGAATACAATTTAAGATTTAATAATATTTTAAACCTTAAGTCTTTTAATTATATAAATAATTTTACAACTCAACTGGGTACGGATGAGTCTACTGTCACAGCTTTACAAGGTTATATTATTGGAGGATTAAAATTTAATTTCTAATTTTATTTAATCTTTTATACAACTAAATAAATTAATAATGAATAAGTTATGATTTTCAAAATTAAATTGCCTAATTTTGCACCCCGAAATAAGGATTCAAATTATGAAAAGAATTGTTGAGCACAGAAAGCTTCTTGGGGTTGATAAAACCGTTACTTTAAAGGAATTAAAATCAATTTACAGAAATACGATGAAAGATACGCATCCTGATAAATTTGTAAATGATGAAGCCGGAAAACTAGATGCAGAAGAAAAAAGCAAATCTATCATTGAAGCTTACCATTTTTTAGTAAGCATCAATCAGGAAACGCAGGAAAAATATAAAGAAGAATATACTGAAACGATCACAAAATCTAATATTCAGGACTTTTATCTTGAAAAAGCGGTGTTAAAAATTCAGCATCTGAACGGAATGATGTATGAATATATCGGCGTTCCAAGAAATACATATATCAAAATGGTGAATGCTGATTCGCCAAGTCGTTTTGCAAGAAGACATATTTATGGAAGTTTTATTTACAGAAAGTCTGGCGAAGTGATGGCAGATTAATTCCTCAAAATAAAAATAAGCAAAGGCTTTCAGTTATTCTGGAAGCTTTTTTTATTGAAGCTTTTTATTTTTGGTGGTTAATCACAAAGGTTTAAAGATTACACTGTTTTTAAGGCGCAAGAAAACCAAAGATTTTCGTCAAGTTTTATAGTTTAATTTTTTCCGAATATAAATCCTTGTTTTAATGAATTAATTATAAATTGTGCCTTCGATTAACAATAAAACTAAAAAACCGCATCATTTCTGATACGGTTTTTCGGTTAATTAAGGTTGTTATATATTAGTCTACATGTTTCGGAGTAAATCCGTCTTCACTTAGTTCTCTGTGTTCATAATCGGCTTTCATTTCAGCTTCATAATCTACTTTTTCACCTTTGCCCATTCTTCTTAAAATTGAATCGAATAGCGAATAAACTACAGGTACGATGATCAGGGTAAGGAATAGTGATGATGTCAAACCACCGATTACTACCCAAGCCAAACCGTTGTTCATCTCCGCTCCTGCCCCTTTTGCCAAAGCGATCGGAAGCATCCCGAAGATCATCGCAATCGTTGTCATCAAGATCGGACGAAGACGCGCGTGGTTTGCCTGAATCAAAGCGTCGTGCGTATTGGCTCCTGCTGCTTTTCTCATATTGGCGAAATCGACAATCATAATCGCATTTTTTGCCACCAAACCAATCAACATGATCATCCCCAACATCGTAAAAATGTTTAATGAATTTCCGGTGATGGCAAGAATTATCATTACCCCGATCAATGCCAAAGGAATTGAGAATAATACCACAAACGGATAAACAAAACTGTCATATAATGAAACCATTACCAAATAAACCAATACAATAGCTGCTAACAAAGCAATTCCCAAAGTACCGAAACCTTCAGTCTGGTTTTCCATATCACCACTCCAAATATAGGTAACACCGGCTGGTTTGGTTTTTTCGTTATCCATAAACATTGCAGCCCATTCGTTTGCAACATCTCCTACAGGACGGCCTACAACTTTAGATTTTACCTTTACTGAAGGCGCTTTATCTCTACGTTCCAATAAACTCGGTCCTGAGCCCATCTTCACTTCTGCAAACTGACTTAGTCTAATCTGTTCTCCATCTGGATTTGTAAACATTAAGTTTCTTACATCATCAATGGATTGTCTGTTGGCATCACCAAAACGGATATTGATATCATATTCGTATTCTCCGGCTCTGAATTTTCCGTCTGTATTTCCACTAAATGCAGTCTGCATCGTTTGTCCTACACTTGAAAGATTTAAACCTAAAGAGGCCATTTTATCTCTGTCGATATTCACCTGAACTTCTGGGTTTCCAGAGTCAGTTGATAATTCAGCATCTACGGAACCCGGAACTTTTTTAAGCAATTCTAGAATTCTGTTGGCTTCCTTATTTGCTGTTTCGTTATCCTGAGCCGTTACCACCATTTCAATTGGCGCGGCATCCGCACCCATTAATCCGATTGGTGCTGTTTTAAATTCAACTCCTGTGAATTTTTCTTCTAAAGCTCTCTTGATTTTTGCAGATTTAATATCTGTACTTTCATCACGTTCAGATTTATCTACTAAAATCACCTGAATTTCCGATTGATACAAAGTTGCCTGAGCTCCACCAAATCCTGAAGACTGCTGACCAACTGTCGTGATCATGTCTACAACATCTTTATCATTTCTAAGATATTTTTCAACCTCTAAAGTCAACTGATTGGTTTTTTCTACAGAAGCATCTTTTGGTAATTCCATTTGAACAAGGAACTGGCCTCTGTCCATTTTAGGGAAGAATTCACCACCGATAAATCCGAATGCGACCAACATAAATGAAGAAATCAAGATAATGAATGTTACCACTACGGTCATCACTCTTCTTAATGTCGTTTTCAAAGCCCACTCCAAAATTCCTGAGATCCAATGTGTGAATTTTTCCAACTGCTTTTCAAACCAAAGGATAAACTTCTCAAAAGGGTTTTTACCAGTCAAATGTACCAATTTACCATATCTTGATGATAACCAAGGGATAATAGTAAATGAAGCCAATAATGAAAGCATTGTCGCTATAACAACGGTGACACAAAACTGCGCCAGGATATCAGAAACCAAACCGGAACTCATCGCAATCGGTAAGAATACCACAACGATTACCAATGTAATAGCCGTTACCGTAAATCCGATTTCCGAAGCACCATCGTACGCTGCACGAATCCTGCTTTTTCCCATCTCCATGTGACGATATACGTTTTCCAAAACTACAATCGCATCATCCACAAGAATACCAACAACTAATGAAAGTCCTAATAAACTCATTAAGTTTAAAGTATATCCCATCAAATACATTCCGATAACTGTTGCAATCAAAGACACGGGAATCGAAACCATTACAATGAATGCATTTCTAATATTATGAAGGAACAGCAACATTACTACCGCCACCAAAATAATCGCAAGGAATAAATCGAAAATTACGTGATCTGCAGCTTCCAAAGTAAAGTCTGTCGAGTCATCAACAGTATTAATATTGATAGCCTGAGCTTTATAATTATCCTGAACCTGAGCAATTGTTTTCTGAATAGCTTCTGAAACAGCTACCGCGTTGGCATCAGACTGTTTTTTAACCTGAAGTAAAATTGTAGGATTTTGATTGAATCTTGCTACTTTCTCAATATCTTTTTGCGTATCAAAAACCGTTGCAATATCAGAAAGACGAACTTGTGCTCCATCCTTATTTGAAACCACAAGATTGTTCATTTCTTCTACGCTTCTATACTTTCCTGAAAGTCTGATCGTAGATCTTGAAGTTCTTGTCTTAAGCGCTCCCGTCGGGAAGTCTAAGTTGGAAGAAAGAATTGCCTGCTGTACGTCCCCGATAGAAAGACCATAACCTTGCAGTTTCATTTCATCCAAACTTACCTGAATTTCTCTTTCCTGTCCACCAACAAGATCAACCTGAGCCACACCGTTTACACGGGAAAAAATCGGCTCAATTTTTTTATCTAAAAGGTCGTAAAGTTCTTTATTATTCAGTTTGTTACTGGTAATACTCAAAGTCATGATCGGAAGATCATCCAATGAGAATTTCTGTAATGACGGCGGATCTGCATCTTCCGGAAGATCTGCCAGAATAGCATTTACCTTTCTCTGCGCATCATTCAAAGCATAATTTACATCAGCACCTGTGTTCAACTGAACCATGATTACCGATAAACTTTCGTATGAAGATGATTCTACTTTTTTTACGTTTTCCAAAGAACCAACTGCGTCTTCAATCTTACGTGTTACCGAAGTTTCCACCTCTGCAGGTGAAGCTCCCGGATAAACCGTAGAAATTGTAACCATATTGGTTTCAAACTTCGGAATCAATTCGTACCCCATCATGGAGTAACTTAATAAACCTCCCAAAGTCAAAATCGTAAATAATACGATAACCAGGGATGGTCTTTTAATGGATATTTCTGCTAACTTCATCTTCTGTTACTTTACGATATTGATTTTTGAACCGTTATCAAGGTTGATCTGTCCGCTCGTAATTACCTGTTCGCCTCCGTTCAGTCCGCTGATGATTTGTACTTTGTCACCATATACTTTTCCTGTTTTCACAGTGATCATTTTAGCAGTTCCGTTTTGAACGATGAAGATCTGCCCTGAGCTAACTCCGTTTGCAAAAGCTTCAGCAGGAACGGTCAACATATTTTGAGTTTCAGCGCCATGGTTTGTCTTAAATAAAGCCGTTGCGTACATACCTGCTTTTAGTTTTCCATTATTCGGAACTTCAATTTCAACAGGGAAATTTAAAGAAGCATCACTTTTCGGAGCGATAAATGTAATTCTTCCGCTGAAAGAATCTTCAGGCAAAACATTTACAGTAATTGGAACAACCTGGCCCAGCTGAATTCTTCCAATCTGGCTTTCGTCAACCAAAACAGAAAGTTTTAAGCTATTAATATTTACGATTTCGAACATTGCAGTTCCTGGTGAAACAACAGTTCCCGGCTCAACCATTCTTTTGTTGATCACACCGCTGATTCCTGCACGAATGCTTGTATCGTTTACTCTTACTCCCTGAGCTTGTAGCGCAGCGCGAGCATTTTTCAGCTGTAATCTTGAATTATCAAGCTGTTGTTTGGTAACACCTCCTGTTTTGAAAGCGTTTTCGTAACGTTGATTGTCTATAATTGCGTTTTGCAAATTATTTTGAGCCTGCGTCACATCAACTTCGATAGCATCTCTCTTGATTGTTGCTAATGTTTGTCCGGCAGAAACTCTTGAACCTTCTTTTACCAACACATTCATGATACGCCCCGAAATTTCAGAAGCCTGATTCATTTCCTGTTTCGGAATAAAAGTTCCGTTGGCAGTATAATCCGTGTCGATATTTTCTCTTGACACCGTAACAACGTTTACATTGATCTTATCTACCTGCTTGGCAACCTCTTTTACCTCTGTTTCCTGCTTCTTTTTGTTGTCAGCAATCTTGTACGCTGCCAAACCGATAAGTACAGCTGCTACAATGATATATATTATAGTTTTTTTCATTTGTAATAATGATTTTTTAATAGTCAAATGGAATCTTTTCAGATTTCATTTTTAGTTTATTATGGGTTTTGTAATGTGTTTAATTCTCCTTTAGCTTTTATTAACTTGATTTCCGCTTGTTTATAATCCAAAAGAGCATTTGAATAGTTCTGTTTTGCCTGTGTCAAAGCATTTTCGGCATCCAAAACTTCTGTAAGTGTCGCTAAACCATATTGATAATTTGACTGAGTATCTTTTTGTACTTTTTCGGCAAGAGTTACATTATTTTGCATGCTTTCAATATTAATTAATGTATTTTCCATATTGGTAACTGCATTTCTGTAATCTAAACTCAGGCTCAGTTGTGTATTCTCAATATCCAAATCAAGATCCTGAATATCAATTTCCGCCTGCTGGATTTTTGCTTTTGTAGCACCACCCGTGAAGATCGGAATATTAATATTTAAACCAATTGCTGAATAATCGCTCCAAAGAACTCCATTATTAATACCGTTTGTAAGAGGAAATCTTCCTCCTTGTCCGCCCCAGCCGTAATTTGCCACCAATCCTACTGTAGGATAAAGATACGCTTCGGTTGCTTTCTTATTATATTGAAGAAGTTCTCTGTTTTTATTTAAAACTTTGATTTCCGTGCGATCATTAAGGTTTACATTGCTGGCGATCAATTCAGGTTTTGGCTCAATTGTTTTTTCTTCAAGCTCAATATCTGTATCGATCGGAATTCCCATATAAAATTTCAAAGCATTTTTTGAAAGCTCAACGGAATTGATCAATTGCTGCTTGTTTGATCCTATATTTGTTAGCTGAACATTGGTACGATCAAGGTCGATAGCTTTAGCCAAACCATTATCTACCAAGCTTTTAATAACATTCCTTACCCTTTCTGTGTTGGCATAGCTTGCTTCTACAGTTTTAAGATTTTCTTCCTGTACAAAAACCTGATAATAGGCTGTTGCTACATTTTCAATGATCTGTTCGTTGGTAAGCTGAGCATTCAGAACATAAAATTCTCTTGTTGATTTTGCAGCTTTAAGACCTGTAAAAACTCTTTGGTCAAATAAAGCCTGCTGCACCTGTACAGAAGCGGTAGAGCTCCAGGGCTGTCCCAACTGGGCTCTTATTCTTTCTCCGCCAAATTCCAGCAATGATTCCTGAATCACAGGATTATAGGTAAGACCTGCTGTGGCACTTATCTGCGGCAAAGCTCCGGCTCTGGCTTCATCAATTTTATATTCAGCTTTTTTGATTTGTAAAGCTGCTTTTTTAGCCTCTGCTTTATTTTGCAAAGCCTCTTTTATGGCTTCTTGCAGCGACACCTGTTGCTGTGCATAGGCAGATGAAGAGCCGAAAATCATAAATGCAGCAGCTATTCCTATTTTTAGCTTCTTTGCAGTTATACGTTTTCTATTCATAATTTATTACTTCGTTTATTTTTGTAATGGTTTTCCTAACTACTTTATTCCTAAATGACGATTGACTTTTATAAATACTTTAACATATTTTAAATTATTTTTTAAAAAGCATATTGAGAATAATTTCTTTTCTTTCGGAAATAATTTTATCAAATTCTTTATCAGTAATCATCAAATTCTCTAAAAACAAAGGACGAACCGCACTTGGAAACACTAAAAGTGAGACCATGTTGAGAAGAAACTGTACCGGCGCCATCTTTTCGATGTTTCCCAATTGCATTTCTCTTTCGATATCCTCATATAATTTTTTCAGCTCTTCTTCTTCAACATCTCTTTTGTGACAACTTCCTTTGTTGATTTGCGAAACAATGTAGGTTTCCAAATATGGATATTGAAGACTTGTAGATAAGCTCCCATCAATAAAATTGGCTATTTTATCTTTAAATGGAAGATCAGAATTCATAATAATTTCAGATTTCTCCTTTTCAACACGGTGAGCCTCATCAAAAATAATCTGAATCAAGTTGTCTCTCGAACGAAAATAATAGTTGATCAATGTTCGATTGACACCGGCTTCGTCTGCAATCTCCTGTGTAGTTGCATTAAATTTCCCCTGAACAAAGAATAAATTCTTCGCAGTCTCTTTGATTAATTCCTGTGTTTGATCTTTTTTTTCTTGTTTTGACATTTTTGTTAAACAATTTTGTGCAAAGATATATTAAACATTTGTTTTGACAAAATTGTTAAACAAAATAATTAAAGAAAATGGAGATGATATTTATCAGAATTTATAGCCAAAAAAAGGAGCAAATTGCTCCTTCATTTATAATAACTTAATTTTATCTTCCGAAATATCGACGACTTTATCCTTATAAAGCCCGCCAAGTGCTTTCTTAAAATTCTTTTTGCTCATCTGGAGCTCATCTTTGATTTCTTCGGGTGAAGATTTATCCGAAAGGTGAAGCAGACCAAAGTTTTCTTCTAATTTTGTAAGGATTTTCTGCTTAAATTCATCAATATTTTCAAATCCTTCAGGCTGAAGCGAAATATCTATTTTCCCGTCTTCACGGATTTCTTTGATGTAACCTTCTTCCTCAGAAAGCGGATACAGTTTTTTATAAACATCTGATGTATAGATTAATCCGATATATTTTTTGTTGATAACTACATTCCAGCCAAGTTCACTTTCGTTCATCATGATCAAATCTACTTTATCACCTTTCTGAAGAGGCAGATCCTGGTATTGCGGATTTCTTTTGAATTTCGTAGTTCCTGTAATCAATTCCATATCTTCATCTACATAAAGATAAACAAGATATCTTTTGCCTTCAATGATTTTAGATTTTTGCTGTTTGTACGGAATGAAAAGATCTTTGATGATTCCCCAATCCATAAAAGCACCGCTTGGAAGGCTTTGCACGCAAGTCATCACGGCAAATTCACCTACTTCTGCCAAAGGAATTTCTGTAGTTGCTTTCAGTTTGTTGTCATCCTGATAAACGAAAACCTCAACTTCATCACCAATTTCTTTTTCTTCACGAATAAAAACTTTAGATAAAAAGGCGGTTTCGCCAGTTTCTGATTCAAGCATCCATCCTGAATTATTTTTTTCTGAAATCTTTAAAGTTTGAGTTTTTCCGAGTTGCATTGATGATGAAATTAGCCCACAAAGGTACGGAAAAAATTGAGGTTGAGGTAAAGTTTAGATTTATAAGAATGATATTTTGCAGTCGTTTTAAATTTTAAATTTTAATAAAAAAAGAAGCTAATCGACTTCTTTGTATTTATTTTGGCAATTGCGGCGAGCGCATTTTGTATTTATAACTGTGCAAAGTATTCAGGAAATTTTCCAAATCTGTCAGTTCATTGTCGGAAAGATCAAGTTTTTCAAGCATTTTTGATTTGTGAGGCGCAAGCGGACTTTCTCTGTTTCGTTTTTCATTGGGCATTCCTGCATTATACATATTCAAAACGCCTCTGATATTTGGAAATAATCCGTTGTGCATATAAGGCGCAGTTTGCGAAACTTCCCTTAATGTTGCCGTTTTAAACTTTCCAACATCTTCATTTTTTTTCGAAATATTGTACAACCCAAGATCTTCATACTCCCTTCCAAAATAAGTCAGTCCAATATTGTGAAATTTTTGATCTGAAAAATAAGGCGTGCTGTGACAATTAATGCAATTGGCTTTTGTTCTGAACAAATGAAGCCCGTTGATTTCAGAATCCGTTAAAGCATCTTTTTCACCGCTTACGAATTTATCAAACTTGGATTTGGGACTTACAATGGTTCTTTCAAAGGTTGCAATGGCTTTTGTAATATTTTCTTCGGTCACTTTTTCACTGCCAAAAGCTTTTTTAAAATGCTCTTTGTATCCTTTTATTTTGCCTATCGTTTTTACCGCCAATCTTGAATGAAAATTCATTTCCAACGGATTTTCTATTGGAACTTTTGCCTGATCTTCAAGGCTTGCAGCTCTTCCGTCCCAGAAATATTCTTTGGCATAAGCAATATTCAGAACCGTCGGAGCATTTCTTGTTCCCAATTGTCTGTCGTGTCCGTAAGCAACCCTTCTTCCGTCTGCCCATGAAAGTTCAGGATCATGGCAGTTGGCGCAAGAAATCTGTCCGGATTTTGATAATCTCGGATCAAAAAACAGCATTTTCCCCAAATCTTCTTTTTCTTTGGAATAAGGATTGTCTTTAGGAAATTCAGGTTTTGGTAAAACCCCGATGTCTTGAAAACCGCCTTTAGCCTCATCAAACAAATGTGGTTTTGGCCACAAATTCTGATCTCCACTTCCGTAAAGATCTCGCAATTCCTGAATAGTATACCCTTTTTGAATTTTATTAAAATCTGAAAATGAATAGATTAAAAATAAAAAAACAGAAAGGCTCAAAAAATACTTCATAATTTCTAATAAAACAATGATATTCCTGCGTTGAAATAAAGATTCGGATTTCCGTTGTAAGCTGTATTTTGCTCCAAATCTTTGCTCAATGGAAACAATGTTGCAAAATTAGTAAATATTTTCAGGTCTGTTTTAGCGCTTACTTTTTGATAAAACTGCAATCCGAATTGAGGCCCTAATTTTGAAGCCGAATCAAATTCATGATCATTTTTAATAACGTTATCAAACAACAAAGAAGTTGAGGAAGCCGGCGTGTAAACCAAACTTTCGCTTAAAGGAAAATATGACATTGCGCCAATTTCAAGATTCACTTTTTGGGTATCTCTGTAGAAAATATCTTTATTAAATTTTAAATTTAAATTTAAGCTTTTTACATATTTATAAGTTTCACCTAACAAATCTATCGTTGAAAAATCGTTGTATATTCCTTCCAAAGTCGCCCCGAATTTTATTTTTTTATCATCTCTTAAAAGAAAATGATTGGCTGTTGAAAGTCTGTCCAAAGTCATTCTGTAATTTTGCCCAAACTCTGAAATATTGTAATTGTCACCTGTAATACTCTGGAAATTTACATTAGATATAAAGTCCATTTTATAACCTTTATACCAATAATTGGCATCGGTTTTATAATTCACAAGACGATATTTCATTTTCTCTAAACTCTCTTTAAAGAATGTGTCTCCGGTTTGAAAGTTGTTTAATTCTCCTGTATGGCCGTAAAGATTCTGCATCGCTTTACTGTAAGAAAAATTAATATTGAAAAAGTTTTTCTGGCTTTCAAAGGCATATCCTCCGCCAAAATTTTTGTCAATTGTCCTGTAACTGAAATTTGAATATGACGGGAAATAGGTCAATCTTCCGTAGCCGCTGGAAAATCTCACATAATATTCAGGATTTGCGGGCGCATTGATAAATTCATTCACCGACATAATATCGTAAGTCTCTGTTTTTCTTCCCAAACCCCCGAAAACGGAAAGTTGATGCTTGCCCAAACGATAGCCCCCAAATATTTTCCCTGAATAATCTGCCGTAGAAATTTCAGGTCTCGGATCGGATTTTCTGAACGAGCTTTGGTTTCTGTAATCAACTGTCGCTCCCAATTCCAAGCCTTTCCACATTTGGTAAGATAAACCTCCTTTAACGTGATAATTCTGAGTTTCCCAATTCGCTTTTTTAGGAACAAAAAGATAATGCGGATTTAGCACAAACTGATCTTCCGTTCTTTGATTGGTAAGATTAAAACCTAAATTTTTCTCCGTAACAAACTGATAATCAAAACTTCCTAAAAGTCTTAATTTCTCGGAAATATTAAAAATCCCCTGAGTTTTAAAGCCAAATTCATTAGAACTTTCTGCAGTCTGGGCTCTTTTCATGTTTAAATCTTTTACAACAGCGCTCAATTCGGTCTCTGTAAAATCTGAAAACTTTTGACTGGAAAACTGAATCGGATTATCCCAAATTCTGTTCAGCTGCTGATAATAAATCTGGTTGGTCGGTATAAAAATACTGTCACTCAATTGCGCCGAAACACAACCGAATGACAATATAGAAGCGATGTGAAAAATCTTAAATTTCATTATATTTTAAAAACCTTTCGGATTTGCATTTTTGATCACAAAATCATTTGCAGAGTTGTTGGTATCTTCCAAAACTATTCTTGCCGGTATATTTCCCTGAGCAGGAATCGTAGTTTTGGTTTTTCTGATCACCGCCTGAGAATTAAAAGCCGCATCACATTTCGTGAAAGAAGCATCAATCGAAGCGTTCAGCATTTTTGGTCTTTGAGCGTTGGGATTGTAATGTTGTAATTCAACTCCATCGATGATCACATTGGTCGGAATTTGTTTATAAAACTTGGTTGCAGCAACGACATTGGTAACCGAAGGATCCGAATAATCAGGAAATACATTAAAATCGTTTGCCTTAAAGATCACAAAACTGTCTCTTCCGGGATTATCCATTATAAAATCATTATTTCCGTTCCAATATCCCGGTCTTCCCCAAAAAGCAATTTCAACATCTTTTACGGCAGGATTCTGAATATCTGTTTTAAATACAGTTTCACCAATCGACAAATTAAAATCACCCAAATAAACTTCAAATTCAGATTGGCTCAAATCAACCGTTAATGAAGGATTCTGAATATTAATAGGCGAACCGTTGTTGTCTACCAAAGGAGATTTGTGGTTTACTGCATTTTGTGCAATTACAATACTTTGTCCCGGATAAATTGGATATTGCGTTCCATTTCCCGGAATTCTTGTGATGTAATCTGAATAAACATAATCTGTATTGGCGGAGTTTCCGGTGGCGGTCATTCCGATTGATTTGCTCCAGTCAAACTGTCCGTTTGCCTGAGAATATGCATTCACGGTTGTGTTTGTTTTACCGTAAAGCTGCGCAATATAAAGTCCGTCTGCATAGATTACTTCATTCGAATTATTATAAATTTCAATAAACTGATCTCTTACGCCCGCACCTTGAGTTGCATGAGAACCTGCATAATAAATCTGTTTAATCAATAAATCTCCTACTCTTGCAGATTTCAGTTCGATAACGGTGCTTTGTACATTTATATTAATTGTTGCATTGTCCTGAACACCATTAAAATTAATTTCAGAAACGGGAGCCGCGTAGCCGAATGTTGAATAAAATTCATCCGCTAAAATTTTCTTTGAAACCACAACTTTATACGTTCCCGGAATTACGCTTGAGAAATTGGCAAATCCGTTTGCATCTGTAGTTTCAGTATAGGTATCTCCCGAATTATTATTAGTTAAAACTACCGTTGCTCCTTTCGAATTTTTGGAACCGTAAGTGGCATCATATTTCACTTCTACTTTAAACGCTGTTGGCTGTAATGTACCGTTGTTGTTACCAAAATCATCTTCTCTACAAGAGAATAACAGCATCATGATTGCCAAAAAACTAAATAATTGTTTCATAGTATTTATTTAAAAAGAGTATTTTAAAATTGATATTCTATTTTTGCCCCGAAAGACAGCCTTAAAAGATCTGCTTTTACAGTTTCTACCGATCTTCCGTTTATAAATTCAAATTGTGTTTGCTTTAAATCAAGAAAATTATTGGCATAAAAAGAAAACCTGAATCCGTTTTTGAAATCTTTAGAAATCTTTAAATTGATATTGTGGAAAACCTGATCCAGACTTTTATTATTTTCATAAAAATCGGTATCCTTAATATTGGCAAACTGATTCGGATCATTGATCTGCTCTTGTGTAAGCATTATTTTTTCAAGATTTTTGTTTAAGTAAGCATATAATATTTTAGGATTAAAAATATTTTGATCATCAATGATGAAATGCTGGGTTCTTAAAGTAACAACCAATCCTGCTTTTGGCAAATGATAATTTAAAGCTGCGCTAATGTTAAACTGCTTATATTTTGCATCATGAGGCCTGTACAAACCATAAACCGCTTCCTGAGTAAGATCCTTTGTTAAAAAATATCTGTCGGTTCCTGAATTATTTTTTGTTTCAATATAGCTTCCGTTGATGTCAAGGCTGATATTTCTGATCGGAAGCTTGTTTAGGCTCATCATCAATTCCAAACCTTTATCTTCAGATTTCAGAGAGTTTACAAGTCTGCTTTGAAGATAAAAATAATCTGTATATCCTATAATATCGTATGTCGGAAGATCAGTCCCGCTTGTATTGATCTGAAGCTGTGCTAAACCTCTTTTATTGGCAAAGCTTTCGGACGTGAAACCGTCATAAAGGTTATTATAATACGCCGTTAAACCAACATTTCCGATAGGAAATTTATAATCAATTCCTATTTCGGAACGCATACTTTTTGAAGGCTTCAGGTTTTTATTGTCTGCAAAATCTACATAAGTCTGCATGATTCCCAGATTGTAAAATCCCGGAAGGCGCACGTCTGCCAAAATCACATCGTAATATCTTGGTCCTGTATAAATCATATTAATTCCCGGAGCTTTCGAAGAAATTCCGAATCCGCCTCTGAATTTGAAATTCTTATAAATCAAATAGGTATTAATTCTTGGCTGTAGCACAGAAGCTCCAAACTGATTATCAAATCTCAAACCTGCATTGAAATTGAAAATGTAGTTCCCAAATCTTTTAAAAATATTATCTTCAGCATATACAGAAAATTGGTATTCTGCTCTTATATTTTCGCCGTAATTATAAGGCCTGAACGCCTGTCCGGTTCCTGCAAACTGAGTAATAATAGATTCCGGGCTTCCCAATCTTCCGGCTCCTTTGTTGTCGCTGCTTCGCATTGAGGTTCCGATCAGGAAATTATGAATCCATTTTGATTCTGTTTTCAAATTTTTCTTTAGATCAGCAGAAAAAAACATAGAAATCGGTTTTCCTTCCACTTCCTGTACCTGAAAATAACTTGGCGGTGAATAAGTTCCCGTATAAATGCCTTCGTTGATGCTTGTTCCGACAAGACTTCCGCCTCCATTCAAAAGGCTTGATCTGTAAGAATTTTGATAGCCTTGGGAATAATTGGCATTGATATTTAAATTATCAAAGAAAAAATCCTTAAACCTCCAATTGAAACGATTTGAAATACGGATGTCTCTTTTTTTATTCTTTACAACCGTCATATTGATATCTTCCTCTTCAAAATTGGCATTGTCAAAATTGTTGCTGAAGTCTACCGAAAACGAGTTGCTTATGTTTTTATCTTTGTTATAAACCGTCCACATCAGATTGGTGGAAACTCTTTCGTAATTGTTGAACTTTGTGCGCGGATCAGAATTTGAACTTAAATAATTAAGATTTACATTTAAAAAACCAAGTTTATCATTGATTTTAAAACCTTTATTAAAGTTATATTCCTGAGTTCCATCTCTTAAAGCAACATACGCTCGGTAAGGAGTCCTTCCGCTTTTCTGCTGAATTGTGATCAAACCTGAAGTCAGATCGCCATATTTTGCAGAAGCAATACCTTGCACCACTTCTACGCTTTCGATGTTTTCAACAGGAATTTCTCTTAAATCTGCCCCAAAATTTGCATTGGAAAAATATCCTCCTTCTGCACCAAAACCTATTGTATTGGGGGAAAATACAGAACCTTGATTTCCCCAGGAATTTGAATTTGGTGTATAATTTCCGACGTAGCTTTGCATGTTTTCGTTGTTCGAAATCGGGATTCCGTCGACTACAATTGCAGTTCCGAAAGATTTATTACCAAAACCTTCATCACTTACATTATTTGGAACAATTGAACGGAAAACGATAGGCTTGAATTCATTTAAGTTGAGATTTTGAAGCTTTTGTCCGGGAATTTGTTCCAAAACTTCGTTTAAAGAAAACGCCTGAATATTTTTTAAGGCTTCTTCTTTAATTTCTATTTCAGAATAATTTTTCTTTTTGGCAGAAAGCATGATTTCTTTGATACGAATGGAAGCAATCTGCATTTCCACCGTAATTCTGTTTGCAGGAATTGTAACGTAAGACTTTTTTTCTTCAATCAAACCAGCTTTTGAAAAAACTAAGGTTTCATTAGAATTATAATTGATCTGAAAAGATCCTGACTGGTCAGTAACTGCCCAAATGCCAGTGTTCTCAATACCTACTTTAACACCCGAAATCGGCCTCTTGTTATCAGCTTCCACTACAATCCCGGTCAAAGTCTGGCCACTTACGGAAAGTATAACAAACTGAAAAGCAAGAAGTAAAACTTTCTTCTTCAATTTCAACAATTTTCGGCAAAATTATTTATAATTTTTCTAAATAAAAACAATAATTGGTTATTTTTTTGTGATTTATTTCATAGGTGCAATAAAAAAGAGAAGCAAATTGCCTCTCTTTATATTTAAACATAATTATTTATAAATCTACATATGAAGCGCTCTTTTTCCGGTAGCATCCAACGCAGCTTCTTTTACAGCTTCTGCATAAGTAGGGTGCGCATGAGAACTTCTTGCGATATCTTCGGCACTTGCACGGAATTCCATTGCAATTACCCCTTCAGCAACCAAATCTGCCGCTCTCGCTCCTATCATATGGAAACCAAGAACTTCATCAGTTTTTTCGTCAGCAATGATTTTCACCAAGCCATCGATATCGCCACTTGCACGGCTTCTTCCTAAAGCTCTCATTGGGAAAGTTCCTATTTTGTAAGCCACTCCTTCTTCTTTCAACTGCTCTTCAGTTTTACCAACTCCCGCAACTTCAGGCCAAGTGTAAACAACACCAGGAATTAAGTTGTAATTAATGTGAGGTTTTTGTCCGGCTAAAGTTTCAGCAACAAAAACGCCTTCTTCTTCAGCTTTGTGAGCCAACATTGCCCCTTTAATTACATCACCGATTGCGTATATATTTGCAACGTTGGTCTGTAAATGGTCGTTTGTTTTTACTCTTCCTCTTTCGTCAAGCTCAACACCCGCTTTTTCAAGTCCAAGTCCGTCTGTGTAAGGCTTTCTTCCTACAGAAACCAGACAGTAATCTCCTTCAACCGTTACTTCTTCTCCTTTTTTGTCTTTAGCAGTGATTTTCACAGAATCTCCGTTTCTTTCAACTGCTGAAACCGCTGTGGAAAGCATAAATTTCATTCCTTGTTTTTTAAGAACTTTAGTTAATTCTTTACTTAAAGCTCCATCCATTGTAGGAATGATTTTGTCCATAAACTCAACAACGGTAACCTGAGCGCCTAATCTTAAATAAACAGAACCTAATTCCAGACCGATAACTCCGCCACCGATAACTACCAAATGCTTAGGAATTTCTTTAAGATTTAAAGCTTCCGTAGAAGTGATCACTCTTTCTTTATCTAAAGTAATGAACGGTAAAGATGATGGTTTCGAACCTGTTGCGATGATGATATATTTGGATTCTATCGTTTCGGAAGAACCGTCGTTTTTTGTGATTTTAACCTGAGTTGCAGATTCAAAACTTCCAAGACCTTCAAAAACAGTGATTTTATTTTTGTCCATCAAAAAGTTAATTCCTTTTGTCGTCTGATCTACCACTTCGTTTTTTCTTGTCACCATTCTTGCGATATCCGCTTTGGGCTCATTAATGATAATTCCGTGGCTTTCAAAATTGTGTTTTGCATTTTCGAAATGTTCAGAACTATCCAAAAGCGCTTTTGACGGAATACATCCAACGTTAAGACAAGTTCCGCCTAAAGTTGAATATTTTTCAATAATTGCTGTTTTGAAACCTAATTGCGCAGCACGGATTGCAGCCACATAACCACCAGGACCAGAACCTATTACGACAACATCGAATTGACTCATTTTATATAAAATTTTATTTGTTTAGAAATATCATACAAATTTACTAAAAATTAGCCTGATAAGAAAGTAACCTACTTAATTATCATTTGAAGATTTTCATCCTGTTTTAAAACAATATTTCCGTAAGACTTTGTCTTTATTTTTACATTCTTTGTTTTGAAGGTTATTTTTGTGATTTTTGTAACATTTACATCTTTTATTTCTTTTAAATACAAATTAATTTCT
This sequence comes from Chryseobacterium sp. GQ58, assembly GCF_059758895.1. Lineage (NCBI taxonomy): Bacteria > Pseudomonadati > Bacteroidota > Flavobacteriia > Flavobacteriales > Weeksellaceae > Chryseobacterium > Chryseobacterium sp. GQ58. Next base: position 361,313 of record NZ_JCAXEH010000002.1, on the reverse strand, counting down.
CCTATTTCAAACTTCAATCCATTGCCTGTGTTTTTATATTGTACGTTGAAGTTTTCAAGCTCGTTTTTTAATTGCATAAAAGAAGAAGACGAGCAATCGATAAAAATTTCTGATACTTTCTCGGCAAAAGAATTTTTATTATACGCTTTTTTGAGAAAGCTTTCTCTGCTAAATTTTTTGAAATCCTTATGATAAAGTTTTGTCAGAAAATTCGGGTTATAAAATGCATACCAAATAGATAAATTATCATTATATTTTTGATAATACGCATCATACCAAATTATTTTTTTATCTGCAAAAGTATAATTTGCTGTACTTTTTTCAAATTTAATGTTTCTGTTGTTTTGAAAATCTGCAATTTTATAATCAAAAGGAAGTTCTGTGTCAAATGAAAAGCCGAAACCAATAGCATTTACAGGTTCCTTGAATTTATTTTCAGGACCCATCAATTCAATATAAACGTTTTTAAAGCGCAGATATAAAGTTGTAGATTCAGACGTAATTTCAGCAAAATTGGGCATTCCGGAATCTTGCGAAAAAGTATTTTTCAGGCCTTCATCACTTCTTAAATTTTCGAAAGTAATGCTATCAACAACAAAATAAAAGTGATTAAGTTTAAGTTCTTTGTTTTTTTGAGATAAACAAAAACCAAATATTAAAGTAAAAATTAAACTTACAAATTTCATAAAGTACTTAAGAATTAAAATATTGGTATTTATTTAAATAATCTCTAGCAAATTCTTATTTTTTCACCAAATTCAGCAAAGTTTTTTCATATCTATCCAAAATTATCTCTTTAGAAAACCTTGATTTGATGGAATTTTTTATCCAGTCTTTATCATAATTGCGATGCAAAACATTCATTATTTTTTGAGCAAAATCTTCATGATTATCTATATTTCCTATTTCTCCGTTGATATCGTTTTGGATAATTTCGTTGATTCCGCCCGGACAATTGTTGGCTAAAGAATAGGTTCCGCAAGCTCCGGCTTCCAGCAAAACATTGGGAAAACCTTCGTATCGGGAAGATAAAATAAAAAGATCGGCAAATTTTAAAAACTGATAAGGATTTTCTTGTCTGCCGTGAAAAATAACGTTTTTTAAACCCAGAAAATCTTTCATCTGATGAAGAATTTCACGGTCTCTTCCATCACCTAAAATATGTAGAATTATTTTTTCATTTTTAAGCCTTGAAAATACTTTCAGCAAATTATCAAAACCTTTTCGGGCAGATAAATTACCGATGGCTACAACGTTTTTATAATTATATTTAAAACTTTCAGGCTTACTTGAAATCAGAAGTTTTTCATTAATAAAGTCAAAATCTACAGGATTATTTATTTTAATGATTTTTGAGCGGCTGATCTTAAAATTCTTGATCAGATCATTCATCATATCATCACTTTGGGCAATAATATGGTGATAATTGTTGTAAAAATTATAGAAAAACTTAATCTCTTTTTTGATCACATGCTGCGAAACAACATTGGTTTCCCGAGCTATGAATTTAATCTTTGGAAAAAGCTTAATAAACATAGACAAATAAGCATTTACCTCACCAAATCCCGAAAATACAATATCCGGCTTTCTACGATAAATCTGTGATAAAATCGGCTTTAAGGAATGCCTGATTCTTTCTGTATTGATATCGATAATTTCGACATCTTTTTTAAGAAAATCCAAATAACCACCTTGCTTCCGCAACAGCAATATCTTTGGCTCAAACCGATCACGTGAAAGATGATTTGCTATGGTGGTAATGATTCTTTCTGCGCCTCCTGTCTCAAGATCCGGCAGAATAAACATAACAGAAATTTTCTTTTTCATAATAAAAACCTTACCCAAAACAGGATAAGATTGTGTTTTTAATTAGCTACATCACTGATGAATTTTATTCTCAACATTCGTACTTCTTCATCCGAAAGCTCATCTCCAAACTCATCAAGCAATACTTTCATGCTGTCGCTTTCAGATTCATTCATAAATTCCATGAAGCCGTCTACGATATCTTCGTCAAAATTATCTTCAATATAATAATCAATATTCAATTTAGTACCCTGATAAACAATACGTTCCATCTCTTTCAGCAAATCTTCCATTGAAAGATTCTTGGCTCTTGCAATGTCTTCAAGATCAATCTTCTTGTCGGTGCTTTGAATGATGAAAACTTTGTGACTAGATTTATTAGCAACATTTTTCAACACCATATCCTGAGTCCGCTCTATATTATTATCTTCAACATATTGAGAGATAAAATCGGCAAATTCTTTACCGTACTTTTTAGCTTTCCCTTCGCCGACACCGTAAATTTTTGCAATTTCATCAACTGTGATTGGATATTGCACGGTCATATCTTCCAGACTCGGATCCATAAAAACCGTGTATGGCGGAATTCCGTGTTTTTTGGCAACTTTTTTTCTTAATTCTTTAAGCTGGGCAAATAGATTCTGATCGAGACTGCCGCTTGCCTGCATCTGAACCTGATCGCTGTCTGCTTTCGTTTGTGACAAATTAAATTCACGGTCTTCAGCAATCAGAAAAGATTCTTTATACTGCCCGTCTAAAACCTGTTGACCTTTTGGTGAAATTTTTAAAACACCATAAGTTTCAATATCTTTCTGTAGAAAATTCTGAACCGTTGCCTGTCTTAAAATTGTTTTCCAGTAATTTTCTTTTTCACCTTTTCCAAAACCAAAAAATGAACTCTGTTCCAATTTATAGGACTTCGTAACAGCGTTTTCCTTCCCTACAATTACTGAAATAATATCTTTAGATTTAAATTTTTCTTTGGTTTCATCAATAAGTTCCAGCGTTTTTACCAAATCTTTGGTTGCATCCTTGAGCTTTGGCGGATTCGATGCGTTATCACACATTTTAGCTCCAGGACCATTAACAGGATCAAAAGTTTCACCGAAATAGTATAAAATATACTGTCTTCTGCTCATTGAGGTTTCGGCATATCCGACCACTTCATTTAGAAGCTGTAAACCAATTTCTCTTTCGGAAACAGGCTTTTGAGCTAAGAATTTTTCCAGTTTTTCAATATCTTTCGGATCGTAAAAAGCCAAACAATGGCCTTCACCTCCATCCCGACCTGCACGCCCGGTTTCCTGATAATAGCTTTCTAATGATTTTGGGAAATCGTAATGAATAACAAAACGTACATCCGGCTTGTCGATTCCCATTCCGAATGCGATGGTCGCAACGATAACATCAGCTTCTTCCATCAAAAATTTATCCTGATTGGTGACTCTTATTTTCTGGTCCAAACCTGCATGATAAGGCAACGCATTAATGCCGTTTACCTGTAAAAGTTGAGAAAACTCCTCTACTTTTCTTCGGCTCAGACAATATATGATTCCTGATTTCCCTTTATTTTTATTGATGAATCTTACAATTTCTTTATCAACATTCACCTTTGGGCAAACTTCGTAATATAAATTGGGACGGTTGAAGCTTTCTTTAAAAACAAGAGCATCCGTCATTCCCAGCGTTTTCTGAATATCGTCCTGAACCTTTGGTGTAGCCGTTGCTGTAAGAGCAATCACGGGAACATCTGCAATTTTATCGATGATAAATTTTAAATTCCTGTATTCCGGCCTGAAATCATGGCCCCACTCTGAAATACAATGCGCTTCATCAATCGCGAAGAAAGAAATTTTCACATCTTTGAAAAAATCAAGATAATCTTCTTTAATCAGTGATTCGGGGGCAACATATAAAAGTTTTGTTTTTCCGCTTTTTATATCATCAAAAACCTGTTTGGTCTGTGTTTTGTTGAGAGAAGAATTAAGGACATGGGCTACTCCATTTTCAGATGACAGACCGTTGACGGCATCCACCTGATTTTTCATCAATGCAATCAATGGCGAAACCACAATGGCTGTACCTTCTGAAATAAGAGCAGGAAGCTGGTAGCATAAAGATTTCCCGCCTCCGGTAGGCATCAGAACAAAAATGTCTTTGCCTTCTAATAGTTTTTCTATAATAAGCTCCTGCTGACCTTTAAATGTAGAAAACCCGAAGTATTTCTTTAATTCACCCGATAAATTGGCTTTTTTTGCGCTCATCTAATTTTGTATTGCTAAATTTGCATCTATCCCAAAGTTATAACATTTTTACCTAAAATAAAAGTAAACCGATTTATAAAAAATAAAAGCTGCGTTAAACATTCTTAAATATCACAGTTTAAGTTGGGGATATTGTAATTAGAAATCATACCGGAAATGGACACATCAAACCTTATCTCGATCGCTAAGAGCACATTAGCCATAGAAATTGCGGAATTAGAAAAATTAAAAAACAGAATAAATGATGAGTTTGTAAAAGCTGTAGAAATCATTCATTCGGCAAAAGGAAAATTAATCGTTGTAGGAATCGGAAAATCCGCTCATGTCGGAAATAAAATCGTTGCCACTTTAAATTCTACTGGCACGCCTTCGCAATTTTTGCACGCTTCAGAGGCTATTCATGGGGATTTAGGAGTTATTCAGAAACAGGATGTTGTTTTGTGTATTTCAAATTCGGGAAATTCTCCTGAAATCACCAATCTTGTTACTTATCTGAAAGATTATTCTTCCGCTTTAATAGGAATGACCGGAAACCGAAAAAGTAAGCTTGCGGAACATTCTGACATTATTTTAGATACTCACGTCGATCTTGAAGCTTGCCCAAATAAGCTGGCTCCAACAAGCTCGACAACGTTACAAATGGCTTTAGGTGACGCTTTAGCAATTTGTTTAATGGAATTAAATGATTTTAAAGAAAATGATTTTGCAAAGTTTCATCCGGGCGGAAGTCTGGGGAAAAATTTAACGGCAAGAGTTGAGCAGTTTGTTTCTTCGCAAAAACCTAAAGTGACGGAAGAATCTTCAATTCGTGACGTTATTATTTCAATCAGCGCCTCAAGTCACGGAATTACGGTTGTAACAAACGAAGAAAAAATAATCGGCGTGATTACCGACGGAGATTTGAGAAGAATGTTGCTGAATGGTGAAGATATTTCTAAAGTTTCAGCAAAAAACATCATGTCGGCAAATCCAAAAACAATTGAGAAAAATGCTCTTGCTAAAGAAGCGATGAAGATTTTGAAAGATAATAACATCGGACAATTAATTGTAACAGAAAACAATCAATATTTCGGCATTATCGATCTGCATAAATTATTAGACGAAGGAATTAATTAAGCTGGAAGGCTGAAGTTGGAAGCTGGAAGTTAATTTTAACTTCGCTTTAGTTTCTTCCAACTCCTCGCTTTTTTTCTTACATTTGAAACATAAAAAAAATATTCTGTGAGTGAAGGTAAAGACATGTCTTTTTTCGGACATATTGGGGAACTGAGAGGCCATCTCATCCGCTCGATTATTGCTATTGTAGTTGCCGCTTTTGTTGTCGGATTTAATATCAACTGGATCATGGACCATATTTTTTTCGGACCCACCAGAAATGATTTTCCTACTTTCAAAATTGTAAATCATTTTTCGAGAATGCTTTTAGGAGAAGACAGCATTGCCCTGCCGGCGGAGTTTCCCGTGCGTGTACAAAGATTGTATCAGCAGTTTAATGTGATGATGGCGGTTTCTATTTTTGGCGGGTTTGTGATTGGCTTTCCTTATATCGTTTGGGAATTGTGGAGATTTATCAGTCCGGCTTTACATCCCAATGAAAGAAAAAACTCTATTTTTATTATCAATTCTGTCTGGATTTTATTTATGACCGGAGTTCTATGCGGTTATTTTCTGATTCTTCCTTTCGCCGTTAATTTTGGAGTTATTTTCAAAATTTCAGATATTATCGTGCCTTTATATGATTTGAGTGATTATACTACACTTTTCTTACAGGTTGTTTTGGGAATGGGCGTTGTTTTTCTTTTTCCGGTTCTTATTTATTTCCTTACAAGCATCGGCATTTTGAGCCCAACCTTTATGAAAACTTATAGAAGACACGCTATTGTTTTAATCATGGTTGTTGCAGCAATTATCACTCCGGCAGATGTATTAAGCATGATGATGGCGGCTTTACCGTTGTTATTGCTTTACGAATTCAGTATTTTGATGTGTTCATATACTTATAAAAAAATACAGAAAAGAGACAGTAAATTGCCTGTCATAAGATAAAATTATATGATGGGAAAATCTTCTATCTGAATTAAAAAGAATAGTTTATTGATATAAAAAATTAATAAGTTATTTTTTTACATTTAATTTTCAATAATTACTGAAAGTTCAAAAAGTTTTATTTATATTTGTTTAGAAATTGAAACGCTATAATGATGAACACAATTTATAAAACATTAAATTATTTCATTGCAGCAGTCTGGCTCATTAACGGTCTGTTTTGTAAAGTTCTCAACAATGTTCCTCGTCATGAGCAAATTATTGCCAGAATTTTAAGCAGTGATCATTCAAGGATTTTAACTATTCTTATTGGCATTTCAGAAATCGTAATGGCTTTATGGATATTATCCGGAATTAAAACCAGACTTAATGCAATGATTCAAATTATTGTGGTTGCATCAATGAATATTCTCGAATTTATTTTAGTTCCAGATTTGCTACTTTGGGGTCATTACAATTCGTTGTTTGCTCTTTTATTCATTCTGCTTATTTACTTCAATGAATTTCATTTAAACCATAAAACTTCAAAAATATAATGTTGAACTTTTTAAAAAATCATCCGTTTGCTGTAGAAGCTTTCTTCGAAAGCTCGCTTGTTTTCACTTTTGCAGTTCCGAAAAAAGAGATGCAGCACCTTATTCCTGAATGTCTTGAACTGGATACTTTTCAGGACAAATGGGCGTTTGTAGCTGCAGCAATGGTACAGACAAAAGATTTGCGTCCAAAAGGTTTTCCAAAATTTCTGGGAAATGATTTTTTTCTGATCGGCTATCGTGTATTTGTGAAATATACCAACAACGCAGGAAAAAGGCTGCGCGGCTTATATATTTTAAAATCTGAAACCGATAAAAAGAAAATGGAATTTATGGGGAATATCTTTACCCATTATAATTATACGACGACAGATATTCAACAAATTGACAATCAAAACGGAAAAGAAATTCGTTCAATTCAATCCAAATTCAATGTAAAATTAAATAATACCGAAGAAAACATTGCACTTCCGGAAAACTCACCATTTGCAGACTGGAAAGAAGCAAGAAGATTTGCAGGACCGTTGCCTTTCACTTTTACTTATAATGAAAAAAAGAAAGAAGTTTTGATCATTGAAGGCGTAAGACAAAACTGGACTCCTGAACCTGTAAAAGTTGTGAATTATCATTTTGAATTTTTAAATACTTTACAACTCAAAAATCCAATTTTAGCCAATGCTTTTGTCATTAAAAACATACCATATTACTGGAAAAAAGGAAAAACTGAATCATGGAAATAAATAGAAGAAAATTTCAGGGAGTTTTGAATATTTTAAGCTTTAACCGTCATTTTTATATCATTGGAATTGCGATTTTAGCTTTAATTATCATCAGCCACAAAATCTTTGGCTGGTCGGATATTCTTTATTGGATCATCTTTGCTGCATTCATTTACGGATTGATTATGCCATTAATTGTCTCAGCGTATGTTTATGATTTTTCAGGATATTATAGTTTCAAATGGCTTAAAAACTGTTCGATTGATCAATCAAATGTAAAGCAAGTAATTAATATTAATGCTGGTTTTGACGAAACAAGTTTTATCATTAAAAATAATTTTCCGAATGCAGATTTGAAAGTTTTTGATTTTTATGATTCGGAACAACATACAGAACCGGCGATTGTAAGAGCTAGAAAAGTAAGTTCAGTTTATCCAAATACAAAACAAATAAAATCAAATTCAATAGCAATGAATAATGATTCTGTTGATCTTGTTTTTTTGCTTTCTGCGATTCATGAGATCAGATCAGATGAAGAAAAAATTCAGTTTTTAAAAGAATGTCATCGTGTATGCAAACCAAATGGAAAAGTAATAATGGTAGAACATTTACGAGATTTTCCAAATTTCCTGGTTTTTTCTGTAGGATTTACACATTTTTTCTCTAAAAGAGTTTGGAAAAATGCTTTTAAAAATTCCGGTTTTAAAACTTTTGATGAAGTTAAGTTTACTCCGTTCATGTCTATTTTTATTTGTACAACATAAAATTCATTACAATGCATATTCATTTATTTATCATTGGAATTATTTTCATTCTTTTAGCATTGATACATCTTGTTTTTCCAAAATATTTCGATTGGGAAAAGGAATTTAAATCTTTAAATCTGATCAATCGTCAAATAATGAAAATACATACCATTTTCATTGCTTTAACAGTATTTTTAATGGGTTTGCTCTGTCTCACTTCTGCAAATGAATTGATTGAAACGAATCTCGGCAGAAAAATAATTTTTGGATTTGCAATTTTTTGGAGTATACGGCTGATCATTCAGTTTTTTGGTTATTCTTCAAAATTGTGGAAAGGAAAAGTTTTTGAAACTTCAATACATATCATTTTCTCCATACTTTGGATATACATAAGTTTTATCTTCTGGATCATATATTTCAGTTTTTGATGCAGAGTATTGAAATTAATTTTTCTATTTTTGATTACATCAAATTTCATCACTAATGAAAAAACTTTCATATTCAGTTTTATTGGCTTCCGGACTTGCTTTCGGACAGTTCTTTGAGAAACCCACAACTTTTACAAAACAAGATACTTTAAAAGGCTCCAACACAGAATACCGTAATTTTTGGGATGTCAAAAAATATGAATTGTCTGTAGAACCCAACTTCGACAAAAAAAGTATTAAAGGAAATAATAAAATCAGTTTTGAAATCATTAAAGATGTAAATAATCCTGTTTTTCAGATCGATCTTCAACAGCCGATGAAAGCCGAAAAAGTAGAAGCAAGCTTTCCAATTGCCAATTATAAGCAAGACGGAGATTTTATCTGGATCAAAACCAATAAAAGCTTTAAAAAAGGAGAAAAATACACAATCGACGTTACCTATTCCGGAAACCCGATCATTGCTAAAAGAGCACCTTGGGATGGCGGTTGGGTTTTTGAAAAAGATGAAAAAGGAAATCCGTGGATGAGCGTTGCAGATGAAGGAATCGGAGCTTCAGTTTGGCTTCCAACCAAAGATATTTGGAGCGATGAGCCTGACAACGGAATTATTATGAAAATCATTACTCCAAAAGATCTTGTCGGAATCGGAAACGGAAGATTAATCGATAAAAAGACAGAAAATGGCAAAAATGTTTTCATCTGGGAAGTGAAAAATCCGATCAATGCTTATTCTATTATTCCGAATATAGGAAAATATGTGAATTTTAAAGATTGTTATAATGGAGAAAAAGGAAAGCTTGATTTAGATTACTGGGTTTTAGATTATAATTTAGATAAGGCAAAAAAACAGTTTCAGCAGGTTAAGCCAATGTTGAAGGCTTTTGAGCATTGGTTTGGTCCGTATCCTTTTTACGAAGATTCTTATAAACTGGTTGAATCTCCTTATTTGGGTATGGAACATCAAAGTAATGTTGCGTATGGTAATCAATATATGAATGGCTATTTGGGAAATGATCTTTCGGGGACCGGTGTGGGTTTGAACTGGGATTATATCATCATTCATGAAAGTGGCCACGAATGGTTTGCTAACAATATTACGGCAAAAGATCAGGCGGATATGTGGATTCATGAAAGTTTTACGACGTATTCCGAAGTGCTTTTCACCGAAGATTATATGGATAAAAAATCTGCAGAAACATATGCTCAGGGAATTCAGAATAACATAAACAACGATATTCCGATAATCGGCAAATACGGGGTGAGAAACGAAGGCAGCGGAGATATGTATCCGAAAGGCGCAAGCATGATTCATACAATGAGGCAGATTATCAATAATGATGATAAATTCAGACAAATTTTAAGAGGTTTAAACAAAGATTTTTATCATCAGACGGTTACAAGCGAACAGATTGAAAAATATATTTCAGAAAAATCGGGAATCGACTTTTCGAGTATTTTCGATCAATATTTAAGAACAACAAAAGTTCCGGTTTTAGAATATTCTCAAAACGGCACAGAACTGAAATATCGTTTTGCAAACGTGGTTAAAAACCTTAATCTTCCTGTAAGAATTGGCGATCAGACGATTTCGCCGACCGAATCCTGGCAAAAGGTGAAGCTGAAAAGTGGAGCGCCTGTTGAGTTTGATATGAATTATTATATTGATTATAAGAAAGTGCAATAATCTAGAATATACAATGCAAAAACTTCTGTTAATTGTTTCCTTTTTAGTTTTCACAATTTCAATTGGTCAAGAATTGAATAACGGATTAGATTTTTCTGATAAAAAGAATGATTTAACGTACAAATATTTTCAAGATAAATTAAATTTTTTTTCACTTGATAATATTGAAAATATTCATTCCAAAAACATTATTAGATTTTGGAATACCTCCAATTGTATTCAAATCGAGAAAACGGAAAATTCAGAAAACGGAAAAATTATTTTTGCAATTCAAAATGCAGATAATAAGCATGAATTTTTAAGAAAAGAAATTTTATTAAATAAAGTTCAAATAAGTGAGATTTTTAAAATCATTGTAGATTATAAATTAGATCAATTACCTACAGGGGAGAAAATAAAAAATTGGACCACCGGCTTCGATGGAAACTTGTACGAAATCGAATCTATGGTAGACGGAAAATATCAATTTAAATCTTATTGGACTCCTAGCATTCAGAATGTTCCTGAAGCAAAAATGTTGGTAAATATTAATGCTGAGCTAAAGAAAATCGTAAACACTGCAATTCTTTTTGAGGAATTTATCGCTGAGAATAAATTTACATGTTACAAGTATTACGGAACAGCATATTCAGTTTGTACTATCTACACAAAAAAGGAATCAAGAAGACTAAAAAGGCTTTCTAAAAAAGGTCGCAATTAAGAAAAATTTAATACTATAAACAGAGCTTCTTTGTAACAAAACCAATTTCAAAACAACTACTTAACTATAAATTCAAGCTTCATGAAAAAAATAGCATTTAGTTTAGGAGTTCTTGCTACCGCTTTTGTCGATGCGCAGTCTATAAAAACCAACATCGATCTGGTGAATGTGAAAGACGACAAAGTAGCGGTAACAATGGAATTTCCAAAAATGAAATCCGGAGATGTGAAATTTCATTTTCCGAAGACCGTTCCCGGAACTTATTCTGTAGATGATTACGGAAGATTTATCGAAGGGATCAAGTTTTTAGACAATAAAGGAAGAGAACTGGCTTTTACAAAAGTAAATGACAATACGTATTCCCTGAAAAAAGCACAGGCATTAAACAAAATCACTTATTGGGTGAACGACAGTTTTGATGAAGAAATGGATGCCTCAAAGCATAAGGCCGTATTTTCTCCGTCGGGAACCAATATTGAAGAAGGAAAAATTTATCTGATCAATACGCACGGTTTTGTAGGATATATCGACAATATGCAGGACGTACCGTATCAGTTGGTGATTCAAAAGCCTAATGATTTTTACGGAACTACGGCTTTGGTTGATCAGGACAAATCTGAAGCGACAGACACTTTTACTTTGGCAAATTACGCCAAGCTTACAGATTCTCCGCTGATGTATACCAAGCCCGATTACACTACGTTCAACGCCGGAGGGATGGATTTGGTCTTGGGGGTTTATTCGCCAACAGGAAAATATAAGGCATCAGATTTCAAAGATAATTTAGAAAAAATGGTGGTTGCCCAAAAGAAATTTTTGGGTGATATGAATACCAATAAAAAATACGCCATCATGCTTTATCTTTCAGGAAGTGATGGGCCGCAGATAAAAGGTTTCGGAGCTTTGGAACATCATGAATCGACAAGCGTTGTGCTTCCCGAAATGATGCCTAAAGATGCGATCGACAAAACACTTACCGATGTTGTTTCTCACGAGTTTTTCCATACCGTAAATCCTTTGAAAACGCATTCGGAAGAAATACATTACTTCGATTATGCAGATCCTAAAATGTCGCAGCATCTTTGGATGTACGAAGGCGGAACGGAGTATTTTGCCAATCTTTTCCAGATTCAGGAAGGTTTGATCAATAAAGAAGAATTTTTGCAAAGAATGAATGAGAAGATCACCAATTCTAAAAATTATGACGACACGATGCCTTTCACGGTGATGAGTAAAAATATTTTGCAGGATCAATACAAAGATCAATACAGAAATGTGTACGAAAAAGGCACTCTTCTGGCCATGTGTCTGGATATTGAACTGAGAAAACTATCAAACGGCGAAATGGGCTACCGAGATATGATCAGAAAACTGTCGCAAAGGTTTGGTGAAAACAAGCCATTTAAAGATGACAAGCTGATTGATGAATTGGTAACGATCACCGGTTATCCTCAAGTGCGTGACTTTTACAACAAATATATTGCCGGAAGCCAGCCAACGCCTTATGCGGAATATCTGAATATGGTAGGCGTGGAAATCAAAAAACAGGAAACTCCGCCTTTGTTCTGGTTTATAAAAGATCCAAACCAAACCGGCTATAATGATAAAAACAACACTTTTGTTTTTGATGAAAGCTCTGCATTGTCTCCTTTTGCTAAAAGTGTAGGTTTTAAAATTACCGACGAAATTTTGGCTTTAGACGGTAAAACCATTGATATTAAAAACATCAGGGCTTTTATAGAATATACCAAAACTATCAAAGAAGGCCAAAACGTTACTGTAACGATTTTAAGGAAAAACGGTGACAAAACCGATAAAATAGACCTTAAAGGCAAAGCTGTTTTGGATAAAATGGTTGTTGAAATGCTTCAGTTCGAAGCCAATCCTACTGCAGCAGAACAGAAATTGCAAAACCAATGGCTGACCGGTAAAAAATAATGATCTTTTTTATCATAAATAAGTAAAGCGAGGGAAATTTCCCTCGCTTTTTGTAATTACATTTCAGCAGTTCTGCAAAATCATGTATATGAGTAGCAAAATCATCTGTCTGTGATGCAATGTCATGTGTATTGTTCGTAAAACCATCTTATTTTAAAGAAATGCTTCCTTTCCGTTGGTAAATACCATCTGTCTCTTAAGGAATATCATCTGATTGCCACGGAATGCCATCTGTATGACAAAAATGTCGTCTGACTGTTAAGGAATGTCGTCTGACTGCCAAGGAATATCATCTGTCTGCTAAGGAAAGCCGTCTGACCGCCAAGGAATGTCGTCTAACTCTTAAGGAATTTCATCCGGCTAATAAGAAAAGTCATCTGACCACAAGAATTGTCATCTGACTGCCAAGAAAAGCCATCTGCCAAAGAAAAGCAGCATCTTTCTTAAAAAATGCTGTTTGTTGTATAGTTTGCAAAGATTTTATTTATTTATTTGAGACTTTAAAGCATCAACTTCTTCTTTTAAGCTTTCTATTTCTTTTTTAAGAAAATTGATATAATCCTGCTGATTTTCAAGCACATAATCCGGAATATTATGAAAATAATTGTTACTTGCAGAGTAATTTCCAGATTGGTTATCATAATGAATAATTTGAAGATTAGAATCATCTTCTTTTATATCTTCTACTTTAGTATCTAATGCTTTGGCGATGCGTTCCCATTCTTCGTCTGAGATTTTGATATCTCCTTTTTCTCTTCTTTGATATTGAGATTGTGTCATATGCAATAGTTTAGCCATGTTTTCTTGTGTGTATTTGCCTTTACGGGCATTAATCAGTTTATTTTTTATCATATTAATGTTTTTTGTGTAGTACAAATATATTTATTTATGTGCTGATATTCACATAAAATTCACATAAAAACCTTGAAGTTATTCCAAATCAGTTATTTACATTTGGAATATCAATATTGATGAAAATATGTTCCCAGTTTTTTTGTATGTGTACAGTATAAGAAAACAAACATTACAGCTGATCAGCTAAAAGCCCATGCCAGGGATTGTATGGCGAAAAATTAATACTAATTCTAAATCATTAAAAAGATGAAAAACTTAAAAAAACTTTCGAGAAATGAATTGAAATCTCTAACAGGAGGACTAAGAAATCCTAATGACGGCGGTAGTACTGGAGAAGGAGGAAATTATAAATGCTGCTCAAACAATAGTGATGCATGTAGTACATGCGTTTATATAAGAAGTAAGCCTGTTTGTAGTACAGGATCATATGCTGTTGCTTGCTAATATGTAGGAAAACATCCTAAAGGTGTACCTTTAGGATGTTTATTTAATAAATATTTTTGGAAAATGAAATTATCCAGTATATATAGCTTAAAATATGTTTTATTGACATTTTTTTGTGCTTTTTCGCTTGTTTCTGCTCAAGGATATAGGTTTGTGTATAATTACAGATCTATTCCTGATACTCTTAAGAGAGACAGTACTGTAAGTGAAAGAATGTTTTTAGATGTTATCAATAAAAAATCTGTATTCTACAGTGCTAAAAAATATTTTTCTGATTCAACAATGATAGCCGATACGAAAAAAGGCCTTATGACAATGCCTGATCCAAGTATTAAAACCAGATATATTATAATAAAAAATCACATAACTCAAAAAACTTTTTTATTTACTGATGAATATTCAACTTCTTATAAATTTATAATCGATGATAATCGAAAATTAAACTGGAAAATACATCCTGAAAAGAAAAAAATAGCAAAATACGATTGCCAAAAAGCCGAGCTTGTTTTTGGTGGAAGAAATTGGATTGCATGGTTTACAGAGGATTTACCTTTTAGTGATGGTCCTTATAAATTTCAAGGTCTTCCTGGTTTAATTGTTGAAATTAAAGATTCAAAAAACAATCATATTTTTCAACTGAATAATATAGAAAAAATATCTAATGATACGCTATACGAAGATAAAGTAGACAAAGGAACGCATAATAAAAACATGAATTTAGCTCAATTTTTTAAATTCTATAAATCTTACCGAAACGACCCTGCAAAAGAATTTAAGTTAAATGCAATGAGCGGGAAAATCTATTATGAGTCTGACGAAAAAAGACGTGAACATATGTTATTAGTTGAAAAACTATTTGAAGAAAGGATAAAAAAAGATAATAATATAATTGAGATTGATTTGCTAAAATAAATCATCACGTGTATATCAATATAAAAATTTGAGACATAATATCATTAAAATATCGCTGTTATTTTTAATTATTATATTTTTTAATAGTTACGGGCAAAATAAAGTTTTTAAATATGACTTTGAATATAAGCCTAACCCATCTAAAGATAGTATTGTTTTAAAAAATATGATATTGGATTTTGAAGATGGAAAACGCTCTGTTTTTAGAACTGAACGAGATAGGCAGGCAGATTCTCTTATCGCTATGACAGGTTTTGGACTTGGGAGAAGCATGAGACTAGAAGACCAATTTTATGTTATGAAGAACTTCACTGAAAATGTAATATATAAAAGTATTCAAAATATCTACATAGATATCTATTCAATAAAGATTGAAGAGAAACTTGATTGGCAAATTTTACCTGAAAAAAAGGTAGCAAATTTTGAAGTTCAAAAAGCAACTGTGAATTATGGTGGTAGAAATTGGACGGCTTGGTTTACCACTGAAATTCCTATTCAGGACGGACCTTATATTTTTCATGGTTTACCGGGGCTAATTGTTGAAATTTCAGATGATAAAGGTAATTTTAACTTTGATTTAACTGAAATAAAAAATGAAAATGGTAAAATATATTATAGAAGTAAAGGTTCGGAATTAACTTGGCAACAATTTAATAAAATGTGTAAAAACTATTATTCAGATCCTTTTGCACGTATGAAATCTATGGGAGTTCCTGTTAAAAGGGATGACGGTGCAGGAAATGCCGTTCCGATGGATATGAAGATTGAATCTGATAGATTAAAAAAGATAATCAAAGAAAACAATAATCCTATTGAATTAAATCATAAAATTGATTATAAATAATGATGGTTATTTTCACACCAATTCTCTTCGTCGAAATGACAATTATAGCCGTAATAGCGTATTTTAAAAACAGTAAAGCGAGGAAAATCTTCCTCGCTTTTTAATTAATATTTTTATTTAAACAAATCCGGCTCGATAGGATTATTATTCTTTTTTAGATTTTCTTTGGTTCTTTTTTCCATTTCTCTGAAAACCTGATTGGGATCTGAAATTTCTTTTCCGTCTGATGTTCTTGTTTTGAAAACCACCTTATTATTTGAATCTCCGCCGTTTCTCATCATCATTTCTCTCATATTTTTTGTAGGATCATTTACGTAAGCTTTCCAGACTTTTCTAAATTGGTTTTCATTCACTTCAATTTCTTTTCCTCCCAAACCAATCATTCGGACACCTTCCGGAAGGTCGAGCTCTTTTTCTACAGCTGCTTCAATTTTTTTGTTACCGACCAGAGTCATCGAATGTGTACCTGTTTTATCTTCAAGTTTCACAATCAAACCCGGAAGCCCATAAAATTTGTATGGCCCGTCCTGAAACGGAATATCGGTTGAAAACCACGCGGTCCATTCTCTTCCTCCAAAACTTGTCGTTGCTTTTTGGGCATTGTATTCGCCAACTTTCTGCTTATCCTGAAGAATTTTCCATTCCGGCTTTTTATCTTCCGAAACTTTATAATTATCCATCGAAACACTTGTAAACAGATACGTTTTAAAATCAGGATATTGCTTGGTTACTTTATAGGAAACCTGCCCTGCTTTGCCACTTCTGTTGATATTTATATTCCCGGGACTAGATCTTAATTGTTTTTGTACATCTGCATTCACTGTAGAATCTGCTACAAATTTATCACGGCTGTAATAATTTGAGCCGTTTTTATCAATATCCAAAAGCATCATTTCTGTTTTTACGTCTGCTTTATTCGTAGAATCCGAAATAAATTTGTATTCGTAAAAGAAACGATTTGTTTGAGCAAAAACCCCACATCCAATGGCGAGAAATAAGGAAAATAATATTTTTTTCATTCTTATTTAATTGTATTGAGTTCTATTTTGTTGTTATCTTTTTTAATTCTTTCTTTAAGACGCTCTTCCTGTTCTTTCATGTGATTGTTTTGTCCGTCTATCACTTTCATTGTTATTCCTCCCATTTGCAACTGCTTGAGACCTTTTGTGGGATCATTTTCGTAATCCTTAATCAGTTTGCTATATTGTTTGGAATTAACTGAAATTTCTTTGGAATCGAAAACATCTTCCTGAATTGCATCAATATTCTTTACTGCTTGCAGAGTAAAAACATGAGACTTAGTTTGATCTTCCAGCTTTATGATAAGTCCGGGAAGTCCATGAAATTTATATGGCCCGTCCTGAATCGGGATTTCCGTAGTAAACCACGCAAACCAATGTCTTCCTCCAAAATCTGCTTCTGCTTTTTGAGCTTCCCATTCGCCGATTTTTTGTTTGTCAGAAGTTATTTTCCAGATAATAGATCTTTCTTCAGAAACTTTGTATTTATCCATTAAGATTCTGTTGTGTAAAAAAACTTCATATTTAGGATATTTTTTTGTGATTGCATATTTCACCAATCCTTTCCGCATATCGGTTCTTATGTTTATCGAGCCTGTTGCAGCAAGCTGCTTGTCAAGATCGACTTTCATGGTAGAATCTGAATGATAAACAGTGTAACTGTAAAATTTGGATCCGGAATTTGATACATCCAGATTCATCATTTCGGTTTTTACATCAGAAATATTTGTAGAATCCGGAATGAAGCGGTATTCGTAAGTAAAACGCTTGTTTTGAGCATTGCCTAAAATACTTAGCAATAAAAAAAGTAATATATTTTTTTTCATATAAAGTTTAAATAAAAGCTCTGCCAAGTATATTTGGCAAAGCTCGATGTTATTTTTTGATATTGATTGATATTTCTCCTTCCGTTTTTCCGTTCACGTTATTTCTTTTAACGTGAACATCACGAATTTTTTCTGGATCCAAAGCACTCATTTCTTCTTTTGTAGCTTCCTTTCCGTCAATAATAATTTTTATATTGTTTTCAGAATCATCTTTTCCGTTAATATAAGTTGTATTTATTCTTAGTTTAGGATTTATATTTTTATTCCCATCAACATAATTATGTCTTACAATATACTTCACATCAGGTTTTGCGTGAGCATCAACATTGATCATCCAGGGATTTCCTACAGGAGCTCTCTTTTCTTGTGTAATTTCTGCTTGTTGTCTGGCAATTTCAGCTTTTTTTCTAGCAAGTTCAGCCTGCTTTTTTGTAAGTTCAGCTTTTTCTTTAGCTAGCCTTTCAAGTCTGCGAATTTCTTTTTTAGAAAGATTTGAGATGTCTTTTCTATTATTAAATTTATAGGCTTTTACTTTCGGTGCATTTGGAGCTTTCGGAGCATCCGGGAAATCAAAATTCAATTCTGACATATCAGGAAGTTCGACTTCCATCTTTTTCAGTTCTTTTACTTTATTTTTCCATTCTTCAGACTTGAAAAAATCATTGATTGCCATTTCTTTTCCATCAGATTTCATCGTCATTGCAGATTTCATGAAGTCTTCTGAATTTGTGATTTTGCTTATTTCTTCGGACAAAGAGCTTATTTCATCAATATTTTTATGAAATTCTTTACTTTCAGGTTTCAGCTCTTTTAAAGCTTTGCTTTTTTCCTGTATTTTTTCGCCCAATTCAGCAATCTTTTTCTCTTCGCCAGATTTTCTGTAGGTTTTTGGAACTACAATATTTCTCTGTGAACGATCGGGTCTTACCGTATCTTTTTCAATTTGTGAAACACTTTCTTCGATTGCGATATTTGTTTCTTTAATTTCTTTATTTTTAGCATTCACCATATAAGCAAAAGCTATTGTAAATAAAACCGGTAATGCAAAAATTCTTCGCGCATAACCGAACTTTGTTTGTGGTTTTTGTAACATTTTAAGTCTTTTTTTGAGGTTTGAACTTAGAAACGGACTGGTCGCGGGCAACTGTGTTCCGGAAAAGTGGCTTGCTAAAAGCATCTGCGCAAATGCTTTTGTGTCCGATTTTTTGACGGCTTTTTTATCCGCCAGATATTCGTGGATTAAACTAATTTCTTTTTTAATGATATGAAAAAACGGATTGAACCAGAAAATGGCGGTAATGACTTCAATAAAAATTTTATCGAATGAATGTTTCTGCTCAATATGTACCATTTCGTGCTTTAAAATTTGCTTTCCAATGTCGGAATTCAACATAATTGTATTCTTCCAGAAAAGGTTTTTAAAGTAAGAAAAGGGAGCTTCGGTCAGATTTGTATGGTAAAAATTGATCCCATCAAAACTTTCTTTCTGAAACTGGTTTTTAAGCTTTTGAATTTTAAAAATTCCGTAAAAAAATCTTGCTAAAAAATAGAAAGAAACCAATCCCAAAGCTGAAAAAATAATTCTAAAATAAATGTGGTCATTGTTTATGGTTTTAGTTGTGTTAAAATTCTGGATTTTATCCAGTAATAAATACATTTCGTTGCTTACCGCTATTGTAAAGTCTTCAACCTTTATCAAAGGAAGCAGCAACGATATCAACATTGCAAATAACAAATAAAATCTGTTGTAATGATGAAATGTCTTGTCTTTTAAAGACAACTGATAATACAAAAACATTACACCCGAACATACAATTACTTTTCCGAGGTACAGAAGTATCGCTTCCATTTTAGTTTTTCTTTTTGAGTTCGTTTAATAGCATTTCAAGATCTTCAACGGTCATTTCGTTTTTTTCTACAAGAAACGAAACGGCGCTTTTGTATGAGCCTTTGAAATAGTTTTTCACAAGACTTTTCATGGTTTTCCCCGAATACTGCTCTTTTGAGATCATCGGAAAATATTCATGCTGCCTTCCGTATACACTATAATCTACAAATTCTTTGTCTTTCAACACTTTCAAAATAGTTGAAACAGTATTTGTATGCGGTTTGGGTTCAGGAAATAAATCTAAGATATCTTTAAGAAATCCTTTCTCCAGTTTCCATAAATACTGCATCACCTGTTCTTCCGCTTTTGTTAAAGTCTGAATTTTCATACCGCTTTCATTTTTATTGTTCGGATATAAAATGTAATTATTTCATATCACTAATAAATTAGTTATACAAATGTAGAAATTAAACTTAATTCCACAACTATTTTTTAGTGATAAAACAATAAATAACACAAGTAATTGAAAATCAATACATTAATTTAAGTTAAAATTTGTTAAACTTTAAAACATCAATGATTAAAGGCTGAAAAATCAGCATCAATAGTCGAATAAAAGAAAGAATTCCTTAAAACTTGTTAAAATTTATTAAATAAAATTAAAATGTATTTGTCTAAACCGAGAAAATATATTTATTTTAGTGCTTTAAAAATTTCTCATGAAAAGATATAATTTATTAGTTGTCCTATTATTACTTATTTTTAACGTAACATCGGCACAAACATCATCTGTATTTGGCTCTGTTACAGAAGCAAAATCGAAAATCGAAAAAACAGTTCCGATGGTTTTGGAACATCTAAAAAAAGTCAGCGAATCGCAAAATGATAACACCATTCTAAGCAATGGTAAAATAGCTTTGAAAAAAGAATATGAAACCGTAGCTCAGGAATTTGAACTTTATAAAGGAAATATGGCAAACTGTGCCTTAAAGACATCAAAAAAAGCATCAAAATGTATGAATTATCATACGCAGTTTTTTAAAGATACTTTGGGTATTTACGATAATTATATTACTTATATTACAAAGAAAAACGGCTATTTAGGAGTAACTGACGATAGTATCACAAAAGATTTTAATCCTACAGAAATTGCCACTAAAATTGATAAAGATTTTGTTGGTGCTGCAGGTGCTGTGAAAAAAATAAAAGGTAACAACAGATCATCTTATTTTGATCAGCTGAACGCCGATGATTTTAAGCTCCAAAGTTTTGATGCTTTAGCCAACTAATATTGAATTCCGCTTTGTAAAGCGGAATTTTTTTATTGTTAAATAATTGGGTTATTCCTAAAGTATAATACTTCTTAAAGATTTAAGTCATAAAAGAATTTGATTCCAAAGTCAATGCCTCGTTGTATATAGCACAAAAAAGGAGAACCATTTCTGATTCTCCTGTTGGTAGCGGGGACACGACTCGAACGTGCGACCTCCGGGTTATGAGCCCGACGAGCTACCTACTGCTCTACCCCGCGGTATATTTTTTGAACGTCTACCGAACGTTAACTTAGTAGCGGGAACCGGACTCGAACCGATGACCTTCGGGTTATGAGCCCGACGAGCTACCTACTGCTCCATCCCGCGATGTATTTTTAGACACTTACCGAAAGTGTAAACTTAGTAGCGGGGACACGACTCGAACGTGCGACCTCCGGGTTATGAGCCCGACGAGCTACCTACTGCTCTACCCCGCGATATTGGATTGCAAATATACGAATATAATCTTAAATAGCAAGTTTTTCTTTTAAATAAAGCTTTTACAAAGACAATATAAATTATTTGTATCTTTGTTTTATGGCAAAAATACTAAGAATTTATCCGGAAAATCCTCAGGAAAACCTTATCAACGAGGTGATTAAAACCCTGAATAATGGCGGACTTATTATTTATCCGTCTGATACTGTTTATGCATTGGGCTGTAATATTTTTGATATTAAAGCCATGGAAAAATTAGCTCAGATCAAAAAACTCAAACTGGAAAAAGCTCAGTTTTCTATAATTTGTAATGATCTCAGCCATCTTTCAGATTTTACAAGACCTATTGACACTTCTGTTTTCAGATTTTTGAAAAGCCATCTTCCAGGTCCTTATACATTTATTCTTGAGGCCAATAAAAGTTTACCTTTAGCTTATAAGAATCACAAAACAATCGGTATCCGTGTGCCAGATCATTCAATACCACAACTGATTGTGGAAAAATTGGGCCATCCTATCGCGTCTACTTCGATCAAAGATGATGATGAGATTATCGAATATTCTACAGATCCTGAATTAATTGCTGAAAAATACGATCATTTAGTTGATATTGTGATTGATTCCGGTTATGGTGACAATATCGCTTCTACCATTGTAGATCTTACTTCCGGGAAACCTGAAATAATAAGACAAGGAAAAGGGGAAGTTTAATCGAGTTATGAATTATAAGTTATGAATTATGAGTTAAGCTTTAAGCTTGCCTCAAAACTATCAACTATCAGCTATTAAAATTAAATGAAAATCATAACATCTCCTGCGAAACTGATGAATGTAGAAAACTCAACCGATTTGTTGAGAAGCACAACGCCAAAATTCATTGATGATGCAGAATATATACAATCATTTTTAAAACATAAATCTCCAAAATATCTTTCAGAATTGATGGAAATTTCGCCAAAACTGGCAGACGAAAACTGGGAAAGAAACCAAAATTGGAAATCAAAACCAACTTCAAAAGATTCTGCTCCTGCGCTATTTGCTTTCACCGGCGAAGTTTACAGAGGATTGGACGCAAAAACTCTGGACAAAAAAGCAGTAGATTATTTGCAGAAAAATTACAGAATACTTTCCGGATTGTATGGTTTGCTGAAACCTTCTGATAAAATAATGCTTTACAGACTGGAAATGGGCCGCCATTTTGAATTTGATGAATACAAAAATCTTTATGAATTCTGGAGAGAAAAAATCACAGATCGGCTCAATTCGGAAATGAAAAAGAACGAAATCCTTCTTCATTTAGCCAGCAACGAATACGGAAAAGTGATTGACAGAAAAAAATTTAATCATAAAGTAATCGATTTTGATTTTTACGAATTGAAAGACGGAAAACTAAAAACAATTGTTGTCTACACAAAACATGCGCGGGGAATGATGGTAAGATTCTGCGCCGAAACCAATGCTAAAACTTTAAATGATGTAAAAGCGTTCAACTACGAAGGCTACAGAATTGATGAGGAAAAATCGACCGACACCAGATTGGTTTTTACAAGATAATGACGTTATCACAACTTAAAACGCATTTTTCAGATTCACTTTCAGAAATTTACACAGAATCTGAAAGTGCTTTTATATTTCAGATTTTCGCTGAAGATATCTTAGCATTAAATAACTTTCAGCAACGACAATTTTCAGACTTGGAATTGTCTGTTGAGAATATAAATAAATTCCTGCAAATCGTTTCGGAATTAAAAACAGGCAAACCTTATCAGCATATTTTAGGCGAAACAGAATTTTACGGAATGTCTTTTTTCGTGAATGAAAATGTTTTGATTCCACGTCCCGAAACGGAAGAACTGCTTGAAATGACAATCAATAAAATAAACAAACACTTTGTCATTCTGAATGAAACGCAGTGTAATGAAGAATCTCAAGATTCCTCGTTCCTCGGAATGACACCTAGAAAAATTAAAATATTAGACATCGGAACCGGAAGCGGAATCATTCCTTTGGTTTTAAAGAAACATTTTCCTGAAGCAGAAGTTTCTTCAATCGATTTTTCTGAAAAAGCTTTGAAAGTTGCTCGAAAAAATGCAGAATTTCATCAGCTTGATATCAATTTTATTCATGGAGATTATTTGAATTTTGAACTGAATGAAAAGTACGATATAATTATTTCAAATCCGCCTTATATCGGGATCGAGGAAGAGGCTGAAATTGCAGATTCGGTGAAAGAATTTGAGCCTAAAATGGCACTTTTTTCACCAACTTCTGATGCCTTAATGTTTTACAGAAAAATTGCGGAAGATTCAAAAAAGTATTTAAATGAAAACGGACTTTTGTTTTTAGAGATCAATCAGAAATTAGGCAAAGAAACTTTAGAATTATATAAAGAATATTTTTCTGAAGCTCATTTAATAAAAGATTTATCTGAAAATGACCGTTTTATTTTCGGAAAAAAATAATTTAATGGAAATAAAAGCTCATCAACTAAAAAACACAGAAATAGCAGAAGTAATTTCCGCCGAAATGTTGATCAAATCTGCTGAAGATGGACTTGACCTGCTCGGAAATATCTATTATCAGGGTTTTGATAAAGTGATTATTTATGAACGAAATATCACTCCGGAATTTTTTGATTTAAAGAATAAATTAGCGGGAGAAATTCTCCAAAAATTTTCCAATTACAGAGTTCGTCTGGCGATTATAGGAGATTTTGACAAATTTGAAAGCAAAAGCATTAAGGATTTTATTTTTGAAAGCAACAAAACGAAGCACATCAATTTTGTCGAAAATCTGGCCGAAGCTTTGGAAAAACTGGCGTAATTTAATTTTTATTTTTAAAGAATTCTACCGCATCTTCAATGGCTTTTTCTGTTGGTAAATATTTCATATTTAATTCTTTAACAGATTTTTCATTGGAATAATAATTTTCAATTCTTAGGATTTTCATATTGCATGAACTTATGTTTGTTTTAATTTTCAGTGCTCTTAAAAAATCCCCGAAAAGCCCAAAAATAAATAATATTGCATCAGGGATTGGCAATAAAACAGTTTTTTGATTTGTGATTTTATTTAGTTCTTTAAAAAAATCTAAATATTTTAAATTTTCGTTTGCCAAAAGATATTTCTCACCATTTTTGCCTTTCCTTATTGCATTAAGAATTCCATTGGCTGCATCTTCAACATGCACAAAATTTTTCCCGCCGCTTGGGTAAAAAACAAGTTTCTTTTTCCATGCTAAAAGTATGATTTTCCCAGAGCTCGGCTTATAATCATAACGACCAAGCATGAAAGTAGGATTTAAAATAACAACATCCGTTGTTTTATTATTTTCTAAAAGATAATTCTCCGCTTCAAGCTTACTTTTAGCGTAAAAAGATTGGCTAAAAGGTTTCTTTTGCAATGTATTTTCGTCTCCCAATTCTTTCAGACATCCAAATCCCAAAGTATTTGCAGTACTTACAAACAAAAACTTTTCAACATTTGCTTCAACCGCCTGTGAAAACAAATTAATCGTTGCGTCGCAATTTATTTTTTTATAATCCTGATAAGAAACCAGATTCTGACGTGTTTCCGCCGCAATATGAATAACGTAATCAACATCTTTTAAATATGATAAAACATCAGAAAACAAATCGCCTTCAATAAGCTTCAGGTTTTCATTTTCTTTACCATAATAACTACTTTTCTTACGCACCAAAGCAATAACAAAATAACCATTTTCTAATAATTTGACGACAACATTAGTTCCTAAAAATCCGGTAATTCCGGTCACAAAAATTTTTTTCATGCTTCTATTTCTTTTCTGACTGCATTGGTCATCAACGGAAGTTTAATCCAGATTGGTAACATTTTCATGACCATCCAACTTATAGGATTTACCATGATTACCGTATCTTTTTTAAACAGCTGATCAATACAATACATCGCAACTTTATCAGGATCTAAAAGCGTTAATCTGCCCAGAAATCCTTGTTTTTCAATTCTTTTGCACACATCTATATTTGTTTTCATTGCGCCAGGATTTACAACACTTACGAAAACATTGGTATGCTTCAGTTCTTCGTATAAGCCTCTTGAAAATGAATGGATAAAGGTTTTTGAAGCGGGATAAACGGTTTTGAAACCAATAGGAGAAAATGCAGCCATACTCGAAACATTCAATATGTAAGCTTGTGGCTGTTTTAATAAATTTGGAAGCAATTGATGAGTAATAAGCGAAGTTGCCGCGACATTTACCTGTAAAATTGTATTGATATATTCGGATGTAGCCTGCGTAAATTTTTTTGTTCCGCCTAAGCCAGCATTATTAATTAAAATATGAATATCAAAAAAGCCATTAATCCAATCTGTCAATTTCAAAACATTATCATATACAGAAAGATCAACTTCATAATAATGCGTTTTTACATGATAAGTTTCAGCAATTTGTAGGCTTAGTTCTTTTAAATTTTGATCAGGAAGACTTATGAGGATTACATTTATTTTCTTTTTAGCCAGGTTTTCGGCAAAAGCTTTTCCTAAGCCCCGGCTTGCTCCTGTCACGACTGCATATGATTCTGTTGTATTCATAAATAAAATTTATGTTACAAAACTAAAGGTTGATTGGCTTGCTGATGTTCTGAACTATCCGACCGAACTTATTTCCCACGAATCAATAAACAATTAAAAATCAACAACTTATAATTAAAAAAAGTAAAGCTTTATAAATCCGAACTTATTTTGAATTCAGAAGGAGTAATATTAGTAAACTTTTTGAAAGTAGTGTTGAATGATGTTTTGGAATTGAAGCCGGATTCATAAGCAATACCGAGTATTGAAAGCTTTGATGTGTTGTCTTTCAAAAGTTTTTTAGCATGCTCAATTCGATATTCATTTACATACTGGAAAAAGTTTTTTTGAAAGCCTGCATTGATCACATAAGACAGATGATGCGTGGATACGGAAGCCAACTCAGAAAGCTTGATCAGATTAAGTTCACTATCCAAATACGGTTTTTGAGTTTCCATGATCTTTTCCAAAAGGTTTTTGATTTTTTGTAATTCTTCATCAGGAATCAATTTTCTTTTCAATTCTTCAGTTTCATTTTCAGAAATTGAAATCAATTCTTCACGCTGCTTTTCTTCTAAAGGATAAATTTCTTTTTGTTTAAGAGAATAATAAGCAACAAAATAAATGACAGCCAAAAAGATAATATTAATAAAAACATTCAGCGAAGTAGAATCATAGAAAAGATTATAAATAACAAATATAATACTCACAATGAAGATCGTAAAAATGATATATTCTAACCAATTTAAATTGATACCTTCTGTATTGGAAGAGAAATTCTGAATCTTTTTCTGATGCTTCCTAATCGTAAAATAAGAAAGTCCTGTATAAAATAAAGCCTGAAAAAGAATCAAACTTATCATAATGATTTCGAGAACAAATGTATTCTGAAAATTCCCAAAACTTAACAACAAAATATTGATTAAGAATATCAAAGGGAGAATTAAGTATTTAGAATCTGTAATCTTAAACTTAAAAGAAGGATTTGTGTAAAATAAAACACTTAAATAAAATACAATCGGAGTGAAAAACTGTATAAAACGGATTAAAAGTACAGGATGAATCTTAATTTCCGTATGAGTAATCAAGACGACTATTTCATCAATCCAAAATGTTGACCATAAAAAAAGAAAGATACCAAACCATAGATTTGGCTTTTTGTTGACATTTAGTGGATTTGTTAATTTCAGAAAAGAAAGCAAAACCAATGAACAATAAATAAATATAACAATGAAACTGTTTAATTCTTTGTGCATTGGTTTTGATTTTTAGTAAATATTGATTGATATTTAGCCTATTTTCTTCTTTATAAATATTTCGTATGATAAATATAAAAGCGGTAAAGCCATAATGCCAATATATAATGAATTTTCTAAAGCTCGTTCGGGTTGATTGACAATTGCATAAACCAATCCAAAAAATGCTCCGCCCAAATGTGCAGCATGTCCCAAATTGTCCCATTGTTTAGGATTCAACATCATATAAACAGAATATCCAAAATATAAAACTCCAAATATAAACCCGGGAATTGGAATTGGTATAAAAAACAGATAAAGCTCCAGCTGAGGCATCATTGCAATTGCTGCAAATAAAACCCCTGAAACTCCTCCACTCGCACCAATCGCCGAATACCAAGGCTGCTTTTGATAAATAAATAACGAAAAGATATTTCCCAGCAAAATAGATCCAAAATAAATAATGATAAAACCTAGAATTCCAAATCCGTTTAAGATAACAGGTCCGAAAAAATACAGCGTCATCATATTAAACAGCAAATGCATAATATCTGCATGTAAAAAACCGGCAGAAAGCAATCTAATATATTCTTTTCTATTGCGGATTGCTCCTACATTAAATTTGTATTTTTCAAAAATAACCTGATTATTAAAAGCTATAAAACTGGTAATAGCAGTTATTGCAATAATTATGATTAAAATATTCATATTTTTTTTAATTCTAATTTTCAATATCTCCGTCTTCAAACAAATCTCCGATTACGCCTCCTTCACCTTCATCATCCACACTTTCGTTTTGTTCGGGTTCTTCGTAGACTTCCGGTTCTTCTTCTTCAGGTTCAGGAATTGTGATATTGATATTTTTTACTTTAAATTTTGTAAATTGATTTCCGATAGCCTTAATCCCTTTTACAGCGATAAAATCATCAATATTTATTGTTTCAGCATCGCGCTCTTTTCCTTTATCTTTTGCAAAAACAATTTCGGCGGTTGAGCCGTTTGATACAATAATTCTTTCTATAAAAGATTTCGGATGCTCCGAAGGCATAAAGGTTTGCGGATTGGTATTATTTTCGAGCAAAAATCTTTTAATAAAATAAATTTCTTTTTCGCCATCATAATAAATACAGGTAATTGGCTGATTGGGTCTCCATTTTTCGAGAACGATATATTCATCATCAAAACGGTTTCCTAAATCAAAACTTACCAATTTTGCCTCGCCTTGCGAATTGATCGTTAAGATTTTATCATCACCTTTAAAGCTTCCCAATAAAGTTCCTCTTGCATCGGCATTCAGTCTTCTCACCGTATCATCAAACCAGATTTTTCGCGGTGCCAAAGTAGAAACGCCTTCTTCCTTCAGATCAACTTTTTTCACCGAATATTTGGTGACCAGATTTCCTTTAGAATCGCGTCCTTTAATGGCTAATTCAGAAAAATCGACTTCCATTTTATTCTTTCTGATTCTCGGATTTGGTTTTAAAAGTACATTCACCACTTCCGCCTCACCGTTTGGATTGGCCGAAAAATAAAGCATTTCCGAGCCTTTTTTATCCGAAGCCAAAGGATAATCTGTATTTCTTGTCACTCCGGTTACCGAAAAACGTTTCATATAAAAAGGACCTTCCCTACCTTCGCGGTAGATCATATTGTAGACCGTTCTTTTATCATTTTTCTTCCAGATCGCAACATGTTGAATGTCTTTTCCGATAAAAGTTTTGGCTTCCACTTTTACCACTTTCATGCTTCCGTCTTTTCTGAATGTAATAATATCGTCAATATCTGAACAGTCGAATAAATATTGGTCTTTTTTAAGCGAAGTTCCGATAAAACCTTCTTCAAAATTGGCATAGAATTTTTCGTTGGCAACGGCTACTTTTGTAGCATCAATGGTGTCAAAAATCCTTAATTCGGTTTTTCTTTCTTTACCTTTTCCGTATTTTTTCTGGATATTTAAATAATAGTCGATGGCATAAGTAATCAGATTGGCCAAATGATTTCTCACCTGTTCAATTTTACCTTCAAGAGCAGCAATATTTTCTTTAAACTTATCTAAATCAAACCTTGAAATTCTTTTAATTCTTATTTCCGTTAATTTCAGAATATCTTCCTGTGTAACTTCTCTTAAAAGATGTGCGGTATGAGGTTTTAATCCTTCATCGATTGTTTTCAGAACTTCTTCCCAGCTTTTTACCTCTTCAATATCGTGATAAATTCTGTTTTCAATAAAAATTCTTTCCAATGAAGAAAAATGCCAGCTTTCCTGCAATTCCTCAAGCTCTATTTCCAATTCTTTTTTAAGCAATGAAACCGTATGATCGGTATTCATTCTTAAAATTTCGGAAACATTAAGAAACATTGGTTTGTCGCCGACAATTACACAAGCATTGGGCGAAATCGTCACTTGACAATCTGTAAATGCATATAAAGCATCGATCGTTTTATCCGGAGAAACCTCGTTGTGAAGGTAAATCAGGATCTCAACTTTATCTGAAGTATTATCTTCAATTTTTTTAATTTTAATTTTACCTTTTTCGTTGGCTTTAATGATAGAATCGATCAAATCGCCTGTATTTTTTGAAAAAGGGAGCTCAGAAATCATCAAAGTATGCTTGTCAACCTGAGAAATTTTGGCTCTTGCTCTTACTTTTCCGCCTCTGTGGCCGTCATTATATTCTGAAACATCAAGAAAACCTGCCGTTAAGAAATCCGGATAAAGTTCAAACTTTTTACCTTTAAGATACGCAACAGAAGCGTTGATTAATTCATTGAAATTGTGCGGAAGAATCTTCGTGGAAAGCCCCACCCCAATTCCTTCAACACCTTGTGCTAAAAGCAAAGGAAACTTTACAGGTAAATCTACAGGCTCGTTGTTTCTGCCGTCATAAGATTTGGACCAAATTGTGGTTTTAGGATTAAAAACAACTTCCAGTGCAAAAGGCGTCAATCTCGCTTCAATATATCTTGCAGCGGCTGCAGAATCGCCTGTATAAATATTTCCCCAGTTTCCCTGAGTATCGATTAAAAGCTCTCTTTGCCCGATTCCCACCATTGCATCTGTAATGGAAGCATCACCGTGAGGGTGATATTTCATTGTATTCCCGACAATATTGGCCACTTTATTATAACGCCCGTCTTCCAGCTCGCGCATCGAATGCATAATTCTTCGCTGAACAGGCTTGAAACCATCATAAACAGAGGGAATAGCTCTATCTAGAATTACATAAGAGGCATAATCCAGAAACCAGTCTTTATATAGTCCTGAAACTTTTTTTAAGCTTTCGCCTTCGTGAGAGTTTTCTTCTATCATCTGTTTTCTTAATATCTTTTCTCTTTATTAGCTTTTATTATATTATTAAGGGAATTTTCCAAATTTTTTACTTGGTTTTTTGTCAAAAAAGAAATTTCATATTTTAGTAATGTACGTCCGTTATTTTTACTTGAAATGGTAATGTAAAGCTTTCTTATAAAAAGAATACTTACCGTTTCATAACTGATCAATTTATACTTTGGAAACTCATCACTTAGCGGATTCTGCAAAAAAGGAACAATATTCCTGTTTCTAAAGTGTACAGCCTCGCCTTCACTGTCATATTCAAAAATCTGTCTTCCGGTAAGATAAAAAAGCACCAATAAAACGGCAGGCACCAAAACCATTAAGTAACTTTCAACTCCTAAAACATTAAATTTAAGCTCTTCTACCAAAAAACCTAAAATTCCTATCAATAAAAACATTAAAAGCCATGTATGTATAAAATTATACAAAGAAATTTTTTTACGGTTATTTATTCGCATTAATGAATATTTGTTTATTTATACTTCTTCTGCTTCGCGTAAAATTTCTTTTTTCTCAATATTAGAATCCTCCACAACAAGGTTTTCAAGAATAAAAACTTGTCTGTCGGGTGTGTTTTTTCCCATATAAAACTCAAGAAGCTGCTCAATAGTCTGATCTTTTCCGATCACTACAGGCTCCAGGCGAATATCATTTCCTATAAAGTTCTTAAATTCATCAGGTGAAATTTCACCCAAACCTTTAAATCGTGTGATTTCCGGGTTTTTCCCCAATTCATTTAAAGCTTTTATTCTTTCCTGCTCAGAATAGCAATATCTGGTTTCTTTTTTATTTCTTACCCTAAACAAAGGTGTCTGAAGAATAAACAAATGCCCATTCTTTATCACATCAGGGAAAAACTGAAGAAAAAACGTAATCATCAACAGTCGAATGTGCATCCCGTCAACATCGGCATCGGTAGCAATTATGACTTGATTGTATCTCAGGTCTTCCATGCTTTCTTCAATATTCAAAGCAGCCTGAAGAAGGTTAAATTCTTCATTTTCATACACCACTTTCTTTGTTAAACCATAGCAGTTCAGCGGTTTACCTTTTAAAGAAAACACGGCTTGCGTTTCTACATCTCTTGATTTTGTGATCGATCCTGATGCAGAATCTCCCTCGGTAATAAAAATCTGGGTTTCAGCTTTTCTTTCCGCTTTTTGATCGTTGTAATGCTGTCTGCAATCACGAAGCTTTTTATTGTGAAGAGAAACCTTTTTGGCTCTTTCCCTAGCTAGCTTCTGGATTCCTGAAAGTTCCTTTCTTTCTCTTTCCGAGATCAGGATTTTCCGTTGAATTGCTTCGGCGATTTCAGGGTTTTTATGTAAAAAATTATCTAATTTACTTTTTAAGAAATCAATGATAAAAGCTCTTACCGTCGGTCCGTTTGGTCCCATATCGCTAGAACCAAGCTTAGTTTTAGTTTGAGATTCAAAAACAGGCTCCTCAACATTAATTGAAACGGCAGCAACAATAGATTTCCGGACATCGGAAGCATCAAAATTTTTATTAAAAAACTCACGGATTGTTTTCACATACGCTTCACGGAAAGCATTCAAATGCGTTCCACCCTGCGTTGTATTTTGTCCGTTTACGAATGAAAAATAAGTTTCAGTCTGAGATTTATCGGTATGGGTGATGGCAACTTCAATATCATCGCCTTTCAGGTGAACAATCGGATAAAGCGTTTCATTTTCCAGCTCTTCATCCAACAAATCTTTAAGTCCGTTTTCAGAAAAAAAAGTTTCTCCGTTAAAAAGAATTTTTAATCCGGGATTCAGATAAGCGTAGTTACGCAGCATCCTTTCGATATATTCTTTTCTGTATTTGAAGTGAAGGAAAATTTCTGCATCGGGAATAAAAGAAATCTCCGTTCCGTTGCGGTCGGACGTTTCTTTTTCTTCAAAATCTTCAGTGATAATTCCTCTCGAAAACTCAGCAATTTTCATCTTACCGTCACGAAAAGATCTTACACGGAAAAAATCTGAAAGCGCATTTACCGCTTTTGTACCGACACCATTCAGACCAACAGATTTTTTGAAGGCTTTGCTGTCGTATTTACCTCCGGTGTTCATTTTTGAGACCGCATCAACCACTTTTCCCAACGGAATTCCACGACCGAAATCACGAATCGTTACTTTTCCGTCATCAACTTTTATTTCAATTCTTTTGCCGGACTTCATCCTGAACTCGTCAATCGAGTTATCAAGAATCTCTTTCAGCAAAATGTAAATACCATCATCCGCAGACGAGCCATCGCCCAGCTTCCCGATGTACATACCGGGGCGCAAACGAATATGCTCCTGCCAATCGAGGGTTCTGATATTATCTTCGGAATAGATCGGATTTATTTCTTGTGACATATGTAATTTCAGCAAACATACAAAAGTACGAAATTGAACAAAAATATCCGAATATTTCATTATATTTTTTTTAACATTTTAATTGGAATTAAAAGTGTATATAATTGATTTAGAAAATATTTTATTAATCTGCTTAATATCAAATTTCAAAAAATACTGTAAATTCGATTTAAATAAAATTGCATTCATGATACAACTTTCTTTCTCTAAACTTTCAAATGTCGGCACCACGATTTTCACGCAAATGACGCAACTCGCGAATCAGCATGACGCAATCAATCTTTCACAAGGTTTTCCTGACTTTATGCCCGATTCTGAATTGCTGAATCATGTAAATCATTTTATTCAGAAAGGATTTAATCAATACGCACCGCTTGGCGGGATGATTGGCTTAAAAGAAGAAATCACCAGAAAAATTGAAAACAGCCACGAAGCAATTTATCATCCGGATTCTGAAATAACAATTACTGCAGGCGGAACTCAGGCAATTTTCACAGCAATTGCAACTTTCATTAAAAAAGATGATGAAGTTATTATTTTTGAGCCCGCTTATGATTGTTATGAACCAACGGTTGAGCTTTTTGACGGAATTGTAAAACGATTTGAAATGAAGGCTCCCGATTACGAAATTGACTGGAATGCGGTGAAAAATTTAGTTACGGAAAAAACAAAAATGATCATTCTGAACAATCCGAATAATCCTTCCGGGAAGATTTTAAAAGAAAATGATATTCAGGAACTGATCAATATTGTAAAAGGAACTTCAATTTTAATTTTAAGTGACGAAGTTTATGAAAACATTGTTTTTGACGGAAAACAGCATTTAAGCATCTGTAAATATCCCGAACTAAAAGAAAGAAGCCTTTTGGTCGCCTCTTTCGGAAAGCTGTTTCACGTTACAGGCTGGAAAATCGGTTATTGCGCAGCACCAAAAGAATTGATGGATGAATTCAGAAAAGTGCATCAATTCAATGTTTTCTGTGTCAATACTCCGATTCAGTTGGCTTTGGCAGAATACATGAAAAACGATGAACATTACAATCATTTAAACCAATTTTTTCAGGAAAAAAGAGATTTTCTGAGAAAAGGATTATCCAATTCTTCCTTTGAATTGCTTGATTGCGAAGGAACTTATTTTCAGGCTGTGAAATATGATAAAATTTCTGACAAAAATGATTTTGAATTTGCCAATGAATTGACTATTAATCATAAAGTTGCAAGCGTTCCATTTTCTTCTTTCTACAAAAACAAACCGAATGAAAATGTGATCCGACTTTGTTTTGCCAAAAAGCAGGAAACTTTAGAAAAAGCGATTGAAAATCTGTCTAAATTATAATAAAAGTCAGTTTATCATTCTGACGAAGGAAAAATATTTTTTCAAAACATGAGATTCTTCACTTCACTTGTTTCGTTCAGAATGACAAACGACTATCTATTTATTAAAAGAACATTCCGCCTGAAGCTTCAATTCTCTGTGCATTGATCCAGCCTGCATCTTCCGTACATAAAAAAGCCACAATTCCGCCAATATCATCCGGAAGTCCTGCTCTTCCTAAAGCCGTATTTCCGGCAATCATCGAATTTACTTTTTCATCATCTCTTGTTCTGCCGCCGCCAAAATCTGTTTCGATTGCGCCCGGAGCAATAACATTGGCTTTGATCTTTCTTGGTCCCAATTCTTTCGCCATATATTTTGTGAGCATTTCAACTCCGGCTTTCATTGAACCGTAAACTGACAATCCGGGCAACGCAAATCTTGCCAATCCTGACGAAATATTGATGATTCCGCCCCCGTCATTAATGAATGGCAAAAACTTCTGCGTTAAAAAGAATACGCCTTTAAAATGAATATTGAACATATCATCCAATTGCTCTTCCGTGGTTTCCGTGATCGGCGAATACAAAGCCGTTCCTGCATTGTTTATCAGAAAATCGATATTTGAATTGCCTTTAGTTTCTTTTAAATAATTTGTCACATTTTGAATAAAGGAATCAAAACTTTTTACGTCTCTTGTATCCAATTGAAAAGCCGACGCATTTCTGCCTAAAGCTTTAATTTCGTTCACTACATTTTCAGCTTCTTCTTTGTTGCTGTGATATGTGATGATAACATCCAAACCTTTTTGAGCGATTTTCAATGCTGAATTTTTTCCTAATCCGCGGCTTCCGCCTGTAATTAATGCGATTTTTGTTGTGTTCATTTTTTGATATTTTATTGAGGCAAAGTTCAGTCATTTTGGTGCTAATTTAATTATTTCAATCAATCTGAAATTTGTATAATTCAAATCATGAACGGAATTCTAAAGGAGCCAATGAAGTTTTTCTTTTAAAGAAATTAGAAAAATGTGCGATTTCTTCAAATCCTAAAGCGTAGGAAATTTCTGAAACGTTCCATTTGGTTTGCTTTAATAATATTTTTGCTTCCTGAATAATTCGGTCCGCAATAAATTCTGTAGTCGTTTTTCCGGTGGTTTCTTTTAAATTTTTATTTAAATAATTTACATGAATTGCTAATCTTTCTGCATAATCTTTAGCAACTTTCAGCTGAATTCTCTGGTCCGGAGACTCAATCGGAAACTGCCTTTCCAACAATTCTATAAACAAAGAAACCACACGAAGCGAAGCATTGTGAGAAGTTGAAATTTTCGCGGCAGGCTGTAATTTTTGTCCGTAATGAATGAGCTCAGAAACATAATTCCGGATCAGATCATATTTAAAAGCATAATCAGAATCGATTTCTTTTTTTATTTTTGAGAACAGCGACTCAATTTCATTCGCCAATTTATCATCAATTTCAAAAACAGGAATTGCGCCGGGCTGAAATAAAGGTAAATCTTCAAGAATATTTTGTGAAGTATTTTTAGTAAAAAAATCATCGGTAAAAACGCAAAAGCTTCCCGATTGTTCTGTATCTTCCGGAACATAATTATACGGAACTTTTGGAGTTGCAAAAAGCAACGCATTCTTTTTTATTGAAATTACTTTATCCGCATATTCGGCTCTGTTTTTTCCTCTGATTAAACTGATTTTATAATACTTTCTTCTGTTGTAAGGCATTTCAGAAGTCTTTTTTGCATTAGCTATCGTTTGTGCAATATCGAAAACATTAAAATGACCAATATCTTTATGAAGACCTTTTGGAAAAATACTTTCCAGATCTTTGCCAAGCATTCTCGCCATTTCGCCATAAAAATCGTCTAAAGAAGTGTGAACAATTTTTTCCATGATTCGGAATTTGTATGATTCAAATATAAAAACAAATTAGCATATCTTTATATTTCATATATTAATTCCACCAACATTTCTAAATACCCACTTTCCGTTTTTATATTCTACTTCATAAATTGTAGAACCCGAGCTTCCCCAATCTGTCACATAAAATATTTTTAGATTGTTATTATTTCTTTTAATCTTAGACAATCCACCGCTAATGATATCTGTAGTTCTTACATAAAGCGGTTGCTTTTCTTTCTTTGTTGGCCAAATTAGAACTTTAGCTTCAGAATTTATCTTCTGAAAATACTCACAATCGGTTTGATAGGGTAAAAAAAAGTAATCCATTCTATGTAAGTTTTCTTTAATTCCTCCTAAATTCTGAGAAATAAGATTTTCATATAATGTTGTAAATTTATTTTTCTCGGATTTGAAAAGTGGATTATGATCATTAAAATCATCAATTCCATCTCCATCTGAATCTCTATTGTCTGGATTCAAACCAAAACTGTTTTCAAAAATGTTGTTGTAGCCATCCTGATCAGAATCTTTCATCAAATCCTCCAGTTTTATTTTAAATAACTTTCCATCACCAATAGACGTAAACTTTCTGCCACTTAGTGCAAAATTACGTTCCGTTTTTACAAAACTCCCTTCAATTTGCAAAAAACCATCCTTTACAATTTGGCTGTCCTGAACTTTATTAAAATAATAATGACTATAAGTTAATCCTAAAAAATAAGCCGAAGCCTTAGCATTCTTAATTTCTAAAAGCCAATATCCTAAACTGTTTTCTCCTAATGCAAAACTTTCTTTATCGGAAATCTGTTGAGATGAATAACGAAATTGCCCGAAAAATTTCTCATCAAAATCTGCAAACAGTATTTTCTGATCATTTAAATATTTTTCATCAGCCAGATAAGTTTGGAAATTTTTACTATACTCTGTGCTGTCTTGTTTAAAACTTCTGTATTTTTTAAGATTAACGATTTGGAGATAGTTCGGTTTATTTTTGATGATCTCATTTACGTTCAATGCTTCTTCAACTTCATACCCTTTAAAATAACTTTCATTTTCCTGAATAAAACATCTGTCCTCAATACTTTTTGAGCAAGAAAAACAAAACAGAATGATGATAAGAAAACCGAAATGTTTCATAATAAAGTTTTTATAAATATAAACAAAAACGCTCCCAAATACATGGAAGCGCTTTTAAAATACTATATAACTAACTTTTAATATTTTTAAACATTGAATCTGAAATGCATCACGTCGCCGTCCTGCACGATATATTCTTTACCTTCTACGGAAAGTTTTCCGGCTTCTTTTACTTTTGATTCCGAACCGTAATTTACATAATCATTATATTTGATCACTTCTGCACGGATAAATCCTTTTTCAAAATCTGTGTGAATCACTCCTGCAGCTTGAGGAGCCGTCCAGCCTTGTCCGATCGTCCAGGCTCTTACTTCCTTTACTCCGGCTGTAAAATAGGTCTGAAGCTTCAACAAATCGTAAGCTTTTCTGATCAAACGGTTTACACCGGGCTCTTCCAAACCTAATTCTTCAAGAAAAATCTGTCTTTCTTCGAAAGTATCTAATTCATTGATGTCTGCTTCGATCTGTGCCGCTAAAACAACCACTTCAGCGCCTTCATTTTTTGCCATTTCTTCAATTCTGGCAATCCATTCGTTTCCGTTTTTGATAGAATTTTCGTCTACATTACAAACATAAAGAACAGGCTTATTGGTCAAAAGCTGAACTTCTGCAATGATTGATTTTGCAAAATCATCCATCGGAAATTCTCTGGCATTTTTACCATCTTCGATAAATTTCTGAAGATTAAGAAGTGTTTCGTATGTCAATACATCATCTTTCTTTCCTGATTTGATGAATTTCTTAGCTTTGTCAACGGCTTTTCCAAGAGTTTCAAGATCTTTTAACTGAAGTTCAATATCGATAATTTCTTTATCTCTCATCGGATCTACCGTACCTTCAACGTGTATGATATTTCCATTCTCAAAACATCTTAAAACATGGATAATTGCTTCACACTCGCGGATGTTTGCCAAAAACTGATTTCCTAAACCTTCACCTTTACTTGCACCTTTTACAAGACCTGCAATATCCACAATCTCAACAACAGCGGGCAAAACTCTTTCAGGATTTACCAATTTTTCCAATTCAAACAATCTTTGATCCGGCACTGAAACAGTTCCCAGATTCGGCTCGATTGTACAGAAAGGATAATTTGCTGATTGAGCTTTTGCATTGCTTAAACAGTTAAAAAGAGTTGATTTACCAACATTCGGCAAGCCTACGATTCCACATTTCATAACGAAATTCTATTTATTAATGTTATGCAACCTTTCGGTTTCATATTGTAAAATTCAAAAATTTATGTTTAATATTCAATTTTTTTCACATTTATCAAACTTTAATATTGAAACCGTGAACCTTGAATTATCAGTGCGCAAAGATAGTGAATTTAAGATGAGTTTCATAATAAAATAATCTGCCAGAAAGTTGGCAGATTATTAATAAATTTTATTTAATTTTTACTTTAAGGGTTGTCTCCTGTAGCGTCTTGAGCGAGAGGCACATCGTTCGGCGCTTCTTCCAAAGCCCGGTCGAAGGTGAATAATGATTCGCTGCTTGCTCTGTCGCCACCCGCAATTTTCAATTTATCTATTAAATTTTGGGCTAAAGTTTCTTCCTCGATCTGCTCCTGAACAAACCACTGCATAAAGTTCCAAGTGGCCCAGTCTTTTTGCTCTAACGACATGTCTACAATTCTGTAAATCGAATTGGTATTGTCAACTTCATGCATAAAAACGCTGTCAAAACACGCCGTTAAAGATTCCGGATCAGTCGGAGGTGCAGGAATAGCTTCTACTTTTGGCTTTCCGCCTCTGTTTAAAACATATTCCATAAATTTTATTGAATGGTTTCTTTCTTCCTGTGCATGCCTGTAAAGGAAATTGGCAATTCCCTGATATCCTTTTTCATCAGCCCAAATTCCGTAAGATAAAAATGTATGTGAAGCATGAATTTCTTTATTCATCTGGTCACTCAATGCTTTTTCCAGCTCAGGTGAAAGTCTATTGGTATTCATAATTTTATATTTTTGTGATTATCACTAAAGAGATACAAAAATGGTTCCGAGACGTGATATATTAATGATAACTTAAAATATCAAAATCTTAATTTATTGTAATTCATTATTTTAAAGCAATAATTTATAGTTAGTCTAAAATAAAAAAGCCAATTCGTTGAGAGAATTGACTTTATAATTATTTATTTAAAGTAATATTATGTAGAGATTGCTTCACTTCGTTCGCAATGACTTATTTCAAAATTTACTTTTAATTTATTTTTTTTGCCATGTAATCGCTTTCGTTTCCGAGTCTGTCGATTGCTTTTATCGCAATTGCGTTTAAGTTTTTTCCTTGTTTATATTTTGGAATTTCTCTTGAAAGATTTTCTAAAGTCAAGATTTCAGTTTCCCAAATTCCGTTATATTGTGTGAAAAGTACCCATTGAAAAACATCACCGATTCTTTTTGAGCTCCAATTTGTCTGAATATAGCTTCCGTTATCATTGGTAAATAATGTTGGTTTTTCCAGAGGAAATGCTTTTATCCACGGACTTTTCGGAACTAAAGCTTTTTCTCTGTATGGACCGTTTTTCAGGGTTGGCAACATATTTGGATTTTTGGTTAAACCTGCAATACTCCAATGTACTTCTCCAGAATTATTGGTGAGAATCTGTCTCGATAGCTCAATCTGATTTTTAATTTCAGTGGGACGATCCGAAACTTTTACCTCAACCGTATTTAAGCCCGGCCATAAATGACGGTTCATCGTATTCTCTGATTTCCACCAATTTAATAATGTTGCAAAACCTTGACCTTTAGAATCAATCGGCCAGTACAATTGTGGCGAAAAATAATCTACCCAACCTTTATTTAACCATAATTTTGCATCTGCAAACAACTCATCATATTGTGAAGAGCCCACAATTCCTTCCGGATAACCGGGTTTCCAGATTCCGAACGGGCTGATCCCGAATTTTACATATTCTTTTTCTGCATGAATTTCTTTATAAATCCTTTCAACGAATCTATTCACATTGTCTCTTCTCCAATCTGGTCTTGTCAAAGTTCCGCCGTTTCTCAGATATTCATTCCAGCTTGCGTTATCAGGGAAATCTGCTCCTCTGTTGTATGTTGCATAAGGATAAAAATAATCATCAAAATGAATGGCATCCAAATCATATCTTTTCACCAGATCTTTAACAACGTTTGAAACATGCCCCTGCGTTTTGGGATTGGCAGGATCAAACCAATACATTCCGTTTTTCAGGCGTACGGTAATATCCGCTAATTTGTTGACCATTGACTGGCTGTTGACCGATCCACCATTGGAATGATGTGCTCTGTAAGGATTTAGCCAAACATGAAGTTCCATTCCTCTTTTGTGCGATTCGTCGATCCAAAACTGTAACGGATCATAATTTGGATAAGGCGGCTGGCCCGTCTGGCCTGTCAAAAAATATGACCAAGGCTCTAAATTACTTGTATATAAAGCATCCGCAGAAGGACGAGCCTGAAAAATCACCGCATTAAAATTATTATCTTTCAAAAGATCAAGCATATTGATAGCTTCGGCTTTTTGCTGATCGACAGACAAATTGTTTCTTGACGGCCAGTTGATATTTGCCACACTCGCAATCCATGCAGCACGGAATTCTCTTTTTACGGCCGGAAGATTGACTTTAAAATCTTCTTCAACAGGAATTGCGACAGATTTATTGTTTGCAACAGAATCTTTTACGATTGTTTTTACAGGTTTGGATATATTTTGATTTTTTACTGGTTTAGCACTATTTACTACAGGTTTGGAACTGCTGCATGATGCAAAAATACCCAATAAGAATATTAACTTTAACTTGTTCACTTTCATACTTGCAAAAATAACTTAATTTAAAAAAAGTATGCAAGGAAGTTATACATACAATTTCAATTATCAATCATTTTAAATGGAAATAACAATTACTCAAGCCTTTCAGCAATTACAAATCCTTCAATTCCATCTAAAGTTTTTACATGATACCAGGATTCGTTCACTAATAAAATTTCCGCAAGTGTTTTTTTAGTGATATTTGAAAGAATTTCATAATTGTTTCCCGGTCCAGCTCTCAGATTTGTTCCTGCTTTAATATATTTTTCTGAATAAATTTTAGTCGCTGAAATCTTATTATTTTTCGGAACAGCCCGCATTTTTACAAAAGGATAAGGATCTACCGCGCCGCTTGAAGTATAAATTCCAAAATGTAAATGAGGCGGTCCTCCTGCCGCATTTCCGGTGTTTCCTACCAATCCGAGTGTATCGCCTTTTTTCACCCGCTTCCCGTTTTCTGTTAAAATACTGTCGAGATGTGCATAATAATAGGAATTCCCAAGAATACCATCACGAAGCCACACTTGCTTTCCACCTAAACCCTGATCTCCGGTTCGTGTGATAAATCCGTCTGCGATTGCTACAACTGGAGTTCCGCGAGGCGCAAAAATATCAATTCCTTCGTGGCTTCTGCCTCCTCCGTCGCGGCTCGCTCCCCAAAAACTCTGAACATTGTTGTTTCCTTTTCCGGCGACAGGGAAAGCAAGAGATGGCTGCGTGTAAATTTTAATTTGAAAAGTTCCTCGATAATCAATTTCCGGCTGAATCACCACTTTATGCCAACCATTATTTTCAATAAATGTCTCAATTTTTTGATTTGTGATGACATTGCTTTGATATTTATCGGAACCAATGTTTTCATCTTTTATATCCACAAAAATTTTTGATTCCGGATCATTTTTTATAGCTTCAACAATAAGCATGTCTCCTTTTTTTAATTCCAAGGAATAGCCTAACGCGGGAGTTGATTTAACAACTGAAACTGTAGATACAAAATCATCGGTAATTTTAAGCCTGTTACTCGTCGCCTCAGAAAACTTGTTTTTCCAGATCATCATCAAACTATCAGATCCCGAAAAACTTCTTTCATATTTGGCACGTGCGGAAGTTTCAAAAATATTTCTCATTTTCAGTCCGTCACAGGAAATGGCGAGAAATATGATAATGAGGAGTAATATGAATTTGCAACTTTTCATATTATATTTTATACAAAAACTTAGCCGTAACAATTTGCGAATCAATGAATTTTAAAACAAAATTTAATCAATAAAAAAAGCCCCGAAAAATCGAGGCTTTAGATATATTTAAGAATTTTAGATTATGCTTTCGCTCCTCTTTCCATTCTTTTTCTTTCTTCTTCAGAAAGGATTTTCTTTCTCATACGGATGAAGTTTGGAGTCACCTCGATTGCTTCATCACCTTGAATATATTCCATACATTCTTCAAGAGAGAATAAGATTTTTGGTGCAACACCGGTGTCTTTATCTTTACCTGAAGCACGCATGTTGTTCAATTGTTTTGCTTCAACGATGTTTACAACTAAGTCACCAGGCTTGTTTTGCTCGCCAATGATCATTCCTGCATAGATTTCCTCACCCGGATCTACATAGAACTTACCTCTATCCTGTAATTTAGCGATAGAATATTCTGTAGCCGGACCTTGAGTTTTGCTGATTAAAACACCATTACTTCTTCCAGGAATTGCTCCTTTGAAAGGCTTATATTCTG
Source organism: Chryseobacterium sp. GQ58 (assembly GCF_059758895.1). Taxonomy (NCBI): domain Bacteria; kingdom Pseudomonadati; phylum Bacteroidota; class Flavobacteriia; order Flavobacteriales; family Weeksellaceae; genus Chryseobacterium; species Chryseobacterium sp. GQ58. The sequence continues at coordinate 318,581 of NZ_JCAXEH010000002.1, read as the reverse complement.
TAAAACGGTGAGCCATAATAGCTTCACCCGCTGTCGCTGTCAACATTTGAGAACGCAATCCGATCAAACCTCTTGAAGGAATTTCGAATTCCATGTGCTGCATTTCACCTTTAGTTTCCATGATGTGAAGATCACCTTTTCTTTGAGTAGCCAAATCGATTACTTTAGAAGCAAATTCTTCAGGAACGTCAACAACCAAAGATTCATAAGGCTCACATTTTTCTCCGTCGATTTCTCTCAAGATAACCTGTGGCTGACCAATCGTCATTTCGTACCCTTCTCTTCTCATTGTTTCAATTAAAACTGACAAGTGAAGAATACCTCTACCGAATACCAAGAATGTATTTGCATCACCAGTCTGCTCAACTCTTAATGCTAAATTTTTCTCTAATTCTTTAGTTAATCTTTCTTTCAGGTGGTTGGAAGTAACATATTTACCATCTTTACCGAAGAAAGGTGAATTGTTGATTGAGAACGTCATGTTCAACGTAGGCTCATCAATTGAAGTTCTTGGCAATGGTTCAGGATTTTCAAGATCTACGAAAGAATCTCCAATCTGGAATGCATCAAAGCCTACAACAGCACAGATATCTCCGGCTTTTACTTCAGTTACTTTTTTCTTCCCAAGACCTTCAAAAACGTATAATTCTTTTACTTTTCCTTTTAAAACTTTACCGTCCGCCTGAGCCAAACCGATCCACTGAGATTCTTTGATTTCTCCTCTGATCACTTTTCCGATCGCAATTCTCCCTAAGAAAGAAGAAAAGTCTAAAGAAACGATCTGCATCTGTAAGTTTCCTTCTTCTACTTTCGGTTCAGGAACATACTGTAAAATACCGTCTAATAACGGGAAAATATTTTCTGTTTGTTCTAATGAAGTGTTGAACCAGCCTTGTTTTGAAGAACCGTAGAACGTTGGAAAATCCAATTGCTCTTCAGTAGCCTCAAGGTTGAAGAAAAGATCAAAAACCTGATCGTGAACTTCTTCCGGACGACAGTTTGGTTTATCAACTTTATTGATAACAACCAAAGGTCTCAAACCTAATTCCAAAGCTTTCTGCAATACGAATCTTGTTTGTGGCATAGGGCCTTCAAAAGCATCTACCAACAAGATTACACCGTCTGCCATTTTTAAAACTCTCTCTACTTCACCACCAAAATCGGCGTGACCTGGAGTATCGATTACGTTAATTTTAACATCTTTATAAGTAACAGAAATATTTTTAGATAAAATGGTAATCCCTCTTTCTCTTTCAAGATCGTTGTTATCCATTATTAATTCTCCACTTTCCTGATTTTCTCTGAAAATGTTTGTAGCATGAATAATCTTATCAACCAAAGTCGTCTTCCCGTGGTCAACGTGTGCGATAATCGCAATATTTCTAATGTTTTGCATGAATGATTTTTACGGGTGCAAAAATAGTGTTTTTTAATTAAATAATAAGCAAGAAGTTTTATTAATTAACAAATTCATAATGAATAAGTTATTAATTACAATTAATGAACAGTAATATTGTTGCCTAAAGTTGGCAAGTCATAAAAAAGGCTCAAGCAAAAGACTTGAACCTTGAATATTTCATTACATTAGTTATTAAAGACTTTGTTCTTTATGTTTACCTTCATTAATTTCTTCCACCATTTTAGCATTAAAAGCAGGTAAATCTTTTGGTGTTCTGCTGGTTACCAAACCGTTATCAACAACAACTTCGCTATCTTCCCAGTTTGCACCTGCATTTTTAAGATCTTTGCTTATTGAATCTACAGAAGTCATATTTCTTCCTTCAACAACTTCAGCATTGATCAAAATTTGTGGGCCGTGACAAATTGCGGCAACAGGTTTTTGTTGACTAAAAAAATCTTTTACAAAACTTAATGCTTTTTCGTTTGTCCTTAACTTGTCGGGGTTGATAACTCCGCCGGGCAAAACCAAGGCATCATAATCTGAAGCTGTAACTTCGTCTAAAGTTTTATCAACATTATATTCTTTTCCCCAATCTTTCTCTGCCCATGCTTTTATCGTGCCGGATTCCGGACTGATGATATGCGCCGTCCAACCTTGCTGCTCGATGTGTTCTTTCGGTAATTTCAGTTCGCTTTCTTCAAATCCGTTTGTTGCTAAAATTGCAATTTTCTTTGACATAATATTATTTTTTGGTGTTATGCTTATTTAAAAGAAAATATAATGCCGACTAGGGGTTTGAAATTGTAAAATTTGTTAAAGTGCTTTCAAAAATTATTATCTTAGTGATTGATCACAGCAGTATAATCATTTTGCTTGTGAAATAGATCGTTGTGAATTGCTTTCAAAAATTATTATCTTCGTGATTGATCACAGCCAGGAGCAAGAAGAAAAGATCACTGAACTTGTTGTGAATTGCTTTCAAAAATTATTATCTTCGTGATTGATCACAGCAAAAACTCAAAATGACCGTGCGTCTGCTGTGTTGTGAATTGCTTTCAAAAATTATTATCTTCGTGATTGATCACAGCTGAAGCTGCTCACAGTCAGTATTTAGCAAGTTGTGAATTGCTTTCAAAAATTATTATCTTCGTGATTGATCACAGCGCAAATATGATTCAGACTGGAAAGCTGAATGTTGTGAATTGCTTTCAAAAATTATTATCTTCGTGATTGATCACAGCTTTTGTTGATCTGCATTGAACAGAATGGTAGTTGTGAATTGCTTTCAAAAATTATTATCTTCGTGATTGATCACAGCCACCCGTATTTTCAAAATGCGAACGGAAAGGTTGTGAATTGCTTTCAAAAATTATTATCTTCGTGATTGATCACAGCCTCTAATCTTTCAGCTTCACGCATCGCAGGGTTGTGAATTGCTTTCAAAAATTATTATCTTCGTGATTGATCACAGCGTTTAAACTTGTTTAGTATTGTTTAAGACTGTTGTGAATTGCTTTCAAAAATTATTATCTTCGTGATTGATCACAGCTTGTGTCACCAATATCTGTTTTTCCGGAAAGTTGTGAATTGCTTTCAAAAATTATTATCTTCGTGATTGATCACAGCCCTCCAACTCCTATGATATTACTAATTGCAGTTGTGAATTGCTTTCAAAAATTATTATCTTCGTGATTGATCACAGCGATGTTGTTTACCTTTGAAAGATCATTTGCGTTGTGAATTGCTTTCAAAAATTATTATCTTCGTGATTGATCACAGCCTGCTTATAAATTGCATAAGTCAATGCTGCGTTGTGAATTGCTTTCAAAAATTATTATCTTCGTGATTGATCACAGCTTTTCATTATTTCATTTCGCCTTCTCCTGTGTTGTGAATTGCTTTCAAAAATTATTATCTTCGTGATTGATCACAGCCGAGCCGTTAACGAATTACTAAGGGAAACGGTTGTGAATTGCTTTCAAAAATTATTATCTTCGTGATTGATCACAGCCTGTATTTATCCAAGGTTTTACCATTTCTAGTTGTGAATTGCTTTCAAAAATTATTATCTTCGTGATTGATCACAGCAAAGTTTCAAATAAATTATGAATTAATTTCGTTGTGAATTGCTTTCAAAAATTATTATCTTCGTGATTGATCACAGCACAATAATTCAACAACTAACACGTCAGAATGTTGTGAATTGCTTTCAAAAATTATTATCTTCGTGATTGATCACAGCTTCCTCCTCCATCAGGTCATGCCGTTCCTGGTTGTGAATTGCTTTCAAAAATTATTATCTTCGTGATTGATCACAGCTTTAGAGATATCGAAATTCAACGAAAAGAAGTTGTGAATTGCTTTCAAAAATTATTATCTTCGTGATTGATCACAGCTTTCCGTCTAATGGGCTTAGTTTATAAAGAGTTGTGAATTGCTTTCAAAAATTATTATCTTCGTGATTGATCACAGCTTTCTTTTACCTGCAATTCTTCCAATAAACGTTGTGAATTGCTTTCAAAAATTATTATCTTCGTGATTGATCACAGCAAAAAATAAAAATGAAAGATTGGATAAGGTGTTGTGAATTGCTTTCAAAAATTATTATCTTCGTGATTGATCACAGCCAGTATGGTTCTCAATACAATACTTATGTTGTTGTGAATTGCTTTCAAAAATTATTATCTTCGTGATTGATCACAGCCGCAGTTTTTTACAAACGCTGTATTTGATGGTTGTGAATTGCTTTCAAAAATTATTATCTTCGTGATTGATCACAGCTATACTCGTCGCCGTCTCTTAACGGGTTCGTTGTGAATTGCTTTCAAAAATTATTATCTTCGTGATTGATCACAGCCGCCGCAGACCTAGTATACTCAATAAAATCGTTGTGAATTGCTTTCAAAAATTATTATCTTCGTGATTGATCACAGCTGAATTATCCAAATGCTTTATTAGGTAGTCGTTGTGAATTGCTTTCAAAAATTATTATCTTCGTGATTGATCACAGCAAACTTATATCGAAGATGAATTTCGAGTTAGTTGTGAATTGCTTTCAAAAATTATTATCTTCGTGATTGATCACAGCCAGCTCTTTCACCTGCTAATTTTTCAGCCGGTTGTGAATTGCTTTCAAAAATTATTATCTTCGTGATTGATCACAGCCTGGTTTAATTCCGAGACTGCAGATATTTCGTTGTGAATTGCTTTCAAAAATTATTATCTTCGTGATTGATCACAGCAATATAATAATGTTAGTCTTGGGAACTAACGTTGTGAATTGCTTTCAAAAATTATTATCTTCGTGATTGATCACAGCTAAACAATGGAAGGATTAACGGATAAACAGTTGTGAATTGCTTTCAAAAATTATTATCTTCGTGATTGATCACAGCATGGAAAATAAGAAATTAAATATCGAATTGGTTGTGAATTGCTTTCAAAAATTATTATCTTCGTGATTGATCACAGCAATTATATAAATATTGTTTAGAAAAACACGGTTGTGAATTGCTTTCAAAAATTATTATCTTCGTGATTGATCACAGCAGATCCTCCTTATAAAATAGCATCACAACAGTTGTGAATTGCTTTCAAAAATTATTATCTTCGTGATTGATCACAGCAGAGCATATCAAACGCTCAATTAGTTTTAGGTTGTGAATTGCTTTCAAAAATTATTATCTTCGTGATTGATCACAGCATGTTCTAAAACACTTTGTTCGTAACCTTTGTTGTGAATTGCTTTCAAAAATTATTATCTTCGTGATTGATCACAGCTGACTTTATCACTTGGTATTAATAATTCTCGTTGTGAATTGCTTTCAAAAATTATTATCTTCGTGATTGATCACAGCACAGAAGAATATAAACTTAAATACTTTATAGTTGTGAATTGCTTTCAAAAATTATTATCTTCGTGATTGATCACAGCATTTGCCGTATCAATCCATGTTCTACCCGCGTTGTGAATTGCTTTCAAAAATTATTATCTTCGTGATTGATCACAGCCACGTGGGAATTATGTGAAGAAATATTAGGTTGTGAATTGCTTTCAAAAATTATTATCTTCGTGATTGATCACAGCGCCTAACATACCGAGGTGATAACCTTGTTTGTTGTGAATTGCTTTCAAAAATTATTATCTTCGTGATTGATCACAGCATAAATTAGAAGGTGGTATTTATGGTCTTGGTTGTGAATTGCTTTCAAAAATTATTATCTTCGTGATTGATCACAGCAAACAAGAAAAACAAGCAAAAGTAGCAGGTGTTGTGAATTGCTTTCAAAAATTATTATCTTCGTGATTGATCACAGCCTCAACAAACAATCTACTGGTTTTCAGTAGATTGTTTTTGTTTTTAGGATTTAAAATTTAGAATAATTCAAGCTGTTGGAAGGTTGGCGGTGGTTCTTCTTTATTCCTGGCGAAGAAAATTTCAATGTCTCCAAATTGCTTATCTGTAATGCACATTATAGCTACTTTTCCTGCTTTTGGGAGCATAAATTTTACTCTTTTAATATGAACCTCAGCATTTTCGCGACTCGGACAATGCCTTACATACATCGAAAACTGAAATATGGTAAAGCCATCGTCAAGCAAAGATTTACGAAAGCGGTAGGCATCTTTCATATTGGCTTTAGTTTCTGCCGGCAAATCATATAATACTAAAACCCACATAATTCGGTATGCATTAAACCTTTCGGCGTTCATATCAGTTCGGGATAAGAAATGACTCGTTTTTCTCCCGTATAACATTTGTATAGCGATGTAGCGGTTGATTTTACTGCCACCAACAGTGGTCTTGTTTTCGTGTCTATCGACACATCTTTGGTTGCAATTTGCAGGATGTGTGATTTAAATTCTTTCGTCAATTCTTCTATATCCGGATTCTTTGTCAGCCAATCCATCACTAATAAATCAACAAACGGACGGTAAGGTTCCATCAAATCATCAGCAAGACAGTAGGGATTGTATTTATTTTTATGGAAAATTCCGAGAACGGGAAGCAATCCAGTTTCAACAATTGCTCTCGCGACAATACTTCTGAGAACTGAATAACCGAAATTAAAGAACTGATTAGGCGAGTCTCCAAAACGCTGCCTTAAAAAATCTAAACTGATGAGATATTTCCAGTAATGTTGTGCTGCAATACCTTCCATATTGGTGATATCTCCGCTTTTAACATTGTTCTGATAATCAATCATGGGTTCATAATAGTTTCCTAATCTTCTTAATACTTCTTTTTGGTTTTCAATTTTGCATTCGATGGTTTGTTTCCAGAGTTGTTTTTTGAGCGGTTCGCTGGCTTCCAACTGATCTTTAATACGGTCGGAATGTTCCGTATGTCCGTAAAGTGGGAGCATAATTCCGTGAGGCAAATGATGGGAATCGCAACTTACCACAACCACATTATTCCCCATCATTTTCTGAATAAGTTGATGAGAAATTGTAATTTGAAAATGATCTAACATCAATAATCCCAAATCTTCTACCGGAATACTCCCCTTTTCTGCTTTTGTTTCCGGACATAGGATTTTCATCTGATTGTCTTTGAGTTTCAGATATGTTGGATTACCAATGTAGATGGAACGGGTTATCATAAAAAAGGATTAATAATTTTTAATCTTTTATCGACAGTCATTCCATTGCACATATCTTCTGATAGTAAAATAGAACAATTATTAAGTATTAAATCTGAAAGCACCAAAATATCACTTAATCCATAATTATATCTCTGAGCTAAAAAGTGAGCATAATCATAAATATCACTGTGTTGAGATAGAGGATATACTAGTTCAGTTAGTAATTTAATAGTAAGTTTAGTAATTTCTTTTTTCTCCATTTTAAATTTCCTTTCCAAAACTCTTATAAATTCAAAAACAACTAATTGAGTGACAAATGGTTTTTCGAATAATATCTCTATCGCTCTATCTTGCTTATTTATATCCCTATTGTCATAAGCATATAAAAGTACATTTGAATCAATTGCTATTCTATCTATATCCATCAAATATTTTCTTGATTTTTTCTTTTGTTAAAATATTTATATTTCCTAGCCTATCACAATTAATTTTCAAGCAAACTTCAGAAATTTTCATTCTATCCTCTGTCATTGTGACTTGAAGCTTATTCTGACTTTCCAATTCCCCAATTTTAGTTTTTGCATCGTATTGTTTTATTAAATAAGCAATATCTTGACGAACAAAATAGCATTCAGTACCTGAAGTTTTTTCAACCTTATATATTCTCTTAATCTGTTCTTTGCTAAAATTATATGGATTAAAATTACCTCCTATAAATTCATCTTCCAGAGGCACATACACTAAATCATTTGGAGACAGGCTAAATAATAACTTATCACTTTTATCATTTTCTAAAGGCACAGGGTTTAATCCTTGTTTTTGCCTTTCAATAACTTCATTCAACGGAATAGTTTCATAGCTTCTTTTTCCATTTTTATCTTCATAAACCGCAAAGAATAAGTTAGTTCCTTTTGCAGCTTCTACATATTTCTCCTTTTTATTTCCGGTTTGCCCAACTTGAAATTTACTGCCCAATTCAAAAACCCTAACTTTATTGATTGGCTGATGTGATTTTCCATCATTATACTGTTCGATATTTTTATTCATATCTTCAATTCCTTCAGGCGAAAATGCAATTTCAGCACTTCCTTTAAATTCCAAATAATTTTTAAGTATTTTTTGGATTCCGGTATCTGTGATTGAATTAATTGATTTCAAATCAAAAGAAGTATCAAGACTTTTTCTTGTTGCCGTTAAAATCTTTCCTTTAGGAACTTTCACCCATGGCAAATCGACCTTTCCGGAAACAGTTTCTTTGTGCATCGGCTTTCTTATCGCCCAGTTTGTTCCGGTCTGTTCTACTCTTTCTTTGGTTTTTACACCGTCTTTTTCTACATATTTTTCATAATAATTTGTCGCTTTATTTATTACACGAAGATTTTGTTTAAAGCTTACAATAATTTTCTCCAAATTATTTTTAGCATCTACCGTAAAGCTAGCCCAAGGTTTATTAAAAATCCATTTATAATTTTCTTTTGAATCACTATTGTATTTTTTATAGCAAAGATTTTTTCGTAAATCATATCGAAGACTTTGTTTTTCTTCTTTAGTTTTACCTTTTCTTAATGCATGCTCATTATTCATATAATTAATATGTTCTTTCGTAGCACAAGCAATAACCAAAGCATCTAAAGCATGATGGCGATGATCTATTCTTTTCTTTGAAAATCCTTTTGAAAATTCAATCGGAACGGTTGGCAAAAATTTCTGGTGATTTTCATTCCAAGCGGTAAAATCTGTTGAATTAGTCAGTTGATTCATTCTTTCAAAACGAGGCAAAATCAAATTATTCCAAACATCATTCAAACCCCAATCTTGTTTCAGTTGTGTTGTAATTTTTCCATTTCCGGGAACAATATTTTTAGAATTCACGCCTTCATCGCTTCCATCTTCTACACGAACAATGTTGGAAAGAACACCAGAAATATATTTGCTGATATGACGAGTATCGTTTAGCTGTCGTTCAATCATTTTCTCAGGAATTTCTTCCAAAAGAAGTTTATTTCGTTTACCTCGGTTATTGGCATAGTGTTTTTTAACGAAATCTTCATAAGCATCTTGTTTAAAAACTGTTACTGATTTTCCGTTACCACATTCAACGATAGTCCCACCGAATTGTTTAATAAATCCAAGTCCGATATAATTATCTTTCAATTTATTCACTGCCGATTCGCAAATAATTTTATTGCTAAAACTGTCATCAAAATATCGGCTTTGCGGAATAATGTGTTCAATTTCATATTCTGTGGTAAATAATTTATTTAAAGGAATAATTTGTCCTGTATAAGGCGATTTATATCTCTGTTCGAGCCAAAGTTTGTATCTTTTTAAATCCGATGAAGAAGGTTGTGCTGTTTTGCTGATCTTCAGAATATCATCTTCAATTTCGATGTCGGATTTTAAAATTCCATCTTCATAAATTTTTAAAATTTCCTGTTGCATCGGAGAATATGGACGAACATTTTCTACCGAATGATCATTCATCATTTCAGCCAATAAAGCTTTGATGCGAAGATTGGTATTTTCATTTTCTGTTATTCTTTTTGTGGCATCTGCTCGTTCATCTTTTGTTTGCTTCATTTCTCTACCCAATTCAATATGAATTTCGTCGAAGAAATCTTTAGCTCCATTTCCATATTTTAACCAAATATCTTTTACCACACGAATTGTTTCCGTAATCACCTGTTCTACAATCGGATTACGAAGCGAATGCTGTTTAAATTCTTTTAAAAACTCATCTAAATCATTTGCAGAACTGAATTTTTTATTATCTCCTTCAGAATGTTTCCCATAAAGAATATATTGAGCAATATGTAATCTTAAGCCTTGAAAAGATTCTATCTCTGCATTTTGAAAATTCTCTAATTTTTCGCGAAGTTTATTATTTATTGTTTTATTATAATTTTGGCGGTCATCGTCAGAAATATTTTCATCTCTTTGTTTTAGTACACCCAGCAAAGATTCTATATTCTTAAAATAATCATCACTATATTTTAAAATATCATCCTCATTCCAATATTTCCCCACTCGCATTAAAGGCAACAACTTCTTAATCGCTTTCTCTGAAAAAGAACCGTATTCACTTTTAAATGGCGGAAACTTTTTGAACGCTTCGAAGAAAGAATTTTCATCCAAATTATGCTTTCCAGCAAAGGATTTCAATGCTTTTTCATATTCAATTTTATCACTTACAGAATAGATGATATGCCAAATCTTCTGCTCAATTTCTCTGGTAAAGAAATCATCAGAAATATTTTCAACTTTATCCAACCTTGATGAAATCATTGTTTTGGTTTCGTTGCAAGGATATTTTTTATCTTCTACAAAATTCCAGCGATGTGTTTTTTCATTTAATTTAAAATGTTTCAACAATGCTTTTTGGTCAACTTCTTTTCTATTATTCAAAAATTCAAACAAATTTTCGAAATCTTCATTTGAAGTTAAAAATTCTTTGGTAACGTTCGCATCATCATCTTTTTTATAAATATTAAGATTATACATCCATTGCCAAATCCGGAATTCCTGATAATATGGATTTGATTTTGGAATTGCTTTTAAAAATTGCGTATACTCTGCTCCATTTTCATCTTTGTATTTTCTGAACTCCAATGTACAATTAGAAATAGAAAACTTTTGACTTCTCAAAGGTCTTTGGTAAAAAATAATATCTTCCATAAAAAGATGCACAATATCTTTTTTACTTAAAGTCAATTGATGTGCTTCATTATTCCTGTACAGTTCGCGAACACAATCATTATACAAGTCCTCGTCACGCAATTCCTGATGAAATTCTCTTTGCTTTTCTAAAATCTGTTTGAGTTCTTCTTTATAAAATTTTCTTTCAATCGTACGAACCAGTTTTCCTTTGATTTTTTGTTTTGGATTTTGAAGAAGCGTTTCATAAATATAGGCTCCAACGGTTTTGTGGGATTTGTCGATTTCTTGTTCGGTTTTAGTTTTGATAGCAATCCAATCCCTTTCAGAATCAACTGCTTTAAAAGTTCTTTTGATATCTCCGTTTTTCAAGAATGATTCAGTAACAATAAATTCTTTTACACGTTCTATCCAATCTTCTGTTTTTACAATTTGCTTATCGTATTTCCAACCATTATCGAAATAAACATCATACAATATTTTGCCCTTTACATTATCTCTCGAATCAACAATCTTTTCGACTTTTAAGCGTACAAAAGTTTTATCCTTTTCTTCTTCAAAATCTTCACCACGCAATTGATAATAACCACGTTTCTGATTAAAATTCAAAAGAATCCAAGCCAGTTCTTCTTTCTCAATTTTTTGCGAAAGCGCTTTTTTACGGAGGTAATATATTGTCCAGTCGTAAGTAATTTTTTTGTTATTCTCTAAAAGTTGAGGTTGATGGTTTTTAAAATCCACAAGCATTTCTTCGAAAGACTTTTTAAAAATAAATCCTTCTTTATTATAAGCCAGTTTTGGTTCGGTTTCTTCTTTAAACTTTCCGAATCTTTTATCAAAATCAATTTGAGAAGTGTAATATTCTGGTAAAAAATTAATTATATTCAAAACTCTGTGAAGTCTTTCTCTTCGTAATAAAAATCTTTCTCGCAATCTTCTCACACCTCTATAACCTGTTCTTGCAGCAGTTTGTGAAACAGAATTCCCTTTTCCAAAATCGCCAAGAATATCTTGAGACATTGGAACAATTCTACTTCCTATCCCAAGAATTTCACCTTGTTTATTTTGAAAGTCTTGTTTTATTAATGCCCAACCTATTGAGTTTGTCCCTAAATCTAATCCAAGTATATTTTTAATCATTGTAAATCAGTTTTTTAATAAATATAAAAATAGAGATAAAAAAATTATTCAAATTATGGTTTTCCGTAAATAAATTAATAAATTTTTAACATATATTTGTATTAATAATTTTGAAAAGCAATTCACAATAAGGATTATTCCGTTGTGAAAACATTTAGCGCCTCGCCTATCTGCGGGGCATTTTTATGTCTAAATGTTTCGTTAATTCTTTTAAAATCAATAAATATTAATGAACAAAACATTCAAGGCTGGGCAAATCGCCTTATTTCTTTTTAAAATCTTATTTTAGCCATTCCAAAAATCCCGAATGAACGCAATTGACTTTATAAAAAAACAACTCAACCTTTCCGAAAAAAGCATCAACAATACGCTTCAATTACTTTCCGAAGATTGTACAATTCCCTTTATTTCACGTTATCGAAAAGACAGAACTGGAAATCTGGATGAAACACAAATCGAACAGATTTCAAAACTCAATAAGCAGTTTGAAGAAATTGTAAAGCGAAAAGAAAGTATTTTAAAATCAATTGAAGAGCAAAATGTTTTAACGTCAGACTTAAAAACCAGAATTGAAGAAAGCTTTGACATTCAGGAGCTGGAAGATTTGTATTTACCTTTTAAAAAGCGTAAAAAAACCAAAGCTGATGCGGCAAAAGAAAAAGGATTGGAACCTTTAGCTAAAATTATTATGAGCCAGAAAAGTAATGATTTGCAGTTTTTGGCTTCAAAATATATAAATGACAAAGTCTCTTCAGAAGAAGAAGCACTTCAGGGCGCACGAGATATCATGGCAGAATGGATCAACGAAAATATGTATGTCCGTAAAAATCTCCGTCGTTTGTTTCAGCGAAAAGCAATGATCACTTCTAAAGTTGTAAAAGCTAAAAAAGAAGAAGAAGGCGCACAAAAATTTTCTCAGTATTTTGAATGGGAAGAAAGCTTAAATAAAATTCCGTCTCACAGGCTTTTAGCAATGTTACGAGCAGAATCCGAAGGTTTCGTAAAAACAAATGTGGAAATCGATAAGGAAGAAGCAATAGATTTTATTGAAAAGGCAATCATCAAATCAAATAATGAAAGTTCTGAGCAAATTTCATTAGCCATAAAAGACAGCTACAAAAGATTGTTGGAACCCGCAATTTCCAACGAAACTCTGCAAGAAGCTAAAGAAAAAGCAGACAAAAAAGCGATTGAAATTTTTTCTGAAAATCTTAGTCAATTATTATTGGCTCCGCCTTTAGGGGAAAAACGAATTTTAGCGATCGATCCCGGCTACAAAAGCGGTTGTAAAATTGTATGTTTAGACGAAAAAGGAGATTTACTTCATAACGAAACCATTTATCCTCACGCTCCGCAAAATGAAACCGGAATGGCGATGAAGAAAATCCGTTCGATGGTAAATGCATACAACATTCAGGCAATATCAATCGGGAACGGAACGGCAAGCCGCGAAACCGAGTTTTTTATAAAAAAAATCGCGTTCGACAAACCATTGCAGGTTTTTGTGGTTTCGGAAGCTGGAGCTTCGGTTTATTCGGCAAGTAAAATCGCGAGAGACGAATTTCCGAGTTATGATGTGACCGTTCGTGGCGCAGTTTCCATTGGAAGAAGATTGTCTGATCCTTTGGCAGAATTGGTGAAAATTGATGCTAAATCGATCGGTGTCGGGCAATATCAGCACGATGTGGATCAAACTCAACTGAAAAATGAACTGGATTCTACCGTGATGAAATGTGTAAATTCTGTCGGAATTAACCTGAACACAGCAAGCAAATCTCTTTTAAGCTATGTTTCCGGAATTGGTGAAAAGATGGCGGAAAATATCGTCAATTACCGTTCGGAAAATGGTGCTTTTGAAGACAGAAAACAGTTAAAAAAAGTTCCGAGATTAGGTGAAAAAGCTTTCCAGCAAGCTGCTGCATTTGTAAAAATTGCCAATGCCAAAAACCCTTTGGACAATTCTGCCGTGCATCCTGAAGCATACGGAATTGTTGACAAAATGGCCAAGGATTTAAGCATAAAAACAGATGAATTAATTGCCAATAAAGAAAAGATCGCTTTAATTAATCCTGAAAAATATATTACTGAAGACATTGGAATTTTAGGAATCAAAGACATTTTAAAAGAGCTTGAAAAACCAGGTTTAGATCCAAGAAAAGCTGCTAAAGTTTTTGAATTTGATCCGAATGTAAAAAGCATTAAAAACTTAAAAACAGGCATGATTCTTCCCGGAATTGTCAACAACATTACGGCTTTCGGATGTTTTGTAGATTTAGGGATAAAAGAAAGCGGACTTGTACATATTTCTCAACTGAAAGAAGGCTTTGTTTCTGATGTAAATGAAGTCGTAAAGCTGCATCAGCACGTTCAGGTAAAAGTAACGGAAATTGATGAAGCAAGGAAAAGAATTCAGTTGAGCATGATTTTGTAAGTGAATTAATTTCAGCTTACAAACAAAAATTATGAATTCTATCTAAAACTTAAAAAGATTTAACAAAAAAGCCGGCTTCAATGAGCCGGCTGATTTTGTCTTATTTCTTTGATTCTTCAACAGAAACTTTTCTGAATTCTTTGAACAATTTGCTCAATTCCAAAGCTGATTTACGAGCTCTTGTACCCGCTGCCTTGTTTCCTTTTTCTGCTTGTTGGTTTGCTTCAGTAGCGAACGCTTCAAATTCTGCGTTGATTTTTTCAATAAGTTCTTTCATGTCTATAAAATTTAGGTTGCAAATATAGCTTTTAAGACGTTTCTAGCCTAACTTCATCAGAAAAATTTGATATAAATTGTAAATTATTTACCTTAAAAATATAAATTCTGAAAAAGCAGCCTAAAAGATGACAAACACAAACGTATAATAAATAATCATAACATTACATATTTATTGAATCCAAAGCCTAAAGAAAATGCTATTTTCCGCCACCGCCGCTTTTCTCAACATCGGTTTTGGTATTTTCCTTTACCTTTTGATTTCCAAAACGTTTTACGAATGAAAATGAAACTCCGTACCAATCGGATTTATTTGAATTTCTGAAACTGCCGATCTGATTGAAAGTGGTTGAATCAAAATTGGGCCTGCTGAAAATATTGATCAGCTGTACACTAAATTCCATCTGTGTTTTCGGGAAGATTTTTGTTGCGGATAGATTATGGAAAACGTTGGTTCTGTTCGCATAAGAATTCCCGTTATTCTGATTGGAAACTTCAACCCAAGCGCTCAGATTGATATTCTTGTTAAAGAGATTCGTATATGATAAATTGGTTGAACCAGCCCAATAACTGATGTAGTTGCTTGCCCTGCTCAGGCTGTTTCTGGTATTGAAGTCACTATTGTCAATATAATTCCAGCCGAGACTGAGGTTCACATTTAATTTATTTTTTAAAAACGACTGATTGGTATTGGCGTATACAAAGTATTTGTGCACTTTACCAAGGAAATTGGTTTCTTGGGAGATAATTTTATCACCTTCCGTCAGATACGATGTCCAATAATCCTGATCGATGTACATATATCTTGCAGAAAGAAAATATTTCTTTAAGAATCCAAACTTCATATACAGCCTATCGCTTGGATTTGGGTTCAGGTCGATGTTTCCACGGGAATAAAATCCTTCACTTGTTGGCTGCATAAAAGGATTAAACTCCGAATACCAAGGCCGCCAAAGATTTTTGTTGTACGTAAGACTCAAGTCATATTTATCCGAAAAAGAATATTTCAACAAAATATTGGGCAAAAAATTACCGTATGAATCATTTCTCGAAGCTCCGGCAATATCCTGACGGATTTTATAATCTATATATTCGTATCGGATACCAAATCTAGCCTCAAGTTTTTCAAAGAAAGTTTTAGAATAATTTAAATATAATGAATTTATATTGTCTTCATAACGAAAAACATCTTTTGTACTAAGACCATCAAGCAGATTTCCGGATAAATTGTTTGCAATTACATTATTATTAAAATCCATCTTTCCGCCCACTTCAAAATTCCCTCCGGATTTTCCCAACTGGTGAGTATAGTCAATTTTAATAAAATAATTTCTGTTTTTAGTATCAGTAAGTACCCCAATTTCGCTGACAGAAGGATCTACGCTCGATATTGTATTTTTAAGAAAATTATTATTATCGTTTTGATCATTGTAGTTGGTTCCTAAATTGATATCCAAAATTCTGTTTTTTTCCTTGTCATAATATTTGTAAAAAACATTCGTTCCCAACGCACGGTTAAGTGCTGACGAGTTTTGGACCTGGTCATAAGAATAATCCAAAACATCATTAATATGGCGCATTCCATCTGCTTCAGAAGAATTGTTTCTTTTTCCCTGATACAATTCCAAAACAACTCCAACTGTATTTTTATCATTGATTTCAAACTCTGAAGTGGAAGATATCGACGGGTTTTTGCCTTTATAAATGTTAACTGTATTTCCTGCCGTCACCTCATTATTTTTATATACTGTATTGATGAATGAGTTTCTCGATACAAAAGTATTATCGCTGTAGCTTCCTATAAAAGTCTGGGTAAATTTCTTTTTGTGATAATTTATATTTAAATTGGTGTATTGAGAATTTTGAGTATTTTGTCTGTTGTTGAAGGTAATACTGCCTTTCATGCCTTCGTCATCACGTTTTTTAAGAACAATATTGATTACAGATCCTGTAGCTTCATATCTTGACGACGGGCTGGTAATCACCTCGATTTTCATCAGATTATCAGCGGGAATGGTTTGCAGATAATCCTTCAGTTCTTTTCCTGTAAAAACAGATTTTCTGTCGTTGATATAGACCGTTACAGATTCACCTTCTGCTTTCAGAGCATCATTGCTGTCGACACTTAGCAAAGGGGTCATTCGTAGGATATCCCAGGTTGTATTTCCTGCAAGAATCGAACTGTTTGCTACATTAAAAACAGTACGGTCAACTTTAGATTCCACCGTTGGTTTTTTATAAGTTAATGTAACAGCTTCTATTTCTTTCCCTTTTGATTTTATTGTATCGTTTGTTTGTGAATAAGCCAGAATTCCTGTTAAAAATGCGATCGGTGTTAATATGGTTTTCATTAAAACTTTAGTTTTTATTACCTATAAGACACCAGTATGGGAATATTTGTTACATCCTTTGAATGTTAAATTACGTTAATATCCAAATAAGCTGGATAATCCGTTTCTAATACATTATAAAACAATTCTTAAATTTAAATTAAATGAAATTTTATGATGCCGACAGTGCAGGATAATTCTTAGCAACAATTATTTTAGATTGCGATAAATAAAGATGATTATCTGAAAATTAAAATCTCTATCATTATGAAAAAACATGCTTTAATCCTTTTCGCATTAATCATATCAATTACCATTTCGGCACAATATAAGCCGTGGACTTCTGCAAAGCAACCTTTAAAAGAAATCAAAGCTTTAAAAAAGCAGATCAAAAAACCAGAATTCAGAAAAGTTGATTATTTGATTACTGATTTCGGTGCAGTTGGTGATGGAAAAACAAAAAATACAGAAGCTTTTAAAAAAGCGATTGAGAAATGTAGTGCAGAAGGCGGCGGAAGAGTTGTCGTTCCCAATGGAGTTTTCTTAACAGGAGCGATTTATTTAGAAAGTAACGTTAACCTACATTTAAGTGATGGTTCTACGATTTTATTCAGTCAAGATAGCAACGACTACCCTATCGTATTCACACGTTGGGAAGGAATGGAATGTATGAATTATTCATCTTTAATCTATGCTTACGAGGAAGAAAATATCGCGGTAACCGGAAAGGGAACTTTGGACGGAAACTCAGATAACGACAATTGGTGGTTTTGGTGTGGTGCAAGAAAATATGGCTGGGACGAATCCCGCCCGGGAAGACAAAATCCTGCCCGCGCAAAGCTTCACGAATATATGGCTCAGAGAAAGCCTGCAAGAGAAAGAATTTTCGGCGACGGATATTATCTGAGACCGAATTTTGTTCAGCCTTACAAGTCTAAAAACTTTTATATGGCGGATGTTTTGGTGAAAAATTCTCCAATGTGGAATCTGAATCCTGTTTTGTGTGAAAATGTTTTGATTGAAAGAGTAAAAGTAATCAGTCATGGTCCAAATAATGACGGTTTCGATCCTGAAGCTTGTAAAAATGTATGGATTAAAGATTCATATTTCGATACAGGAGACGACTGTATTGCCATAAAATCCGGAAGAGACGAAGACGGAAGAGACATCGGAAGACCTGCAGAAAACCATATTATTGAAAACTGTGAAATGAAAGACGGACACGGTGGCGTGGTTATCGGAAGCGAAATTGCAGGTGGAGCTAGAAATATCTACGCAATAGGAAATGTAATGGACAGTAAAAATCTCGACAGAGCACTTCGCATCAAAACCAGTTCAAGCCGCGGCGGAACGGTTGAAAATGTGTTTTTCTACAATACCAAAGTTGGTTCATATAAAGAGGCTGCTGTACGTTTCAATATGTTTTATGAAAAACCGGGCAACTTCATTCCAACGATTAGAAACATTTGGGTGGAAAATTTGCAGGTGAAGGGCGGTGGAAAATACGCTGTTCTTTCCAGCGCTTATGAATCCTCGCCTGTAACAGATTTCACAATGATCAACGCTAAAATTGATGGCGTTCAGATTCCTTATAAAGTTGATTTCCTGAAAAATGTGACGTTAAAAAACGTGATCGTCAACGGACAGCCATTAACTGATTTAAAAAAATAAAATGCGAAGAACATCCATTTTAGCGGGCTTTATCGTTTTATCTGCATTCTCACATTCTTTTTCTCAATCCAAACATTGGCAGAAAAATGAAAGAGAACTGCATTATAAAGAAGACAAAGGCGACTTTTTATTGGTCAATGGAAAATACAGGTTCAATCGTGCTTTGTATGGAAACAACCGTGCTTCAAGGGTGGAAGCTGGAGATTTACCCGAATTTGCACTATATCTTCCCGGAATGGGCGGCAACCTTCAGTTTGCCATCCAAAAAGGAAATTCTATTAAAAAATTAATTCAAGCAGATAAAATTGAAACCCGTTATCGTCCGGGCTCGATGTTGTATGAAATTAAAGATCAAATTTTTGGGAATGGAAGTTTAAAACTGACGGTTTTAGCACATTCAAAAGAAGAAGGCTTAATTTTAAAAATGGAAACTCAAAATGTAGATTCCAATACAAAAATCTATGCAGTTTACGGCGGAGCAAGCGGAAAAACATTCAGCAGAAATGGTGATATTGGTGCTGATCCGGAATCAGGATTTTATTTGCTTCCGGAATATTGTGAAGGCAATCTGTTTCAATTGAATAAAAACCAATTTGAGCTTTCATATTTTAATAAAAAAAAGGAAACTCAGATTGTCAACGGAAGTTTTTCAAACGTAAATTCTTTACAATTAACTGATGCAAAAACTTTGGAAAAACTATCTGATTTCACACAAAATAAAGCAGAAAAATCTCCAATTGTTTACGCTTCTTATTCAACACAAAAAAGTCCTGTTTACATTCAAATTGCAAAAGGAAAATCTGATAAAAAACTTTCAGACGAACAGCTTGAAACTCTATTTAGCGAAGCCGAACAATCCCGATTGTCATTAATCAACAGAGTTCAGCTAAAAACTCCGGATGCAGATCTGAATAATTTCGGAGCAACTCTTGCCGTTGCCGCAGACGGAATTTGGGAAAGCCCGACTTTCCTTCACGGCGCCGTTGCCTGGAGAATGAGGTTAAATGCTTGGCGTGGAGCTTACGCAGCCGATGTTCTCAGCTGGCACGACAGAGCAAAAGAACATTTTGGAAGTTATTCAAATTCTCAGGTTTTGAAACCAGATTCTGCGCCTGTTGAAATGGATACGCTTTTGCATTTGGCCAGACATGCAGAAAAGATGGGAACTTCAGTTTTCTCAAGCGGATATATTTCGCGAAATCCGAACGACAATTCAAAACCTCATCATTACGATATGAATCTGGTTTTCTTTGATCAGATGTTTTCGCATTTTAATTATACAGGTGATGTTGAATTTTTAAAGAAAATGTGGCCGACGATGGTCCGTCACATGGATTGGGAAAAACGAAATTTTAAGCGAGGCGAACTTTATGATGCGTATGCTGCGATTTGGGCGAGTGATGCGTTGCAGTATTCCGGTGGAAAAGTGACTCATACTTCAGCATATAATTACAGAGCCAACCGTGAAATGGCGAAGCTGGCAAAAATCATTGGCGAAGATTCTATTCCTTATGAAAAAGAAGCAGAATCTATTTTAAAAGCCATGAAAAATCAGCTTTGGATTAAAAACAAAGGTCATTTTGCCGAATTTAAAGATGCTTTGGGAAATCAGATTCTTCACGACAAGCCCGGAATCTGGTCGATTTATCATGTTTCAGATGCGTATATTTTGAATGAATTTGAAGATTATCAAAACACACAATACATCAAAAATCATATTCCGCACATTCCTGTAAAAGTGAAAGGTGAAAATCCCAAAAACTATTACACTTTGGCGACTACAACTTGGCAACCATACACGTGGTCGATCAACAATGTGGCTTTGGCAGAAAATTTACAAACGGCTTTGGCGTATTGGCAAGCAAGAAGAAATGAAGACGCATTCCGACTTTGGAAAGGCAATCTTGCTGAAAGTATGTATTACGGAATCAGTCCGGGAAATTTTGAACAGCTATCGCATTATGACGCGTTTCGTGGAGAATTGTATCGTGATTTTGCTGATCCGATTGGTGTTGCTGCAAGAACTTTAACGGAAGGACTTTTTGGTGTTTATCCAAAATTATTAGAAAATAAAATCAACATAAAACCTGGATTTCCAAAAGACTGGAATTTTGCTGAATTGCAACTTCCGGATTGGGAATTTAAATTCAACAGAACCTCGAAAAAAGCGAATTATTGGTTTAAATCAAATTATGCAAATCCGGTTTCGCTCGAATTAATAATTCCAGTAAATCATACAAAAATAAAATCCGTAAAAGTAAATGGTAAAAAAGTGAAATGGACGATACAAACCAATTCTATTTCACAACCTTTTATTCAGTTTGAAGCTGAAAAAGCAAAAGAATTTAATATTGAAATTAATTATTCCGGAAATGAACTAACAAATGAGAAAACAGATTTTGTTAATTATATCTCTGAAAATCTTCAGCTTAATTTTGATTCAAAAAAGAAAATTCTACAAATTCACGATCCGCAGGAACTGATAAAAAACCGGGACGGAAATCAATTTAATTTAGTAAAAGAAGAAAGAAAAGGGACCTTTTTTGTTCAGCTTGAACAAAACGGAACGAAATGGTGGCATCCTGTGAATGTGGATATTCAATATCCTTTGCAAACTAAATGGATGAATAAAAAGCTTCAGATTAAATCTAAATCATTGAATGATATTAATGGAAAACTGAATGTTAATGGTTTAATCAAAACTTTTTCAGCTCAAAAAAATCAAACAACATTTATTGAAATTCCGGAAAACATTTTAAGTAAAGGAACGAATGCTGTTGAATTAGATTACAACGGAATCAAACAAAATATTGAAATTACAGATTGGGAAATTCAAAATAAAGGAGATTTCAATACGGTTTCGTTGCAATCAAAATATAATGATCGTGTAAACAATATTTTTAATCAGAAATATCTTTCGCCAAGACCGAATGTTCCTACGCTGCAGCTTCCGTGGCAAGGAATCGGAAACTGGTGTTATCCTTTGGCAACTACTCCAATCGACGACAGCGGATTGATGGCAAAACGGAAAAACGGAAAACTAGAATTTTTGGGAATTCCGTTTTTAATTAATGATGAAGACAAGAATATTGTTTTTGCGAGCCTTTGGGATAATTTTCCAAATTCAATTGAAATTCCGTTGACAGGAAAAGGTAAAAAAATCTATTTTCTTTTGGCAGGTTCAACCAATCCGATGCAGTCGCAAATCATTAATGGGAAAATTACAGTTCAATATTCAGACGATTCGATCACAGAATTAGAACTAAAAAATCCTGTGAATTGGTGGCCGATTGAGCAGGATTTGTTTGATGATAATTTTGCTTTTGAAATTCCGGATGATAAAATCCCGTATCGAGTAAAGTTAAAAACCGGTGAACTGTACAAAGGCGGAAGTTTGACGAAATATTCAGAAATTAAAGGATACACAAACCGAGCTGTTGAAGGCGGTGCCGCAACTATCTTGGATTTGCCGATTGACGAAAAAAAGGAATTAAAATCAATAAAATTAACTGCAGTGAGTAATGATGTCGTGATTGGACTGATGAGTGCTACTGTTTTAAAATAATGAAATTATTAATAAATAAAATATAATTGACAGTTTGTCATTCCGAGGAACGAGGAATCTATTCGAAAATTGAGATTCTTCATTACACTTCGTTTCATTCAGAATGACAAGCGTGAATCAAAAAGAAATAAATTAAAAAATGAAGAAAATTGTAATATATCTGAGTGTTTTTTGTATCGGGTTTTCATCCTTAAATGCCCAAAAAATTGATCGTAAAAAAGTTGTTCAGCGTCATAATGTGGTCAATACAAAAGCGGACACATTATCTTCTTTAACGGTTGGGAACGGAAAATTTGCCTACACGGTTGACATTACCGGAATGCAGTCATTTCCCGAATATTACAAAAAAGGCGTTTCCCTTGGCACCCAACCTGAATGGGGGTGGAACAGCTTTCCGAATAAAGAAAATTATAAATTTGAGGAAACGCTGAAAGCTTATGACTTCAATAATGAAGGACGTAAAGCATTGTACAGCGTGCAACTGAAAGAGCCTGAAAGAAACAAAGAAGCTGTAAACTATTACCGCGTCAATCAGCACCGTCTTCAGTTGGGAAATATCGGAATTGAATTGCTTAAAAAAGACGGTCAGAAAGCAAAAATTTCAGATTTAACAAACATTAAACAAACCCTTAATCTCTGGACCGGAATTATCGAAAGTCAATTTTCTTTGGACGGAACACCTGTAAAAGTATGGACCGCTTCTTTTCAGAATTCTGATAAAATTGGGGTTAAAATCGAGTCAGATTTAATTGCACAAAACAGGCTAAAAGTCTTCGCACGCTATCCTTCTCCGACAGGACAATTTTTGGATGATGCTGCTTTTTATGGCAATGAAAACGATCATGTAACAAAAATCATTTCGTCACAATCGACACAAGGATTGATTCATCATAAGCTGCAAAGTACCGATTATTATACACAATTGTATTTTACAGACGGAAAGTTGCGTGAAGCCGGAAAACATTATTTCGTCTACGAACCATCTTCTAAAAGTAAAAAGATAGAATTAAGTGTTGAGTTTTCCGCTAAAAATCCGAAAAGCAGTAAAACCTTATTTGCCGATGCAGAAAAAGAAAGCGTTTCAGGATGGGAATCTTTCTGGAAAAGCGGTGCAGCCGTTGATTTTGAAGGAAGTACAGATCCGAGAGCCAACGAACTGGAACGTAGAGTTGTATTGTCAGAATATTTAACAAAAGTACAATGTGGAGGAAACAATCCGCCTCAGGAAACGGGCTTGACATTCAACAGCTGGTACGGGAAACCGCATACAGAAATGCATTGGTGGCACGGCGTTCATTTTGCACTTTGGGGAAGACCGGAGATTATGGAAAAACAACTGGATTACTATTTCAGATCGTTTGACAAAGCTAAAAAATTAGCCGAAAGACAAGGTTACAAAGGCGTAAGATGGATTAAAATGTCAGACAATGAAGGAAACGAAAGTCCGTCTTCTGTAGCCGCATTTTTGATTTGGCAACAGCCGCATCTTATTTATATGACCGAACTTTTGTACCGTAATAATCAAGACAAAAAGGTTTTAGAGAAATATAAAGATCTGGTTTTCGCAACTGCTGAATTTATGGCAGATTATGCAACATACGACAAAGAGAAAAAACGTTATAATTTAGGCAAAGGCGTGATTCCTGCGCAGGAAGTTTTCCCTGCGAAAGATACTTACAATCCGACTTATGAAGTGGCTTATTGGGATTGGGCACTTAAAACGGCACAACAATGGAAAGAAAGATTGGGTGAACCGAGAGATAAAAAATGGGATGATGTGATTGCAAAATTGGCTCCTCTTCCGGTTCAGGACGGCGTTTATCTGTCGACTGAATCTGCAAAAGATTCTTTCACTTTTCCAAAATGGATGACCGATCATCCTGCAGTTCTGGGCGCTTTAGGAATGGTTCCTGAATCTCCAAAACTGGATAAAAAAATCATGAAAAATACTCTTGATATTGTTTGGGAACGATGGAATTGGGAGCATACCTGGGGTTGGGATTTTCCGATGACTGCAATGAATGCCGCAAGATTGGGACTTCCAAATAAAGCGTTGGACGCATTGTTTATGGATATTCAAACCAATACTTATTTGAAAAACGGCCACAATTATCAGGATGAGCGTTTAAGAATTTACCTTCCCGGAAACGGCGGTGTTCTGACGACTGTTGCAATGATGCTTGAAGGTTGGGATGATTCAACAGGTACATTTCCCGGATTTCCGAAAGATGGATCCTGGAAAATAAAAGCAGAAGGATTCAAAAAAATGCCTTAAAAATTTTACGTTCATATTAGTTGAAGTCTGTTCTGAAAAGAGCAGGCTTTTTATTTGTTCCAAAAATATGTTAATGATAAATCTTAAATTAATCTTAGCAATCATGAATATATATTATTGTAATAACACATATAAATAATAAGTTATAAAAATTTTGTAACTTGTCTCCGTTATTGATCAATTCTTTAAAATTAGTTCTTTAAAACTAAATAATATGTCTTACCAGAAAGCTATAGCAGAAACATTCGAAATAAATATAAACGAGCACTCCAGAGTTCCTAAATATAAACAGATTGTAGATTCAATTTTGAATGGAATTGACGGTGGCCAAATTAAAATTGGCGAAAAAATCCCATCTATCAATGAGCTTAGCGAATCCTGTTTTCTCTCAAGAGATACGGTGGAAAAAGCATATAAAGAACTTCGAAAAAGGCAAATCATCGAATCGGTAAAAGGTAAAGGATATTATATTTCGCGTATCAATAAAAATGATATCATCAATATTTTCTTTTTGATCAACAAACCGAGTACTTATAAAATGATGATTTACAATTATTTCGTCAATGCAATCGGTACTAAAGGAAATGTTGAAATGTATATTTATCATTGTGACGAAACGCTTTTCATTAATTCATTAAAAAAGAATTTAGGAGGATTTGATTATTATGTGATTATGCCTCATTTTCGGGATGAACAGTCTAAGCATACAAGCTCGACACAGCAAGTTTTAGATATGATTGAACAAATTCCTAAAAACAAACTGTTGTTGCTAGACAATACCAAACCTAATATTTCAGGAGAATATGGCTCTATTTTCCAAGATTTTGAGCATGATATTTACAACGCATTAGCGGAAGGTTTAGATAAAATAAAAAAGTACGAAAAAATCATTTTGGTCTATCCTGATCGTTCCATTCATCCTTATCCTTTTCGGATTGTACGCGGATTTGAGAATTTTTGCCAAAAGTTTAAACTGGATTATGAGATTCTCGATGAAATTTATCCCGACATGGAATTGCAGGACAAAGATATTTTCATCACAATTCGCGAACGTGATTTAGTGAATTTGGTGAAACAAATCAGACAGAAAAATCTCGAGCTGGGTAAAGACATCGGAATTATTTCCTACAACGAAACTCCTTTGAAAGAGTTGCTCGGAATTACCGTAATTACAACAGATTTTAAAGCAATGGGAGAATCTGCCGCTTATATGATTTTGAAAAATAAAAAAGAACAGGTAAATAATGTTTTTAAATTTATTCAAAGGGATTCTTTGTAGAACTTAATTATTTAGTCCTAAAATACAAATTTATTTTACCCTGAAGTTCTGTAAATCTTCCGGTTTTTCACAACAAACCTGCTCCATCACCTGTCTGAACTGCATTTTAAGCATTTCAATAATATGATCGCCGCCTTTATCACCTAAAGCGCCGACTGCATACATAAATGTTCTTCCCATAAAGGTAAATTCTGCGCCACAGCTCAATGCTCGGGCAACATCCGGACCGGTTCTTACGCCGCTGTCCATCATTATTTTGATCTGATCTTTATACTTTTCGCTGATTTCTTTTACCACTGCAATCGTAGATTCACCTGCATCCAACTGTCTTCCACCATGATTGGAAATGATCATTCCGTCGAATCCTAAACGTACCGCTTCTGCGGCATCTTCATCGGAAGCGACACCTTTGATGACCAATTTTCCTTTCCATTTATCACGGATGGCTTTTATCCTGTCTGAATTTAATCTTCCTGAAAAAGTAGAATTCATGAACTGCCCCAACTGTTTCACATTCATGTTTTTGTCCATGTACTTTTCCATGGTTTTAAAACTCGGAACGCCGTGTTTCAGCATTTCTAAACACCATTCCGGCTTTACCAAAGCTTGAGAAACGTTTCTGAAATTAATTTGCGGAGGCATTGCCAAACCATTTCTGATTTCTTTTGCTCTGTATCCGAAAGTTGGAACATCTGACAAAACGCACAAGACATCATAGCCTGAAGCTTCGCAACGGTCGAGAATATCATCACGCAACCATTCTTCTCTAGGATGATACAATTGATACCAGGCTTTTCCTTCCGTTAATTCAGCAATTCTTTCGAGACTGCTTGTCGTTACCGTACTTAAAATGAAAGGAATATTATGTTTAAAAGCTGCTTTAGCTAAAATTTCAGGAGCATTCGGCCACATTAATCCTTGTAAACCAACGGGAGAAATTCCGAAAGGTGCGGAATATTTCACTCCAAATAATTCCGTTTCCATATTGGCTTCCGCATAATTATTGTTCAGGTATCGCGGACGAAGCAAAACATCCCGCAATTCGCTTGTATTTCTGTCGCGGTTTATGTTTTCATTACAGCCGCCATCCAGATATTCGAAAGCAAAACGGGGCATTCTTTTTTTTGCTTTTTCAATCAGCAATTCGAGGGAAGCATAATTGGTATCAAATGGAAATGACATGTTTTATAAATTAAGGATTAAAGGCTGAAGCACTTTCATCTGATAATGCTGCTGTAAAAAAGTTTCGTCTATTTTTTTGTTCGAAATCACCATCGAAGCTCCCAATGCAGAACCCAAAGGAGAATGTGTAGACATCACATTGTAATGCTGAAAATGGTGAGACATCAATTTCATAAATACGTCATTATCGGTAAATCCGCCATCAATGTAAATGTTTTCAATCTCTGAATTTCCGATCGCATTTTTGATCGTATGAATCTGTAAATCCATCAATTCTATCATCAATTGATGATATGCTTCTTCAAAAGTTGCGAATGATTTTAAATCTGTTTCAGTGATCATTTTTCGTTTTAAAATAATTCCTTCAAAGCGAAAATAGATGTTTTTATTTTTCATTAAACGCAAATACAGATCCTGATCAAACTGTACTTCTCTGTGGAAACCATATTCTTTTCCGTAATAAGCGCATAATTTCTCAACCTGGATTTTGTATTCATTGCCCATGAAAAAACGGGATGCTTTTACACGTTTTCCGTCGATTCGCATGTAATTCAGGCAATTATTTTCTATATCTTCATCGGTTAAACTTTCATCATTAAAAGGATTTAAAGAAATACTCCAAGTTCCTGTCGAAAGAAGTAAAAACGGTTCTTTTTTGCTTAAAATATAAGGTAACAACGCTGAAGAACTATCGTGAATTCCAACGCCGATTTTAATTTTTTTATTTCTGTAAGAAGTATTAATACTCGCTGAAGTTGGTACAATTGGCGGCAATAAAGCATCTATTTCTTCCTCATAAACCCAGTCGTGATAATCGGCTTTGTCGTAATCCCACAAATTGGTATGACAACCTATTGAAGTAAATTCCGACACACAAATTCCGGTAAATAAATACGATAAATATTGAGGTAAATGTAGGCTATAACGAATTTTTTTGAATATTTCCGGATGTTTATATTTCAACCAAAATAATTGCAAACCTGAATTCAACATTCCTGCTTGAGGCGATGCTGTTTCGCGGGCAATTTTCAGTTTGCTTCCGTGTTTTTCGTAAAATAAATCAAGGATTTCCTGATCCATCGGTTTGGTATAATTGTACAAAGGCGTCAGAACATTTCCTTTCTGATCCAGATGCACAAAACTCGCTCCGTAAGTGGAAAAATTAATCGCTTTTACCTCAAAATTTTCATCATCAAGAATGGCATTAAAATTATCTTTTATCCAGTTTTGAAGCGCCACAAGATCTTCCGTCGGATAACCGTCTTCATCGGTGGTAAGCGGAAGTTCGGTATATTCACGAACGACTTCTTTATAATTTTTATCAAATAAAAAGAACTTTTTGTTGGTTTTGCCAATGTCAAATACGATGGTTACCTTTTTCTTGGACATTCTTGAGATGAATTAAATTTTTATATTTTGTCATTGCGAGAGAGAAGCGACGAGCAATCTCTTTATCTTAAAACAAGTAGCGAAAATATTTCACTAATGGCGCTAATCTGTTTACTTTATAATTTATTTTTAACGCAAAGCTCACAAAGACTTTTTGACTATTATACGTTTTTAAGATCGCAAAGGCGTTCACTTAGCAAAGTAATACAATAATTGTAAATTAGATTTTCACCTAATTATTTTCAACCATTAAGGAGTGTTTAGAAGTTAAGAAAAATAAGAAAAAATCCACTGATTTCTTAAATAGCGATGCCTTACAACCTAACAATCTAAACACTTCGCCTTAACGGCACTATATAAGGATACATATATAATTAACTTTCGATTGCACCCGAAAGTTGAAATTATCAAATTTAAAACAGAATTTTATAATCCTGTTGCTTTGGTTTCCAAGCCTCTTTCGGTAATTAAATTTTCTCTTACCTTTAAGTTTCTGTAAGCCGCAATCGGATCAAGCGCTGCACCTGTTTGTAATCTTGCAGCTTTTAGTAACGGACGAACATCTGTTCTGTACGCATTCTGCAAAATATCCTGAGCACCAACAACATCATTGTTTAACTGTGCTGTTTTTAAGGCTTTTTGGTCGACCAAAAGTGCGGTTGCATAAGCAATTAAAATCGCTTCCAAAGACTGTATCAAATCCTCCAAAGGATCTTTGATGTTGTGACTTGCATCAATCATCCAAGCCGGATAAGGATTGTTGGCATTGTTTTCCATTCCGTACACCAATTCATTGAAAATCAAGAATAAAGCATAAGGTTTTATAGAACCAACCGTCAAATCATCATCGCCATATTTACTGTCATTGAAGTGGAAACCTCCTAATTTACCTTTATACATCAAGGTTGCAACGATCTGCTCGATATTGGTATTCGGTAAATGATGTCCGAGATCAACCAAGGTAAAAGCTCTTTCGCCACAAGCATTTGCTAACATGAAAGACGTTCCCCAATCCTGAATGGTTGTTGAATAGAAATTCGGTTCGTAAGGCTTGTATTCTATGAACAGTTTCCAGTCTTCCGGCATTCCTGCGTAGATTTCTTTTAAGCTTTTTTCAGTGTTTGATAAAGCCGTCTGAAAATTTAGCTGTCCGGGGAAACTTGCTCCGTCAGCCAACCAAACGGTTAAGCTTTTTGAGCCTAATTCTTTTCCAATTCTGATCACTTCTTTGTTGTGTTCAACAGCGTAAGCACGAGAATCTTCGTTTACAGAATTTAAAGAACCGAATTTGTATGAATGTTTTGCATCCGGCTGATCCTGAAATGTATTTGAATTCATCGCATCAAAGATCAATCCGTGAGACGCTGCGCTTTCTTTCAATGCACTTACATCACTTGGAATATCCCATGGAATGTGTAATGAAACCGCTCCAGCAGAATGAGTCAGCGCATGAAGCAATCCAACATCATCTAATTTCTGTTCCAAAACAGCAGGTTCACCACCGTAAGAAAATCTTCCGAAACGAGTTCCACCTGCGCCTAAAGCCCAACTTGGAATTGCCACTTGAAAATCGGCAATTTTGTTAACGATTTCAGCAACGTTTGAACCTGATTTCGTCAGTTTATTTTGTAGAAAATCAAAGTCTGAATTAAAGTTTTCAACTTCGTTTTTATTGTGTTGTTCAATGATATCTTTTCCTATAATCATGATTTATTTTTTAAATTTTCAAATTGAATCAGTTTATTTAAAATATTGAACTTAAACCATTAAGATTATTTAATTTGTTAAGTTTTTTTAAGAAAAATCAAATAGATTTTTTAAGCACACCTCTTAAAGCGAAGCTAAACTTAATAATTCTAAACTTCTTAATCAGAACTTAATGGTTCAAAAATTTTAATTCATCAATTTAAAATAATTTGTTTTAAAATTTATCTCGGGAAGGCATTTGCCATTCCGCCATCTACATTGATGATATTTCCTGTTGTTTTATCTAAGATCGCCACACAAGCGAAAACTCCGTTGGCGATGTCTTCAGGAAGAATAATTTCGTTTAATAAATTTCTTTTTGCGTAAAATGCAGGTAATTCTTCTACAGAAATTCCGTTTGCTTTTGCACGTCCTTCTGCCCAAGAACCTTCCCAAATCTTGCTTCCAACGATTACACCGTCAGGATTTACCACATTCACACGGATTTTATCAGCGGCCAATTCTGCTGCTAATAATCTTGTCATGTGCTGTTGTGCGGCTTTTGCAGTTCCGTACGCTACGTTGTTCGGTCCGGCAACCAATCCGTTTTTACTTGCAATATTGACGATATCTCCACCTAAATTTTGCTTTTTCATGATTTCAGTACCACTTTTAGCCATTAAAAACTGACCTTTTACCAATACATTTTCAAGTAATTCCCAGTCTTTTGTGGTGGTATCTTCCAAAGATTTTGAAATAGCCAAACCTGCAGAATGAACGATGATATCTACTCCACCGAATGCTAAAACAGCTTCTTTAAATGCGTTGGCAATGGCCTCTTCGCTCGTTACGTCGCAAGTCACTGCTACTGCCTGATCTTTGCTATATTTTGCAGTTACAGATTCTACAGCTTCCTGATTAAGATCTGTGAAAACTACGACAGCACCTTCCTGAACCATTTTGTCAGCGATTGCCTGTCCGATTCCGCCGCCTGCTCCGGTTACGATCGCAATTTTTCTTGAGAGTGGTTTTTCTTTAGGCATTCTTTGCAGTTTCGCTTCTTCCAATAACCAATATTCAATATCGAAAGCTTCCTGTCTTGGTAGAGACGTGTATTCTGAAATTGCTTCTGCACCACGCATCACGTTGATTGCATTCACATAAAACTCGTTGGCAACACGAGTCGTTTGTTTATCTTTTGAGAAACTGAACATTCCAACTCCAGGATAAATGATGATTACCGGATTCGGGTCACGCATTGCAGGACTGTTTGGATGTTTGCAGGTTTCGTAATAGTCTTTGTATTCCTGTCTGTACTGTTCGAAAAGAGGATTTAATTTTTCTAAAATAGCTTTAGAATCGCTTAAATCTTCGTTCTTATGTAAAGTCAACACCAAAGGCTGAATCTTTGTTCTTAAGAAGTGATCCGGGCAAGACGTTCCAAGAGGTGCTAATCTTTCCAAATCATTACTGTTGATGTATTCTAAAACAACATCGCTGTCTGTGAAATGACCGACCATTCTGTTTTCAGAAGAAGCTAGACCTCTTAGCAATGGCATGATTTGAGCAGCTTTGTTTTTACGTTCTTCAGCTGGCAGAGATTCTACTTTTTGTCCGCCAAAAACCTGTCCTTTTTCTTCGATTTTTTTAGCGATATATTCAGAAGCCATTTCGATCACTTCTAAACTGTTGATATAAGATTCGTAAGAAGTATCTCCCCAGGTGAACAAACCGTGGCTGCCTAAAACGATTCCTCTGATTCCCGGATTATCCGCTAAACATTTTTCCAACTGTAAACCTAAATCAAAGCCAGGACGCTGCCATGGAACCCATCCCATTGTATCACCCCAAATTTCTTTAGTAATCGCTTCGCTGTCTTTAGCTGCTGCTACTGCAATTAATGCATCCGGATGAAGGTGATCGATATGTTTGAATGGAAGTAAACCGTGAAGAGGGGTATCAATAGAAGGCGCTTTGCTTTCCAAATCGAAAATACAGTGGTCAAATAAACCTACCATTCTGTCTTCGTCTGCTAAACCTCCGTAAACATTTTTAAGATTTCTTAATCTTTCCGTATATAATCCGGCGATTCCTTTTCTTGTCAAAGTTCCGATATCACCACCTGAACCTTTTACCCACATTACCTCAACTTCTTCGTTGGTTAACGGGTCTTTTTCGATGGTTTTGCAACTTGTGTTACCCCCACCATAATTTGTAATTCTTAAATCTGCTCCTAATATGTTTGAACGGTATAAAAATAAAGCCACCTGATCATCTCCGAAAGATGCTGCTTTTTCTTCATCCCATAAATAATCTACGTATTTAAATGTTTTTACGTTTTCCATTTGTTTTCTTTTTGTTTTCTGAATTTTAACCCAAATTTAGACTGTAGTAATTTTTACAGCATCCCGTACTATACTGCTGAATCGATTATTTAAAGATAAATTAACAGTGATATTTATCACGTTTCGATTCAGCTGTACGTAATTCATTTAGATTAAATATGAATTAATATTTTGATTGGTGATTGTTATTTGATTAATATCCGGGAAGCTGGCTTAGATTTGGATTATCAACAAGCGGATGACCTGCAGAAGCTGCAGCAAACGGAAGCAATTCTGTTTTATTTGGTATAAATCCGTAGAAAAGACCGTCTCCATTACCTTCTATCCAGTTTGGATATACACCACCGTTTTCAAATGATCCGGTTGGTTTTGTGTAGATAATATTTCCAATCTGAAGGGTATTAAATCCTCCTGTAAATCCTACAGCCTTTCTGGCATTACCATTAAATGTACTTGTATAAGCCTGGAACATATTGACAGGATACCATTTATCATCAGGCAACACTGTTTGTCCGTGTGCTGTAACGATATTGGCCAATGCAGTTTGATAAGCTGCATAATTTGCTGAATTTGTAGGGACATTTTGAGCTATTGCAATTTCTGCCGGATTTGTTAGCTCAATATAAGTAACCGCCAAAAACGGATCGCCATAAATTTGTGCATTCTGATGATATTTGTAAAGACGGTAAATTGGTGTCGCTGCAAATTGACCTGTACGGTTTGATAAATTCTTCATTGCTTGTCTTGTAGCATCAATTTCGCTGGCAAGACGGTTCATTCTGATCAGATCAGTACGAAGATTAAATTCGCCCGCAAATTCCCACTTACGTTCCTGAACGATTGCCGATTCAAAAGCCTGCTGACCACTCGGAACCGGTAAAGAGCCTACTCCTGCACGATTTCTTACCTCCATTAAAGCAGCTATTGCCAGAGCGGTTGGTCCTCCATTTAGATAATTTTGGGTCTCTGCATACATCAATAAAACATCAGAATATCTTATAATAGGAATATTGAGATTACGCTCGCTTGCACCTTGTGGCTCAACACACCATCCCAATCTGAATTTACCTGGCATAATACAAGAATATGTAGTTCCTACGTCGACCCATTTATCACTTGCATTACCATTGTTTAAGAAATAAATACTGTAAGAGGTACATGAAACATCTCTACGCGTATCTCCCTGATTAAAAGAAAGATAATAACTTGGAAGTATAAATTGTAGTGCTTTACGAGAACCGTAAGTACCGCCTCTTGAACCCGGATGTGCATAAACTCCAAATGCAGAGTTTGTATTTGGTCCGTATTCGGCGATGTGCCAAAGCATTTCCTGATTTACAGCCGCAAAGTTTCTTTGGCAGAAATTGAACCACAAAGCTTCGAAACCACTCTTGTTTCCCTGAGCCTGAACTAAGCTATTAGTTCCGCCATTAATTACAGAAGCTGCTGCTGCATCTGCAATCTGATATAATTGCTGAACTCTGTTATTATCCGGACGACGAGACATCGTTCCGGCAGCTCCTGTATTTAGATCCCAACGCAAAGAATAACCTGCTGCATACAAAGCAATTTTTGCTAAAAGTGCATTAGTTGACTGCTTATTTAATCTTTCGGGAGTTCCATTTGATGCAGGCATATTATTTATAGATTCCTGTATATCTGCAATTACCTTATCATAAATCACATCGCGTGAAGTACGTTTCGGATACAGTGTATTTGGATCGTTAGGATCTGCCTCTTCCAGAGGTATCCAGATTGCAGGTACATCACCGTAAACTCTGATTAAGTTATAATAACAAAATGCACGAATAGCCTTTGCCTCTGCTAATAATGCATCACGCTTTGGGCTGGCTGGCATATCCGGTAACCTGTCGATCGCAATATTGCTTCTTTCTATTACTGCATACATGGCAGCATATATTCCTGTAACTGTATTCGGAGTATAGGCATCATACTGATAGTTGGCAATATTGTATTTGGAGTTATTAGTTGTTCCGTCTTCCGAAGAGTGGGTAACAGTATCTCCTGCACCCAACTGATAAAACATTTCGGTAGGAACAATACCTCTGTATAGCCCCTGAACGAATGCATCTGCAGTTTCTATATTTGTAAATACAGATTCTGTATCAGATGAATTATAGGCAGGTTGATCTAAAAAATCTTCACTACAAGAATTGATGCCAAGTCCGCCGATCAAAATAGACGGAATTATTATTAATCTTTTTATGAAATTATGTTTATTTACTATATTTTTCATGATTGAAACATTAAATATTAAAAAGTAAGATTGATACCAAGAACATAACTTCTTGAACGTGGAAAGGAAGAATTATCATAACCTGGTGTAACCGTAACGCCGCTTGCCGCCGAAACTTCCGGGTCAAATCCTGAATAGCCTGTAATTGTTGCTAAGTTATTAACAGTTGCATAAATACGTGCATTAGATAATTTAA
The DNA here is from genome assembly GCF_059758895.1 of Chryseobacterium sp. GQ58. Taxonomy (NCBI): domain Bacteria; kingdom Pseudomonadati; phylum Bacteroidota; class Flavobacteriia; order Flavobacteriales; family Weeksellaceae; genus Chryseobacterium; species Chryseobacterium sp. GQ58. The sequence goes on along the minus strand of NZ_JCAXEH010000002.1, from coordinate 283,917 downwards.
CAGTATTTAAAAATTCTTTAGGAAAAGAGTAACCCAATGTTACCATAGCAACTCTCAGATATGAACCATCTTCTACATAATATGATGAAGGATAAGTTATATAACCGGAATTTGTATTGTTTAAGCTCCAAAGACGTGATTCTTCATCAGGATTAAGTTCTTTTATTCTTACCAAACTTGTTGCCGCCTGTCCGGTATTTGGATCAATAAGATGGTAATAGTTGTTTCCGAATTCTGAAGGCACATTCTGGAATAATGCATAAGGGCTCATACTGTGTTTAGTAGCATTGTAAATATCACCGCCCACGCTGAACTTCAGAAATACTGCCAAATCAAAACCTTTGTAAGAAAAGTTATTGCTGATTCCACCAATAAAATCCGGTGTTCCATTTCCTATTTTTACGAGTTTTCTTGTAAATTGATCTCCCGCCTCATTATCGGCTGCAAATTTGATATCACCGGGTTTTGGAGTTCCCGACGCGGGCTTCACAACTCCCGGTTTTAAAGACAAAGTGCCATTTGCATCTTGGATAAAGTCATCAGTTGTATAAATTCCCTGATAAACATATCCGTACATATCACCTAATTCTTCTCCAACTGTAGCATAATACGTTACCATACCAGATCTGTTTCCTCCTACACTGAAGTTTCTGAAGGTTCTTCCCTCATCAAGAGATAATACTTTTGATTTATTGAAACCGATATTGGCGTCTGTAGACCATCTGAAGTTTTCAGTCTTTAAATTGATTGAATTTAAGGTGAATTCCATACCGGTATTTTTCATGGAACCTACGTTAACAAACCTTGTTGAATATCCTGTAGAAGCAGGAAGTATAGTCTCCAGCAACATTCCGCTTACATTGTTATTGTACCATTCAGAAGTGATTTTAATTCTATTGTTAAACAAAGCCAAATCAACTCCTACGTTGGTAGATTTCATCTCCTCCCATTGTACCATACGATTACCCAAAACACTGCTTGTCATTAAGGCTAAGTTACCCACAGTATTATTCAGCGGATAATCGGTCGGAACAACATTGGTTCTAAATACGTTATTTGGTATACTATTATTACCTACAATCCCATATTCAAATCTGAACTTCAGATCATTAATATAATTTTCAATTTTAGAATTTTTCCAGAAACCTTCTTCGGATGTTCTCCAAGCAGCAGCTACTGATGGAAATACTCCCCATCTGTTATCCGGACCAAACTTTGAAGATCCGTCACGACGAATTGTACCCGTTAATAAATAACGATTTCCATAATTATAATTTACACGTGCAAAATATGAAATTAAGCTAAGTGAAGACCTGTCTGTTTCTTTATCGGCAACTGTAGCATTTGATATATCATCCAATCCATAATTTAAAATAGATGGGAATCTTATCAATCTCATGCTGTTACTTTCATTTTCTTCATAGATGATTTCATTACCTATTAAACCAGTCAATTTGTGTTTTTCACCTAAAGTTGTATTATAGGTTAATGTATTTGTGATCTGATATCTGTAGGCTTCAGAATTTGCAATACTTCCGTTGATTCCTGTATTGACAGGATCTGTAAGAAATGCACGTGAATTTTTATCTGAAAATGCGGTAGCCTTAGTATTTGTCCAGTTATATGAGCCCGCTGTTCTGAAAGTGAAATTCTTTAATAAATCAAATTCAAGACCTACATTCGCTAAAAATGTTCTTGCACGTCTGTTTTGTGTGGATGCTCTGGTTTCCACATATGGATTTTCTGTATCAAAACTTGAGTCTAAAGAAGAATAATCCGGAAAAGTCTGAGTATTAAATAACTGATCTTGTGTAAATAATGTTCCTCCTGTAATAGGCTGAAGAAGTATCTTCTTCATTCCCGAATATGATCCTCCTCCATTTGTAGAATTGGAAGTAAACATTGAACTGAAATCTAAACGTATCCCCTTATACAATTCTGAATTGATATTGGCACGTAATGAATTTCTTGTTTCATTAAAATTTTGTAATAAACCTTCCTGTTTATTGTAATTGTAACTGATGAAAGCCTGTGTTTTTTCATTACCTGCAGAAACACTGATATTCTGATTTGTGGTAACTCCTGTTCCGCCAAGCATTTTTTCCTGCCAGTCTAATGCAGAGGCTGATCCGTAGCGATTATTGATTCTTCCAAATGCGCCAGTATAAAATCCCGGCGAATCTGTACCCAAGCTATTATCAAAAACATTACTCCACTGGGTTGTTTTTCCCTGAAGTTGTGCCATTTCATACTGATATTTCACATACTGCTCAGGATTGGAAACCATATCCAATTTCTTTGAAAGCATATCAAATGCCATGAAAGAATTATAGTTGATGGTCACTCTTCCTTTTTTCCCGGTTTTTGTTTTGATAACAATAATACCGTTGGAACCACGAGCACCATAAATCGCGATTGCAGAAGCTCCTTTTAACACATCAATACTTTCAATATCATTCGGATTAATGATGTTCAAGGCATTATCCAATTGAAAACCATCAACAATATAAAGTGGTTCAGTACCTTGCGTAATCGATGCGCCCCCACGAACCGTAACACTCGCATTTGCTCCCGGTGCACCACCGGCGGTAACAATATTAAGACCTGCTGCTCGACCTTGCAGAGCCTGTAAAGCGTTCATTGCGGGAGTTGCGGCAAGATCTTTTGCAGATACTGATGATACAGATCCTGTAAGGTCTGATTTTTTTACTGTTCCGTAGCCAATCACTACCACCTCCTCGATATCTTTAGTATCTGTTTTTGCAGTATCACTTACTGTCTGCTGTCCCCAGAGGAAACATGATGAAAGCAAAAATGCAGGAAACACTATTCGCTTAACATCCTTATGTTTAATTATTAAAGACATATATTAACTTTTTAGTAGTATTAAATTATTGTTAAATTATCACGTTACCAATGTACAGTGTTACAAAAATTCTGGCATCCTGCAATATCCTGCATCTTACAATTCATAATTTATCATAATTAGATATAAACATTTAATCTAAATTCAAAAATCATAATAATCTGATGAAAGATCTAAAATAAATTTTACAATTATTAACGGAATTTTACAGTAATAATTTGATCATTCATTTGCGTTCAGAATTAAAAATAATTATTCATCAACATAAAAAGCACTGAACAAATCAGTGCCTTACAAAATTGAAACTATATATTATCTGGATATGATAATTATAACTGGATTAAGAAAGATTATCGCAAAGAATTCCCGTATCCTACAATCAAAATAGAGATAAACATCACGATCATTCCGACAGAAATAGTTGTGATTGTTTTTTTGGAAACTCCTTTCCATTCCTTAATAATAATGCCCCATAAATTGGCAATAAAAATGATAAAGGCCATATGTAAAATCCATGAGCTTGCGCCATTCCCCATTTTACTTTCTCCCATACCGTAAAAGAAAAACTGCAAAAACCACATGGTTCCGGCAAGCGCACAAAAAATAATATTTTTCACAACCGGTACATTCTTTTTGGTATAATCGGTATAAGATTTATTTTTAAAAGCTAAATATAAACAGCCAATCAGATTGACTGCCATTCCGCCCCAAAGAACAACAACGTAGGTTACATTATTTTGAAAAAGAAATTCTCCCTGATTCGGATTAGCTACTTTCCAAGCTTCATTAGCAACAATTGCCATTGGTTTTCCGGCTTCTAATCCAAAGTTAAAGCAAGCACTTAAAACACCCGAAATGATGGAAACAATCAATCCCAATCCGAACTTATATTCTGTTTTCACTTCTAAACCGTGAGGATCTATTGAATTGCTTTGTAGCTGTTTCTCCTTCATCATTCCCGCTTTTCCGCTGATGATAATTCCGATGACACAAACAAAAAGACCCAATAAAACAAATTGTCCCCATGTGCTGGAAAGCATCAGACCTATATTGTCTTTCCCTGTTTGAGGAGAAAATTCATAATAAATAGAAGGAACCAATGAGCCAAACACCATGCAAAGCCCCAAAATAATGCTGCTTCCGAGCGCTACGCCCAAATATCGAACTCCCAAACCATAAGTAAAACCTCCAATTCCCCACAAGGCACCAAACAAAAAGGTTAATCCCAATATGGAAGAACTTTCATTCTGTATGATTTCCCAAAAATTTGGAATGGTAAGAAATGCCGCCAATGGCGGAACAATGATCCAGGAAAAAACTCCTCCTATCAACCAATATGTTTCCCAAGACCAGCCTTTTACTTTTTTATATGGCAAATAAAAGCTGCCCGAAGAAAATCCTCCTAAGAAATGAAATAAAACTCCTAATAATGCATTCATAATTTATCGTCTTGCTTGAGTTTGAAAATTAGTTATATGAAATCGATTGCGTGTCTTGTAGTGTCATGGGATCAATAATATATTATTAAAAACTATGTCGATTAATTAAACGAAATTATACAAAATAATTTACTTTTAAAATCAATAATGAGTATGGTTCACAACTGTATTTTTCAGATAAATGATATCTTTTTTTCTGTCTTTTCCTGATCTCACGGCAGATTTACTTCCCCAAATCCGTAAATATCCCGAACCGAGCGTTATTACTTCTTCTGCACCGTCTCCTGTAAAATCAAACATATGAAAAACAGGATCAGGAAAATACAATTTTCCTTTGCCATTTTCTTCAATTTTGAACTTATACCAGAAAAGCTGCTCTGTTTTACCATTCCAAAAGCCTTTTATAAAATCAGGATTTCCGTTGATAGGATTTCCGGGCCATTTAAACAGTAAATCCCCGACCTGATTAAACCAATACAACTGACTTGAAAGATAAGGCTCTCCTATTTTACGGTTTCCATAAGTTCGCCCTCCCGCTACAACCTGCAAACCAGGAACATCCTTTAGAAAATTTCCCACCTGTATCTGTTGAGTGTGTTCAGCTACATTTTGCCAAATTATTTTTCCGGTCATTCCTTCGTAAATGAAAATCCCGGTTTCGCTGTTTGCCGTAACAATGTCGAGTTTCCCATCTCCGTTAATGTCTGCAAATTTATAGCTATCTGCGTGATCATGATTATCGGGCAACAAATCAAACCTGTTCCAGATTTCTTTACCTTTTGAATCCAACAAGAGTGATCCCACAAGAACTTCATCAAGCTCGTCTCCATTTAAATCTATCGGATAAATGTAATGTCCAAGATTATCTTTTTTACGTTTCTCGGTGTGCTGCCACAGTTCTTTCAATTTTTTATCATACCCGGTTATATTAATAGTATTTCCCATATCCGTAAACACAGCCAAATTATTGGGACTTTTTTCTGTAAACTTTCCTACCGCAAGCCTAAAATTATTATAAGCGTGTGGCAGCGGCTGTGTCGGCCATTCAGTTTTATGTTTTATTTTCCCGGTCTGTCCGTCTGCTATTACGAGCCACTCTTTTCCGTCTATCATTCGCCAATGTGCGACTTCGGCCTTCCCGTCATTATCAAAATCCCAAACAACTCCGGGTGCTTCAAACTCCGAACGCTCTTTTTTATATTCTTCGGGAGCTTTCCAGTTCCAAAGTTCTCTTCCATCATTATCAAAAACTCTGGCTGAGAAATCTCTTTCAAGAACAAGAAAATCTGTCTTATCATCTCCATTTACATCACCAAATTTAACCGCATTACTTATCGGAATTCTATATTCTTTAAGTAACTGAACATCTTCATTGAGTTGCTTTGAATAAATATCTTTTTCCGAAAGATTTGAATTTTTACTCAATGCCAAAACGTCAAACATGGCATCGCCGCGAATTCTGGTTATTTTAACATCGTTAATTCCTTTTTTAAGATTAAATATTCCTCCTTTTTCCCAACTGAGCTTTTCTCGACCGAAGATATTTTCGGTGATTTCATTATTTATAATAACTTTAAAAGAGCTTTCGTCATTACCGCTGCTGCGTACAAAAAGATGATATTGCCCTTCTTCAGACACTTCGATTCTGGTCATCAGATTCGTTTCAGAATTCAATAAAATCCCTGTATTGTTGAATAGCCATTCCTGTTTTTGCTCATTGGCGGTGGTAATGTAATTGCCTTTCGGAATTTCATCTAAAAAATCAGAAGCGGGGATAATAATCGTGGATTGCGAAAATTCTTGAGCCTTAAACAAGCTGATTGAAAAAACAAAAATTATTTTTATGAAAATATTTCTGTAATTAAAATTTAATTGCAACCGCCGAACCCAAAAATCAAATTTCATTAAAGTAAATAACTCCATTTTGCTTATTTGAAAATTTGTGAAAAATCTTTGAAACTTTATAAGCAGTTGCATTTATTAATTCTATTTTAATTTATAAACCTCACTTCCGGCAAGTAAAAGACAACCTAAACCATAATCTTCAAAGTCCGGTTCTTTGTCAATAGAAAGCGGCTGACCGTCTTTAGGTTCTTTTCCGGTTCCCTGTACCCAACCCAAGAATCCATTCGGCTGAACACTATCTTTTGCAATTGCATTCCAAGCTTTAACAACAACCGGTAAATAAGTATCTCTGTCGATTAAACCATTATTAATTCCATATGCCATTCCGTATACGAAAAGAGCAGTTCCCGTCATTTCTTTTCCTCCAAAATTGCTAGGATCGTGTAAACTTACATTCCAAAATCCATCTTCTCTCTGGATAGGAAGCAAAGCCGCTAATAAATCTTTATAATCCTGCAAATATTCCTGATAATGAGGATCTGATTTCGGTGTATCTTCCAGCGTACGCGCCAAAGCTGCCACTACCCAACCGTTTCCTCGGCTCCAATAGCAATCTTCGCCGTTTGGTTCTTTATAAGGCGGAACAAAACTTTTGTCTCTCCACCAAAGCTTGTCTTTAGGATTATAAAGTCCATTTCCACCGTGCTTATATTTTGTATAAGCATACATTTCATAATTTTTATCGAAATATTTCTGCTCTCCTGTAATTCTACCTAATTTCGTAAAAATCGGCATCGACATTTGAAGTGCATCAATCCACCACCAATCATCCACTTTAGGAGTAGCAATCATGCTGTCCATCGAAGCTTTTACATTTTTAATTCTTTCCGTATGTTTCTTTCCATCAATTTCATACAAATCGATGTAAGTTTGTCCACAAGCTTGGTGGTCTGCATTTCGGGTATACGTTCCGCGCATCAGATCCCATTTATGGTTATTGGCCCAAGACATTGCGTAATCGTAGTATTCCTTTTTAGGATCAACTTTGTATAAAGCAATCAATCCTTCGTAATAAACAGCTCTTGTCCAAAGATTACTTGGCCATACTTTTTTACCGACAATATCTTTTCCTGTGTCTGGCCACTTGTTCATAAAATATTGATTAGCTCTTCTTGAAACTTCCAAAACCTCTTTTTTGTCTGGAAGACCAACATTTGCTACATTCGTTTGTTTTTGAACCGAGCAAGAGGATAAAAATCCAATAACCAAGGCAAAAAAACCACTTTTCATTAGAACTCTTTTCATAATATTTTAAGTTTTTTAATTATTCTAATATTTTCAGATACTTCTATTCGATAAAGGTTGCGCTCCTAACGGAGCTCTCCATTCTTCTAATAAATACCTACAAACATTTTGCTCCTCTGGAGCTAAAATCTGCACAACTTTTGGATACAATTAATTGGGCTTAACAGTAATTATATTTGGTTTCGGAATTTCTTTCACCGATTCATCCAAATAATAATCGGTATGCGGAGGCTGGTTGTATCCTACATTCTGCCAGACAATACTTAATCGATATTGAGGATTGTGCATCAATGTATATAAACGATGCTTTGTTGGAATTGTTGAACTGAAAATTCTCAGTTCCTGGTTATCTGAAGTTCTGTACATCACTTCTTCACGCCAGTCTCCGAATAAATCTGCAACCAAAGCGGGATTTTTTTTGGTCCCGTTATTCGATTCACACTGAAAATCTTTAGCATCAAAAATAAGATTTGTTTTTTCTTTATTCCAATCCCATTTTGACACGGAAGTTCCGTCAAGAATTTCGCTTAAAAAGTCGCCATCCCAATATATTCCCATATTGGCAGGAGGATTTTTATCACTTGTTTTTTTTCCTTTAGTATTGTAAATACCCTTCAATCCGGCTCCGGCAGCCCAAGATTCTGAACCTTCATATCTGGGATCAATATTTAAAGACAATCCTCTTCCGGGACCTTGATATTTTCCTTGTTTACTATAAATTAAAGAAGGTAATTTCCATAAAACCTTTCCTGTTTTCCCATCTCTGAAATGCGCTCCTGCATCACCAAACTTTTCCTGAATATCAAAAATTTCCAGTCCTGGATTTGAAGGGTCAAGATCGCCAACATGCAACGCATCACCATGACCAAAACCTGTACTGTTCAAGACTTTTCCGTTATCGTCAACCGTCATTGCACCAAAAATAATTTCATCTTTTCCGTCGTTATCAACATCGGCAATGCTCAAATTGTGGTTTCCCTGGCCACGGTATTTTTTATTTTCTTCTGAACTTTCCGTATCAAAAAGCCAGCGTAAACTGAGTTTTTTATCTTTATAATCCCAGGCTGCAATTGCTGTTCGGGTATAATAACCTCTCGACATTATTACACTTGGCGTTTTACCATCTAAATAAGCGATTGCTCCTAAAAATCTATCTAAACGGTTCCCTTTTGCATCGCCCCAGGTTTCGATAAGCTGTTCGGGAGACGGATTCAGACTGCCTTGAAATCTCGGGACAATATAATCAACCGTATTAATTTCCTCGCCTGTTTGTCCGTCGAAAACAGTCAAATATTCAGGCCCCGAAAGGATAAATCCGTTTTCATTTCTATAGTCTTTTATAGGATCTCCGATGAATTTGCCTTTACCGTCTTTGCTTCCATCTGCCGTTTTCATGACCACTTCTGCTTTGCCATCCTGGTCTAAATCATACACTAAAAACTGTGTGTAATGCGCACCTTCCCTGATGTTTTTTCCTAAATTAATTTCCCACAACAACTTTCCATTCAATTTATAAGCCTGAATAATTGGTTCATCCGTAAAACCTTTCTGACTATTGTCTTTAGATTTCCCAGTTTGATGAAGGACAATTTCATATTCACCATCTCCGTCCAGATCGGCAACAGAAGCATCATTGGGCGTATATCCAACCGGAGTTTTTAAAGGAATTGAAAAATAAGGTTTTTGATTAGCAACATATTTCGCAGAATCTATATCAACCGATTGATCCTGTGTATTTGTTTTTACGAAATAAGTGTAATTCTTTGTTTTATCTGCTGTTTTATCTGAAAAACTTGTTTCGTTGAGCAATGGTTTTTCATTCAGTTTTTTGCTTTTATTATTTTCAATACGATATAAATCAAACTGAATATTCTGAGGTTCTGTGCCCAGCAAACGCCAGCTCACAAAAATTCCTGATTCTGAAGGCATCGCAACAATTCCCCTTTTCAAATACTCCATTTGCCTTTGTGCTGAAAGGAGTTGTGAGAAAAGAACTGCCATTAAAATAAATTTATATTTTATATTCATAATTCTGAATTATTTAAATTAATATAATTCAATCGATTGCACAAATTATTTTGATATACTTTGTTTCATTTTCATCTATTTTGAATAATATAATGGAAATAACTGAATTTGTCCATCCAATCCGGAAGGTTGAACTTTCCAGTTGGACGCATCAAACGACTTGTAGTTAATGTTCACAAAATTGATTTCGTGATAATTTCTCCACTGGATTTTATTTTCATCCATATATTTAATTCGATTTGTCATCAGATTACAAACCTCGATTTGAATGGTATTTTTTCCTCTCTTTAAATATTTTCCAATGTTGATTTCAAACGGAATACTCCACACAATTCCTGCATCCTGACCATTGACGATTACTTTTGCACTTTCGTACAGCTTGTCAAATTTCAGAACAAAATCATCTGCTTTATTTTTCTTTAATTTAAATGAAGTCGTATAAACTCCTGTTCCTGAAAAACTCTGCGTTGATGAATCTTCTGTAAAATTTGTCCAAGGTTGAAGCTTGTCTAAAGTTTTGGATTTTGGAAGTTCAGGACCACCTTCTTTGAAAGTCAGTTGCCAAGGTTGGTTTAAAACAATCGGAGTATCTGTTTTTTCAATATATTTCCATTTTGGAATTGTAATATCTGTATTTTCGGAAGCTTGTATAATTAAAGATTCACCAGATTTTAGTTGAATTCTAACCGAATTATTCTGTATTTCAGCAACGCCAAAATTTCCATTTTCAGGATTCATCAAAGCCACCTGTTTTCCTGAATAACTTAAAGGAACAAATTCATTGATTTCTTTTGAAGTATGATTGACGATGTAATAATATTTTCCGCCATCAAACTGTCTTCTTACGAATTTCAATCCGGTGTCGGTCAGTTTTTCTCTTTCTATTTTTAAATATTCTAAAGCTTTCGCAACATCCGAACTCAAAACAATTTTACCTTTTCCGAAGCTTGCCATTTTCACATTTCCGGCTTGGTTTTGAAACGGAATTTGATTCCATAACGATTTTAACTGAGTTCTTCTTTTTTCCACTTCAAAATTTCCTGGAATATCTTTCGGCACGTTTTGAAAAATAATTGAAGCTCCGTTTTGAGCCAATTCCAAAATATTTTTTAAAGTAGATTCAGGCAAATAAGTCAATTCCGGAATAACTAAAACCTTGTAAGAACCACCATTTTTGGTAACCTGAATATTCTGATTTTCCGACTTCGACTCGCTAATCATTTTATCAGAAACCATATCAATAGAATATCCAATTTTGCTTAATTCTGTCAGGTTTTTATACATCACCGTTGGCTGCAACCACTTTTCAACATTATGAACTTTGAATGTCACATCTTTCCCTTTCGGACTCGCCCATTGGTCATAAATTGGCCAATACATCAACAGTTCATTATCCGGTTTTCCGCTCTGCAAAACACTTTGAGTTCTTTCAATATAAGAATTAAGACCCTTCAAATGAGGCCATAAACTATTCTCCGGAACAAAATTGGTCGAAGCATAAAACAGCCAGCCCGGAAACTGAACATCTGAAGGTGTATACGTTGTTCCGTGGTAAAAAATATGATTGATTCCAGATAAAAAAATCTGCTCAGCTTCGGGTTTTACCTGTGACCAAGAAGTTTTAAAATGTTCCGTCAACCACGTAAAAGATTCATTAGAAATCAAAGGTTTTCCCGTAACATTTGCAGCCGAAGATGCAAATTTCAGCATATTAATATCAGGAATTTCCTTTGTATTAATATCTTCCACATCTCTTCTCAACCCTGTAATATCGAATTTTGTACTTCCAAAAGTTTCAGATTCAGGAATATCGACGGCCGCATATAAATCCAATAAGTTTCCCGGCGAACCGTGTGCCTGATTGGTATTTTTTGAGTTTTTGGAATGTGCCCAATTGGTGAAATCTTTGGTGAAATTGTTTAAAATCAGTTCACTCATCGTTTCTCTGTAATCTGATTTTATTCTACCCGCAATTTCGTTTTCTTCATTACTTACCAAATATTTGATATACGGGCTTACATCATATCCCCGTCTCTTTTTAAATTCATCTTTAAAATCCGGCGTCCAATCGGCGTTGTAAACTTCGTAACTGTCATTGAAAAAAGAACGGATTCCGTAGTTGGAATTTCCAAAAGCTTTATCAAAAGTTTTCAAATAATCTTTAGTTGCTTCCGGTGAAAAATGGTCTAAAGTATAACCATCTCCTGCCGGAGCTGCACGTTTTACTTTTTGAAGCGTTTTTCCAATAAAAACTGCATAAACAGTCCATTTACCAGAATTAGGTTTCCAATCTAAAACACCATCACTATTCACTTTATCAGTCAAAACAACAGCTTCGTTTTTCTCATTATAGGCAGTTACAATATCTAACTTTACTGTTTTTAAATTCTTTTGTTTTTCATCTTTTAAAACAATCTTTTCCGAAAATTTTTCACCTGGAGCAATCGAGTAAGTCTGAACAATCATTTTCGTCGCAGCATCCTGTTCGTCAACTTGCGGTCCACCAATTGGCCAACCTGTTCCAACCGACATATCGACACCCATATTCAGGCTTTTTGCTTTGTTGGTCGTGAATTGAAGCATTTTCATCCATTCCAGAGAAAGATAATTAATGTATTTATTTTCAAATCCTTTTGCGCCATAAATCGGGACGATTTCTACACCTCCAAAACCAGCTTGTGAAAGTGTCGTCAATTGTTTATCTAATCCTTTTTCATCAACGGCACTTCCCATCCACCACCAACGTGCCCAAGGTTTGGCAGACTCGGTAGTTTTTGGCCACGGATTTTGTGCGGAGAGATTTCCGAACGCAAAACAGATAACGCTGAGTTTTATGATATTTTTAATTTTCATTATTAAATCTTTACTTTTAACGTTTGTCATTTAACTTCGTTCAGTTCGAGCAAGCTCTCGTGTCGAGGAACGAGAAATCTGCTTACAAATAGATTCTTCACTCTACTTCGTTTCATTCAGAATGACAAACTGCTTATTATTACTCAGAGATTTTTTTTAGTTTCCATCGGGTTTTAAAGTTTCCATAAAGATACTTTCCGGCCAATGGAATTTTTCAACATCATCAGGTTTATTAGGGTTAAAATTTTTATAATTTTTTGAAATATATTTCTTCAAAGGTAAATTTTCATCAACAATAGATTTTACTACACACTTCGCCAATTCGTACGCTCCATATGTGTTGAAATGCGTATCATCTGCCAAAGCTGTCGCCTGATTGGGATAAGAATTTGCAGGATAATAGACAAATGCTTTCTTTGCAGCTTCCGGTCCCATTGCTTCAAATAAGGTTTTACTCGACGCATTCAAATCAATTAAATATACATTTTCTTCTTTCGCAATTTCACGCATTGCATCGGGAAAGTCATCCAAAGTATTGACAATTTTATTATTTTCATCAAAAACTCTTCGGTTCATAGAAGTAACTAAAACAGGAGTTGCACCCAGTTGTTTTGCTTTCAGAATCCATTCTTTTACCCTTTTTCTATAACCGGATTTCGTACTGTTTCCGTATTTCTGGTCGTTGTGCCCAAACTGGATGAACAGGTAATCTCCATGTTTTATTTTATTCCAGATTTTATCGATTCGATGGCGGTCTTCAAATGCTTTTAAAGTTTCTCCGCTTTCGGCATAATTCGCAATAGCGACTTCATTCGGAACAAAAAAATACGGCAACATTTGCCCCCAAGACGCCCAAGGTTCATATTGTGCGTCGACAACTGTAGAATCACCCGTTATAAATATGGTTTTAGCATTTTTGTTGGGTTGGATGATTACCGAACAGACTTTCGGAGCTTTGTCGTTGAATTCAATGGTCAATAAGTTGTCCCAATGTAAATATTTTCTTTCTCTCGGTTTTAACTTTACAATCCCGATTTCAATTCCATTTTGATTTCGGATAATGCTATCTTTTACGTGAACTGTAATTTGTTTTTCTGTGATTTTGCCTTTTTTTGTTTTGACATCATTCAGCATCAGTCGACGGTTTTCTACTCGGACGGTTGTTTCAGAATTTCCTTTTGAATCGCCTAAATTTAATTGAATATTATAATTCCCTTCAGGAATCACAACCGAAAAATAAAAAGGTTTATCGCTCCTAATAAAATCACCTGTCAAAGCATTTCCTTCATTATCCACAGATTTTAAACCGGAAATATCCATAAATCCGTAACCGATTTTTTTATCAAATTTTGAAGTTGATGTAATCGGAATGAAACCTTTTTCGACTCTGTTTCCACCAAAATCAAACTTAAAAGTTGTCTGTTGCGCTAACAAAAAAGAACTTAAGAAAAGCGTTAAAAATTTCATCCAATTCTTCATCATTAATCTGTTAAAATATTTTCTTTTGGCATTATAAACTGCTTATTTTCATCGCCTAAATCCGGCAAACCGAAATAGAAATACAATGTTCTTTTAAACGTTCCATTCAGATGATTTGGTTCACTTTCGGGTCCTAAAGTTGCTGTATCATTGTTAATATTGAACGCCAAAACAGTTCCCAAAGGCGGAATCGCATCTAAAAATGAGATATTTCCTGTCGGTAATTTCGGATAACCTTCAGTTCCGTAAATTCCATAAAAATCAAAAAGTCTGACGAACATTTTTTCTTCTTTTGTTCCAACAGTGATTTTTCCTTCTGCTGTATTCAATTGCAACCAAGAAACATCATCGAAATAACCTTTAAATTCAGGATAAATCCAAGGTGAAAAACCCGTTCTGGTTGAGTTTCGTAGATTTTGCCAAACATTATAAGTTTGTCCTTGCAAGCGGTTTTTCCAAATGTGATACGGACCTTTGCCTAACCATTTTGCACTGATGATATAATTTTCAGGATAATCAAAACTTACGCCTGCAAATGGATAATCTCCTGAAAGCGAATATTCATAATTTAGTTCTAAAATTCCATTTTGATTCAGTTTCCACACTACTTTTTTTCCGTCTTTGTATGAAATCTGAATGACTTGGCTTTCACTTTCTGCAAAAGATTTTATGGATGATAATTCTGTTTTTCCATTCACGAAAACAGGTCCGTTTCGGAAAGTTATTTTTTTTCCTTTTTTATCTAAAATAACTGACTTTAGTAATCCGTCTTTTTTGCCAAACGAGAATTCTTTTTCTTCTGATTTTAAAACAAATAATGAATCATTTTCCATAACTGAAACCGGAAATCCTTTGATTAAAGATTTTGAAAACTGTTTTGAAATGTCATCATTAGACTTAATTTTCCAAGTCCAAGTGTAAATTTCTTTACCAAAAGAATCGGTTGCGGTTAATAATAAACCTTCATTTTCTTTCCAGTTGGTTGGAAGATTTAAACTGATTTGCCCTTTTTCAATTGGCTTGATATTCGGAGATTCTACTTTTCCTTTTTGAATCACATCTAATCCTGATTCTGACGAAAAAGGTGTTTTAAATTTGACCAATTTCCATTCAAACTGACATTCATTTAGATTGGTAAAATGATAACGATTTTCAACGGGAATGATTCCATTAAAATCATTCGGCAATATTTTCAAATCAATTTTTACAGGACTGTAAATTTCCCGAATCGCATAAAAACTTCCTTCTTTTTCACGATGTGGTCCGACAACTCCATCCGGAGCGTTGATGGCATTCACATCAATCTGATTATTGAAATCGGTTCTTACCAAACCTTCATCTGCAAACGCCCAAAGAAAACCGCCTGCTCCTTTTTGGGAATTCCAATGAAGTTCCCAATAATCGGCCAGTGAAGTTCCGCCACCGCCGTCATCCTGCGCGTGCAGAAACTCGGTCGGCATATAAATATTTTCGCCTTTGAGGATTTTTTTTGTACTGTAATAATCTTCATAATGATTGCAGTCAATACCATTGAAAGCATTTCCAGGTTTGTGATGCGCGTGAATGACGGGACGGTTTGACAAGTCGTATTTTGCATATTCTGCATCCAAATCAAAATTATGCCCGCCTTCATTTCCGCTGCTCCAGAAAATGATGGAAGGATGATTAGCATCTCTGGTCACCATTTCTCTCACTAGCTTTTTGCCAACTTCGGTGCTGTATTTTTTTTGCCAGCCTGCGAGTTCATCCAAAACATATAAACCCAACGAATCGCAAATCTGTAGAAAGGATTTATTCGGTGGATAATGTGCACAACGAACGGCATTCATATTCATTTCCTTGATGAGCTGAACGTCCATCAAATCGATGTTTTTGTTGACTGTTCTTCCCGTTTCAGGCCACCAAACGTGACGGTTGATGCCTTTCATTTTGATTTTGGTTCCGTTGATGTAAATTCCGTCGCCTTTTCGGATTTCAATAGTTCGGAAACCGAATTTTTCTTCGCTTTGGAAGATGTTTTTTCTGTTTTTATTTAAACTGAATTTTACCTTGTATAAATTAGGCGTTTCAGCTGTCCAAAGTTTAGGATTTTTAACGGAGAATTGAATCTGTTTTAAAGTATCTCCTTTTTGAATTTGAATCTGAGATTCACCAACAAGACTGTTTTTTGCATCAAAGATTTCGACCTTTAAATTATTAACTGCTTGGATTCCTTTTAAATAAATATTCGAACGAAAAGTTCCGTCTGCTTTGGCATCAATCGAAGTTGATGTAATGTGTTCTTTCGAATTCGCTTCCAGATAAACTGGTCTGAAAATTCCTCCCAAAATCCAATAATCAGCCAATCGTTCTGCATTGTTGACCGATTTATCAGCAGACATTTTCGAAACTTTGACTTCCAGAATATTTTCTTTTCCGAAATTTAATTTGTCAGAAATATCATATTTAAATTCATAAAAAGCACCTTGGTGAATTTCTCCGGCTAATTTACCGTTGATTTTGACTTCGGTATCGGTCATCGAACCTTCGAAAACAATGTTGACCGACTTTCCTTTCCAGGAATTAGGAACTGAAAATTTGTGTTTATATAAACCTACTTCATCATTAAATTTAAAATTTTTACCGTAGGTTACGTAATCTCGTCCGTAGTTGTACGAGCCAAATCCCTGCTGTTCCCATTGTGAAGGAACCTGTATTTTGTTCCAGTTTCCTGATTTTCTTCCACCGTTTATCCAAAAATTCCATTCTTTTGTATGCTCAGAATCTGTCCCGCTCAGGAATTGCATTTCCTTAGATTGAGCATGCAGAAACTGTGAGCAAAAGCATAAAAGAACAATTATTTTGGTTAAAAAACTCATTTTGCAGCAATATCAGAATCGTCTTTTTTGTCGTAAGATTGCGTGAGAGAAGCAACCTGAGTTACATTAATATTTTTTTGTTTTAAATTCTGAATGTTATTCAGGTTTTGCATTTCAGGTTTTAAAGCCTTTATTTTAAAGTTTTCAAATGTGAAATCCTTCAAATCGAATAAATCTGATTTTTCAATAGAAAACGCTGTTTCGCAACTTAAGTCAATGTTTTTTATTGTGATATTGTTGGCCAATCCTTTTTTCGGTCTTTCTTCACCTTTTAAATCAAAAAACTGGTTCCAGCCTTTTACATACAGGAAAGTTTTTACGTTTCCTGTGATATTTTCAACCGTAAGATATTCGTAATGTTGTGGCGTGTCGGGACGCATTTTCAGGTGTAATAATCTTGAGGCATCTTTCACTTTAGAATTACGCAAAATCACGTTATAATTATGAATAGATTCGCTTCCGCAAGTCAAAACGCTGTGGCAAAATCCAAAACTGTTGTCTTCGATAAGGATGTTTCTGTTTTCTCCATTATTAGGATCTTTATCTGCTTTCGGACCTTTTCCGCCTTTCAAAGCAATCGCATCGTCGTTGACTGACATATAACAATTTTTAATTAAGAAATTGGTACATGCATCAATGTCAACTGCGTCTGTACTTGGTCCTTTTACAGGTTCTTTCGGAGCTAAAATCGTGAGATTTAATAGTTTAACAAAATCGCTTTTGTAATAATGTGTGCTCCAGAAAGGGGAATTTTTAATGGTGATTCCTTCAACCTGCACATTTTTAGAATTTGAAACGTAAATAATTCTTGGTCTCATTTCATCCATATTGGTACATTTAGGATTCCATTGGCGTCTTTTCCAGAATGATTTCCAGAAACGAAGTCCGTTTCCATCTAATGTTCCTTTTCCTGAAATCGTGAAGCCGTCTAATCCGTCTGCATTAATTAAGGCCGGAAAATATTTTACCGTTTGTCCTTCCATTCTCGTGGTTACGACCGGAAAATCATTGATATCATCACTTCCCTTTAATTTTGCGCCATTTTCCAAATACAAATGCGTTCCCTGCTTGAAGAAAACTGAACTGATGAGAAAAGTACCTTTCGGAACAACTATAACGCCGCCACCATTTTTCGCAGCCAGATCAATGACCGCCTGAAGTTCTTTTGTCTGAAGAATTGTGCTGTCGTTCTTCACTCCGTTGGCTGTAAGGATATATTTTTTGCCTAATTTGTTGATATCTGTCGGTTTGTTATCTTTAAACCATTTTGGAATTTTGGTTCCGTCGGGCCATTTGTCCTGACTTTTCATTGCTGTTGAAAAGAAAAGAAGGATTAATAGAGATAAAACAATTTTGGATGTATTTTGAAATTTCATAATTAGTATATTGATGGATTCTCTGATTTATGAATAGTTAATTATAACACAAAAATCAGCAAAAATAACTTTCATTTCTTTAAAGAAAATTATTCTTTCATTTCATTTTTATAAAAATATAAATTTTGGGAGCGTACAGTATCCTGCTCTTTCATGTTGACAGAATTCTGACTGACGATCCAAATCAAAACACAATTCTATAATCTATATTTACTATTCAGGAATTTGTTGATCATAAAGCTAATTTGAGGATAATAATCTTAGATTTATCTATCATTATCGGGAAAAGATTTATCATTAAAAGGAATTTTTTGGCAATATTTTACAATAATCAGTTTAAATATTCTATAAATTATATCAATTTATTTGCTGTTTAAAAGAAGTATTGTTTTTTTTCAAGGAAATACTTTAGATATTTAGAAAGAATCTAATATTTATCAATATCAATTTGTGCATGTATTTATCAATTTCACGAATTTAATAAAACACCACCTTTATTTTATGTCACTTATGTCATAACTTTGTTATGCAGAAAGTTTACATAAATTTTCATGCTTTCTAAAGAATTATTTCATAAATTTAACTATCTTTAAGATTATATATAACCTGAAAAACGTCCAATATTTTAAAAACACTAAAATGATGAAATTAAAAAATGTTTTTTACACTTTATTTTCCAAAATTTCTTTGCGTACTTATAACTATTTAGATAAGTGTAAAGAAGATCTTCTGAAGGAATTGGGAACACCTGAAAGATCCAGCGACCATACAATGCTGTTTTATAACAGAAGACACTTTTTTTTCAGAGACGAAATTTTATTCTCGCTAAAAGGTGGAAAAGTTATTGAAATCGGCATCACCCATTACTTCATGGGCTTAGGCATCAGTGATGTGGTATATCGTAAAAGCGGAATTCCCACTTACAGCAATGTCAACCTTATCAACCATAAAGTATATCAATATTAATTAGAATATTGAAGAGCTAATTAATAATTTCTTGATGAACTTTAAAAACAAAAGAACCAGCTTTCGCCGGTTCTTTATTTTACTATTTTATATTTATTCTCTGGTAAAATAATATGTTTTGGAATTGTAAGAAACCTTGACCGTGTCTTTGTTACTTATAGATTTGATTTCTTTTTTATAAATATTTTTATCTGTACTATCTCTAGACAGTTTACCATATTTACTTGACACAACATCAAAATCAAAGCCTTTTAAGTTTTCAAATCTCACTAAGACTGCCTTTTTTTTCTCTCTTATTTTAGTTTCAACAATTCCAACTTTTAAAAGAACAGTATCTGAATTATTTATAACAATAGTATCATAATCGTGAAAAGAGGTTTGTTTGCCTCCAACTAATTTATATTTAATATAATTACTACCGGGGCAGGCCGTCATTATTAAACAGGCAAACAGAAAAAAACTAATTTTTAATCCCTTTTTCATATTATAATTTAATACAATTTCCGCTACTATCTGTTATCGAGCATCCTCCAACTTGTTGGAGTTTAGATTCTGCATCATACTCATTATACTGCATACTATTACCACTTTTAAATTCTACGTAAGGTTCAATACCCATAAATGTACGCAAAATCCACTGTTCTATAATACCGTGCATCTGGAATGTAGCCCAGCCCTGAGGTCTTGGTGCATGGCTGTTTCCTCTGTAATAACTTTGACCGCGATATTGCTGAACATAATGTGCAAATTCGTGACCATATACATTCGGATTATTTATTTCATTTCTATTCATTCCTATATTTTCACCGATAGTGATTGATGAGAATAAATTAGGAATAATACCTCCATGCCTCCACATCAATCGTTTTGTTGGGGTACTGAATTTTGTAGACAACTCTTCAACGCATCCTAAATTTTCCTTTTTAGGCACATAAACAGCTCCTAAGAGGGCAATATTTGCTATCGTCTGCGATGCACTTCCGATCGCTCCATTAATCATTCCTTTCTTCATACCATCTCCTACATTTCCTCCACTTATTGCGGCAGCTACAGTTCCTGATACACTTCCAAGCAAAGCTCCTGTTCCAGAATTGTATATAAGCTCACCTGCAACATTCGAAAGGTATCCTCCATTTTCAAATGCACTAAAGTTTTCCATCTTTCCACCAAGATATCCACTTACTAATCCCGACACTATCGTTGCCCAGCCAATTTTGTCTCCCATTGCCAAACCTGTTCCAACCTGTGATGCTACGCTTGTAAGCATATTCATCGTTGAACTCTGCCAGAATGAGCTGGCTGCAGCACTGGCTGTTGCTGCTCCAATACCACCGCTTATCGCGCCGGTTACTGCTCCGTATAATGCTGATTTCGACGCTGCTCTCAAATTCCAGCTTCCGTTCAGAAGTGCTGGAATAGAGTATGTAACCACAGCAATTGCTGAGCCAATCAATGCTCCATAAAGCATTCCCAATCCTATGGCAGCTAATGTAATTGGTTCTTCACCGGAAGGATCTGTATAAAGTAATGGATTATTTAATACATAACCATATCTGTTATAGCTTTGAGTGCTGTAAGGATCTGAAACAAAATTATCTACTGATAAGAATGTATGCAATTTCGGGTCGTACATTCTTCCGTTCATATGAATAAGACCAACAGCAAAGAAGTGCTCATGCCCGGTATATCCTCTTTCTAAAAGTGTACTTTGAACATGCATTGCTTGTCCGTTTCCGTTTACAATTTTCACAACATTTCCCCAAGCATCGAAATGTCTTTTTTCTTCAACATTTCCTATCTGATCTGTAAATGCCAATATACTTCCCTGATAATCCCTGTGAATGTAATGAAGTGCTGCTGTACTAAAACCTCCAACTGTAAAATCCTGAATATAAACAGCTTGAGCAGTATATGCGTCACCTCCGATATAGGTATAGATTTTAGTATTAACAAAACTCGCGCTTGGTCTTCCCATCTGGTTCAGATGTAAAACTTCAACAGACTTATCATCCGAATAAATTTTATTTTTCTCATACATCAGGAAGCTCGGTATATAATTATAATTAGAGGTAGCCTTCTTTTGGCGAATATTATAATTAAACAACACATGAGCCTCACCATCCTGAGAAACACTTACAGGAAGCCTATTTGCATTATATTCTATTTGCTGTAGCTGATTAACACTATAATATGCATCTCCCGCAGCATTTAGATTAACTACATTTTTTCTGTATCTGTTTCCGGAATCGTATTTATAATCTCCAACATTACTGTTTTCATCTATTCTTCCATAATTATCATAGGTATGAGTTTGTGTCCCGCTGGGATCCGTCCAGGAAGTAAGACGCAACAGGTTATCATATTCAAATGTTTCATTCCAGCCTCCCGGTTGAATTGCATTATTAGACCTTGAATTAAGAGTTCCTAAAATGGCATTGAAATTATATGTATTGCTCAACACAGCAACATTATTTGCATTAGTATGGTTGATACTTGTTAAATAATAATTACTATCATACGCATTATTCACCTGCACACCGTTTCCTAATGTAGAACTCAGTACTTGTCCTTTTTCATTAATATCATTCAATGTCCAAATTACAGTACCAGTCGTAAAGTCTTTTATTTTCTCTAAATCTCCTGAAGCTGCATAAACATTTTCTATTTTAAAGCTGCTTACATTCAAACCAGAATGGGTTTCTGTAAGCTCTGTGTTTACCCTTCCAAAATCATCAAAAGTATAAATTTTATCTACCGTAATTCCCGCTATACTCTCTGTTTTCTTATTGTTTCGGTAATAGTTATCATATTCATATGTGAATGAATTGCTTATACTATTTGATGTTCCGGCTTCTGATTTTAATAATCCATTGCTATCATAAGTATAAGTTACTCGTATATCTGTATTATCCCCTAAAACTCTTTTTCTTGCTAATCTTCCGTATACATCGTAGGTATATGTTGTCTTGCCTTTAGGGTTTTCTTCTGTAAGAATTTGCCCGAAATTATCATAGGTATAAGTATAATCACCACCAACAGAAGGGTCCGACATTTTAGTTTTCGCACCCCATCCATTTTGTTCGATGCTTACAATATGCCCGCCATAATTAGCTGATTTCAAATTACCATTAGCAAAATAAGTATAATTGATCTCACCTCCATTATCAACCATTTTCACTCTATTTCCCCATGCATCATTGGTAATGGTTTGTGTTTTTTGTCCGTCTACAACCGTTGACGACAACCCATTGTATGTAGATGTTACAACTTTTCCTGTCGGGAATGTAACTTTTTTGCCTCTTCCATATTCGTCAAATTCAGATATCGTCCATCGGGTTGCAGTATTTGTAGAGAAGTAAGGATCACTTTTCTTATATGGCCTGTCTAGTATATCATATTCGGTACGTCTGTCTATCCATTTGCTATTAATGCTCAATTCTCTTTCCAGACGTTTTCTTCCCCAGACATCTGTATAAGTTTCTTTGACAGCACCTGCAGGATCTGTAACTGTAAATTTCAGTCCGTTTAAAAATTCACTATTTGTAATCCATTCATAGTTATACAAAGTCTCTTTATTATAAAAGTCGGTTTCTTTTGTTTTTTTCTGCCAACCGTCATATGTATACGAGAAAGTCTGATTCAGATAATTTGTTTTAGATAATAAAACTCCAAAATTAAAATCATAGCTCATTTTGTCTTTAAAACCTAAAATATTGGTAGTCTGAACTATAAATCTTCCGGAGATATCATATTGCATTTCTTCCACTCTTGGAGACATTCCTGTAACGGAAAGTGTTTTTTGCGAAATATTTCCGTAGTCATCATATAAATAGTCTTCAATCAAATAATCTGTTCCATTTCCTTTTTTCTTTAATTGAGTAAGATAAATCCCTGTATATACATATTCTTGTTCTGTCGAGTATGTTTCTGACCCCAGAGTTTTCACAACTGTTTTCTTAAGCGGCCTTCCAATATAATATTGGTTTGCAATACCTGTTGGGTTATTGGCAAAGTCAAAAGTTGTTATTTTTTCACCTCCTGTAGCTACATCTTTTGCTTTTTTAAGATTATTAAAGCCGTCATATTCTTCGTAAAATGTAGATCTTGTAATTCCTGTAAGATTATCAATTTGGTCAGACTGGGAAATCAGATTTACAAAAACTTTGTTTGGCAGTAGTGAAGTATTATATGATTTGATGCTTTTTGTAACAAAATTTGTAGGTGAGTTATAATCTACAAAACCTTTTAAAAGATAAGATTCGATATTTGCACCACGCTTTAGCATATCTTGCTTGGTCATCGTCCACATAATATCAGCAGCATTTGTGTTTCCTGAATAAACAGAAGACGTTGCGTTCCCCTTAAATCCTAAAAAGCCAAAACCATCCAAATGCATGACAGCACCTTTATATCTGAAATCCTGAATTTTCGTTTCACTGCCAAAACTTTTCGTTATTTTACTTACAACAAGTGTGGAAGGAGAAACATTAATATTTACATAAGGATAAACTTCACTGGTGTCATCTGTATAGGTTCCGTTACCATTCTCGATTATCGGGCTATAAGTAATGCTGGTTAAGATTTCATTTTCTTTAACTCTTTTTAATAATACATCAGTTCTGTTATCTTTTTTGAAACTGATATATTTAATTTTATCTGCTCCGAAAAAAGCATAATCCAAATTCTGATTTACAGCATTCTGATTGGATAAAAACATTGGTGATCCATTTACTGTACTACCTCCGTAAGTATAGTTATTTTGCCATGTATCGACTGCTGCGGAAAACTCCGGATTACCATTAATATCATTATTCATATTATACCAAACAATACCCTGATCTCTGATGGTATAGTTTGATCCATAGGTCTCGTACGGATAATTCCACTGCCCACCTTGTGGATAATTGTGTGGCGCTAAAATTCTGTGAGAAAACACATCACCTTTTCCATCGCCGTTGATATCAGCAAAATTAAAGTAAATGCTTTCCTGCATGTAGCCGCATATCCATCCACCTGTTGCAGAAGGATAACATTGATTGGCAATCCAGGATTTACGATATTTTACACCAATATCTTTTACTGTGGTAGCAAGAGTCTGTCCGTTTGCTATGATAAAGAACCAGTTGCTATTATCGTCCGCAATCGGTATCACCAAATCTGTTTTTCCATCACCATTCATATCAGATGTATAGTGAGGAAAATCTGTCTTGATTAAATTGCTGGAAACAGAAGTTTTTTGTTCAAAGTTCCCATTATTCATTCCAAAGACATAAACAATTCCTGGATTTACCACATATAAATCAGACATACCATCACCTTCAAAGTCTCCGACATAGATTTTAGAAGAAGACTTGATTATACTGTTCCAACCCAACGATTGTGGCTGCTGAACAATGCTATTATTCGGATCAAATTTTAAAAGAAAAGCCTGCGCAAAATCTGAATAATAACTTTCGTTGCAACATCCTGAAGGAATAGTTTGACCCGGTCCCGGTTCTACACTTGGATCTGTGCTGGGATCCAAAGGACCACCCGGGCCATTATTACAAGTTGTTGGATAATAGGTGTAATAAGGAAGTGTAATGGTGAGTATATCTGAAATGCCGTCACCGTCAAAATCCCCCGAAAAATACTTTTTAGACATTTTTGAATAGTAAATATCTTCTCCCCCTCCCAAAATACATTTTTGGTTTTGAATAGTGGGAAAGCTAAAAGAATTACTAAATGCAAGGTCCAAAGCATTTGCGCTCGTATTTGTCGTATAATTGTTTACTTTAATAATTTCTGAATCCGTAATTATACCAGTGCTTTCCACTAATGTTGAAACAGCATCCAGGTTATTAAATTTATTATTCGGAAGTACAATTTTTGTTGAAAAAACTTCGGAAAACTTTTCAACATTATTTAGATTTCCTGCAACATTTGACGTTGAAGTAATAAGCTGGCTTGAATTAAAACGGTACAGTTTATCCTTAGAGTTTGGATAAGTCATAAAATCCAATGCTCCATCTTTATCGAAATATCCTGACACATATTGCCAGTTTCCAGTATCAAAAGCCGGTGAAACGTTGCTTATGACAGCATTCGGATCATTGATCACGCCATTTTGGGTAGTATCGTATTCAAAAGTAATTGGTTTAAGAGTCTCATTGGTCCCGTTAAACTCCTGAACCTGTACCAATCTGTCATAATTCAAAGAGGTTGTATTGTATGTAAGTTGATATTTTCTGTAAAGCTGATTTCCGCCTAAAACCTCTACTCTATCCAGTTTTTTATTAATTATAACTCTTCTTGGTGAGCTATAAATAAAATTCACTTCATTACGTGTTACATCTTTATAATAAAAATTAATGGTATTAATAACACTTGAAGGGTTCAGTGAAGAGTTATTACCATATTGAATCGATTTTATATAAATATTGCTGTTATAGCTTTCATAAAAAAACTTAATCCTATTGTAGTTTGCATCTTCAATCTGATTGATTTTCCATTCAAATGTATTTCCTGCCTGGTTATTATCTGAATAGCCATATCTGGCGACCTTACCATCGGGATAGTATACCAAAAAATACAATGGTCCTCCTACTAACTGTCCGTGTGATGTGATTTTTATATTTGAATAATTTTCGGTCTGATACTCTGCTCCGTCCTCTCCGTAATTACCAGATTTCAAGACCAGTCTTTGTCCGTCTAGTGCAAATCTGTCAAAGGAATCATAATCAATTCCATCCATCATTCCATCGTGGAACTTTGTAGATGGGATTCTGGTAATTGATGAAACACCTGTAATATTCCAGCCCCATCCTGCAATACCGTTTCCACCTTGATGTGAGTAAGACAGTGCAATTTCGGGTATCATTTCTTTAATACCCGGTAATGTTTTAATAGGAACTGTATAATTCGCTCCACCCGCAGGAGAAACCGAAAAACTTCCGGCTGTCTGTCCTACACCTTGCGCGTACAAAATATTTACCAAGCTGATTAGCAGCATGACAAATAGTGAGAGTTTATTTCTCATTACGAATAATTTGTTTAGTTTATGGTTAATTAATGTTTTAGAACTTTATAAGTAAGTTTTTCTCCATTATTCAGATGGAAAATTATCACATACATACCCAATGGCTGATCAGACAGATCCAATGTTACCTTCCCTTCTCTTTTGTTAAAAGGAATCGGTCTGAATTGCGTGAAATTATACGCAACATACTCTATCCTTTCTATCAAGTCTCCCAACTCAGGTTTCCAGACAAGGTTTACCTTATCTTTTGTTGGATTGGGGTAGACTTTTACCTGATAGGTTTCTCCCGTAAATTTTTCCTGCGTGATTAAATTTTCTTGGGTTGCAGTTTTGCCAATAGAAGTGCAGATAGCACAATACTGTCTCACTTTTTGATTTCCTCCTGTATCATATTCAAATGTAAGCGTCTGAGCCGCTACATTTTGAAAAAAAACTACAGGGAGAACAAGTAAAATGTTTTTCATGGTCGTAATTTTTTTCCAAAAATAGTGAAATTAATAAATCACACAACATTAAATCATTAAAATATGAATTATGTTTATTTTAAATACAAATAATTGATTCTTTTATTGCGAAAAATCATTTGATAAACGAATAAAATACCGTTTTTAGTAAAATTTATTTTAAATAAAAAACAGAGAATATCTATTCTCTGTTTTCTCTCGTTTTGATAAACCCATGTCGTCAGCCGCATCAATTGGGTGTGTTGTATGTTAAACTTTTTAGATGGTACAGAAATGCTGTAATTCCTTGAACACCTCTAAATTTAGAAATAATGTTTTCAAATCATACATTTGAATACAAGAGCGGCAGCAATGGGAATAACTTTGAATAATATTTTACTGCTAATTATTAAGTTATTACTGATCAGAATTCGCAGCTTCAAAGTTGATGGAATTGTATGCAGAATCTGTCAACAGTGCATCAGCCTCTTTCTCTTCTGCAAGTGTAGCTTCAAGAAGCGAGGCTATTTCATTTTCACCTAATGTTTTGGCAAAAGCAGCTAAAGTTCCGTAAGATGCTATCTCGTAATGTTCAATTTTTTGCGAAGCGGAAATGATTCCGGCATCGCGCACCGTACCAGCTTCTGTTTCCTCCATAATACTTTCACCTTCTTTAATCAAACCTTCCATGGCATCGCATTTCTTTCCACGGTTGGATTCTCCGAGTATATCAAAAATCTGCTCCAGTCTCTGCACCTGATTTTCTGTCACTGCAACATGCTGTTCAATGGCAGCAATAAGTTTTGGCTCGGTTGCATTTTTAGCCATTTTCGGCAACGCTTTTACCAATGCTCTTTCTGCGTAAATAATGTCCTTAAGTTCATCAATAAACAATTCTTTAAGTCCTTCTGCAGCGGAAGATTTTGCTGCAACCTTTCCTGTTGTCTGGCTGTTTGTCTTTTTCATATTAATAGATTTAAATGGTTTTTAATGCCACAATAAATACAAATATCAGACCTTAAGAATAGAGAAATTAGGTAAATTTTACCATTATATATTAGATAAACAGTTTCTTTTTACTGATTATTCTTTAACTATTTATTAATAAAGCATTATTAAGTAAAAATACGTAAGCAAAAAAATGGTTGTTTTTACGCTATTCTTAATTGGTTATTGTCCATTACTTTGAAGTATGAATTGACAACAATTTATATCAATCACAAAATGGCGGAATCCGAAAAGCCTTATGAGTAGGAAAACTAAAAATTAAGAAAAATGTTTACAAAAGCCGAACTAATCAATTTCAAAACATCTTTTAGCACAGCATTTCCTGATTATTATAATCAACTGGAATCATGTAAAACTGAGCAGCAATTAAAAGATACGTATGAAAAAATCAAAGCTGATGCCTTTGCTAAAGCTCAACCTTATCTTGCAGAAGGTGACGATCCGACAGGTTTTCCTGCATTGGCTCTTACACCTCAACAATATACTAATTTGACGAACGCAACAGGATCAAATATTAAAGTGTATGTTACAGCGATGCTAAATCAAGCGCAGGTAATACAGCCTAGTTTCAGTGTTGGCCAAACTGTTGCAACACTTATAGGAGGTGGTCTTACCGCAATAGGTTCAGTCGCCGGAGCAGCATTTGGCACAGGCATTGCGGCAGGGATGGTTACAGCTGTTGCTGTTGCCGCAGGAGTAACAGCAGTTACCGTTGCCGGTCTTGTAACGCTGATAGCGGTTGCGATTGTAGCGGTAATTATTCCTATTATTTATTTTATGCTTAAACCTGCCTGCTGTTTTATTTTAGTTCTCAACGAAACAAGCAGCCAGTTGACATGGAAAGATGATTACAATGTTCATGGCAAACCGGTAGGTTATACGCCTTTTATATCGGCGGCAATAAACATCGCTGAACCTATTCCCGGGGCCGGCAAATATGTTTACGCAGGTATTGTTCAGACAGATAAAAGAGATGATGCCTTAATCGGGACTCAATATGGATTTACTTATTCTGGTGGCAATGGAAATTACGATGTCAATTTTGGCACTGAATGTCCTTTAACCAGCATATATGTAGATAATAACTGCTTTTGCGAAATTGGTTCTACATCGGAAGATGCGGCTAATAAAACAGATTCGAAAAATGTATTAAGCTATTCTGCGTCAAGCAAAAATCCAAAACTTGATGTAAGTATCAATTGTAATTCAGGTTCCGGTTATGTTGCCTACTATATTGCAAGAGTTCAGGATGGATCATTAGATAATTAAGCTTAGTTATCTTTATAATACCTAAAAAAAAGCAGTACTTTTAAAATAAATACTGCTTTTTTAAGTTATGTTCGATGAAGAAATTATTTCTTTTTGAGATCATTTTCTTAAACGTGGTGACCGCGGAGGGATTCGAACCCCCAACCCTCAGAGCCGAAATCTGATATTCTATCCAGTTGAACTACGCAGCCAAGTTTATGAATAATTGGTAATAAGTGATTTTAAATATTGCTTATTACCAATTGCCCATTACTTATATTTTAGAATGTAATCTTCACACCTCCCAAAATCTGTGCACCAAGAACTTTATAGCCTTTGTACGTTTGATATTTTGAGCTTAGAAGATTGTTTCCGAGTGCGAAAATACTGAAATTTTTGTGAATTTTGTACTCTGCTGATAAGTTTAAATCTGCATATCCTCCAACTTTATCATTCGTATCTTCTGTAGACTGGAAAACAATTGCAGGATTTGCAACAGATTCTATTGAGTAAGAGTTTGTTGTTCTGTCACTTGCGAAGATTCCTTTGAAACCTAAAGACAATTTTTTCTCAAACATCGTATATTTTGCGCCAATGCTTCCTGTAAGTAATGGCACGTTATAAATATTTTCATAATTCTTTAAATCATACTTAATAAATCTCACTTCACCATCCAAAATCAGGTTTTCTAAAGGAAAATACTGCACGCTTCCTTTGATATCACTCACATTTCCATCGTCATAAACTGCAGAAAATGTATTGGCAAAATCATAAGCCGGACGATCTAAAGTAAATTCGTTATTGAAAAGATCATTGCCTTTATAAAACATTATATTTCGCATTTTGCCGAAGCCTGCCGAAAAATCATACTTAAAAGTTTCGTCGATATCGCCTCTTAAACCTGCATAAAAATGATATTTAGTTTCAGTTGGTCTCAACATTTGGTCAGAAACTAAAAAAGGATTTTCCTGAAGAAGTTCGCCGTAAGTATTCAGCTTTAATCCGCCGTCTACTCCACCATAAAACTTAAATTCTTTTGCTGCTGCAAACTGAAATTCTGCCTGTGGAAACCAATATGTTTTATTAGATTTCATTTCCTCGGCCATCAATAAACTAGAATTTTTAGCATTTAAAAAAGCAAACGAAGATCCGATCATTAAATATGAATCACCTTTTGCAAAAGTAAGTTTCGGAGACAAATTGGTATTAAAAAAAGTCGCCGAATTCTCGTCTCTGATCGCAAAATCAGTTTGTACGGTTTCCAAACCAACTCCCAAATCAGCGTTCATTACAATTCCGCTTTTTGAAAGCTCAACTGCATGCTTCGATAAATTAGCCAAAATAGAAACCTGATTTTCCTTGCTTTTAAAATGATCTTTTAAGAATGAAGATTTTACTCTTACATCATTCAAAATTTCATTAGAATAAAAATCATAATAACCGTTTACCTTAAACTGATTTACTTTCTGTTGCAAATCTACATCAGCAGCCGTTGAAAGCGCATAAACACCATAATAATTATAGTTATTCAAACCATATTCGGCATTTACATTTACTTTTCCTTTTTCACCATATGAATTTAGAAAAGCACCTAAAGTTGCAGAATTCTGATCAGAATCCCAGGCATAATCTTTCTTCAAACCTTTTGTGGAAAGCACATGAACATCTGCTCCGACTTCAATTTTGTTTTCCAAAGTTTTTGAAATATTGGCATCGGCTAAAATCTTTCCGTAATTACCCATTCCGAACTGAAAATAGTTGTTTTGGGCCGTTCCGTCAAATTTTGGCGTCACATCTTCACCCTGAATGGTAGAAGTTTTAAAATCTGAAACCGCAGGCACATCCGTAATATTATATTGTACAGGATTGGCAGATTTTTCTTCCGGCGGATAATTTTTGATGATTTCCACAGAAGTTTTTTTCTTCTCGATTTTTTTTACTTCCGGTTCTCTTTTTTTATTAAGAATCAGCTTTTCTTCTTTGATCTGGGAAAACGCTACAGACGAAATTCCCAAAAATAATATAGATAATACTTGAATTTTCTTGTTCATATATGTTGTATTAATGTATAAAGTAAAAAGTATTAATGATCAAATCATATACGTTTTACATAAATACGACAGTACATTTTATTTCTTAATTTGTTTTTTCACTTCCTTCGCTTCTGCTACAATTTCTGGGAAATCTGCATAGTTCACAATGATTTGATCAAGCGTATAACTTGCCTGATAATTATCTTTTAGGCCAATATAATTTTTAGCCATCAAAACCAATGCTTTTGCGCCCCAATAATCTTCGGATGCATAATTATTGGCCAATTTGAAGATCGTTTCGTTGGAAGATTTATAAGCTTTTCCTTTGTTTTGATAGAATGCTTTTGCATATAAAGCTTCTGCTGCAACTTCGGTGTTGGACGATTTTTCAAGTGAAGAATAAGCCGTTTGAGCGTCTTTATCTTTCCCGGAATTCATTAAGCTTCTTGCCTTGATTACTTTTGCAGTTTCAATAACGGCTGCAGAGTTTTTATTGTTTGCGATTACGGCATCAGCCAATTTTTCAGCTTGTGAAAAATCCTTTTCTTCCGCATACATTTTCATCAATTCTATGTTTGCGTAGTTTCTTACGTTGATATTCGAAGAATTTCTGATATTTTCCAAATATTTTTTAGCTTCGGCAGAATTTCCCTGAGCAATAAAAATCTGAGCCACACGAGTTTGTGCATCGTCCTGATAATCATTCTGCACATCAGCAACTTCCTGTAAAACAAGCAATGCTTTTGTAGGATTATTGGTTTGATAATAGCTTTCTCCCAACTCGTATTTAGCCTGATAAAGCCCTTCTCCTGTTGGGTTTTGCGTTAAATATTTTTCGTAATAAGAAATAGCATTTTGATAATCTTTCTTTACAAAATATTGCTTACCGGTTGATAAGTTGATTTCGTCAATTTCGGCGGCATCAATATTTACGCCTATATTTCTGGCGAAATCTGCATATCCTGAAACATCACCATTTTTCGTGAAAACAGGTTTTGCAGCCTGTACGATTTTCTGTGCGTATAGTGTATTTTTATATTGCTCGCCCAAAGATCTTAATTCAGATAAAGCTTTATCGTTTTGATTTTGATAAATATAATTTTGTGCTCTGAAAATAGATGCATCAGCCACCAAATCCTTGTCCGGAGAAGATTTAATAACTTTCGACAAATAATCATTCGAATTGGCAAAGTCGTCCTGCGCTGCATAAGCAGAACCGATTTCGTATTCTGCATCATCCTGATATTCGGAAGCAGGATATTTTGAAATTAATGATTTTAAACTGTTGATTTTCGCTGCCTGATCGCCTTTAAATCCTAAAGCCATCGCTTTTTGGTATAAAGTATAATCTGTCGCTTCTTCGTTTTTATCGTAAATTTCAATCGCTTCGTTCAAATCATTATTTGCATAATAAATATCTGCTAAACGAAGTTCTGCATCATTTTTAAATTCAGTTTTCGGATTCGTAAGATATTGTTTGAAATAAGTTTCAGCCTGATCAAACTTTTTAGATTTAAAATAAGCATATCCCAAATCGTAAGGCAATTGCTGTTTTTCAGGGAAATTTTCGTTAAGAATCCTTTCGTAACGCACAATTGCAGAAGGATAATTTCCTTTCTGGTAATATGTCTGACCAAGCCAATACAAAGCTCTGCTGTTAAATTCTTTATTGATATTAAATTCTAAGCTTCGTAAAAAATATCTTTCAGCTTCATCAAAATTACCTTTGTTGAATTCTTCCGTTCCCAATAAATAAGAAACTTCCTGATCTACTTTATCGGTTTCAGGAGTTGAATTTGGCAATTTGTCGATCGCATTCAAAGTTTCTTTAAAGTTTCCGGAATATAAATAAGATTTCACCAAAAGAGATCTCATTTCTGCATATTTGGCTCCGGTCGGATTTTCTGTAATATAATTCTGAATCACCGTTGTTGGGCTTTCAAAAGGATTTCCGATATCGTAACCTAATTTCGCATATTGCTCATGCGCCAGTTTTTTTACATTGGCATCATAATCCATCTGATAAGACGATCTGAATGCCGAAAGCGCTTCCTGTTTTTTATCAACTGCCAAATAAGCATTTCCAAGCTGGTAATAAGCATTTTGCGCCAAAGCCGAATTGCTGTTAATCAACCGGTTGTAATAAGAAACCGCTTCATCATATTTTTTGAGCTGAGCGGCTACAAATCCCATTTCATACAAATCGTTTTCCGAAGGGTTTTGCTGTACACTCAAATAATCTTTCAAATGCGGATATGCAGAATCGTAATCATTTTTCATAAAATAACTTTCACCAATGATTTTGTGCACTTCAGCTTTGTAAGATTCTGAAATATCTTCATTC
The DNA here is from genome assembly GCF_059758895.1 of Chryseobacterium sp. GQ58. Taxonomy (NCBI): domain Bacteria; kingdom Pseudomonadati; phylum Bacteroidota; class Flavobacteriia; order Flavobacteriales; family Weeksellaceae; genus Chryseobacterium; species Chryseobacterium sp. GQ58. The sequence continues at coordinate 250,808 of NZ_JCAXEH010000002.1, read as the reverse complement.
AGTAAAGCCGTTCCTTCAGAAATTGCTTTATCATAATCTTTATCATTATAATACATCTGCACATAATACGGACGCACCAACTTTGAAAATTTCGGCTGATCTTTTACGGAATCAAAATACTGGAAAGCCTGATCATTCTGCTTATTGGTATAATAAAGATGGCCCAGCATGTAAGCAATATCACCTTTCTGAGATTCGTCCGCTGTTTTGTGGGCTTCTTCCAGCGCATCAATTGCTCCTTTGGAATCACCCAACATAAATTTTGCATAGCCGAGCTTCAGAATATATTGTGTATTTTCTTCTTTTGTCAATTGATATTGATTGACTTTTTTCAAAGTTTCCAAGGCCTTTTCAAAATCTTTTTTAGCCAGATAATAATCAGCTAAAGGCAAATTGGCCTGCGCGAAATATGCAGAATTCGGATACTCTTTCATAAAAGCTGTCAAACCTTCTTCAGCATGATTTTTCTGAAGGATAATTCCGATTACGTTATCAAAAAACTGCGCTGCTTCTTTTTTGGACTGAGACAAATTTTGATTATAAAAATATTGTCTTGCGTATTCGTATTGAGAAGCATTGTAAATTTTGGTCTGATAAAGATTTTCGGCAAGGTTGGACCTGTAGTTTTCTTTTTGAGCAAAGTATTGAGACTGCTGCGCTTCGGAAACTCCGAAATAGAATACAGCAGCTGCTAAAAGTATTTTTTTTGATTTCATTAATGATCAAATTTTAAAATTGAAAAGTCCCGTCGATAGCGACTTATTATTTTAAATTCCAGATAATAGTTATCCACAAATTATCAACGAAAATATTGAAAAGATATTGTATAAACAAGCGTTTTAACACATTGTTAATATGTGGATTATTTTTTAATACTTCTTAACTTTTTTGAAAGAACCGTTAAGAAAATATTAAATATTTGAAAGAAATAATTACATTTGTTTTTTTCAACTTATATATAAACATTGAATGAATCAACTTTTTAAAAGAAAAAACTATTCAGAAACAGATACTTCTACCAATCTTTTAAGAGTTTTAGGCGTTTGGGATATCGTATTTTTTGGTATTGCCGCAATTATCGGAGCCGGAAGCTTCAGCAGTCTTGGCGAAGCCGTTTTTCGAGGCGGTCCCGGCGTTATTTTACTTTATTTAATTTGTGGCTTTGCCTGTGGTTTTACTGCGCTTTGTTACGCAGAATTTGCAAGCAGAATCCCTACAGCCGGTTCGGCTTATACTTATGCATATGCAAGTTTTGGTGAATTGATCGCCTGGATTATCGGCTGGGCTTTGATTATGGAATATTCTTTTGGAAATATTTATGTTGCCTTTTCCTGGTCAGATTACTTCACGAGCTTTTTGGGAAGGCTGGATATGCATATTCCGGAATATTTAACGTGCAGCTACACCGAAGCAAAAAAAGCTTTTATCAACGGGTCTGAAAACAAGGAATTGATCAACGCATGGAATTCTGCGCCTTTATTGGGAAGTTTAAAATTCATTGTAGATATTCCCGCATTGGTTATCAACGGATTGATCACATGGCTTTGTTATATCGGGGTAAAGGAAAGTAAAAACTTCAACAATTCTTTAGTTATTCTGAAATTGGCCGTAATTGTTTTGGTTATTTTAGTCGGATTTTCTTACGTAAATACAGATAACTGGACTCCTCTAAATCCTGAAACAGGAGTTACTTCATTCATGCCAAATGGTTTTGCCGGAGTAATGAGCGCAGTTTCCGGGGTTTTCTTTGCGTATATAGGTTTTGATGCTTTAAGCGTACTTTCTGAAGAAACCAAAGATCCTCAGAAAACCTTACCAAAAGGAATGATTTTTTCCCTTATTTTGTGTACAGTTGTTTATATTGTTTTGACGCTGGTTTTAACAGGAATGGTTGATTACAGAAAATTCGATGGCGTTGGTGATCCGCTTTCTTTTATATTTGAAAAAACAAACGCCAACGTTGCGTGGATGGAACTTATTGTTTCTTTTGTCGCTATTGTTGCCATTACAACCGTTTTATTGGTTTTCCAGATGGGGCAGCCAAGAATCTGGTACGCGATGAGCCGTGACGGACTGATGCCAAAAAAGTTTCAGGAAGTTCATCCGAAATATAAAACACCTTCGTTTGCAACTATTATTACAGGAGTCGTTGTTGGAATTCCTATTTTATTTACGGATAAAAGCTTCATTTTGGACTTTACGAGCATCGGGACTATTTTTGCTTTTGTTTTGGTTTGTGCAGGAGTTTTGATGCTTCCCGCAAAAGATAAAATCAAAGGCAGATTCCACCTTCCTTATATTAATGGTAAAATTATATTTCCAGTTATTTTCATTGGAAGTTTAGTTGGTTTCTATTATTTCCAGCCCAATTTCTTTGATCAACTGATGGATTGGGATGATCCAACGGAAGGTGAATTCAGAGCTTCAATTTTCTTTTTTATCATTATTAATTTAGGACTTTGTGTTTTAACATTTATTAAAAACTTATCATTAATTCCATTAATCGGTTTAAGCTCTTGCCTTTATTTATTGACCGGAATGAGCCACGACAATTGGTTTTGGTTCGGACTTTGGTTTGCTTTAGGCTTAATTATTTATTTCTGCTACGGTTATAGAAACAGTAAATTACGAGAAAATAAAGTGTAATTGAATTTTCTTTAAAATATTGGCGAAATTATTGCTTGCTGTTCTTCAGGGAACTTAAACTATAAAGCCATGCCTGAAAGAATAAAAACTTACAGCGAATTTTATGAATTTTATCTGAGCGAGCATCGTAAATTAGGAACAAGAATTTTCCATTTTCTCGGGATTTTGTTTGTCTTCTTTGTCGTTGCATTTGTGATATACACCAGAAAAGAAAGGTTTTTGTGGTACATACCGATTTTCGGATATGGTTTTGCTTGGCTGAGTCATGCTTTTATTGAACGAAACAAGCCTGCAACTTTTAAGTATCCGCTTTGGTCTTTAATGTCAGATTTTAAGCTTTTTTTTGAACTTTTAATTGGAAAACAGAAATTTAACGGAAATAAATAATAGTATGAAAAATATTTTAAAAATAACAAACGTCGCTATTTCAGCAGGATTTCTCTTTGTGATGACGCAATGCAAATCTATGCCGGATTCTTCAGCAGATGCCAAAACATTTATCGTCGCTTCACAAACCGTTGATTGCACAGGAGTTGCGCCAATGAAATGCCTTCAGGTGAAAGAAAAAGAATCTGAAAGCTGGCAAAATTTTTACAGCAATATTGAAGGATTCACTTATGAGCCCGGCTACGAATATATTTTAAAGGTGAAAACTGAAAAAATAGCCAATCCGCCTGCCGATGCATCATCCATAAAATATACTTTGGTAAAACAGGTTTCAAAAACGAAAAAATAAAAAAATCCCTTTCAAGTTTTTGAAAGGGATTCGTATTTTAAAAAATTATTCCTGATGACCTCTATTTTTGGGAAGTTCAGGTAATTGAGCTTTACTGTATTCATCCATTTTCTGTGTTGCTGCCATTGAAACGACTAAATCATTCAGCATTGAGCTTGCAGCAGTTGGCGAGTTGGGAAGTAAAACCAAATTGCTTCTGTTATTGGCTCCAATAGAATTCAGCGTGTCGTAATGTTGCGTAACTACGATTAAAGCAGAAGCCTCCTGCGCGTTGATATTGGCGGCATTTAGCATTTTTACAGATTCTTCCAATCCTTTTGCAATCTCTCTTCTTTGATCCGCAATCCCTTGTCCCTGAAGCTTTTTAGATTCTGCTTCAGCTTTTGCAACAGCAACAATTCGTATTCTTTGGGCTTCAGATTCGTATTCTGCGGCGGTTTTTTCACGTTCTGCAGCGTTGATTCTGTTCATTGCGTGTTTTACCTGCTCATCAGGATCAATATCGGTGACTAAAGCTTTGATAATATCATAACCATAACTTTGCATTGCTTCCTGCAATTCGCTTTTTACCGCGATTGCGATATCATCTTTTCTTACGAAAACATCGTCTAATTTTGTTTTTGGAACTTCAGCACGCACAACATCAAAAACGTACGATGTAATTTGATTTTCAGGATTTTCCAAACGATAATAAGCGTCTTTTACATTTTCTCTGATCACCTGATACTGAACAGAAACTTTCATTTTTATAAAAACATTATCCAACGTTTTGGTATCAATGATAACATCCAATTGCTGAATTCTAAGATTCAGACGTTTGGAGATTTGATCCAAAAACGGAATTTTTAAATGCAAACCGGCGTGGCTTACTTTTAAAAATTTACCCAATCTTTCTACCACAGCTGCAGATTCTTGTTTTACTGTAAAAAAAGAAGCAAATAATGTGACAAGTCCGAAAAAGACTAAAATTCCTAAATAGATCATAGTTATTTTGTTTTTTGATAATACACAAATTTACGTTTTTACATTGTCATTCCTATATCAATTCCTTTTATTTTTCGGTAAAGATCGGTTGCGTAATTATCCGTCATTCCGGATACGAAATCTATCACACCCAATGTTTTCTGGTAATCACTTCCTTCTTCATAAACGAATTGTTTCGGAAGTAGCTTTAAAGCCATTTTATCATAAGATTTCCGCTCTTCTTTTGATTTTAAAACAGAAGGTATAAAATGATTAAGCAATTCGTACATTACATTATATCCGGCGTTTTCTATTTCTACAACTGCTTTATGATTGTAAATTTTTTCTATGGAAAAGCTTTCAATATCTTTTAAAGAATTGTTTTCATCCCTGTAAATATCCAATAGCGCTTTGTCCAATTGGCCAGACAAAATTTTGTCAAAATTCTGTTTATAAATTTCAATAGATTTATTGATTAATGCATTGATTACCTTTGCGCGCAGATAAGAAATTCTTTCGTTATCATTTGAAATAGCGGAAAGTTTGTCTTTAACTCTTTTAATATCGTTGGTTTCAGATTTCACGAGCTCAAAAAACAGATTTTCGCATTCTGCCGTGGAAACAATCCCCAATCTGTGAGCATCTTCCATATCTATAATATTATAGCAAATATCGTCTGCCGCTTCCACCAGCCAGACAAAAGGATGTCTTTTAAAAATATGTGGTTCTTCGCTTTCCGAAATCATATTGGTGGCTTTTGCGATCTGAAGAAAAGTTTCTTTTTCATTCTGAAAAAAACCAAACTTTTTTCGGTGAAGAATTCCTTTTTTTCTGGCAATAGCTTCACACGGATATTTTGCAATAGCAGACAAAGTGGAAAAAGTAAGCTGCACGCCGCCGAGATCTTTCCCTTGTTGCTGATGCGACAAAACACGGACTGCATTGGCATTTCCTTCAAAATTGACCAAGTCTGCCCATTCTTTATCTGAAAATTTTGGCTTTAAATCATTTTCGTTTTTTTCAAAATAACTGGCAATCGCATCTTCCCCGGAATGTCCGAATGCAGGATTTCCTACGTCGTGACAAAGACATGCAGCTGCAATTACATTTCCTAAATTGTGCTGATAAAAACTTTTGGCATCTTCCGTAAGGTCGTTTTGGTTTTGCTCAAAAATAAATTCACCAATAATGCTTCCCAAACTTCTTCCGACAGAAGAAACTTCCAGCGAATGCGTCAGTCTATTGTGCACAAAAACACTTCCCGGAAGCGGAAAAACCTGAGTTTTATTTTGTAATCTTCTGAAAGCGGACGAAAAGATAATTCTGTCAAAATCTCTCTGAAAATCGGTACGTGAAGCTAAAGTTTGTGGATTATTTCCTGTGCGCTGATTGGTGAAAATCTGGTTTAAATTCATCATTTTCCAAAATTAATTCAAATTTTACTTTTAAAGGAATAATATTTGAACTTTTGTTGAAAATCGAAGTCATGCCTGAAGGTCCCTCCATCATATTAATGAAAGAAAGTCTGCAAAATTTTGTCGGCAAAAAGGTGATCAATGCTGAAGGAAACGCAAAGTTCGAAAAAGAACCGCTGATTGGAAAAACTTTACTTGAAATCCGAACTTTCGGAAAACAGACTTATCTTGTTTTTGACGAAATAAGTGTGAGAATCCATCTGCTAATGTTTGGTTCTTATAGCGTTGATGAGCAAACGAAACCTGACAAAAGTCTCCGCTTGGCATTACATTTTAAAGATGGCGGAATGTTTTTCTATACTTCTTCCGTGAAGCTGGTCGATGCAGAATTCTTGTCTACAATAGATTGGGAAGCCGATGTAATGAGTGACGGCTGGGATCCTAAAAAAACTGAAAAAAAGTTAAAATCAAATCCTAAAATGATGGTTTGTGATGCTTTGATGAATCAGGATATTTTTTCGGGTGTGGGAAATATCATCAAAAATGAAGTTCTTTTCAGAATTGGTGTACATCCTGAAAGCCTCATTGGAAATTTACCTCAAAAAAAATTGAAAGAATTGATTGCAGAAGCCCGAAACTACAGTTTTGAATTCTTACAATGGAAGCGTGAGTTTGTTCTTAAAAAGCATTGGCTGGCTCATACAAAGACAATTTGCCCAAAATGCGGACAAAAATTTATCAAGAAACATACAGGTCTTGGCAAAAGGCGAAGTTTTTATTGTGAAAAAGATCAAAAACTATATTAAATTTCATTCAATTTCTTGCTATTTACAATTGTTATGCAAGCCATTTTTTTATTTATTGGTATTATCAACTACACAATATAAAATACGAAAAAGTTAACATATTAATAATTTTTTACGAATAAAATAATTTAATTAACTACAATATCGACAAAATTAGTTATAATTTTTTAATTAAAACCAATCCAAAAACAGCTTAATAAACGCTTAACACACTGATATACATCATATTTATTTTGTTTGACAGTTCAATTTAAACACGTAGTTTTGCAATTGAATAATTCATAATAATAATCACAATAATTAAAAATTCAATAATATGATCGCTTATATTGGTATCGCAACTTGTGCAATTCTTGTAACTTCTTATTTAGCAACAGCAAAAAGAGAAGGTAACTAATTATCTGAAATAAAAATATCGCTTATAAAACATATTTATCAGCTAAATATTATTTGGCTTTGAGCATCTTTTTGCATAGAAAAAAGTCAAATAATCACCGTAAACATTCATTAAAACAACAATTTTAATATATAATTGCCGGACTTCATTGTTCGGCTTTTGTATTTGTAAACATATAAAGATTTCTAAATTTTTATCTTTGCCTATTTAATTAAATTCTCAGCATTATGAATCTGTACAATCTTATCATTCAGGATAAAGAAGAAGTAAAACTTAGTGATATATTTCTTGAGTCTCAGAATAAAGAACAGCTCGTACAGCTCATTAAAGAACATAATTACATTAAAGAGCTTCAGGAATACGGTCTTCCTGTAAACAATAAAATACTTCTCGAAGGAAGCTCAGGATGCGGAAAAACGATGACTGCAAAAGCAATTGCAAACGCTTTAGGCAAAAATATCATCATTCTTAATTTAAGCAATATCATTTCGTTCCGAATTGGCGAAACTTCACAAAATGTCAAAATGATTTTTGATAAAGCTTCCAGAGAAAAATCGGTTTTATTTCTGGATGAGCTGGATCAAATCGGGAAAGCAAGAGGCAGCGACGATAAAGATGTGGGTGAAATGAGAAGATTGGTAAATACGCTTATTCAGCTGATTGATTATTATCCGCAAAATGCGCTTTTACTTTGTGCTACAAATCATTCTGAAATAATTGATACCGCCTTGCTTAGACGTTTTCAGCTGAAAATAAATTACAAAATGCCTTCGAATGATTTTTTGGATACTTTTTATGATAATCTTTTAAATAAATTTCCTGGAGACTTGATTGATATTGAAAGGAAATATGACATTTCTTTTGCACAAGCCAAAGATTTTGCGCTCACAACTGTGAAGGGAAATTTGATTAGAAAGCTTGAAGAAACTAAGCAAACTGCAGATAATTGCTAAGGTTTCTGTAAACTAACGACAATTAATTTCATTTTTAACATTAACACTATTTATAAAATATATTATCTCTGGCATATTTTTTGATTATTTTTTTTAAATAGAAATAAGCTTATGATAAAAAAACTACTATCTGGCTGTCTACTAATGACAGCATTATTCTTATTTTCTTGTGACAAAAAACCTGAAGCAAGCAACAGCAGAGAAACGATGAAAACAACATTAATGATTACCGGTGTTACTGATGGAGTGATACTTTTCGTAGCTTACAGAACTAAGAAAAAGTAAAAAAAATACCTCTCAAATTTTTGAGAGGTATTTAATTATTTTTGAATAACTTTTTATTTACATATAAGCTTCGATCGGCTCACAAGTACAAACCAAGTTTCTGTCTCCATAAGCTTCATCCACCCTTGAAACAGACGCGAAGAATTTGTGATCTCTCACCCAATGCAACGGATACGCTGCTTTCTCTCTGCTGTATGGTTTATCCCAAGAATCAGAAATAACCAATTGCTCGGTATGCGGAGCGTTTTTCAATACGTTGTTTGAAGGATCTGCTTCACCGTTTGCGATCTCGTCAATTTCTTGCTTGATAGCAATTAAAGCTTCTGCAAAACGATCAATTTCAGCCTTGCTTTCAGATTCTGTAGGCTCGATCATCAAAGTTCCTGCAACCGGGAAAGAAACCGTTGGTGCATGGAAACCGTAATCCATCAATCTTTTGGCAATATCAGCAACTTCAATTCCTAAAGATTTAAACTGACGGAAATCTACAATACATTCGTGCGCAACTCTTCCTTCTGTATTTGAATATAAAATAGGGAAATGCTCGGCTAAAATTTCTTTCAAATAATTAGCATTCAATATCGCATGTTCAGTTGCTTTTTTCAAGCCTGAAGTTCCCAACATTTTGATGTAAGCGTAAGAAATATTCAAGATCAAACCTGAACCGTAAGGTGCAGCCGAAATCCCTTCAATAGCTTCTTTTGAACCAATTTTGATATTTGCGTTGGTTGGAAGGAACGGAACCAAATGTTTTGCCACACAGATGGGACCAACTCCGGGACCACCGCCGCCGTGAGGAATTGCAAAAGTTTTATGTAAGTTTAGGTGGCAAACGTCTGCTCCGATGTTTCCAGGACTTGTAAATCCTACCTGAGCATTCATATTTGCTCCGTCCATATAAACCTGGCCGCCATGCTCGTGAACCAATTTTGTAATTTCTTTAATGTTGGCATCAAAGAATCCGTAAGTTGACGGATAAGTAATCATCACACAAGATAAATTCTCAGAATGTTGCTCTGTTTTAGCTTTGAAATCTTCAAAATCAATTTCTCCGCTTTCAAGATTTTTCACAACAACAATTTTCATTCCTGCCATTGCTGCGGAAGCAGGATTCGTTCCGTGTGCAGACTGAGGAATCAAAACCACATTTCTGTGCGCCTCACCTCTGGATTTGTGATATTCTCTGATCACCATTAATCCGGCATATTCTCCCTGAGCTCCGGAATTCGGCTGTAAAGAAGTTCCTGCAAAACCTGTAATTTCTGCTAAATCTTTTTCAAGTTCCGTAATCATTTCAAGATAGCCTTTTGCCTGATCCACCGGCACAAAAGGATGCACACTTCCCCACTCGCCCCAAGAAAGAGGTAACATTTGAGTCGCAGCATTCAGCTTCATTGTACAAGAACCCAGAGAAATCATTGAATGCGTCAATGATAAATCTTTTCTTTCCAAACGCTTGATGTAACGCATCAATTCCGTTTCTGTATGGTATTTGTTGAATACTTCTTCTGTAAGAATTTCGTCTTTTCTCAACAATTCTTCTGGAATGCTGTATCCTTCTTTTAATTCTAATTTGAAAGCCTGCTTGTCATTAAACTGAGCAAACGAAGTCATCAATTCGTTCAGCTTTTCTAAAGTCGTACTTTCATTGATCGCAATGCTTACAAAACCTTCCGTGAAATAATTCAGATTAATTTTATGATCTTTCATCATTCTCATTAATCTTGCTTTTTCGTCTTCATCTAAAGCAATTTTCACAGTGTCGAAAATCGGCTCTTCAACCGTATTGTAGCCTAAAGCTTTCAGTCCGCCTTTCAAAGCATTTGCTTTAAAATGGATTTGATCGGCAATATAATTTAATCCTTTCGGGCCGTGATAAACAGCGTACATTCCTGCCATTACCGCCAAAAGAACCTGAGCTGTACAAATATTTGACGTTGCTCTTTCTCTTTTAATATGCTGTTCTCTTGTTTGCAAAGCCATTCTTAATGCACGTTTTCCGTACATATCCTGAGAAACCCCGATGATCCTTCCCGGAATATCTCTTTTATAATCTTCTTTACAAGAGAAAAATGCTGCGTGAGGACCACCGTAACCCATCGGAACTCCGAATCTTTGTGAAGTCCCAACCGCACAATCCGCTCCCATTGAAGCAGGTGATTTTAATTTAACCAAAGCCATTGGATCACAAGCTACAACAACCTGAAGATCAAGCTTTTTATATTCAACAATATTTTCCGTATAATCTAAAACAATTCCGTTTTTACCCGGATATTGCAATAAAACACCATAATAAGTTTCGTCAAACTGATGAGCTGCATGATCACCGATTACGATTTCAATTTCCAATCCTTCAGCTTTAGTTTTAAGTACAGAAACTGTTTGTGGTAAAACCAATTCCGAAACAAAGAACTTATTGGCGCCTCCTTTCTTCTGATCTTTAGTTCTGTTGTTGAAAAACATGTGCATTGCTTCAGCAGCAGCAGTAGATTCGTCCAGCAAAGAAGCATTTGCCAAACCAAAACCTGTAAGATCGCAAACCACAGTCTGATAATTGAGCAAAGCCTCAAGTCTTCCCTGAGCAATCTCCGCCTGATAAGGCGTATAAGCTGTATACCAGCTCGGGTTTTCAAAGATATTTCTTTGAATTGCCGACGGTAAAAGCGTATGATGGTATCCAAAACCAATATAATTCGTAAAGTCAGCATTTTTGGATGCCAATTCTTTCGAATGATTAAGCATTTCGTATTCTGAAAGAGGCTCTGATATTTCAAGATCCTTCTCTAAACGGATAGAAGATGGGATTGTCTGAGAAATTAGCTCTTCAATACTTGAAACGCCAACTCTTTCCAACATCGCCTGTTTATCGGCTTCATTAAGGGAAATGTGACGGCTCACAAACTGTTCTGTATTCATTTTTATATTAGATTTTGTTTGTAAAAAAAGATTGGTAAAATTACAATTTTTTGAGCGATTGCGCAACAGCTAAAAAATCATGTAAATTTCTCTTTCGTCAATATCTTTATTTCGTCAACCGTCAAATTTTATTATTTAAAATTGTTGTAAACCATTTGATAATCAACAAATAAATAATTTTTAAATTTTATTAATTATATTTATTCTAAATTAATATATTTGCAACATGAATATGATTGTTCCATTCAAGGTACCGGCTTTATCACCTGCATACTCTTTAAATAATGAAGAAATGTTTTGTGAAAAAAAATCCTGTTGTAAAAAATTCAAGAAAGGCAAAAGGTGTAAAAAGTGTCCGGGAAGAAAAAAAATGGCTTAATAAGTCTTTAGTTTTTAGGTTTTTAAGAAATCAGTTTAAATTGCTGATTAAAAAATATATTGCTAAAGCTAAAAATAATATTGCCAAAATTATTCTGAATATTTTAGGTTTTCCTTTCGGGTTGATAAAAGGTTTCGGCTGCGGCCTGAACAGTTCTTCCGCTTTATCTCTGAACTTTTCTGATTCAGTTTCAAAAACTTCAGTAATTGTGATGCCCTGAACAACCGTTTTATGCAAAAGCGAATTGGTTGCATGAAGCAAAAGCTGAAATTTACCATCCTTAAATTCAGTAATTTTAAAAATCCTTTCACCATAAGGTTTTTCCAGACCGAAAGGCAAAACTTTCACTACATCGGCATTATTTGTCTGCCAGTTGATAATGATTTCCTCGCCCTTTTTTGCATGAATTTTATTTGCTGTAAAAGTTTTAATAGCAGGCGGAATATTGTATCTGAAACTTTTCTGATGATTTTCTAAATTCTGGTCGTAAGTTATCCTTTTACTTTTGTCGTTAAGTATTTCATAGGCTTCCTGAATCTCACGAAAGCGATCTGCAAAAAAGTCGTCATTATCATTTTTATCCGGATGGTATTTTAAAGACAACTTTCTGTACGCTTTTTTGATGTCTTCTTCTGAAGCATCGGGAGAAATACCGAGAAAATAGTAATAATCTTTCATGTCTAACGATGCAAAAATAAGAATTTTTGTCATTGCGAACAAAGTGAAGCAATCTCTCTTAACGCAAAGGTCGCTAAGATTTTTTTAATTATTGAAAATATTTTTAGTTCACTTAGGCGTTTCACTCAGCAAAGAGGAGTTTTTTTGAATCTTACTATCATTTATGGATTACGTTGTTAAGATCCTTTCATGATGCCAGACTTTGTGGCTTGAGGAATATTAGAAGAGATTGTTCGTCGCTTCTGAACTACGTTACAGACTTCCAATCTATTAGTAATGTATTAAAAATTCGGCGCGGAAAGCAAAGCTTTCCGCGCCGAATTAACAATTTTAAATTTAGTTATCGAAAGATTATGCTTCGTAAAAATTATCTTTCTTGCAGCATTTCGACGCAAATTCTGTCTTAAGCTTTCCTTTCAATTCCTGATATTTCTCTTCATCCATTTCTCTGATCTTGTCAGCTAATCCGAATGGTGATCTTTCTTTGATTCCGTATTCTTCAAAAATACCTTTTACGAATCTTTTTCTTTCAATGACTTTTTTGGCGACCATTGCAACTCCGGCAACGGCAAGTGCTCCTAAAACACCTTTTAATACTGAATTTTTCATTTTCTTAAATTTTAAATTTTACTACTTTTTTATATTGACGAATCAATTTTAAACTTACTTTACTAATTCATATGGCTTTTTTATTTTTTTTAAGGTCATATGCAATCGCCACACTAAGATGTCAAAAATACATTCTTAAATCACAGCGATTTCTAAAGTTTTAATTATTCGTTGTTTCTGTTGAAGAATCCGCCGGCGCATTTTTTTCGCCATACTTCCTTGAATTTTTCTTTTTCTTCAGGCGTCATTCCATCCATTTTATGTTGCATATGCTTTTCCTTCATATTGCGAACACCTTGTCCGAACTTCCCGTGAAAACCACCAAAAAGGATTTTACTTAAAACCAATATTCCCATTGCCTGCCAAAATGTAATGGCTTTTACTCCTAAAACTTCAGGAAGAATGCAATTCCAAAGCATCATGACGATCCATGTAACGGCTAAGAAAATCAATGGCGGACACAAAAATAAAAGTGCCCATCTTTTTTTATATTTATTATTCATGATCTTTTTTTCTAACTATTTAAATCTTCGTACAATTGTTTCAATCTTATTCTCAAGTGCTTTACCGCATAATTTTTTCTGCTGATGATAGTTTTTATATTTTCGCCTTGTTCATCTGCTATTTCCTGGAGCGTCTTGTCATTTAATTCGTTTTCGACGTATGCAGATCTCTGTTTCTCGGGAAGTTCTTCTAATGCTTCAAAAAGTTTTTTCCAAATTTCATCCTGAAACATTTTTATTTCCGGACCGGCACTTTCATCCAACAGCAAAATATCTTTGATAGAAAAGCTTCCGTCTTCATCTTCATAAACAAAATCTTCAAGATTTTCGGTTTTCTTTTTACGGTATTTGTCGGTGATTTTATTGGCTGTAACTCTGTACAGCCAGCCGCCAACGTTTACAATTTCGGAAAGATTGGTAAGACTGCTGAACTGATACCAAACTTCCTGCAAAATATCTTCTGCATCCTCGGTATTTTTCACCTTTGGACGAATAAAAGACATCAGTTTGCCACCATAGCTGGATACGGTTTGCGAGATGATATTCTCTTTTTCCTTTTGCGGCATTGTTATTTTTTCGACAATCTCCATATTGCTATGACGATCGGTCTTTTTATTTTACTTTAATAAATTTAAAAATATTTTCCGGAAATTCGGCTTTTCTTTTATTTATCGAGTTTTAAAGTATTGTGATAACCTGAAATAACTGCAAAAATTCAAAGCTGCGATTGAATTAGCCATTGAATTTATTGAAATTTATGTATGATGAACCTTTATACCACAGAGTATTTAAATGATATATTGGACTCAACTACATATTACATTTCAGAAATGTCACTTAGTCATATAAATTAATTTCCTAATTCTAGTTGATTTTTAACTAGGTTGAAATTGTTTGGTTCTATTTATATTTATGTAAGCATGGAGTCTTCGAACTAGACTCAGATCTTGTAGATTTTTTCGATGAATTTTTTATAAAAAGTACATTGCTCGAAAAAGAAAATGGAAACTATGATTTATTCTATGGCTTTTTAGGATATGCTGTTTATTTTTTGCAAAAATCTAAAATGGGACTATCTAAAAATAATCATCAACTTAATTTTTTTGTAGATTCTTTAGAAGAAATTGCTCAAAAAGATGAAAACGGAGTTTTTTGGGTAGATAAATATGATAGTACTACCATAAATTTAGGTTTAGCTCATGGAATCCCTTCCATAATATCCTTCTTAGGAAAGACTTACTCGCAAACAAAATATGAAAAAGCAGAAGAATTAGGTGAGCGGAGTGTAAATTGGCTTCTTTCTCAAAAGAATAACAAAAATGATTATTGCTATTTTCCAAGCAAAATTAAAATAGACAATACTTCCGATACAAATCACATTGGATCACGATTAGCTTGGTGTTATGGAGATTTGAGCGTAGCCCATTCTTTAATTACTTTTGGAAAAAACGTTGATAATGAATATATTCAAGAAGAAGGAGAAATTATTTTGCTTAAAACATTAGATCGAAAAGTTTCTGATGAAAATTCAAGTATTAATGATAAAGGGTTTTGTCATGCTACATCAGGAGTTTTCTATTTATATAAAAAAATAAATGAATCCTTAAATAAGTATGATGTTACGGAAAAATATTGGAGGGATGAGTTGGTTAAACAAACAGACTTAGAATCTTTTTATAGCTATATTTTTTATGAAAATAAATATAAATACGCACCTGATATTGGATTAATAACAGGATTTTGTGGTATCGGACTTGCATTACTCAGTATCATAAATGAAAAGCAAGACAATAGCTGGGAAGATATTTTTATGATATAATTAAATAGTAAAATTTATGGAAATTTGTTTTTTCTCTTTCTTTCTTTGTGTATTTTTAAATGCACAAACAATAACAGGCAAGGTATTATCCCAATACGACAATAATCCTGTTCCTTATGCAAGGATTGGTATTAGTAGTGAAGAAAACGGCACTATTGCTGATGAAAATGGTAATTACACACTTGATTTAAGTAATGTAAATAAAGATTTAAACTTAAATGTACATGTTGGAGGTTTTGAAAAATTTTCAGTATCAATTAATAGCTTTTTACAAAATAGCAGTCATAATATTCTTTTAAAAGAGAAAATAAGGGATATTGCAGAAGTTGTTATTACCACTAAACAATTTAAAGATAAGCATTGGGGAGTAGACTCTAAATCGAAGAAAATTTTGTTTGCTACATATCCTGAAAGAAAAAAGGAAAAAGAAGAGCAATCTCGTGAATTGGCAATTAAATTTTTAAACAACAAAAAGTTAAAGATTCAAAAAATAAACTTGAATATCGCTGATTTTCAAACAGATGTACCTGTTAGGCTGAGAATCAATGTGTATGATAAAAAAAATGGCATTCCTAATCAATCTGATCTATACAAGGATATTACAGCGGTTATAACAAAGGATTCAATTGTAAATAATACATTTACTCTTGATGTGAGTGATAACGATATTTATGTGAATAGTGATTTTTTTGTTAGCATACAATTTATGAATTTTTTTAAAGGACATATTTTCATTAGCGGAGCGTTCTTTAAAACTGTATTTAAAAGAAAATACTATGGCAGTTGGGAAAAATCAACAATAGCTTCTCCTGCTATTAATATTGATGTAAAAGTTGAAAAATAAATATCTCATTTTCTTTTGTTTTATATTTTTATGTATTGCAAAAACAGTATATGCTCAATCTTTTGTCAATGGCACAGTCTTATCAGAAGATGGTTTTTCTATTAGTAATGTATTAGTCTATAATATTGCCAATCAAAAAAATACTTATACCGATTCGGAAGGAAAATTTAATATTGAAGGAAATCTTAGTGAAGAACTTAGATTTATTAAAGAGGGATATGAAAGAAAATCCGAAAAAATTGGTAATTCATTTCCTTTAAAAGTTTTACTTATAAAGAAGCCTTTTGAAATAGAAGAAGTAAGACTAAATAATCTTTCAGGCAATTTGCTAACGGATTCCAAACGGATCAAAATTGATAATTCTAAAGAAAAATTAGAAAAAGAAATTGGGCTTCCAAAACTCAAAGGAGTCCAAAGGGAAAGAGTGCCTACAGTAAGCAATGATGTTATTGTACCTCTTTTATTCGGATCAATAAAAGTCGATGCTTTATATAAACTAATTAGTGGTGATGCTAGAAGAATGAAATCTTTGTACAGATATCAAGATTTACAAGAAAAGGTTAAATGGATTAGAGAAAGAATTGAAGATGATTATTTTGTGAAATTTAAAATTTCAGAAGAGAAAATAGGTGAATTTTTAGAATTTGCCATTCAAACTAATCCTAATATACTTTCAAGCATAAAATCAAATAAAATAGAGAAAGTTCGTTTTGAATTGAATAACTCTATTGATTTGTTTAGTACAAGATTAAATAAAAAGTTATGATATTTGCTAAACTTAATCAAAAAGCTACTTTTCATAATAAAGTATAGCCTAAAGCAAGAAAAAAAACGGAAAGCAAAAATTACTCTCCGTTGTTTTAAATATAAATATGATAATTATTTATTGAAATTTTCAGCAAAGAATCCAAGCATGTATTTATACAATTCAATTCTATTGGGCTCTTTTCCAAATCCGTGTCCTTCGTCGTATTTTACCATATAAGGAACTTCAAAACCTTTGTTTCTCAATGCTTTTACGATTTGATCAGATTCATTGATATTCACTCTTGGATCATTGGCTCCCTGAACTACAAATAATGGTTTTTTAATCTTATCAATCTGGAAAACCGGGGAAACTTCTTTCGCAATTTTTGCTTCTTCAGGATTATCTAAATCGTACCATATTTGCTTTACCATTTCTTTATACGGCTTCCAATATTCCGGAAAAGAATCGAAAAACGTGAAGATATTTGAAACGCCAACGTAATCAACCCCACAAGAATATAAATCCGGAGTTTTAATTAAGCCCATCAATGTTGCATAACCTCCGTGGCTTCCTCCATAAATGGCAACTTTATCTTTATCGATCCAGCCTTGTTGTATTGCATATTTCACTCCATCTTCCACATCATCCATTGCTTTTCTGCCGATCTGCTTGTAACCCGAGGTTTGAAATTCTTTACCATAGCCTCCTGAAATCCTAAAGTTGACCTGCAATGTAGCATATCCTCTGCTTGCAAACAACTGAGTTTCGGGATTGAATCCCCAATCGTCCCTGATTCCTTGAGGCCCGCCGTGAGGATTTACAATCAGTGGAACTTTTTTACCTTCCAAAGCAGCTTTAGGTAATGTGATATAACCGTGAATCGTCAATCCATCTCTGCTTTTGAATTCGATCGGGCGCATTTCCGCCATATCTTCTTCTTTTAGTTGAGGCATTAAATCGAAAAGTAGCTTTATGTTTTTTGTTTTGGCATCATATTCATAATATTTACCATACAATTTATCACTATTAACTACAATTAAAAGCTTAGAATCATTATCGTCCGAAGAAGCTACATAAAACTGTTTGTCACCAAATTCAGATTTTAATTTGTCATAAACTTCTTTATAAAACTTACTTACAGGAATTGTCTCATTTTTAATTCCGTTGTAGCTTATGTAATCAAGCTCATAATTTCTGTTTTTTCCGGCAACACTTATTGAACTTACATCAAAAGTCGGGTTGGAATAAACTTCTTTAATAATAGCATTTTTCTTCAAATCGTATAATACAATTCTGGATTTGTCACTATCCAAATTGGTCACAACATACGCCTCATCATTGTTTTTAGAATTGTCATTAAATCTTATAATACTGAAAGTGTCTTTCCAGTCTGTTGATTTTAAAAGATTGAATTTATTTGTTTTTTCATCTTTGTAATATGTCTTTGTCGTCAGTCCGTTTTCAAGAACAATGTAGCCTCTCAAATTTCCGTCTTTGTCGAAAAGATAATCATCGATCGGACTATTGACATCCTTATTTTCATACAATTGTGTGATTTCGCCTGTATTAAAATTGATTTTAAAAGGCTCAAAAATTTGTTTATTGTTTTTATTCATGGTAACAATCACAAATTCTGTATCTTTTATTAACCTTACACTTCCCAAAGTAATGCCTTCAAAAGGCGTCAGATCTTTAAGATTTTTCCCGTCAATATCTGCGGCATACAGGTGAATATTTTCATTTCCACCTTTATCTTGCGTGTAAAAGAGACGCTTTTTATCGAGCCAGCCGTAGCTTCTG
Source organism: Chryseobacterium sp. GQ58 (assembly GCF_059758895.1). Lineage (NCBI taxonomy): Bacteria > Pseudomonadati > Bacteroidota > Flavobacteriia > Flavobacteriales > Weeksellaceae > Chryseobacterium > Chryseobacterium sp. GQ58. The sequence continues at coordinate 232,311 of NZ_JCAXEH010000002.1, read as the reverse complement.
ATGAGATCATCTTTTTCAACAAGTGCTTTTGTGATTGTACCGGATTTCAGGTCTTTTACAAAAACATGATTTTTTTTGTCTTTGTCTTTTTCCTTGTAAGACAAATATTGCCCATCCGGTGAAATTTTAAATTGTGAAGCTTTTGGCCTTGCAAAATAATCTTCAACTTTATACTTAAAATCTCCTTTATCATAGGAAATAAGCTTGTCTAAAGTAACTTTAGGAGACACTAACGTAGGATCGCCGGGCAATTTTGCTGCTGAACTTTGTGCGTTGATCATCATTGCAGATATTACGAAGTAAGCGGTGGTTAAAATTTTGTAATTAAAGTTCATAATTCAATATTTAGATTTGGTTCAGAATTATTTATTTACATTAAATAAACATTTATTAATAAGACGTTTAAGAAGATAAAAACGTTACATCTTTTTTGCAGATTATAAAAAATAAAATCAAAAAAAACGAAAAGTCAATACTTTCCGTTTTATATTTCTAATAATTTGTCAAGATTTAATTCAAACAAATTCCAAAATACCAAGTCCATACAATCAAAATAATCTGCATCGGAATTCTCTCTTTATAAAGATAGCTCATTCCGGGACCTGTATAATCTGCTTTAAAAAGATTCACTTTTTTCTTTGCCGAATTGATGTTGGCAAGAAAAACCAAGAAATAAAAAATAATCAACAGAATTGCTGTAGTTTCCCGAATCGAAGGAATCATCAAGCCTATTCCGGCAGCAATTTCAATAATTCCGGTAAAATAAACCCAAAACATCTTTGCAGGAATAAAATCCGGAATCATCATTGCCATTCCTTTTTGAAATTTAAAGTGCGCAAATCCAGTAAAAATAACGAAAGCTGCCATTCCCAAATTTCCTGAAAACAAAAAATTCCAGTCGCCCTGAAAAATTTTCGTTCCCAACAAAGAAAGAATGAATGTGGCGAAAAGAATTGTTAATAATTTCATGTTTTTATTTCTCGCAAATTTGAATCAGTTTTAAAATTACAATAAAATCTATGTAATCTGCCAAAATCTGTGCGAAGAAACTATCTAAAACATATTAATTATTTTCAGCCAGATTTTTCACAACTTCCAATCCTTTCGTAAAGCCCTCATTCATGTGCTCTTCCCAGTTTTTTTCGGTCTGCACTTCTGCATGAAGCTTGGTTTTTCCGTCGTAATCAATTAAAATATACTTTTCATAACAGCCGCTCCATTGCTTGACTTCCATGCTTTCGGTATCTTCAACTCCATCTTTGTCGACCATTCCTAAATGCTTAAAAACAATTTGATTAGGTTCATCAATGCTGTCAATTGTAGAAACCATTCCTTCGCCTTCAGCATTAACGAAATACGTTTTCCCGTCGACTTTCCAATCAGATTTCATTTGAGAACCCGGACTGAAAAATTGCGTCCATTCGCTATAAGTTTCCGGTCCCCAAAGAATGTCCCAAACTTTTTGTTTTGGTGCATCAATTACTGTTTCGTATGATAATGTTTCCATAATAATTATTTTATGATGTTGATGTTGTTTTAAATTATTCCACTTTAAAGCTGATTTTCAGCCAGATGTTTAATATTAAGCAATGCTTTAGGGAAATGCTCTTCAAAAAAAACTTTGAATTCTTCTGAAGTTTTGATTTCGCACTTTAAAAGAATTCCATTTTCGGTGTCTTCCAAAAGATAAGATTCGGTAGCGTCTCCCCAATCCTGCGGTGTTTCGATACCATCATAAATTTCACCTAAATGCAGAAAAATCATTTCCTTATTCGGTACATTTTTGACCACACGGCTGTACATTCCGTTATTTTTAGGATCCAAAAACTTTACAATGCTGTTTTCCTCCAATGTTCCCTGATAAAACGAGCCTTCTGTAAAAGCCGATGTCCATTGCTGATAAGATATGTCGCTCCAAAGTACAGTCCATACTTTTTCGGGCGGTGCGTCTATTTCAATTTCGAATTTTAAGGTTTCCATATAATTTTAGGTTTAGGTTTAGGTTTAGGTTTAGGTTTAGGTTTAGGTAAAAAAATTATCCTCCGACGAAATCACCACCATTAATGTGAATAATTTCTCCTGTAATAAAACTCGAATCTTCCGATGCCAGAAAAACGTAAGCCGGAGCAACTTCTGAAGGCTGGCCTGCTCTTTTTAAAGGGGTGTCTTTACCAAAAGTGGAAATATCTTCAAAAGTTTCTTTCACCAACGGTGTCCAGATCGGTCCGGGAGCGATTCCGTTGACCAGAATATTTTTTTCGGCAAGATTGGTTGCCAAAGAACGTACGAAAGTAGCAATTGCTCCTTTTGTTGCAGAATAATCAATAAGATGCTCGCTGCCGCGATAAGCCGTAACAGATGTTGTACAAATGATCCGGCTTCCTTTTTTCATTAAAGGTAAAAAATCTCTGGTAAAAGAAATCATCGAAATAATATTGACATTGAATGTTTCTGCAATCTGCTGATCAGAAATATTTTCAACATCATCTTTAGGGAATTGAATTCCGGCATTATTGACGAGAATGTCAAGAGTTTTCCATTGTTTTTTTACTTTTTCAAGACATTTGTTCCGGAAAGCCTTTTTAGCAATATCACCTTTTAATAAAATACATTGCCTTCCTTCTTTTTCTACCAATTTTAATGTTTCCTTAGCATCTTTGTCGCTTTCTTTGTAAATAATCGCAACATCTGCACCTTCACGGGCAAAATGCACGGCAACAGCCTGGCCGATTCCGCTGTCTCCACCGGAAATGACCGCTTTTTTGCCTACTAATTTTTTACTTCCTAAATAGTTTTTTTTGATAATTTCGGGATACAAACCGTCTTCCGGCACTTTTGAAAGAGATTTTGACTTGTTCTGTGTTTTCATAAGCAAATCTTTTTCGCAAAATTACATCAAACAATAAGCCGAAAATTTTATGAATTATACGCTTTTTCTAAATCTGCAATGACAATTTTTTGCATTTTCATCATTGCCTGCACCACTTTCTGAGCCTTTTCCTGATCAGAATCGTTCATCAGCTGAATCAGTATTTTCGGAACAATTTGCCAGCTAAATCCAAATTTGTCTTTCAACCATCCGCACATGCTTTCCTGCCCTCCATCGGAAGTTAATGCATTCCAAAGATAATCCGTCTCTTCCTGATTGTCCGTCATTACAACCATCGAAATTCCTTCATTAAAATCAAATTGATGATCATAAGAATTATCCATACAGAAAAAAGAATAACCATTGATTTCAAAATGGGCATGCTGTACATTTTCAGGAATTTCATGGTTTTCATCACCAAAACCATCACCGTATTTCAAAACGTTACCAATCTTTGAATTTGGAAATACTTTCGTGTACAATTCCATTGCTTCCATTGCTTTTCCGTTGTTTTGGTGAATAAACATCAGCGTTGGAATAATTTTCTGACCGGTTTGATTTTCGCCAAGAAAAATTTGCCACGTCACCCCAAACTTATCCCGAACCCAGCCGTATTTCTTGCTCCACGGATAAGAATCTAAAGGCATTAAAGCGATTCCGCCATCCGATAATTGATCCCAATATTTTTGAACCTCATCTTCCGTTTCACACATTACCATAAAAGAAACAGAAGCGTTTTTTTCAAAATGCGGACCGCCGTTTAAAAGCATTAACTTTTGACCAAAAAGATCAATATCTATCACAACAGGCGTATCTGCTGTAATTTTTCCATCAAATACTTTGCAGTAAAATTCTGCTGATTGTTTGGTATCTCCATCATACCAGAGACACGGGAAAATATCGTTGTTCATTATTTTAATTTTATGGTTGTTTTGATCTGTCATTGCGAGCGAAGCGAAGCAATCTCTTAATAATCTTAGTAACTTATTTATAATTTAAATTTGGCTATTAAGGCTTATTTAAGCAATTAAAAAATTAAGTTTTAATTATTTCTAAATGACATTTGGTTTTCCTGCATGTGATTTTTCAGCCTCTGAATTGTATTTTTTCCAAAGCCATGAAATTGCATGATTTCCTGTTCAGAATAATCTGATAATTTTTCCAAAGAATCTATCTTTTCTTTCTCCAAAGCTTTTCTTGCGGGCATTGCAATAATTCCCTGCAAAAAATTATTTTTCATTGCATGATTCTCAGTACAAATGGGCTTTAGATATCTTGCCATTATTACTAAATTGATCATGATCAAAAGTTTTTAAGTTAGTTATTTTCCACATATTTGTGGAAATTGTTGAGTATTGCGTACCAGCCATCGCGCTGCATTTCAACAGAATTTTGTTTTTCAGGCTCGAAAATTTCGATCACTTTGGTTGTATTTTCATCAATTTTATCAAAGATTATTCCAACATTTCTACCATCTTCAAGATGATATTTTATTCTTTCATGTGGAATTATCTCATCATAAATTGCTTCAAAATCAAACCCGAAACTTCCGTCTTTCGCTTCCATTCTGGCCTTAAGTTTTCCTCCAACGCGAAGGTCATTTTCAGAACTTGGGCAATGCCAGGTTTCATCAGCAAAATTCCATTTAGTAATGTGTTTGGGCTCATTAAAATAATCCCAAACTTTTTCAACAGGAGCTAAAATCGTAATGTCAATTTTAATTGGTTCCATATACTTTTTTTTAATGGGTTTAAGTTAAGGGCAACCAAAACCTCGGTCACCCTTTTTATAATTAGTTAAATATAGGATTATTTTGCGTATTCGTCATTGTAGTTGATCATCCAATGAACACCATATTTGTCCTGAAAGCTGCCGAAATAATCTCCCCAAAATTGATCTTCAATCGGCATTTCGATGTTTCCGCCTTCAGAAAGTCCTTTGAAAATTCGGTCGGCATCTTCTTTGGATTCAGGGAAAACCGATACATAATTGTTGTTTCCGACAGTCAAAGTCTGGCCGAAGCTCGGCACAATATCTGAGGCCATCAACAAATCACCGCCAATCGGAAGCGCAATGTGCATTACTCTGTTTTTTTCTTCGTCCGACAGATTTTCAGTTCCGGGAGCATTGCCCATTTTGTGGATTCCGCCAACGAATTCTCCGCCGAAAACTGATTGATAAAAAGTGAAAGCTTCTTCTGCTTTTCCATCAAAATTTAAGTAAGGATTTAATTTTGCCATGATATTTTTATTTTTTAAAATTGTTTATTAATCTTTAATTAATGATGCTTAAAACCTTTTTTGGATCATTAATATTTTAAGTCTTTATCGAAATCGTATTTCATTCCTTCGTAACCGAGAATTCTTCGCATCAATCCGATTTGTCCGCACAGATAATCTTCACGTCCGATGCACATTCCGACAAAATTCAAAATAGTTTCAGGGAAAAAATCAACGTTCATTCCCATCGGAAATGCTTTTTCCAACTCTTCATCGGAAGCTTCCAGTAATTTGCTGTAAACAAGAGGTGAAATTTTATGAAAATCTGCTTTAAGCTGTTCTAAAGTCGGATATTTCAGAGTTTCGTCCAACGCTTTTCCTTGCGAGAAAAAGTCTACAAATTCAAATTCTTCGTTGATTCCGAAAACATTTCCTAATGCATAACGCATATCAAGAAAATTCCCAACCATCCAAACGATGTGATTGGTTTTTCCTTCAATTCTCTTTAAAGCATCTTCTTCAGAAATTCCGTCGAGAACCATAAGAAAGTTTTGGCTGTGTCCCCGAAAAGCCGGAATAATAATGTCTAATTTTTTTGATTTTGGTGTGTCCATAATTTTAAAATTAAGGTTAAGATTGAGTTTAAGGCTGCGAAGGCATTTGAGAAAAATCTGCAAACGTTACATTCCAGCCATGTCCGTTGATGTCCCAGAAAGAATTATGATACATCCAACCATGATCCTGTGGCTCCTCGTGTTGTGTTGCACCGTTTTCAAGAGCTGTGTTTACTAAATTATCAACTTCTTCACGGCTGTTTAAGCTAATTGCAATAAGAACCTGAGTGGTATCACCTTTCGGAACCGGTCTCTCGGAAAAAGTCTGAAAATATTCTTCCGTGATAAACATAACGTAAATATTGTCATTCATCACTACACAAACCGCTCTTTCGTCTGAAATTTGTTCGTTGAAAGTAAAGCCTAGTTTCGACCAGAATTCTTTTGTTTTCGGAATGTCTTTTACCGGCAGATTGACATAAATTTGATTGACTTTCATTTTGTAATTTTAAAAATTTTAGAATTTTACTCTGCAGGAATCTGAGAAACATCCGCAAACATTACTTCCCACTGATGTCCGTTCAGGTCTGAAAAAGCACTTTGATACATCCAGCCATGATCTTGCGGTTCACTGTATGTTGAGCCTCCATTTTCGATAGCAGTTTTTACTACTTGATCAACTTCTTCACGACTGTTTACGCCAATAGCAAGAAGCGTTTGTGTTGTTTCTCCCTTTGCAACAGGTCTATCTGTAAAAGTTTGGAAAAACTCTTCCTTTAAAAACATCGTGTAAATATGATCTTCTTTCATCACGACACAAACTGCTTTCTCATCAGAAAATTGTTCGTTGATTGAAAACCCCAGTTTCGTCCAAAATTCTCTTGTCTTTTGAACATCTGTTACCGGAAGATTGACATAAATTTGATTGACTTTCATTTTGTAATTTTTGGTGTTAAACTTTTAACCAAAATTACCAAGTCATTGCGGAAATCAACTTGCCATAAGACAAGATTTAAATTTTCTTTGGATGATGAGAGACCAATTCTTTGCGGATGCGGCTTAAAGAAGTGTCTGTAACTCCCAAATAAGATGCGATCTGCTTCAGCGGAGCAAATTGAATGACATGAGGTTTTTGTTCCAAAAGATTCAGGTAACGTTTTGTTGCGGAAAGCGTAAACATCTCTACCGAGCGCTGTTTGTACACAAAAAGCTGCTGCGACATCCATGCTCTGCCCCATTCTCGAAGGTTTGGTATTTTGTGAAACAATTCCTGAAACACATCAAAATCCATCTTCCAGCATTCGCAATCTGTGATGCAGACAATGTTTTCCTGCGTCGCAATTCTTTGAAATATCGACGAAACTTCAATGACAATTTCGTTTTCTACGAAAAAATTTGTCGTTACATCATTTCCGTTAAAGTCATTCACGAAAGATCTTGCCAGACCTTTTTCCAGGATATAATATTCATTTGCTGTTTTTCCTTCTTCAAGTATACAGTCGCCTTTTTGAAATAATACTTTCTCATGAGCCTGAAAAATTTCAGCAAGTTCTTCATTCAGAAAAAATGGAAAATCATACGAGATTTCGAGAGATTTATTACTCATTGATGAAAGTGTTTTGGAAAGCTAAAAGTAAAATTTTTTCGGGAACTGATAAAGGAAATTTTTTATTGTTTAAGATTTTGAAGCATTAAGATTATTTTAAGGCATTAAGTTTAATTAAGATTTATCTTAAGCGAAGCTATGCTTAATATCCTTATCAACTTAATTAAATTCTTAATGGTTTATTATTAAAAATTATATTTAAAACAAAGAAAGCTGAATGGGTTTCGGTTTTGTTGGTTTCTGCGCATCTCCAAACACAGTTTTGCCGCCAAATCTCCATGAGTTTTGCCGTTCTTCTTCGATGACTTCCTGAATATCGAAATTCGGAATGAAATCTGCTTCTGTTTTGGCAACAATCTCGTGAAGCTTGTTCAATGTTTTTAATTTGTCGGAATTTCCTAGTTTAGATTTTTCGATTCCTGATTTAAGAATATTGATGCTTTCGTCATAAACTTTGGTCGGAACAGGAAACGGATGACCGTCTTTTCCACCATGAGCAAAGGAAAATCTCGCCGGATCTTTAAACCTTGAAGGCGCACCGTGAATCACTTCGCTTGCCAAGGCTAAAGACTGCATCGTTCGCGGACCGACACCTTCCAGCAACAAAAGATCTTCAAAATTTTGCGGTTGCTGTTCACCTGTAACATATAAAAGCGCTCCCAAACGCCTCAAGTCGACATCAGAAGCCTGAACATCGTGATGATTAGGAAGAATTAATCTCGAAAAGTCACTCATAATTTCTGCAGAATCGGTATGAGAAATGTCTAAAATTCCTTTTCTGTTTCCGGAAGCTTCAGAATCGGTAAGATTTAAGATTCTCCCTCTCGAAATTCCGTTGATTCCTGTGTGAGGCTCTTCAACAAAGGATTTAATATTTTCTGAATGCCAATGATATCGCCTTGCCGTTCCGTCGGATTCGTGCATTCCTTGCTGAACAACGCTCCAGTTTCCATTATCTGACAAAATAAAGTTGTGTAAATACAATTGATAACCATCCTGAATGGCCGTATTGTCTACTTTTGCGGAAAGTTTGCTGGCTCTTACCAATTCAGTTCCGTTTAATCCTGTTTTATTGGCAATTTGAAGAAGTTCTGACGGCGTTTCTCTGGAAAATTTTCCTTTTCCGCCACAAATATATAATCCAAGAGATTGAGAATTAGGGTTGATTGAACGTTTCAAAGCACCCATCACGGAAGTTGTGATTCCCGAAGAATGCCAATCCATTCCCATTACTGCACCGAAACTTTGGAACCAAAACGGATCAGCCAATCGGCGGATAACTTCATCTTTACCGTAATCTGCTAAAATTACTTCAATAATTGAAAGCCCGAGAATAGACATACGCTCATAAAGCCACGGCGGTACTTTGCCGTAGTGAAGAGGTAAATCTGCTGTTCCTGAACGTTTCATTTATTATGTAAATTTAGCTTTTAATAGATAAAGTTTTGATGATTTGAGTCAACTTATTGATGCGAAAGAATATTTACCAGATTCCCCAACGGGTCTTTTACAAAAAAGCGACGAACGCCCCAATCTTCGTTGGTAATTTTGTATATAATTTCAAATCCGGAATTGTTCATTTTCTCATAAATTTCATCTACATTATCAACTTCAATCGATAAATCAGGAACTTCCGTATCATTTCCTCCATGAATGGCAAAACTGATCTGAACCTTTGATTCTTCATCATTTCCGAATGTTTTGATCCAGTCATGATCCATCAAAATTTCCAGACCTAAAATGTCATGATAAAACCGATCTGCTTTTGATAAATCATCAGTTTTTATATTTGCGACAATTCTTTTAACCATTTTAATTTCTGTTTTAGAAAATATTAATTACAAAAAAAGCCTTGCAAAGTACTTTTCACAAGGCTTTACAAAAATTTTTTATTTCTAATTACTTTAATGCTTCGATTGCTGCATCATAATTTGGCTCGTTTGCAATTTCTGAAACCTGCTCTGTGTACACTACTTTATTTTCTTCATCAGTTACAATTACAGCGCGGCTCAAAAGGCCTTTCATTGGAGAATCGGTGATTGTAACTTCATAATCGTCTCCAAAACTTCCTCTGAAATCTGAAAGCGTTTCTACATTATCCAAACCTTCGGCAGCACAAAATCTTCCTAATGCAAAAGGTAAATCTTTAGAAACATTGATCACAACCGTATTTTCTAAAGCCGAAGCTTCTTCGTTGAATTTTCTTGCAGACGCCGCACAAATTCCTGTATCAATGCTTGGAAAAATATTGAATACTTTCTTTTTTCCGTCAAAATTTGAAAGTTCTTTTACATTCAGATTTGTGTCTACCAAAGCAAAATCTTTGATTGTAAAGCCAACTTCAGGAAGTTTTCCCAATGTATGCACTTCATTTCCTTTTAATGTGATCGTTGACATAATGTATCTTTTTAAAGTTTATCAAATTTATTCAAAATTCACAGGATTTTGTTCAATTAAAGGTTAAATAATTCTTAAAGTAGAAATTCTTATTTAGGTTTAATCTAAAAAAATTAAATTTTAACTAAATTTGTGGGACTTTAAAAATCAAATAATAAATAACAGTATAATGTCAGACAAATCAAAAATCTATTACACCCTTACGGATGAAGCTCCGATGTTGGCTACACACTCGTTTTTACCAATCGTAAAGGCATTTACGAAATCAGCAAATATTGAGATTGCGGTTCCGGATATTTCTTTGGCCGGAAGAATTTTGGCAAACTTCCCTGAATTTTTGAAAGATGATCAGAAAATCGACGACGCATTGGCTCAATTAGGTCAATTGGCCACTCAACCGGATGCGAACATTATCAAATTACCCAATATTTCCGCTTCTGCGCCTCAATTGGATGAAGCAATTGCTGAATTACAATCAAAAGGTTTTGCAGTTCCAAATTATCCTGCTGAACCAAAAAATGATGAGGAAAAAGCGATCAAAGCTAAATATGCTAAAGTATTGGGAAGTGCCGTAAATCCTGTGTTAAGAGAAGGAAATTCTGACAGACGTGCTCCGAAAGCTGTTAAAAATTATGCAAAAGCAAATCCACACAGAATGGGTGATTGGGCTTCTGACAGCAAAACTGACGTTGCTCACATGGACAACGGCGATTTCTACGGAACTGAAACTTCGACTACGCTTGAAAATGCAACAAAATATAAAATCGTTTTCAAAGGAAATGACGGTGCTGAAACTTTATTAAAAGATTTCGCAGACCTTCAGGTCGGAGAAATTATCGATTCTTCTGTAATGAACTTAAACGCTTTAAGAGCTTTCGTTCAACAGGCGATCGACGAAGCTAAAAACAAAAACGTACTTCTTTCCGCTCACTTAAAGGCTACGATGATGAAAATCTCCGACCCAATTATTTTCGGAGCGATCGTAGAAACATTCTTTAAAGACGTTTTCGTAAAATATGCTGAAACTTTCAAATCTTTAGACGTTAATCCAAATAATGGGCTAGCCGATCTTTTCGAAAAAATCAAAGGAAATGCTCAGGAAGCAAATATTAAAGGTGACATTGAAGCTGCTTTAGCAAACGGACCAAGAGTTGCAATGGTGAATTCTGACAAAGGAATTACGAATTTCCACGTTCCTTCCGATATTATTGTTGACGCATCAATGGCTGCTTTGGTAAGAGGCGGCGGAAAAATGTGGAACAAAGAAGGAAAAGAAGAAGACACGGTTTGTATCATTCCGGATCGTTCATACGCTGGTTTTTATCAAGCTGTAATTGACGATATGAAAGCTCACGGAAAATTGGATCCCACAACAATGGGCTCTGTTCCGAACGTTGGTTTAATGGCTCAAAAAGCTGAAGAATACGGATCTCATGACAAAACTTTCCAAGCAACCGCTGAAGGAACAATTGAAGTTCAGGACGAAACCGGAAGCGTTCTTCTTTCTCAAAAAGTAGAAAAAGGTGATATTTTCAGAATGTGTCAGACGAAAGATGCTCCGATTCAGGATTGGGTAAAATTGGCGGTAAACAGATCAAGATTGTCTGATACGCCTGCAATTTTCTGGTTAGATAAAGGAAGAGCGCACGACAGGGAAATCATCAAAAAAGTTGAAAAATATTTGGCTGATCACGATACAAACGGACTTGACATTAAGATTCTTGATGTAAAAGACGCAATGACCGAAACGTTGAAAAGAGCAAGAGAAGGAAAAGATACAATTTCTGTTTCAGGGAACGTATTGAGAGATTATCTTACTGACCTTTTCCCAATTCTTGAACTTGGAACTTCCGCAAAAATGCTTTCTATCGTTCCATTGATGAACGGTGGCGGTTTATTTGAAACTGGTGCTGGAGGTTCTGCTCCAAAACACGTTGAACAATTTGTTGAAGAAGGGTATTTAAGATGGGATTCTCTAGGTGAATTCTTAGCATTACAGGCTTCTTTAGAACATTTAGCTCAAACTCAAGGAAATACGAAAGCTCAGGTTCTGGCTGATGCATTGGATGAAGCAAACGCTAAATTCTTAGCTACAGATAAGTCTCCTGCAAGAAAAGTAGGACAAATCGATAACAGAGGTTCTCACTTCTATTTGGCGATGTATTGGGCTGAAGCGTTGGCTAACCAAACTGCTGATGCTGAATTAGCTGAACAATTTGCTCCGGTTGCAGAAGCAATGAAGGAAAATGAAGAAGTAATTAATGCTGAATTAATTGGTGCTCAAGGTAAGCCTCAAAATATTGACGGATACTACAAAACCGACACATACAAAACGTATGAAGCAATGAGACCAAGCACTGTTTTAAACGAAATTATTGACGAAATTTAATTTTCGACTTATAACATAAATGAAAGCTCCTTTTTTAAGGAGCTTTTTGTTTTTAAAACTTTTTACCATTTAGATATTGAAGAGTTTAAGTTTAGGTCATTTTAATTTTAAATCAATAAAAATTACGGTAAGATCTAAAAAAACAATCCATTTATAACAATTTAATTTGTAATTTTAAAGGAAAGAATCCGTTTAAGAACAATTTAACTTTACCAAATTTCACAAAAATCATGGAAAATATAACATTTGAAATATCTCCATATCAAGACGAATTGCAGATATTAATTAACGGAAAAAAAGTCGGCTACATGTCTATAAAGATCGACGGCAGGCTCATGAATGTATATTATACAAAAATTGACGAAGATCTTGAAGGCCACGGATATGCCAAAATGCTTTTGGACGAATTGGTACGTTATGCCGAGAAAAAAGATCTTATGATTCACCCAGAATGTGATTTTGCAAGACAACAATTAGAAAATCATCCGAAAAGATACAAAGGAATCTGGCACGAATAAATTATTCTTCCCACCAAGCCTGAAAGTGGTTTTCGGATTTATTTAAATCTAAAATTTCACCGATTTTCGGGGTAAGAATATGCAGATTTTTTTCTTTTCCAAGTTTTGTCACTTTTTTCAGCGGCTCATTCCATGGATGAAGCGCCAACGCAAACTTCCCGGAATGTACCGGAATAATACTTTTTGCCTTAAGATCCAAACTTGCCTGAATAACATCTTCCGGCAAAGCATGAATGTATTTCCAGGCTTCATTGTATTGTCCGTTTTCTAAAACAGCAAAATCAAAAGGCCCGAATTTTTCACCAATCATTTTAAAATGAGTATCATAACCGCTGTCACCGCCCAAAAATATTTTTTTTGACCGGGTTTCCAAAACATAAGAAGTCCAAAGCGTATTATTTCTATGAAATTTTCTACCAGAAAAATGTCTGGCCGGTGTAAATGTGATTTTAATATCGTTTTTAAGCTCAATCGAAGCGCCCCATTCTTCTTCCAAAAGCTGATTTTCAGAATATCCCCATCTTTCAAAATGAGCACCAACACCTAAAGGCAAAATAACTTTTTCTACTTTAGGCTTAATTGCTTTTACCGTTGGATAATCCAAATGATCGTAATGATCATGCGTAATCACGAGATAATCGATTTGTGGAATATCTTCCGGTTTAAACAGATCTGAACCTTTAAAAGCTTTATTAAAAAACTTAAATGGCGATCCATAATCGCTCAAAACCGGATCTATTAAAAAAGACAGTCCGTCAATCTGCATAAAATAAGACGAATGCCCCAACCAAACGAAAATATCTTTATCTTTTGAAAGGCTTTTCAAATCTGAATGGATTGCAGGAATGTTGGCGTGAGGTTTCAAAAACGGATCTTTTTTAGCAAAAAAGAAAGTGTACATTACCTTTGACATGCTGTGTCCTTCGGCAATTTGAGGGGTAAAGCTCAGATTCTGAAACTGCTTGTTTTTATAATGTTTCGATTGAAGCATTCTTTCCAGACGCTTTCCTGTAGGTTCTGCACCGAAAACCTCCCAAGAAGTCACCAAATATATTAATGCAATAATAAACGCAACAATGATGATTAAATAGATCATTTTTATAAAATAAATATTAACTTTTTAAATGTAACCTTTTCTGTGTTACTGTCGATTGTTTACATTAAGACGAAGAGAAATAAAAATTACTTTTTTTCTCTTTATAATGATAAACTTTTTAAATTTAACCTTAAATCCTGTCAATTGAAACATTTTGTATTTCTGTTTTTTGTGTTTGCTTTGGTTTCCTGCGCTTCGGTTAAAAGGAACAATAAACACAGATTAACAACCATTTCTCCCGAAAAGCTTCGGGAAGATGTAGATTTTGCTTACCAAAAACTTCAGCAAATGCATCCGCAACTCAATTGGTATATTTCAAAAAGTGAGCTGGATTTTAAGTTTGACAGCCTGAAAAAAACAATTAATAAACCGCTTGCACCCGTTCAGTTTTATTTTAAGCTTCAACCCGTCATTGCCAAAATACGCGAAGGCCATCTGGCGTTGAGAATTCCGGGTAAGAAGTTCAATAAAAAAGAAATTAAAACTTTAAAAAATAAAAAAGGACTTTTTGGACGTTTTGAATATCATGTGGAAGGAGATCATCTGTATATCATTGAAAATAAAGACTCTATAGAAAATATAAAACCCGGAACTGAAATTTTGTCAATCAATGAAGTTCCTGTTTCCAGTTATCTTCAAAAATACAGAAACCTGATCAGCAGCGACGGCTTCAACACTACTTTTTATCCGTATTACTTAAAGGATGTTTTCTTTAACTTTTATACGGTGGAAAAAGGTATTTTAGACAGCGCAAAAATTGAAACCCTGTACAAAGGCGAAGAAAAAGTGTACACCATCAGAAGAGAATCAAAAAGTAAAACAGATCTGGAAAAAGACAAAGAACTCAAAAAGCGTACACCGCAAAAAAAGCTGAATGACTACGTCGCAGCAACAGATTCTTACAACCGGAACTTTAAATTTCTGGATAAAGATTCTTCCATTGCTTATATTAAAGTAAAAAGTTTTTCAAAAACATTTTCGGACAAATTCTACAAAGAAAGCTTTGAAAAAATAAAAAATGCAAAAGCCGGTTATTTGATAATTGACATTAGAGACAATTACGGCGGTTCTCTTTATGAAATCAACAATCTGTATTCTTATCTGGCGCCGGAACCGTTTATTCTTATTAAGCCTTCACAACTCAGTTCAAAATACAGCCCATTAAAAACCAATTATTTCCGAAAAACCGGTCCGCTGCAATATGCTTTAAAAACATTGGTTTATCCCGGATATTTTCTTGGCCAGGCATTCAGCTCATATAAAGGAAAAGACGGCAAAGCCTATTACAGAATGAAAGCCGCAAAATCTACAAAGCCTAAAAAAAATGCTTTTCATGGGAAAGTTTTTGTATTAATTAATGGCGGAAGCTTTTCTGCATCTTCGATTATCGCGGCAAAACTCAAAAATGACAAGCGTGTAATATTAGTGGGCGAAGAAACCGGTGGAGCCAATGATGGAACTGTTGCGGGGTTTTATTCTTATCAGACTCTTCCAAATTCTAAAATCGATTTGCCGATTGGTTTAGCTCTTGTACAGCCAAATATTATGTTCAGCAATACACAAAAAGGTGTAATCCCGGATGTTGAAATTAAACAAAACATTGAATATATTTTAGCGCAAAAAGACGTGCAGCTGGATTGGGTAAAAAAAGAAATCACAAAAGAAAAAGGGAATGCATCTTCTAATATTTTGCCTTAAATCTTAAATAATTTTGTAGCTTTATTTTCATGAAAAGTGATTTTATATCTGTTCAGAAAAAAGATTCAGAATATTTTAAGAATATTTTTAGTGATTCATTTTATCACATTTTTCTGCTTGAAGGAAATGGTAAAATAGTGGTTGATTTTACGGAATATGATTTTACCGGCAAAACTATATTTTTCACTTCGCCTTTTCAGAATATCCAGATTTTCAGTGAAATGAATATTGAAATTGAGATTCTTAATTTTCACGGTGACTTTTACTGTATTGAATTTCATAAAAAAGAAGTTGCGTGTAATGGCTTGCTTTTTAACAATATTTATCTTTTTCCTCATTTTGAATTGAATCCTGCGGTATTCGAGGAAATCTGTCATTATTTTTTAAAAATACAAAATGAAAGTTATAAAGAAAGCTTTAATCATGCAGTTTTACGCGCTTATCTTCAACTTATACTTGCTATTTGCAGCAAAGAAAAAAATAAAATATTGCTCAATCAGAATCTAATTAGAAATAATTTTAAAGAAATAAAATCTTTTCAGGCTCTTGTAGAAAAGCATTTTTTATTTGAAAAAAATTTAAGTTTTTATGCAGATCTGCTTCATATTGCGCCCAATACTTTGAGTAAAAAAGTCAAAGCAAACTTCAATAAAACACCATCAAAAATTATTCAGGACAGAGTAATCCTGGAGGCTAAAAGAAAAATACACCTTACCCGGAAATCAATTAAAGAAATTGCTTTGGAGCTCAATTTCAGCGATGAATTTTATTTCAGTAAATATTTCAAAAAACACAGCGGTATTTCACCTTCGCAGTTCAGAAAAGAAGGCGGAGTCTCTATTGTTGCAGATTTTTACAGGTAATATCCATAAATAGCCATTTCTTCAGTTCTTTGTTTCCTGTAATTTGCCAATAAAAAATTATGATTGAATTATTAGCTAATTCACAGAGAACGTTTGTTCACTTTTTAAGAATCGGTATTTTTATTGTAATGGCTTGGATTGGAGGTTTGAAAGCATATCAATATGAGGCTGAAGGTATTATTCCGTTTGTCGCCAATTCTCCTTTTATGAGTTTTTTTCTTAACAATAAAGCTTCGGATATAGATAATTATCATCTTCATAAAAACAAAGAAGGCGAAGTTGTTCCTGAAAATATCGAATGGCATAAAACCAACGGAACTTATACTTTTTCTTATGGTTTAGGAGCTGTAATATGTATCACTGGAGTCTTTGTTTTGTTAGGTATTTTTTATCCGAAAATCGGAGTTTTAAGTGGAATATTAACCGCAGGAATGTCAATAATCACCCTTACTTTTCTCATTACCACACCAGAAACATGGGTTCCGGATTTGGGTGGACCTCAACATGGTTTCCCTTATCTTTCAGGAGCGGGAAGGCTTGTTTTAAAAGATATTATCATGCTTGGTGCAGGTTTAGTAATTGCATCTGATTCTTCGAAAAGCATATTAGAGAAATCGAGATTATAATTATTGTTTAAGGTTTCGGCGGGCTTTCAGCCCGCCGAAACCTTATTTCTGAAGTTCTTCTAAAAGATTTTTCACCTGATTAATATATTTTCCGTATAAACGCTTAAACCACCATTTTCCCATAAGAAATAATGCAATTAATCCAACTAAAACACAGCCAATAAGAATAACAGCTATTTGCAAATCGCTTAATGGTTTCGGTCTGGGTAAAAATTCTAATACGATAATCAACTCACAAACCAAAAATGGCACAAAAGCAAGATAAAAAGAAAGATAATATTGTTTATTCAGATTAAGCTGGTGCAGAAGATCCTGAAGAGATTGGTATGTTTTCATGACCGGATTGCTGATTTCTTTATATAGTTTAAAAAATTTGCTGAAAAAAAATGAGATAACAATTACCATTGAAAACAGCAATACCGTTAAATAAAATTTAAATTTAAAAGGAGCTTCAGGAACGGGAATCCATACAACGGCAAATCCAAAAATTAGTATTCCTAAAGTTGACCAGAATTCCCCTCTCATATTTTTCCTAATTTTTTCTAAAGGAAGATTTATTTTTTTGCTATTATCAATGCTTATTTCGGGAGTTTCATCAGAAAAATCTTCGTTCCATGTATTTTTTAGTTCATCTATATTCATTGCTGTTATTTTTTAAATTAATATTATTTTGAGTTTAAGATATCTTTCAGTTTATTTTTTGCGCGATTCATTTTCACCCTTACATTTCCTTCGGAAATTCCCATCTGTTCTGCAATTTCTCTCCCCGAAAAGTCTTCTAAATAATAGAAAACTAATGCCTTATCAATCGGATTTAGCTGATGAATGGCTTTGTACATTTCAGTCAGTTTTTCTTCTTTTTCCAGATCATATTCATCCTGAACAATTTTATAATCTGTAAAATCTTCATTGACAATAAAACTTCTCTTTTTTTCAGACTTTAAAAAAACTATTGCTGTATTTAAGGCTATTCTGTAAAGCCAGGTAGAAAACTCACTTTCTCCTCTAAAACTTGAATAAGCTTTCCAGACCTGATACGTTATTTCCTGAAAAAGATCGTCGCGGTCGTCTTTATCATCCATATACATTTTAGAAATCTTAAAAATGATTCCTTTATGCTTTTCTATTTTATCTAAAAATTCTTGTTCTGCTGAAGTCATGGTTTTTAGCTCTGAAGAGTTAGTTACGATTAAAAAAAATTGTTACATTTCTTTCTAATTTTAAAACTATTTACTGGCTTAAAATTTGTTCAAAAATAATGGAATATTAAAAATTATAATTATGCCATATATCACAAAACAAAATGAAAAGAATTATCAATTGTATTATGAAGATTTCGGTGCTGGGCAACCAATTGTTTTAATTCACGGATGGCCGCTTTGCGGAAAATCATGGGAATTGCAGGTGCCTGTTCTTTTAGAATTGGGCTATCGAGTGATTACTTATGACAGAAAAGGTTTTGGAAAATCCTGGCCTACAAGCGACGGTTATGATTACAATGGATTGGCTGCCGATTTACACGAAATCATATCACAGCTGGAACTTAAAAATGTAATTCTTTTTGGTTTCTCAATGGGTGGCGGCGAAGTAGTTCGTTATCTTACCAATTATGGTTCAGAAAATATTGATAAAGTAGCTTTGATTTCTTCAATTATACCTTTGGTAAAGCAGAAAGATGACAATCCGCATGGTGTTCCGCAAGCTGATCTTGACAAAATTATGGAAAGCCTCAAAAAAGACCGTATTACTTTTCTTGAAACTTTCCACAAAAACTTTTACAATTACGGTTTACTTGCACAAACAGTAACTCAGAAACAATTGGATTATGACTGGAGCATCGCTTCACAAGCCTCTCCTATCGCCACTATAAAATGCGCTGAAAGCTGGGCAAACACAGATTTCCGTGATGAACTGAAAAATGTGAATGTAAAGACGTTGATCGTGCATGGCAATGATGATCAAATTGTACCGATAGAAACGGCAGGAAAACAGGCCGCAGAAAAAATTGCCAACAACGAATATGTCATAATTGAAGGCGCTCCTCATGGACTGAACGTTACACATGCTGATAAGCTGAACAGTACTTTAACCAGTTTTCTAAACGAACAGATTAAATGAAAATTAAATTCTAAAGAAAGGTAAAGCAAAGAATATAGATTTATTCTATATCAAAACCGAGTCTAAATTAATATTGATGCTTTGATGAGCTTATATATTTCTGTAGTATTTTAAATGACCTTCTTCTGCTTTGTTATTATTTCTTTCAATTTTGCCTTTGCTCTGTTGAGCTTTACACGTACGTTTACTTCGCTGAGCCCCAGCTGGCTTGCAATTTCTTTACCGGAGAAATCTTCTAAATAGAAAAAAATCAGGGCTTTGTCAATGGGACTCAACTGGTGGATTGCCTCGTACATCATTTTCATGTTTTTGTCATCGGCCTCATTGTATAATTCCTGATGAACGGCAAGATTGTCTATGCTTTGGTTGTGTATAAAGCTACGTTTTTTCGCGCTCCGGAGAAAAACAATAGCCGTATTGAGTGCTGTACGGTATAGCCAGGTAGAGAAATCGCTTTTCCTTTGGAAACCACCATATGATTTCCAGGCCTGATAAACAATCTCCTGATAGAGATCATTCTGATCATCTCTGTTATCCATATACATCTTGGATATTTTGAAAATAACACCTTTATGCTTTTCAATTTTCTCCAAGAATTCTTTTTGCTGTGAAGACATACTTTTCTCTGTACAATATGTAAC
This sequence comes from Chryseobacterium sp. GQ58, assembly GCF_059758895.1. NCBI lineage: Bacteria > Pseudomonadati > Bacteroidota > Flavobacteriia > Flavobacteriales > Weeksellaceae > Chryseobacterium > Chryseobacterium sp. GQ58. The sequence continues at coordinate 212,717 of NZ_JCAXEH010000002.1, read as the reverse complement.
AAATAATCAACAATTGTTACATTTTACTAGAATAAAAATACACAAATAAACAATTTATTATTAAAAATAACCATAAAATGAGATAGTTATTAGCAATCTATCTTTATGTTAACTTGATCTGCAAAAGCCATGTTGTAATTAATAAAAGCTTAAACTTATTTATACTAAGGTTACAGTTTTAAAATATATTTTTATGAACTGAATAAATTAAGAATCGTATTATCATATTTTTAAAAATATATCATTATGTAAACATTTTCTTTTATATTTAAAAAATAAAGTTGAGATTCGCATATTATTTCAATTATCCAAAAAATATTATAAATGGAAAAAGAATTTACCGAGCCAAGTGATCAGGAATTATCACAAAAAGCAAAGAAAAAGAAATCAGCAAATCTTCTAAATGCATTATTAATTGGTGTAATGATTGGAATTGTTATTTACAGCATTTCGAAAAACGGCTTTGGTTTTTTCATATTAATTCCATTATTTTTTATATATAAAGTGATGAATAATCCGAAGAATAAATGATTTAATTTACATACAATCTAATCCAACCCTGCCATGAAAAACGAAAACAAAGAACTGAACAACGAAAAATTGCTCAAAAAAAGAGACTTATTAAAAGGGGCTTCAATTGGCCTTGGAATCGTTTATATATTGGCAATTGCCATTCTGGTTTATCTTTTTGTCACAAAAGGAAGTCAGAATATACCTTTGGCAGTATTCATTCCTATTTTTACCTTGATTGCAGTTTTTATTCCTTTACTGGTAAATTTAAGTTTGCTTAATAAAGAAATTAAATCAAGAAACCTCTAATTTTTCTAAGACAATATGGAATTAAATTGCCAAAACTGCAACGAGATTATTACAGGCTATTTTTGTAGTAATTGCGGACAAAAAAAATATAAAAGAATTGATAGGAAATATATTCTGGACGAGATCCAGTATACTTTCCTACACACTAATAAAGGATTTCTATATTCTGTAAAAAATATTATTAAAAATCCCGGCAAAACAGCAAGAGAATTTATTGACGGAAATCGGGTGAATCATTATAAGCCTATTTTATTGGCTTTCGTCTTAAGTGGTATTTCTGCTTTTATATCATTCAAAATAATTGGGCTTGATAAAATCATGTCCTCTATTTACTCAAAAGAAAACATCAATTCTGAGTTTATGAATGATTATATGACGATAAATACAAGTTATAATTCCATCATTATGCTTCTGCTGATTCCGTTTTTTGCATTTTTTACTAAACTGGCATTCAGGAAATGGGGACACAACTATTACGAACACGTGGTAATGAATTCCTATATACTTTGCTTCTACACGCTTTTTAATATTTTCCTGGTTTACCCGTTGATGTTTGTATTTAAAGGTAATATGGAATACTTTTCTTATTTAATTAACCTTTCAATGTTGGCTGTTCCATTTATTTTAGTTTGGTTTTTTAAAGAATTCTATTCCGATAAACCATTAAAAAGTATAATTGGCCGTGTTGGAATAACAGTAGCTTTAATGGCTTTAGGATTTGTAATTCTTATGATGATTATAATGATCGGAGCATTTATTTTTGCCACTATTAAAGGCCCGGAAGCATTAGAATACATGACACCAAAACAAATACAGAAATAAGAATTTACTGCCAATTTTGCTTCAGGCGAACTGAATTATAAATTAAAATATCAGATCAGTTAATAGAAAAATTGGTTTTCCTTGCGGAAAACCAATGTATAAGTTTAATTTTTTTTGTTACTGAATTTCAATCATTCGTGGCGCTTGTTTTTTTGCCTTTTCAGTTTTAGGAATGGTAAGCTTCAGAACGCCATTTTCATATTTAGCTTCAATGCGCTCTTCGTCTACCACGTCCTTAGAAAGTTCAAAGCTACGCTGGAACGACTGATAGCTGAATTCTCTCCGTGTATAGTTGTCTTTGTTTTCTTCATTTTTATTTTCTTTTGATGAAGAAATCGTCAGAAGATTTCCTTCCAGAGTAATCTGGAAATCACCTTTCTCCATACCCGGTGCTGCTACTTCCACTTCAAAACTTTCAGGATTTTCCTTGACATTCACCGAAGGAATTGTAGTAAGAGTGGAAGAAAAATTATTATTGCCCCAATTAAAAAGTTCACGTCCGAAAAAGTCATCGAACAACATACGAGGATTTGCAGGGAGCAAACTGCCATTGTTTCTTTTTACGATTGACATAACAAACAATTTTTAAAGGTTAAACAATATATTAATGAACACATTACATAATTTTCAAACAATGTGCCAGCCCTTAAGATGCGAAAAATTGTCATTCAATGCGAAAAATTGTCACGTTGTGACACAGAAAAGTTTATTAAGTTGCTGGTTGCTTGGGGAAATTTTGAGATTATGGAAGATGCATTTGTAATCGCTAGATTTTATATATTTGACAATATAATTTGGATTAACGCAATCCGTAAATCTTAATGTTTATAAACAACCTTAAAATTTGTACTTATAAAAATGATACAACGAGAATTTGCAGACAAAGCCAAAACAATTTTAGAACCAGACGACAATGTTATTGGTTTGGCAGTTGCCGGTTCGTGGCTGACAAATGAAATAGATGAGTTTTCAGACCTTGACCTAATTCTTGTAACCAAGCAAAAAATTTCCAACGACAAGAATCTAATGCTTGATTATGCAAAGAGATTGGGAGACTTTTTATCGGGATTTACTGGAGAACACGTTGGAGAACCAAGACTTTTGATTTGTCTTTATGACAATCCTCTTTTACATGTTGACATAAAATTTGTAACTCTTGACGAATTTCATTCACGTGTTGAAACGCCTACATTATTAATTGACAAAGGCAGACAGCTTGAAAAGGCAATTAGCAATTCACAAGCAAAGTTTCCATACCCCGATTATCAATGGATTGAAGATCGATTTTGGACATGGATACATTATGCTTTACTAAAAATAGGACGTGGAGAATATCTTGAAGCATACGACTTTTTGGGATTTCTACGAATGATTGTTTTTGGCCCTTTGCTTCACATCAAAAATGACAATTTACCTCGTGGCGTTAGGAAAGTAGAAACAGATTTAAAAAGTGAAGACTTAGCCAAACTAAAACTTACAATTCCAACTTACGACAGACAATCATTATTAGACAGTTTAAGAAACGCAGTGTCGTTATACAGGCAACTACGGACACAATTGTTTGACAACAACGTGATTTTACAAATCGAAACAGACAAAAAAGTGATGGACTATTTTAACGAAATTGAGACCAGAAAATAAAAGAAAGATTGATAAGGAAGGTTGAATAATTAGCAAAAAAAGCAATTCAAAGAACTTAAAAATTAACATATAAATCATAACGACAATGGATGTAAAATTTGAAGCAGGAATCAACATCGCCATTAAAATTCCAAAAAACAAATATGACAAAACAGTTACCTTTTACAAGGATGTTTTGAAACTCGAAGTTGAAGAAAAACCAATTGACAACCCTACCGTTTCCAGAACCCATGAAGTGAAGTTTGGCAATAATGTGATCTGGCTGGATTGTGTTGATAACTACACTCATTCTGAAACCTGGTTACAGCTTACAGTTCCCAATATAGAAGCTGCGACAGAATATTTACGCGCCAATTCTGTGGAAACTTGTGACGAGCTGGAAGAGCTTCCGGAAAATATGCATTGGATACAAGATCCGGCAGGAACAGTATTTAATGTGCAGGAAAGATAATCACAGACAAATTATTACAAGTGAAAATACCTCGGATCCGGATATTGAAATTCAAAATCTAAATCTGAAATTAATTTTGAAGGTGATATTATTCTGCCTTTTATGGTACGTTCTCCCGAATACGGCAGATCTTTCTGCGCATTGATGATTTCTTCTTTATTCGGATGAACAGGCGCCACCACATTGTACACTTTGGATTCGGATTGATTGTTCAGCATTTTTTCAACAGCCAGGCAAATATCTGCATAATGAATGTGGTTGACCAATTGATCCAAATTTGAAATATTATAATTTTTTAAAAGCCGCTGATCGCCCATTAATCCCGCCAATCTCAGAATATTAGCCTGTGGAAATCTGTTTAGCATGAAACTTTCGCTTTCCACATTTTTCGCAGGCTGATCATCTTCCGTGTATTCCTTTTCATCCTGAGGATAAACTCCTGTTGAGCTCATCAGGAATAACTGACCTTTGTAATCCCCAAGAAACTTTAAAAGGTTCTCTTGTCTTTCTTTCATGGAAATTTGCGTCCCCCGAATTCCTGAAAACGGAACTGTAACAATCACGGCATCCAATTGTGACAAAACATCCCATGCCCTTATTTCTTCGGATATATAATCGGGAAAATCAACCAATGTCGGGTAATAACCCTTTGATTTTAATTCTTCTATTTTAGATTCGGATGTGGTGGTTGCAAAAATTTCGTATCGGTCTGATAATTTTTCTGCTATATGATTTCCGAGCCAGCCACAACCGATGATTCCTAGTTTTTTCATTGTTTGAATTATATCTATGATAAAAATGTCTTTACAAATACCAAAAATATCACTTTTAATATATATTAAAGACCACAGTAAATAAAAAACTCAGCCGTTGCTGAGTTTCTTTTATTTAAGGATGCTGTTATTTTGCTGCTTTTACCAGTTCGTGAAGATCATTATAATACAGTTCCCAACCCGGAATCGCCTTCATGGTGGTGACAAAATCAAGGAAAGTCCTAGTCTCCGTTTCCAGACCTTTGCGTAGGGACGAAGCAGTGGTAAGCATTCTGAGACCGGCATTGGCCTGTGCCTGCTCTGCAAATAATGTCTCAAAAGCCTCATGCGTATCCTGCATTTCGTTGTAGGCAGGCTGCAGAAACAAAGCAGACAGTTTGTTTTGGTTTTCAGTTGCAGAAAGTTCTTCCAGCAGCTTTACCATCTGTGCGGTTTGCTCGGCATACGAAAGACGGGGCAAGTCGAGACCGTATTTTAAAAATACCTGATACAGCGCCTCGGCCTTCTCATAATTTGGAACCGTAGAAATCCTGCGGTAGCCATCCAGAAATGCTTTCAGATTGTTGTACGCTAAATCTCTTACTTCATCCGCCGTAGCCACCTCTTTGCCTTTTCCGCTGTAGGTTTGCTTGGTATAGACCTCACCGTAAAACTCATATTCATCCTCCAGCTTTGCAAAAAGCGGATTCCCTGCGATGACAGGATATTTTCCGGAATTGGAAGTTGCGATAATTCTCTGTACAAGAGCTGCGAGATTTTTAGTCGAAATACGTGCTAATGAAATTTTCATAATCAAATTGTGTTTTAATTGTTAAGTATGTATTAAATTACATAAATCAAATATAGATATTATTGCATTTAGTCCCAAACATTTTGTTTGAAATAAAATGCAGCTGCAGGAATTCTCCCGCAATCTGTTTGCGATGTCTTGCAGCTGCAGGAATTGTCTTGCAGATTGTTGGTGATGTTTTGCGGTTGCAGGAGATTACAAACAGCTTGTTTTAAATGAAATGCAGATGTAGATGGTTTGTTTTAAGTTTGTTTGTGTGGTTCTGCGGATGCGTGGGTAATAAATTTTAATTTTTTTATCGTTTTAAGGAAACACGTATTTTATAATGGTTTTGTTTAATTATATTTAAATTTAAACTTCTGCCAATATTAATTTTAATTGAACACTATATGGATAAAAATCACATAACAAAAGAAACCATCAAAACTCAATTTGACATTTCAGAAGAGAAACTTAATTTTTGCTGGAAAGTTCTAGAAGATTTAAAATATTATAATTTTCAAGAAAATGATTTTGTTGACAGATTTATAATATTTCAAGAAAAACTTGCTGAAACTATTTTCAATCTCCAATTAGTACGAAAAGAAATTATTAAAGATGAAAAATATTTTATTAAAAATAAAATGAGGTACAAATCTCATTGGTTCAATTCTAAAATGAAAACTCTTTCCAATTATAAAAAAGGAATTGATTATTTAGTAAATATTTCAAAATCTATTGGAGATGCTTTTGCATATTTCTTTTATCAAAGAGAGGAGGATTTACTGTCAAAACATTTAAATCATGAAAGAATTACTAACTACAGTGCTGATATAGGAAAGATTGGAGAACTCAAATTTGTTAAAAGCATTAAGCATATTGATGGTCATTTTACACTTTTTCACGACATAACGAATATATTAAGATATGGTGATTATAGTTTTATAGATCTAAAGACATTGAAAGTAGAAAAAATTGGAGAATTAAAAACTAAAAGAACTGATATAAATAAAATAAATTTAACTCTTACTTATTTTAATAGAAATGATTTTATAGATAGAAGAGAAATTGGCGATTCGAAAGACGTTCAAACAAGAGAGGAAAGACAAATTTTAGGGATAAAAAAATTTTTAACTCCAGAAAGTCCAGAGAATGATTATAATAAAAAACTTTTGAATGACTTTTATTGTAAAGAGGTAGAAGAATTATTAATCGATTCAAAAATTAATACAACTAATATTAAAAAAGTAAGTAATGGTTTAGCCTTTATTTCACTAAAGTCAAAAAAAACAAGCTTATTTAATAATATATTCCATAAAGATTTAAGCAAGAATGTTCTCAATGACAGTAATAAACAAATATTTACTAATCTTATAGAAAAGTTAGTAAAGACTGATTCAGAAAATAATGGAATTATAATTGGACAATTATTATATAATGCTGATTTTACAGATAAAAATACACCCGGAACTATACCTCTATTTTGGCATCCAATTGATATAAACCAATTAAAAAGAATCTATTTTTATAATACAATTGTTATTTCTATATTCAATCCAATACATTTAATAGAGGATTTAAATAACTTAGGCTATTATGTAGAAAGTAAATATTCATCCCCTAAAAAAGATATTTCTAAATATACTAGAGGGATTGAAAGATTTGATTTATTTATTTCATACATTATTAATTTTCTAATGACTGAAAATTTCATCATAGATATTATTTCACAAATTGAAAATGATTCTTCAATAAAAGGAAATATGCGACTTCTTATAAAACCAAATCAAAAAATCCTACCTAATCTATTTAACCCTGATCTCCCTCGCTAACGCAAGCTTCCAAGCTTGTGCTCTAATAAATAAGGTACGAGCAAGGTGCTCGCACGAGCGTAAAAGACAATATTTCTCATTATAATAACAATATAAAAACCCGATCTCGCGGATTTGCAATCCGTGAGCATTTATAGCTAAGGCACGGATTTAAAATCCGCGCTATCATAAAAAGATAAAACCTGCCTCACAGCAGGTTTTTATATATTCTGTCATTGCGAGCAAAGCGAAGCAATCTGTTCAAAATAGTCCTGACAATTCAAAAGATTGCTTCGTCTTTCATCCTCGCAATGACGTTTTTAAAACAAACTCTCATCCACAAAATTCGGAAGCGTCACTTTTAAATTCGGTTCAGCTTTCATTGCTCTTTTAATCGCGAAAACAGCACCTTTATTTCTTGCCCAGCTTCGTTCGCTGTTATGAGCTTTGACTATTGATGTAATCATTTATAAATGCTAAAACAATTATATAATTATTAAAGCCTTCATCAATTTCAATAGTATATTTTGTTTTGAGAAGCCCGCTTGTATTGATAGAAAGAACAATCGTATCATTTCTATATAAATCTACTTTGTCATTGAACCATCTACGCCTTTTATAAATAAATATTTCTGTTTCATTTCCAAAGTAAATAAACCTGTCTCTTGCGATATCTGATTCTAAAATTAAATTTTCTTTATCATCAAATATTTTATAATCTCTTGAAAAAAGATTGTTGTATTTGATACCGAAAGTCTGATTACCTATTTTGATCTTTTCCTTAAAACCTGCAATTGAGTTAAGTAGAATTTCTCCAACCAATTTTCCATTCTCGTCAAATAATTGTATTGGAGAAAACCAAGGATGTTTTAGAGTAAACGTTTTCATTATTGTTAAAACAAACTCTCATCCACAAAATTCGGCAACGTCACCTTCAAATTCGGTTCAGCTTCCATCGCACGTTTAATCGCGAAAACAGCACCTTCATTTCTTGCCCAGCTTCGTCTTGAAATTCCGTTGTTGACGTCCCAGAAAAGCATAGATTTTAATCTTCTGTCGGCATCATCGCTTCCATCGAGCAACATCCCGAAACCACCGTTGATCACTTCGCCCCAACCAACGCCACCACCGTTGTGAATAGAAACCCAAGTCGCCCCACGGAAACTGTCACCAATCACATTGTGAATCGCCATATCTGCCGTAAATCTCGAACCGTCATAAATATTGGAAGTCTCTCTGTACGGCGAATCCGTCCCTGAAACATCGTGATGATCTCTTCCCAAAACCACAGGCTCAATCTCTCCGTTTTTAATGGCTTTGTTAAAGGCTTCTGCGATTTTCATTCTTCCTTCCGCATCGGCGTATAAAATTCTCGCCTGCGAACCAACGACTAATTTGTTTTCCTGAGCGCCTTTGATCCAGGTGATGTTGTCTTTCATCTGCTGCTGAATTTCCTCAGGTGAAGTTTTAATCATTTCTTCTAAAACCTGACAGGCAATTTCGTCTGTTTTCTGTAAATCTTCAGGCTTACCACTTGCGCAAACCCAACGGAACGGCCCGAAACCATAATCAAAACACATCGGTCCCATAATATCCTGAACATAGCTCGGGAATTTGAATTCTCTTCCCAACGTAGGATTTTCAGACATTACATCGGCTCCGGCTCTTGAAGCTTCCAATAAAAAGGCATTTCCGTAATCGAAGAAATACGTTCCTTTTTCTGTATGTTTGTTGATGGCTGCAGCGTGTCTTATTAATGTTTCCTGAACTTTCTCTTTGAATAATTCAGGGTTTTCTGCCATCATTGTATTCGATTCCTCAAAACTTTGCCCGACCGGATAATAACCGCCCGCCCAAGGATTGTGAAGCGAAGTCTGGTCTGAACCGATATCAATTCTCAGGTTTTCCTGATCAAATTTCTCCCAAACCTCAACGATATTTCCAAGATAAGCCAATGAAACGGTTTCTTTATTTTCCTGAGCTTTTCTTACTCTTTCTACCAATTCATCAAGATTTTCATGGATTTCATTGATCCATTTCTGTTCGTGACGGATCTTTGTGATCTTTGGATTTACTTCCGCACAAACCGTCACACAGCCTGCAATATTTCCGGCTTTTGGCTGAGCTCCGCTCATTCCGCCTAAACCTGAAGTCACGAACAGTCCGCCTTTTGGTTCTTTATTTATTTTTCTGAAAGCATTCAAAACCGTAATCGTTGTTCCGTGCACAATCCCTTGCGGACCGATGTACATATAACTTCCCGCCGTCATTTGTCCGTATTGCGAAACCCCCAAAGCATTAAATTTCTCCCAATCATCCGGTTTTGAATAGTTTGGAATGACCATTCCGTTAGTTACAACAACTCTTGGAGCATCTTTATGAGACGGAAACAATCCCATCGGATGGCCCGAATACATCGTTAATGTTTGTTCGTCTGTCATTTCAGACAAATATTTCATGGTCAGAAGATATTGCGCCCAGTTGGAAAAAACAGCTCCGTTTCCGCCATAAGTAATCAATTCGTGCGGATGCTGAGCGACTGCATAATCCAGATTATTCTGGATCATCAGCATGATTGATTTTGCCTGTTCGGATTTTCCCGGATATTCGGAAATCGGACGAGCTTTCATCTCATAATCCGGACGAAAACGATACATATAAATTCTTCCGTATTTTTCTAATTCTTCCTTAAATTCAGGCAATAATTCTGCATGGAACTTTGGTTCGAAATAACGCAAAGCATTCTTTAAAGCTAATTTTTTCTCTTCTTCGGTTAAAATTTCTTTACGCTTTGGCGCATGATTGATATTGGTTTCGTATGGTTTCGGCTGAGGCAACTGGCTTGGAATACCTTGTTTTATCTGTTCTTGAAAAGTCATATTTCAGTTTAATGTTCGGAGTTTAAATTCAAAGTTTTAAAGATATTCAAATTAGAAAATATCAAGCAAACAAAACACGGAAAATTATACTGACAGAATTTGACTGTGTTTTAATGAAATCTTGAAATAAAAAAAACCTTACTGCTTAAAGTAAGGTTTGTATAATAATCTATCAAATTCTAAGTTAAAACATCGTCGTTGGTTTCTTCATGATCATTTTCGTTATCACTGATGCTCCAATAATCGTTTTCTTCGTCTTCCAGCCTCGCTTCATCTACTTCGTCATCATCATTTACACCCGGTATATCGAGTCCTTTGTCGATGTTATCATCTTCAATATTTTCATCTTTCATGGGAAGTCCGTCACCATCCAATGGAATATGTTCTTCCTGATTAAAAATATCTTCATTCGGAGAATAATCCATTTGTTCTAATCTTCTTTCCTGTTCGTTGTTATTGTTTTCTGGTGTCATAATATTGTATTTAGTGTTGATTACAATATGACAAAAATGGTTCCAATATTTATAATTAATACATTTTTATACCTGTTGTGCATTTTGAATCTTTGGCTTTCGAAAATAAGTGAAACGGCTTGCTTACCTTGATTTTAGAATTTTTTTTACAGTTTTTTGTATATTTTTGCGTTTTTTAATCGCTAAAAAAGACAAAGTTTTTACAATAAACTTTGTAAGAATAAACAATGGCATTTCATTTAACAAAGAAATACAAAGACTTTAATTATCAATCTCTTGACGGCGTTTGCAAAATGCACAATGGGTATTTTATTGTCATTCGTAAATTTCGGGATTTGCACAATTCGGCATCTTTTCACCTTTTGAGAAAGCAATAAGATTTTCTGCGGCCAATTTTGCCATTCCGTTTCGTGCTTCAATGGTTGCCGAACCAATGTGTGGTAAAACGCAAACATTTGAAAGTTTCAAAATAGGGTCATCTTTAGAAATAGGCTCGGGATTGGTCACATCAAGTCCGGCGCCCCAGATTTTATTGTTTACAAGCACTTCATACAAATCTTTTTGATTGTGGAAACTTCCTCTCGCCGTGTTAACAAAGATTGCATTGGTTTTCATTTTATTAAAAACCGACGTGTTGAACAGTTCTTTCTGCTCAGGTTTAAAATTGGCATGAACGCTCAAAACATCAGATTTTGAAACCAGCTCATCAAACGAAACATATTTTGCATTCAGCTCTTTTTCGGCTTCTTCATTATGATTTCGATTGTGATAAATAATATTCATACCAAAAGCATTTCTGCACTTTTCAGCCATTTCAAAACCTATTCTTCCCAATCCGAAAATGCCCAGCGTTTTTCCGTATAATTCCTGTCCCAATTCGTATAAAGGATCGATATCTTTCCAGTTTCCTTCTTTTACTTCCTGAAAATTGAAGCTCGCTCTTCTTGCAACGGCCTGCATAAGCAAAAAAGCGATGTCTGAAGTTGCTTTACTTAAAACATCCGGCGTATTTCCGACCGGAATATGTTTTTGAGTGGCCGCTTTTATATCGACATGATCAAAACCGACAGAAAACAATGCAATGGCTTTTACGTTCGTATATTGCTCAAAAAACTGTTTGTCAAATTTATTATTTCCAACATTTAAAATAAGGTCTGCTTCTTCACAATATTTTAGCCGTTCTGCATTCGATAAGTTGTTGTTTTCGGGAATTATAACCTGTAATCCGGCTTCTTTAAGTAGTTTAATTCCTATTTCGGGAATTATTTTATTGATAAATACTTTCATTTATTTCGCAATTATTTTGATTTAAAATAAAAAACCTCCGCAAAAGTGAGGTTTTCTAAGCTATAAAAAACTAATTTCTATTCGTCAGAACGATCTTTATTTTTATCCCAAGCCTCGGAAGCCATTCCCTGAATTTCTTCCCAAACCTCTTTGGCTGTCTTTTGGGCATGTGTCATAAAACCCTGCTTTGTGGCTTGCTGATTTTTGCTTTTCATATCATTAATATAATCTTTCGCCTGCTGTGAAAAGCTTTCTATGCTGTAGCCCGGATTGTTGTGAAGATTTTTTTCGATATTGCTGAAATCGTTTGATGGTTTAAATCTGTTGGTGTCCATAATAATAAGATTTAAGTGTTTGGTTTCAAATTGAGTTCAATTTTCATTCCGAAGCGGACTTAAAATTTATTAAATAATTTATTGATTAGTGTTTCCCAACATCGGAACAAACTTATAAGCACCAAATTCTTCTTTCTCAATTTCTGTCAGGGAAATTTTTGTAAATCTGAACAAAACCTGCTCGTCTGTCGGCCCCAACGGAATTACCATTTTTCCGCCAACTTTCAATTGTTTTAATAATTCTGTCGGCAAAACAGAAGCTCCGCAAGTCACAATGATCTTATCAAACGGGGCGAAAGTCGGAAGCCCGGCAAAACCATCTCCAAAACTCTGAAATTTAGGATAAAGATGAAGCTCCCGAAATTTTTTCTTTGAATAATCAAACAGGTCTTTTTGCCTTTCAACGGTGTATACCAAACCTTTCATCGCTAATAAAACTGCGGTTTGATATCCGCAACCAGTTCCTATTTCCAACACTTTTTCTCCAGGCTTCAACTGCAAAAGTTCTGATTGCTCGGCGACCGTCGAAGGATGTGAAATTGTCTGATGCGCCAAGATCGGAAATGCACGGTCTTCATAAGCGAAGTCTTCGAAAATACTTTCGATAAAATGATGTCTTGGAACCTGATTCATTGCTGCAAGTACATTCTCGTCCGAAATTCCTATTTTATTTCTGAGATATTCGATTAAAATTTTTCTTTTTCCTTTATGTACGAACGAATCCTGCATCATTATCGGTTATTTGGTAATAGTTTGTTGAACTTTCACAAAAATAACAAAAGAATAAGTAATTATCAAGATAAAAACCGTCTTTCATGATTGCGTCGTTTTGTCATCTATTTAATCTGGATCAACATAAGGAATTGTTGGAAAACGCAAAGACGCAAGTTTTGCTAATAAATAATGTTTTAAGGCGCAAAAAAATCAAAGATTTTCAATAATCAATGTTGCCAATTTTATTGAAGATAAAATATTTTCGCCTTAAAAGATCCAAATATCTTGCGCCTTTACGTTTTCCACTAAGGGATTATAAAATAGATTTACAAATAGTGATCAAGCTCATTACAATCACCAAAGTTCCGATCACAATAAACATATTTTTCACAGGAAGTTTTGAGGTCAACATTGCAGAAAAAGGCGCGGTAATTATTCCGCCGATCAAAAGACCTAAAATGATGTTCCAATGCTGGATTCCCAATGTAAAAAAGAAGGTAACTGCGGCCGTAACTGTCAAAATAAACTTCGCAACCGTCGAGCTTCCAACCGCAAATCGCGGCGTAAAAGAATTTTTAATTAAAGTTCCTGTTACGAGCGGCCCCCATCCTCCACCTGCAAACGAATCGATAAAGCCACCGAATAATCCTAATCTTTTTAAGTTTGTTTTCTTTTTCAACGACTTATTTTGTTTAGGTTTAAAAGCATTCGACAAAATCTGAAAACCAAGATATAAAGTGTAAAAAGCAATGACCGTTTTTGTGATTTTAGAATAATATTCGCCTAAATAAGTCAGACATAAAGCGCCAAGAACAGCTCCGATAATAGCAGGAATCGCCAGCTTTTTCACCAGACTTTTGCTTACATTCTTCAATCTAATATGACTTATGCTTCCCGCCGCCGTTGTAAAACTTTCAGCCGAATGAATGCTTGCGCTCACAATATGCGGCGGAATATTCAGAAATAAAAGCGTTGTCGTACAAATCACGCCATACCCCATTCCCATTGATCCGGCAACAATTTCAGCCAAAAATCCGACCAAAAGCATCCAGTAAAAAATATGATTATCTTTTGCTAAAACGGTTAAAAGCTCGTCACGATAACCAACTTCGTACATCGAAAAGACCGCAACAAAAAGTATTGCGATGGTTACTAAAAACACATTCAATCTTATCTGAACTTTTCTTGTGATTATCATATTATTAAGCTTTCCTGAAGAATCTGAATGTTCTTAAATGATTCAGAATTATTAAATTCAAGTATTTACAAAATCATTACCGCTCCCACGGTTGAATTACTGGTTTCGTCAATCAAAATTGCATTTCCTGTATTTTTGCTTTTCTCGAAGCTGTCAAAAACTAAAGGTGAAGCGGTTTTCAAACGAACTTTCACCACTTCATTCAGTTTTATACTTTCAGAAACCGGTGTTTTTTCAAGCGTATTGACATCAATTTTATATTCAATTTCTTTTACAATCGCTTTTAAAATTTTGCTTTTATGCTGAATAAAATATTTATTTCCTTCATTTAATTCTTTTTTATCGAGCCAGCAAATAACGGCTTCAATTTCATTTTCAACTCTAGGAAGATTATTTGTTTTCACTAAAAAATCGCTCCGACTGATGTCAATATCATCTTCAACATGTAAAACAGCAGGCTGATTCGTGAAAACAGATTCCACTTCTTTACCACCTGTTTCGATTTTGGAAATTCTGGTTTGGATATTTTGAGGAAGAACGGTAATTTCATCGCCTTTTTTATACGTTCCTGAAATCACTTCACCCGCATAACCTCTGTAATCGTGAAACTCATCGGTTTGCGGACGAATGACATATTGCACCTGAAATCTCGGGTTTTCAGCTTCATTATTCTGATTAATTTCAATATTTTCGAGGAAATCAAGTAAAGCCGGACCCTGATACCAAGACGTTTTTTCAGACGTTGAAACAATATTATCTCCATGAAAAGCTGAAATAGGGAAATAATTGATGTTTTCCAATCCTAATTTTTGAGCAACCAATTCGTATTGAGCTTTAATATCATTAAAAATCTCTTCGGAATAATCAACCAAATCCATTTTATTGATCGCCACAACAACATTTTTTATTTTCAGCAAAGAAGCAATAATTGAATGTCTTCTCGTTTGCTCAATCACGCCTTGTCTCGCATCGATCAGAATCACAATAAGTTGCGAATTGGAAGCACCCGTAATCATATTTCTTGTATACTGAATATGTCCCGGCGCATCCGCAATAATAAATTTCCTTTTCGGAGTCGAAAAATACCTATAAGCAACATCAATGGTGATTCCCTGCTCCCTTTCCGCCCGCAAACCGTCAGTAAGAATCGCTAAATCGATACCGTTTTCGTTTTTATTTTTTGATTGTTTTTCCAGCGCTTCAAGCTGGTCGATCAATATATTTTTGCTGTCGTAAAGAAGCCTTCCGATCAACGTACTTTTTCCGTCGTCAACACTTCCCGCAGTGATAAATCTTAGTATATCCACATTTATTTTATTAATGATGAGTAATTGGTAATGAATAATGTAATTAATATTGAGGTTGAGATTAAGGCTAAGGTTGAAAACTTAATTTAAAAACCTCCAACTTCCTTCATCCAGCTTCCAGCTCAAAAATATCCACCTTTCTTCCGGTCTTCCATTGCGGCTTCCGTTACTTTATCGTCAATTCTTGTTTCGCCACGTTCGGAAATTCTGGAAGCGGTAATTTCATTGACAACTTCATCCAAAGTTTCGGCCGAGCTTTCAACAGCTGCGGTACAAGTCATGTCGCCAACGGTTCTGTAACGGACTCTTTTATTGATAATTGTATCGTTTTCATCAATCTGAATAAAATCCGAAACGGCAATTAACTGTCCGTCATATTCGATCACATCACGATCATGCGCAAAATAAATTGATGGCAATTGGATATTTTCTTTTTTAATATAACTCCAGACATCAAGCTCCGTCCAGTTTGAAATCGGGAAAACCCGTACATTTTCGCCTTTATTGATTCTTCCGTTGTAAATATTCCACAATTCGGGACGTTGTAGTTTCGGATCCCATTGCCCAAACTCGTCACGAACAGAGAAAAAACGTTCTTTTGCTCTTGCTTTTTCTTCATCTCTTCTTGCCCCGCCAATACAGGCGTCAAACTGAAATTCTTCAATCGTGTCCAATAAAGTATGCGTCTGCAACCAGTTTCTTGAGGCAAATTTTCCTTTTGGTTCGGTTAGATTTTTAGCTTTTATAGTATCCTCAACTTTTCTTACAATCAATTCTGCACCAATATTTTCTGCTAAATAATCTCTGAATTGCAAAGCTTCAGGAAAATTATGTCCCGTATCAATATGTACCAACGGAAAAGGAATCTTCATCGGAGCAAAAGCTTTTTTTGCCAAATGAACCAATGTAATGGAGTCTTTACCACCACTGAAAAGCAAAGCAGGTTTTTCAAATTGAGCCGCAATTTCGCGCATAATGTAAATACTTTCGGCTTCCAGCTGCTCCAGATAGTCTAGTTTATGTGTAGTCATTTTAGTAATAAATTTGAATTAATGGGTATGCAGACCGCATTCTTTGTGTGAAGTTTCCCACCACCAACGTCCGGCGCGAGGATTTTCTCCTTCTGCGATTGCTCTTGTGCAAGGCTGGCAGCCAACGCTGACGAATCCTTTTTTGTGTAAAGACAATTCCTGAACTTTATTTTGTTCCAAATAGCTTAAAACATTTTGATAAGACCAGTGGATCAGCGGATTGTATTTGTATAGTTTTCGGTCTTCGTCCCATTCGATGACCGGCATGTTTTCGCGATTTTCGGATTGTTCTGAACGCAAACCTGTAATCCAGACTTTTGCACCTTCCAGCGCTCGGTTTAAAGGTTTAACTTTCCGGATAAAACAACATTCTTTCCTGTTTTCAATAGAATGATAGAAAGCATTGATCCCTTTTTCATTCACATATTTTTCCACATCCGAAACTTCAGGAAAATAAACTTCCGTTTTGATCTTATATTTTGAGTTGTTGTTGGAAAGAAGTTCGTAATGCTCATAAAAAAGTCTTCCGGTATCTAATGTGAAAACTTTGATCGGCAATTGATTTTTAAAAATCATATCGATAATCACCTGATCTTCCTGGCCAAGCGATGTTGAAAAAACAACTCCGGTTGAGAATTTTTCCGAGATAAATTTCAATCCATCCTCTGCTGAAAGCTGTTTTACGATATCTGCATCTTCTGTTGAAATCATAGTTTATTCATTTGAAGTGATGCAAATATCTAATAAAATAATTATCCTACCAAATAAGTAGACTAATTATTCAAAAAAAAGGATCAGATCAATCGATCAAATCCAGCAAAGTTTTTTCTTCCAATATTTTAAGTGAGGCATCCCGAACTTCAATCAAAACATCATGTAAACTACAGTGATCTTCGTTGCAGTCTTCACATTTTTCGTAGAAATTTAAGCTTACACATGGAAGGAGCGCAATGGGACCGTTTACTAAACGAATAATCTTCGCAAGCTTCACGTTTTCAGGATTTTCTTTAAAGAAATATCCGCCACCTTTTCCTTTTTTACTATCAAGAATGTCGGCTTTTTTTAATTCAAGCAAGATATTTTCTAAAAACTTCAAAGGGATTTTCTTATGTCCCGCAATTTCGGAAATAAGAATAGGACCGTTATTCCTTTTTTCTACAAGGTAAGACAGCGCCTTAAAAGCGTATTGAGATTTTTTTGACAGCATTACAGCAAAAATAGGAAAAAAAGCGGGAAGTTGGAAGATGGAAGCCAGAAGTCGTGAACGGAAAAACAAACATCCTTCTTCCCGCTTCCAACTTCAAGCCATTTTTTCTACATTTGTCTTATGTTTAGCAAACAGGAAGCACAGCAATTAAAAAAGGAATTTTGGACGGCTTTTGGAAAGTCCTTCCCAAGAAAATGGATTTTGTATGACACGAAAGTCAAGGATTTTTCATTTAAATTTCATGCAGATAACAAAAAAGCGGAAGTTTCTCTGGATATAGAAATGAAAGATGAAATATTCCGGAATGCATATTATGAAAAAATATGGTCGCTGGAAGATATTCTGAAAGACTTTATCGGAGAATTTAACAAAGAAGAATACTTTACATTAGATAACGGGAAAGTGATCGCTAAAATCTGGGTCGAAAAACACGGTGTTTCGATTTTCAATAAAAATACTTGGCAGGAAATTTTCGAATTCTTTGTTGAAAAAATGGATGGTTTTGAAAGGTTTTATTACGAATATGAGGATTTTATAAAAGATGTTTGAAATTGAAACGGTTTTGCTAATTTCAATATTTTAAGTTTCAAAATTAAAGTTATTATATCGATTAAAGTCTACGACTCCGCGCAGACTGACATTTATAATATTCAATAAACAAAATAAAAAGACATCCGCCAAGGCAGATGTCTTTTCAATATATTTATTACTTAACTATTTTTGAGTCGCTTTCACATCGATACCGATCTCAATATCTTTGCTGATCATCCATTCTGCAGGATCTGCTTCAGAAGTACCAAACTTGATTCCCCAATCTGCACGGTTCACCGTAAACTGAGCTTTTACAGCCGCCGATTTATCTGTAATATCCACTTTTGCAGGAAAAGTAACATTCATTGTTTTCCCAAGAAGTGTAAGATTTCCGCTTACAGTTTTGTTAGCCCCTTCTATTGCGTTTTGTGCGCCTGCAGCAAGGTCTTCAACTTTAGTGATCTTAAAATCAGCTGTTGGATTTTTTTCAACATTAAAGAAATCTTCATTCTTTAAATGCCCTTCAAGGTCAGTATGCTTTTTGTCTTTTTCCGTTACAGAAGCGGGATCAACCTTGATTGACGTCATATCAATAACGAAATCACCTGAAGTCAGTTGATTATCAGCCACAGACAATTCTCCGCTAGATACAGAAACCGTACCCCAACGTGGAGCAAATCCTCCTTTGTGGAAAGCCTTCCAATTGACTACAGAAGCGGCTGTATCCACAGCAAAAACATCACCTTGCTTTTCGGCAACATTCTGCTCCTGACCAGCAGCCGTAGTTTCAGTTTTCTTTTCTCCACAAGATGCAAGAAGCAAACCCATACTTGCTAATGCGATTACGCTCAATTTCTTCATTTTTTTAAAGTTTAAATTATTATGATTTGAATTTTGTTTTAAATAAACGGCTCAATCGCCATTCTATTGTTTTGCCTGACAAATCTCCGAAAAAGGATAACACTAATTCTTAACATAGGATAAGAAAATGAATTTATAACAATTAGAACTACGGAAGTCTAGCTAAATATGAATGTAGTATTATATCCCATTAATCTATTTATTCTGTTGGATTTCTATACCAAAAAAAGAGAAACCCGAAAGTTTCTCTTAATGAAGGGCATTTAACCAATTCCTAGCTTATTTTAATAATATTTAAAGTTCATTCTGCACAACCAACCCTTGAGAAGCATTGATCTCATCTTGTGGAATAAGCCATGTCCATCTTTTATCTCCGGCTGGCACCATATCAAGATTATTCGTTACAGCAGACACATGATTTGCTCCGGTTCTGTCCAACGGTAAATTTAGCCTCTTCAGATCTAAAAACCTAAAACCTTCTCCCCACAGCTCTAATCTTCTGCTCGTAAGAATCTCATCAATATATGCTGCCCCAGATTTTGTAGTGCCTGTATATGATGGATTACGATTCATAGTAAATTGATTAAATACAATTTTAGATTCTGCTTCTCTATTAGCCTTTGCTAACGCTTCAGCTTCGATAAGATACATTTCCGCGGCTCTCATAAATGGTATATCACCTAAACTTGTATTATTATCAACAGTTCCATTTGCATCTACAGATAAGAACTTTTGAGAGGTGTAAGGATATTTCTTATATGAATTTGATAAAGATAAAGAAGAATGTACTCCTGTGGGTTCTATTACCTTCGTTCTCACGTCAGTAGAAGGGAACTGAGCATACAGTAGTCTATTCACCACTTTAGGTGCCTGTCTTATCTGAGTTGAATTGTAATTTCTCGACATATATGCCATAAAATTTCCAAAGGATGCAGTAGTTGTTTCAATAGGCTGGTAACCCCAAATCCACTCTGAATTGGAAGAATCATTAAAACCAGATTTATATTGCGTATTAGTCATTAATTCGAATCCCTGCTTAGCTTCATTCGCATAGGCTGCAGCATCGGAATACTTTTCCTGAACCAAAGCCACTCTAGCCATAAGACCTTTTACAACATTGGCATTAAAATGAGATTTATTTGATTTTGCTTTGCCTTTAAGCAAAGCAAAAGACTGTTCCAGATCTGAATTGATTGTTTTATACACTTCTTCTACAGAAGATCTTGGAATAGGATTAAAAGAATCATCAAGCCTTAAAGGAACTCCGGGCTGTGAATTATTAGTACCGGCGATATATCTTTTAGCATAAATTTGAGTAAGCATAAAATAACAATATGCTCTAAAAGCATATGCCTCACCCATCACTTTTTCTTTTAAAACCTGATCACCTTCCAAATTAGGCGCAGCTTTTAAAATAATGTTTGCAATTCTGATTTGTCCGTAATAGAAATCATAAGGATACAATAGATTGCTAGAAGTAGCATTAGCATTGTCTAGCCATCTTAAAGTAGACACAAACCAATTGTTACCCGTAGAAGGAAAAACCACATCTTCCCCCATTACATCCATATAGATCAAAATTCCTGTGGCTCCGGTTTGACCCTGACTATCATTTTGTCTGTAATACATATTCCTATGCATACCGTTGAGTGCAACATTTAAATTGTCAAGACTTGATGTAACCAAAAGTTCACTGGCAGATTCTGTAGGATCTTTCTCTAAGTAATCACTCTCACAAGATGAGAAAATGCTTAGTAAAGAAAGCCCTGAAATTAAAAGTGTTTTATTATTGAATTTCATTTTAATTAAATTTAAAAAGTTGTACTTAAACCAAAAGTTATAATTCTTGCAGGAGAATATCTGTTACTCACCGTACCATTAAAGGTAGAATAAGGTTCCAAACCTTTTCTTTTGCTTGCTAACCAAAGGTTTTCTCCGCTTACGAATAGTTTTAAGCTGCTCATTCCAACACTTTTTACAATATCAGGATTGAAACTATACCCTAAAGCTGCATTTCTTAACATCACATAGCTGGCATCAACCAACCATCTAGAAGAGCCTGCATTAGAAGCAGCAGCAGTGGACGAATTCAGAGCCGGTACATCGGTAATCTGCCCGGGTGTTGTCCAGCGGTTTAAAATATCTACATGTGAAGCCCCACCTTGCGGATAGGCATCCATTAAACTTGCATAGTTTCTATCGTAGATTTTTCCTCCAAACTGATAATTAAAAGAGGCTGAAATCTCCCAGTTTTTAAAGTTAAATGTTGTAGAAAAATTTCCAAAGAAATCCGGTATTGCAGAGCCGTGATAATCATACTTTGCTTTGTTCTGATTGGTAGTTACCAATACACCGTTTACCGTTCTTACGTCATTTTCAGAAGCATCCGGATATAAGCTTTGATCCAGAATAAACAATGGCGAGCCATCTGAAGGATCTACTCCGTACCAAGTTCTCAGCCAAAACGCATACAGATCTTTACCCTCCGAAACTTTTTTAGTTCCGGTAATAAGTTCATTCTGAGAAAGACGGGTAATCTCGTTCTTGTAAGAAGTTCCGTAGGCTGTAAGTGTCCATTTTACATTTTGATTTTTTATGACATCCGCACTTAAAGTGATTTCATACCCTTTATTTATTAAGTCCCCTACATTTCTATCTATGCTATTACCCGGAATACCTGCATTTACAGGAGTTTGAAACGGAAAAAGCAAGGCATTTGTTTTCGAATTATAATACTCTACAGTACCACGAACTCTTCTGTTAAACAATTCAAATTCAAGTGCTATATCCGACTGGACTTTGGTTTCCCAAGTAATCGGAGGATCTCCTACTGTCGTAAGCAATACTCCCGGCTCTGTACCATTGTTATAACCAAAAGAGAACTGGGTTTGGTAAGCATAATTAGTGTCCAAATCATCATTACCTATCTCACCGTAAGATCCTCTCAACTTTAGGAAGTTTACAAATCTATTATCCTGTAAGAAGTTTTCTTTTGATATTACCCATCCTGCACCCGCCGACCAAAAAGACTGCCATCTTACATCCCTAGCAAAACGTGAAGACGCATCCCAACGTATTGATCCTTCTAAAAGATACTTTTCAGCAAAATCATAGTTTACTCTCGAAAACCAGCTTTCTTTTGTCCTTTCTCTCAAATATGAACTTATGGTAGTATTTTCTACAAAGTTTCCAAATTCATAAAAATCGTTCAAAATCTGATCTCTTTTAGAGCCATAGAGGTAATCTCTTTTATAGTCAAAATTTTCGTGTCCTACTAAAGCTGTTAGTTCGTGGTTACCAAAATTTTTGTTATATGTTAATAATTGATTCCATGTAAAATCTCTTGTAAGATACATTGTCCTTGATGCTGACCCTCTTCCTAAGGCATCACCAATTAATTTATTTCCGTAAGTTTTATTCAGTGTTCCCCGAAAATTATAAGCAGCATTAGTTCGGAATCTCAGTTCCGGCAACAGTTTGAATTCTGCATAAACATTAGACTGAATATTATATGCATTGGTTCTGTTTTCATTTAGGAGAGTTTCCCAAATAACATTTCTTCCAGCCGCAGCATCCGATCCTCTTGAAGCACCATTATCATAAAGCACATTTCCATCTACATCATATAATCTTTCGCCGGTAATTGGATCGTGTTGATACGGACTGTAGATAGGACCCATACCTCTTGTCCAAGCATAAGGATTAATATAAGATGAATTGCTTGATTCACCATCTACTGCGTTCGCCGAGTTGGTAATACTACCATTCAAACTTGTTCCTACCTTCAACCAATTTCTTACCTGGGAATCTGCATTAATTCTTAAATTGAGACGTTCAAAATCTGACTTTATGATATATCCATTTTCTTTGGTGTAACCTAACGAACTAAATACTGTACTTTTATCATTACCACCTGAAAAACTGATACTATGATCCTGTCTTAATCCTACATTAACAATATCATCTGCCCAATCAAAATCATTGTAAAGAAGTCGCGCATTTGGATTCAGCATACCATCTACGACTAACTCATTGTCGGGAACATTATTATATACATTAGTTTTCAGATTCTCTGAAATCAGGTTATTTGTAGCCCAAAGGTTGGCGGTTGCTACGGTCTCACCTGGTTTGGCTAATCTTCCGTTACGCATCGCTTCCCAAGCAAGCACATAATAATCTGCCGGTCCTACTCTTTCATATTCTTTCACAAATCTACTGACAATACCTGTACTTGAATTAAGGGTGAATCTTGAGGAGTTTTTCTTTCCTCTTTTGGTGGTTATCATGATAACACCATTTGCAGCGCTTGATCCGTACAGAGCGGTTGAGGACGCATCTTTCAATACATTCATACTCTCAACATCATTTGGGTTAATAGAATTCAGTTCTCCGGGAAAAGGAACTCCATCCACAATAATCAGAGGTGCATTAGACACCAAATAAGAACCTGTCCCCCTGATTCTGATTGATGGGCCATCACCTGGCTGACCGGTACCTGCAGCAATCTGAATACCAGCTCCGGCTCCGTCTAAAGCTTGCATTACGCTAGAAATCGGACGATTTTCGATCTGCTTAGAATCTACCTGCACATTTGATCCAGTCAAAGTAGATTTTTTTTGTACACCATAAGCAACAATGACCACTTCATCAATATCGCTTGTTTTGGTGGAATCTACCTGCGCCATTACAGACTGGCCTGTAAAAAAGATCACGGCAGTAGATAGTAATTTTAATTTCACATTCATGTTAAAAAAAATTTGTTATTAAATACAAATATGTTAATTTATTTTAATAAACAAAAGAAAAGGTTGATAAAATATTAAAATAAGTTAATTTAACACAATTAAACAGCACTAAAACAACATATTAATAAAAGAATAAAATAAATAATAATTTTTATATTAATAGAAAAATTTAACCAATAAAGCAATCTAATATTCAATATTTTGTAAAGATTTTTTAGAAAAAAAAGATAATTGTAAACAAGAAAGATAGTTTACCAATTTTTTCTAGCCATACAATTTCTTTTTTACAGAAACTTTTAATTTACTTTAACACTTTTTTATGTTCAAACAGCTTACCGTCGTTATTCATTTTTGTTTAACTTAACAATCTGAAAAGTAATCGATACAATTTCTCTCATCGTAATTCGCAAAACACTATTTGAAATTCAACACATATGAAAAAAACATTTTTATTCCTTTCAATTTTTATCTTTGGAATTTTATTCCTTACTCAAGAATGAGAACTGAATTTAAACCTGAATGGAATGCACAAATCAATGGCGCAAAATTAAAGCAAAAGAAGAGTTTAATGAATTGACAGAATCAACTCAGGATGATATAAGAAAAATATTATAATCCAATTGAATTAGACAAGGCAATAAATTATCC
The DNA here is from genome assembly GCF_059758895.1 of Chryseobacterium sp. GQ58. Taxonomy (NCBI): domain Bacteria; kingdom Pseudomonadati; phylum Bacteroidota; class Flavobacteriia; order Flavobacteriales; family Weeksellaceae; genus Chryseobacterium; species Chryseobacterium sp. GQ58. The sequence goes on along the minus strand of NZ_JCAXEH010000002.1, from coordinate 188,415 downwards.
AAAAGAAAAATAACTACATTAGCAAAATGCAATCATTAACAAAAAAAAAGAGAAACTTCGAGTTTCTCTTTTTATCATTATCCAAATTTCTTTTTCCTCAACCAGAAGAATAAACCTCCCAAAAGTCCGATAATAAACAGCGGAAGCAGCAAATTAAACCATTGCCAGTTGGTTTTTTCATCGTTGATCCGGTGACGGTCGAGAAGACGTTCTTCGATGTTTCGGTTTCTGAGTTCCATCAGATTGCTGTCGTCGAGAAGATAATCTAAAGCATTTCTCAAGAATTGTTCGTTTCCAAATTGTTCATCAGTTAGCATATCTACGCCCAAAGGAAGAGGCTCGCCTTTGATGACTTTATTTCTTCCGACATCTCCGTCTGCAATTACGATCATCTTGTTTTCAGAACTTTGAGCTTTAAAGTTTGGGTAACTTTTTCTTTCAATTCTTGAGGCGTAAGCCGAAGAGAATTTCCCTTCAAGAGCGACTGCGAAAATCTTTGGTGTACTTGGCTTTTCCATTTGTCCGAGACTGTCGACGCTGGCAATTTCTTTTAGCTCAACATAATTCGGAACCTGTTTCAACAATGTTCTTTCGCTTGATTCAAAAAGAACTTCAGTTTTAAATTTCTTTCCTCCTAAAGTATCAATTGAAGTCGGAAATTCAAATTTTACAGGATTGATATTTTTTGTAATCGGATGATTATTTTCAGCAATCCCCAAAGGAAAATAAGGCCACGGAAGACTTGTATATTGCGCGTTTCCTCCAACTTCACCGGTTACCAGTTTAAGCAGGGCAAATTTCTTCACATCTTTTACCAAAGCCGGATTGATTCTTAAGCCATAATTAAAGAAAAAATCGGTCATATTGATATCGATCGGGAAAGGCATTACTTTTTTAGATCTAGTAAGCGTATCCATTTCGGCATTTACAGCGTCGATCATCCAAAGTGTTTTTCCACCATTCATTATGTATTGGTCAAGAATCACTTTTTCGCCATCTGTAAAAGCTTTTCGTGGTTTTGCAATGATCAAAGCGCTCATTTGCTTTAAAAGCGGAAGATCCTGTAAAGTCAGTTCAACATTATTCTTCGGGATTACAGGGCCTGCATCATAACTTTCTAAAGCAAGATCCATGAAACCCTGAAATTCACCCGGCCCAAGCTCGTCTTGATTGACCAAAACTCCAATTTTCTTTCTTTTGGCCGTCGCAACTGTTTTGATATTTGAAACTAAATTGTACTCTAAATTTTCAATAGATTTTCTCAGCTGTTCATCTGCATTGATATTGGCCTGCTGCACCACCAACGGGATAGAAACTCCTCTTTGATTATATTTTACGACCGCATATGGAAACAAAGTGATCTGCGAAATCTTTCCGTCTTTCACGTCCGGAAGCACGGAAGGCTGCATTCCCATTGCCATCAAAGTATCTTGAGACATTTTGGTTTTGATGGGATCGATGAATTTAAAATCTATTTTAGGATTGATCTTCCTGAACTCTTCCAGCATAAATTTAGTTTCGTTCTGCAGCTGTTTGAAGCTTGCCGGAAAATCTCCTTCCAGATAAACATCTACCGTTAAAGGTTTTTTTACCGATTCTAAAATTTTTATAGTGCTTTCTGAAAGCGTGTATCTTTTTTCTTTCGTCAAATCCAATCTGATTCCTGAAAACATCAAAATGATGGCTAAAGGCAAAATCACAAACAGTAAAATTCCGAATGGAGATTTGAATGATATCTTCTTCATATTTTTACTTCTTTTTATTGATAAAATGATTGGACAAAGCTAACGTAAGACCGATAACGAAAACGAAATAAGCAACATCTTTAAAATCGATAAGACCTCTTGTAAAGCCCATGAAATGTTGATAAAAACCTATATTCTGCAAAATAAAATCTGCACCGCCCAACAACTTATAACTTGCAAGCTGCTCGATTCCGAAATACATGATGAAACACATAAAAACGCCCAACAAATAAGCCATAATCTGGTTTTGGGAAAGCGAAGAAGCCAAAATCCCGACTCCTGCAAATGCTGCAATTAAAATAATCAGCCCAAAATAACTTCCGAAGGTCATTCCCAAATCGATATTTCCTTCAGGAACGCCTAAAACGTAAACGGTATAAAGATAAATTAAGGAAGGAATTAAACATAAAATGCCAACAATCCAAACCGAAAAGAATTTCCCAGAAACTAAATCTGAAACTCTTAAAGGCTGTGAAAACAACCAGTTTAATGTTCCTGTCTGCTGTTCTTCAGCAAAAGTTTTCATCGACAATGCCGGAATAATAAACATCAGCAACCAAGGCACCAAAACAAAATAGCTTTGTAAAGAAGCCAAACCGATGTCGAAAATATTAGAATCATTTTCGAAAAAAAACAAAAACAAAGTCGTTATCAGACTGAAAGCCGCAATGATCACCCACGCGCTCCAGTTACCGAAATAACTCCAAAGTTCTTTTTTTAAAATTGCAAACATGTTTTATTAGTTATGAGTTATCAATTATGAGTTATGAGTGACGACTTATAATTCATCACTCTTAACTTATAACTTTTATTTTTTCTTACTTTTATTAACCAGCTTCACGGTCAACATGATTAAAAATACCAAAACGGAAAATCCTGCAATTAATTGCCACCAATATTCAATAACCTGATATTTTAAAATAACGGTAAAAACGACCAGAAATAAAATAAATGTAGCTATTTCATTCGCCTGTCTCAATTTTATATTGGCTGTTTCTAAAGTATTTCCGTTTAGTTTTGTAAGTTCTTTTACTTTTTTCCAGCACCAATAATGATATATTGCCAAACCAATTAAAAAGGTTAATTTTAAGTGAAACCAAGGTGTTTTCATCAACCCGGTATTTAGAAATATCAAAATCAATCCGCAAACCGCCATGATAATTCCGGCCGGAACAGTGATAATATTCCATAATCTGCGCGCCATGAAAGTGTATTGTACTCTTAAAACTTTCTTCTTTTCGTCAGCGAATTCATCGGTATCTTTATAGTACACGAAAATTCTTACGAGATAAAAAATTCCCGCAAAATAACTTACCATAAAAATAATATGCAACGCTTTGATGATGGTATACAGCATCTTAAAAATTTGTTTGCAAAGATAATGATTTTGTTGCTGAACTTTAGGTAAAATGCATTATCAATAGCATATTTGGAAATTTATTTAGGATTTATTGAAATTCAGAATTAAAATTCTAATCCATAATCATCCAGAAATTTATTTTTCATCATAAAAAAAACAGAATTTCCATAAATATAGGAAATCCTGTTTTATTCTACAATTGTAGAGTTGTTTATTTTTAAGAAAATCTCTTAAGAAATCACTCCTAATTCTTTCCCAACTTTTTCAAATCCTGCAATTGCTTTATCCAAATGTTCTCTCGTATGAGCCGCAGAAAGTTGTACTCTGATTCTAGCTTTTTCCTTAGGAACCACAGGATAAAAGAAGCCAATAACGTAAATGCCTTCATCCATCAACTTTTCAGCCATTTTCTGAGCCAATTTTGCGTCGTACAACATCACAGGAACAATCGCTGCGTCACCTTCCGGAATATCAAAACCTTTGGCTTTCATTTCTTTTCTGAAATATTCTGCATTTTCCATTACTTTGTCACGAAGAGAAGTGTCATCCGAAATCATATCTAAAACTTTCAAAGCCGCACCCACAATTCCCGGAGCCAGTGAATTTGAAAATAAATACGGACGAGAACGCTGTCTCAACATATCAATAATTTCCTTTTTTCCGGAAGTAAAACCTCCCAAAGCACCGCCAAGCGCTTTTCCTAACGTTGACGTGATGATGTCTACTCTTCCCATTACTTCATTAGCTTCATGAGTTCCACGGCCTGTTTTACCAATAAAACCTGTCGCGTGAGAATCGTCAACCATTACCAAAGCATCATATTTATCCGCTAAATCACAAACTCCTTTAAGATCTGCAACGATTCCGTCCATTGAGAAAACTCCGTCTGTAACGATGATTTTGAAACGGTGATTTTTTTCTGAAGCCGCAATTAACTGAGCTTCCAAATCTGCCATATTGTTGTTTTTGTAACGATATCTTGCCGCTTTACAAAGACGAACTCCATCGATAATCGAAGCATGATTCAATTCATCTGAAATAATCGCATCTTCTTCTGTAAACAAAGGCTCAAAAACACCACCATTCGCATCAAAACATGCAGCATATAAAATCGTGTCTTCCAAACCTAGAAAGTCAGCAATTTTTTGCTCCAATTGCTTGTGAATATCCTGAGTTCCACAAATAAAACGTACAGAAGACATTCCGTATCCGTGAGATTCTATCATATCCTGAGAAGCTTTCATCACTTCCGGATGGTTTGACAATCCCAGATAATTGTTGGCACAAAAATTTAAAAGCTTTTTTCCGTTGGCCTCAATTTCAGCACTTTGTTGGGAAGTGATGATTCTTTCTTTTTTAAAAAGACCATCATTTTCGATATTTTTAAGTTCGTTCTGTAAATTTTGAAGATACTTTTCAGAGATCATTTTAATAATTTTTTTAGATGTGCTAATTTAAGAAAAAAGGCTATCATTCATGACAGCCTTTTTAATGTAATTTTTGTTATAATTAATTTTTAATAATCTTTTTGTTTTCTATTATTCCGTCTTCATATTTTACCGTTAATAAATAAATGCCTTTACTAAAGCTCTTAATATTTAATTTTGTTTCTTTAGTTTCAATAAGCTTTTTACCAGATAAATCATTAATTGAAACAGCTGAAATCTTTTTATCGGAAGTAATATTCACAATATCAGATATTGGATTTGGATATACTTTTAGATTGGATTTGGCAATAATTTCTTTAGTTCCCAAAACTGCAGAATTAGTAGCATTAATGGAAATATTATCCAAGCTACTTGTTAGGGTGTTCGTTCCTGTATACATATCTATTTCAACAACATCTTTATTTGCCGGTGTAGTATACGGACCATAATTTGTTCCATTTACAGATATCTTCGTTTCACCATTTGTATAATTATAGTATAACGAAATGTTGTACCAAGTATTATTTACCAAATTACCCAAAGATGCGGATTGTGTAGCACCTTCATAATAATAGACCATTGTTTTAGTAGCATGATTATACCATATTGTAGCCAAATTAGTAAAAGTAGCACCTGCATATAAAATAATTGCAGTCACACCAGTACCCGATCCTGAGTGAAAATTAAATTTAACCTCTAAGATATTGTTTCCAGAAGTCCTTGATGTCCATCCAGTACTAATATCTTTATAAATATACATATCTGCGGCGGTAGTTTTTGTAGACTGCAGAGATTTACCATATGTAGCTGCCGTAACTTCAGCTATTTTAGCCTCATTAACGTTGACACTGTCTCCATCTATATTCCAACCTCCTTGAGTTCCTAGATTACCAACAGTATAACCGTTGAAATTGTCATTTAGAATTACTTGCGCAAAAGCAGTTCCCGATAGTACTAAAAATAATAAAAAAAATAATTTATTCTTCATAATTGAAATGGTTTTTGTAAAAATATGAAAATAATTCATTGAAACCAAATAATTATGAATTTATTTTAAACAAAAAAATATAAAGACTTATTTAATTAACAAAAATCTACCTTTTTATGAATTTTATTTTTTTTTCATTTATTGTGAAAATATAAGTTCCTGGAATCAGTTCCGAGATATCTACAGATTTGTTGGGTTGATAAACATCTTTTCTTACTAATTTCCCGTCGATAAAATGGATCGTATAATCCGTGGTTTTATTTATACCTTTCAAATACAATTCATTTTTTGCAGGATTTGGATAAAGCGCAAACTGATCAATATCAATATCTGCTGTACTTAAAGTATTATCCTGCGTTACCGTAGAATTTCTTTCCAGTACTTGATGCTCATAATTAAACTCTACGCCGTTAATTGTAAAAGGTACATTTTCCACAAAATATTGATTATTTGATGTATTGTTCAGAGTGAAATAAGCGGTTTGCCCGCCCGTTCCGGTTACTTTTATCGGCAACGGCATTTCAAAAAAGCTTACTGAAGAATGGCTTTGGGTTTGCCCAGTTCTGAATGTAATCTGATTTCCATTTTGTTTCCATCGGATGTCATAAGTAGGATGCCCCTGTCCATAAATCCAATCATTAAAAAATTCCGTAAAATCTCTTCCTGTCGACTGCAATAATGACGTATTCAAATCTGAAGTTCTTACATAATTATAAGCTAAATTCGGTCTTGCATGATAATCTTTTAAAGCCTGATAAAATACTGTTTCACCCAAAATCCATTTGATCATTCTCACAACATATCCGCCTTTTGCATACGATAATCTGCCGTCAAAAATAGTTCCTACACTTCCTAAATTCGCATCAGGAACATACACACTTCCACCGACATTATTGGTTATAAAATTTTTCTGACCTGATAAATAATTCATAAATTCAGCATTGGTCATCAGCAGTTTTTCGTTGGCTACATGCTCTCCAAAAGTAGCAAAACCTTCGTTGAGCCAGATATCATTCCATACTCCGCAGGTAACTTTGTCACCAAACCATTGATGAGCAAGTTCGTGGGCGATCAGCTGTTTGCTCCAGCCTCCCATGGAAGACATCGTCTGATGCTCCATTCCACCGCCAGCTTCAAATTCCATGTGTCCGTATTTTTCGTTCCTGAAAGGATAAGGTCCAAAAAAAGTCTCGAAAGTATTCATTACTGTTTTTGTCCATTCAATATTGGCCATGCTCGCTGTATTGGCCGCAGTTGTAGGATAAATATAATTCACGAAAGGAAATGGCGGATTTCCCATTGTATCATTAAGCTTAACAAAATCAGTAATTGAAAGTGCGACTAAATAAGCCGTCAAAGGATATTCTGTTCTCCAAAAGGTTAATTTTTTCCCGCCTGTAAGCATTGTTTCACTCATCAGTCTACCATTTGATGCAACATTATATTGAGCAGGCGCTGTCACTTTAATATCAAATTTTTCAATTTTATCATTCAGACTTTGTTTGGTAGGAAACCAATCTTGTGCGCCGTAAGGTTCATTTAAAGTTGAAAGTACTGGTACACTATTTTGAAATCCGTTGAAAAAAGCATTATTATTAGTTGGAGGAGCCCCATTGTAATGTATTGTCAATGAATCTAAAACATTGGCAGGAACAGAAGAAGTAAAATCAATCTTCAATTCTTTGGTTGCCAGCTGCTGAAAGTTTAAATTTTGACCGTGATAAACAACCTGAGAAACCGTTAGCTGATTGCTAAGATCAAAATAAATACTGCTCATCGCCTGATTTGGCTTAAAATGCGAAGTTACAGTTCCTGAAATATTATAAACAGCAGGATCAAGGGCAACTTCCATTCTTTGATATTGCAGATCGTAGTTTAGCGTATTTGGGTTTGTATTGCCTGCAGTCATTTTTGCTGAAAAAGATTTCATCTCTTTTGCGATGAGCCCTTTATTTTCAATATTATTCTGCGCAAACACAAAATTAAATACCAAAAAACTCAAACATATACTGTAAAATTTTCTCATTATTAATAAATTAGGCAATAAAGATAAAAAAAACCTTTTAATCTGAGACTAAAAGGTTTATGATTATGATTTAATATTTTTTAAAGATCTAAAGCCGGCTGAAGAATCTTTTCCATTTTGCTTTTTACCTGGCTCACGGAACCTGCGTAATTATTTACCAATAATGAAAATACCAATGTTTTTCCGGAATTTGTTTTGATATATCCTGCTAAAGTTTTTACCTTATTTAAAGTTCCTGTTTTAGCAAAAATCTGTCCGTTACCTTCACCTAAAAACATACTTTTCAGCGTTCCAGACTGGCCCGCAATCGGCAACGAATTGAAATAGGTTTTATAATATTTTTCATCCATCAAAGAAGTTAAATATTTTACCTGAGAAATCGGAGTTACCTTATTGCTTCTTGACAAACCGCTTCCGTCCATATAATTTAAGCCTTCAATATCAAAAGAAATATCTTTTAAGTGATTGTTAACCACAATTCGACCTGATTCTGAAGTTTGATCACCTATTTTCTGAAAACCAACTGTTTTTAATAATGCTTCCGCCAAAGAATTATCACTTTTCTGATTGGTGTAATAAACAATATCTGCTAAAGTAGGAGATTTATATACAGAAACCATTTTTCTGTTTTCAGGAGTCGCATCCGTCATTTTTGGAATAACTTTTCCTGTAACGCCAACTCCGCTTTTCACTAAGTTTGCACGGAAAGTATTGGCTAAATAAGCCGGAGCATCAGGAAGTTTCGTTGTCAAAACACCATCACCTTCGTACTTTTCTGCATATACCATTTGGTCTGCATAGGGCGAAACGTAGAAATATTTCTTATCAGCTGATGAAAGATTATTTCCTTTCTTTACGATCAGTTTTTCGTTTGCAGGATTGATCTCACGAGTTGTACCAACCGGCAAAAAGTAATTATTGTTTTCTAGCCACACAACATTTTCCGGAAGTCTCGAAATGTTACCTTTGAAAAGCGCTGTCTGAATAATAATATCACCATTTACCTTTTTGATTCCTTCACGAGAAATTCCGCTTACGAAGTCTGAAACAATGTCTCTGTAAGACCATGCACCGGCTTTATTGGTTCCCAAAGACGGGTCGCCGCTGCCTACAATATACAGATTACCATTCAAAACTCCATTTTCATCTATTTCCCCCGAATATTCCAGTTGCGTCATCCAACGATAATTTTCACCCAACAGATGCAAAGCAGTTTCTGTGGTTAATAATTTGGTTGTTGATGCAGGAACGAGGGGAATATTTTCGTTATACGAAGAAATAATTTTATTCGTTTTTGGGTCGTACACTACAAATCCCCAACTTGCATTTTTCAGCACGGGATCTGTCATCATTGTGTTTACATTAATATCTACAATTTCTTTGGCTGACAAAACAGCTTTTTCAACTGCGGCAACAGGTGAAGGAAGATTTAAGCCGGTTTTTTTATCGAAATCCTGAGAATAAAGAACTGTAGAAACGGTAGATTGTGCAAGGAAAAATCCTGAAGCCAACACCGCTATACCTGAAATATATTTTCTGAAATTTACCATCAATTTTTTCTTTTTGTTATATTTTGGATACCTTAAAAGATGATTAGTTAAATCATTTGGTAAAACACAAACATATAATAAACGGTCAAATGTAGATATTATTGTTAGAAAACAGCTTACAAAAATATATTAAAGCTCTATAAACTTTGTTAAAATTTGTTAAAAATCTACAAAAACACCTTTTTTAATGCTTTGATAAGCAGTGATTTCGTCAAATTCTTTCAAACTTAGCAAAACCATGCTTTTAAAATTTTCATAGTTTTTACCACGCGGAAGCTTAAGCAGGATTTGGAACTGATACAAATTATTAAGTTTTGCTATTTGCGCTTTTTCCGGACCTAAAACACAATCTTCGGGAAGATATTTTCGTAAAATTGAGCCCAAAAATTGGGAAGCACGGTTTACTTTATCTTCTTTTCTGTGTTTCAATTCAATCATTATTAATTTTGTGAAAGGTGGGTAATGAAATTTCTGGCGTTCGGTTAAAAAATATTTATAAATTTTTGAAATATTATTCATTTTAATCAACTGAAAAACAGAATGATCCGGATTGAAAGTCTGAATAATTATTTTGCCGTTTCCGGAAACTCTTCCGGCTCTTCCGGAAACTTGGGTAATCAATTGATACGCACGCTCTTCCGCCCGAAAATCCTGAACATACAACATCGAATCCGCTTTAGGAATCGCCACCAACTCAATATGATCAAAATCTAATCCTTTGGAAATCATTTGAGTACCGACAACAATGTCCGTTTCCCGATCTTCAATTTTTTCGTATAATTTTTCGTAAGCAAATTTCTTACGCATCGAATCTACATCCATTCGATCAACCTCGTTTTCAGGAAATAATTTGGAAACTTCTTCATGAATCTGCTCTACGCCAACGCCTCTTTCGTTCAGATTTTCGGAATGACATTTCGGGCAAACTTTTGGCTTTGAAGCTCGCTGACCGCAATAATGACATTTCATTTCGTTGGCGGCTTTATGATACGTCATTACCACGTCGCAATTGGAGCAATAATTGACGTAGCCACATGTTTCACATTCAATTACATTGGCGTAACCACGGCGGTTGTGAAGCACAATTGCCTGATTTTTTTCGTCTAAAGTTTTTTTGATTTCATCAATGAGCTGCAAAGAAAAATTGCCTGAAACTTTTTTGGTTTCCTGAGCTTCTTTAAAATTGATCAATTCATATTCGGGCAACTTTACATTTCCGAATCTTTCTTCAAGAAAAACATATTTCATTTTATCTTTTCGTGCTCTGTAATAGCTTTCTACGGAAGGCGTTGCAGAACCCAAAATCACTTTTGCGTTATAAAAATTCGCCAATATCAAAGCCGAATCTTTTGCATTAAAAAAAGGCGAAACTTCTTTTGGCTTGTAAGCAGAATCGTGTTCTTCATCAACAATAATCAATCCTAAATTTTGATAAGGCAAAAACAAAGCATTCCGTGTTCCGATCAGGATTTTAATATCATTTTGCTTAATTCTTCGCCAAATTTCTACACGTTCAAAATCTGTTAATTTTTGATGATAAAAACCAATTTGTCTACCGTATTTTTTTTCTAATCTTTGGGTAATCTGCTTTGTTAAAGAAATTTCGGGAAGCAAAAAAAGTACATTTTTTCCTTCATTGATGGATTCCTCGATTTTTTCCAGATAAATATGTGTTTTTCCGGAAGAAGTGACACCGTGAAGCAGAACATTTTTGCCTTCTTCAAAAGCTTCATCAATTTCAGTTTTTGCAGCTTTTTGTAATTCGGAAAGTTCCTCAATTTCTTCGATTTCGCCTTCATAACTTTCGATTCGGTCTTTTTGCAGATAATATTCTTCTATCAGATTTTTATCTGCTAAAGATTTAAAATGCGAACTTCCAAAATATCCGTCTTCAAAAAGCGTAGATTTCTTTATTTGCAGTTCGGGATTTTCTGTTTGCTTTTCTAAAATATGAAGAAAAAGATCTTTTTGTTTTGGCGCTTTATTAAGCTTTAAAAGTATTTCCGTCAAATTTTGATTGCTTAAAACCTCATCTTTAATTTTAACAAAAGCAACTTCTTTGGCCTTATATTTTTCAGCAATTTTTTCATCAATTTCAATATATTGAAGATCAATCAGCGAATTGATGGTTTTTACAATATCTTTTTTAGGAATAAAAGCCTCAATATCGGTAAGATTGATAAGCTGTCGAACTTCCAAAGCCTGAATGAGATAGATTTCGTTGACATCAAGATTTTCAAAATCAACCGTTACATTTGGCTTTAATTTTAAATAAGTTTCACTTTCAAGCTTTAAAGAAGACGGAAATGCAAAGCGGTAAATTTCGCCCAAACTACACAAATAATAATCTGAAAGCCAGTTCCAGAACTGAATCTGCTCTTTCGGAACAATAGGAAATTCATCCAAAATGCTGATAATTTCTTTTGCTACAAAATTTTCGGGCGCATTGTCGTGAATCTCAAAAATAATTCCCGTGTAGATTTTTTTTCCTCCAAACGGAACCAAAACCCGCATTCCGACCTGAATTACAGACAGCAAATCAACCGGAACTTTATATGTGAAAGAACCTTTTAAGTTTAGCGGTAAAACGATTTGGGCGTAGTTCAAGGGAAATATTTAAAGTGTAAAATTAGATTTTTCTTTAGAGAACTGCAATATTTTGTTGAGAGTAAAAATGCTGAAAAGTCTTTGTCATTCTGAATGCAACGAAGTGGAATGAAGAATCTTTAACATAATTGAGATTCCTCCTTTGTCGGAATGACAAATATACTGCTTAATTAATTGTATCCCACAAACTCATCACTTCAATTTTTTCCAAAGGTTTTGAAAGCTTTATTCTTTTTGAGCTTCTTGGTAACAAATCAAAAAAATTGTCACTAAAATGTACATCACCAATTAAATAAACGTCTTTGGCCAAAACATCGGTTGAAATTTCTATTTCTGTTGCAGAGATCTTCTTGATTGTGATATTTGGTTTTGTAAGTTTTAAATCCTTTGGTTTTACAAAGAAATAATTGCTTTCGGCAATTATTCTTTCGTTATTATGTTTTAAAGTTAATTTCAAAAAAACTTCGTTTTTATTTGAATCCTGAATTAAATTTTTAGTTTTAATCGGATCAAATTTCACAATTCCATCCAAGATTTTTCCATTCGGAACAGTTGAAATTTCATTCAATATTTCACCATTAAATTTTACAACCTGAATTTCAACAAAAATATCTTCAAACTTCCTCAAACCATCATTAATTCCATAAAAATTCAGAATTCCATCTTTTTCTTCCGTTAAAATCACCTGATTTTCAAAGCTTCTTTTGATCTGATAATGCAATGCTTTCCAGTTTCCCAAATAATCAATCGAAGACCACGAAACCACCGGCCAGCAATCATTTAATTGCCAATACAAAGTTCCCATATTGTAAGGTTTTGAACGGCGATGCGCTTCAATTGCAATCTGCATTCCACGTGCCTGAAGCAATTGCGAAACGTAATTATATTTCACAAAATCTGTCGGAATCTTATAATCACGCTTCATATATAAATTGATGATTTCCCAACCTCGTGCGTGCTTTTCGTGGGCTTTAATAGTTCCGTTTTCTAAGCTTAATTCCGGCCTTCCCGAAAACATATATTTTGTTGTTTCCAAGCTCGGCATTCCCTGAAAGCCATATTCAGAAGCAAATCTCGGAACTTTTTCGTTGTAAATTTCAAACGGTTGTTCACCCCACCAAACGCCCCAATAATGTGAATCTCCTTCGGTCAAACTTTCTTTGTGACCCAACCGATTGATGGTGAAGTCGGCCAATAAATCGCTTTATCTTTTGCGGCAACTTCATTGATTGTGTTTGGAATAACTTCGTGAAAAACCTTCTTATAATCTTTCCAAACCTGCAGAGAATCTTCCTTTGAATATTTGAATTGTTTCTGATAACCCCAATTGACAATGGCTTCATCAACTTCATTATTTCCGCACCACAAAGCAATTGACGCATGATTTTGAAGGCGGTTAATTTGATCTTTCACCTCTTCTTTTACGTTGTTTAAAAATTTTTCATCAGACGGATAAAAGCTTCCCGCAAACATAAAATCCTGCCAAACTAAAATTCCGTTTTCATCGCAGGCTTTGTAAAATTCGTCGTCTTCATAAATTCCGCCGCCCCAAACACGGATCATATTCATGTTGGCTTCTTTAGAATCTTTGATTAATTTTTGATACTTTTCTTTTGTAATTCTTGGCGTAAAACTATCCGACGGAATCCAGTTTGTTCCTTTTATGTATAACGGATTTCCATTGACTTTAAAATAAAATGATTTTCCTTTTTCATCTTTTCTCTGAATCAATTCAACCGTCTTTAAACCAATTCGTTCAAGTTTATCATCTAAAATTTTTGATTTTTTTTGTAAAGCAATTTTAATATCATATAAATTCGGGTCGCCCCAACCATTTGGTTGCCAAAGTTTTGGATTTTTGATTGTAAAAGGAATCTGAATTGTATTTTCTCCTTTTTTTAATTGAATATTTGCTTTTTTATTGTTAATCGAAATAGAATATTTCCCTTCTTTTTCAGCAACAATTTCTGCTTGGATATTTAATTCTGCTTTTTGTTTTGTTAAACTTTTTTGTTCGATTTTTACGTTTTCAAGTTTAGCGTCATTCCAGAAATTCAATTTTACATCTTTCCAGATTCCGGCTGTAACCAATCTCGGTCCCCAATCCCACCCGAATTGATATTGCGCCTTTCTCACAAAGCTTCTTGGCGATTCAGGCATTGTAAAAGAAACTTTTTTTGCTAATTCTTTCCCAACATTTACCGAAGATTTGAATTTTATTTGTAATAAATTTTCGCCTATTTGTAAATTATGTTTAACAGGAATTTTCCATTTCCTGAACATATTATTTGTTGTTATCAATAATTTTCCGTTCAGGTAAATTTCTGAAAAGGTGTCTAATCCGTTAAAAATCAAATCAATATTATGATTTTCAAATTCTTTTCCTGAAATATTAAAATTGGTCTGATAATCCCAATCTTCATTTTCTATCCATTGGACTTTTTTTTCATTTTCATCTTTATAAGGATCAGCAATAATTTTATTATTCATCAAATCCAAATGAACAGTTCCGGGAACCGTGGCGATCATCCACTTTTGTTCTTTTGAATTTTTGAATTCCCATTTTTCGGACGATAAATTTCGTTCCGAAAACTGCGAAAACAATACATTTTGAATGAAAAGGAAAAAGACAAGTATAGATTTATTCATCAATAGATTGATTTATGAATTTTAAATTTTAAACGTACGATTTGTCATTCTGACGCAGGAAGAATCTATACTTTAATTATAGAGATTTTTCATTACCCTTTGCTTCGTTCAGAAATGACATACGTTATATTTAAAATGTATTTTACAAATTAACTTTCAACCTTTTTATCTCATCAGCATTGGCAAACGATTCATAAGATAACACTGCTGAAGAATGAAAATATTGACCTTGAGTTACATTTTTCAACTCTAAAATATTATTGGAACGAACACCGCCTCCAATTAAAATCTTGATGTCGTCAGAATAATTTTCAATAAGTTTTTTTAAATTTTCTTTTCCATCCATTGCAGAGTTTTCTCCACCGGAAGTCAAAATTTCTCTGAAACCCAATTCAATTAGTTTTTCTATAGATTCAAAAATATTATTGGTTCGATCGATCGCTCTGTGAAAAACACAAGATTTCCCGTTGGCTAAATCAACTAAAATTTTATTTTTTTGTACATCAATTTCCTGATTTTCATCTAAAATTCCAAAAACAAAACCATCAGCGTTTGCCTTTGAAAATTCAATAATATCTTCCTGCATCTGTTTAAATTCTGAATCGGTGTACAGAAAACCTCCTCCAACAGGACGAATCATCACATGAATCGGTTTGGAATATTTCTCTTTTAAATATCTCAATTCTTCAAGATCCGGTGTAATTCCTCCCGAATTGATGTCTGCACAGAACTCAATTCTGTCTGCAACAGAATTCAAAGCAATTTCAGCTGAAGTGATATCGAATGTAGCAATTTCTAAAAACATACTGAATGGTTATTTATTTAAATTTTTATTTTAAAGCGAACTCAGGTTTTTCCAAACGATTTCCCTTTTGATCGTAAACGGCAAAATTAAATCCGTCCTGAATACAATACGAACCATATTCACCCTTTTTATTCAAAGCAATAAAACCAACCTGAATATCTTTAAGGCTTTTATTTCTGTGTTTTGTGATTTTCACGATTCTTTCAACCGCTTCTTTACAAGCCTGTTGCGGATTTTTTCCTTGTCGCATCAATTCAACCACAAGATGAGTTCCGACCATTCTGATCACTTCTTCACCATGACCCGTCGCCGTCGCCGCACCAACTTCATTATCGACAAATAAACCCGCTCCGATAATTGGTGAATCGCCCACTCTTCCGTGCATTTTGAATGCCATTCCGCTGGTTGTACAGGCTCCTGAAAGATTCCCATGCGCATCCAAAGCGATCATTCCGATCGTATCATGATTTTCTACATTTACGATGGGCTTGTATTTACTCTCTTTCAGCCAATCTTTCCATTCTTTTTCGGATTCTGAAGTGAGAAGATTTTCTTTTTTAAAACCTTGAGAAACTGCAAATTGAAATGCTCCGTCTCCAACCAGCATTACGTGTGGTGTTTTTTCCATTATTGCTCTTGCTACCGAAATAGGATTTTTAATGTTTTCAAGACAGGCAACCGAACCAATGTTGTAATTTTCATCCATAATACAGGCATCCAAAGTCACTTTTCCGTCTCTGTCGGGCCGGCCGCCGTAGCCGACGCTTCTTTCATTCGGATCGAGCTCCACCAAACGAACTCCTTTTTCAACAGCATCTAAAGCTCTTCCGTTTTTATTTAAAATCTCCCAGGCTTCTTCGTTGGCTTTTAAACCGAAATTCCATGTGGAAAGTACGATTGGTTTGTTGATTATTTTATCTCTTTCAGGAAAATCTTTAGCAATTAAATCCAATGGATTCAACAATAATGCGGAAGATGCCAATGCTGTATTTTTTAGAAATTTTCTGCGTGAAGACATATTTTATTAGGTATTAGGTTGCAGGTTTTAGTTAAAATTAATTAGCTCCGATTTCATCAACGAAAAGCCAAGCTTTTGAATCTGCTCCGGGATTTCCGGCGGGAATAATTCCTGCGTTTTCTATTTTTATTTTGATGTATCTTGAGTCTTGATTCCCAACGTTCAGTTTAACTTTTCCTTCTGCATTCTGAATTTCATCTTTTCCGATTTCTTTAATCATTTTAAAATTTTTATTATCATCAGAAACGAAAATTTGTGCTGATTTCGCCTGATGAATCCAGCTTCCTTTGTTTTCCAATGTGTTAAAATAAACTTCAGAAAATTGCGTTCTATTGCCTAAATCAATTGTTGCCACCAAATCTTTCCCCTGAAAACCCAACCACGTTTTTCCCAATTGTTTCACGTTTCCTACAATTCCGTCAACTAATGTAAAAGCTCCGCCGAAAGAATAATTCTCGCTCGGCTGTTGTTCTAATGTAATATTTTTTCCTGTCGTTTTTGACGTTGCAAATTGTTGAGAAGAAATTGCACTTTTCAATTGTCCGTTTTCAAAATAAGCTGATTTTATAATCATTGATTTTGAAACAGGAATCGGATTTTGATAAGTTTTCGAATTTGCATTCGGTTCCGTTCCATCCAAAGTATATCTGATTCCGTTTGGATTTTGTGAACTTGAAAGCTCGTAAGAAATCCCGTTATTATTTGGGACTACTTTTCCTGAAACGTTGTAAATACTTTTCGCATAATTCATATTCATTTTATCCAAAACTTTGAATTGATGGATCACTCTTCCTTCAAATTCTTTATAATTTTTAGGATCTGAAGTTCCCCAAGCGACTTCCGAAAGTGCCATTAATCTTGGGAAGATCATATACTGAACCTGTTTAAAATCAAGAATATATTCCGTCCATAAATTAGCCTGAACACCCAGAATATATTTTCCTTGTTCAACATTTAATTCAGATGGAATCGGATTATAAGAATAGACTTTTTCCAAAGGTGTAAAACCTCCGAAAGCGTTCGGCTCTGTTGCCGGATCTCCCTGATAATGATCGAAATAGCAATACGAACCGGGAGTCATAACTGCGAAATGTTTTGATTTTGCGGCTTCAATTCCTCCCTTTATACCTGTCCAGCTCATTACGGCTGCATTTGGTGCTAATCCGCCTTCTAAAATCTCGTCCCAACCGATGATTTTTCTGCCTTTAGAATTTACATATTTTTCAATTCTTTGTATGAAATAACTTTGTAAGCCGTGTTCATCCTTTAGATTATTTTTCTTGATTAATTCCTGACAATGAGCACATTCTTTCCATCTTGTTTTCGGGCATTCATCGCCTCCGATGTGGATATATTGTGAAGGGAAAAGCGCAATAACTTCATCCAAAACGTTTTCTAAAAACTTAAAAGTTTCATCTTTCGGGCAAAAAACATCATCAAAAACGCCCCATTTTGTCGCAGACTCGAAAGGTCCTTTTGTACAGGCCAATTCAGGATAAGCCGATAAAGCAGCCAAAGCGTGACCCGGCATTTCAATTTCCGGAACAACCGTGATGTGTCGATCCTGAGCATATTTTACAACTTCTTTTATTTGTTTTTGTGTATAAAAATAGGGTCCGTAAGGCTTTCCATCGAAGGTATTATCAACATACGCTCCGATCATTGATTCTTTTCGTTTTGAGCCTATTTCTGTTAATTTCGGATATTTTTTTATTTCAATTCTCCAACCTTGATCGTCGGTTAAATGCCAATGAAACGTATTCAACTTATACATTGCCAAATAATCAATGTATTGTTTTACTTCTTCAACCGTGAAAAAATGGCGGCAAACATCCAAATGCATTCCGCGCCAAGAAAATTTTGGCTCGTCTTCAATTTTTAATGCAGGAATTTTACCAACATCTTTATATTGTTCGAATAACTGAATTAAAGTTTGAAGTGCTAAAAAATATCCTTTTTCAGAACCCGAAGAAATCGTAATTCCTTTCGAAGAAACAGTAAGATTGTATTTTTCTGTTTTCTGTAAATCTTTGAAATCATCTGGTGGAAAAGCAAGATATCTCAAATCTGGAACCTCTTCTTTCCTTGCAAAACTAAATTTTAAATATTGAACATGATTCTTAAAGTATTCAGTTTCTTTTATAGGAAGAAGTTGAGCTAATTTAAAACTTTCGGGAATTGTAAATTCTCCTTCTAAAATTTCAACTTTTTGAGGATAAGGAATTAAATTCAGTTTCGTTTGTGAAAAAAATAAAGTCGATAATAAAAAAGAAAAAACCAATAAAATACGCAGCATTTGGTTGAGTTTAGATTTTAGCTAATATAATTCTTTTCTGAAAAATTACTTAATTATTTAACTTATTAAGACTTAAAACATCTAAATTTGTATAAAATAAACGATGAAAAAAACTTTTCTTTTAGCAGTTGCCGGATTATTATTTTCGGTTTCTGCACAGGCACAAATTTTTGATGTTATCAAATCTACCGTTAAAAAACAAACCGGCGTTGATCTCAACAGCCCGGTGAAAACAAAAACCACTTCAAATACTTCTACAACTTCGACCACAAAATCGTTCTCTACAAATATCAACAATCTTACTTCAAGTCAGATTTCATCGGGTTTAAAGGAAGCTTTAAGTCTTGGTGTAACGGAAGGCGTGAAAAAATTAGGAGTTACCGACGGTTTCTTTAAAAATGAAGCGGTAAAAATTTTAATGCCCGAAAAATTAAGAGTCATTGATACGAAACTTCGTGCGTTTGGATTGGGAAGTTTGGCAGATCAGGGCGTGAAACTACTGAACAGAGCAGCTGAAGATGCCGTTACTGAATCGGCTCCGATCTTTGCAAATGCCATCACTTCAATGACGATTACTGACGCAAAAAATATTTTGCTGGGAAGTAATAATGCGGCAACCAATTATTTACAGAACAAAACACAAACTCAACTTTTCAGCCAAAAGTGAAAGCTTCATTAGGAAAAGTGGGTGCTGATACAGTTTGGAAAAGCTTAATTTCAAAATACAATACGCTTACCGGGCAAGCGGTTTCTACTGATCTGAATGAATATGTTACCAATGAAACCATTAATGGTGTTTTCAAAATGGTGGCAGAAAAAGAAAGCGGAATCAGAAATAATTCTGTGATGAGAACAACAACTATTTTGCAGCAAGTTTTTGGGGCGCAGGATAGAAAACAGATTCAGATGTTAGATACTAGATTTTAGACTTACATTGGATGTTTAAAATTCTGTAAAATATAAATAAAAAAGCTGTCTCAATTTCTGAAACAGCTTTTTGCTTTATTTAGAATTGCATTTCAGGGATTTCACCTTCAATGATCAAATCTGCTTCTGTCGATTTTATAATATGTTCTACCGAAACTCCTGGCGCTCTTTCAACAAGCCTGAAACCATTTGGAGTTACATCAAGAACGGCTAATTCGGTAACCACTCTTTTGACACAATTAACACCAGTTAAAGGAAGTGTGCATTTTTTTAGGATCTTGCTTTCGCCTGCTTTGTTGACATGCATCATCGCTACGATAATATTTTCGGCAGAAGCTACCAAATCCATCGCGCCCCCCATTCCTTTTACCATTTTCCCGGGAATTTTCCAGTTGGCGATATCTCCATTTTCCGAAACTTCCATCGCACCAAGAATAGTTAAGTCAACTTTTTGACTGCGAATCATCCCGAAACTGAATGCAGAATCGAAAAACGAACCGCCATCCAAAATCGTAATCGTCTGTTTGCCGGCATTGATAATATCTGCATCTTCTTCACCTTCGAAAGGAAAAGGTCCCATTCCGAGAACTCCATTTTCGCTCTGAAATTCTACGGAAAGATCATCGGAAACATAATTGGCAACCAAAGTTGGAATTCCAATTCCTAAATTTACGTAATATCCGTCTTTTACTTCCTTGGAAATACGTTTTGCTATATCTTCTTTACTTAACATTTTATTTAAATTTGATTTTTTTAACGCAAAGAGCGCAAAGTTTTTTTTAAGATTGACACTGCTTTTAAGTTCGCAAAGGCGTTCTACTTAGCAAAATCACATAAATTTCAATTACTGAAGTGTTTGAATGATAATATTTTAATTAGCATTTTTTCTAACAGTTCTCTGTTCGATTCTTTTTTCAAATTTTTCGCCTTGAAAAATTCTTTGAATCATGATTCCCGGAATATGAATCTGGTTTGGATCCAATTCACCCGGAGCGACCAATTCTTCTACTTCCGCAATGGTAATTTTCGCTGCTCCCGCCATTGGATGATTAAAGTTTCTTGCCGAACCTTTAAAAATTAAATTTCCTGCGTAATCACCTTTCCAAGCTTTTACAATGGAAAAATCTGCTTCATAAGCATGCTCCAAAATATGTGGTTTTCCTTTGAAATCTTTTACTTCTTTGCCTTCCGCTACTTCAGTTCCGAAACCTGCAGGTGTATAAAAAGCAGGAATTCCGGCTTGTGCTGCTCTGCATTTTTCGGCAAGTGTTCCTTGCGGCGTTAATTCGACTTCTAATTCGCCGGAAAGCATCTGTCTTTCGAACTCAGCGTTTTCTCCTACATAAGAGGAAATCATTTTTTTAATCTGTCTTTTGTGTAAAAGTAATCCTAAACCAAAATCATCAACTCCGGCATTGTTTGAAATACATGTTAAATCTTTTACATTACTTTCTACCAAAGCATTGATCGAATTCTCAGGAATTCCACAAAGACCGAATCCGCCCAACATCAATGTCATTCCGTCTTTAATTCCTTCAATAGCTTCAGTGGCATTTTTTACTCTTTTATCTATCATTTTACTTGCTAAAATTTTGTGGTCTGAAATTACGAATTTTTTGTGAATTGTATCTTTTTTGTAAATCTTTTGATTTGAAGCTCTGTTTTTGCGTGAGGGATGGAAGCGACATCCTTTTTAGGTTTCGGCGGCTTTGCCGCCGAAACCTAAAAAGATACAGCGGACAGCCCGACCTGAATGAGGAAATGGAGCGCGAGCGAAGCGAGCGCGTAATGACCGAGTGAATGGGCACGCCATGATTGGGTTTTATGATTTTAGAGTTTTTAGAGAAAATTATTGAAAAATGTTTTGTAAAGTATTGGTGGACAGAAAAATTTGTTTTATTTTTGCAATCTGTTATTCAACCTCTGACGAAGTCCGTGTAAGTTGCTTAGCTTGACAAAAAATTTTTATTACAAAAATGGATTTATTAAAGTACGTACAAGACAAGTACATTACAAAAAAAGAATTCCCTGAATTCAAAGCTGGTGACACGATCACTGTGTATTACGAAATTAAGGAAGGTCAAAAAACTAGAACTCAGTTCTTCAAAGGAACTGTAATCCAATTGAGAGGAACAGGTTCTACAAAGACTTTCACGATCAGAAAAATGAGTGGTGATATTGGTGTGGAAAGAGTTTTCCCTATCAACATGCCTGCTCTTCAAAAAATCGAAGTTGACAGAAGAGGTAAAGTTAGAAGATCTAGAATTTACTACTTCAGAGATCTTAGAGGTAAGAAAGCGAGAATTAAAGACGCTGCTTACAAAAAGAAATAATTCAGACAACAACACATACGAAGAGAGGCTATTCAAATTGATTAGCCTCTCTTTATTTTGATATATATTCTTTTGTCTTGAAACAAAAGAACCAAAAGTTCAAGACTGGAAACTCCAGCTAAAAATTGCAATTAAATCCTAAAATCCCCAAAACTTGCGCGAAATCAGAATTAGTTCTTCAACTCAGAATTTTTGTCGCGCTTCAGACAGTGGGAATTTTTTTACGGATTAAATTTCAATTTTCTTAACGCCTCCTTTTCCTAAGTCAATCAAAACAAATTTAATTCTACTTTATAAAATCGAACAAAGCATTCCAGAATTTATCATAAACTTCAATGTGCGGAAGATGGCCTACATTGTCAAGCTCAACCAATTTTGAACCTGCAATTTGCGCTTGTGCCTTTTTCCCCAATTCCTGATATTGTCCCATTGTCGGCTGTATTTCTTTTGGTGCGCGGTCTTTTCCAATAGCGGTTCGGTCTCTTGTTCCGATAATTAATAAAGTTGGTGTTTTTATATTTTTAAATTCATAAACGACAGGTTGACTGAATATAATATCACTTGTCAAAGCTGCATTCCAAGCGACTTGAGGATAATCTTTATGTAATGTCCAACCAGCAATTAAATCAAGCCACGGCTGATATTCTTCTTTCCATTTGTTGTCGTAATAAAACTTTAACTGATAATTTTTATAAGTTTCTGCCGTGTTTTTTAATTCGGATTTGTAAGCTTCATCGATGGTTTGGTATTTTGCTAAAACTTTATAATCTTCCAATCCGATCGGATTTTCAAGAATCAACTTTTCAACGGTTTCAGGATACATTAAGGCAAATCTCGTAGCAACCATTCCGCCCATTGAATGTCCCAAAACTATTGTTTTATCGATTTTTAATTCATTTAAAATTTCTTTTGTATTGCTCGCCAGCTGAGCAAATGAAAATTGATAATTTTGAGGTTTTGATGATTTTCCAAAGCCAATCTGATCAGGAATAACAACCCTAAAACCTTTTGCAGATAAGTCTTTTGCAGTCTTTTCCCAATACGCTCCATTAAAATTTTTCCCGTGAAGAAGCATAATGGTTTTTCCGTTCGGATTTTTTGGCTTTACATCCATATAAGCCATTTTCAGATTTTGCTTTTGAGAATTTAAATCTTTAAAATGAACTTCAAACGGATACTGATAATTTGTCAACATCGCATCCAATGGTTTTATCTGAGAAAACATCAAACATGGTGCAATCGATAACATTAAAACCGCAACTGCATTTTTAAAATATTTCATGAAATTTATTTTAGATATTAAAATTAAAAAAACCGCTTCAAAAGAAACGGTTTTCGAATGTTATTTTTAATTTAATTATAACTTTTTAAGATATTTCAGCGACTGACAATTCTTTTTTAGAAGGTAAATTCATTAAAACAATGGCAAACAATATTAAAATAATTCCAACCCATTGGATGAGTAAAACTTGCTCATTCAGCAAAACAAAAGCCATTGTCACTGAAACGGGAAGCTCCAAAGAGGAAACAATACTTCCTAAGCCCAAACCCGTATTCGGAAAGCCAATATTAAATAGAATAGGCGGAATGACTGTTCCAAATAATGCTAAAACAAAACCGTAAGTCAAAAAAATAGAATAATCAAACGGACGAATATGCTGCGTATTTTCTGTAAAATCAAGGTAAAAAGATCTTAATCCTTCGAAATGCAAGGGTCCGATTTGTGCAAAAAAGAGGAATAAAAGTATGATAACAGAACCTCCTGAAAGCATAATAATACTTTTCCTGAAAGCCGGAACATGCGTTGCAATAGTATTTGACGAAAACATCGTCATGGTAAATGATGCAGCAGCCAATAATCCCCAAAATATGCCGTGCCAATCAATTTTCACCTCCAAATTAATAAGGTTTGTAGCTAAAACAGTTCCTATTAAAACAATTAAAGTAGCTACTATTTTTTTAGCATTAGGAAATTTCTTTGTAATAAAGCTTTCGAGAACCACACTGAACCAAACCGACTGCATCAGCAAAACAATCGCAATTGAAACATTAATATACTGAACTGCAATGTAATAAAACAAACTTGTACATCCCAATGAAGTTCCCGCCAACATCAAAAGCTTAAATTCTTTTGAAGAAGGTGCCGGCAAATGCTTTTTTGATGTTATCGTCTGAATAAAATTCAGGATCAATAAACCTACAAAACCCAACAAAAACTGAGACGCAGTGACTTCGGAAGTTGTATAACCATCTATATAAGCCATCTTTACAAAAGTTGCCAACATCCCATAAATACTTGAGCCAATACCAACGAACAAAACTCCCTTTAAAATATTTTTCTTCTCCATATCTTTTTACAGCGCGCAAAGTTACAACTTATAAATTTCTTAAGTTATATTTCTGTATTAACAATAAAAATCACCCCAGAAATTCTGAGGTGAATGATGATTAAATTTGATTTAACTATTATTTTTTAATCAAAAGTTTTGATGTTGCATCAATTCCCAATCCTTTTACTTTCACAATATAAACACCGTTTTGTAAAGTATTGGTTGAAATTGCTTTTTTAGAATCCGGTGAAATTTTATTCTCTGTAGAAACTAATTTACCTGACATATCATAAATCTCAACATTCACTTTTCCTAAAGTATTGCTTGGGAAATTGATAAAAAATTCATTTTTAGCAGGATTTGGATAAATTGAAATTGTATTATTGTTTGCTGATGCAGTTTCATTTGTAGAAAGTGCACACTCATCCGGAGTGGTAAAACTTTCTGTCTGATCATTGATATCTGTTTTAGCTCCAGCTGAAGCACCGACACCCAAACCTCTTTTAGCAAAAGCACTCCAGATCATACATTTATCTACACCACCTGTGGTTGCTAATTCTGCTGCCAAAATTGCATCTCGACCATCAATAAATGTCGGACTGCAAACCTGTAGCTTTAGCCCATCTGTTACTAATTGTAATACTCTCGAGCTACCATTTGTCGCATTGGCTGTTACATCAGATGAATAACCATATTTATTAACATATTCCCAATGCAGATCCCAAAGCATTGTTGCCCAAACAAACCCTATCGAATGTACATTTGGGACTAGCTGTCCGTTTGCATTTGTATATTGCATACCATTAGTATCTCCATATGTATAATCATTGATAGTGAAATCTGGAGAATATTTTGCAAGCCTTATTCCCGGCCCTGTTATAGGCTGTCCTGTAGCATAAGTTCCCATACCTCTTGCTACAGAAGCATTATCTCCCGGCTTATTGGTAAGCATTAAACCAAAAAAGTCTGACCAACCCTCACCCATCTGCTCGCTACTACCAGCAGTTGAGAGACATGTTGATCCGTTTCCTGTCAATCTATTTGAAATTCCATGTCCATATTCATGAGTTATGATTCCGTTATCAAAACTACCATCAGGAGTTACAGCTGTTGCCGGATCATTTTTAAGAGTAACATTTACTGTCGTATTGGAGGCAAGCTGACCTTTTATAAATTCTCCTTCGGCATTTTCAATCAAAACTGAAGGTATGATAATCGTAGCGTCAGTTCCAGACATAGTACCTATTGCACTAGATGCTGGGGCATTATAAATGATTACAGCATTGGCTCCTGCATCTTGTGCATTTTTTACTTTAACCGTAAAAGCGCAAGTTCCCCTTTCGATCAAGCCGATTTTCCCTGTAAGCGAATTCGCTGGCAATGCAGTACATCCGTCTAATACAGGAGATAACTGAACATCCGCAGTAACTCCCACTGCATCGAGAGGATTACCAAATTGAGCCGTACCTACGGATGGCTGACGCGACATTGCTGAGGCTGGTGCATTATAAAAGAAGTTGGTATTTATACTCGACCATAAATACATTTGCATACGGCCTCTAGACCCATCTGCAGGACTAGAAAAGAAAGCGTTATTAGTTCCTGCTCCATCTTGTCCTTCGGCTCTTACGTAATCGTTGCCGGCACCTCCATTTCCAAAATTGTTCTGTTGGAAATTTCTGGCTGATTCTGTAAAACCAAATTTATAAAAGATGTCATGAATTCTATTGTTCATGTAAAATAAATTGGTTAAAGAAGCATTCTGATTAGCTGTAGGAGTACCATTTACACTATAAGCAAAATCAAAATTTCTGGCAGCTCCACCGTCCGCAGATGCTCCCGGAGCATTTAAATTAGCTGTATCTTCATATGCATGCACATTGTTTCCTCGGGTAATAGTATAATGTGTTGTCCCGTCAGAATGCCAGCCTTCAGGTGAAGAGGCTAAAATCCAAGGGTTTGTAATGATTGACCTTTGTCCAAAAGTCGGCGCCTGTATTGGTAAAGGAAATACATTATAGGAAGCATTATCAGGAGCTAAAAAAGAAAAACTATTATTATGATCCTGAACCGGACCAATAAAATGATAGTGACCATGATCATGCGAATATGCATCAGAATGGAAATTACATGATAAAGTTAAATTTTCTTTGAAAATTATATCTCCGGTATTTGCATCAATCAGAATATTCCAATAATTGGGAGATTTTGGTTCCTCTAAAGAAAATTGATAGGCAAGTTTTAGATTTCCATGATCTGAAATATAGACCAATCTTTGTTTGACAAACTTTTTGTTATCAAGGTCTTTCTCAGAAAAATTAAGAATTGTAAAATTAGAAATATCCTCTATTTGAAGCTCGCTTAATATTTTCTGTAAAGCCGCCTCTTTATTTATTTTTGCAGAATTTACTGTAGATTCGTTATAATTTTTTATAAAATTATCATTGTAATATACAATTTTACCATCCTTTATCAGAGCCGTTCCTACAGAGTTGTAAATTGGAAGACCTTTGTATGTCTGTTGAAATTTTACAACACTTCCGTTTAGAGATTTAGAAGGATCAACATTATCAACAAGAAAATTTGTCAGATCTGATTTCTTATAATCTCTTATGGTTTTTGTAAGAATATAGTCTTTAATAAGCTTTTCATTATCTTGTGAAAACAAGTTGGATGATGGAAAAACCGTGCATACTGCAAATAAGAATGTGGTAGTTATTTTTCTCATATTAAATAATTTTAGTTATCAAATTTAATAATATAATTCAATTTAAATTAAAAAAATAAACTAATTGTTGTAAAAATTTATAAAATATGATTAAAAAAACAACAAACATCATTATTATTTGTCTTCAGGTCATAAAAAATCCGCCTCAAAATTGAGACGGATTCTTAATTATAGACTAAGTTATGATTATTGCTTTTACAGAACCAATCCTTTTAACTCTAAAATAAATTATTTTTTAATCAAAAGTTTTGATGTTGCATCAATTCCCAATCCTTTTACTTTCACAATATAAACACCGTTTTGTAAAGCATTGGTTGATATTGCTTTTTTAGAATCCGGTGAAATCTTATTTTCTGTAGAAACTAATTTCCCTGACATATCATAAACTTCAACATTTACCTTCCCTAAAGTATTGCTTGGGAAATTGATGAAAAATTCATTTTTAGCAGGATTCGGATAAATTGAGATTGCATTATTGTTTGCTGATGCAACTTCATTTGTTGAAAGTACACAGTCTGCAGGAACGCTAAAATTTTCTACTTGATCATTAATATTGGTTTTAGAGCCTGCCGAAGCATTTACTCCAAGACCTCTTTTAGCAAAAGCTCTCCAAATCATACATCTGTCTGCACCACCTGTTGTAGCCAGTTCGGCCGTTAAAATCGCATCTCTACCGTTCACAAAAGTCGGGTTGCATATCTGAAGTTTTAAAGCATCTGTAACCAACTGCAATACCCTTGCGCTTCCGCTTGTAGTATTTGCTGTAACATTAGAAGCGTAACCATATTTAGCCACATAATCCCAATGCAGGTCCCAAAGCATCGTTGCCCAAACAAACCCTATAGAATGTACATTTGGTACAGTAGCCTGGCCATTGAAATATTCCATACCGTTGGTATCACCATATGTAAATCCGTTGACAGCAAAATCTGTTGAGTATTTTGCAGGCCTGATCCCATCACCTGTGATTGGCTCTCCTCCCGCATAAGTTCCGATAGCTCTTGGAACAGAAGCGTTGTCTCCCGGCTTGTTGGTAAGCATTAAAGCAAAAAAGTCTGACCAACCTTCGCCCATTTGTTCTTTATCCGCACCAGAATTCAAACAATTGTATCCCGTTCCGGTTAATCTGTTTGAGATTCCATGTCCGTATTCGTGTGACACGATACCATTATCAAAACTTCCGTCATATCTTGTGTCTAGTCTGATATCAACATTTACAGGCGTGTTTGCTGCTAATTTCGTTTTGATATATTCTCCTTCCACATTATTAATTAAAATTGAAGGAATTGTGATCGTATTATCTACGCCTCCCATATTTCCTAAAGTAGCTCCATTGGCAACATCATTATACACAATAACTCCTGTTGCGCCTGCATTCTGTGCATTTTTCACTTTCACTACGAAGCTGCAGGTTGTACCTCCTCCTCTTTCAATCAAACCTATTTTTCCGGTTAATTCTCCGGCAGGTAAAGCTATACAAGCATTTGTATTGCTCACAAATTTTACGTCACCCGTAATCCCCACATCGTTAAAACCAGGTCCAAATTGTGCCGAGCCTCCAACTACAACTCTAGGTGTTGCATCAGTCGGAGCATTATACCATAA
Source organism: Chryseobacterium sp. GQ58 (assembly GCF_059758895.1). Lineage (NCBI taxonomy): Bacteria > Pseudomonadati > Bacteroidota > Flavobacteriia > Flavobacteriales > Weeksellaceae > Chryseobacterium > Chryseobacterium sp. GQ58. The sequence continues at coordinate 160,021 of NZ_JCAXEH010000002.1, read as the reverse complement.
TACGCGGTTTGATCCTAGCCACAAATACATTTGCATTACAGGATTATAATTATCCGGATATGAAGCAAAATTAGCATTATTATAGCCTCCGCCGTCTTGAGATTGAGCAAATACTTCATCATCATCTAAACCTCCGTTTCCAAAATTATTGCTCTGAAAATTTCTTGCAGATTCTGTAAATCCAAACTTATAAAAAATATCATGCATCATATTACTGATGTAAAATAAATTTGTAGTTGCAGCCGGAAGATTAAGGATTGCTTTACCATTGGCGTTGTATGCAAAATCAAAATTTCTTGTTGCTCCACCGTCAGGAGAAGTTCCATACGTCATTTCATCATCATCCTTATCATCGTATGCATACACATTATTTCCTCTTGTGATTGTGTAATGAGTCGTTCCGTTTGAATGCCAACCTTCAGGAGATGAAGACGGTATCCAAGGGTTTGTCACAAGACTTCTAGGTCCAAAAGTAGGTGCTTCTGTTGGCAATGCAAAAACATTGTAAGAAGCATTATCGGGTAATAAAGTAAAGGTATTATTTGTATAAAATTCTTTATTTTGAGGTAATGCTACCATCACATGATCCGTATCGTGTGAATAAGCGTCTTCATGAAAATTACAAGAAAGATTTAAATTAATCTTATTAAGAACTTTTCCGGTATTTGCATCGATTAAATAATTCCAGTGATTGGTTGTTTTAGGCTCGTGCACCAAAAATTCATAAGACAATCTCAAATCTCCGTTATCATCCGTAGCATATACCAACCTCTGTTTTGCTGCAGTCAATTTTTGAGGACCTTTTTCGAAAAAGTTCATAATTGGCAAAGTAGAAATTTCTTCTTTATTAAGATCGGCTGAAATTTTACTTAAAGCTGCATTTTTGTCCAAAGCTGCATTTGCAGAGTTGGAAGTTGAATAATCTTTTACGAAGTTATCGGAATAATAAGTAATCTTGTTATCCTTCACAAGAGCAGTTCCTACAGCACTAAAAACAGGAAGCCCGTTGTACGTTTGCTGAAGTTTTACAACATTTCCGTTAAGTGATTTTGAATTATCAACGTTGTCAATCACAAAATTTGTGAGATCAGACTTTTTATATTCCCTAATCTTGTTTTGAGAAATATAATCTTTAATCAACTTCTCGTTATCTTGTGAATACAACGCAGAAGGAAGTACTGCAAAAGCAGCCAATAAAAGCGGCAGAGTTATCTTTTTCATTTCTATTATTAAAGCAGCAAATTTATGATATATTTCAAATAAAATACATTATTATTTAAATATATGCATAAAATAAACAAATTAATACTAAAACAAACATCAATATTCTGATTACCAAACATTTAACATTTAAATATAAACAAAACTATTTTAATAACTAATTGATTACCAGCACCACACACCTAACACTCAAATTGACTTTATATAAATTCTACAACTATATAATATTATGTGTGATCTATCTATGAAAATTTAATTTGGTTGTACTTTAAAACATTCCTTTCCATCAACATTTCTGTTATAGAATTTCATTTGTCATTCACAAAAAAAAGAACCATTCCGAAGAATGGTTCTCTATATTTAAAAAATTGGTTTAAGATTATTTACCTCCTTCCATTTTTCTTTTTAGTTCTGCTAATGCATCGATGTCTCCAAGAGTTGATCTTTCTTCGTTGTTTGAAGAAGATGATGTATTATTAGATCTATTGTTAGATTCTTTTACATTTTTCTTTTCTTCGTCTCTGAAGATTCCTGTGTGAGAAACCACTACTCTCTTGAATTCTTTGTTGAATTCGATTACTTTGAACTGAGCATCTTCACCTTTTTTGATTTTAGATCCGTCTTCTTTCTCTAATAATCTTGAAGGACAGAAAGCTTCTACTTCAGCATCTTCGAATTGTACAGAAGCACCTTTATCATGTACTTCTACAGCTTTACCAGCATGTACAGTTCCTTCAGCATATTTAGTTTCAAATTTATCCCAAGGGTTTTCTGTCAATTGTTTGTGACCTAGAGATAATCTTCTAGCCTGGATGTCTAGTTCAAGGACTACAACATTTAATTTATCACCAACTGCACAGAACTCAGATGGATGCTTGATTTTCTTAGTCCAAGAAAGATCAGAGATATAGATTAATCCATCAATACCTTCTTCCAATTCTACGAATACACCGAAGTTTGTAAAGTTTCTTACAGTTCCAACATGTTGAGAACCTACAGGATATTTAGTTTCGATATTTTCCCAAGGATCTTTAGATAATTGTTTCATACCTAAAGAGATTTTTCTGTCTTCTCTATCAAGAGTAAGTACTTCAGCTTCCACTTCGTCACCTACTTTTACGAAATCTCCTGCACTTCTCAAATGAGTAGACCAAGACATTTCAGAAACGTGAATTAATCCTTCTACACCTGGAGCGATCTCTACGAATGCACCATAGTCAGCAAGAACTACTACTTTTCCTTTTACTTTATCACCAACTTTCATGTCAGCAGAAAGAGCATCCCAAGGATGAGCTTCTAATTGCTTCATACCCAATTGGATTCTTGTTTTCTCGTCATCAAAGTCAAGGATTACCACTTTCACAGTTTGTCCGTCTTCTAAGATTTCAGATGGATGGTTCACTCTAGACCAAGAAAGGTCTGTAATGTGGATCAATCCGTCTACACCACCAAGATCTACGAATACACCGTAAGAAGTAATATTCTTAACAGTACCTTCAAGAACCTGACCTTTTTCAAGTTGTGCGATGATTTCTTTTTTCTGACCTTCGATATCTGCTTCGATCAATGCTTTGTGAGATACAACTACGTTTTTGAACTCAGGGTTGATTTTCACAACTTTGAACTCCATAGTTTTACCTACGAACTGATCGTAATCTTTAATTGGCTTAACGTCGATTTGAGAACCTGGTAAGAATGCTTCGATACCGTGTACATCAACGATCATACCTCCTTTAGTTCTAGATTTTACAAAACCGTTAACGATTTCTCCAGTTTCGTGAAGTTCGTTTACTCTATCCCAAGCTTTAAGCGTTCTAGCTTTTCTGTGAGATAATTGTAATTGACCAGTTTTGTCTTCTCTTCTGTCAACCATTACTTCTACATCATCACCTACTTTAAGGCCCGGGTTGTAACGGAATTCGTTAAGAGAAATAACACCTTCAGATTTGAAATCGATGTCTACGATAGCTTCTTTGTCAGTCAATCTTACAACTTTACCAGTGATAACGTCGTTATCATTTAAGCTGCTAAGAGATCCGTTATAGATTTCTTCAAGATCACTTTTTTCTTTTCTAGCATCTGCATCAAGACCAGATTCGAAAGAATCCCAGTCAAATTGTTCTGGTGCTACGTTTTGGTTAAGAATAACCTCTGCTGAATTTGTCTCTTTTGACATTTTCTAATAAAATTTGTATTCCTTCTTTTTTAACGGTCTGAATAAATGTGGATTTAAAAAATACGGAAGTAATTAATTATTAATATTTTACCTTATCAAACCTTTACCACAAAAGTGAGTGCAAAAGTACAAAATTATTTTATTCTAACAATATATTTTCAGCAGGAAATAGAAAGTTGTAATTAACTAAATTTCAATTTATTATAAAAGAAATATAAAAATGTGGAAGTAAAATTTAAAGAAACTTGGAAAAAGTGAAGAATAGATGAATCAAAAAAGAATAAGTTCCGATCCCAACTTATTAAGAATTTAATTAATAAAAAGCAGGCGTTAACCCGCTTAAATAAAGATTTTTTTTTCCATCATTCAGATCTTTATTTGATAATTCAAATATAAACCTTTTTACATTAACTTCATAATATTTTTTTCAAGAATTTACAGGAAAGCTAATAACTTTTGGAATATTTATTTGATCTGATGAATAAAAAATACTTATTCAAAGGTTTTTGCAGAATCTTCAAGTGAAGAATTAAGCGTCGAAAGCTCTTCTTCAGTAAGGTTTCTCCATTTTCCAAGAGGCAAATCCAGCTTGATATTCATGATTCTTATGCGTTTTAGCTTCTTTACTTCGTATCCTAAAAATTCGCACATTCTCCTGATTTGTCTGTTCAGTCCTTGCGTCAAAACAATACGGAAAGTCATATCATCAATTCTATCAACCTCGCATTTTTTGGTCACGGTATCCAAAATAGGAACTCCGTTTCGCATTTTTTCGAGAAATTTTGTGTTGATAGGCTTATCAACTCTTACCAGATATTCTTTTTCATGATTATTTTTTGATCTGAGAATTTTGTTCACAATATCTCCGTCATTTGTCAAAAGAATCAGACCTTCACTTGGTTTATCCAACCTTCCAACGGGGAAAATCCTTTTATCGTGGTTTATATAATCAATTATATTGTTCTTTTCGCGCTTTGTATCGGTTGTACAAACGATTCCGACCGGTTTGTTGAAAGCAATATAAATAGGTTTTTCTTCAGATTCACGTATTGGTTTTCCGTCTACTTCAACGATATCTTCATCAGAAATTTTTGTTCCCAACTCAGGAATTCTACCGTTTATTTTGATTCTTCCTTCTTCCAAAAGCTTGTCCGCTGCTCTTCTCGAACAGTATCCTACTTCTGATAAATATTTATTGATACGTGTTTTTTCCATTAATCTATTCCTTCAACGGTGTAATGTTTGTTACTGTAAATGGTAATTCCATAGCTTAATCCTATAAAAGTACTATTTGAAACAGGTAATTTTGGCGATTCCAAAACAATTCCTCCTTCCTGGCTCAATCTTTTTGAATAAGCAACCTGAATTCCCAACTTCACTCCCCAAAATTCTGAATTTGATATAACTGAACGGTTAAATTGTTTTCCATAAGTGACATCTATAAAAAAAGCTTCATCTCCGGGATTAAAAATAATTTTAGGCTGAATAAGCCAATACATCATATGGAAATTTGGATCTATATACATGTATTTCAATCCTGTTCCCAATGCAAAATTAGGAAGAAAATTGTAACCTCCAATTGCCGAAATTCCGTATGTAAACTTATTGGGAAGATAAGGAGCAACGTATTGTTGATAATATGGCGAATCTCTATTTTGATTATTCTTAATACTGTTTCCTAAATTGTAGCCTGCACTCAAAGAAGGATTGAAGTAAAAATTCATCTTTGGCTTTTTAATATCTTCATTCTGCGAAAAAATTTGGACAGAAAAAAGTAAAGTGGAAAATAAGAGTAAATATTTCATCATAAATTTTCAAATCTATAATCATTCTCTAAAAAATCTGCGGTTGCATTTTCAATGGTATAGTCGCCGATTTTCGTTCTTCTCAATTGCGTCAAATAAGCTCCGACGCCCAGTTCCTGACCAATATCGTGAGCCAGACTTCTGATATAAGTTCCTTTTGAACAGCCAACGATAAAACTTACCATCGGAAAATTGATTTCAACATCTTTAATATAGTGAATTGTTGTCTTTCTGGATTTCATTTCGACCTCTTCTCCGGCTCTGGCTAAATTATAAGCTCTTTTACCATCAATTTTAATGGCTGAAAAAACAGGCGGTTTTTGTTCTATTTCTCCTAAAAATTTATCTAAAGCTTCCGTAATATTTTCTTTCGTAATGTGAGAAATATCCTGATGAAGAATTTCCGGCTTTTCTGTATCGTAAGATTCGGTTTGAACTCCTAGTTTTATTTCGGTCCAATATTCTTTCGGGGCATCCTGTATTTCGGGGATTTTCTTTGTGAATTTTCCGCAGCAGACAATCAAAAGACCTGTCGCACGAGGATCTAAAGTTCCGGCGTGGCCTATTTTAAAGTTTTTAGGCAGATTAAATTCTCTTTTGAGCTTATATTTCATTTTATTCACCGCCTGAAAAGAAGTCCAGTCAAGTGGTTTGTCTAAAAGAAATATGTAACCTGATTGTAATTCTTCAGCATTCATTAATGAGGAATAAGTAATTGGTAATGAGCAATTTTAGTTTATTTAAACCAATAAAAATAAATCAGCAAAGCAATTCCTACAATTATCCTGTACCAGCCCCAAGGCTTGAATCCGTATTTATTAAGAACGCCGATGAAAGCTTTAATAGCAATCAAAGCAACAATGAAAGCAACAATATTTCCTACAACAAAAATCATAATGTGATCTTGCGAAGAAAAAATCATTTCGTATCCTTTTTGAGGATTAGCGGTTTCTTTTCCCCAAGTTTTCACAAAAACGGAATAAACGGTAACCGCCAACATGGTAGGCACAGCCAAGAAAAAGGAAAACTCTGCTGCGGCCTTTCTTGTAAGGCCTTGCGTCATTCCTCCGATAATTGAAGCTGCACTTCTGCTCGTTCCCGGCATCATCGCAAGACATTGCCAAAAACCTATAATTACTGCTTTTTTTATGGAAAGTTCTTTTTCATCATGCACGACAGGATTTTTAAACCATTTATCAGCAAACAATAAAACAACACCGCCAATAACTAAAACTGACGAAATTGCAATTTGGTTCCCTAAAACAGCCTCTATTCTATCATCAAGTATATATCCTAAAACCAAAGCCGGTATCACAGCAAATCCCAGTTTGAAGTAAAATTGAAGATTTTTTAGATCAAAGAACTTTTTCCAATACGCTACAACTACTGATAAAATAGCTCCAAACTGAATAGAAACCTGAAACATTTTCAGAAATTCTTCGTCTTCAAGACCCATCAAGCTGGCAGCAAAACCCATGTGTGCGGTTGATGAGATCGGTAAATATTCTGTAAGTCCTTCTACAATAGCAATGATTATTGCTTTGATTAAATCCATTTAAATTAATTAAAAAATTGAAATATTCAGGAAAAATTAAAAGATTCAAATTAATATTCAAATCTTTTAATTCTTAAATCTTATTTGTAAAAATAATTATTTTCTTTTCAAAATTGCAAACACTTCAATTGCGAAACCAATCACAATAAGCAAAGGTGCAATTCTGATTCTTCTGATCGAAAAAATATCGTTGTTCCAGGAATTCGGATCGTATTTTCCGTCTACCGTATTGGCATCAGGGCCCATCATTAAAAGGAAACCTATTACGATACATGCCAAACCGATCAGCATCCATTTGTAATTTTGCTTTCCAAAATAGAAGCTGCTTTCTTTTGGAATTTCTGTTTCCTTACCAAAATCTGATGCGGAAAATTTATTTGTCTTTTTGCCCATTTTTAAGAGTAATATAAATCGTCAACGTTTGATCTTAAGAATCTCCATGTTGCGATGATTGTACTTAATACAGAGATGAAAATACCAACTCCCAAAATTAAAATTACCAGCCAGAAATACTGTTGATTATCCTGTACAAATGCAGAACCGATCTGGTTTGTAAAATAATACCAAACACCAAATAACGCCATAAGACCGATAACAGAACCAATTGCGCCTAAAATAACGGCTTCTATAATAAAAGGTTTCAGAATAAAGCGTCTTTTTGCTCCGACCAACTGCATGGTTTTGATAATAAATCTTTTTGAGAATATTTTTAAACGTATCGAATTATTAATTAACACAACTGCTAAAACTAAAAATAAGATAGAGAAACCTAAAATCCATTTCAAAATCCTGTTTAGGTTATTGTACACGTCAACCATTAATGTACTGTCGTTTTTGACATCAACAATTCCGGGAACAGATTTGATAATCTTTATAGCTTCATCAATTTTTACGGGATCTACATATTCCGGTTTTAAGGCGATTTCTACAGATGATGGGAAAATATTCTCCTCGAAAAGCGCATCGCTATCAATTCCCATGCTTTTTTTAGCTTCTTTAGCTGCATTTTCTCTTGAGATATAAGTCGCTTTTTTTACAGGAGCCAAAGTCTGCAATTTTTTGAAAGCCTCTTCTTCCAGCTTTGCTATTTTCAGGGAATCTTTTGCATCGTAATTTTCGTCATAATAAGCATTGACTACCAATTGCTCCTTAATATAATCAGAATATTTTTGAGCATTAATCAAAATAAGACCCATAAGTCCCAACAAAAATAAAACTAAGGCAATACTTATCACAACCGTGATATTACTAGACCGAAGCCTTTTCTTATTGAACTCTTCTACAGATTTAGCCATTAATATTAGAATTTTTGGCTAAATTAGAAAAAATCTTCCGAAATTTGGGACGAATATCAGAAAAATCATTGTTAACGAAATCATAAAAAACTTTGAGTGTAAAAGCAAAAAAACATCTCGGTCAGCACTTTTTGACAGATGAAAACATCGCCAGAAAAATTGTAGAAGGCTTAAGCTTTGAAAACTACGGCAACATCATGGAAGTGGGACCTGGAATGGGCGTGCTTACTAAATATCTTCTTGAAAAAGAGCAGAAAATTTATCTTGCAGAAATTGATAACGAATCTATCGAGTATCTGAAAAAAAACTATGCAAAGGCAACTGAAGAAACCTTTGTAGGCGACTTTCTGAAGCAGGATTTTAGCTTTATAAATAATGAGCAGATTGCTATCATCGGCAACTTTCCTTACAATATTTCTTCACAGATTTTATTTAAAATCATAGATTATTACCAGCTGGTTCCGGAAATGGTAGGAATGTTTCAAAAGGAAGTTGCGGAAAGAACGGCCGCCATACCAAGAACCAAAGATTACGGGATACTTTCTGTGCTTGTGCAGGCATATTATGATGTGAAATATTTGTTTACAGTTCATGAAAATGTCTTCAATCCGCCGCCCAAAGTGAAATCAGGAGTCATCAGCCTGACAAGAAATCCCAAAGAAGGATTGGCAGGAAATGAAGTGCTTTTTAAACAAATTGTAAAAGCAGGATTCAATCAAAGAAGAAAAAAATTGTCGAACTCTTTAAAAGTATTAAATATTCCCGAAGCTTTGAAATCTCATGAATTTATGGATAAAAGAGCGGAAGAATTAAGTGTTTATGATTTTATTTCATTTACAATACTTTGGAAACAAAATCAGTAAAACAAAAAAGCCTTTCAATATTTTGAAAGGCTTTTTTCTATTAATAAACTCTAAAATTAGTCTCTGTTTTTCAGCATAATCCAGCCGGATCTGCTTAATTCTGTTTTAGTCTTTTTATATTGGAAATTGAATTTGTACCAATAAGTAGCAGTTGGTAATTTTTTTCCTCCGACAGTTCCGTTCCAAATAGGAGTTTCTTTCGAAAATCTGAACACTTCAACACCATATCTGTCATAAATTGACCCTGTAAAATTATTAAAATCTCCCAAAGAAGTAAGATCGATAACATCATTGACGCCGTCATTATTTGGTGTGATAACATTGTTGATGGCTACTGTGAAAAACTCAACAAATCCTACACAGCTTGTTCCTTTAATTCTTACCTGAATATTATAATTGGTATTGTTTGACAAATTTGGAAACACATTAGAATCCTGCCAGTTGATTCCGTCAATAGAATATTCTAAAGTTCCCGGAATATTATTAATGGCAGGATTGGCCGCAGTGGCAGTTAATGTATTATTTTCATAACTTATATGCGTGAAATATGGCGATGCCGCAGCCTGTACTTTTACTTCAAATTCTTTTTCACAGATTCCGTTATCAATAATCACGCTGTAGATTCCTAATTGATCCGCAACAATAGTCTGTGTTGTCTCACCTGTATTCCATTCGTAAGAATAATTGTTTCCGGCACCTGCATCGAGAATTATACTGTCTCCGATACACATTTCGACATCCATCAAAGGTGAAGCAATTGCCGGAACAACTTCTACAGTTACCGTGGCCGGCAACAAAGATTTACATCCTTTTGTTCCTATTGCGTATACCGAAAATGTTGTTGTTTGATTTACCGTTACTGTTTGGGTATTGCCTGTTCCCGGAAAATTATCCCAGAGATAAGTAACTCCTCCGCTGGCTGTAAGAGTAACGGATTCTCCTGCACAAACCCTAATTCTCGATGACGAAACATCAGCAACAGGAGTAACTTCTTTTTGTAATGTAAGCTCAATAAGTTTACTACAAAAACCTCCGTCCGAAACAACTACATATAAAATCTGACCGTCTGCTCCGTTGTAGTTTGCAGGATTGGGAATGAAGCTGTTATTTTGCGCCTGCGCATCTGCAAGGTTTTCATAAAAACGGAAAGTAGCATTCGGCGTTGGGCTGATTGAAGGTTTAGCATTATTTAAATCAAAAGTGGTAATATCCGGTGTGCTGCAAAGAAGAAATATTGCATCCTGAGCGACCGGAGTCGTTCCACCATTGATTTTAATTGATGCTTTACCCGGACAAGGATTTCCGGGAACACTTACTTCAATCATATAATTACCTGGCTGTACCGCAGTGATTGTATTTGTTGTAGCTCCTGGTATTGGAGTTCCGTTCAGAAACCATTGGTATAACAAACCTGGTCCGCTGGTGGAAGCCGTGATTACTTGTGGAACATTATCACATACATTTATTTCCGGCGGTAATTGAGCTCCCGAAGGATCTAATAAATTTACACCAATATCAAAAGAACCGGCTTCTAAAAAAACTGCCGAATCATAACTTCCGTCTCTTGCGTCAGCAAGCACCATTTTTATATGATAAGTTTGACCGGGTATTACAGTTGCCTGTGCTGTTAAAGGTATTGTTCTTCCGAAATAGTTGACCTGATTAGGCGGCAGAGATCCAAAATATTGTGCATTAATCGGACCGCATGAAAACAACGGATTTTGAGGAACAATATTGGTAGCGGAAACCGGTCCTGCACCACCAGGCAGGATAGCTAAATTCTGATAAGTTCCACCAACTGGCTTCAATAAGAGTGCAAATGCATCATCATAATTTAAGCAAGGATATCCTCCTGTATATTCTTCAGAAGCAAAGATATAGTTAAACTTCATTTGAGAACTTGTTGGTACGAAATCAAATTCTAAAACCACAGCATCATGAAGCTGCTGTGTAGTACCAATAGCTGCTACCAAATCCGGATCAGACATTGTACCTGTGCTTCCTAAAAGTACATCAACAATCTCATTGTTACCTGCTTCTTGCGCATAACCTGTAGTTAAAACAATCCCTTCCGCAAAAGGAAAATTTGTAGTTCCTTTGTTGAAATAACCCCAAAATCGATTGGCATCATTTACTGATTGATTGGGAGTAATAGTCACATTAGAAATATTAGGTGTTCCACACGAGCCGGAAGTTCCTACCAATACATCGGTAACCAGTTGTGTGGGTGTGTAATTGCTCTCGGGGTAAGGAGCCACATTTACATCAATATAATCTCCCGCTTTTGCATTTAAAGGAATGTTATTTTTTGGCTGAGGTCTTGCTATTTGAGAATAAATATTTTGTGAAATAAGAAATAGCGAAAACAGCAGTATATATCTCTTCATAATAATTTTGTTTCAACAAATTTAATTTATTTTTATAAAAACAGCATAAATAACTATATTATTTTACACAAAAAAATAAGACTGTCTCACAATGTAAAACAGTCTTATTGATGAATATTTTTAAAACTTAATTTCTGTTTTTAAGTAAAATCCAGCCTGATCTGAGTTCCAGTTTTTTACTTGCAGGATTCTCCCACTGCACTCTATACCAATAAGTTGCGGTAGGAAGATTTATACCTTTTAGAGATCCGTTCCAGATTACATTTGATTTATCTGCTTTAAATAATTCCGATCCATATCGATCAAAAATTGATGCAGCGAAATTTTTATACTTACTTATTCCGCTAAAATCAATAAAATCATTCAACCCGTCGCTATTTGGCGTAATAGCATTGCTGACAATAAATGTAAAATATTCTAATGATGTACTACATTCTGCATCTTTTACCCTTACCAAAATATTGTAATTATTATTTTGCTGTACATTATAAAAAATATTTGACGTTTGCCATGTGAGTCCTCCGTCAATAGAATATTCCAAAACGCCTCCTGTAGGATTGGTAGCAGTAATGGTAAGAACATTATTCTCATACGCTACGTTTGTAAACTGAGGAAGATCCGGATTAAGCAACTGAGCCGTAAATACTTTCGAACAAGTTCCATTGCTGATCGTTACAGAATAAGAACCCGGAATATTTGTAGAAATAGTCTGTGTTGTTGCACCGTTGCTCCACAAATAAGTATAATTTGGTCCGGCACCTGCGTCCAAAATTCCAGTATCTCCCGCACAAACATATACATCTTCCAGAGTTGAAACAATTGCAGGAACGACCTCAATCGTTACAGTAGCCGGTGTGTTGGAAACACATCCGTTTCCACCCAATGCAAATACCGAATAAGTTGTAGTAGCTGTTGGAGTAACAATTTGTGTATTTCCATTTCCTGGCAATCCAACCCAGTTGTAAGTAAAGCCTCCACCTGCAGTTAATGTCACAGATTCACCTGCACAAATTTTAAGTTTTGAAGCAGCCAACGTCGCGATTGGAGGTCCAACAATAATCGTTATTGTAGCCGGTAGAGCGGAAACACATCCATTAGCACCAATTGCCAAAACAGTATATGTAGTGGTAACGGCTGGTGAAACCACCTGAACATTTCCCGTACCCGGCAAACCCGTCCAATTATATGTTGCTCCGCCGGTGGCAGTTAAAGTAACAGATTCACCCGGACAAATCTGAGCCACAGAAGAGGTCACTCCTGTTACAGGTAAAACTTTATCCTCAACCACATTTACATTGGCAGTAAATGTACAAGTTAAATTTCCAGGTTGCGTTACATTTGTTACAGTCAATGTATAAGTTCCATCGGCATTTACAGTAGGTGTCAGAGTATTTGCCCCGGCAACAATATTTCCTCCTGCTGTTGTCCACACAATTGTAGAACCTGCCGGAATTACGGACGCGGAAGCATCCAAAGTTATTTGAGGTGTAGCACAAGTAATTACCTGAGGCGCAGCTATAACTAAGTTCGTTACTGCTGTTGTTAATAAATCCAATGTAACAACATATCTACAACCACCATTACTTATTGATACATATATTGTTTGATTTCCGGCACTTTGATACGCTGTAGGCACAGCAATGCTATTTGCATTCGCTGCATTGGCATCAGCCTGATTTACATAATAAGTAAATGTAACTCCTGTTGCAGTAGTCATTTGTCCTTGTGCAGATGTAAGATCATAAGTTATATTACCGCCTTGTTGATAACATTCTAAAAGGCTGGCATTTTGTACAGTAAAAGGTTGTGAAACTTCAATGGTAATTGTTGCCGGCGTTGTTGATACACAACCGTTTGCACCTACCGCTGTTACTGTATAAGTTGTAGTGGCGGTCGGGCTAACTGTTTGATTTGCACCGTTGCCAGTAAGACCAGTCCAGTTATAAGTTGCTCCTCCAGTGGCAGTTAAAGTAACAGCTTCACCAGAACAGATAAGAATCTTACTTGCTGTAAGTCCTGTATTTGGTGGAGTACTATTACCTGTCACTGTTACATTTGCTGTATTTGTACAGGTTACATTACCCGGGAAAGTGTTTGAAATTGTTAAAGTATAAGTTCCCGGTGCGTTTATTACAGGATTTAAAGTTGTTCCTCCTGAAACAATATTTCCTCCTGTTGTAGTCCAATTAAATGTTGAACCTGCCGGATATATAGAAGCTGAAGCATCCAATGTAATTTGAGAATCTGTACAAGTAAGCACAGCAGGATTTGCAATTGTGGCAGTAATTTCCGCCGCTTTTACCAACTGTAATTCTGCAACTCTGGAACAGAATCCGCTTTTTACCAAAACATAAATGGTTTGATTTCCTGGACTTGAAAAAGTAGTTGGTGCAGCAATTACATTACCGTTTCCAGCGTTGGCATCAGCCTGATTCAGGTAATAAGAAAATGTAGCTCCCGGAGTTGTGCTTATTGAGCCTTGTGCAGATGTTAAATTAAAAATAACATTTCCTGCTGCATAACAGCTCGTCAAAGTAGCATTCTGTACAGTAGGTGAAGTTCCGCCTACAATGGTTATGCTGGCTGTACCCGGACACGAATTTCCCGGAATTGTAACTTCAACAGTATAAACTCCAGGTTGTGTTGCGGTATAAGAAGGATTCGTTGCACCCGGAATTGGATTTCCTCCTAAAAACCATTGATAAGTAGCATTAGGAATCTGCACTGAAGCCGTAAAAGTTTGTGGAGCATTATCACATACATTAATTGAAGCAGGAAGCTGAACACCTGCAGGTCCTAAAATCTGAACCCCAATATCAAAAGAACCGGCTTCTAAAAATACTCCGGAATCATAAGCCGCATCCTGAAAATCTGCCAAAACCATTTTAAAATGATACGTTTCTCCCGGTATTACAGTAGCACTAGCTGTTAAAGGTACTGTTCGCCCGCTAAAATTTGTTTCGATAGCAGCATTGTTATATCCTCCAAAAAAAGTAGGATTTGATGGACCGCATGAAAGTGGCGAACCATCAAATTCGGTTGCGGGATGAATTGTTTTAACACTTACTGCATTACCGTTTGGCAAAACTGCTAAGTTTGTATAATTAGGATCCCCTACTTTTTTTAAGAGTAAAGCAAATCCATCTCCAATCGTACAGGGATAATTACCTTCATATTCTTCCGAAGCAAACAAATATCTAAAAGTAACTTGTGTAGCACTCGGTACAAAATCAAATTCTATATAAGAAGCATCTCTTAAATCTGCATTTGATATACCAAGAGCCGCAGCTAAATCTACATCTCCTTGCACGGGTACACCGTCACTTAATTCTGCAGCCTGAAAAGTATTTCCTGCTTTTCGTACATGTCCTGTTGTAAGTACAATACCTTTTGCAAAGGGAAAGTTTGTAGTTCCTTTATTGAAAAAACCCCAGGTTCTGTTTTGGTTGCCCACTGCTAAATTCGGCGACACAACCACATTACTTACATTTGCAGTAGAACATGCGGATCCGCCTGCAATAAGAACGTCTTTCACCAACTGCGTTATACTGTAAGAAGATTCTGGGTATCCAGGTGTATTTACATCTATAAAATTACCTGCTTTCATTGTCTGAGCAGAAGGTTTCTGTATGCTTTTACTTCTTTCTCTGACTTGAGAAAAAGCAAAATTTGCAAACAGAACTAAAAACAAAGCCAAAAATAAACTTCCTGCACTTTTATTTAACATTTTGTATTATTTTTAACAAAAATACTATTTTTTTTGATTTAAATTTAATTCAGCTTTATTTATATTATTATAATACAAGTTTTTTTCATTTTTATATTTAAATATTATTTTATATTCAAATTAGATTAACCCGTAATATTTATTCTTTACATAAATAACAGATAGATAATGTAAAGTTATTTCTGGAAATAGTTAATCAATCAATAAAAAGAAACGTTATAGACTTACATTAATAAAAAAGACCGATAAAATTATCGGTCTTTCTTTATTATTTATTTATTCAAAGTTTTTAAGTAAAATCCATCCTGTTTTCACCGTAAGCTTCTTACTTGCAGGATCTTCAAATGTCACCTGATACCAATATGAGGCTGTTGGCAACTTTTTGCCCTGGAAATAACCATCCCAATATGGTCTGATTTTTTCAGCTTTAAATACCGCTCGTCCGTAACGGTCTGAAATCACTGCCTGGAAATTTTTGAGATCACTTACTCCTCTGAAATCAATCATATCATTTACATTATCGCCATTTGGAGTAATTACGTTTTTCATTACAAACGTAAAATATTCTAAAAATCCTACACAACTTGTATTTTTCACCCGTACTCTTATCGGCACGACAATATTTTTAGGAACATTTCCAAAAACGTTTGAAGACTGCCATGTCACGCCATTATCGATTGAAAATTCTAAAATTCCGTTGCTCGGATTACTCGCTGTAATGATCATTGTACCATTATCATTGTAATCTACATTTATAATTTCAGGAATAACTGCCTGAATCACCTGCGTTGTGAATACTTTTGAACATACGCCATTACTGATTGTAACCGTGTATGTACCCGGTGTGTCTACAGAAATTGTTTGTGTTGTTGCATTGGTATTCCAAGAATAGGTATAATTCGGTCCGGCACCTGCATCTAAAGTAATTCGGTCTCCTTCACAAATCATTCCGCCTTTAAGATCAGATACGATTGCAGGAACTACTTCTACAACTATCGACACCGGCTGCAAAGATTTACATCCTTGTGCACCGATAGCATAAACAGTATAAGTGGTATTTTGTGTAGGAGAAACTGTGCGAACGCCACCTGTTCCGGAAAAATCACTCCATTCATAAGTAACTCCTCCTGAAGCGGTTAAAGTAACAGATTCTCCTGCGCATATTTTTAATTCTGAAGCTGTAAGCTGAGCAATAGGTGTAGCCTCTTTCTTTAAAGTTAAAGTAACTAGTTTACTACAAAATCCACCATTGGAAACCACAACATGTAAAACCTGGCCATCTGCGCCATTATACATATTCGGAGTAGTAATAAAGTTATTATTCTGCGCTACCGCATCTGCCTGGTTTACATAAAACTTAAACACGGCACCAGCACTTGTACTGATAGAAGGTTTTGCTAAATTTAAATCAAATGTGCTAATGCTTGGTGTAGTACATAATTTTAAAGTGGCATTTTGAGCCACCGGACTTGTACCGCCAATGATTGTAATTGTTGCTTCAGCAGGACAATTGCCTCCAGGTACAACAACTTTAACTGTATAAACTCCCGCCGAAGTCGCAGTATATGATATATTTGTGGCTCCGGGAATTGCTACACCATCTTTATACCATTGAAATGTCATACCCGGAATTGCTGCAACCTGAGCTTTCAGAATCCGCGGTGTATTATCACACATATTGATGGTTTCAGGTAAAGGGTTACCTGCATCATCAACAATACTGATTCCAATATCAAAAGATCCTGCTTCTAAAAATACAGCAGAACCGTAGCTGCTATCACGAGCATCTGCAACTACCATTTTTATATGATAAGATTGTCCGGGAACTACAGTAGCTTCTGCAGTAAGCGCTGCCGTAATACCGTTATAATTGGTGGCATTGGGTGATAAAGAACCGAAATATTGTGCATTAATAGGACCACAAGAAAAGCTTCCAGGTAAAATATTCGGAACAGATACCGGTCCTGCACCAGCCGGCAAAATTGCTAAATTCGTGTAAGTGGAACCTGGCGTATTAGGCTTTAGCAACAAGGCAAAAGCATCGTCATACTGTGTTGGAGGACACGGAAAATTACCTTCATATTCTTCAGATGCAAAAATATAATTAAACTTCATTGTACTGCTTGACGCCACAAAATCAAATTCTAAAACAGCCGCATTATTGATCTGTGTTGTTACCCCAATAGCAGCTATAAGATCGGCATCGCTTCCTCCGCCGTTGCCATCACTCAAAGTAAAACCTTCAGCAACATTTCCGGCTTTTCTTGCAAAACCTGTTGTCAAAACAATTCCTTCCTGAAAAGGAAAATTTGAAGTTGCTTTATTAAAATATCCCCAAAACCTGTCGTCATTAGTAACAAGCTGGTTTGGACTAACAGTAACGTTTGAAATGTTGGGTATGCCACAACCTGCAGAATTCCCCACCAATACATCGGTAACGAGCTGTGTAGGAGTATAATTGCTTTCGGGATAAGGTGCCACATTTACGTCAATATAATCTCCTGCTTTTGCATTAACAGGGATTTTTTCTTTTGCAGGAGGCCTTGTTTGCTGAGCATTAGAAAAAACACCGAATAATAAAAGCAGAACAAAACTAACCTTAAAGTAATTTTTCAATCTATAATTTAACATTTTGTTATTGTTTGTCCAAAAATAACAAAAAAAATTCTAAAACCTTAAAATTTTGCAAAATCATTTAAAAGTTAGTAACATATATTTAATATGCGTTAAAATAGTATATTATTTGTTTGCTTTTTTAAGTGAAAATTATTCTTTTCGCAATTCATCAATCATTTTCTGAAGCTCCGAAATCTTATCTTTTAAAGTAATTATTTCGTTGGTATTGTTGCTTACATTACTTTTTAAAATGGTGTTTTTTGCCCTTTCATTATGATCTTCTTCTTCCTCTTCTTCGTTGATTTCTTCAATATCTTCCTGAATATCTTCAATATCTTCTGTAATTTCTTCCAGATCTTCACTTATTTCTTCCAGGTCTTCGCTGATCTCTTCAATATCTTCCTGAATATCTTCAATATCTTCGCTGATCTCTTCGATATCTTCCTGAATATCTTCAATTTTTTCATGGCTTTTATTCACAGACATCTGGATAAAAATGGCAAGGTAAATAGCTTCCAAAGAAACAACGGTTGTAAGGATAAGCAGCATTTTGTCAAACTCTACAATACCCAGCGCAGGAAGCAGAAAGGATATGGTAAAAAACAAAGTATGGGCAATAAGTGAAGGAATAGAACCAATCCACCAGGTAATTCCGTTGGCTATTTTTTCTAAAAAATCAATTTTTTCGTGTGATTTTTCCATCGTTTTTTGTGTTTAAAATAATTCTTTTGTGACGCCCAAACCAAAAAGTGCAAAATCATATTTGGCGGGATCTTTTTCGTCTAGTTTTCTGATTATTGCATCTAGTTCTTCAACGGTTTTCCAGTCATTTTGTGTTCTTGAAATCAAACCTAATTTTCTTGAAATATTTCCTGTATGAACGTCCAAAGGTATTGATAAATATTTCGGATCTATATTTTCCCAGATTCCAAAATCTACGCCACGTTTATCATTCCGGATCATCCAGCGCAAAAACATAATGATCCTTTTTGCCGAAGAATTTTTGTAAGGCGAACTTACATGTTTGTGGCTTCTATGTTTTTCAGCTTGCAAAAACTGGGCCCTGAATCTTTCGATAGCATGATAAAAATTGGTTTCAGAATTATTAATTATAAATAAATTTTCTAAGCTTTTATTCACCTTATAAATCCTGTTAAACTGCCTTATGAAATAGATAAAATCTTCTCCGTTGAAAGTTCTGTGAATACTTTTCCCTTCAATCGATTTCAAATCATTTTCAGAAAAATTCATTACAAAATCATAAGGAGAATTTCCCGTGATATCAAGCATTTTTTCTGCCGATTTGATAATTGACTTTCTGTTTCCCCAAGATATTGTAGCCGCCAGAAAACCTGCAATTTCAATATCCTGTTGTAAAGAAAAACGGTGCGGAATCTGAACCGGATCGAGCTGTATAAATTCCGGATTGTTGTAAAGATCGGCCTTTTCGTTCAGAAAGTCTTTTAATTCTTCAAAATTCAACATATCATTTAAATTTTCACAACTTCCAAAGCTTTTGGTAAAAAAGTATTAGGGAAAACATTCCGTGCTTCATCTGTAAAAACTGTCAAATCGCCATATCTGTTGGAAAAGTGACCCAAAATCAATTTCCCGACTTGAGCCTTTTGCGCAATAGTTGCCGCTTCCAAAGCCGTTGAATGGCCTGTATAATCCGCCATTTCTTTCAGATCGTGCAAAAATGTAGATTCATGATACATTACCGTGACATTTTTCACAATCGGAATTATACCTTCCAAATATCTTGTATCACTGCAAAACGCATACGAAACCGATGGCGCAGGCTCAATGGTCAAGATTTCGTTTTTAAGAACATAACCATCGCTCAAAGTGAAATCTTTTCCTGCTTTAAGATTGTGATAATCACAGGTTTCGATCTCATTATATTTAGAAATTTCTTTCATATTGAGATGCCTGTCTTTTAGTTTTTCCTTAAAAAGATACCCGTTGCAGTAGATTCTGTGATCCAAAGGAATTGTATAAACTTCTACCCTGCTGTCTTCATATATTTTTTCGGAATAATTTTTATCCAGCTCATGATAAACCACCTCAAAGCCGCGGTGGGTTTCGGTAATTGTAAAAATAGTTTCAAGCATTTTTTTTATTCCTTTCGGTCCGTAAACATGCAAAGGAACTTCCCTGCCGAGCAATCGAAAAGACGCAATAAGACCTGGCAAACCAAAGCAATGATCGCCATGAAGATGCGAAATAAATATATGATTGATTTTTGAAAATCTTGCTTTTGCTTTTCTCAGCTGCACCTGCGTACCTTCGCCACAATCGATAAGAAAGCACCTTTCTTCCATCTCAAGAAGCTGAGAAGTTGGCGATGTATTGATGGTGGGAATTGCTGAATTAAAGCCCAGTATCGTTAAATAAGTACTCAAATCAATGGTTTATTGGGGTAAATGTACGGATTTAGGTTAAGGTTAAGGTTAATGATCTCAAAGTAAACATTAGCCTAAAATTATTCTTTTACTTTCAGATAATCCAAAAATAAATCTAAAGCTTGTTTTCGATGGCTGATTTTGTTTTTATCTTCAGGATTCATTTCTGCAAAAGTGTTGCCATAACCTTCAGGAACGAAAATAGGATCGTAACCAAAACCTTTGAAGCCTTTATTTTCAGTTAATAAATTTCCATGAACTCTTCCTTCAAAATACTGAGCCCCATTTTCATCATAATAACATAAAACCGTGATGAAATAAGCTTTTCTGTTTTCTATCCCTTCCATTTCGCTTAAAACCTTTTCAATATTTTTAGCAAAATCATGATCTCCAGCGTATCGTGCAGAAAAAATTCCGGGCCTTCCGTCTAAAGATTCAACCACCAAACCGCTGTCGTCACCCAAACTTGGAATTCCTGTTTTTTCGAAGCAATATTTAGCCTTAATTAATGCATTGGCGTTGAAAGAATCTCCGTCTTCCACAATTTCCTCATGAATATTGTAATCGGTAAGACTTTTTATGACAAAGTCATTTCCTAAAATCTGTTGAATTTCTTCTTTTTTATGTTCGTTGTGGGTTGCAACTAATATTTCCATTTCTAATTTTATTTTTTTATTTTATCTAAACACAAGTTTAGCTTTAAATTTCGGCATAATGTACTTTATATTTCGTCGTAAATAAATAATAAAACAAAGAAAAAAGTACAATTCCTATTGACAATATGATCCATTCGGAAACTTTGAAGGCTTCTGAAAAACTTTCATTTTTTGTATAAAATATTAAAATTGATGAACAAAGATTATTGAAAGCATGCAAAAGCATTGGCAAAAGCAGAGATTTGGTTTTATAATAAACCAAGCCCAAAACGCAGCCCAATAAAACTGCTCCGACAAACTGCCAAGGATTCCCGTGCACCAGACCAAAAATAATTGATGCAAAAACAATCGCCTTCCAAGGTTTTACTCCTTTATTGATCAATCCTTTCTGAATGATTCCTCTAAAAATAATTTCTTCAAAAATCGGCGCCATAATAACCGCCGTTATCACCATTACAACAGGATTATCTGTTAGCTGGCTCATCAAATCAGTAAAAAAATCATAATATTTACCAAAAAAAGGTCCTGTAATCGGAATCTGAGAAGTAACAAATTCTCCAATAAACATCATGCCCAGCATCATTGGGAAAATAAGCAGATAAGTGTAAAAATTGGTGGGTGAAAAGTTGAAATTCAATTTCCTTTTAGTGGTTGGCCGTACAACAAAGAAATCGAAAAACGCAATTGAAGTAAGAAACACAACTGCATTAGAAACCATCAAAAACCAATCTTTATATTGAAGATTTTCTCTGAAAACAAACATCCAAAAAACATTGAAAAAACCGACAAGCATTGATCCGACAACAAAACCACCTAATAAAACAATCCCGCCAAGCCATGTAAAGGTAAACTTCGGATATTTACTGTTTTCCATATTTTTTCTACAATTTTATAGAAACAAAGATAAGTATTTAAAGGAAATTATTGGAAGTGAATTGTCAATTGTTAATCGTGAATTTTTATTGTGAATTGTTAAATTTTATATCATAAACTCTTATCATTAAACTTTAAATTTTAAGCCATTTTAAATTGATTTTCTAATTCCATTAAAAATGACGATTTTTGCAACTTCAAAATACAATATGTCAGACTTAATCAAAGAAATAGAGAGAAGAAAAACTTTCGGGATTATCTCTCACCCCGATGCCGGAAAAACCACTCTTACGGAAAAGCTGTTGCTTTTCGGAGGTGCAATTCAGGAAGCGGGCGCTGTAAAATCAAACAAAATAAAAAAAGGAGCTACTTCCGATTTCATGGAAATTGAAAGACAAAGAGGAATTTCCGTTGCGACTTCCGTATTGGCTTTTGAATATCGAAATCATAAAATCAATATTTTAGATACGCCGGGTCACAAAGATTTTGCTGAAGATACTTATAGAACTTTAACAGCTGTTGATTCTGTAATTGTTGTAATCGACGTTGCAAAAGGAGTTGAGGAACAAACAGAAAAATTAGTTAAGGTTTGTAGAATGAGAAACATTCCGATGTTGGTTTTTATCAATAAACTGGATCGTGAAGGAAAAGATGCTTTTGATCTCTTGGATGAAGTTGAGCAAAAGTTAGGATTAAGTGTTGTTCCGCTATCTCTTCCGATCGGAATGGGCGCAGATTTTCAGGGAATTTATAATATCTGGGAAAACAATATTCAGTTATTTTTAGAAGAGAAAAAACAGAAAGTTGGTGAAGCCATCAAATTTGATGATATCAATGATCCGACAATCGACGAAGTTATCGGTGAAAAAGCGGCAAAAATTTTAAGAGAAGAATTGGAATTGATTCAATCTGTTTATCCGGAATTTAATCGTGAAGATTATATGAATGGTGATTTGCAGCCGGTTTTCTTTGGTTCGGCTTTAAATAATTTTGGAGTACGCGAATTGCTGGATGCTTTCATTGATATCGCGCCAATGCCGCAGCCAAAAGAAAGTGAAACACGATTGGTAAAGCCTGAAGAACCTGCATTTACAGGTTTCGTTTTCAAGATTCACGCCAATATGGACCCGAAACACAGAGACAGACTTGCTTTCGTAAAAATTGTTTCGGGAACATTTAAAAGAAATGAAAATTATCTGTTGGTAAGAGAAGGTAAAAAAATGAAATTCTCTTCTCCAAATGCTTTCTTTGCAGATAAAAAAGAAGTTGTAGACGAAAGTTTTCCGGGAGATATTGTGGGGCTTCACGATACAGGAAGCTTCCGGATTGGTGATACTTTGACAGGCGGAGAAAAACTGAGCTTTAAAGGAATTCCGAGCTTCTCGCCGGAGCATTTCAGATATATCAATAATAACGATCCGTTGAAAGCGAAACAATTGGCTAAAGGTATCGACCAGCTGATGGATGAAGGCGTTGCTCAGCTGTTTACGCTGGAAATGAACAACAGAAAAATCATCGGAACCGTTGGTGCGCTTCAATATGAAGTTATCCAATATCGTCTGGAGCACGAATATGGCGCAAAATGTACTTACGAGCCACTTTCTATGCATAAAGCTTGTTGGGTAGAAGCAGACGAAAAGTCTGAAGAGTTTAAAGAATTTGCAAGATTGAAACAGAGATTCTTGGCCAGAGACAAATACAATCAACTGGTATTTTTGGCAGATTCGTCATTCACGATTCACATGACGCAAGAGAAATTCCCTAATGTTAAACTGCATTTTATAAGTGAATTCAGACAGAATTAATTTCCAGCTTCCAAGCATAAAAAAACCGTTCAGATGAACGGTTTTTTGTGAATTTCATTTATAAAATTACTTATGCAACATAAGCAGTTTTTTAACTATTTTTTCTCCATCTATTGTTACATGAATCATGTAAGCTTCTGTAGGAACATCTCTTAAATCAATTTTCTCAAGATGCTGTTCAAAGATATAACGTGTCTTTTTAGGAACGATCAACTTCCCGTCCATTGCATATATTTCATAAGTAACTTCGTATGGACGACGTGGAATGAATGGCTCAAAATCAGCTTTAATATAAACATATCCATCATTGGACGGAACAGGATAAATCAGCAATCCTTCTCTTATACGTACAGGAGCTGTAGTCGGAGGCGGATCTATAACCTGTGAAGAATTTACTGTAAAATTGTGAGAATTTACATTTAAAAATACATTATCAACAGCTTTTACCATAATCCTTGCATCGGTAATATTTCCTAATCCTGAAGGTACATCAAAAGTATGTGAACCGTCATTTGGAGTAGTTGCAACCAAAACAGTCGGGAACGTAAGACCGCCATCTTTTGAAAGCAATATGGTAACATTAGCCGTGCTTACAGGAGCTGCGGTTGTATTGGCAACATCCCAGGTAATTGTTTGGGATTGTCCTTGCGTCCAGACAATGCCCGGAGCATTTTGTGATGTTACAATGAAAGGGCCCGCTGCTGCTGAAACTGTTAACCTTATGTCATCTCTTCCTGTTTGTCCGCCAAGCGGATTATTGTCTCTTACAAGAAGGGAAAAATTAAGTGTTCTTGCAATAGAAGACAACTTTTCCCAAGCTTTGATATCTGCCGGATTTGCAAAATTAGGATCATATCCCGCAACTATAGTCGGCAGCCTTGGGAAATATCTCATTGGAGATGTACTTGGATTTATAGATCTGAAAAGTGGGCCTATCGCATTTGTTGGTTGCGGAGGCATCGTTGCAGCACCGGTATCCTGCTGTTCCCATGAATAAGTAAGCGCATCATTATTGGCATCAGTTGCAATACCTGTCAAAACAAAAGGTGTGCTTCTCGGTATCGTTTTATCCGGGCCTGCATTTGCGGTTGGTTCAGTATTATTAATCGCTAATTTATTTCCGCAGTTTGATGTGGCTCCTCCAATCAATCTTTGATACATTTCGTTGATACTGACCGCATTAAAATAAGGATCGCTATTAGTCTGCACATTCGGAGCACAAATACCTGCATATCCCATAATAGAACTTGCACTGCCTGGTTCTACTGATGTTGGTGTATTTCGATTGCATCCGTTATTCTGAACATGATTTGCTCCAAACTGATGGCCCATTTCGTGTGCTACATAATCGATCACAAACGGATCTCCAACAGGTGCTCCCGACCCGGTAACTCCTCTGGCTTTTCCGTCAAGACATACAGCCGGTGTTTGAGCCAATCCATTATCATTACCTGCTGTTGCTCTGAAAAACAGATGTCCTATATCATAATTATTTACACCAATAATATTGTTGGTTACAGTTAGATTTTCATTAATCATCTGACCCGCACTAAAAGGATCGAATGTATCTGTATTTACAAAAAACAATGCATCCGCATTTGCAATCAACTGGTAAGAAACAGAGACGTCTTTCTCAAAAACCTGATTAAGACGATTAACCACTAAGTTTACAGCAGCTAGAACAGCCGCTTTTTTTTGGGCCTCTGTACCTGTTCCTACACCAGCCTGCTGAGCAATATAAGCTGTATATTCTATTGTAGTTGTGATTGCAAGCCTGTATTTTCTGTTGAGCGCATCGACTACTGTTTTGCTGGAAGTAGGTTCAGAATGTTTAAATTCAGATTCATCTTCAACAAGACATTCAAACTGACTTAGTGATGACGCATTTTTTCTGTCATACATTTTATAAACCTGATTATCTGTTGTATGAGAATCTATATAGAAAATTCCGTTGTCATTTGCCATCATCGCATTAAACCCAAAAAATGGATCTAAAGTAAATCTGATTATCGACGATTTATCTCCCTTTTTAAATCCTAAATAAGATCTTATATCAGAATACCTGCTCTGAAGATCCGGATGCATTGTAGACGCTTCGTAAACTTCGTAAGTATCAAAACCTTCTTCGTTATTAGGAAAATTCAAAAGAATTCCTTTTACTGAAGGATATTTGGTTTTGTCGGGAGCATTTTTCAGTTGATTTATAATTTCATCGGTATTCAGCGAAAATAAAGTATATTCAGATATTCTGACGTTATTCTTTCGTATTTCACTGTTGGTTTTCGCAGTGATTTTTTTCCAATAGTTTTGTTGTGCAAGACCTGCTGCCGAAAAAACAAACAGCATGACCAGAAATAATAATTTTCTCTTCATAGTTTTTTTATTTAATATTCATTTTGGTGTATTAAGTTTACTTTTGAGGGAATTTTCCCATTTACCCTTAATATTAAGATAGGATTGTTTTGTTTATTTGCTAAATATTCGCTGTTAACTATTTCTTTATAATATACATTTAAAACAGAACCATTTATTTGCAGCTTCGTTACTTCAATATCTCCGTATTGTTGTTGCTTCAGTTTAGGTTTCAAGACAAGGAAAAATTCATTATCAAAAAGCGCCGGTATAGGCTCCGAACGGGAATATCTTTTGTCTTCCAGTTGACTGTAAAGCTTCAGTGTTTGATCGAATGTCGTGAGAAAGCTATATTCCGGCAACTGTATCGTATGATTCAGCCTTCTTACCTCTGAAAAACCGATGCTGTCATTTTCTTTATTCATCAATGATTGTGTGTTAATTTTATTTTTTTCCACAGACATGCTGCTACAACTACTTATAGCACAAGTAAGGAATGAAAACACTAATAAAAAAGCACAATTCATTATTAAAATCTTAATATGCAAATGTAAATATTATTATATTCCTAAAAAAATATTTTTTTTAACATTTTTAACATTTCATTAAAATATTTGTAAAACTGTTGTAAATAATTTACAAATAACTGATTTTCAAATTAATAAAATACGCCAAAACAATACATTTCTTTTACAAACTTGTTGCTGGTTTTCCTTCATAATTTTACTTCAACAAAAAATAATCTTATGAAAAAGTTAATCTTAATAGTTGTTGTATCAAGCAATTTTATCATGTGCAAAAAAGGAGAAACATCGGCTCAATTAGAAAATGCTATTAATTCCGCCGACAGTGCCGTTGCCAATACAAGTGAAAAAATAAACTCTTTCAACAATACCGCAGAAGCAGTTTTCGATTCCGCAAGCATCAAAATAAAAGATTTTGAAAAAACTAAAAGCGAAGTAAGTAAAACAATTGAATCAACCTCAAAAAGTATCGATTCGTTATCTGAAAAAATTGCAGGCATGAAGCTGGAATCAAAAGTTGAAAAGAAAGATTTTGCAGAAAAAAGCCCCGAAAAAATTGTAGTGAATGTGCCGGCGTCAAAAATTATTAAAGAAACCCAAATCATTTATAAAGATAAAAATGATCAAAAAACATCAGTTCAGAAAAATAAAATGATCAAAACAGGCATTCTGGAATTAAATGTAAATAATGCAGAAACCGCTAAAGAAATTGTAAAGGAACAGGTAAAGAAATATGACGGATTCATTAAAAGCGAAAATATTTCCCTGAACAATAATGACAGAAAAATAGCTTATTTAAAAGTGAAAATCCCTATTCAGAAATTTGATTATTTAATGGATGATCTGAGCTATAATATTGGTGAAGTTGAAAATAAAGGCATTGAAGTTTCGGGTGAAGATTTTGTAAACAATACTTTGTGCGACGTCGAAATTACTCTTTACGGAACCAATTCTGAATTTGCCCAAAAAGACAAACCTGAAAATTTCGGCACAAAATCTCTTGCGGCAGTTTCTTCCGGCTGGAACGTCATTACTTCTATTTTCTTATTTATACTTCCGCTTTGGCCGCTATTTTTAATTGCCGGAATCGGTTATTATTTTTACAAAAAGAAAAATGCTAAAAACACAAATAACTAAAGAAAAAGCCTTTCAGAAAATTCTCTGAAAGGCTTTTGATTATTTCATATTCACTATTTTATCTACCACATACTTTGTGTTTCCTCGCCAAGGCAAAGCTCCGTTGTATTCTTTGTAATGAAGGTCGAAAGTTTTACCGCTGTTCATTTCCAATTGTTTGAAAATTTCAGGGTTCGAAACAGAAAACTCAAATTCATAACTTGTAATTGTTCCGGTTTTTCCTCTTCCAAAGCCTTCCTGAATCAGTTTGCCTTCATAAGTTTTGAAAACATACCCTTTTTTGATGGCATAATTCAGATAACCGGATTTCACTCCTTCCCCGAAAACGAAGAAAAATTTGTACCATACCAAAACTCCCAATAGCAATAAAACTATCCCAAGAGTGATCCACAAAGACTTTTTCATAAATAGTGTTTTTTGATGTTTTAAATAAATTATTTTGCGATACTTCTTGAAATCACAATTCTCTGGATTTCGGAAGTTCCTTCATAGATCTGAGTGATTTTTGCGTCGCGCATCATTCTTTCAACATGATATTCTTTTACATATCCGTATCCACCGTGAATTTGAACTGCTTCAATTGTAGTATCCATTGCAACCTGAGAAGCATATAATTTTGCCATTGCACCAATTTCAGAAATATCTTTTCCGGCATCTTTTTCAACAGCAGCTTTGTAGCAAAGCATTCTTGCAGCCGTGATCTGAGTTGCCATATCCGCCAATTTGAAAGCGATTGCCTGGTGATGAATAATTTCAGTTTTGAAAGCTTTTCTTGTTTTAGCATATTTAAGTGCCAATTCGTAAGCTCCGGAAGCGATTCCCAAAGCTTGTGAAGCGATACCAATTCTACCGCCATTCAAAACCGCCATTGCAAAGTTGAATCCGAAACCGTCTTCACCAATTCTGTTTTCTTTCGGTACCTTCACATTATTGAAAAGCAAAGAATGTGTATCACTTCCTCTGATTCCCAATTTGTCTTCTTTTGGTCCGATCTCAAAACCTTCCCAACCTCTTTCTACGATGAAAGCGTTGATTCCTTTATGTCTTTTCTCGGGATCTGTTTGTGCGATTACGATGTAGTAAGAAGCTGTTCCTCCGTTTGTTATCCAGTTTTTAATTCCATTTAACAAATAATAATCTCCTTTATCTTCTGCTGTCGTTTTTTGAGAAGTAGCATCAGAACCTGCTTCCGGCTCCGATAATGCGAAAGCACCAATTACCTGGCCGCTTGCCAAAGGGGTAAGATATTTTATTTTTTGCTCTTCAGAAGCAAATTTTTCAAGACCTGCACATACCAAAGAATTATTCACAGACATTACAACCGCTGCAGAAGCATCAATTTTTGCAATCTCCTCCAATGCCAGTACATAAGAAACGCTGTCCATACCTGCACCGCCGTATTTTGGGTCAACCATCATTCCCAGAAGTCCCATTTCTCCCATTTTCTTTACCTGTTCTGCAGGGAATTTCTGCTCACGGTCTCTTTCAATGACTTCCGGTAATAATTCGTTTTGCGCAAAATCTCTTGCTGCCTGCTGAATCATCAGCTGCTCTTCTGATAAATTAAAATCCATAAAAATTAATAATTATATGCCGTAAATTTACACTTTTTAACCAAATCTAAAAATAGATATAGAATTAAGTCATCGGAAGTTGAAAATATAAGGAGAAAGGCGGTTTAAAGATTATCAGAATCTCGCGTATATACAATTTATTTTTCCCAAATGTTTTAAGAATTATAAACTAAAAATAACTTTTCATTATTAATTTGTGATTTTACAATAAAAAAATTGCTATATTTAAATTTATTAAAATATTTGAAAAATTATGGCGATCAAAAGATTATTCGATATACCTTATTATGCTCTGGAAAACCTTCCAAAAAGCGATATGTTTGTTACAAAATATCAGGGAGAATGGAAAAAAACTTCTACTCTGGAGTTTATCAATCAGGGAAATAAGATTTCTCGGGGGCTTTTAAAGTTAGGCATCAAGCCTGGTGACAAGATCGCATTGATCACCACCAATTCGCGTACGGAATGGGCCGTGATGGATCTTGGACTTTCGCAGATTGGTGTAGTTTCCGTTCCCGTCTATCCGAATATATCTCCGGAAGATTATGAATTTATTTTTAATAATGCCGAAATTAAATACTGTTTTCTTTCTGATAAAGAGCTATTAAATAAAGTAATGAAAATCAAACATAATGTACCTTCGCTGCAAGGTGTTTTTACATTTGATGACATTACCGGCGCTGCAAACTGGAAAGAAATCTTGAGTTTGGGAGAAGATGATTCTACACAAATGGAAGTTGAAGACCTTTCTAAAGCAATCAATACTCAGGATCTGGCTACGATTATTTATACTTCAGGAACTACAGGAAAACCAAAAGGAGTAATGCTTACGCATGAGAATATTGTGTCTAATGTTTTAGGATCTATTCCCAGAATTCCGAAGAAGAAAAGTTTAGATTACAAAGATACAAGAGTTTTGAGCTTTTTGCCGATCTGTCATATTTTTGAAAGAATGCTTTTCTATCTTTTCCAATACAATGGTTTTTCAATTTATTTTGCAGAAAGCATTGATAAAATGGGCGAAAACGTAAAAGAAGTAAAACCTCATTACATGAGCGTTGTACCACGTCTGGTAGAAAAGGTTTACGACAAAATCTACAATACAGGTTCTTCTGCAGGAGGTTTAAAATCAAAAATATTCTTCTGGGCTTTAAATTTAATTCAGAAAAAGAAAGAAGTTTCAAAACCATCCGGATTGCAGGAAATCATTGCCGATAAACTCGTATTAAAAAAATGGAGAGAAGGCTTGGGCGGAGAAATCATTACTTTAGTTTCCGGCTCGGCAGCGTTGTCTACAAGATTAAATTTAATGTTCCAAAATGCGGGGATTCCGATCCTTGAAGGTTATGGACTTACAGAAACTTCTCCTGTAATTTCCGTTAATTCTGCCGATAGAATGAAAGTAGGAACGGTGGGGCATCCTTTGGATAATTTAAAGGTGAAGATCCAGGAAGACGGCGAAATTACCGTGAAAGGACCTTCTATATTTAAAGGATATTTTAAAAATGAAGAATTAACCAAAGAAGTATTTACGGAAGACGGATATTTCAAAACCGGCGATATCGGACATATTGACAACGACGGATTTTTGCAGATCACCGACCGTAAAAAAGAAATGTTCAAAACATCCGGCGGGAAATATATTGCTCCGCAAACCATTGAAAATTTAGCCAAAGCTTCAAAATTCATTGAGCAGGTGATGGTTGTAGGTGACGGTGAAAAGATGCCATGCGCATTTGTACAGCCGGATTTTGAGTTTGCTAAAAACTGGGCAATGAGAAACAACCTCAACATCGGATCTACTCCACAGGAAATTGCAAAAAGCCAGGAACTGAAAGACAGAATCGAAAAAGAGATTCACGATATCAACGAACATCTCGGAAACTGGGAAAAAATAAAACGAATCGAGCTCACTCCCGAAGTTTGGAGCATCGAATCGGGATTATTGACTCCAACTATGAAACTAAAAAGAAAAGCCATAAAAGAGAAGTTTATGGATCTTTACAATAAAATGTATGAGCATCAGGATTAATGACAAAACCGTTTCAAATTGAAACGGTTTTTATTTTGTTTATCATTGATACAAATGCTTAGTTTATCATTCCGTAAAAATCTTGATAATGATACTTTAGAACAATATTGAGATTCCACGCTTCACTTCGTTCCGCTCTGAATGACAAACATACTGTCTAATTTAAGTAGTAAGAATATTTAGGGATTGCATCGTCTTCGGCTCGCAATGACAAGGTAAATATTTTGACATAAAAAAACTGCTTCAAAAAATTGAAGCAGTTTTGTAT
Source organism: Chryseobacterium sp. GQ58 (assembly GCF_059758895.1). Taxonomy (NCBI): domain Bacteria; kingdom Pseudomonadati; phylum Bacteroidota; class Flavobacteriia; order Flavobacteriales; family Weeksellaceae; genus Chryseobacterium; species Chryseobacterium sp. GQ58. The sequence goes on along the minus strand of NZ_JCAXEH010000002.1, from coordinate 128,750 downwards.
TTTAGAAAAATCTGAATTAAAATTTAATAACAGAATTCATTTTTTCGTTTTCTTCGTTTACCAACTCGTCGTCTACAAGAATTTTTCCTGAATGCTCATCGATAATGATTTTCTTTCTCTGAGCAATTTCCATTTGTTTTTGAGGCGGAATTGTAAAGAAAGATCCTTTTGGAGCCCCTCTTTCCAAACCTACAACCGCAAGACCTGTTGATGAGTTGCTTCTGATTCTGTGGTAAGAAGCCAATAATCTTTCGTCGATTTTGGAAGCAAATTCGTCAGATTTTTTGATAAGATATTCTTCTTCTTTCTGAGTTTCAGAAATAAGGCCTTCCAATTCTTCTTTTTTGAATTTAAGGTGATTTTTAAGATCTTCAATTTTAGAATTCAGCTCGTTCAGAGTTTCTTCTTTATGACCAATTTTAGCTCCGAATTCTTTGATTCTTTTTTCAGAAAGCTGAATCTCAAGCTCCTGATATTCGATTTCTTTTCCTAAAGCTTCAAACTCTTTATTGTTTCTTACGTTATCTTGTTGAGATTTGTATTTGTCAATAAGGGTTTTTGCGTGGTTGATCACTTCATTTTTATTGCTGATCTGATCATTTTGTTCTTTGATTTCTGCAAGAAATTTTTCAGCTCTTTTTTCTAGTCCTTCAATCTCAATTTCAAGATCCTCAACTTCGATTGGCAACTCTCCTCTTGTATTTCGGATTTCATCCAATCTTGAATCGATGATTTGCAAATCGTATAGAGCTCTTAATTTTTCTTCGACTGAAATTTCGGTGATTTTTGCCATATCTATAGGAAATAATTTACTGGGTTTGTTTTTTCACTAGATTTTAAGACTGCAAATGTACTAAATTTTTGTGATAAAATTTCAAATAATTGTTCACTTACCCATTGCTCCGATTCGTAATGCCCGACATCGCAGATCAGCATTTTAGATTCTGCCAGAAAATAATCATGATATTTAAGATCTCCGGTGAGATAAGCATCACATTTTTTTGCCAATGCAGCTTTTATTCCGCTTGCCCCGGATCCGCCCAAAACGCCTACTCTTTTGATTTTTTTGTGGTTAAGATCTGAATGTTTAATGATATTTAAATTAAATTTTTCTTTCACAAAACCCAGAAAATCTTTTTCATCCATTTCAGTATCAAATTCGCCGTACATTCCCAAACCCGAATATTGGTTTTCGTTGTCTAAAGTATAAATCTGATGCGCCACTTCTTCGTAAGGATGTGCAGATTTCATTGCAGCGACAATTTGATTCTGTTTAAAAGTTTCAAAAATTACAGAAATCATTACTTCATCAGCATTTTCGCGAATATTTTTTTGTCCTGAAAAAGGATTTGAACCTTCAATCGGTCTGAAAGTTCCGTTTCCTTCGATCTTAAAGCTGCACTCATCATAAAAGCCAATGTTTCCGGCTCCTGCGGAAAAAAGCGCTTCTTTTACATTTTCAGAATAATCTTTTGGAACATACACCGATAATTGTTTTAAATTATTTTTTTTAGGCTGAAGAATTTTCAAGTTTTTCAAACCTAAATGATTGCAAATTCCTGCATTTACTCCAAAAAAATCGTTGTCAAAAGCGGTATGAATTGCATAAATCGCAACTTTATTTTCAATTGCTTTTAAAACAGATCTTTCGACATAATTTTTCCCTGTAAGAGATTTTAACCCCGAAAAAATGATCGGATGGAAACAGACAACAAGATTGCAGTTTTTTTCAATCGCCTCGTCAATTACTTTTTCAAGGGCGTCGTGACAAACAAGAATTCCGGTCACTTCACGCTTTGGAAAACCGCATAAAAGCCCAACATTATCAAAATCTTCGGCCTGCGGCATTGCAATATGCTTTTCAATCTCGGAAATTACTTCGTGTATTGTCATTTTATTATGTATGTTTGTCACGAAAATAGGGATAATTTGCTAAATTTAAAAAAAACTTTGCACATGGAAAAAGAACACAATCTTCTTCCTGAAGACAAACTCTGGAAAAGATTTTTATTCCGCGTCATATATCGCGCCGATACCCGGCTTGGGAAACTTTTTGACGTTGTACTTCTTGTTCTTATCATGATAAGCACTTCTATCATTATGATGGAAAGTATACCGAAGCTCGACAAAAAATTTCACGTTTATTTTATTATCGGTGAATGGATTATATCTGTGATTTTCACTATAGAATATTGGATGAGAATCGCTGTGGTAAAAAATAAAAAACAATATATTTTCAGTTTCTTTGGTATTATAGATTTTCTTTCTTTGGTACCTTTTTATCTAAGTTTCTTTTTTCCTGTTACCAAATATTTCCTGATTTTCAGAATGTTGAGAATGCTGAGGATTTTCAGGATTTTTAATCTTCTTGATTTTATGAATGACGGGCTTGTGATTGTAAGAGCCTTACGAAACAGCTCGAGAAAAATCTACATTTTCTTGTTGTTTTTAGTTATTTTTTCGGTAATCGTCGGTTCACTTATGTTTATGGTGGAAGGCGGAAGGCCGGGTTTTGAAACGATTCCGCAATCTATTTATTGGGCTGTAGTTACTGTAACGACGGTTGGTTACGGAGATGTTTCTCCAATTACGCCGATGGGAAAATTTTTTGCGGTGATTCTTATGCTTGCCGGTTATTCGATTATTGCAGTTCCTACAGGAATTGTGACGGCCGAAATGCGCAACAAAAGACAAAATCTCGAATTGATATGCGAAAGATGCGGAAACGAAGATATTGATGATGACGCAAGGTATTGCAAACAATGTGGCAAGAAATTGGCTTAGTATATTTTCAATCTAATATCACAAAAATCATGGAACCAAAAAAGAAAAACAAACCAAGTCCTTTAGTCGTTATTTTATTCTCTTTAATTGTTTTAATGGTCATTGTTTATTTCATTCTTGTTACGTTTTTCCCTGCTGTATTTGCCAATATGAATACCGGAGATATACAACCTGTAAAACCAAATGAATAAATTCTAAAATAAATAAGGCAATCTTCTGACTGCCTTATTTTTTATTTCCAATTTTTACTTCTTAATTACTTTTACGGACTTTTTAGACCCGTCTTTCATCTGCAATATCAGAATATACAGGCCGGATTTTAATTTACTTAAATTTATTACCGAATCAGGATTATCAATTATTTTTAAAGTTCTTCCCAACATATCGGCCACTGAAACAGATTTTACATTCGCAGCATCCAAAATATGTATAACATTTTTAAACGGATTAGGATAGACTTTAATATCATTTTTAATTTTCTCCGGCTCCGAAACTGCTAAAGTATTGGTCAAGATATTTATTGTAAAAGTATCTTCCAGATTGTCCACAGTATCATTGTACTGCCCGACATTTATATAATACCTAGTTCCGGAAACAGTTGGTACAGATATTACTTCTGTCTCACCATCTCCTCCATTATCTTCTGTTGCGGCACATGACAAAGCATTACAACTTCCCGTAAAAACGCCAACTTGGGGATCGAAAGAACTTCCAGCAGGCATCGTGACAATTATATCAAACATGCCTCCATTTCCTACAAAACTAAACCATGTCCCATCATTCATTCCATCTGTACAAGCTGTTAAAAAACCTGAATTATTGGTTGCACCAGCCGCATCTGCCTGAATATGAATATACGGAAAAGCAGTCGCTGCCAATGCTGATAAACACACATCATTCACAGGAGGCGGCGGTATTTTTCCTACACAAATAGTAAAACTCTGGTTGTTGCCTGCTCCGCCAAAACTATAAACTCGTACATAATACGTTTCACCAACTGTAAGCCCGGAAGCTATAGAAGTTGCAGGATCTGAACACAAAATACTGTTTAAATTTCCGCAACTTCCGCTAAGAACCTGAAAATAAACATCATTATTAACATTAGTTCCAATGGAAGAAATATTGTTAACAGAAATTATATGCGAAGACGAAGTTGCTGTAAATTTAAACCAAACATCATCGTCGGGATTTCCAGAACACGGCGCCGAACTTAAACCTGAATATGTAGCTCCCAAAGTATAACCCGGTGTAGAAGCTCCGCAATTGGCGTCAGGATTTACAGTAAGCGTAATTGCATTTGCACATTCATCATTTAACGGCTGGCCGGGATTTGTTTTGAACATAATATTTGAACAACCTTGGGATGCTCCGACAGCATTTACGGCATTTACTTTTAGGTGATAATTTGTATTAGCAGTCAATGGTACGGGAACTGTAAAATTATTAACAGCAACAGATTGCTGATTTACGATATCTATTCCTCCAAGAGCCGTGCCTATTGAAACATTGTAGCTTGCAGCACCCGCGACAGCATTCCATTCTATCGTTGGAGACAACGGAATATATTCCGCATTGTCTGAAGGATAAATTACAGTCGGGCATGCAATTACAGAACTTTCCATCAACCCATCAAAAGTAATTGCAGATTTTTTGTCAGACAACTTTCCGTTTGGCGGAAATGCAGGGTTTGGATTGATATTGTCATTTCTATAATATAATGTAGAATTTGGGGCTGAATTATAAACATAAAATGCTTCGTCGAAAGTATTTTCATCGTATCCGGGAGCATTCTCTTCTATTGCAAGGACTAAATTATTGATATTGTCATAATGAAAAGGCATGGGTAAAGTAACGGTTACGGTTCCATTATTTTGCGCTACGTTCCCAGAATAAACCTGCGTGAGCTGAGAAACAGGGAGCCAATCCGAAGAAGAGGAAAAATTGTTTTTTGTAGTTGTTCCCAAATAAACAGTCCAATTTGAAGAATTTGTAATACTTAAAGCTGAATTTAAATAAAATTTCAATCCTATAATATTACCTGCGGCATCCGCATTTATTGCCTGTCTTGTGAATATTTGCTGAACGTAAGAATATTCAAAATATGTACTCACGGGAGCCGATCCTACCGTTGTACTTCCTGTGCCCAAAGTTATTTGAGCGTTCATTGCCATATTTATTATCAAAAGGCATAAAAGTAAAAATTTTCTCATATTCGCAAATTTAGTTAACAATGTAATTAATTTATAATATACAACATTATTAATATTCAGAATATGATTCTAATCATGTAATAGTAAATTATTATACAAAACAATAATGGCGACTTTAAAAAGCCGCCATTATTTTCCAAAGATTTAAAAATTATTTTTTAATTGCTTTAATAGTTTGTTTAGAACCATCATTCATATTTAGAACAACTAAATACATTCCAGATTTTAATTCTCCTAAATGAAGAGCTGAATCCGGTTTTTCAATCGTTTTAACCAATCTTCCTGCAATATCCATTACTGAAACAGATTTTACATTTGATACATCTGAAATATTCAATACATCAGCAAATGGGTTTGGATAAATTTTTATGTTGTTTTTTGTTCCTGAAACTTCAGAAGTTCCTAAGCAGGCAGAATCTACAGTTACTGTAACCGGCTGTCTTACGCTTTCACAACTGCTTGCAACCTTCCAGTTATAAATATAATACCAATAGTTAGGTCCTGAAGAAAAATTATTACCTGTTATACTTATTGCACTTGATGTATAAGGATAAGTTGCACCAGCCGTATTTCTGTTAAGATTTATCGCGACTCCTTGTCCAATTCTGTATCCTGTTCCCACCGGCAATGCATAGTTAAGAGGAACTGTTTGTGGAGTAACTCCATCATTTACAGCAACAGTATAAGGAACTGAAACTAATGTGGCACCAGAGCTATCTCTAATTTCTATTGCAGAACTTGTACCTATAGCTACAGTAGAAACAGGGAAAACATCTATACTTATCAGTGTTGTAGGAACAGTAACATCAAATATTTGATAGTAAGTCCCAATAGCATAACTGGTTGCACTTATACTACTTAGTGAAGAAGGACTAACAGGTCCTACTGTATCGATACCATCAGATTTAGCTGATACATAATAAGTAGTATTTGAAGAAATAGTAGGTGTTGTATATGAATTACCTGTTTGTAACGCTGTACCTCCAGTTAAAGAATCATACCATGTAATAGTTGCTCCTGAAACTGCAGTTGCGGATATAGTTGCCGTTCCGGATGCACCACAAATTGCAGCTCCGGTCGTACTTAAAATTGCAGGCGGCTGACATAAAGTCATAAATGCAGCAGACTCCGACCATGTACTTCTATCAGTACCAACGCACACAGATCTTACCCAAATATAATAGATAGTGGATGGTGATAACCCGATTATCGGCGCAGATGTTGTAGTAGAAGTTACAGAATTTGTTGCATCTAGAACAGTGCTTGATGTAGGTGCAGTATTTGATGTACTGTAATACACTTCATATCCTGTAGCCGGAGCTGTTGAAGGAGCAGTCCAGGAAGCAGTAGCTCCTGTTGATGTTACAGTAGTATTGGCAACTGTTACCGCAGTTGGCTTAATACATGTAGGTGGTGCCCATGTATAAGTAAGTCCCGATGGAGGAAAATTGGTATTATCTCTTGAAACAGTTGCATTGTTAGCTGTTCCTGCTGTTGTATTATTCCAAGGATTACCGACAGAACCGGTTCTGTTATTAAAATCACTATTTGAAGACCCCCGCAAACCAATTTGGTTAGTCCTGGAAGTAGTATTTACATTGAAATATGGTCCGTAAACAACTGAAACAGCATTAGTTGTTTCTGATAATCTTAATTGGAAATTAAGATAATTACTTCCTGTTACTGCTGCGCTAAAGTCATTATATCCTATCCATTCCACTACAAAAACTCTGTTGGGAGCCGTACCTTCAGTTGATGTAAATACCTTCCCTGTGCCATATCTAATCACAGCCGAAGAAGAGCTTGAAGTAGCCGGAGCTGACATGGTAATAGTTCCTGCAGTCTGATCAAAAGCCGTTACCGTTGCACCTGATGGAATTCCATTAACAGAATTCAATTCCTTGCCAACTTCAATTCCGTAAAATGAAGCCACATTGGTAATGATGTTGGAACCACTTGTTGTAATTCCAGAAGTAATAAAAACTCCCCATAAATCTCTGTTCATAACTCCAATAGCTCCTGAAAAAGCAGTTGACGAGGAAATTACAGATGAAGTAGTACTGGTTGTTGTTCCAAAATTAGCTCCACCATTTGAATTTACATAAATAGATGTAAAATCCGTCCCGTTGAAGTTAAAGTTAAAAGGTATTGTTACCGACCACCCTGAAGTATCATTGGTGGTAGAAGTTGTAGCTTGACTTCCTGAGACAATAGTACCGCTGGTAGCAATACTTGTAAATGTTCCTGTGCTTTGCGTAAAAGAATATTCACTTACCTGGGCATTTAAACCCTGTACACCTCCAAGAATTGCTAGAATTGTGATTCCTAGCCTTTTTAAACCGTGACAACATTGCCATGAGTTTTTGTAAAAATGTTTCATACTTAATTAAATTAAAATTAGACAACAAATTTAACAAATAATTCATATTAAGTTTAAAAATTATGATAATTTTTTATTTATATAATAACATAAGTACAGATATGTTGATTTTTAAACAAGCATTTAACTTTATTTGTAATTTATATATTTTTAAATAAATACGATTTTTAATTTTAAAACTTAATTAAACAAAAAAAAGTGGCCGAAGCCACTTTTTATATATAAAATATTAATCAATTGAGGTAAAATTCGTACTTATTAAGCAACTGAATTTCTTTAATTAAATCACCGTTCAGATCTACAGAATATTTCATAGACTGCAATTCTATATGAGAATCTTCTTCCGGATGTTTGATAAAAAATTTAAATTTCTGCTCGCCTCGGTTCCGATCCAATATTGTTCTGAAAAAATCAAGATCTTCTTTCCTGAAATCCATAATATCCATGACCAGCGAAATGCTTTTTGCAAACTTTTCAAATGCTTCCTGAAGCTCGATGACGTCTACAACATTTACAAAAACACGCCCATCTTTCACTTGCGCAAACTTTATTTTTAAAATAACAAAACGCTGCACTTCAAGCTTTTCTTTCAGCCGCATATAATCCCGGTCGCCGAGTCTGAAAGAATACGATCCCGAATAATCTTCCAAAGTCAGAAACGCCACTTTTTCCCCACTCTTAAAACCATCCTGAACACGGTATTCAGTAATCAAACCGGCAACGGTGTATTCTTTACCTGCGCCGCCATTTTCTCTTTCTTTTTGAAGAGTTTTCCAGTCTTTCTTTTTTTCTTCGAATAATTCCGGGGGCTTGTTGGTAAAAGCCTGCTCTTTATAAGCATCAACCTCATCAAGATTTAAAAACCCGAAAGTACCTTTTGGTTCAGCTTTTTTTATGATTTCTTCGATGATTTCTTCTTCACCGACGGACAATTCATCGGAGACAATTTCTACAAGATCCGTCACTTCCGGCGTATCCTGTTCGAGAATTGGGATTTCATCTGTAATTATTTTTTCGGCTTCATCTTTTTCCAAAACCGCTTTCTTGGAAAGATTTCCCTGTATAAACTGAAACTGATATTTAAACTCATCAAGTGGATGCGCCGAAAGATAGAATCCTATAATTTCTTTTTCTTTATTCAGCTTGTGCATATTGGGCCATTCGGGACACGGCGCAAGTTTTGGCTGTTCAATCTGAATTTCTTCTGCAAAATCGGCAAAAAGTGAATTTTCGACTTCATTTTTACTTTCCTGAAAACTTTGTCCGTATCGTAAAAGTCTTTCAAGATTTGTTCTTCCCGAAGGATCGATGTCAAAATACTGTCCGCGGTGAAAGCTCGCCAATTCATCAAAAGCACCTGCAATTACCAAACTTTCTGCCACTCTTTTATTCATCTGGGAAGACGGAATACGTTCTAAAAAGTCATAAATATTTTTAAATCTGCCATTTTCCCTTTCTCTTGTAATCGCTTCGCTCGGCCCTTCTCCAATCCCTTTTATTGCTCCCAAACCAAAACGAATCTGGCCTTTTTCGTTTACTGAAAATTTATAATGCGATTCATTTACATCCGGACCCAAAACATCTACACCAATACTTTTACAATCTTCCATGAACATCGTGATCGAAGCCGTATTGTTGATGTTATTACTCATCACGCTCGCCATATATTCTGCAGGATAATTTGCTTTTAAATAAGCCGTGTGGTAAGCAATTAATGCATAACACGTTGAGTGAGATTTGTTGAAAGCATATTCTGCAAAGGCTTTCCAGTCGTTCCAGATTTTTTCTAATCTTTCTTCATTAAGGTTGTTTTTCTTTCCGCCTTCAATGAATTTCGGATACATTTTATTCAGAACATCAATCTGCTTTTTACCCATTGCTTTTCTCAATGTATCGGCTTCACCTTTAGTAAAATTGGCCAGTTTTTGAGACAAAAGCATTACCTGCTCCTGATAAACGGTAATTCCGTAGGTTTCTTTTAAATATTCTTCAGTTTCGGGTAAATCATAAACGATTTCTTCAATCCCGTGTTTTCTGTTGATAAAAAGTGGAATATATTTAATCGGACCCGGTCTGTACAAAGCGTTCATGGCAATAAGATCGGCAAAAACCGTCGGCTTGAGCTCTCTCATGTATTTTTGCATTCCCGGACTTTCATATTGGAAAATGCCAATTGTTCTTCCTTCTTTAAATAATTGATATGTTTTGGTATCATCCAACGGAATGTCATCCGGATTTATATCTACATTATGTCTTTGCTTGATTAATTTTAAAGCATCTTTGATGATCGTTAAAGTCCGAAGTCCCAAAAAGTCCATTTTCAGAAGTCCGGCACTTTCTGCAACCGAGTTATCAAACTGTGAAACCAAAATATCGGCATCTTTCGCAGCAATCGTCACAGGAACCAAATTACTTACTTCTTCGGGTGTAATGATCACTCCACAAGCATGAATTCCTGTATTTCTGATACAGCCTTCCATTTTTTTAGCACTTGCAAGCACATCAAAACGCGGATCATCAGAATTATCAAGAATAAACCTCATCTCGTCAACAAGCATTTGCTCTTCGGGCTTCAGTTTATCATATTTGGCTAAAGCTTTCGCGATATTCATTCCGGGTGTGGAAGGAATTAATTTAGCAATATTATTTGTATCGGGAATTGAAACATCCAAAACTCTTCCGGCATCTTTGATCGCTGATTTTCCACCCAAAACTGAATAGGTAATAATCTGCGCAACCTGGTTTTTACCATATTTATCAACTACCCATTTTATCACTCTGTCCCTTCCTTCATCATCAAAATCAATATCAATATCCGGCATCGAAACCCTTTCCGGATTTAGGAATCTCTCAAAAAGGAGATCATATTTAATTGGATCTACATTGGTAATCCCGATACAGTACGCAACTGCGGAACCTGCTGCAGATCCACGTCCGGGACCAACCCAAACACCCATGTTTCGGGCTTCATTACAAAAATCCTGCACAATCAAAAAGTAACCCGGATATCCTGTATTGGCAATTACATCCAGCTCAAAATCAAGACGTTCCTTAATTTCGTCAGTGATTATTTCATATCTTTTTTTGGCTCCTTCGTACGTTAAATGTGTTAAATAAGCCATTTCACCACGCTTTCCGCCATCAATTTCATCTTCAGAATGAATAAATTCCTGCGGTATATCAAATTTTGGAAGTAAAACGTCTCTTTTTAAAGTATATGAACTGAATTTCGCAAAAAACTCGTCATACGCTTCAAATGCATCCGGATAAGCTAAAAATGTTTCCTTTATTTCATCTGAATTTTTAATATAATATTCTCCCGTCGCCAAGCCTCTTCTTTTCCCAAAACCTTTACCGACCGGCGTTGACAGCTTTTCGCCATCTTTAATACAGCTTACAATATCCTGAATATTAGAATCATCTTTATCGGTATAAAAAGTTTCGTTTTGAGCTAAAATTTTCACATTATATTTATCTGCAAAGTGCAAAAGAACGTCATTCAAATGCTCTTCTTCAGGCAATTTGTGATTTTGCAGCTGCACATAAAAATCATCCTGAAAAGTATCTTTCCACCATCTGAAAAGCTCCTCACCTTTTTGCTCACCTGTATTTAAAATTGCATCCGGAATATCTCCATTTATTCCTGAAGTTAAAGCAATTAAACCTTCTTTATATTGTGAAATTAGTTCACGGCTGATTCTTGGAACTCCAAAATAGAATCCTTTTAAAAATCCAATACTTGAAAGCTTTGCTAAATTTTTATATCCGTTAAAATCTTTCGCCAAAAGAACAACTTGCGTTCTTCTGTCGGGATCATCTTTTGTGAATTGTTTCTGCTCATATCTATCTGAAATGTAAAATTCACAACCAACAACCGGAATCAACGGTTCAGAAACAGGCTCAATTTCATTAAAATCTTCTCCTTTTTCTTCGGCTTCCTGCTTTTTGACAAGATATTCTTTATGCTTTTTAGCTCGATCGGAATTTGTAGATTCTACAGCAGAAACGAATTTAAAAGCACCCATCATATTTCCCAAATCCACCATTCCGACAGCAGGAAAATTTTCTTCTGTAGCTTTTTTTATTAAATCTGAAATACTTGAAGTCGCCGATAAAGTAGAAAAAACACTGTGATTGTCGAAATTGAAATATCTTCCAAGATCAATCTCATCAATGCTACCAAAATCCTGTTGCTTTTTCTTATTATGAAAATCCGCAACCTGCCTTCTGATAACAATATTAAACGGTTTTATCGGATCAGGATAAAGTGTTCTGAAATAAGCAAGCTGATCTTCTGAAATTTTTAAAACTTCAGCAGGAATTACTCCGATTCTCATCATTTCGAAGAAAACCTGAGCTGTCGCATTTACGTCAGCCGCCGCATTGTGGGCTTCATCAAATTTATTTCCGTAAAGCTTTTCGTAAAGTTCTTCCAATTTGGGAGACTTGAATTTACCACCTCTTCCGCCTCCAAGCTGACAAAAATCCGTGCCTAAAATCATGGTGTCTGCTTTCGGCTTTACGTGAAGGCTGTTTTCTATATTTTTTCTATAAAATTCGGCACCGACAATATTGTAATCGAACTCTACATTGTGACCGGATACAACCCTTACCCTATCTAAAACTTTAGAAAATTCTGTTAGAATTTCCTGCAAATCACGACCTTCTTCATTGGCAATTTTCGTCGTGATTCCATGAATTCTCGCAGCGTTGAATGGTATGTCGTAACCTTCCGGTTTTATAATATAATCCTGATTTTCAATCAAACTTCCGTCATCATCATGCAACTGCCAGGCAATCTGAACCATTCTTGGCCAATTGTCTGAGTCTGAAAGCGGTGCATTGAAATTTTTTGGTAAACCTGTGGTTTCTGTGTCAAAAACTAAATACATGTATATTTTCTAGCTTTTCATTAAAAAGAGAATGTAAAGTTACTTTATTTTTTTGTATGCTAATATTTCTTTATTGTTTTTATGCAACCGTATTTTCTGTTTAATGTTACGTAATTTTTCAAAATCAGGAGTAAATAACTAAAAATCATTTCATTTTTATAAATAATAATCAAATATAATTACCATTTTATATTTATATTTGCTTTTTTATGTTATTTAATATCTTATAAAACTATTATGAAGAAACATTTACTTTTCATTGGTACATTAGCAATATCGCTAGTAAGTGCTCAAAACAATGATGATTTAAAAAGAGAGTTTGAGAGACAAAATAAAGAAAATAGCGAAAAATTTGAATCCTACATTTCGAAACGTTACGGCTCAATAAGAGAATCAGAAACTTTAGAAAAGATTGAAGAAGAAAGAAAGAATCTGGCAGGGTTTTATTTAAACCAGCCATTTTTTTATCAACAGGAAGATACACGACAGGTTTCAAATTCAAACGCTGACAATCTGAATACTGCAGGTGGTGTAACCGGACTTACAGGCTCATTTAACGGTGAAGGAATAAAATATACAGTTTTTGATGGTGGCAGAGTTTATGAACTGCATACCGCTTTTGATAATATTCCTAACAGAATTACAAATAAAGAAGATGCCTTCCAACCCTATTCCGATCATGCGACTGGTGTGTCGGGTTTTATTGGAGCAAAAAATTCTCCATTACAAGCGGGCACGCCACCCGTTTCGGTAGGCAACGCTAAAGGAATCGCTAGTAATTCACTAATCGACAGCTATAGGTTTGCTTCTACAATATTACCAAATAATACTACTCCAAGCAGTGTTTTTCAAAAAATATTGCTTGCACAACCTAAAATATCAAATCATTCATACGGAGTAAATGCCGGGTGGAATGAAACATATAACTCAAATAGTGTTACCGGTTATTATTGGCAAGGATATATTCAGAATGGAACGATTTACGACTTAAATGGTACTTATCATGAGCAAGATCAAAATTATGATAATATTGTTTATAACAATCCTTCTTATATCATTGTAAAGTCATCGGGAAACTACTTCGGTATGGGGCCAAACGCAACAAATGGAACTGCTCCTAAATATTACAGAAACAGTACAGGAAATTATGTTCAATTTACTCCAAGTGCTACACTACCCGCAGACAATTGCGCCCAAGGATACGACTGTATTGGCCCTGGATCTCAGGCAAAAAATATAATTGTAGTAGGTGCTACCAATATTATCACAACAAATAACTTTAAATATACCCAGCCAAGCGACGTTGTGCGTTCGGATTACAGCAGCGCAGGTCCTAGAGATGACGGCGGTATAAAACCGGATATTTCCACTGTCGGCACCAATGTATATTATCCTTCAACAAACACTACGACACCAAACGCATGGGCTGGAGGAAGTGGCACTTCATTTTCCGCACCGGTTGTAACGGGTATTATCGGACTTTGGATTCAAATTAATAAGCAGCTATTTAATAATGCAGAATTGAACGCAGCTTCCGCTAAAACTTTAATGGTACATTCGGCTTCCGAAGCAGGAAATGTGGGTCCTGATCCATGGTTTGGATGGGGATTTATCAATGCTAAAAAAGGAGCTGAATTATTAGTAGGAAAATCTAACAACTCTGTCATATTCAATGATGAAGCTTTGACAAGCGGTGTAATGACTACAAAAACCGTCAGAGCTTCCGGTTCTGAACCGTTAAAAGTTACTATTTCTTGGATTGACCCTGAATTTGATTATCCAGATCAGTTTATCAGTGATATTTATAACAACAGAATATCAAGACTGGTAAATGATTTAGATTTAAGGATAATTGATACAATTACCAACACAATTTATACACCTTGGAAGCTAAACGCTTTAAGTCCTATGACTCCGGCTACCAAAGGAGATAACATGGTTGACAATGTAGAGCAAGTCGTTATTGAGGCACCAGTTGCGGGCAGAGCATACAGATTAGAAATTACCAATAAGGGATCTTTAGTAAATAATTTAGGCGTGCCGGCTCCTCAAAACTATTCTATTATTGTAACAGGACACAATGAAGTTTTAGGAACTGCAGAAGTAAGCAATCCATACGGAATTGTAATCGCTCCGACAATTACAAAAGATATCGTAAAAGTATTACGAGCTCCTAAAAAATCTACATTCAAAATTTACGATTTGACAGGAAAATTAGTACAAAACGGAAAGATAAACGGTAATGAAGAAAGTTTAGACCTTTCATCTTTAACAAAAGGAATTTACATTATCGAAGTAAAAAGCGATAAAGACCTTATTTCTAAAAAAATTATTAAAGAATAATTGATTAATAAATAGATAATTTCAAAATACTAACAATCGTTAGTATTTTGTTTTTTTATGTATATTTGCTACCTATGGAAAATACACTTCACGAAAAAGTTTCTCAGGATATTTTGCTTAAGGCTTACAACCACATGATGCTTGCAAAAGCAATGGCAGACATTTACGAAGAAAACAGAAATGTTTGCAAATATGTTCATAGCACTTCCAGAGGCCATGAAGCGATTCAGCTTGCAACGGCTTACCAATTGAAAAAAGAAGACTGGGTTTCGCCTTATTACAGAGACGAAAGCATTCTTCTTGGGATTGGATTTGAGCCTTATCAATTGATGTTGCAGCTATTGGCAAAAGCTGACGATCCTTTTTCCGGAGGCAGATCTTATTATTCTCATCCTTCAAGCAGGGATGAAAAAATGCCAAAAATCATTCATCAAAGTTCGGCTACAGGAATGCAGACTATTCCTACAACCGGAGTTGCGCAAGGCATAAAATATATTCAGGATTTTGAATTACAAAATTTTGAACATAATCCTGTTGTAATTTGCAGTCTTGGAGACAATTCGGTAACAGAAGGCGAAGTAAGTGAAGCTTTTCAATTTGCTGCTTTGCATCAGCTTCCGATCATTTTCTTGGTTCAGGATAATGAATGGGGGATTTCCGTAACTAAAGATGAAGCACGAACTTGTGATGCTTACGATTTTGTAGCAGGTTTTGTAGGTTTAGGCAGAATGAGAGTTGACGGGACCGATTTCGTTGAAAGTTTTGAAGTGATGAAGAAAGCCGTGGATTTTGTAAGAACAGAAAGAAAACCTCTTGTTGTTTGCGCAAAAACAGTTTTGATTGGTCATCATACTTCGGGCGTGAGAAGAGAATTTTATAGAGATGAAGAAGATTTAACAAAACACAGAGCAAAAGATCCTGGAGAAATCCTTAGAAAACAGTTGCTTGAAAGTGGCGCTGACGAAGAATTATTAAAACAGATTACAAAAAAGGCGAGATTAGAAGTTGAAGAAGCTTTCCAGAAAGCTCAAAATGCAGAAGATCCAAAGCCTGAAACGGTAATGCAGCATATTTTCGCACCAACTCCGATTACGGAAGAGGTCGGAACTCGTGAGCCTGAAGGTGGAGAAAAAATCGTGATGGTTGATGCAGCTATTCATGCCATTCAGGAAATTATGTGGAAACATCCTGAAGCTTTGCTTTACGGACAGGATGTTGGTGAAAGAATCGGCGGTGTTTTCCGTGAAACGGTGACTTTAGGAAAGAAGTTCGGAAGCAAAAGAGTTTTCAATACGGCGATTCAGGAAGCTTATATTATTGGTTCTACAACGGGCATGAGCGCAGTCGGATTAAAGCCGATCGTTGAAGTACAGTTTGCAGATTATATTTACCCGGGAATCAATCAGTTGATTACTGAGATTTCAAAATCAAATTATTTAAGCTACGGAAAATTCCCTGTAAGCAATATTATAAGAGTTCCAATCGGGGCTTACGGCGGCGGCGGACCTTATCACAGCGGAAGTGTTGAAAGTATTTTAGCTAATATTAAAGGAATTAAGATAGCTTATCCAAGCAACGCAGCTGATTTTAAAGGTTTATTAAAAGCTGCTTATTACGACCCGAATCCTGTTATAATGCTGGAGCATAAAGGCCTTTATTGGAGCAAAGTTCCGGGAACTGAAGATGCTAAAACCATCGAGCCGGCGGAAGATTACATTTTGCCTTTCGGAAAGGGAAAAATCATTATCGAAGCTGATAAAAATGAAACTGAAAAAGGCAGAACTTTATTGGTTGTCACTTACGGAATGGGCGTTTATTGGGCAAAAGAAGCCGCTAAAAGCTTTGCCGGAAGAGTTGAAGTTATCGATTTACGAACCATAATTCCTTTGGATGAAGAATTGGTTTTCGAAAGAGTAAAAACACATGGAAAATGCATCGTTTTAACAGAAGAGCAATTAAACAATTCATTTGCAGAAGCCTTTGCGCACCGTATTTCGAAAAACTGCTTCAGATATCTTGATGCTCCGGTTGAAACCATTGGATCTCTTGATACACCTGCCGTTCCTATCAATTTAGTTTTAGAAAAAGAAATGCTTCCCAACGCTGAAAAATTAGCAAAGAAAATTGAAGAAATGCTTAAAAACTAACTCAATTCTTACAATACAAAACCTCTGAAACTTCGGAGGTTTTTTTATGCTTTATTTTAATAAATATAAATGTACCTTTAGTATAAACTATTGGTATTTATTTTGATATCTAATGTTGTTTTATTTTTAACACATCTTACACAAATTATGATCACTACAAAATATGTCAATTACAGACAAGTACTCAATTTATCCGGAATTCATCTTATTATCATATCAATATGGTGCACACTTGTAGCATTGGCCTTTTATTTTCTCGATTGGCAATGGATGATCATTCCCTGGGTACCGGTTGCTCTGATTGGTACTGCGGAAGCTTTTTTGGTGGGTTTTAAAAACAATCAGGCTTACGACAGACTTTGGGAAGCGCGAAAAATTTGGGGTGGTATTGTTAATTCGAGCCGTTCATTTGCTTCAATGATATATGCTTTTGATACGGAAAATGAAGATATTGGTATATTTGATCTGAAAGACAGAAGGAGAAAAATCATCTGCCGTCATATTGCATGGCTTTATGCATTTCGCGAGCAGCTTTTGGTACCGACCGAATGGGAACACATCAAAGCCGAAGAAGATCAATTCAAAAACATTGATCACAAAAGAAACAGGCTGATTAAAGCTGGATTTCCGGATTACAGCCGAACTCCAATATTCCTCAACAAATATCTTTCAGAAGAAGAAGCAGAACTTCAATCGACTTATAAAAATTTTGCAACTTATTTAGTTTCACAGCAGGCGAAAGATGTTAACGAACTAAAAAACAGAAAAGTGATTTCAGAATTCAATCAGATGCAGTTACAGACTTGCCTGAATGAATTTTACGGATTTCAGGGACAGGCAGAAAGGATTAAGAAATTTCCGTCGCCAAGGCAGTTTGCGAGTACAGCATTTATATTCAACATATTGTTTATCGCACTTCTTCCTTTAGGTTTGGTTAGCGAGTTTGCAAAACTGGGTGACTGGGGAGTTTGGGTAAGCATTCCGTTT
Source organism: Chryseobacterium sp. GQ58 (assembly GCF_059758895.1). Classification (NCBI taxonomy): domain Bacteria; kingdom Pseudomonadati; phylum Bacteroidota; class Flavobacteriia; order Flavobacteriales; family Weeksellaceae; genus Chryseobacterium; species Chryseobacterium sp. GQ58. The sequence goes on along the minus strand of NZ_JCAXEH010000002.1, from coordinate 111,007 downwards.
TGCGTGATTGTAGGCTGGATTTACATTATCATGGAGCTTGTGGGAGATTATTCAGAAAACCCTTTTGCCGGACTTATGTTTGATGTTCCGATACTTTCCATTTGCAGGACAATTGAGATCGATCTGCTTCAGATCATTGGCGAACATGAAGATCTTCCGGAACCTATCGCGTCCAGAAATGGAGTTTTAGTTTAATTAATTTTAAGATAAAACGATTTCTGTCGTATTTTTCACTTCAGAAATACTGAACGAGCTTTGCGTGCTTGCGATATGATTGAGCGTCGTAAGCTTTGTCAGCATAAAATTCCGGTAATCGTCCATATCTTTTACACAAATCTTGAGAATGTAATCGTAATCGCCGCTTACGTGAAAACATTCTGTCACTTCATCCAAAGTCATGATTTCTTTTTCAAACTGAATCACAAATTCTTTTTTATGCTGAGTCAATTTTACATGACACAAAATGATAAAATTTTTATCAACTTTTGTTTTGTTTAAAATTGCTACATATTTCGAAATTACTTCATTGTTTTCGAGCTTTTTTACGCGTTCATAAACCGCAGTTACCGACAAACCAAGCTTGTAAGACAACTCTTTGGTGGTTTGCTTGCAGTCTTGTTGCAGATAATGCAGCAGTTTCTTGTCTGTTTCGTCAAATTGCATAGAATTATTTTTGGTGGAAAATTATAAAAATTAAATTTAGCAAACAAATTACCTAAATAATTTAGTTTAAGCAGTTTTTTTTACTGAATATTTAAATATCTGTTGTAATAAAAAATAAAAAGGTTCATTTTTAAAATAAAAAATATGGATCAGTTTAATGCAGCAAACGAAATACAGGATTTGCAATATTTTGGAGAATTTGGAGGCGTGAATCCTTCTATATCGGACAGCTCAACCTATACTTTTCTTTCCGCAAAGACGATGTTTGATACTTTTGAGGGCAATGCAGAAGGATGTTATCTGTATTCGAGGCATTCGTCTCCGATGAATCTGTACTTTTCCCAGGCGTTGGCAAAAATGGAAAATACAGAAACCGCCAACGTTACCGCTTCAGGAATGGGCGCGATTACTTCTGTTTTGATGCAGGTTTGCAAAAGTGGCGATCATATTATTTCGAGCAGAACAATCTATGGTGGAACGTATGCTTTTATGAAAAACTTTCTGCCGCCTTTTCAGATTGAGACAAGCTTTGTAGACATCAATAATTTTGAATCTATAGAAAACGTGATTCAGCCCAATACAAAAATCATTTATTGTGAAAGCGTAAGCAATCCGCTTCTTGAAGTGGCAGATCTTAGAAAGCTTTCGGAAATTTGCAAAAAACACAACTTACAACTTATAGTAGACAATACTTTTTCTCCGCTTTCTATTTCACCGGCTCTTTTAGGCGCTGATATTGTCATCCACAGTTTAACTAAATTTATCAACGGCAGCAGTGATACGGTAGGCGGAGTTTATTGTGGAACTCAGGAATTCATCAATGATACAAAAAATGTAAACAACGGAGCCTGCATGCTTTTGGGTCCGACAATGGACAGCTTCCGTTCTGCAAGCATTCTGAAAAACTTAAGAACCCTTCACATCCGTATGAAGCAGCACAGCCACAACGCCATGTATCTTGCTGAAAGATTTGAAAAAGATGGTTTAAAAGTTTCATATCCGGGCTTAAAATCTCACAAAAACCATGACTTAATGAAAAGCATGATGCATGAGGAATATGGCTTTGGTGGGCTTTTAACATTAGACGCCGGAACAACCGATAAAGCCAATGAACTTATGGAAATGATGCAACAGGAGAATTTAGGTTATCTGGCGGTAAGTTTAGGTTTTTATAAAACTTTATTTTCATGTTCGGGAAGCTCTACTTCTTCTGAAATACCTGAAGAAGAGCGTGAAGCAATGGGAATTTCCGACGGATTGATACGATTTTCAATAGGCCTCGATCACGATATCGAAAGAACCTATCAAAAGATGAAAGAATGCATGCAAAAAACAGGCGTTCTACACCATGAAACTATTTATACATCTTAATTGAAAATGCTGTTGGATTCAACAGCATTTATTTTTTCGAAAACTTATTTAAACCATTAAGATTTATGAAGAAGTTAAGTTTTATTAAGATTAAATCATTCTGATTTTTGAAGCATAAAGCTTAGCTTAATATTCTTAACAACTAATTTATTCTTAATGGTTCAAATATTTAGGTCAATTAAAACTATTTCTTATGAAAATGTTTCGGAAAAGCATCTTCAGGTTTCATTCTGAAAATATTAAGTAAAATCCACGATTTCAGGAAACCGTAACCGTAAGAAAACATCTGAATATAAGTGGAAATCACCGCCATTCCGGCAATTGCAATATTTCTTGTCACGATTAAAGCATGAATTAAAACCATAAAAGTATACAATCCGTAAAATGCTAAAATAATTCCGTGCCCCAAAATAAAATATTCAATAAATCCTAAAATATATCCCAGGAAAAATAAAGTAGGAAATGCAAATGAAATCTTCACATATTTCGGATGTCTTTGATTCAGAATTGGTCTTGCGCAACCAAACTGATACACCTGTTTTGAGAATTTACCAAAATCTACACGACGCTTGTGATACACCGCAATATCATCAAAAAAAGCTGTCGTAAAGCCGTTTTCCCAAAGCGTCATCGACAGATCCGGATCTTCCCCGATTCTCATCTCTGAAAATCCACCGACTTTCTCAAAAACCTCCTTTTTAACGCCCATATTGAAGCTTCTTGGCTGGAATTTTGAAACCGCTTTTTTATTCCCACGGATTCCGCCCGTCGTAAAAACCGAAGTCATGGAATATGAAATCGCTTTCTGCATCAGATTGAAGCCTTTATGCGCTTTATCCGCACCACCAAACGCATCACACGGAATTTCAACAATATCTTTTTTTATGTTTTCGATATAATCTTTTTCTACAATTACGTCGCTGTCGACAAAAACCAGCCAATCATTGGCCGCTCTTTTTGCACCGTAATTCCTCGTCAAACCCGGTCCGGAATTGTCTTTTCTGTAATATTTTATGTCTAAAATTCCTTCAAAATTACCAATTGTCGGTTTCAGGTCGATCAACGAACCATCGTCTACAACAATGATTTCAAAACCTTTATCGGTTTGGGAAACCAATGAATTTAAAAGCTCGAAAAGTTCGTCTCTTCGGTTGAAAATGGCAACGATAATGGAAATGGTTGGGCTCAAATTGAAAATTTTTCAAAATTACTTATTCGTGAATGAACTCACAACCTGTTTTTTAAAATATAACTGCAATGATTGAGCAAAATATCTTTCCGTCCCGAAACAGATCTTAAGGAAATGCTTGCTACCATTAAGTTTGAAAAAGCTAAATAAGCAAAAATAAAATACAGGCGTGCTTTTTAAAATTGCAGGCCTGTATTTTTTAAAAGCTGGCGTGCATTTGCGGAAGTGTACGCCAGCTTTTGTGATAATGCTTGTGAGGATTTTGTTGAATTGTTATTTCATGTGTATAGAATTTTCTAAAATGAATAACAGCATTTTTTATTTTGGTTTTTGAGCTAGAAGATTTCTTGTAAGAAAGTAAATGAATAGAATAAAAAAGCAATAAAATTTGGAAACTTTTTATTTAGTGCAATCAAAAATTTAAGTAAAAACCAAATTTGATTTAATATATATATACAAAACAACTGAAATACAAAGTAAAATTACTGAAACGCTGAACAACAGTAATTTAAAGAAGTTCTGAAAATAATAAATTCCTAGATGATAAAGCATAAAAAATACAATAAAGGAAATGACAAAACCCATCAAAGAACAAATAATCAAGGTCTGCCAATACTTATCTTCGGGCAAAGAATCTTTAAAAACAATAAAAAACAAAATGGAGGCAATTACCAAAAGGCCCCCACTCCATAATTCTACTTTATATTTTGATTTTTTCGTTGACTTATTTTTTTCGTTAAATGATAACGTTTCTGAAGAACTGCTGAAAAAATTCAACAAATCACCAATTATTCCCAAACCATCAAAAAAATTAAAAGACATATTACTCAGGATTATTTTCCAACTTATGCACCTTTTTCGTTCCTTCATACATTTCATATTGCAAAAATCTGGTTTCCAGTTTACCGTTGAAAAGCTTTATTTTTCTTGAAGGTCGAAGCCCGATTTTCTTTACCGCTTCCAGATCGGAAGAAATAAGCCAGGCCAAAGTATTCGGATAATGCGTTTTGAAAGTATCTCCTATTTTCTTGTAAAAATCATCATCATTAATGGAAATCCTTTCATCATAAGGCGGATTAAAAACCATCAATAACGGAAATAAGTCTTTTTTTGTATTAAAGAAATCTTCTCTTCTTATCTCGATTACATCCTCCATTTCTGCAGATTCTACATTGATTCTTGCAGCGTCCAGCATTCTTCCGTCGATATCATAACCTACGATTTTTCCGTGGAATTCTCTGATTCTGTCGACACGATGTTGCTTAATCGTCGCAAATAAATCCGCATCATAATTTTTCCAGTTTTGGAAAGCAAACCTTTTTCTGAAAATCTGAGCCGGAAGATCCATTGCAATCATTGCAGCTTCTATCAAAAGCGTTCCCGAACCGCACATCGGATCCAGAAAGTTTCCTTTTCCGTCCCAACCTGCCAGCTGAAGCATTCCGCTTGCCAAGACTTCATTGATCGGCGCTTCGCCCTGCTCTCTTCTGTAACCTCTTTTAAACAAAGCATCACCTGAAGAATCAAGAGAAATTGTTACCAATTCTCGGTCGATATGCAAATGGAATTTTATATCAGGTGACCTTGTTTCAATGTTTGGTCTTTTTCCGTATTTATTCTGAAAATAATCTACAATCGCATCCTTCATTTTGAAAGTCATGAATTGTGAATGGCTGAATCTTTCAGAATTTACCGTAGAATCTATGGCAAAAGTCTGGTCGACATCCATAAACTCGTCCCATTCAAACTTGAAAAGCTTATCATAATATTTAGTTTCGTTATAAGCTTTAAAATCAAGAATCGGAACCAAAATCTTCAAAGCCGTTCTGGCAGAATAATTGATTTTATAAAGAAATCCTAAATCACCTTCACAATTGACGGCACGGTTTTTCAATTCGACGTTCCTCCCGCCTAGTTTTTTGATCTCTTCTGCTAAAACAGGTTCCAGTCCGAAGAATGTTTTTATCTGTATCTGTATGTTTTCTATATCCATAATTGTATTAATAAAAGATGTAAGTATTTAAAAATTAAAAGATTAAGCATTCAACATTTTAATCAATTGAATCTTTCAATGTTTCAATCATAAAAATACTTTGCTTTTAAAAGCACAAATTTAGTTATTTTTGCATTATGGAATGGTTTGAATCTTGGTTTGATACGCCTTATTATCATTTGCTTTACAGCAACAGAGATTATACAGAGGCAGAAAATTTTATTACAAAACTCACGCAGGAGCTTCAGCTTCCACAATCTTCAAAAATTATCGACCTTGCCTGCGGAAAGGGAAGACACTCTGTTTTTTTAAATAAATTGGGATTTGATGTGCTTGGTTTAGACCTTTCCCGCCAAAGCATTGAGTTTGATAAGCAGTTTGAAAATGAAACTCTTCATTTCAACGTTCATGATATGCGGCACCCAATTGATTCTGAACCTGTAGATGCGGTTTTTAATCTGTTTACAAGTTTCGGATATTTTGATAATGAAGACGATGACAAAAATGTTTTCCGATCTGTTTATAAGGTTTTAAAGCCTGGCGGATTTTTTGTTTTAGATTATCTGAACGAAGAATATGTAAGACAAATTTTGGTTCCTGAAAGTACGATTCACAGAGAAGGAATTGATTTTAATATTTCAAAAAAAATCGAAGGAAGACATATCATCAAAGATATTCGTTTTCTGGCGGAAGAAAAGCCTTATCATTTTTTTGAGAAAGTAAAGCTTCATACTTTGGAAACGATTGAAAAGTATGCTAAAGACTGCGGTTTTGAAAGAGTAAAAATCTGGGGAGATTACCAGCTTAATGATTTTCAGAAGGAAGATTCACCTCGTTGCATCAATTTATTTAAGAAAAAATAATGATTGTCATTTTACTGATTTTAAGTGTCATTGCCGGTGTTGTTCTCGGCAAATTCTTTGGTAAAAAAGAGCAGTTTGCCAAAAATCTTCTGATTTTAAGTGCCGGTTTTCTGATTACCATTTGTTTAAACGAAGTTTTTCCTCAAGTTTATCATTCTGAAGTAAGTGAAAACCTCGGGATTTTCGTTATCGGCGGAGTTTTGCTTCAGATGATTTTGGAAGCATTGACCAAAGGTTTTGAGCATGGCCATTTTCATCATCATAACGAAAGCAATAATATTTTGCCAGTCGCTTTGATGATCGGATTGTTTATTCATGCGTTTATTGAGGGAATTCCTTTGGCGAATGAAACCAATCCGTTATCACCTTATCTTTTGGGGATTTTATTTCACAATCTTCCAATTTCGTTTATTTTGGGCGCGTTTCTTTTTAACAGATCGGGGGCAAAAGCGTCTTATCCTTCATTGCTGATTGTAGCCTTGTTTGCATTAGCTTCTCCGATGGGAATGCTGCTTGGAAATTATTTTAATCCTGATTTACAACCTTACTTTTTAGCAGTTGTCGGAGGTATTTTCCTTCATATTTCGTCTGTCATTATTTTTGAAAGCAATAAAAATCATAATATTAACTGGTCTAAAATAGGTTTGGTGATTTTAGGTGTTTCATTGGCATTAATAATGCATCTTTTTCATGCACATCCGCATGAACATCATCATTAATAATCTTAATACTTTATATAAAAAATTAAGGCTTCGAATATATCGAAGCCTTTATATATCTAAATAATTCTGATTAGAATTTCCAACCTACAGTTAAAAAGAAATTATTTCTCACATTCTTTACGTCAGAAACTACAGATGTAGGCGTTGTTACATCAAAATCGCCTGAATAATATCCTGTATTGTAATCATCAAATTCGTATCCGGCTAACAAAGGATTTTTGTATTCAGAATTGATATTTTGGTAAGCTGCATCAATATAAAAATTACCAAAATCATATCCGATACCTGCTCCGATAGTATTTCTTTCACCTAAAATAAAGTTGCTGTAACTATTGTCTCCCGCCATTCCTGCACTGGAATATGCGCTGATCGTCGTTGTATCAAACGGGCTTGAAGCGTAAGAATATCCACCTCTCAATCTGAAAGCTTTGATTCGGTATTCTGCACCCACTTTTACTTCTGATAAGTTTTTATAATTATCGCTGAAGAAAGAATTTAACTCTGTTTCTGCCGGGCCTTGTACTTTATATTTAGGTTTTGTTAATCCTAAAGTATAATCAACATTGATCGCAAAATTTTTATTTGGAACAAAAGCACCACTTAAAGTTGCTTTCATTGGAGATCTGAATGTTCTGTCTTCCACAAAATCATCATAATAAATTCCGTCGTTACCATCGTAATAATCTCTGTAGGCTCTGTCGATCGTCCACCAAGTTGGTGTTTCGATTGATGCTCCTAATCTTAGCTGATTATTTACTTTACCGATAACTCCAAAACTCCCTGAGAAACCACTTGATTTTTCGGAAAACGGAGTATATTGTTTATCATAAGTAGCAACAGAATTATCAAGATCAAGCCCGAAAACTGCACTGTCAAATTGTTCCATGTCCACACCATGCAAATTGATGCTTGCACCAAGATATAAAGCATTGTTGTAGTTGGCTCCAACCCCAATGTTGAATTTGGTTTGTGTACCGTATCTGTTGTAAGCCTGGCCAAGATAAGATAAATTTCCTACCACATCATTTCCCTGAGGATCAACCAAATTTTTCGAAATAGATACATTCGAATTTCCGGGAGTTTCAATATAATTCTCAATAGATTGTGTGGAAATATTGGCTCCTACATTGATGAATTTCCAAGGAGTTTCCGTCATCAACTGAAATGTAGCCACACCATTAACGTTACCAATATTTACCTTATCAACATTATAGTTTATTGAAGAACCTGCTAAAGAACTTGTATTTTTATTATTAGTGATCGCTAAAGTTCCGGATACATCTCCTGCAATCGCAACACCGATACCGGCGGGGTTTGTCAACAAAGAAGTAGCATCACCACCCAAAGCTCCGTTTGAGCCTACCATTGCATTAAATTTAGACGAACCAATCATTGGAGTGTTTGAATACACGTCTACCGAATTTCTAATTACCGATATATCCTGAGCCTGCGCAAAAAATGCGGCAGAAACACTCATTATTACTAAAGATTTTTTTAACATTATTTTTTAATAGTTATTGAGTTTGAAAATTATCTACCACCAGATCTGAAACCGCCGCCTCCGCCGGATCTCATTCCGCCTCCGCCAGAAGAACCGCTTCTGAAGCCGCCTCCGCTGCTGCCGGAATTATTGAATCCTCCAGATCTGTAACCGCTGTCATTTGATCTTGTGCCTTCGTTTCGGTATCTAGGTTGAGACTGCTGCTGATTATAATTGTAGTTTGGTCTAGTCTGAGAATTAGGATTTCTGAATCCTTGGTTTCTGTATCTTCCATTGGTAGTTCCTTGTCTGAAACCTCCATTACCGTTTGTACTTCTAAAACCTGTTCCGTTATTTCTCAGCGTTGAGCCATTTCTGTTTCTAAATCCTGAACTATTATTTCCGTTGTATTTATTAATTCCCTGAGTATTATTGGTAAATCCTCTTCCATTGGCACCACTTCTTCTGTAAGCTGGTCGGTAATAGTTACCACCCCAATATCCTACGCCACCGTATCCCCAATAAGGGTTTCCATAACCCCAATAAGGATTGTATGCGCCCCAATATGGAGAGTTCCAGCCGTAGCCCCATCCCATGTTCCAGTACGGATTAAATCCGCCCCAGCCCCAAGAATTTCCCCAGCCGAATGACATACCCATTCCCCAGCCGGCTCCCATACCCCAATACGGGCTATAGCCGCCATACCAGCCCCAAGGTGAACCCCAACCCCACGAATTGTCGTAAATGTTGGTTTCGCTTCCAGCAAAATTACCCCAGTCAGAGTCTGTTGCATTACCATTGTAATCGGCATTGCTCCATTCATTATATTTGTTCTCCTGCTCCTGAGAATTGATTTGAGCATTTTCTACTATACTTGTTTCCGGATAATAATCATAATAATCTCCTACTCTGTTTCCTTGATCACCATTGATGATAACTCCTTCCGGAAGAGTATCTTTATTGGGATCATAATATACCCCGTCTGTCTCGCTGTAACCGCCAACTTGGGCACCGCAAGACATTAATATCAAGCCACTTGATATTGCTAAAATCCCTTTAGATTTTAGAATACCAAGTAAATTTTTATGTATATTTTTTTTCATGATAATGTAAAAATTTTTAATTTAAATTATATTTGCAGTCTGTACCAAAAATATACCAAAATATTATGGTAAAAAGTCTATCAAAAATAGAGTTTTATTTTTAGATTACAATAATAGACAAAAGTTAAAAAAATAAAAAAGAATAATGGCAAAATTAACCTCAAGAAGCGAAGATTACAGCAAATGGTATAATGAGTTGGTTGTAAAAGCTGATTTGGCTGAGAACTCGGGAGTGCGTGGATCTATGGTGATAAAACCGTATGGATATGCAATCTGGGAAAAGATGCGTGATGAAATGGATAAAAGATTTAAGGAAACAGGTCACGTTAATGCATATTTCCCGCTTTTTGTTCCCAAAAGTTTATTTGAGGCCGAGGAAAAAAATGCAGAAGGTTTTGCCAAAGAATGTGCCGTTGTCACCCATTACCGTTTAAAAAATGATCCGGATAATCCAGGAAAATTAATCGTTGATCCCGAAGCAAAATTAGAAGAGGAATTAATCGTTCGTCCAACATCGGAAGCGATCATCTGGAATACTTACAAAAGCTGGATTCAGTCCTACAGAGATTTGCCGATTCTTATCAACCAATGGGCAAATGTTGTTCGCTGGGAAATGAGAACCCGTTTATTTTTAAGAACTTCAGAATTTTTGTGGCAGGAAGGTCACACCGCTCATGCTACAAAAGATGAAGCTGTGGAAGAAGCCGAAAAAATGAACAATGTATATGCAGATTTTGCTGAAAATTTTATGGCAATGCCTGTAATTCAAGGTTTAAAAACTCCTTCAGAAAGATTTGCAGGAGCAGATGAAACCTATTGTATTGAAGCATTAATGCAGGACGGAAAAGCTTTACAAGCCGGTACTTCTCACTTTTTGGGTCAGAATTTCGCAAAAGCCTTTGATGTAAAATTCACAAACAAAGAAGGAAAAATTGAGCATGCTTGGGCAACTTCGTGGGGTACTTCAACACGTTTGATGGGTGCATTGATCATGACACATTCTGATGACTTAGGATTGATTTTGCCTCCGACTTTAGCGCCGATTCAGGTTGTAATTGTTCCTATTTTTAAAGGTGAAGAGCAATTGGATCAAATCCGTGAAGTAGCTTTAGAAATTCAGAATAAACTGAAAATGAAAGGCATTTCTGTAAAGTTTGATGATGATACACACAACAAACCGGGATGGAAATTTGCAGAATATGAATTGAAAGGTGTTCCTTTAAGAATGGCAATCGGCCCAAAAGATCTTGAAAATAAATCTGTTGAAATCGCCAGAAGAGATAATCTGACAAAAGAAACCCGCCCGCTTGAAGGATTGGATTCTTATATTGAAGACTTATTGAAAACCATCCAAAAAGACATGTATACAAAGGCTTTCAGCTTTAGAAAAGATAATATCACAAAAGTAGATTCTTATGAAGAATTTAAAAAAGTGTTGGAAGAAAAAGGCGGCTTTATATATGCTCATTGGGACGGAACTGCCGAAGAAGAGGAGCAGATCAAAGACGAAACTAAAGCGACAATAAGATGTATTCCTATGGATAATGATATTGAAGAAGGTGTTTCCATGATCTCCGGAAAGCCATCAGAAAGACGTGTTTTATTTGCTAAAGCTTACTAATTATTTTAACGATTTATGAGGTATTTTGCCTAAAAACAAATAAATTATTAAAAAAAATGCCATTTGGACTATTTTTTGTTTAAATTTAGATCACATTAATTTCAAAATAATTTATTATGTCATTAAACATCATTGATCTAATTAAAGGGCAACTTGGTCCTGCATTAGTAACTCAGTCTGCATCGCAGCTTGGCGAAAGTGAATCCGGTATTTCCAAAGCAATTGGAGGTTTATTACCTGCCGTTGTAGGAGGTTTGGCAAACAATTCTGACAATCCCGTTGTTTTAGATTCTATTTCTAATGCCTCTTCACAAGGGATTTTGGGAAATCTGCACAATTTAGATTCCAATAATTCGTTGGTTTCGGGTTTGCTATCATCCATATTTGGTGATAAGTTGAGCGGTCTTGTTAATTCAATTGCATCGTATGCGGGAATCAGCAATAATTCTTCCTCTTCTTTACTTAATTTAGTAACGGGAGCAACTGTTGGGTCGATCGGAAAATATGCAGCAGATAATAATTTAGACCAATCAGGAATTTCAAGCTTGCTGAATGACCAAAAAGGAATTGTTTCAACATTGTTACCTGCAGGTCTTTCTTTAGCATCTTTAAATGTTGGAGACTGGGCAAAAGGATATAAGTTTGACAATGACAATGATGCCATAAAACCTATAACACAGGAAGAGCCGAAAATTGAAGTAACAAGAAGCACAGCAGATGGCGGAACTTTTCCGGACAGAAATGACAATAACAGCGGCGGATCTATCTGGAAATGGCTTTTACCACTTTTATTACTTCTTGCAGCAGGATATTTCCTTTGGGATCAATGTAAGAAGAAAGAAACTACAACCACAACCATGGTAGGCGACTCAACCGCAATCGCAAATGATACAGCAACAATGCCAATGGATACAATGAATACAGCCAATACAAGAGTTGATGAAGATATTGACCTCAACGGTAAGAAGCTGAAAGGCTATAAAGGAGGCATGGAAGACAGAATGATTGCTTTCTTAAAATCTGATGGCTACAAAAATGCTGCAAATGACGATGCCTTAAAAGATACATGGTATGATTTTGACCACGTAAACTTCAAAATGGGAAGCTCTACCGAATTATTGCCTGGTTCTGAAGCTCAGTTGGCCAATTTGGTTGAAATTCTTAAAGCTTATCCTGATACTAAAATTAAAATAGGTGGTCATACAGATAAAGTAGGAGACGAAGCTGCCAACGTAAAACTTTCTACAGAAAGAGCCAACTTCTTTAAAGATTGGTTGACACAACGTGGCGTAGGTTCGCAAGTTATTGCTGCAGAAGGTTACGGAAGCGAGTTTGCTACTGTTGATACCAATGCTTCAAATGCAGAAAGAGCTGTTGACAGAAAAATGTCTGTAAGATTTGCAAAATAATCTTTTAAACATATAATACAATCCCGGAAATCTTTTTCGGGATTTTTTTTGTTAATTGTTTTTTAATTTCATTTATTTAATTAAATTTGTTAGCCTTTTCTAACATTTATGAACTTTAAAGTAAAACCCGCATGGCGAAAAGAAAAAACTTCGGACTCATTACCTGAAGTATTTTCATCAATTCCTATTCCCAAAAGATCAAGCTTTTGGCGAAAATATCTGGCGTTTGCAGGACCCGGATTAATGGTTGCTGTTGGATATATGGATCCCGGAAACTGGGCAACAGATATCGCCGGAGGTGCACAGTTTGGCTACACTCTACTTTCTGTAATTTTGATTTCAAATATTTTCGCAATGATTCTTCAGCATTTGTCTGTAAAATTAGGCGTTGTGGCGGAAAGAGATTTGGCTCAGGCGTGTAGAGATCATTTCAAGCCAACTACCAATTTCATACTTTGGGTTTTTTGTGAAATTGCCATTGCCGCCTGCGATCTGGCGGAAGTAATCGGTTCGGCAATAGCTTTAAACTTACTTTTCGGAATTCCTTTAACATGGGGAATTGTCATTACTACAATTGATGTTCTAATTATTTTAATGCTTCAGGCAAAAGGTTTTCGATGGATAGAAAGCATTGTTGGTGGTTTAATATTTATCATTCTTGTATGTTTCGGATATGAAATTATTATTTCCAAACCCGAAATCAACGCCATTTTAGGAGGTTTAATTCCGCAAAAAGAAATTATTACCAATCCTGCAATGCTGTATATTGGAATAGGTATTTTGGGGGCAACCGTCATGCCTCACAATCTTTATCTTCACAGCAGTATCGTACAAACCAGAGATTATACGCGTGACAGAGAAGGAAAGAAAGAAGCAATAAAATTTGCTACTTTAGACAGCACCGTTTCATTATTATTGGCATTTTTCATAAATGCTGCAATTTTGATTTTGGCTGCAGCGACTTTTCATACGACAGGAAATAATCATGTAGCCGATATTCATGATGCTTATCAAATGCTGACGCCGATATTGGGAGCTTCTATGGCGAGTATTGCTTTTGCCATTGCCTTGTTGGCATCCGGACAAAATTCCACTTTAACGGGAACGCTTGCCGGACAAATCGTAATGGAAGGCTTTTTAAATATCAGGCTTAAACCTTGGTTGAGAAGATTGATAACACGATTGATTGCAGTAATTCCCGCACTTATTGTCACGATTATTTATGGCGAACAAGGAACGACGGATTTATTGGTTTTGAGTCAGGTTATTTTATCAATGCAGCTGAGCTTTGCGGTGGTTCCTTTGGTAATGTTTACCAGTGACAAAGCCAAAATGGGCGAATTTGTGAATAAACCATTTTTAAAAATTTGTGTCTGGCTAATTTCCTTCGTGATTATTATTTTAAACCTTTATCTTTTATTTCAGACATTTTTCGGAGAGTAATTTAAAGTGAATTGTCAATGGTGAATTGTGAATTCAGCTACTTTTAAATTGACGATTGACTATTGACAATTAACATAACTCCATCTGCCTAAATGTCCTGATTTTTTCTTTGGCAAAATCTTTGACAAACAACCTTTGTAAAAAGTTATTGAAATATGGAAAATCAGGATATCAACGAAGAAAATATCAATAAGCAAGAAGAAGTAAACAACCAAACTGAGGAAACATCTCAAGAAAATGTGACAGAAACTCCTACTGCAGAAGAACTTTTGGCAGAAGAAAAAGACCGTTATATCAGATTGTATGCTGAGTTTGAAAATTATAAAAAAAGAACTTCAAAAGAGAAGATGGAATTCTTCACTTACGCCAATCAGGATATGATGGTTTCTATGTTGGGAGTTTTGGATGATTTTGAAAGAGCTTTAAAAGAAATTGCTAAAAATGGTAATCCTACAGACCTTCAGGGTGTTGAGCTGATTTATCAGAAATTCAAAAGTAAATTAACGGAAAAGGGATTAAAAGTAATGGAAGTAAAAGCCGGCGACAGCTTTAATGTAGATTTCCATGAGGCTATTACCCAAATTCCTGCTCCATCGGAAGACCTTAAAGGAAAAATTGTAGACGTTATCGAAACAGGATATACTTTAGGTGACAAAGTGATCCGTTTTGCAAAAGTTGTAACAGGAAATTAATAAAAGTTTCAATGGTGAATGGCTTCGCTGTGAAAAGTTAATTTAAAAAATTCACCTATTCACTTTAGAAGAAATTCACTCGAAGAAATTCACATATAAATAATTATGTCAAAAAGAGATTATTACGAGGTTCTTGAGGTAAGCAAATCTGCAAGTGCCGACGAAATAAAGAAAGCATACCGAAAAATGGCTATCAAATTTCACCCGGACAAAAACCCGGGCGATAAAGAGGCTGAAGATAAATTTAAAGAAGCAGCGGAAGCTTATGAAGTTTTAAGTGACGACCAAAAACGTGCAAGATATGACCAGTTTGGTCATGCAGGAGTTGGCGGAAACGGAGGCTTCGGCGGTGGTGGTTTCGGCGGCGGAATGAATATGGAAGACATTTTCAGTCAGTTCGGCGATATTTTCGGAGGTGGTTTTGGAGGATTCGGCGGCGGCGGCGGAGGTCGTCAGCAGGTGAAAGGTTCAAATTTACGAATCAGAATCAAGCTGAATCTTGACGAAATGGTTAACGGAACCCAAAAAACTCTTAAAGTAAAAAAAATGAAGATGGCGGAAGGTGCCACTTCAAAAACTTGTCCGACGTGTAACGGAGCCGGAGTTCAGATGAAGGTGATGAACACAATGTTCGGACAAATGCAGACTCAAACCACTTGCGGAACTTGCCAGGGAATCGGAAAAGTTGCTGATAAAATACCTGCAGGAGCCAATGCGCAAGGTTTAATAAAAGATGAAGAAGAAATCACGATCAACATTCCCGCGGGAGCAAGAGACGGTATTCAGCTGAATGTAAGAGGAAAAGGTAATGACGCTCCATTTGGCGGAATTCCGGGAGACCTTTTGGTCATTGTTGAAGAAGAAGTTGACAATACGATCAAAAGAGAAGGCGACAATCTTCATCAGGAATTGTACATTTCGTTTGCTGAAGCAGCTTTAGGAACGAAAAAAGAAATTCCTACCGTTGGCGGAAAAGTAAAAATAACGATTGATCCGGGAACTCAATCCGGAAAGATTTTAAGATTAGCCGGAAAAGGTTTACCAAGTATCGACAGCTACGGAAAAGGTGATATGTTTATTCACATCAATGTTTGGACGCCTCAAAAGCTTACAAAAGATCAGAAAGATTTCTTCGAAAAGCAAATGTTAAGCGGCGAAATGGTTGCAGAACCTTCCGGAAAAGAAAAGACTTTTTTTGATAAAGTGAAAGATTTATTCAATTAAAAATATAGAGAGGCTTTAAAGTCTCTCTTTCTATTTAAAGTATATCAAAAAGGGGGAAATTCAAAAACCGTGAGCGATCCTGATTAAAGTTAAAGCAGATATTTCAGTTTCTTATTTAGATATATCAAAACAATACTTACGGGAATTAAAATCATCAAAAATATTAAAACTTTATATGACTGAATTTCTTTATAAAAATCAGATTTCATAATCAGCGGATGCACTACATAAATTGCTGTAGACAAACTTGCAAGCAGTTTCGAAGTGGTTTTGATATAAATTTTCTGACAGTACAAAAACAGGATTGGACTCGCGAAAAACAGTGAAAACAAAATATCTGTACTTTCTGCACTGATATATTTATAATTGAAAAAAGCTTCGGCAATAACACATAAAACCGATAAAATAACCAGCAAATACGAGTGTTTGTATGTTGAAATATCAACTTGATGTTTGTTAATCAAAAAGCCAATCGTTAAAAACGGAAAACATACAAAAAGAAAATTTCGGTAAAGCAGATAATCATTCAAAAATGAATTTGATTCAGCATTTAAATAATGTAAATTTCCTAAAACCTGAATGATATAACCGGGAAAGAATAAAAAAATCGCCAAAGTAATCAGTATTCGTGAGTTTCGGTTCCTAAGAAAATAGAGAATCAATCCCGAAAAAAAAGTTCCTATCAAATACCATAAATGATGATATCCAAAAACAATCGTCAGCCAGATGTTTTCGGCATCCTTCCAATGAGAAATGTAAATAAGCATCCAGATTGCATAAAGCAGAAACGTTCTGAAAAGCCATTTCTTAAGCTTCTTTGTTGTATCGATATGGAAGAAATAAAATCCGGTGATGACTAAAAAAACTGGCACAGCAATTCTAAAAAGTCCGTTTACAAGCAAAAAACTCGCAAGCGGAAAAGTTTCTTTTAGGAAATTCATATGAAGAAACACGACAAAAAATGCGAGTATGATTTTCAGAATATCAATCGATAAGTTTCTACCCATAATTTATAAAAATGAAGACACCTTTTATAGTCACTTGAGGCTTTCTTTTTTTAAAAAAGTAAATGAAAATTGATATTAAAAAATCCTGCTACAAAACTTGAGGCAGGAGTTCTTTATCAATAAATTGATTGTTACTTTTTAACCAATGATAAAGCTTTTTTTGCGCCGGTAAAAAGAGCTACAGCAACCAAACCAGCAATAAGCCCCAATGCAAATTCTTTAATAATAGAAGGCCACGACGGAACCAAATGATGGAAGTAATCAATATTGTGAGAAAATATGCCTCCGGAAACTAAAATCAATGCAATTGTTCCAATTACAGCCAAGCCCTTGATTACAAGAGGAAGTGCTTTTACAAGCATATGTCCCAATTTTGCTACAAAACCTTTATCGTTACTTCTTTTTATCAATTTAAAACCGGCATCATCCATTCTGACAATCAGGGCTACAATTCCGTAAACGCCCACAGTGGCAATAATTGATACCATTGAAACTGTAGCAATCTCAACTAATAAAGGATCAAACTGTGATTTTAATGCTTCATATCCATCCTTTGCTGCGGCCAAAGCAATAATAACAATTTCAAGAGATAAAATAAAATCTGTTGTAATTGCAGATTTTACCTTTACCTTCTCCATTTCCTCACCATCTTCCAGGATTTCTTTCGACTCTTCGATGACCTCGTGACCTTTTTTTTCTCTGTGGAATAAAAATTCTATAATTTTTTCTACTCCTTCGTAGGCAAGATAAAATCCGCCCAGTATTAAAATAATTTTAATTGCCGGAGAATAGAGCCATTCTAGAAGAAAAACTACAGGAACAATGATCAACTTATTGATGAATGAGCCTTTCATAATTTTCATCAATACAGGAACTTCCCTGCTGGAGAGGAAACCGGTTGCTTTCTCAGCGTTTACAGCGAGATCGTCGCCCAGAATACCTGCTGTTTTCTGAGTTGCAATTTTACTTGTGACCGCAACATCATCCATCAAAGCAGCGATATCATCCAAAATTGCAAAAAAACCTGAAGCCATATTTTTTAATTTTAAAGTGTAAAAATAATATTTTAATTCGGTTTTAAAAATTGTTTTTTATAAAGATAATCTGAAGAGTGATTAATAAAAATTTCTTTTAAATTCTTGAATTATTTTAATATTAAAATATCAGTTACTTTGTTAAGCAAAACAAGAAGACCTGAATTTCTCCAGGCCTTCGATATAGAAATGAATGATTGGTTATTCTCTATTTTTGACCATTATCCAGCCGGTATATTTGGTATGGGTATTGTTTTTGTCGTTTTCATTCCAAGAAATCACATACCAGTAAGTCCCCGTCGGCATTTTTCTACCGGAAGAAGTACCGTCCCATTTGTAATTCCTGAATTTATCAGCTTCATATATTTTGTTACCATATCTGTTATAGACCGTAAAAGCCAGATTCTTTTTATAAGCCAATGCAGAATAGTCGACTCCGTCATTAATACCATCTCCGTTTGGTGTAATAGAATTAATGATATTGGGAACAGTGATCGTAACTTCGATAGGCTCACAATCGTAAGCATCTTTTACATAAACATTGTGATCTCCCCTTGACAGGCCGGTGAAAACATTGGAATCCTGCCAGACTATTTTATCTAATGAATATTGATAAGAAGGCGTTCCTCCGTTGACATTAACTGTAATCGTATTGTTTGAAATATCTATATTGGTAATTACAGGCTGATCTGCTGCAAAAACCTTTACATTCTGAGTGACAGTACATTCTCCGGTTCTTAATCTTACCCAATACGTTCCTGCTGATACATCCTGAATGATTTGTGTTGTTTCTCCCGTACTCCATTCGTATTCGTCAAATCCGGGACCGGCATCCAAAGTAGTTCTGTCTTCTATACAAATAACTTTATCTTTCAAAATATTCGAATAGACAGGAGCAAGTACAATCAAATCAACCTTAGCTACCGAAAAGCAGCCTTCTGCATTGCTTACTTTTATATAAATCGTTCCGTTTGGACTTAGATAAGCATTCGGAGCCATGATTTCGTTGGTGCCATTTACTGCATCTGTAGATGATGGATAATATTGTCTTATCATGCCAGGCTGCGCCGTTACTGCGGCTTGGGTAAGATCAAACAAAGCTTTTGAAGGGTTAGATTCTAAAGAGCATCCTCTTAATATGGCATCATTTACAATAGGAATAGGTGATATTCTAACGACACCTATTTCACTTATAGCATTACATCGCGTATTCAATGAAGAGCCTTGTGGCCCTACCAAAAATCTAATCCAATATTCACCCGGAGGTTTGCCCGCTGAATTAAATATATAATCAGGATTAATTGTCGGTGTTCCTCGATCTACCCATGTTACTCCTAAATCTGTGCTTTCCTGCCATTGGTATTCAGCCGGATTATACGAGCTTCCTGTAAGAGTTGCCGTAAAGTTCAAAACAGTATTATTCCCAAAACACAAATTAGTATCAGCATTGGGTACCGGATCTATGGTTGCAGGAATACAGGGAGATATTGTGATGTCGTCTATTGCAAGGTCATTACCACAACCATTGCCTACAGAATTGTTTACAATTTGTAGATTGAGAGATGAGCTCGCAGCATTGTTGAAAATAATGAAATATTCAGTCCAACCAGTACCGATTGCTATATTTCCAGTTATGGTTTCCCCTAAAACGTTTCCCGTAACAGTGTCTACGGCACGAAGTGTAACATTTGGAGGCTGATATCCTCCTCCACAAGTGCCGGGACCATTTACATTAAGAATCCAAACAGACAAACGCAATGCAGTGTTGGGACAAAGGTTGTCCATTACATATTCAAAAAAAACAGTAGCAGCAGTTGAAGGAGCATTGATGAGCATCATGAGTCCGTTTGCATTTCCCGTATGATCCGGAACGTTTATCCAACCGAAACCGCCAGCAGTAGACGGGGTTTTAACCAAGCCTGAACGTCCATCACTCAAACCACCAGCTGCGGGAGGTCCGGCTGCCCCTACAAAAGTAGTGGATGTTGAAGCTCCGGGCGCGTAGGTAGCCAGTGGGCCATACCAGTTATCTGTTGCATTACCTTGCCCAAAATTTTGATTCAAAATAGGGGGACCCCATGTTCCGTTACAAACAGCAACAGGAGCTTGAGCATTTATTGATGAACAACAAAAAAAAGTGACTAAAAAAAATAAAAACCTACATTTTCTTTTATAAAGGAATTGTTTTATTTTCATATAAAAATATTTAATTTTTTAAGCTAATTGATTTATTCCAATCGTATCGCTGATAATCAGCTTTTTAAACTTGTAAAAGTTTTATATTATCTTAATTAAAAGCTTTGCACTCGTACTAAATCATTGCAGTTTAGCAGATTTCTTATCAGTTAATAAGTCCGAATACCAACATTTATTGAAAGGAAACTGAATACAATATTTTTCATATAGAATATTAAATATCATTAGTATTAATTGTATTAAAAGTAAAGGCTTCCGATAGCCTGTATCATCATTTTGTTTGTGCTTTTCTCAAAAAAGCTATGGAAGCCTTCACAAAAAAAAACCATATAAAACCTAAAACTAATTTTTACTTATCTTCACTGTTTTCTTGGTGCCGTCTTTCATAGCTAATGTTAAAATGTATAACCCGGATTGTAGTTCTTTCAAATCCAGATCGGATTCGGGATTGGCAACATACTTTATCAATCTTCCCGCAGAATCAGAAACTGAAATGCTTTTTATTTCAGATACATCAGAAATATTGATGATATCTTTCACCGGATTAGGATAAACTTTTATATTGTCTTTTGCACCTGCTGTGTCCGAAACTGATAAATTAGCAGGCGTCAAACCCAAAAAGGTAATTCTGGATTTGGTCGCTGTTCTATTGTTCGCCGTAGTTGGCGAAGCAGGATTAGGATTTACTGTTGCTACAATATAAATCGAACTGTTTGCTACACCCGTAAACTTGTAAAATGATCCTACGTCACTATTGGTACCAGACGAGTTTTCATCAACAGCGATTACAAGATTATCCGTATTATTATATAAAAAAGGAGCAGTAAAATTTATAGTAACTTCTCCGTTATTGTTTACCGCCGCTCCGTTAAAAACTTGAGTCATAGAAGCCAATGGTATCCAATCTGTATTTGAAGAAAATATTGTTTTAGAAGTGTGGCCTATATACACTTTCCATGCCGCTGAATTGGAAATAGAATCATCTGGTTTTAAATAAAATTTAATACCTGTAATGTTGCCTGCTGTAGCCGCATTAATTTCATTTTTAGAAAAAATCTGTTGTGAATAAGTATATTCCCAATACGTTGCCACCGGCATCAAGCCCAGTGTTGTTCCTGTTCCGAGAGAAATCTGTGCGTGGGCATAAAGCCCAACGGTTATCATAAGTATTGAAAGTAATTTTTTCATAATAAATTATTAGGTGAAGAGTGATGTTTGAAAATAAAGGCTTCCGATAGCTTATATCATTATATTGTATTAAAAGAACAAGCAAAGGAAGCCTTACCACACAAAAAAAATTAGATTATCTTTTAGTTATTTTAATATTTTGCCAAGATCCGTCTTTCATTTCCAACGTTAAAATATACATTCCTGATTGTAATTCTTTTAAATTAAGCTCTAATTCAGGCTTTGCCACAGATCTTACCAATCTACCTGCTGCATCAGAAACCGACATACTTTTTACCTCAGATACATCAGAAATATTTAAAATATCTTTTACCGGATTAGGATATACTTTTACATTATTTTCAGAATATGTCGTATCTGAAACCGACAAATTAGCCGGCGTTAAACCCAAAAATGTAATTCGGGATTTTGCATTGCTCCTAAAGACCGAAAAAGACGAATTTTGAACTACAGTTGAGTTAACATTATAAGGTGTACTACCGGTGCTATAGACATACATAGTACTACTTGTAATTCCTGAATACTGATAAAATCTATCACTAAAAGGATTAGAACCTGATTTAGTTTCGTTTACGGCTATTACAATATTACTTGTATTATCATAATTAAAAGGAGTTGAGAAAACCACCGTAACTTCACCATTGTCATTAACCACATCACCATCGAAAACCATAGTCATATCTGTAACAGGTATATAAGTGTAGTCTGATCCATATAAAGACTTATTGGTGTGACCAATATATACAGTCCAACTCGATGAGTTTGAAATTACAGCATTTGTCGGAAGATAAAATTTAAGTCCTGTGATATCACCCGCATTAGCTGCATTGATCTCATTTTTGGTGAAGATTTGCTGCGAATAGGAATGTTTGTGACCTACAGATATGGGAACCGAACCTTGTACAGTTCCTGTACCTAGTGAGATCTGTGCATTTACATTAAGGCCGAAGGCCACTGAAAGTAATAGTAAAAATTTGATCATAAAGAAGTATTTAAGGTTTATATTATTTAAAAAGTATTGTTTAAAAGTAAAGGCTTCCAATAACTTATATCTTGGTATTGTGTTTTTTTATCAGTTATGAAAGCCTTTACAAAAGAAACCATGAAAAAAAATTGAAGTTATTTTTTAATTGTTTTAACAATCTGTTTAGAACCATCTTTCATTTCTAGTGTTACCATATACACCCCTGATTTTAGTTCGCTTAAATCAAGTGCAGAATCCGGATTTTCAATGGTTTTAACCAATCTTCCTGAAGCGTCGGAAACTGTGGCCGAACTTATTTCGGATGCATCTGATATATTCAGAATATCTTTAAAAGGATTTGGATGTACTTTGACGTTATTTTTATGATGTTCTGTATCTGAAACTGCTAAATTGGCAGGTGTTAGACCCAAAATTGTAATTCTAGATTTAGTAGACGTTGTACTAGTGCCATCATTAAAATTTACTGGGTTGATATTTGTATTACTCCAATGAAAAACAGTATTATTTGCTCCACCTCCATATCCATAAAAAGGCGGAAAAGTTCCATTTTCACCTGGTGAATTTTCATCAACAGCAATTACAAGGTTATTAATATTATCGTATAAAAAAGGAGTTGTAAAAGTTACGGTAATCTCCCCATTACTATTATTTACCACAGTTCCGTCAAAAACTTCCGTCATGGCAGTTACAGGAATCCAATCTCTTCTGGAAGTGAAGTTAGTTTTATCGGTATGTCCTAGATACACTTTCCATGTTCCTGAATTGGAAATAGATTCGTTTGGCTTTCCATGAAATACAATCCCGGTAATAGTGCCTGCATTACTGGCATTAATTTCATTTTTAAAATAAATTTGTTGGCAATAACTATAGTTCCATGCAGTATGTACCGGATATGCACTTATTGTAGTTCCCGTTCCTAGAGAAATTTGTGCAGAAGCCGTCTGGAATGCAATGATTCCCATAGCTGCAAGCAATATTTTTTTCACGTTAAAAGCTGAGCTGATATTTTTAATACTTTTCATTTTTTTAATTTTTGATTAATTATTATTGTTTCATCATTTTTATGTTCTGTATATTTTTATCCACTTGAAATCTGATTACATATATTCCTTTTGGGTAATCACTAAAATCAATCTTTCCTGATTATTTACTGTGGAGAATACAGCCATTGGGAAGAATTATTCAAAACCGTATTTCCGGAAGTCTGCTATAATATTCTGCCGTATTTTGTGAAAGCCACCAAAAATAGACTGATGAAAAAGTGAATCTCTTATTAATTTTCCTCTGTCTGCAGTAATATTGACAGGAAATGATGCACCCGCAGATTCCGAAGTGCCCGGTTGTAGAACTACATAATCGTAAACTTTTGATCTTATTACCTGATAAACCGACGGATCGTTGATGTGGTATACAAAGCCGGCGCCACCAACTGTATATGAAGTGACATCAACTGCCTTGCCTTTAGATTCGGCGATTTCTTGAATAAAATAGGCATATCATTGTAAAAGGTCATGCTATTTCCTATAAATAATACCTTATTTGTCTGTGCATACAGATTGAATTGAAAAAGGATCACTATTAAAATAAAAAATTGTTTCATAGCTTATTTATAAGAAATAGACGAAATTTTGAGTTTCAGATTATTCTTTAATTATTTTTTCAACATACAGTTTACCGTCATTGGCTTTCACCTTTAGGATATAATTACCTTTTGGATAAGCTGACATATTCACTTCGTTCACATTTTTATTGTTTTGAATTGAAGTAATGGTTCTACCCGTCATATCAAAAATTTCGATAGCTTCAGATTTTAAGTTATTATTAAATCTGAATTTCAAAACATCTTTTACAGGATTTGGAAAAATTTGAATGTCCGGTGAATTAATTACTTCGGTTATTCCTAAAGCACTAGCCTGGCCAGTAATAGTCATTACCCACATTGACTTTGGAACACCAGCTATTGGACCGGTTCCGGTTTCCGTAGGTGAAATAAGGCCACACACCGGAGCAACAATATAAGATGGGTCTGTTTGTCCTGCTGTATTATTTCCCATAGAAAAAAACTGCCTAGGTGTGTCATCTTCCCCATTATGATTGATTTCAGTGATGAAAGTACCACCAGCCGGAATCACCACTGATAAGTTTGTACCTGTATTTACCATACCTAAATTATTTGCAGGTGAAACCACCACATCTGCAGATCCGAGAAGCGTAAGTGATGCTCCCGGAAATGTTGCGTTTGGAAATGCACCAATTAAATTATATAGATTTACAGTCACAGGAAAACTACCATTTACATTGTCTACACCAAAAGCTACATTGGTAATGGTAAAATCGGAAGTAATACCAAAATCCTGCAATCTAAATGACCTGATATACGAAGATTCTGTTGTAAAATTCCCTACCCTACATCCTACTGAATTTCCATTTTCAACAGTATTAGGCACTTGGTTTTGTGTAATAACTTGTGAATATGATTTTCCAGGTAATGTTATTATCATTAAAATCGTAAAAAATTGTTTCATATAATAATTTTTGTTTGTACTTATATTCAATTATTCTTTAATTATTTTTTCAACATACAGTTTACCGTCATTAGCTTTCACTTTCAGGATATAATTACCTTTTGGATAAGCAGACATGTTTACTTCGTTTATATTTTTATTGTTTTGAATTGAAGTGATGGTTCGGCCTGTCATATCAAAAATTTCGATGGCTTCAGATTTTAAGTTATTATTAAACTTGAATTTCAAAACATCTTTTACAGGATTTGGAAAAATTTGAATATCTGGTGAATTAATTACTTCAGTTACTCCCAATACGTTTGACTGTCCCGTGATTGTCATTACCCATCTTGCCTGCGGAAAATTAGCCAAAGGGCCGGTTCCTGTTTCAGTAGGAGCGTTAATCCCGCAAAAAGGTGCAACCAAATATGATGGTCTACTTTGCCCGCCTCCATGGCTTCCCATAAAAAAGGCTTGACGAGGTGTAGTAGCAAAACCATTGTGAGATACTTCAACAACAAAAGCTCCACCAGCCGGAATTGTTCCACCTACATTTGTTCCCGTATTCACCATCCCCAAGTTATTTGCAGGTGAAACATTTACATTTGCAAGATCAAGTTGCGTTAGCTGTCCCCCGGGGAATGGCCCATTAAGCCTAGATAGCCTTACAGAAACAGGAAAATTGCCACTTGCGCGCTCAACACCAAAAGCTATATTGGTAATCGTAAAATCGGAGGTAATCCCAAATTCCTGCAATCTGAATGCTCTGATATAAGTGTTTGCTCTTGTAACCGAGGGATCATTTGTAGAAATTAAACATGCCATTGACGTTCCGCCTTGAACAGTATTACGCACTTGGTTTTGCGAAATAACCTGTGAATAAGAGTTTCCGGCAAATACTGCGATCATTAAAGTCGTAAAAATTTGTTTCATAATATTGATATTTAAAAATTATTTATTGCTCTTTGATAAATTTTTTCTGAATAGATTGCCCGTTATCATCAATTTCGATTATATAAACACCGTTTAGCAACTTGCTTACGTCAATCTTATTGTTTAAAATGACACCCTCTAAAATCAGCTGCGCTGCTGAATTGTAAATTTTGCAATCAGCTTTTGCACTAATATTTTTTACATTCAGAGTGCTGCTTACCGGATTGGGATAAATTAAAATATCATCCTGATTAAGATTATTAGGTACAGGCTTTTTAGAAATTCTGACGGTGTAATCTTCTACTTCTCCATTTGCGAAATTGGTGCAGTTTACAGGGATGCCATCTCTCTGCATTGCAACTCTCATTACAACATATTTTGCGTCAATCATACTTACAAATGCATCTGCCGGAACATTGAATCTTTTATTAACAGGAGTTGTGGTATTCGGAGCCGAAGCAAGAATTCTTTCATTAATATCGAAAGTGCCATTTCTGTCGAAGTCTATCCAAACGGCAACACCTTCATTATTATTTGCCGACTTTTCAATAGAAATTTCATTCCCTGTTGAGCCTTGTATTAATTCTATAAATGTGTCTTCGTTAGCCGTATAATCTGTATACATTGATGCTTGAGAATCATTCTCCATTTCAGGTTTACCATTTGGTTTCACGGTTACTTTGGAAATAAATTCTCCATTGGCATTGGCTGAAGCCATTTGGCAGTAAACCACGGTAGGCGTGGTGAAGAGATATAATGGTGTAAAATCACCGGTAACGCCATTACAAATATTTGCAACTTGCATTTCATATTGTGTAAGCTCGGCTAAACCTGTTATTGTAAACGTATTAATTGAAAGTGGGACATTGATCCAACTTGGAAGGCCTGCTTTTCTATATCTCAACAAATAGGTTGCAGCAGGATAAGGATCCCAAACAACTTCTGCAGTTGTAGGAGCAAGCTGAGTAATAGTGAGCCCTGTAGGGAACATCTCACAAGTTCTTTCAGTAGTAAATACACTTGTATTTGACCATGGTTTAAGATCGGTTTCGCCATCACAAATATTAGCAATCTGAACTTCATAAGTCACAGCAGGATCAAGACCAGTAATTGTATATGTATTTGCAGGTGCGGCAGGTAAATTTATATTCGGGCTCCATCCCGCAGGACCTGTACCCGTGATTCTATATCTCAAAACGTGTGAAGCAGAAGCAAGCGGAGACCATGTAACCAATGCAGAATTTGTAGTGATATTATTGATTGTGAAATTGGTCGGAGCAGGATCACATTTTGTAGTAAACTCAGAATGTGAATAAGTACCTATTACATTATTATTACAAACTGCTCCAACTTCTACTTCATATAAAGAAGCGGGCAATAAATTTGTTAAATTAAAATTGTTATTTGTTGCCGGATTAGCTGCCAAAACATTTGCTACAGTCCATGCAGCATTAGTTCCAGCAAGTCTGTATCTTACAGAATATCTTGCCCCTCCTCTATCCTGAGGCCAGGTAACTGATGCAGAATTATGCGTAATAGCTCCTATTGCGACAATGGGAATAGCATTACTACAAACAGCCAGACTGATATTGTCGATAGCTGCTGGTGATTGATTGCCTGCATTATTATTATTTCTCCATTGGAATACCAAACGCATTGTATTCCCTGCAAAATTGTTTACGTTTAAATTAGTATTAAAATAATTCTGCCAAGCATTTTGTTGACCAAAATCACCTCCAACCTGAATTCTTCCCGCGCCAGCCGTAATCTGAGTTCCTTCAGCAGGATTAAAATTAGCAGGAACAAGCCAGACTCTTAAATAATCACTATTTGCTTCACCGTTTGATTTCCAGTTAAAAGATAAAGTAGCAAGAGTACTTCCTGCGGGTATAAGAAAATCTTTATAAGCGTGGACAGTACTTGTGGATGTTCTGGTGTAACTATTATTTGCTCCGTTGTTATTAGATATGTAGATTGATCTTCCGGTATTTCCTGTAGCATTGCCATGTACCCACTTATTGGTTCGGTTTCCGTTAACGAATCTAAAATCATTAGTTGTAAAATCCTGATCGTATGGTAATATTGCCGGTGCTTGACTGTAAAACATTGGTACAAATCCCATAGTAGTCAAACATAAAAGGAATATTAAAAAAGTAAAGTTCCGTTTCATAGATTGTTGTTTCTTATTTATAATATTTTAAGTAATAAAATTTAAGCTATCAACCGGAAACAAAAATATTTTTAAATCAATATGTTTAAATAAAAAAAAACATTAAATAACATTAACAAAATCTTTTTTTCAACAAAAAAACATTAACAGCAAAATCATAACAAACTGAAAACAAGATACATAAAATATAACTCTAATTAAATTATTGATCATATCCATTAAAGTATATAAACTCTAATAACTTTAAATAATAAATTATTTTTATCAATTCGACAATGCCTTGTTTTACAATGTTATTAATATTATATCTATAAAAAATTTAAGTGTAAAAAGAACTAGATAAAAAAATCTGTAAATAATCAGAAGAGCCAAAAAAAAACTGTTCAGAGTTATGAACAGCTTTTATAAGAAGAAAATTAAGGAAATAAGTAAGTATCAGGCGTTGTTTAAAAATAAACTCAGATTTTCATCTTTGCTCAGCCCTATTTTAGCTTTTATTCTTGTTTTGTAGACCCTGATGCTTCCTACAGTGAAGTTTTCCAGCAATGAAATTTCTTTTGCAGACAAATTGAGTTTAAAATAAACACAAAGCTTTAATTCCTGATCTGTCAAAGTAGGAAAACTTGAAGACAGCCTTTCCATAAGCATTTGATTTTCCATTGAGCTTTGATTGATAAGATCATTATTTTTTTTGTCAATCGAAAGCAAGTTGTTTATTTTGAATTGAAGATCTTTTAAAACATCTTCGATATTGATATTTTTAGTTTTCTTTATTTTTTTAAGATTTTCAAGAAATGCCCTTTCAGTTTCTGTTTTCAAATTCAGATTCAGATGGAGGTTTCTTATTTTCTCTTTTTGTAACTGTAGATCTTGCTCCAGTACCAATTTTTGGCTTGTAGATATTTCTTTCTCAATTAGAATCATCTGTTCCTTCTTTTTCTTCAGTTTTACCAAATATATTGTGGTAAGTAAGAAAATTGACAGTAAAAGAAGTATCAAAACGCTAAGTAATATACTTTTTCTTTTTTGAAATTCATATTCCCGATCGACGCTTTTTACAATAAAACTATCGATAATATCAGATTTAAGATCAGATTTACTTTTACCTATCTTTTTATAGGCATCATACAAATCAACAATTTTTTTTGAAGTAATTTTTAAATTCTGAATGTCATTTGTATCGCTGTAATACTCCAAAGCAATTTCATTAAGTCTGATTTTTGGTATAATTCTTTTTAATTTTGGTTCAATATCTCCCAAAAGTTGGATGACTTCTTTTCTTTTAGAGGCTTTCGAAGGATTATTTTTATAAATATTAGATAATCTTTTCACACTTTCAATAGCCATAGGAGGAATATTGCTATTGAGTGAAAAGTTTAAAACTTCTGTTAATAATTTCTCTGCATTGCTATAATCTTTCTTTTCAATAAAATAGTCGGCAAGTATTTTCTTCATATAATTTAAAAAGAAACGCTCATATTCATTTAATTCTTTTTTTTGCTTCAGTATATTTATTGCGGTAATCGTTTTATTAATGGCCAAATCTGTTTTTTCCATCTTACTGTAGCACATACCCAAATTATTGTGCATTGAGGCAATATAAAGCACTTCTTTATTTTGTGTATGAAGATCCAAAGCTTTGTTGAAATAAAGAATCGCATCTTGATATTTTTCGTCATCATAAAATATTCTTCCTTTAAAATGCAAAAGGTGCGGCAAAAAATATTTATTTTTTGTCTTTTCACTTATCGCCAAGGCTTGATTGATGTATTTGAGAGCAATTGCAGGTGAGCTTCTTTCGAAATAGCCGGCTAGGCTATTGTTGCAAATGATAGAAATATATTCATACTTATTATTGTTCAGCTGCATCATCTTATACAGCATTACAATTCTTTTTTCTTCATTATTTACAAGTGCCAGTTCGATTTGCTTGCTGCTTAAAAGATAAATTTCATTATTGGTGTTATTATATTTTTTGATTTCTCGCGCAAAAAGCCTCTTAAGCTCTTTCGGATTTTCTCTTACACTTTTTGTAAGCTCTCTATCGATAGCATAAAAATACTCGTTTCCTTTATCTTTAGATCCGCAAGAGCTTAATAAAATACTACAAGAAAAAAGAAGAAATAATACTCTTATCATTGTGAAATTGGTATTGTGACAGCAATTTTACAAATAATAATTTAGTAATTCAGTATTATAAATCACAATTCATCATCAGCATTAATTTAACATAAAAACTTATTTATCTTATTAATATTCAAAATAATACATAATTTTAATTAATACTTTTTAATACAATTAGAAAATTTTATTAATGATAATTAACACCCTTTTTTTAGAGAAAACAAGATTATTTTGTTAATGATTTCATAAATTATAAAATAATATGTATTAATGCTTTATAAAAATCAGCTTTTTTCTCCATAACTTTGGATTTATGAAAAAGCTCGTTTTCAGATATCATTTTTTTGTTTTGGGATGCGTGGGTTTTGTATTAAATTCTTGTAATTCTAAATTTCGGGTTTGGGTGGGAAAAGACAGTCAGAAAATCTATAATTTAAAATATGGCGAACATAAAAAACAGAAAATGGATGTTTTTCTGCCTTCAGATTATGCAACAGATTCTCCTGTAGTTTTGATTATTCACGGCGGAGCTTGGAAATATGGCCGAAAAGAACATATGATAAAGATCCAGAAAATGCTTTTTGAAAACAATATTCCAAGCATTAATATGAATTATCGCTTGGTTTCTAAACATCTTACTTATAAAGATCAGCTTCAGGACATTAATTCCGTTATCGAAAAATTTAATGCGCTTTCTGAAAAAGCAGAACTTTTGCCCAATAATTATATTCTTTTGGGCGAGAGCGCAGGCGGACATTTGGCATTGCTTTACGGCTACCAAAATCCTGACAAAATAAAAAAGATCATTTCGTTGAGCGGACCTACGGATTTTTATTCGCCTGAATACCTCAGTTCTTTTTATTCAAAATATACATCAGGAACGGTTCAGAAAATGGTGGGAAGTAAATTCGACAGAAAAAGTCTGTCCGAAGATTATCAAAAAGCCAGTCCTGTTGCCAATATCAGCAATGTTCCGACGCTTCTATTTCAGGGAAACCAAGATTTTTTGGTTAACAAAAGCCAGGGTTTGGCTTTAGATTCAGCACTTACCGCTCAGAATATTCCTCACAAATTGGTTTTTATGGAAAATACAGGTCATGCGCCAAGATTTTTCAGTAAAAAGAAAAGAGACAGCATTATTTATCCCAACATTTTGGAATGGATAAAAAAATAACCCGCTCAAATGCAGGTTATTATATCTATATTTTATTGATTATTTTTCTTTATCGATCAAATCATCTAAAGTTTCATCTTCTAATGTCGGATTTTCTTTTGGTGCTCCAAACATGAATTTAAGAATAACCGGCAACGTAGTTATCAATACAATAACAATAATGATATATTCCAGTTTTTTCTTCAAATCAATACCAAACTGATCCAAAAACAATTTATCAAGATAATGTCCTGCAAAAATCAATGTAAAAGACCAAAGAACTGCTCCGATAATATTGTCTCTTAAGAATTCTTTTTTATCCATCTTTACAATACCCGCAATGATCGGCGTGAAAGTCCTTACGACAGGTAAAAATCTCGCCATGATAACCGCTAAAGCACCATGTTTATCAAAGAAATCATGAGCCTGATACAGATATTTTTTCTTAAAAAGCATTGTATCTTTCTTCTTGTACAAAGCAGGGCCGGTTTTTACACCAAAATAATACCCAACTTCATTACCGATAATCGCTGCAATAGCAACGGCTGTAGCTAGAATTGTAGTATCCAGAAATTCACTTCCCGTAGAACCAAACGTTTCTCTGATGATATCTACCGCATAAATCCCGGAAACGAAAAGCAAAGAATCTCCCGGCAGGAAAAAACCTATAAATAAACCTGTTTCGGCAAAAATAATGAACAAAATAAGCCAAAACCCACCCATTTTGATATAAAACTCAGGGTTTAATAAATCTCTCCAGCTATTGAAATCTTCCATATGTAATGATGAATAACAAAAATAAGCTTAATAAAATTCAGACGAAAGCATATTAGCATATTTTAACAAAAATTCACGGTAATATTTTAAAGGTCGAAATCGTCTTCCGAAGCTGCCGTTCCGTCGGCCATCAAAAACGCTTTAAGGAAAGGCGTAAGATTTCCGTTCATCACAGCATCTACATCCGAAGTTTCATGTCCCGACCGAACGTCTTTTACCAATTTGTAAGGATGCATCACGTAATTTCTGATCTGGCTTCCCCATTCTATTTTCATTTTGTTGGCTTCGATTTCGTTACGCGCTTTCAGTCTTTCTTCGAGTTCCATTTCGTATAATCTGGATTTCAAAAGCTGCATCGCTTTTTCTTTATTTTGAAGTTGAGAACGCGATTCGGAGTTTTCAATAATTATTCCTGTGGGTGCGTGACGAAGACGAACCGCAGTTTCAACTTTGTTCACATTTTGTCCGCCGGCTCCCGAACTTCGCATGGTTTCAAATGAAATATCAGCAGGATTTATGTTAATTTCAATGGTATCATCCACCAAAGGATAAACATAAACCGAAACAAAGCTCGTATGCCGTTTTGCATTAGAATCAAACGGTGAAATCCTCACCAATCTGTGAACGCCGTTTTCTCCTTTCAGGTAACCAAAAGCATATTCTCCATCAATTTCTAAAGTAACGGTTTTCACTCCGGCAACTTCGCCTTCCTGAAAGTTGAGTTCCTTGATTTTGTAACCTTGCTTTTCCGCCCACATTGTATACATTCTCATCAGCATCGATGCCCAATCACAACTTTCGGTGCCTCCCGCTCCGGCAGTGATCTGAAGAACCGCAGAAAGCTCATCGCCTTCATTGGAAAGCATATTTTTAAATTCTAAATTTTCAATTTTTTCCATCAATTGCGGAAAGCTTTCATCCAGTTCTTTTTCAGAATCAGGATCTTCTTTCGCAAATTCCATTAAAACCTGAAGGTCTTCAAACTGAGCGTTGATTTCTTCATAATCTTCAACCCACTTTTTTTTCGATCGAAGCTGCTTCAGGAAAACCTCAGCCGCTTTAGGATTATCCCAAAATTCCGGAGCTGCCGTTTTTTCATCATCATTGGAGATTTCTATCTTCTTTTTGTCTATCTGAAGATATTTGTGGAGGTCTTGAATTCTGGATTGAATTTCTTTTATATTATCGTTGTTGATCACGAATTTTTCTTTTTTGCAAAAATAAGGTTTATAGTTGAGAATTTGTAGACTATAATCAGTTGTCATTCTAAACGAAGCGAAAGCGCAGATAAAGAATCTAAAATTAATTGAAGATTCCCCCTTCGTCGGAATGACAAAATAGCAGTTTTTACTTTAGAAAAAAATACTATTCTTAATCAGAAACTAATTTATTTCTTAACTTTTAATTCTTCATCTTCCCCATTATGGTGAAAACCGATCACTCTTCGCGGCGTTTCTACGGCTTTATAAGATTCGAGCTCAGTTTTTAAGGCTTGAATTCTCTGCTGAAAATCATCCAGATTATTGATTACGGCATCATTGAGAAACTGGGCAACCTGATTCAGATACTCTTCGGTAAGCTTTGAAGCCGATTCCTTTAAAGCTCCATGCAAAATACTTTGATTTATTTTAAGATTCTCGTTTCTTGTTTTCTGATAAAGATTTTTGATTCGTTTTTTTAAACTTTGCGTAAAATCTATAATCATCGTATTGCTGAAAGCCTTCATTTTTGAAGCAACATCTCTCCAAAAAGGAACTTTATCGGCTTTATTATTTTTAAGAATTTTAAAAAGCATCGAACTTTCGTCAAGTCCTTTCGTCATCGCATATAAAATAATTTCGGCTCTTTCTGAAAGATTGGGCGGGAAAACAGGAATCATCACATCAAATCTTCCCGGCGCCAGAATTTCTTCATCAATTTCCGAAACCGAGTTTGCGGATCCCACCATTAAAAGATTTTCCTTTTCAAATTTGCTGATGTAATGAAGAATAATTTCCTGAGTTTCGAGATTGCATGACGCAACATCGACTTCAGCTTTTCTTTCCCTCATAATTTCATCAAAATCATCCATAAAAAGAAGCACTTTTTCATCTTTCATCATTTTTACGAGAAAATCGTTGAAGCTGGTTTTATTTCCGTCCACAAACGAAGTTCCCAAATAATGTTTTTTTACTTCTTTAAATTTATAATTAATAATTTCAGCAATTTTATTGGCCCAGAAAATTTTACCGCTTCCCGGAGGCCCGTACAAAACAATTCCGGCCGGCTTGTGAATTCCCCAATCTTTGACCTGCTGCGGATTTAAAAACGATTCCAAAACATCCGAAATGTGGAAAAAAAGATCGCGGTAACCTATAAAATCTCTATGCTGAAGGCTCGTCGTATGTCCGAAATAATTATAAACAAACTGATAATTTCCACCAAGTTTCTGATCGATTCCGTAGCTTGAAATAGAAGATTTGAAAAAACCGTTGTCAAAAATATTGGGATTATTTTCTTTTATCGCTTTTTCTACCTTATCTTTTGGCTGATTGATGGTTTCGGCGATTTGCTCAAGCGTTTTATTTTTGTCAAGATCTTTTTCGTATTGTTTCAAAAAATCGGCATTCTCTTTTGCAAACTTTTCAAAATCTTCTTTTACTTCAAAATTGGTACTGATGCAGTCGATAAGATCAAGCTCAAAATCCTGAATAAACTGTTTGATACTTTCTGGCGATACATTTAATTCTTTTGCAAGTTCGATAAGCTTCATAAATATCTGTTTATTGTATCAAATTTAATATTTTTTTTGAGATTGAGGTTAGATTAAGGTTTAAACTAAAAATTCATAATTCATAATTCATAATTCATAATTCATAATTCATAATTCATAATTCATAATTCATAATTCATAATTCATAATAAATAAAACAAACTCAGACATTCTGTAACATTTTAAAAAAATCACGACTATTATAATGTAAAACAAAGTACATGGAAAAAATTTTATCAGTAAAAAATCTGACAAAAAAATTCAAGAGAATCGCTGTGAACAATATTTCTTTTGATGTAGAAAAAGGTAATGTTTACGGGCTTCTTGGCCCCAACGGAAGCGGAAAATCAACCACTTTCGGAATGCTTCTTTCAACCATAAACCCTACAAGCGGCGATTGGTTTTGGTTTGGTAAAAAAGGAACAGATTCTGAAACCCTGAAAAAAATTGGCGCAATCATCGAACAGCCCAATTTTTATCCTTATCTGAGCGCAGAAACCAACCTGAAAATCGTAGCCGAAATTAAAGGAACGCCACAATCAAGAATTGATGAAGTTTTAAGTACCGTTGGGCTTTTGGAACGAAAAAAAGACACATTCAGAAGTTTTTCTTTAGGAATGAAGCAACGTCTTGCCATCGCATCAGCTTTGCTCAACAATCCCGAGGTTCTTATTTTGGATGAGCCGACAAACGGCTTGGATCCCGAAGGAATTATTCAGATCAGGGAAATTATCGGAAGCATCGCAAAAAAAGGAATTACCATCATTATTGCAAGCCATCTTTTGGACGAAATTGAAAAAATATGCAGCCATGTGATTGTTTTGAAAGAAGGAAGTTCCATTTATTCCGGAAGAGTTGACGAAATTACAAGCAACAAAGGCTTTTTTGAGTTGAAAGCAGATAATAACAATGCACTTTTAAGTATTTTGGAAGAACTTCAATGGTTTACTTCCGTACATATCGAAGGTGATATTATTAAGGCCCAAATCCGTGAAGATGCATCGATTTCCGCATCGGCTCTGAATGAAAAATTAGCTGAAAATGGCATTTTCTTATCACACCTTGTGAAGAAAAAACTGTCGCTTGAAACTCAATTCCTTGAACTTGTAAAAAACACAAAATAATCATGATAAAATTATTAAAACTTGAATATTATAAAAACCTGAATTATCTTCCTTTTAAGATTTTCACAGCGCTTTATTTTGCCATTCTGATTGCTCTTCTTTTCATCGGGCTTGTAGATCTGAAATTATTTGGTTCAACAATTAATCTGAAAGAAGAAGGCATCTACAATTTCCCGGAAATCTGGAATTTCACAACCTGGATCGTTGGTTTGCTGAAAATATTTTTAGGGTTAATCATTGTATTTTCCATTTCTCAGGAATTCAGCAACAGGATGTTTAAGCAAAACACGATTGATGGTTTGAGCAGAGAAGAATTTATCGGTTCAAAATTATTGACAATTACTATTTTTACGTTTATTTCTACAATACTCGTATTTATCATTACTCTGTTTTTGGGGAAAAATTATTCCACCGTAACAGATTCTGAAATGGTTTTCAAAGAAATGTTTTTTATCGGAAATTATTTTGTGAAACTTTTTTCGTTTTTCTGTTTCCTGATGTTTCTTTCTATTTTACTGAGAAAATCTGTTTTTGTTTTCCTTGCGTTTTTTGTATTGTGGATTGGCGAAAACATTTTGAGTGGCGTAGAAAGTTATTCAAAATTGTCAGGATTGAAACCTGCCGAAAAAATGGAAGTTGCACAAAATTCGTTTTTCTTTTCTAAACTACTTCCTCTGGAAAGTATGTCGAGTCTTATTCCGAATCCGATGTTGAGACTGAATATGGCCAAAGCATTAGGTTTAAAATACGAATTTACCTATCCGACAGAAAGCTTAATTGCATGTGTAGTTTGGTGTGTGATTTTTATTTTAGCTTCCTATTGGATTTTAAAGAAAAAAGACTGGTAAATATTTATTATTAATTATATAAAAAGTGATTCGTACTGAATCACTTTTTTTGTTACGTTTATTGATATTTAGCTTTTTGTGATGAAATTATAGGATAACAAGCTATTTTTTATCAAACAAAATAGTTCCTCCGCCTTGCATCAACTGCAATTGTTGCTTTTCGGGAATAAAA
The DNA here is from genome assembly GCF_059758895.1 of Chryseobacterium sp. GQ58. Classification (NCBI taxonomy): domain Bacteria; kingdom Pseudomonadati; phylum Bacteroidota; class Flavobacteriia; order Flavobacteriales; family Weeksellaceae; genus Chryseobacterium; species Chryseobacterium sp. GQ58. The sequence goes on along the minus strand of NZ_JCAXEH010000002.1, from coordinate 74,267 downwards.
TTGATTTTTACACCGGCTTTTTCATATTTAAACTGATCATTTTCTACAAAATCCAAAGGAAATTCCTGCTGATTGGTTCCCTGACCAAACAAAACTTCATCCCGTATAAAGATTTTTATATCAAAAGGAATATCTTTTGTGCTGTAAACGCCAACATATTTTTCCAGCTTCGAAACAGCAACCTTTTCATTATTTAATGTTGGATAAGTATAACTTTGATCATAAAGCAGGCTCAAAATTCCTATTGCAAAATTATTGGCTCCAATTTTATCTGCATTGATGGAATAAGAAAACGAAATCTGATCTTCAGGATTGAAAATCATCAGCGAATTGGTTCCATACGTTCCGCCACTGTGCCCGTAAAATATTTTAGAGAAAAAAGGAACTTTTATGATCCCTTTTCCGTAGACGTCATCTTCTTTTGGCAACATTTTGGCAAGCGAATTTTCAGAAACTAATTTTCCTGCGAAAAAAGCATTAATAATCACATTAAGGTTGCTTGGCGTAGTTGCAATATCGCCAACTCCAACTACATTATTAAAATCAAAATCTTTCACAGGCGTCCAGTTTCCTTCGTATTGATAAGGCTTAAAAACATTTTTAGGGCTTTGACTTGCTGTGTAAAAGTCTTGTAGATTTAAAGGTTTAACAAAGTTTTCCTTTAAGTTTTCTGCATATGTTTTTTTAGTGATTTTTTCTAAAATTTTAGTCAAAAGATAATATCCTGAATTTGAATATCGGCTGTTGCTTCCCGGCTCGAAAACAGAACCTTGTTCTTTAATATGTTTGATAATTTGTTCATCAGTTGCTTGATTTACTAGCCATTTTACATCCTCTTTTCCTTGCACGTAATCTCCTAATCCTGCTGAATGATTCAGCATTTGATTAATGGTAATCTTTTCTGCATTGGGAACTTCAGGAAAATATTTTGAAAGCTTATCCTCAAAACTTAGCTTTTTTTTCTCGATTAATTTAAACAGCATTACTGCGGTCATTGTTTTTGTGACAGAACCGATTTGAAATGTTTTATCTGTATTTGAAAGATCTGGAAGATTTTGCTGTCCGAAATTTCTTTTATATATTTCCTTTCCGTTTCTGAAAATAGAAATTTCACCGGCTTCAGCTTTATTTTTCTCTAAATAAGACAAGAAATCATCAATATTTTTTAAGCTTTTATCCAAATTTTCAGGAAGCGAAATAACTTCGGCCGATGTAGCTTTCACAGCTTTTTTATAAGGAAGTAAGATCAACGGAAGCGAAACCCCAGCCTGCGTAAGTGTTCCGTTTATTTTTTGATCTTCAAGTTTACCTTTATAAATGGCGTATATGCTTTTTATTTCAATAGTCAATTCGTTGTTTTCGAATGTAGTTTTATCGGCAGGAATTCCTTCTATTTGCTGCAAAGGACTGTCGGTTGTAGATTTATAAAAATCTTTAATTTTTTCAATATTAAAAATAACAGGGATTTTTGTTCCTTCATAATTTATTTCACCTTTCCAGGATCCGGTTATTTGTTGAGCAAAAAGAGCTTGAATGCTTATCAGAAAAACTAAAAATAGAAATTTGGTTTTCATGGTATTTTATATTAAAAATTATGATGCGGTAATGATGACAATGACAAAGCATTTATAAATTTAAAATTTATTTAATAATATAAATTTAATTCATAAAAAGCTTTATAATGTATTTAGTTTCAATCAATATCTTGAAATTATTTTTCCAATATTCCTCTTATTTTGTTTGCATTTGAGATCAATTCGCCTAAATATTCAAAGTTTTCCTTTTCTAAAGCAGACTTGAATTTTCTGAGCTGCGAAATATGTTCATTCAAAACATCCAGCACATTTTCTTTATTTTGTTTAAATATCGGAACCCACATTTCGGGATGTGATTTTGCTAATCGAACCGTACTTGAAAATCCGGAACTCGCCAATTGGAAAATGGTTTCTTCTTCGCGTTCTTTCTCCAAAACCGTGTTGGCAAGCGCATAAGAAGTGATGTGCGAAATATGTGAAATATAAGCGGTATGAACGTCATGAGCTTCTGCATTCATATAAATCAGGTGCATATCTAAATTTTCGACAATGTTTCTTACCTGCTGCAATGCGTCAACAGCAGATTCTTCTTTATTGCAGATCACGCCTGCTTTTCCGGAGAAGCTTTCGGCGATTGCAGATTTCGGGCCGCTGTTTTCAGTTCCCCACATCGGGTGAAAAGCCACAAATCTCGAACGTTTCGGATGATCTTTTACAGAATTGACGATGCCTGCTTTTGTAGAACCAACATCCATCACAGTTTGGTTTTCAGAAATTAAATCCAAAACATTGGGCAAAATTTTTCTTGCGGCATCTACAGGAATTGCGATGATAATTAAGTCAGAATTTTTGATTCCGTATTCCAAATCTACTTTTGCGTCAATTATTTTTGAATCTAGCGCTTCGTTAAGATGTTCGTTGCTGTTGTCTATTCCATAAACGAAATCAACAATTCCTTTTTCCTTTAATTTTAATGCGATTGAACCTCCGATCAATCCTACACCAATGATACTTATTTTCATTTTGATATTTTTAAAAATAAAAAACCCCGTCCGAGGACGAGGTTTGAAGTTATATAACAAGAATCTCTATCCCAAATCTGAGCTTAAAATTCTATAATAATATGTTCTGTTTGTAATCACAAAGCGAAGATAAGGATTTTTTTTAATTTGAATTAGAAGTGAATTTATTTTCACTATTTAAATTGACTTTTCACTTGCAGAGCAAAACTCACCATTTGCCAATTAAGGATTGCTGATAATCAATGTTGATGGAATATCCGATAACCAAAGGCTTTTTGAATCGATAAGACCGCGCCAGCTTTTTTTACTGATCAGCATAAGATCTTGTCCTTGAAGAAATTCTTTTTCAATTTTTTTCTCATTATATAAAGTGATATGATTAGGCGCCACTTGTTCGATGCTTCTGATCAGTTCTTTTATTTCAATGTTGCTTCTGATCTGTCCCGCAGCATCAAGAATAATGATTTGGGAATTGCTGTTATTGATCAATCTTTTTGCATATTCAAGAAGATAAAAATCACTCAGATTAAAAATAGGAATAAAAACTTTGTCTGCAGAAGTAAATCCTTTATCGACTAAAACGCCAACCGGAATATTGGTTTTATCTAAAATCTGTAATGTAAAATCGTCAAACGGAGAATTGTTGAAAATATAGCTTTTTCCTTTTACAGTATTTAGCAGTTTTTCGGGGTTGATGATTTTGGTTGTGAATCCTAATAATCTACCCAAAAGGCTTCCTTCATACATCGATTTCCCAAGCATGATTAAAAGCAGGTCGTAATTTCCTTTGTTTGAAATGCTGGTAAGATCACTTTCGATGTCGGTAGATGCTTTGAAAAGTGTCGTAACTTCCACCTGAAGTTCATGTGATGTTTCAATAACATTTCTGAACTGATCATTTTCGTATTCATTCATTTCATAAGTATGCATTTCTTCAACAGGAGCGATATTCATTGCGGTGATGCTCTTGTTTCCGTTCATTTTATGAGTGAAATTGTGGGCAAGTTTCAAAAGAATGCTTCCTGATTCGGGATGATCAAAAGAAAGAAGAACACGGTATTTGGAATCATTTTCATCCTGAATAATGTCGCTCTTTTTAGATCTGAATGTATAATTGATAAGATCCAGAGCCGGACCGGTCATGAAAGTTGTAAAAAGCGCCATAATGACCATCATTGCAAAAATTTCAGGACTTAAAACTCCCAAATCATATCCGATATTTAAGACAATAAGTTCCATTAATCCTCTTGTATTCATCAGAGCACCAATCGTTAAGCTTTCTTTCCAGTTGATTCCCAGAAATTTTGCCGTCAAAGCACTTCCTGCAAACTTTCCAACTACAGCGACTAAAATTATAGCGCCGGCTGTTACCCACAAATGTCCTTCATTCAGCAATCCTATTTGCGTGCGAAGTCCCGTAAATACAAAGAAAAGCGGCAATAAAAGTACAAGCGCAACATCTTCAACTTTATCAATAAATAAAGATCTGAATTTTGCATTTTCCGGCATGATTGCTCCCGCCATAAACGCTCCAAATAATGCATGAATTCCGATAACTTCCGTTGCGTAAGATGATAAAATCAATGTCAGGAAAAATATGGCAACCATCGGTTTATTAATCGTGTTTTTCTCTGCCTGAAGATCTCCGATTCTTTTTAGGAAAGGTCTTACGATTTTTATCATCAAAAATACATAGCCAATCGCCATTAAAATCACATAAATAGAACTTGCAAAAGAACCTGCTTTTACAATCGCAATCACTGCTGCCAAAATACACCATGCCGTAATATCGTCGGCCGCAGCGCAAGTAATAACGATTGTTCCAAGTTTTGTTTTCTGAAGGTTTCGCTCCTGAACAATTCTTGCCAATACCGGAAAAGCAGTGATACTCATCGCAATAGCAATAAATAACGCGAAAGATGTGAACTGAACGCCTTCGGGAGCAAATTCCTGATAAATAAAGTAAGAAAGCCCAATTCCCAACGCAAAAGGAATAATAATACTTGCATGACTGATGACAACCGCATCATGGGCTTTTTTTCTTAAAACACTCAAATCCAGCTCCATACCAACGATGTACATAAAAAGAATTAGTCCGATTTGACTTAAAAACTGTAAATTCCCTAAAGATTCTTTTGGAAAAAGAAATGCTGAAAATTCAGGAAAATACATTCCAACCAATGAAGGACCCAGAATAATACCGGCAACCATTTCGCCAATTACGCTAGGCTGTTTTATTTTAATACAGATCCAGCCTAGAAATCTTGCTGCCAGAATAATGGTCACAATCTGAGCCAGAAGAAGAGCCAAAGGATGATGTAGATTGGTCTGAAATGCGTCTCTAAAATTATCCCACGTAGAACCGTTGTTGGTTTTCACGATGATATTTTCTCCAGCTTCCAAAGTCTGCCCCTGTAACATAAACCAATACATTAGGCTCGAAAAGACAGCGATGGTTACTATATAAAAGATGATATTTCTGTATTTCCCCAAATTCATAATTCCGTTATTTGAGTACAAATTTGAAAAGAATAAAAATATATTTGATAATGAATTGTTTTAAATGTAATGAAGGTTTAAAAAAATGTAACAAACATGATTATTGGTCTCCAAACACTTGCATCAAAGCGCTTTTATAAGTCTCGCCGATCTGTAATTTTAAAAAATTATCATGATTAACTTCGATATTCGTGATGATTTCATGAGTCGAAAAAACTTTGATGGCCGAAATGGCAATAATTTCTTTTTTGTTGACCTGTGCAAAATCTTTCGACGGCAACATTTCTAAAATAGACTTGAAATTGAGATTCTTTAAAACGATGGTTGTATTGTCTTTCAGAGTGATTTCTTTGTCGCGACTGTCGATTTCAGAAGTTTTGATATATGCGATCTGATCTGTGAAAATAATGGTTTTACCCATATTTGTATTCCATTCGATAAAGTCTTTTTTTTGAGAATTGATGTTGATTTGCTTTACTTTTTCGAAAGCCTGCATCAGCCTTTCTTTTTTAATTGGTTTTCGCACATAATCAACCACATTCAGGTCAAAAGCTTCTGCAGCATATTCTTTGTAAGCGGTTGTGAAAATGATTTTTTTTGAATCTGAAATTAATTCTGCAACCTGCAATCCGGTCATTCCCGGCATTTCTATGTCCAAAATACAAAGGTTGCAGTCGAGATTGCCGATTTCTTTCAGGAAAATTTTAGGATCATTAAAAGCTTTTATCACTTCTACATTTTCTATTTGTTCACACAGAAGTTTGAGATAGCTTATTGCTAAAATTTCGTCATCTAATATAACGCACTTTATCGTAGAATTCACCTAAATTTATTTTTAATTCTGCTGTGAAGATACCGTTTTTTGAACTTCTGTTGAGTTCGTAAAAGTTGTGATAAATCATTTTCAGCCGTTGATCGAGCGACTGGCTTCCAAAACCGCTTTTTTCCTTTTCGAGTATGTTTTTTAATGAAGCTTTATTGCTGACTTTCATTGTGAAAATTCTGTTTTCCAATTCAAGATGAATTGAAATGAAGGAATCCTGAGCAAGAAAATCTGTGTGTTTAAAGGCATTTTCAATCAAATCTACAGAAATTAACGGGGCAAAAACTTTTTCCTCATAAATTGCATCTGATTTATCAATTTTAGATTTAATCCTGAAATCAAATAGCGGATTTATTTTTATTTTGTTGATTTCAATCAGGTTTAAAGCAAAGCTGATTTCCTCTTTTGGGCTTACAAATTTGTTGTTGCTTTCGTATAAAATATAATCCAGAATATTAGCCAGCTTGTCTAGCGACATGTAGGTTTGATAAGCGTGCGATTGTACGGAATTAAGAATATTTTTAAACAAATGCGGATTTAGTTTTGTACCAATTTGCTCAAGCTGAACTTCATTTAATTTCTGTTCGATCAGTTTATTCGTTTCTAAAAGCTTCGTATTTTTCTTTCTGAAACTTTGATTTTGGCCGAATAAATAAATGCTTACCGTGAGAAAAAAGAAAATAGCAAATACTCCAACGAAAATCAGATAATCGTGAATCATGTAGTAATTACCATCCATCGCAATAGATTATTTTATCTTTTTTAAGCTCAATAATTGAGTGTTTTCGGCGCATTTTTCAAAAGTAATTTCATAGCGCGGGTTTTCTTTTGGATAGAAAATCAAATAATCGGGACACGGTTGCTTTTGGGCGTGACTTCTGTCAAAATCAACTTTCCCATTAGTAATAATGCTGTCTTTTAAGAAACTTTCGGTAATTTTTAAAGTATTCATTTCGACTTTAAAGCTTTCAGAATATTTAAAATCCTTTGAAAGAGTTTCGGCAATTACACGGCTGTTTGGCAGATATCCGCTGCAGCTTACCCCTTTTTTATTAAGAACAAAAAATACAATGATAAGTCCCGGGACAAGGCCAATTAAAAAGAATTTGATTTTTTTCATTAGAAAATTAGAAGATTGATATCATGATATGTAAGTCCAAAACGGTCGCAGATAATTTTCTTCGTATGTCTGCCTTTGTACATATACAGGCTTTGTTTCATTTCGTTTTTGCGGATCAGCATATTTTCAAAACCTCCTTCTTCATCGTAATTCAGAATGTAGGAAAGGAAGAAATTTGAGATCGCTTTCGTGGTTGTTCTTGGCATTTTTGAAGTCAAATTCGGAAGCCCGCAATGAATTACGCCGTGTTTTATAATGTAAGGCTCATCCATTGTTGTCAGTTCAGAAGTTTCGATCACTTTTCCATTATCAATGGCAACATCGATGATTACGCTTCCTTTTTTCATGTTTATTACCATATCTTCGGTCACGACAGACTGCATATTGAGCCTTGGAAGCGCCCCGATCACAACGTCTGCGCGTCTTAAGCTTTTGCTCAATTCTTTAGGATCAATGATTGATGTTGGCACTCTGCTGTCAACCAATGTGTGCAGTCTTCTGAGTTTTGAGAGAGAATTGTCAAAAACTTTCACGCTTGCGCCTAGTCCAATTGCGGCTTTTGTTGCAAATTCGCCCACGATTCCGGCGCCTAAAACAACCACTTCAGAAGGCCGTACGCCAGTGATTCCGCCAAGCATTAAACCGTTTGATAAAGCCAGCAATTCTGACGCATACAATATGGAAACTGTTCCGGCAATTTCGCCTATCAAACGTACTAAAGCCAATTGCTTGTATTCGTCAACGATAAATTCAAAGGCAATGGCATTTACTTTTTTCTCGGCCAGCTTTAGGAAATATTCTTTGTCTCTTAAGTTGATTTGTAATGCAGAAACCAAATAAGTGTGAGGCTTAAAGTATTCTATTTCTTCTTCCGTTGGAGGATTTATTTTAAGAATCAGATCCTGACTAAAAGCTTCTTTAGGATCTTTGGTAATTCTGGCTCCCGATTCCGAATATTGAAGATCTGTAAAAAAAGAGCCTTCTCCCGCGCCGGCTTCCACAATGATCTCGTGGCCGTGCTCTACCAAAACCTGTACCGCATCAGGCGTGATGCATGTGCGTCTTTCGTTGAGACAGGTTTCTTTAGGAACTCCGATACTGAATTGTTTGCCTTTTTTTATTACTTCCAACTTTTCCTCCTTTGGAATCAATTCTTCCTCGGAAAAAGGAGTAAAAATATTTGTAGTGCTCATTTTTTTAATTCAATTATGACTTACAGAAAAATAAAAAATCATGGTTTCTTAAAGCAAATATACATAATATTTACTCGAAAGTGATTTCTCTCGTCTCTTCGGTATTGTGAATATTCATCGTATGATATTCCAATCCGTACAATTCTTCTTCATAGATTTCCGGCCATTCTATAATGCAGAGAAAAGCGTTGTCAAGATATTCTTCGATGCCGATATCATAGGCTTCTTCGATGTTTTTCAGGCGATAAAGGTCAAAATGATATACTTTTCCTTTTGGTGTATTGTATTCGTTGACAATAGAATATGTTGGTGAATTGACCTCATCATCACTTTCCAAATTTTTAAGTAAAAACTGTGTAAAGGTGGTTTTCCCAGCACCCAAATTCCCTTTTAATAATAAAATCGGATGCTGAAGCTGAGAAAGTATTTGTTCTGTAACTTGTTGCCAGTCTGTGATGTTTTTAATATTAAATTTCATGAATTTAATTTGAAGCAAAAATACTAATAAAAGTAGTACATTGTATTACTTAATTCGATGTGAAAACTGCTATTTTTACTACTTTTGTATCATGATTTCCAAGCAGACGATAGATAAAATATTTTCCACGATCCGTGTAGAGGAGATTGTTGGCGAATATGTGCAGCTGAAAAGAGCGGGATCCAACTTTAAAGGGCTGAGTCCGTTCCATGATGAAAAGTCGCCAAGCTTTGTAGTTTCACCAAGCAAGCAAATCTGGAAAGATTTCTCGACGGGAAAAGGAGGAACTGCAATTTCATTCTTAATGGAAATTGAAAATTTCACGTATCCTGAAGCGCTTCGACATGCTGCAAAAAAATACGGAATTGAAGTTGAAGAAGACAAACGTGAGTTTTCCGAGGAAGCAAAAAATGCTCAGTCTGAACGGGATATTCTTTATAAAATCCATGAAATTGCAAATGAGTATTTCCAAAATATTTTGTGGGAAAATGAAGAAGGAAAATCAATCGGATTGTCGTATTTCAGAGAACGCGAACTGAAAGATGATATTATCAAGAAATTTCAGTTGGGATATTCGCCCGAAAAGAAAAATGCATTTACGGAATTTGCATTAGAAAAAGGATATTCAAAAGAAATTTTGGAGAAATCCGGCTTATCTATTTTCCCTGAAAATTCTCCGGCAGGAATCGACCGTTTCCGGGAAAGGGTGATGTTTCCGATTCACAGTTTTTCAGGAAGAGTTTTAGGTTTTGGAGCGAGAATTCTTAAGAATAACGTAAAAACTGCAAAATATCTCAATTCACCCGAAACAGAAATTTACCACAAATCAAATATTTTATATGGCTTAAACCAAAGCAAACAGGCCATTTCGAGAAAGAATGTCTGTCTTTTGGTGGAAGGTTATATGGATGTCATTTCGCTTCATCTTTCAGGAATTGAAAATGTGGTGGCGAGTTCAGGAACTTCTCTTACGACCGAACAAATTAAGCTAATTAAAAGGCTTACCGAAAACGTAACGATTCTTTTTGACGGCGATAATGCAGGAATAAAAGCGAGTTTCCGAAGCATTGACATGCTGCTTACGGAAGGAATGAACATTCGGGTTTTGCTTTTCCCGGAAGGTGATGATCCCGATTCGTTTGCAAGAAAACATCCGCAAGAATATGTTGAAAATTTCATTGAAAATGAAGCGACAGATTTTATAGATTTTAAAGCTGAAATTCTTTTAAAGGAAGCCGGAAATGATCCGATAAAAAAAGCAGAAGCGATCCGAAATATTGTAAAATCGGTAGGATTTGTACAAAACGCGCTGAAAAGAGAAGTTTATTTAAAAGAAGTTTCCAATAAATTTGGGCTTTCTGAGCAGAGTCTTTTTAACGAACTTGATATTCAGAAAAAAATCACTCAAAATCAAACTCCTAAAAGTCAGCCAAAAGACAATATTCAGCCAAAGCTGGAAATCGTTCCTAAAAATACAGAACAGGTTGATCCAATCGTGTTTGATCTTTTGAAACAGGAAGATAATCTGATCAATCTGATGCTGAATTTCGGTGATATTGTTCTCCACAGAGAAAATGAAGCTCACGAAAAATATGAAATCACAGTGATTGAAGAAATCCTCCATCATTTTGAGGAAGAAAATTATGAATTTCAGCTCGAGATCAATAAAATAATCATCGAGAGCATTAAAGAAGGTATTCAAAATGAAGAATTAAGAAAAGGAAATTTCTTTATGACTTATATGGATGAAAATATTACGACAAAAGTTGTCGATGCCATAATGCCTTTAAATGATCTTGAAAACTGGGCTTCACGCAATATTTATCCGCCAAATTATGGTGATAAAATCAACAGTCAGGTGGAAGGTGATATTTTAATTCATAAGTTCAGATACATTGATTATTTAATTAAAAAAGTCAGTGAAGAGCTTGAAAGTCAAAGTAATGATGATTCTAAATATTATGAATCTATCAAAAAAATAACTTTGCTGAAACAGGCTTCTATGCAGCTTTCTGAAGTTTTGGGATATTCTCCGATTAAAGGAATTTATGTGAAAAGGTAAGCACGTTGTAAGAATTAGGTGCATTTTAAACTTTAGCCTAAACAAAAACTTTAAGTTTGAACCTTATTTCTGCCAAAAAGTCCTATAAAATTTTAGGAATAAAAATTGTAAATTACATATCAGTAAAAATTGTAAAAATAATACCAATAGAAATATGGACATTAAAAAAGAATTCAGAGATTTCTCTGTAAAACACTTAGGAAACAACGGTTTAGTAACCGATCAGTATATGGGAATGTACGGCCCAAGTAATCTTACGCCATACATCATGGAAGAAAGAAGATTAAACGTTGCACAAATGGACGTTTTCTCTCGTTTGATGATGGACAGAATTATCTTCCTGGGAACAGGAATTGACGATCAGGTTGCCAATATCGTAACGGCTCAGCTTTTATTCCTTGAAAGTGCAGATCCTTCAAAAGACATCCAAATTTACATCAATTCTCCAGGCGGAAGCGTGTATGCAGGTTTGGGAATTTATGACACAATGCAGATCATAAAGCCTGATGTAGCTACAATCTGTACTGGTATTGCTGCTTCAATGGGAGCTGTTTTATTAGTTGCGGGTGAAAAAGGAAAACGTTCTGCCTTAAAGCACTCTAGAGTTATGATTCACCAGCCGTCTGGAGGTGCACAAGGTGTAGCTTCCGATATGGAAATCAACTTAAGAGAAATGCTGAAGTTGAAAAAAGAGCTTTACGATATCATTTCTGAACATTCTGGACAAACTTACGAATGGGTAGAAAAAGCGTCTGACAGAGATTATTGGATGACTTCTACTGAAGCGAAAGAGTTTGGAATGGTAGATGAGGTTTTACAAAGAACAAAAGAGAAGAAATAATTTTTTCTTGAAATAATAAAAACCGGCGCGCCTCTTCGAGGCGCGCCGGTTTTATATATATTTTATTTTAATTAAAAGCTTCAATAATCTTAGAAAAATCATCTAATTTCAAAGCAGCGCCGCCAATCAATCCACCGTCAATATCCGGTTGAGAAAAAATTTCTTTAGCATTATCAGGTTTTACAGAACCTCCGTAAAGTATAGAAACTTCATCAGCAACTTCCTGTCCGTATTTTTCAGCAATAATTCCTCTGATGTGAGCATGAATTTCCTGCGCCTGTTCGGGACTTGCCGTTTCGCCGGTTCCGATTGCCCAAACCGGTTCGTAAGCAATAACCACTTTTTTGATTTCTTCTGCTGAAAACGTGAAAAGAGCGGTTTCAGTCTGAGTTTTTACCACATCCAAATGTTGTCCTGCCTTTCTCTGTTCAAGCGTTTCGCCATTGCAGTAAACAGGAATTAAACCTTTATCTAAAGCTAATTTCACTTTTTTGTTGCAGCTTTCGTCATTTTCACCGTGATATTGTCTTCTTTCAGAATGTCCGATCAAAGAACCATTTACATCAATTGATTCAAGCATATCTGCAGAAAGTTCGCCTGTGTAAGCTCCACTTTCAAATTCGCTCATATCTTGTGAAAATACACCGATTTCGTCTTTTTCAAAAATATCTTTTGCCATCATTAAATACAGAGACGGCGGTGCAATCCAAACTTCACAATTAGTTGTGTTTGTATTTTTATAACTAAGTAACTGAATCATCAATTGCTGAGCATCAATTACATTTTTGTTCATTTTCCAGTTTCCTGCAACTATTTTTCTTCTCATAATTTATCTAAAATTATTTATTAATTCCTTCTAATTTAAACATAAAAGCATACACCAAAGCAGTATCTTTCAGATAATCAAACCTTCCTGAAGCACCACCGTGACCATAAGCCATATCTGTTTTTAATAAGAGCACATTTTTATCGGTTTTCATATCTCTCAATTTTGCCACCCATTTTGCAGGCTCAAAATATTGTACCTGAGAATCATGTAAACCAGTTGTTACCAAAATATTAGGATAACTTTTCTTTTCTATATTTTCGTACGGAGAATATGATTTCATATAGAAATACGCTTCTTTATTGCTCGGATTTCCCCATTCGTCGTATTCATTGGTTGTCAAAGGAATAGTTTCATCCATCATCGTATTCACAACATCCACGAAAGGAACTTGCGAAATAATGCCGTTCCATAAGTTAGGATTCATATTAACAATAGCTCCCATTAATAAACCTCCTGCACTTCCGCCTTGAGCATAAAGATGTTTTGGCGAAGTATATTTTTCTTTTACCAAATATTCTCCAACATTGATAAAGTCGGTAAAAGTATTTTTCTTTTTCAACATTTTTCCGTCTTCATACCATTGTCTTCCCATTTCCTGGCCGCCGCGAATATGTGCAATGGCAAACGCAAATCCTCTATCTAAAAGACTCAGCCTTGTGCTGCTGAAAGTAGCATCCATCGAATTCCCGTAAGAACCATAAGCGTAAAGCAAAAGCGGGTTGTTTCCGTCTTTTTTGAATCCTTTTTTGTAAACAATAGAAATAGGGATTTTTGTTCCGTCTGTTGCGCTTGCAAAAAGTCTTTCGGTTACATAATTTTCTTTATTATAACCTCCTAAAACTTCCTGCTGTTTCAGTAAAACTCTTTTTCCGGTTGTCAAATTTTGTTCAAACTGCGAACTTGGAGTAACCATGGAAGTATATCCGAAACGGAAGTCGTCGGTATTATATTCCGGGTTTCCCGACGGATAAACGGTATAAGCAGGCTCATCAAATTTTAAAAATTCTTTTTTACCTGTTTTTCTGTCAAGAATAACCAATTGTGAAAGTCCGTTTTGTCTCTCGCTGAACACAAGATAATTTTTAAACTCAGTGATTCCTTCCATCAGCACATCTTTTCTGTGCGGAATAAAATCTTTCCAGTTTTCAACACCTGTTTTGTTTAAAGGTGTTTCTACCACTTTAAAGTTTAAAGCGTCTTTATTTGTTGTGATTAAAAATTTATCTTCCAAAGGAATCACATCATACAAAACATCTTTCATTCTCGGCTGGAAAACTTTAAATGTTCCGTCCGGATTGCCAGCATCAAGATATCTTGTTTCCGAAGAAGTTGTTGCTCCGGAATATATCATGATGAACTTTTCGTTCTTAGATTTTCCAACACCTATATAATTTGTTTTATCTTTTTCCTCGTAAACCAAAACATCCTTAGAAACATCTGTACCTAAAGAATGTCTGAAAATCTTTTCTGATAAAAGTGTTTCCGGGTTTTTTGAAGTGTAGAAAATAGTTTTGTTGTCGTTTGCCCAGGTTGCAGAACCCGATGTGTTTTTGATCCCGAGATCAGTTGTTTTTCCTGTTGATAAATCTTTTAAAAACAATTTATATTGTCTTCTGGAAACATCATCAACTCCGTAAATCATTTTTGTATTATCGGGACTTATACTGAAACCTGAAGCTGAATAATAAGCATGACCTTCCGCCGTTTTATCAACGTCCAGAAGAATTTCTTCGGGAGCTTTTAGATTCCCTTTTTTTCTGCAATATTTAAAATACTGTTTTCCTGTTTCGGTACGGCTGTAATAATAATATCCGTTTTTGAAAACAGGAACAGACTCATCTTTTTCCTTGATTCTCGCCTTCATTTCCTCGAAAAGCTTGTCTCTGAAAGGTTCTGTATCTTTCATCATGCCTTCCCAATACGTGTTTTCCGCTTTTAGATAATCAACTACTTTTGTAGAATCTTTTCCTTTTTTAAAATAATCGATCATCCAATAATAAGGATCGTTTACTTTATCTCCGTGTATTTCTCTGATGTGCTGCTGTTTTTCGGCAACGGGAACTTCCATGTTGGGGAAATTCTGAGCCTGAAATAAGGAGCTGCTGATTATTAAGATTCCTAAATAAAATTTTCTCATGAGTATTTTATTTTTGTATGATTAATCCAAATTCCAGATATTTTTTAAAAGTTTGTAATATGTATGCTCCTCATCGGTTACAATATTATCTGCTTTTATCAATGTTTTGGCAAACTGAGCAAAGTTTTTGCGTTCTTCTTCCGTAGAATCATCGTAGAAACAACGTGCATGAAACTCAAAATGTCCTTTCCATTCTTCAGGCTTCAATAAAGCGATTGTTTCCAGCTCGTTGTCTAAATCTATATTAAAAGGAAATTCGTCAGCTAAATATTGCTGAACCAACATTCCTTCTTCGGGCGCAAATTCTCCGTCAACGGATGAAAGAATCATTAATAAATGGTAACCGGCAATAGGTTTATTTGATTTTTGCATGAGTATGTATAATGTTTATATAAGGTTAATTTAAATTGATAATTCACTATTTAATATAGCATTTTGCAGGCTGTTTGTCTACAATTTTTCCGTTTTGTAAAGTCAGTACAAAAGGATTGCTTCTTGCAATGGTTTTGATAGCAGTTCCATCCATCATTGTATTTTTGATTGTTTTAAAAGTATCCTGATCCGTAGAAACTCCGTAAACAACATTAGCTTTCTGACTTTTAGCTTTAGCTTCAACCTGCTTCAGAAGTTCAGGCGAAACGTCTTTCGGATGATAAGCAAAAACCAAAACTGCTTTGGGCGCATTGATGACTTCTTCCGTTAAATCTATTCCTGTAATATCTTCGATTTTGAACTTGGCAATTTCAGATTTGTAGCCTTCTTTTATCAGTTTCGATTCATTTTTACCTTCTTCAATTTTCCATGGTGAGCCTTCTTCCCAATATTTTGTTTCATTAATATAATCGTCCTGATTTACTTTTAAAATCTCGCCGGTTTTATCATTTTTCAGCGAATAGAAAGTTTTGTATTCGGAAGGATTTTTGTTGATTTTTGCTTTTTCGGCTTTCAGATCTGTTCCGATTTTATAATCACGGAAATCGATTAAAGGTTCATACATAATTCCTTGCGCCATAATATAAATCATAGCCAAAGAAAACAGTCCCAAAAGGATATATTTAAACTTATTCGGAGTCTCTTTTTTGTTGCTGTAATCATCCTTTTCCTTAAATTCATTTCTGTACGCTACAAACAAAATAATCAAACCGACCAAAAGAGCAACATCTTTCACAAAGCTTTCCCAAGGCGTAAATTTGATGGCATCGCCAAAGCATCCGCAATCTGTAACCACATTGAAATAAGCCGAATAAAACGTGAGAAATCCAAAGAAAATGCAAAGCGCAATCAATACTGAAATGGTAAATTTTAGCTTAAGTTTTAATAAAAGCATAAACCCAAGGAAGAGTTCCAAAACCACAACAATAATCGAAAAAAGCAACGCAAACTTCTCAAGAAAAGGCATATTGAAAACGGAAGGTGAAAAATATTCTTCCATTTTGAATGAAAAACCAACTAAATCTACAGCCTTTACAAAACCCGAAAGGATAAAAATAACTGCAATAACAAAACGTAATAAACTTTTGATCATATTAAATAGTTTTTGGTTCTAAATTGTTTTCCTTTTCTGAGAATTTAATAAGACAGAAAACCGCGTAATTCAGCATATCAAAATAGTTGGCATCCAAACCTTCTGATACAATTGTAACGCCTTGATTATCTTCTATTTGCTTGGTTCTCAATACTTTCTGGTAAATCAAATCGGTAATCGAAGAAATTCTCATATCTCTCCATGCTTCACCGTAATCATGATTTTTTCTTTCCATTAAGGCTTTTGCTTCGCGAGAATATTTGTCGTAAAGGCTTAAAATTTCCTCTTTATTTTCGTTAAAATCATTTGACAAACCTTTTTCAAGCTGAATCAATCCGATGATAGAATAGTTGACGATGGCGATAAACTCACTTTCTTCACTTTCATCCACCATTTTTATTTCGGTCATTTGAAGAGTGCGGATTCTGTTGACTTTGATGTAAATCTGATCGGTAATAGAACTCGGTCTCAAAACCCTCCATGCTGCGCCATAATCCTGTAATTTTTTGCTGAAAAGATCTCGGCACTGACCAATAATTTTCTCGAACTGTATTGAAGTTTTTAGCATAAATTCTCTTAATAGGTCAAATATACAAAATAGCTTTTATGTAGCGGGAATAGGCGCTTAGTTTTTTAGCTGAAAGTTAAAAGCCGTCGTTTGTATTACTCGTCGCCCATTACTAATTATTTATCATGAAATTACTCATAATTTCTCTTGCGGATATAGGTTTTGAAACTTAGTTTTGCAAAATGGAAATCGCTCATCACTCAATAGCCATTATTTATTGTTAAATATGTATCAGTCAATTAATTGTAATGGTAAATTAGTAGATTTTACTGAGCCCAAAATCATGGGGATTTTAAATCTCACGCCAGATTCTTTTTCAGATGGCGGACAATTTAATAATGAAAAATCTGCGTTGGTGCATGCAGAAAAATTATTAAATGAAGGCGCAGAAATCATTGATATCGGACCGCAATCTACACGTCCAAACGCTGAATTTTTGAGTAGTGAAAAGGAAATCAAAAGGATCGGAAATGTGATTTCAAAAATTAAGAAAGAGTTTCCTGAAGCTTTGATTTCGTTGGATACTTTTTATTCTGAAACGGTGAAATTTGGTTTTAATGAAGGAATTGATATCGTAAATGATATTTCCGGAGGCCAATTTGACGATAAAATGTTTGATACGGTTGCCCAGACAAAGCTTCCCTATATTTTAATGCATGTAAATCCGTCTTACGAAACGATGCATGAAAAAATGTCTTTTGCAGATATTACGCTGTCAATCAACCAATATTTTTCTAAAAAAACAAATGAATTGCTGCAAAAAGGAATTCATGATATTATTCTGGATCCGGGGTTTGGATTTGGAAAAACAGTTGATGACCAAATGAAAATGATTGATGAAGCAGAATATTTAAGCTTTGGTAAATTCCCTTTGCTGATCGGTATTTCCAGAAAATCTTTTATTTACAAACCACTTGGAAAATCTTCGTTGGACATCAATGAAGAAACTCAGAAATTACATTTAAAAGTCTTAAAGAAAGGCGCGAAAATTTTCCGGGTTCATGATGTTGCTGAAGCCAAGAAAACAATTGAAATATTTAAAATAATGAACTATAAATGTGATGAGATAAATTTATAATTCATCATTCAGCCTAATTAAGATACGATAATTTATCAGCAAACTGTTTAGAAAATTCTTTTCTATCTTCTTCTAATTTTTCCTGATTTGAAGGCAAAATATAATTGAACAATACTTTTTCTTCATTGTCGATAAAGATGATTTCTTTTTCTTCGTCATCGATCATTTGCGAGAAAATTTCCCACATTGAAGTATCTTTTAGTCTTAATAAATCAAAAAACTGCTCAGCTTTTATTTCTATTTTTTTCATTTTATTACTTATTTTATATTTAACACCCCGCCAAAAATTCTTCGAATTTCCGCCACCTTCTGGCAGAGAGGAATTTTTAGAATTCTAATAATTTAAATTTAAATTGTACCGCAAAATTCTGTTTAAAGTTCTGCGTTGTATAATATCCGACTCTGTAAAACAAACCCAAATTAAAGTAAGACGAAAGAAAATTGTTCCATTCCAATCCGACTTCCTGATAAAGGTGATTCAATTTTCGGAACCTGAAATCATGATATTCAGGATGTTTCATATCTCCGATGGTTCCCCGCAATACAAGGTCAAAACTTGATACATTTTGTCCGATACTTTTAAAATACCACGGAAGCTGGTGGGTAAAATAATACGCAACAAATTTATCATTATAGAATTTTCCGCCTTCCAAAGTTGCAAATCCTAAATAGGAAGTCAGGTTAAAATTGATATCCCGGCTCGGAGACGCTAATCCGTTCATTGTGAAATGTTTCCAGATCGGAGCTTCACCCAGAACCAAACCGCCGTATAATCTTACGCCTGTAGTTCCGACGCGGGTTTTAAAATTGTGTACAAAAAGCACATCAAAACGCGTGTAATTGAAATCGCCGCCGAAAGCTTTAAAGCTCTGTTCATAATTAAAATAAAGCTCTGGAAATTTCTGCTCGATAACCGATTTTCCCTGCGGCGTCATAATATTGGTAGATTTTGGTGAAAATTTTAAAGTAAATAAAGTGTTGAAATTCTCAAAAGCTGAACCACCATTTCTGAAAGAATAATCAAATTTGGCTTCTTCTGATTGTCTTTTAGCAGCAAAAGCCAATGTCAATCCGTTCGAAATATCATTTAAATAAGATAAGGAAACCCCTTTGTATTGATAATATTTGTCATTATTGATGTTATTTCCATAATTCATCATTCGCATTCTGAAAGTCCAAAGCCTTCTGTAAAATTCACCCGAAGAGTTGACATCATCATAATATTCTATCCTGAAAAACGAATTTTTTTGCAAAGTTGTTTTCACATCAAGACCGATTCCGTACTTCAGCTTTTCATCATTGATTCCGTACGCAAAATAATAATCCGGCGAAAAGTAAGGATTAAAATTTTCATTAATCTTGGCCTTTAATCCTAATCTGAAACCTTCATATAAGTTATAATTCACGATCTCGCCAATGTCAAAATCAAAACTTCCGACACGGATCTGGCCGTTAAGGAGCCCCTTTAAAATCCTGGCTTTTCTATCAATATTATATACTTTTCCTAAACTATCAATTGTTGCATAAGTGTTTATTTCTCTGATAGATAATGGTTCGGTTCTATATTTTTGCAAAGTGGTTCCGTCTGTATTTTTCACGGAAAAAGTATAACCTTTAAAATCTTTCGGATCTTCTTTTATCGGCGAATCAAAACCAAAATATTTCGAACTTAAATAAGCGTAAGTTCCGAAGCTTTTTTTCTCTTTTTCAGAATTATTCTCTGCTTCATCGTCGTTTTTGTTATCCTCCATCATCATTCTGCTCATTCTCAACTTTACATTTTCTTCGTGTAAAAACCATTTATTGCCAAAGAAAATCCATGTGCTGGTGATGCTTCCTTCGTTTTTAGTTTTGCTGATATTTTCAATCTTTTTAATGCCAAAAGTTTGCGTATCAATATAAATATAGCCGCTGAATTTCCTTTTTTTAACAGGTTTTTTATAATTAACTTCACGAAAACGGATGACAAAATTTTTCCTGCCGTCAATTTCTATCGTATCGGTAAGGTAAAATCTGTACAGCCCACGATTTTCCTGTTTGATCTGGTTGGGTATTTTATTCCTGTTGCTTTGCAAAGCGATCATTTCATAAATCGGCTGCTTGAGACCGGAAATACGGTTGTCTAAAATATTTATTTTTTCACCATATTTTTTTGAATAAAGAAATTCCTGTGCTCTTTCCCAAAGGAATAATTTACTTTTGGCAAAAATCTTTTTAGCAGAAATATCGTCTAAAGAATCTTTGCTTTTTTGCTTGCTGAAAAGATTAAAATTTTCATTAAAAGCATTTTGAAAAGCTGAAATACTGTCTTCATCAATATCCAAAGACATTTTTTGGTATGATTTGTAAGTATATGAATCTAAACTTTGAGGCGAATTGCTTTTGAATAACTGATCTGCTTTTCTCAATATTTCTAAAGCGCGAGGATCGCTTTTATCTTCAAGGATGATCATTTCGATTGCCGTGGTTTTAGACGAAGTTTTAATAAGAGAAACCAGCATTCGATCTTCCACCAGCGCAGATTCTTTATAAAAATTTTCTGCCTCTATTTGAATATTTTTACATTTGGTCTTAAACTCAAAAAAACCATTGGAATCTGTTTGTCCCAAGGTTTTATTGTTGCAAAGAATTG
Organism: Chryseobacterium sp. GQ58; assembly: GCF_059758895.1. Classification (NCBI taxonomy): domain Bacteria; kingdom Pseudomonadati; phylum Bacteroidota; class Flavobacteriia; order Flavobacteriales; family Weeksellaceae; genus Chryseobacterium; species Chryseobacterium sp. GQ58. Next base: position 53,925 of record NZ_JCAXEH010000002.1, on the reverse strand, counting down.
TTACATTGGGAACAGGTTTTCTGTCGGATTCGTTTATTACCGTGAGCTTTGATTGTGAATAACCAAATGCAAATAGCCAAAAAAGCAACACCGTAATAAACCTTTTCATAAATAAAATGTGCTCAAAATTAATGATATTTCTCCTCTAAATAAAGTTTTTAGAGTTAATGTTTTTTTAAGTATACATAAGAAAGCCTTTGAAAATTTCAAAGGCTTTTATTTGTTCATTTTTAGAATGAATTTAAATGCTTAATGCTTTTTGGTAGGCGTTTTCCAAACCGTCAAGGTTTTTTCCTCCTGCTGTTGCAAAACCAGGATTTCCACCGCCGCCGCCTTGGATTTCTTTTGCTAAATCTTTTACGATCGTTCCTGCCTGGTAATTTGCTGCTAAATCATCGGAAACACCAACCGTTATCATTGGTTTTCCATCATTATCAGATAAAATAATCGTTACGGAGGTCGGAATTTCCTTCTTCAGCTGGAACACAATATCTTTTACAGAACCTGCATCCAAAGACGTTTTCTTAACTAAAAGCTGTTTGTCGCCTTTGTGTTCGTAAGCATTTTTCCAATCGCCGATTTCTCCTTTTGCCTTTTCTTTTTTGAAAGCTTCTATTTCTGATTTCAAGGAAGAGTTTTCTTCCATTAATTTCTCGATAGACTTTACGACATCTTTAGACTTTAACAATTGAGAAAGTTCAATCATTTGTTTTTCTAAATTCTTGAAATATTCATCAGATTTATCACCCGAAATGGCTTCAATCCTTCTGATTCCCGCCGCTGCAGAACTTTCGGAAGTGATTTTAAAATGACCGATTTCGCTTGTGTTTTTCACGTGAGTTCCACCGCAAAGTTCTTTTGAGCTTCCAAACTGGATCATTCTTACGCTGTCGCCATATTTTTCGCCAAATAACGCCATTGCACCTTTGTCAATCGCCTCTTTGATCGGAATATTTCTAAATTCCTGCAATGCAATATTTTCTTTGATTTTTGTATTTACTTTTTCTTCAACCAAAGCCAGTTCTTCCTCAGTCATTTTATTGAAATGTGAGAAGTCAAAACGTAGATAATCAGGGCCAACGTAAGAACCTTTTTGTTCAACGTGAGTTCCTAAAACTTCTCTCAAAGCTTCATGTAAAAGGTGAGTTACCGAGTGATTGGCCTGAGAATTTTTTCTTTCTGCAGCATTTACTTTAGCGTAGAAAACTGCGCCTGCATCTTTCGGGAGCCCATTAATTAAGGAAACAATCAATCCGTTTTCCTTTTTGGTTTCCAGAACTTCAAAACTTTCCACAGCGTTTTCAAGGACGCCTTTATCACCGACTTGTCCACCGCCTTCAGGATAAAAAGGTGAGTTGCTCAACACAACCTGATAAAATTCTCCGTCTTTATTTTCTACTTTTCTGTATCTTGTAATATAGGTTTCTGTTTCGATTTGGTCATAGCCAACGAAGTTTTCGGGCTTTTCTTCCAAAGTTACCCAATCATACACTTTTTGTGCAGAATCCGCTTTTGAACGAAGTTTTTGTTTCTTCATTTCAGCTTCAAATCCGGCTTCATTAATGGTCAAACCTTTTTCTTCTGCGATAATTCTCGTTAAATCATCAGGAAAACCATAAGTATCATATAATTCAAAAACTTCTTCGCTTGGTAAAACGTTTGAGTTATTTGAAATTGTCTGTTGAATCAATTTTTCAACTCTTATCAAGCCGTTTTCAATTGTTTTTAAGAATGAATCTTCTTCACTTTTAATAACTTCAGTCACCAATTTTCCTTGTTTTTCCAATTCCGGGAAGAAAGGTCCCATTTGATCTTTAAGAACAGAAACCAATTCAAAAAGGAAAGGTTCTTTAATTCCTAAAAATCTGTAAGAATAAGAAATTGCTCTTCTTAAAATTCTTCTGATCACATAACCTGAACCACCGTTTGATGGCAATTGTCCGTCAGCGATTGCAAAAGAAACCGCTCTGATATGGTCAACGACAACACGGATTGCAATATCTTTTTCATTTGCTAAAATTCCTGTATATTTTTTTCCTGAAAGTTCTTCAACTTTAGCAATTAATGGCGTGAAAACGTCGGTATCATAATTGGAAGATTTCCCTTGAAGCGCCATACAAAGTCGTTCAAAGCCCATTCCTGTGTCAACGTGCTGTTGAGGAAGTTTTTCTAATGATTTATCGGCTTTTCTGTTGAATTCCATGAAAACCAGATTCCAGACTTCCACAACTTGCGGATGATCGTTATTCACCAATTCAAGTCCTGAAATTGCAGCTTTTTCTTCCGGAGTTCTCAAATCAACATGGATTTCCGAACAAGGTCCGCAAGGTCCGCTTTCTCCCATTTCCCAGAAATTATCCTTCTTGTTTCCGTTGATGATTCTGTCTTCGGAAATGTGAGATTTCCAGAAATCATAAGCGTCCTGATCTCTTTCCAGATTCTCGGAAGCATCACCTTCAAAAATCGTCACATAAATATTTTCTTTCGGAATTCCATAAACTTCCGTCAACAATTCCCAGGCAAAAGCAATAGCATCTTTCTTAAAATAATCTCCAAAAGACCAGTTTCCCAACATTTCAAACATTGTGTGGTGATAAGTGTCTCTTCCAACATCATCCAAATCATTATGCTTCCCTGAAACTCTCAAACATTTTTGTGTATCGGCAATCCTTGGCGCCGTTGGCGTTTTATAGCCTAAGAAAAAATCCTTAAACTGCGTCATTCCCGAGTTGGAAAACATTAAAGTAGGATCATCTTTCAGCACAATTGGCGCCGAAGGAACGATAAGATGGTTTTTACTTTTAAAATAATCTAAAAATTTTTGACGTATCTCTTGTGATGTCATAGTTTGCTTTGCTTTTAGTATCAAAATTTGATAAGATGCAAATTTAAGATTTTTAGATGATTTGGAGATAATTTTAATTATACTGAATGTAGATTTAACGCAAAGAAAGCAAGGGATTTTAAAAGTGTTGTGTTTTTTTGGTCTCAATGGCGTTTCACTCAGCAAAGTCAGTTCGCTTTTTTATTGTGAGAAATTGTTGCGTTTGAAGTATTTATTAAGCAAATTTGAGTTGTGTTAATATTTATAAACGCAATGTTAAACAAAGAAATTTAAATCTTGATTTTTATTATTTAAAGATAAACAAGGGCGTTACACTTAACAAAAGAAATACAATTTTTGTTTTACATCAATAAGCAAAGCGGCTTTGTTTATCTTTAAAATAGAGATTATGACATTTAAAAAAATTGTTTGTCTTTGCGATTGAAATCAATCATTTGAAATTAACATTTATCCTTGAATTTGTATTAAGCAAGATACACGGCAAAAACGTTGTGCTTTTCCGTTCAACTTACTATCTTCGCTATATGTCAATTAAATTAAGATTAAAATCAAACAAAAATGACGAAAAATGAAACTCTGAAAAACTGGATAGAACAATATTCTGAATCGTTGTTGAGAAGAGCAATTTATGTGCTTTCGGACAAGGAAGAAGCGGAAGATATTGTTCAGGAAGTTTTTTTGTCTGCATTTTCGTCTTACGATTCTTTTGAAGGAAAAAGCAAACCTTTAACCTGGCTTTATACCATTCTTAATAATAAAGTTGCCGATTTTTACCGCAAAAAGTATAAGAATGAAACTCCAATCCGGCTTGATCAGTTCTTTGATGAAACCGGTTCCTGGAAAAATAATGATGTGCTAAATGACTGGAACGTTTCCAACAAAGAATCTGAGCTTTTAGACGATGATGATTTTAATAAAATTTTAGAAAATTGTCTTCAAGATTTGCCTCCTAAATGGAGCATTCCGATGAAAATGTATTATCTCGAAGAAAAAAAAGCACCCGAAGTGAGTCAGGAATTGAATATTTCCACGACTAATCTTTGGAAGATTCTGCAAAGAAGTCGAATGCAGCTGCGAGAATGTCTGGATTTTAACTGGTTTGCAAAATTGTAAGAATTTAAAAATGTTGAAAAAAATTATTCATACCTTATTTTTACCATGCAGTGAAGCGACATTGCTTATGGAAAAAAGAAATGCAAAAAATATTTCACCTACCGAAAACCGGAAGCTTGCCGTGCATTTGAAAATCTGCAAATGGTGCAAAGCGTATGAAAGTAAAATGAAAATTTTAGACGAAGTTTTTAAAATGAAGCTTTCTCAAAATAAAGAGACTACAATTGATGATATTGAAATTCAGGACTTTAAAGATAAAATGATTAATAAATTAGATTTTTAGAAAAATTTTGTCAGGATTTTGAAATTGTTCCGACTATAGTTTTGAAAATAATAAACATTAATTCAAAATTTAAAAAAATGAACGGAACATCAAAACTTAACACAGAATTATCAACTTTCAAATTAGGATATTATATTTCGCTTTTCGGAACTGCATTGGTATTACTTTGGATCGGGATTTTCAAATTTACACCAACAGAAGCCGCTGCGATAAAACCATTAATAGAAAACCATTTTCTCACCTTTTTCGTATATGATTTTGTAAGCGTGCAGGCTGTCTCCAACCTTATCGGAGTGATAGAAATTATCATTGCCTTGTTCCTTACATTTAGCGTGAAATTTGCATTATTAAGAAAATATGCTGCAATAGGCATGATTGCTACTTTCCTTGTCACTTTAAGCTATTTATTTACAACACCAGGCGTTTGGAGAGTAGTTGACGGAGTTCCTGTGACAGACTTTTTTATTCTAAAAGATTTGATGTTTTTAGGATTTGGATTTATGATATTTCAAAATGACAAAAAATGAAAGATAATAAAAAGAAAAAAATGAAAAATATATTAATTTTACTCGGCATATTTTTGGGAATAGGAGTGTTTGCAATAAGTTGCGGAGATTCAAAAGTTAAAAAAATTAAAAAAGAAAATGAGACCATTATGGACAGTAAAAATGTAAGAGAAATTTATTTTGCGGGCGGATGTTTTTGGGGAACTGAGCATTTTTTCCAACAAGTAAGAGGAGTTGTGGGAACTGAAGTAGGCTATGTCAACGGAAATACTCAAAATCCTACTTATGAGGAAGTTGTAAGCCATACAACTGGTTTTGCCGAAACAGTAAAAGTGAAATATGACCCTGAACAGATTGATTTACCTTTATTGATAGATCTTTATTTCAAAACAATTGATCCGACAAGTTTAAACAAGCAAGGTAACGATCGTGGAGATCAGTACAGAACAGGAATTTATTTTACCGATAAAAATGATGAGGCAATAGTAAAATCAGAAGTTCTGAAATTAGCTAAAAATTACAATAAACCTGTTGTGGTAGAAACAATTCCTTTGAAGAATTTCTATAAAGCGGAAGATTATCATCAAGATTATCTGGATAAAAATCCGGGAGGATATTGTCACATCGAACCGGGACTTTTCGAAATGGCAAGAAAAGCAAATCCGCCTAAAAAAGAAACGAAATATCAAAAGCAGGATAAAAAAGTTTTAAAAGAAAAATTAACTCCCGAACAATATAGAGTGACTCAGGAAAACGGAACTGAAAGACCTCATACAAATGAATATGACAAAGAATTCCGCGAAGGAATCTATGTTGATATTACAACGGGAGAACCATTGTTTATTTCAACAGATAAATTTGAATCAGGTTGCGGATGGCCAAGTTTCTCAAAACCGATTTCTAAAAAAGTAATTGACGAAAAACTTGACACTTCTGTAGGTATGACCAGAGTTGAAGTTAGAAGTAAAACGGGAGATGCGCATTTAGGACACGTTTTCAACGACGGTCCGGCCGATAAAGGCGGTTTGCGATATTGCATCAATTCTGCTTCACTGAAGTTTGTTCCGAAAGCGGAAATGGAAAAAAATGGTTACGGAGAATATATTTCTCTTTTAGAAAAAAAATAATTTGAAAGGTTGTCGAAAGGCAACCTTTTTTAGTTGATCATGAAAAATATCCGTAAACATTACGGACATTTTAATTTTATCTTAATACACATTTTAGCATTCCGGAACATTCACCGCAATTGCCAATCCTCCTTCTGAAGTTTCTTTGAAGCGATCGCTCATCGACAATGCAGTTTCCCACATCGTTTGTATCACTTGATCCAGACTAACTTTTGCTTTTGCAGGATCACTTTCCAAAGCGATATTGGCTGCTGTAATTGCCTTCATAGCGCCCATTGTATTCCTTTCGATACAAGGAATTTGTACCAATCCTTTGATTGGATCACAAGTTAAACCTAAATGATGTTCCATTGCGATCTCTGCCGCCATGAGAACTTGCGCAACCGTTCCTCCTAAAATTTCTGTAAGTCCTGCAGCAGCCATTGCCGAAGAAACACCTACTTCTGCCTGGCAGCCGCCCATTGCTGCGGAAATGGTAGCATTTTTTTTGAATAAAGTTCCAATTTCACCCGCAACAAGCAAAAATCTCATAATATCGTCGTCACTTGTATGTGCCGTAAAAGCCTGTGCATACATTAAAACCGCCGGAATCACGCCACTTGCACCATTTGTGGGAGCTGTAATTATTCTTCCGAAACTTGCATTTTCTTCATTGACGGCAAGCGCAAAACAGGCAATCCATTTATTGATATTGGTGAAATTTTCTTCAGCATCAACAACCTGTTGAAACCATTCGTCTTTATTCTTATAAATTTTGTCTCCTAAAAGCTTTCTGTTGATACCAGCTGCCCTTCTTGAAACATTCAGGCCGCCCGGTAAAATTCCTTCTTTATTTACTCCTTTATAGATACATTCTTTGATTTGTTGCCAGATGTACAAAGCTTCCTGCCTGGTTTCTTCCTGCGTCCGCCAGCTTTCTTCATTGATTAAAATAAGGTCTGAAACTTTATTTAAATTCATTTTTTCACAATATTTTACAATATCTGAACCGTGATGACAAGGATAAAGCGTTCTTACACAATCTTTTTCTATTGAGTTTTTTTCCTGAGTTGCAATAAACCCGCCACCAACAGAATAATAATCCTGAACCAGTTCTGTTCCGTCTTCAAATAAGGCTTTAAATATCATTCCGTTGGGATGGAAATCCAAAGATTTTGACATATTTAAAATCAAATGATGTCCGTAAATGAAAGGAATTTCTTTTTCTCCGCCTAAATTTAGAATTTGATTTCGCTTAATATGATCTACTTTCTCATCAATTTTTGAAGTATTGATTGTCCGGAAGTTTTCACCATTCAAACCCAACATTCCTGCAATATCGGTTCCGTGCCCGATTCCTGTTTTGGCTAATGAACCAAAAAATTCAAGAAAAACTTCTTTCACTTGAGCGATAGATTTTTCTCTTTTAATTAAATTGATAAAAGATGTTGCTGCATTCCATGGCCCCATTGTGTGCGAGCTGGAAGGGCCTATTCCTACTTTTATGATCTCAAAAACCGATATAGATTCCATAAATGTTTTTCATTTCCATGAAGAGCAAATATACACGATAAATCCTTATGAATTCAAACCTTTGAAAGGGTTTAATTTTACATTAAAAGCTAAAATGATCAGCTTTAAGCTTTAAATAAAAATTTCCTTCAACAATTTTGAAACTTCCTTATATTTTGTAGCAGGAAATAGATGAGTTCCGCCTTTTATGATAAAATCCGGTTTTGAATTTTTTATCGGAAACACAATGTCGCGGTCGCCTAAAATCTGTATAATATTCGGACATTCCTCAAATTTCCATTCCGAAATCCGCTCAACCGACCATTTGAGATAATAAGGATCCCGAACCCTGAAATATTGGGTAATTCGTGGGTTTTTAGGATCAAACATTTTTCTCACTAAAGAATAAAAAGTGGTCGTACGATCGCTGAAAAAACTTACAGGCATTAGTTTAGGGATCCGTGTAATTTCGCCTGCACGGATAAGTCGTGATTTTTCTTTATCGGATTTGATGCTTCCCAAAATAACTACTTTTTCTGCCGGTTTTAAAAGGTTGATTTCCTGCACCAAAATTCCACCAAATGAATACCCTAAAAGATAGAACGGCTCCGAATCGTCGATTTTATCGGCCATTCTTTTTATATAATCTAAAAAGCTTTCATTTTTTTGCGGGATGGCCCAATCTATAAAAACGACCTCATGCTGATTTGGAAATTCCAACTTTTCCAAAACTTTAAAATCGGCACCCAAACCGCTTACCACATATATTTTCATATTACTAAAATAAAAAAAATGGACAACTTCATGAAAGTTGTCCATAATAATTATCAATTTAAAACCTATCGAGGTCTTTCGTTATTAATTTTCTGAGTAGAAAGCTTGAACTGGATATCCATCTCGTCTTTAATAAAGTAATCTTTAATAGAATTCTGATAGAAGATTCTGAAATCTTTTCTGTTTAAAGAGAATCTTGAAGACTCAATCTCTACCGTAAATTGCGTAATATGAGCATTTGCAGGGAATGAAATCGTTTTTCTGATCCCTTTGATCGTAATGTCGCCAACAATGGTAGAATTGTATTCGCTATTCGCCAGAGGAATAATCTTCTTTAAATGGAATTTGGCTGTCGGAAACTTTTTTACTTCAAAAAAGTTCTTTCCTTTCAGGTCTTCGGTCAGTTTCACCTGATCTTCTCCCGAAAGATCTGCAACCATTAAACTTCTCATATCAATCACAAACTCTCCGTCTACTAAAACAGTTTCATCAAAAGTGAACTTTCCGCTTTTTAGCTTTAAGCTTCCGTAATGAGAGGTTGGCACTGTTTTTACCACCTTATGTCCCCACCATTTTATTTCAGATGTAACAACTTTTGAAATTTTATCTCCCTTTTTTTGTGCAAAAACCAATGATATGCCTGCACACATCATAACAAACAATAATAATCTTTTCATTCTTTTTTATTTACAATTCAACAAAAATAAAAAAAAGTGTAGAATTTCTACACTTTTAATACTATTTTTTTGATTTAATTATTTCGCAGTCACTTTTACAAGCATATCGATATCATCTTTTACAAAAACATCTTTCATTGAAGATTTGTATGCAACATCAAATTTTTGTCTGTCAAAAGAGAATTTATTTGATTCCAAACTCACTACTCCATTGCTGTAAGAAACTTTTGCAGGAAAAGAAACTTGGTTTGTTTTTCCCTTTACCGTTAAATCTCCTGCTACCAAACGGTTATAAACTTTATCATTGTTTTTCTTTACCGAAGTGATTTTGAAAGAGGCCGTCGGGAATTTCTCAACTTCAAAGAAATCGCCGTTTTTAAGGTGTCCATTCAGTTTTCCTTGGTATTCTCCTGAAAGGTCGGTCGCGTTGATTGAATTCATGTCCAATACGAAATCTCCGCCCACAAGCTCTTTTCCTTTCATGATCATATTTCCGGATTTCACTTTCACTTTTCCGTCGTGTGAGCTGGATTCAGTTTTTGCGACTTTATAACCCCACCAATGTACATCTGAAGATACTACTTTTTTTGACTGTCCAAATGCCAAACCACTTGCCAAAACTGCTAACAAAAATATTTTTTTCATGAATAAATTATTTAATTATTTTTTGATGCTGCAAATGTAGATATCTTATATGATAGTTGATCTTGATGTACATCAATAAAAGGAAATATTTTTATGAGTAAAATCATCATAAAAAAACTCCGAATTTCTTCGGAGTTTGATATTAGTCGTTGTAATAAGCGGTATAAAGCGCAGCACCATTGATATTTGTACTGTCGATATTGATGAGATAGATCGGAATGTTTTTTAACATATCTTCCATCTTATCACTTATTTTAAACTTTTCGTAGAACTTATCTTTGTCAATATATTCTCTTATAGCCTGAGGAATATCTCCTGCAATCAGTAAACCTCCGGTGGCTTTTAGTTTTAATGTAAGGTTGTTGGCTTCCCTCGCCAAAAACTCAAGGAAAGTATCTAAAGCTATTTTGCAGATCATCACATCATCTTCTACCGCAGCCTTATAAAGCTCTTCGGCAAAATCTCCTTGTGACAGACGCTCTCCCAAACCTTCCGGCTCCGGATGTCTTTTTACATCTCGCAAGAATCTGTAAATATTAAACAATCCTGTTTTGGAAAGTACATTTTCCCAACTTACAATTCCGTAGATATTATTCAGAAACTGATAAAATTCTACTTCAACATTTGTTCTCGGAGAAAACTCTGAATGTCCGCCTTCCGTTGCAAAAGGTCTTAAATATTTTCCATCAAAGAAATATCCGGCCTCACCCAATCCGTTTCCGGGAGCAAGAATCGCTACATTCCCTTTTTCCAGATGTCCGCTCGTGTAGATTGCATCAAGATCAGAATCTTCAAGAAGAGCGATACCGTATGCCGAAGCTTCCTGGTCATTCAACATATTGATGGTTTCAAAACCGAATGTATTTTTATATTCTTCAACATCCAAAGACCATCCAAGTCTTGCAGGATTACTTCTTCCATTTAAAACCGGTCCCGGAACAGAAATACCCAATCGTTGCGTGTTTTCAAGCTTCTCCGTTTGAATAAAATCCGTTAGAATTTCGGAAAAAGATGAATATTCTTTAGTACGATAATTTTTTTTGATTTTATTTTCAATACCACCGTTTCCGGAAACATAAAAGCCCAACGTCGTAATATCTTCACGCAGATTGGCCCCGATGATAGAAACATTGTCGTTATTGCTGTTTTTTACACCCGGTAAAAAAAGTGGAAATTTTGGATTTAAGTTCATAATCGCAAATTTTATCAAATATAATAATTGTTTTGGTAATTTTGGTCTGGTAAAAGAAAACCTTTTCAAATTTTCGAAAAGGCTTGGTTAATAATTAATTATATTGTAGTCAATTATTTTCCTAATGGAATATTGTAAGAAAATCCTGCTCCGATACTTCCCACATTATAATCCTGGCTGGCCATATCTCCGGTACTTCCTGTGAAAACTTTCTGATATTGAACAAAGAAATTCCAGTTTATATTGTGATATCCGATCTCTGGTTTCAGATAAAATCCGCCATCTGGTCTGTCGGCTGTTGAGTTGCCTGCTACCTTATCATCACCTACCAAAAATCCGTATCCAAGATCTGCACCAAAGTAAAAACCTGTCTGTTTCGGATAAACTCTGAATAAAGCTGCTACAGGCACTACACCAACATCATTATTATCATATCCGTTGTTATCTTTACCAAAATAGTGAGTATAACCCGTTGCAATACCCAAACCAAACCCAGGGGTAATAAGATTTTGGTAAGCAACATCTACGCCTACTGCAGCAGAAAGATTGTCCGCAGGAACTGCCAAACCTACGTTTGCTCCTACTTTAATCATATTGTTCATCTGTGCATTTTGTGCACTTACTAAACCTGCTGTTAATATTCCGGCTGCTAAAATGGTTTGTTTAAACATTTTCATAACTCTTAATTTTAAAATTTTACTTAGTCATAAAAAGTAAAAATCATGCCAAATAATTTTTGGTACTTTAAAAGAACCTCTATAAAACCTACAAAATAATCATAATCAAACGTTTAAAAAATTGAAATATTTCACCAATTTACTCTGAAAAAATGACACTCAATTTTCTTATACAAAAAAACCTTACCGAAAATGTAAGGTTTAATATGCTTGTCAACTTAATGTGGTGAAGGAATTGATTTATTTTCATTCTTCGTTTCTTTCTTTCCTGTAAATTTCTTGATCAGATATTCAATAACAAGCGGTGCCAAAAGCGTAAGAACTGTTTTAAAAAGTCTTGATTTCATAACGTTTATTTTTTTCTTAATAATTACAATTTCTGCGCCACAAAATATTTATTCACCTCAAATTAATTATTCTTCTTCGTCCGGAATCACAAGATTCTGATAATTTTTTAATCCATCTTTGAATTTTTCCTGCATTCTCAACCTCAACTTTCTCGGTTGATGAACGGTCAAACAATTTCCAAAGCCGAGCAAAAGCCTTTCCAGTTCATAATTGATCTGAACACAGATTTTAAAAACAGTTCCATTTTCGGTTTCATCCATAATTTCCTGGCTTTTGTGCAGAGGTTTTGTTTTTATATAAGGAGCATTCGAAGAATCTACAAAGAAAACCACATTTCGGGGTTTCATCGTGTCTGAAACCGTAACGCCTACAATATCTTTAAAGTATTCGTCGCCATCAAGGTTCTTATCAATGTAAGAAGTATCTTCTTCATTTTCAATAGATTCCATTCTATCCAAAGCCAGATTGTACATTTTTCTTTTGTGAAAACAGACCAGAAACCAGCGATTGTTAAATTCTTTCAGCAATTGAGGATGAACCACATAATTATTCGATTCTCGAGCCGTAAAGCTTTTATAAACAATTCTTAAAACCTTTTTATTCAAAATTGCTTCGTAAAGAATGTCAATATGTTCCAAACCTTTCAGCTGTTCATTTTTATCTAAATGAATGATCGATTTTTGGTTGGTCGCATGAATAGAATCTTCCAGCTTTTGAATCACACCATTCATGTCTTTAAACATTGAAAAATCTTTGAATTGCTTTAAAATCTGAACCGCATTATTCATCGCCTTCAAGTCGCTTTCATTCACCGAAATATTATGAATACTGTAATCCGGATCGCTGTAACGGTAATACTTTTTGTCGTAAACCTCGATCGGCGCTTCATATCCGAACTTTTCACTGCGCATATTTTGCAGATCTAGCTGCACCGTTCGTTTGCTGACGAAAGATTCTTTGCCTTCAAATTCAAACAACGCTTCGGAACATTCATCAATCAGATTTTCCAGCGTATATTTCCGATACTTGTCTTTAAGGCATTTATCTAAAGTTTTGTAGCGAATAAGAGCGTTTTTGTTGGATGACATGTTCTTGTGTTTTAATACTTAATTTTGACAGCCACTTTGTCATTCTGACGAAGGAAGAATCTCTTAATATTCTTAATATTTTAACTGATCTTAATGTTTAAATTTTTACCATTAAGTTAAAATTTAGTTTTTAAGATTATTAAGGATTCTTCATTTCGCTTCGCTTCATTCAGAATGACAATCGTTGATTTTATTTCTTCGTTAAAGCCTCACTTTCAAAGGAAATTCCATCCCAGCCGAACTCCATAAAGTTTCGAATATTCTGATGATCTGTTCCGTTAGAATTCTTTAAAACATCCTCTCTGTAGAATTCTCCAAAAAGATTCAAAGTGTCTTGTTTTGATAAAGCATTCAGTTTTGCAAAGCTGAAAACTTTGCACGAACCATTATTTTGATCCGCTTCATTTACCGTATTTCCGTTTTTGAATTCTGTCGGAGTAAAATTGTAATGATCATCAATATAAGCGATAACTTCCTTAAATTGAATAGCTTCAGGCGAATTTTTCAGTTGTTCTAATATCATAATTTAGTTTATTTATAATAAGTTTCATCAAAAATAATTAAAATAAATTCATCTACGCAAAAACATTGCGCAATTACACATTTACTTTGCATTATCAAAATAACAGAAAATGAAAACAATTAATGGAAATCACTTGATCAATTTAGGATTCAGACCTGGAAAATGGTTTAATGAAGCTATTCAATATATCAACGAAAACAATCTGGATGAAAAAGACATGACAACTTATTTGGAACAATTCAGATCCCCGGATCCAATTCCTTTACATACAGAACCGAAAGATTTTATTATTAACATCCGACCAGAACATGAAAACGAAATCGACAATGTAGAAAAAGTAATCAACACAATGAAAGTTTTGATGAAAACTCCAACTTTGATTGGTGGCGCAATCATGCCCGACGCTTGTCCTACAGGCCCGGAAGGTCAAATCCCGGTTGGCGGTGTTGTGGTCGCAAAAAACGCCATTCATCCGGGATTTCATAGCGCAGATATTTGTTGTTCGGTAATGTTGACAGATTTTGGAAAAGCTGATCCGAAAACAGTTTTGGATGCGGCTCATTCAGTCACACATTTCGGATACGGAGGAAGACCAAGAGGCGAACAAATGGAAATGTCTCAGGAATTGATGGACGCTTTTAGAGAAAACTACTTCTTAAATGACGAAAAGTTAATCAGCATCGCTCGTTCACATATGGGAACTCAAGGTGACGGAAACCATTTCTTGTTTGTCGGAACTTCGAAAAATACTGGAAATACAATGTTGGTGACTCATCACGGGTCAAGAGCTCCCGGAGCAATGTTGTATGATAAAGGAATGAAAGTCGCCAACAGATTCAGACAAGAAATTTCGCCCGAAACTTTGAAGGAAAATGCATGGATTCCATTCGAAACTGAAGAAGGACAATCGTATTGGGAAGCTTTACAATTGATAAGAGCCTGGACTAAAGAAAACCACGAATCGATTCATAACGCTGTTTTAAACAAATTAAACATCGAAAAACACAACAGATATTGGAACGAGCACAACTTCGTTTTCAAAGACGAAGATTTGTTTTATCATGCAAAAGGTGCAACTCCGTTGGATGATAAATTTATACCGGATATTACAGGACCAAGATTGATTCCGTTGAATATGGCCGAACCAGTTTTGATTGTTCAGGGAAAAACGAATGAGAGAAACTTAGGTTTTGCGCCACACGGTGCGGGAAGAAATTTCAGCAGAAGCCAGCATAAAAGATCATTGGCTCATAAAACCATCGAAGAAATTTTTGAAGAAGAAACAAAAGGTTTAGATATTAGATTTTTCACGAATGATATCGATATTTCTGAACTTCCGACTGCTTATAAAAGCGCCAAAAATGTAAGAGCCCAAATCGAAGAATACGGACTTTGCGAAGTATTGGACGAAGTGATGCCTTACGGATGTATTATGGCGGGAGATGTTCAGAAAAATGCACCTTGGAAGAAAAAGAAGAAGTTTAGAAAAGGTTAATATAAAATAAAATTGTCAGTAATATTATTGATTTATCAAATTCAAAACTTTAATTGCTAAAATAAATTACCTTTGAATTCTAATAAAATAAAAAATGGGATATGATTTCTCAAAATTAAATCCGAGAGAATTTGAAGAGTTAGGGGCTTCAATCATAGAGAAGATCACACAAAAAAGAGTTGAAATTTTTAAAGCCGGTCGAGATGAGGGGATAGACGGGAGGTTTTGGATTGGATCTAACAAAGAAGGAATAATTCAGTGTAAACATTATATTGAAACGCCTTACAAAAAGTTAATTTCAATCTTGAAATTTGAAGAATTAGAAAAAGTAAGAAAAATAAATCCTGCAAAATATATTTTTATAACGTCTCAAAAATTATCAAGAGTAAATAAGAAAGAAATTAAAGAAATATTTCAACCATATATAAAAAGAGATGATGACATTTTTGGTTATGAGGATTTAAATAAATTCTTATTAAACGATGAAAATCAAGATATTGTTGAAAAAAATTTAAAGCTATGGATTACAAGTGCAAACGTTTTAAATATTGTCTACAACAATGCTATTAAAGGTAGAAGCGCCAGCACGGTTCGTGATTTAGAAGAAAAAACCCTTAAATATGCAATCACAGAAAATCACAACAAAGGAATGAAACTTTTAGCTGAAAATAACGTTGTGATTATGACTGGTGAACCGGGTATTGGAAAAACAACTTTAGCTGACAATCTAGCACTTTACTACATCGCTAAAGGATATGAATTTTGTGATATCGAAGAGGATTTTAGCGAAGCTGAAAATATTTTTCGAGAAAAAGAAAAAAAGAAGATATTATTTTACTGTGATGATTTTTTAGGAAGCAACTTATTCGATGCAGTAAACAACAAAAGAGATTCTCACATTGTAAAGTTTATTAACAGAGTTCGTCGAGACAATTCAAAAAAATTTATACTGACATCAAGGACAAGCATTTTAAATAAAGCATATCACGTTAGTCATCAATTTCAAAATTTAAACATTCGACATAATGAGTTTTTACTTAAAGTAGCAAATTTGACAGATTTGGACAAAGCTCAAATTTTATACAATCACATACATCATTCGAAATTAAAAAAAGAATATCTAGACGAAATTTATCATGATAAAAAATATAAACAAATCGTAAAGCATCGAAATTTCAATCCACGGATAATAGAATTTATAACCGATAATATTAGAGTAGGAAGCGTAGAACCAGATAAATATTGGGAATACATTAAAAAAAGTTTAGATGAACCTGAAGATATTTGGGCAGATTATTTTCAAAATCAGAATGACGATTGTGTTCGTGCATTAACTTTTTTGGTTGTATTTAATAATGGGAAAATCTCAGAAAAAGATCTAAGATTATCTTACAATAAATTTCTTAATTTTCAGACCGTGATAGTTGGTGATTATACTGACAAAAGCTTTGAAGCAGTTCGCAAATTAGTTACGAAATCATTATTAAATAGAAATCAGATTAAAGAACTTGATTATGAATATGTTCTCTTCAATCCATCAATAGCAGATTTTGTTCTTAGCGCATATAGTAATGAAAGTGAATTGATTTCTAATATTCTGAAATCATTAGAAACCGATACTTCAATACAGTATTTCAATAATATTATTTCATATAAAAAAATCGATGCTCAATGTTCAGCGAGTATTCGTGAAAATCTATTTGATTATTTTTTTGAGAAAAAAATGAAAGAAGAGAATTGGGATTTTTTAATCTTACTTTCTTACAGTGAAGTTTTAAATATAGAGACTAACAGAAGAATTGAAATTTTAATTAAAACGATAATACGCGCTGACTCTCCAGAAGGAACAAGATTGTTTGAACTTCTTTTTCTATTGCAAGAATTTGCAAGCGTACGAATTACAAATTATTCATTTTTAGCTGGTTTTATAGAAGAACAAATAGATATAGAAACTTTAAGATATTTATTTGATTTTATTGATAAATATAATATAAACGATTATTTACTTCTGACTGAGGTAAAAAATCAAACGGTGCAACTCCTAGAGCTGATGGTTTCAGACGATGATTTAGAAATTGATTACACTAATCATCTAATTGAAAATTTTTACGAGGATGGATATGTTGATTTTGATATTGACTTAAAAGATTTAGAGTTAGAAATACGCGAAAAATTAGAAGCTAGTTTAGATACTTTCAATTCTTCAACTATACAGAAAATTGATTTGAAAATTGCTGATGTAATGTCTGAGATTAATTTAGATTATTTAGCATCCACTTTCATTGACAACTATGAACCATTTTATGATGATAATACTCAAGGAGATTATGATGTCCATATGTATCATGATGATATAGATGCAATATTTGAAAGATAACTTGCTTTAAACCATCGAAACTAAATAGCCGCAGCATCTGATAGATCCGGTAATATTGATTTATAAAAATTATTTGTATTTTTCCCACCGCTGGCCCAAGCGTCCCGCTTGTACTCACCACAAACCAACAAACCCCCAACCTCCAACCTCCAAGCCAGGCTTTTCAAATTATAATATTTAATAAAATGTATTTATTATTAAGATATTTTACTAAAAAAAATCATTTTATTAAAAATAAATTCTACATTTGAATAACTAATCAAAAACACAAATGTTATGTCAAGTACTTCAGAAGTAGGTCACGCCAAAAATGTGGCAAACCTGCAAAAAATAACACAACAAATTACCGTTTACAGCCTTTACAATCCGCCGGTTGAAAACCTTACCGTAGCAAGTCTTCAGGCACTTTACGCCAGTGCTAATGCTAAAGTAAGCGAAGTTGAAGAAAAACGGTATGCCAACAAAAACACCATTGTTGCACGTCAGACAGCCTTCGAAAATTTAAAACCAACCTGTACCAGAATCATCAACTTGCTGGATATTTTAGGATTACCACAAGGAACACTAGACCAGGCCAAATCCTTAAACCGCGCAATTCAGGGCGGCTCAAAGAAAAGCACTACTCCACCCGAGGAAGGCAAAGAAGTACCCAAAACAGCTTCCACTTCCCGCCAGTCCTTTACGCAACAGGCTGAGAATTTTGGGATTCTTTTACAGTTATTGGCAACTCTTCCGGGCTATAATCCCAATGAAGAAGATTTAAAATTAAACAATCTCACAACGTATCACGCTTCATTAATGGCTGCTACCCAAGCTGTCGACCAGACAGAAGCCGAACTCAATACCAAATTGATAGAAAGAGACAAAATTTTATATGCAGACGATACAGGTTTGTACACCATCGCCCAGAACATCAAAAAGTATGTAAAAAGCCTCTACGGGGCAACATCTCCTGAGTATACAAACGTTTCAGCAATAGAATTTACGAATAGAAAATAATGTTTTTTGTGTTCAAAAGAATGTTGAAACACAGTAATTCAATATTCTTGCACTGTAAAGTTACATTCGTGTAATGTAACTTTATTTTTTTGTGATGTTATTTCACATTGGCACGATGCAAATTAATATTCTTTCGTTGTAGAATCATATTCTTGCAATGTCGAACTATACTCCTGCATTGTAGAATTATATTCTTGAATTGTGAAACCATATTTCCACATCCTGAAATTACATTCTCACTCCGAAATATCCTGATCTAGAAAAAAGAAAACCGCCTCATTGCTGAAGCGGTTTGTTTTATATATAGTTTAAAAAACTATCTGATGATTTTAATATTGATTGCAGAGAAACCTTTTGGTGATCTTTCTTTTTCGAAAGACACTTTATTTCCTTTTTTAATGATATCCACACAGTTGTTGCTGTGGAAGAATACATTTTCTTTAGAGTTATCTTCTGTGATAAATCCGTATCCTTTGTCGCTGAAAAATGTAACGATACCAGACTTGATTGGATCTTCTGCCTGAATAGGAGCTGCACCCAACTGAATGTTATCCAAATCAATGACACTTTTGTTGCTGTTATCAGGAGGTGTACTTGTTAACTGACCATTTGCATCTACATACATGATCATGTCATCAAGACTTTTCCCTTTGTCATTGGTGTTTTTTCGGTCTTCGCGACGTATCGCTTTTTCCTTTTGCTTCTGTAATTTTTTCTTAAAGTTTTCTTTTTTTGAGAAAGAATCCGCCATATATTATTTTATATTAATTGTTATTCTTATTTCGTTTGATGTTTTATTTTACTAATCCACCAAAAGGTATTATGTATCATTATAGAAATGTATTTTCTATGTTCCGCTTCATTCAGATTGTCAATTTAAAATTTAGATCTGTTACCGGGAAGTTTCGTTTGATTGTTTAGACCAATGTTGCCTCCTGAAAGAGTAAAAAGGTTTTCTAGTTGTGTCAGTAATGGTGATTCAAATTGCCGGCATCATTTAGAAATAAAGTGCGGCAGCCAGAACAGTAAAAACTGAGAGAGAAAATGAATATTCTAAACTGTTATTGTTTAAGAAAAGTAGAGACCTTCTTATAATTATTATGCAAATATACGAAAATGAAACGAAACGCGAGAATTTATTTAAACATTTGATTTTGAACCAAGAATGTTAACGAAAACTGCAAAGAGATTTCTGCTGTTTTAAGCAATGTATTCTGCTTTTATAAATAAATTAATCTTTTACTAATAAAAAAATCCCTCAATTTGAGGGATTTAATATAATAAGAATTGATCTTATGCTTCATTCAAAGGCTTGTGCTCGCCAGGCTGATCTGTACCTTCAGGATTTACATCCGTTCTTGGCTTTGGTTCAGGTCTTGGCGGTCTTGGCAATAAAACTTTTCTTGAAAGCTTCATTTTTTTACGATCATCGTAACCCATAAACTTCACCTCAACTTCATCACCTTCGTTATAAGGAACTTTGTCTAAACGCTTCCATTCGATTTCCGAAATATGAAGAAGACCTTCCGTACCTTTTGCAATCGCTACGAAAGCTCCGAAATCCATTACTTTTACTACTTTTCCATTGTAAACTTCACCTACAACCGGAACAAAAGTGATTTCGTTAATTTTTGCAATCGCATCGTTGATCTTGTCTCTGCTCACACCGGAAATTTCGATTCTTCCGATTTCGCCAACTTCTTCAATCGCAATCACAGTATCTGTATCTTTCTGCATCTGCTGAATGATTTTTCCTCCAGGCCCGATTACAGCTCCGATGAATTCTTTAGGAATTTCCATCATTACCATTTTCGGAGCGTGTGGTTTCACATCTTCTCTTGGCGCAGCAATGGTTTCAGTGATTTTATTTAAAATATGAATTCTTCCTTCTTTAGCCTGTAAAAGTGCTTTTTCCATGATATCCATAGAAAGCCCCTGAATTTTAATATCCATCTGGCAAGCGGTGATTCCGTCTGCAGTTCCGGTTACTTTAAAATCCATATCACCTAAATGATCTTCATCTCCTAAAATATCGGAAAGCACGGTATATTTCCCTGTCTTTATATCAGTTACCAATCCCATTGCAATTCCCGAAACAGGCTTTGCAATCTGAATACCTGCATCCATTAAAGCTAAAGTTCCTGCACAAACAGTCGCCATTGAAGACGAACCGTTAGATTCCAAAATATCGGAAACGATACGGATCGTGTAAGGATTTTCTTCAGGAATCATATTTGCCAAAGCTCTTTGAGCCAGGTTTCCGTGACCAACTTCTCTTCTTGAAGTTCCTCTTAAAGGCCTTGCTTCACCCGTTGAGAACGGTGGGAAGTTATAATGCAAGAAGAATCTTTCGTCGTAATTTACCATTACGCTGTCTACCATGTTCGCATCTTTTACCGAGCCTAAAGTTACAGCCGTTAAAGACTGAGTCTCACCTCTTGTAAAGATCGCAGAACCATGAGCTCCCGGCAAATAATCAATTTCGCTCCAGATTGGGCGGATTGTTTCAGGATCACGACCATCAAGACGAATTTTATCATTCAGAATCATCTGACGCATCGCTTCTTTCTCTACATCATGGTAATATACTTTTGCGAAAGGAATTACTCTTTCTAATTCTTCAGGGTTTTCAACATATTGCGCTAAAAACTCATCAAAAACTGCTTTGAACTTTTCGTGTCTTTCTTCTTTTCCTGAAGGCTGTTTTGCAACTTCATATACTTTATCGTAAGTTTCTTTCCACACTTTTTCACGAATGGCTTCATCGTGATTTTCGTGGCTGTATTCTCTTTTTGGTAAAGATTTGCCTACTTTTTCAGCTAATCTTTCCTGAGCTTCAACTTGTTTTTTGATTTCTACGTGAGCGAATTGGATTGCTTCAAGCATTTCTGCTTCAGAAATTTCCTTCATCTCACCTTCCACCATTACGATAGAATCTTTAGTTGCACCCACCATAATGTCAAGGTCAGCCAATTTAAGATCTTCATAATTTGGATTAACAGAAAGCTTTCCGTCAATTCTTACCACTCTTACTTCAGACATCGGTCCGTTGAAAGGAATGTCTGTAATGGCAATTGCTGCAGATGCTGCAAGACCTGCTAAATCATCAGGAATAGATTTTCCGTCATAAGAAATCAATGAAATCATCACCTGAACTTCCGCATGGAAATCTTCCGGGAATAATGGTCTCAAAACTCTGTCCACCAAACGCATCGTCAGGATTTCCTGATCTGAAGGTCTGGCTTCTCTTCTAAAAAAGTTTCCAGGGATTTTTCCACCTGCGTAGAATTTTTCTCTGTAATCTACTGTCAATGGTAAGAAATCTACACCATCTTTTGCTTCTTTGCTGGCTACAACAGTTGCTAAAAGCATTGTTCCGCCAATTTTTACTACAACAGAACCGTCAGCTTGTTTCGCCAGCTTTCCTGTTTCGATTGTGATCTCTCTGCCGTCTGCAAGAATGATCGTTTCTGTAATTGCTTGAGGTATACTCATAAATTTTTTTGTGTTGCACTCCGTATTGAGTGCTTTAATTAATTATATTTCGTCTAAATTTTCGTTTGCAAATTTAGTGTTTTTGTTTTAAATAGAACGTTTAAAGTTATACCGTGATAGCTTTTACATTTTATTTTTAAATAATTACTAATTTTTCTTATTGAAAATTCTGTATCCGAGCCTCCATTCTATATAATCTGCTTTGTGAAAATCATAAGCACGCAATCCTATTCCTATCAAAAAACGATTGGCAACGGTATATTGAAATCCTACTCTTTGATAAAATATAGATTTATCGTAACGCCTGTCTATCGCTTTTTTAAATATATAAAATCCCGGCTGGATATGAATTGAAAATTTCGAGATCGAAAGACGGTAAGATGGAAATATATTCAACAGAAGATTGTCATTTTTAAATCTTTTTTCAAATTGAATATCACCATTCTTGTCCTGAAAAAATCTGGTATTGTAATCTTCATCATATAAAACACCAATTCCAAGTCCTAAAGACGATTTATACGTTATTTGTCTGTGATAAACCGTTTCCAGACCCCAATTCTGGCTGTATGTACCTTTGTATTTTTGAGCCAAATCGACATCTTCATATTCAAAACCTTCGTCTTTACCTAAAAAAATAGAATGTCTTACGCCACCAAAAACATTGACATCCAATGTAGAATATTTGTCGAATGCAGATAAAGAATCTGTCGGATGAAACTCTCTTTCATTTAAATGATACGTTAAAGACAGTTTAGGTGAAAACATATTCATTCCTTTGTTGGGAAGCCTTAAAGCTCCATTCGAAAAATGATTGAAGTTCATTCCTAAGCCTAAATCAAAATGTTTCCCCAAATAATATTTGTAATTGACTCCAAAATTAATGTAAATGCTTACCGAAGATCCTAAAGTCGGATTTACATACCCTTTTTCCAAATTATACCGATTCCAGTTAAATGCAAAACCACCGCTTGTTTCGTAATTCCATGAATGTGTTTTTGTTTCCGTTATAGCTCCGCCAAATGTACCATAAACAGCAAACGGGCTTCCCATATCCCGATGATTGGGAAAGCTTAAAGCTAAAATCCCGCCTCCGTAATAAGGCCTGCCAAATCTTTTGTGCCATTCTTTGCTTCCGTCCGTTTGAACCGTAAGCTCGGCAGAAATGCCCATAAAATTTCTATGCTTAAGAGTTTTAAGATAATCGTTGGTTCCCAAAAATTTGCCGTATTGCAAGTTTACACTTCCCTGAAAATTTGATTTGGATATTGAATCCGCTTCTTGAGCATTCCAAAAACCTGATATAAATAAAATATATAGATAAAAATATTTCAAGTCGATTGATTTTATAAAATTAAAAGGGCAAATTTAAATATTTCATTAACATTTTATCTAATTAATATAAAAAAAGATTAATTTTAACTTTATCACATAAAAAAAGCAACCTCTTTCGAAGTTGCTTTTGTTTTTTGAAAATCGGATAGATTATTTTCTTAAACCAAGTTCAGCAATAATTGCTCTGTATCTTGTAATATCTTTTTTCTTAAGATAATCTAATAAACTTTTTCTTTTTCCTACCAATTTTACCAATGATCTTTCAGTATTGAAATCGTGACGATTTGCTTTCAAATGCTGAGATAAATGGTTGATTCTGTAAGTGAAAAGAGCAACTTGACCTTCAGCGCTCCCTGTGTCTTGTGCAGATTTTCCATGTTTTGAGAAAATTTCTGCTTTTTTTTCTGTTGTTAAGTACATTCCAATATTGTTTAATGATTATTATGTAACGGCTGCAAAAGTACGACTATTTTTTTATTAGACAAAGCATTATCGATTCCATATATTAAATTTAATAGAAAAATATGTTAAAAATTTCTTAATAAAATTATGCCATCCCACTAAAAGACAGTAATTTTGCAAATGATATCAAGATGAAAAAAATTTTACTTTACACGCAAATTCTCACTGTTTTATTAATCAGTATTTCTTCTGTAAAAGCACAGAAACACAATACTGATAATATAAAGAGGATTTTATATTTCAATCCGGAAGTTGAGCCGGATATTGAAGAAATAAAGGAACCCACCAATCTGGCTTTTTTCAGCGCAGTTTCGGATAATGTGAGCGCATTCAGAAAAAATAAAATGCTCAGATCCGATGTTCAGGTTTCGTTCGACAGCATAGATTCCAAAACTATTTCAGAATACAGCAAAAATAATGATGCAGATTTTGTGATTGTTCCGAAGGTAAAATATTTTAAAGTTGGCATTGGTAAATATGTTTTTTCGAATCAGGTCATTGTAAGCATGAAGCTTTTTGATGCCGAAGGAAATCTTATCACTTCTTCGGATTATGACACATACCGCAAAAACATGCGACTTCTGGGTTCTACAGAAAATTCCATTAAAATAGGTACGAATGGCGCCATGAAAAGTATTATTAAAGAATTAAGACGAATAAAACCTTCTTCTGAAATCGGCTTCTAACTTAATAAATCTTTAAATTTAGGCTATCGTTCTCTTTTCTTGAAAATTTGAATTATTTTTGCGTATCCAAAAATTCAGGTTTTGAATTACACAGATGAATTTAACTTCAACCCCGCCGATATTGCAGAAAGACTCAGTGAACTACGCGCTGATGAAAGGTTATTGGCATTCCTGAAAGTTCCGAAAGAATATAAGGCAGAAGTTTTTTCGCATCTGGATCCCGATTTTCAGGAAGAAACCATCAGAAGTATCGGAAGTGACGATGTTTCAGAGATCCTGAATGCAATGACTCCCGATGACAGAACTTCTCTTTTTGAAGATTTTCCGGACGAGCTTATTAAATATTCCATCAATCATCTTAATCCGCAGGAAAGGAGAATTGCATTGAAGCTTCTTGGCTACGATTCAGATTCTATTGCCCGCTTGATGACGCCTTATTATATCCAGATCCGAAAAGAATGGACCATAAAAAGATGTCTCCAGCAGATAAAAAAGGTCGGGAAAAGAGTTGAAACCATGAATCATCTGTATGTAGTTGACGAAAAAAACCGTCTTATTGATGATATCGCTTTGGGAAGCTTATTATTGGTGGAAGAAGATACTTTAGTTTCTGAAATAACCGACAATCAATTCGTTGCCATCAAAACCACAACTTCTAAAGAAGATGCCGTTACTTATTTTGAAAAATATGACCGCACGGCACTTCCGATTATTACCGAAGCCGGAGTTTTGGTGGGAATTGTGACAATTGATGATATTTTAGATCAAATTGAATCCCAAAACACCGAAGATATTCAAAAATTTGGCGGTGTTGAAGCTTTGGACGATCCTTATATTCAGACGCATTGGTTTGAAATGATCAAAAAAAGAGGCCTTTGGCTTATTGTTTTATTTTTTCTACAGCTTATTACAGCATCCGTCATGGGTTTTTATGAAAATGAAATCGAAAAAGCGGTAGTTTTAGCATTATTTATTCCTTTAATTATTTCAAGTGGTGGAAATTCCGGATCACAAGCTGCAACTTTAATTATCCGAGCGATGGCATTACAGGAAATCACCATAAAAGACTGGTGGAAAGTAATGAAAAAGGAATTGGTGACGGGTTTGGTTTTAGGAACATTTTTGGGAGTTATCGGTTTTTTCAGAATTATGATCTGGCATGAAATGGGCTGGTTCGATTATGGTGATTACTGGTTTTTTATAGCCATAAGCGCCGGCATGTCTTTGGCCATGATTGTACTTTGGGGGACTTTATCAGGATCAATGGTTCCTTTTATTCTTAAAAAATTCAATCTGGATCCGGCTACTTCTTCTGCTCCGTTTGTGGCAACATTGGTTGACGTGACGGGTTTAATTATTTATTTTACAATTGCCGGACTTTTCTTAACCGGAAAACTTTTGTAATTTTAGGCAAAGTCTAAAAAACATGAAAGTCATTTCTCTTGTACCTTCTATTACAGAAGCTTTATTCGATTTGGGTTTAACGGAAAATGAAGTGATCGGAAGGACAAAATTCTGTATTCATCCAAAAGGGAAAGTAAAAAACATTGAAATAATCGGCGGTACAAAAAATCTGAATATTGAAAAAATAAAAAGCCTGCAACCGGATTTGATTTTAGCTAATAAAGAAGAAAATACCAAAGAACAGGTTGAGGAGCTGATGCAAAACTTCAAAGTCGTGGTAACCAATGTTGAAACTATTGAAGACAATTATTATTTGCTGAAAACTTTAGGCAATATTTTTAATAAAGAGGAAAAAGCAAAAGCTTTCAATCTTAAAATTTATGAAGTTTTAAATCAAGCTAAAATTAATTCTAAAATAAAAACAGCCTATTTAATCTGGAAAAATCCTTATATGACGGTGGGTTCAGATACTTTTATTCATCATATTTTATCTGAAATCGGCTTTGAAAATATATTTAAAAACAAAACCCGTTACCCTGAAATAAAAACTGAAGATCTGGCTGCAGCAGACATTATTATGCTTTCTTCGGAGCCATTTCCTTTTAAAGAAAAACATATTGCAGAATTGAAGCAGTTTTATCCTGAAAAGAAGATAATGATTGTAGACGGAGAAGCCTTTTCATGGTACGGAACACATATTGCGAAATGTGAGAATTATTTCAAAGAATTACTTTCTGAAATACATTTACTTAAACAATAAATCTTTATCAATAAGAATTCCGACTTTTCTAAGCCGGAATATCTATTTTAATTTATAAAATTAAGTAATTACAAAATCTTCGAAACTTCATTACAAAGCCATTCCAATAATTCTAAATCTTCTTTTGTAAATGGATCAATCGTATGCGAATCGATATCGATCTGTCCGATATTTTCACCATTTTTGAAAATAGGAACTACAATTTCTGCTTTTGTATCAATTGAGCAGCTCAAATAATTGTCCTGCAAATGAACGTCAGGAACGATGAATGTTTCATTGGAAACCGCAACCTGGCCGCAGATTCCTTTTCCGTAAGGAATTATGGTATGATCTGTTTCAGCACCAACATAAGGTCCCAATTTCAGTTCATTTTTATCACCATTTTTAAAATAAAACCCGGTCCAGTTGAAATAGGATATTTCCTGATCCAAAAGTGAGCAAACTTTCTGAAGTTTCTCTTCGGTGTTATGTTTTGGACTTTCAAGAATAAAAGAAAGTCTTTTTTTTAATTCAGTCATTATATTATTTTTTTAAGAAAATTGTTTTAGGGAAAGCTCCTGTTTGTAACCGAACATTCCTCTTTCTTTTATCATTTCAGCAACACCTTCCGGCAACTGATTTTCCCAACCGCTGATATTGCATGCAATTTTTCTTAATATTTCGCGGGAATAAATTTCCAAAAATTCGGGATTGTAGTTTTTAATATCCACAATACGATTATTAAGCTTAAAATATTTGTAAAGCTCTTTCAGGCTTTCTTCTACTTTCAAATTCGAAGAATCGAGCAATTCGTGCGTTTCCGGATCTTTGTAAGGATAAAGATAAACCCTCATTCCGTTTCTGAAAAATTTGCCAAAAGCTTCCAAGATTCCACCGGACAAATCTTTATAATATTTCTCATCAAATACCATCAACAAGTTATTTACGCCCATTGCAACGCCGATATCTCCGTTTGTATAATGCGCAAAATAATCAATCAGCCTGTAATATTCTGAGAAATTGGAAATGATTACAGTATATCCTAATTTACCTAAAACGTCTACTCTGTCAAGAAAATCCCTCTCGTCGATATCGCCGTCCGCACGAAGGTTTGAAATCGTGATTTCTATTAAAACTTCGGTTTCTTCTTCGGTACAGATCGCATCTTTGAGGAACATATCCATCCCGTTTTGAAGCATATCGATATTCACTTTGGTAACGGGCCTGAAACTTCCCCTTACTGCAAAAATATTTTTCTTGTATAAAACGTCTGCAGGAAGCATATTATTTCCTTCAGAATTGAAAATCACTGCATCGGTCATGTTATTTTTCACGAGCTGCAAAGACATCAGCCTGTTGTCAACATACGCGAAAGCCGGCCCGCTAAAGTCGATCATATCAATCTCAAGATTATCTGTCGCTACATCATCATACAGAGATTCAATCAGTCTTCTTGGATTATCAAAATAAGTGAATGCTCCGAAAATAAGATTTACCCCTAAATTTCCAAGAGTTTCCTGCTGAAGAGTGGCATCATTTTCTTTAAATTTAACGTGGATTACAATTTCGTTATAATCTTCATTTTCTTTCACCTGAAAACGAATTCCAACCCAGCCGTGACCTTTTACAGTTTTATCAAAATTGATTGTTGTAACCGTATTTGCGTACGAGAAAAACTTTCTGTCGGGGCTGTTTTCTCTTGAGATTCTTTCTTCAATAAGTGCCACTTCATAACGAAGCATTTTGCGAAGTCTGTTTTGGGTTACATACCTGTTTTTGACTTCTTTTCCGTAAATGGCATCACTAAAATCTTTGTCATAAGCCGACATCGCCTTAGCAATCGTACCGGAAGCTCCTCCTGCTCTAAAAAAATGCCGTACAGTCTCCTGCCCTGCTCCAATTTCTGCGAAAGTACCATAAATAGTAGGATCTAGATTAATTGTTAATGCTTTTTGTTTAGGAGTTAGTTTCTGATACATTAGGACATTAAATTTTTCGTAAATTTACCAAAATTAAACCAACCTCAAAAGAAAATGAAGTTGAAATTTTTAGGAACCGGAACTTCCCAAGGTGTACCAGTAATCGGCTGCACTTGTGAGGTCTGTGTATCTTTAAATCCTAAAGACAAACGTTTCAGAGCATCTGCTATGGTGACAACCGATGAAAATAAAAAGATTCTTATCGATTGCGGACCAGACTTCAGACAGCAAATGCTTATCAATAAAGAAAACAATGTAGATATTACGCTTATTACTCATGAGCATAACGATCATGTAATTGGTCTTGATGATATGCGTCCATTAATTTTCAAAAGTGGAAAAGATATGCCTGTTTATTGTCATCAAAGAGTCGGAAACGAGATTAAAAAACGTTTTCCATATGCATTCACAGATGTGCGATATCCCGGTGCGCCCGCTTTTGATCTCCATGAAATATCAAATGAATCTTTTGAGATTTTAGACATTAAGATTACACCAATTGAAGTTATTCATTATAAAATAAGCGTTTTTGGGTATAAATTTAAAAATCTGGCATATATCACAGATGCTAATTTTATTTCTGACACTGAAAAAGAAAAATTAAAAAATTTAGATGTATTAATTTTGAACTGTATCCGAAAATATGATCCGCATCCTGCCCATTTTGTTTTGTCGGATGTTATTCAGCTATTTGAAGAATTAAAACCTGAAAAATTATTTTTAACACACATCAGCCATCATTTTGGCCTGCATGATATTGAAGATAAATTACTTCCCGACGGGATGCATCTTGCCTACGACGGATTGGAAATAGAATTTTAAAGAAATTTCTGCAAAACCTTTTGAACATTAAAAAAAGTTTATATATTTGCAAACCAACAAAGCAGCCCAGGTGGCGGAATTGGTAGACGCGCTGGTCTCAAACACCAGTTCTTAGGAGTACCGGTTCGATCCCGGTCCTGGGTACAAAAAGCACTGTTAATCAGTGCTTTTATTTTTTTATTCCCGACTTTTATTAAAAGTTTGATATAATATAAAATTCGGAATTAAGATTTTCTAATTTTTAGGCGAATGTAATAAATCCAGTATATTAAAAAGAAAATCTGAAAAAAGCAGTCAATAAGGTAAACCCATCTAATAACACCTTTAAAATAATAATATAAATCAATTATACTTAAACTTAAACAGCAAATCAAGACTGATAAAGCAATTATAAGATTTTTTTTATTGCTGAATGAAAGATATACAAGAAGTATCGAATAGGGAATAAGTAACAGGCTGACTGTTTTTACCAACCAAATGTCTGTTTTTGGGCCAGTAACAAACAAGAAGCTTTCAAGATGTATAAACGGCCAAACTGCTGTTAAAAAAAAGTACACAGCCTGAAGAAATGGAATAATATTTAAATTTCGCATAAAAAGCCTATTAAAAAATGAAGAAGCGCAGATTACAGCATATTATTGTATAATATTTATTCAACTTCTAGATTGAATAATGTTGATAACACATAGTTTAAAAATAAAGAGTTCTATTTTGCTTTTTTATGACTCATATCATATCAGTTTATATTTTTGGGAGTGAAGCTTAATGTTTCTTACCAATTATAGCCCTGTAGCGATTGCTGAATAATTTTGACAACTGCAATTTTAAGTTAACCGCGGATCATATACAGCTAATTCTAAAGAAAGGAAATGCAATTAGAATTGCGTAAACCGTTTATATTAAATATTCAGTTTTGAAAAATACTCAGTAAGTATATTTCAATATTAAAACAAATAAAATATTTTTCTGTCACACATTCTTAGCTAGATGGTTTCGAACTTTATCAATGTAGCTAGATTATGATACAAATCATAAAGTATAGATATACAAGTCCATATCTTTGAATATACCATCACAAAATTATTTTATTATGAAATCACTTGTAATATTCACATTATTTGCAGGTTTTCTTGTTGTCGGCTGCAAAAAAGAACTGCAGACACAACCTACCAATATCGACAGTCTAAATACCGGTGACAGCATGACTTCCGGTACGGCTCAAATCACACCGGATACCGGTGACGAAACTCTTCCGATGGACAGTACCGCTTATGATGTAGATTCTATCAAAAACAGCAGATAGTTATTACATAGGTTTTTACGAGAACATTTCAATGAATTGCGACTGATGTTTCTGATGAGACGTCGCCAAATCTTGTATAAGAATATGTATTTGCTCATTAGTGAACGGTCACTATTTATTAATCGGTAATATTTTTATTATGGCAGAATCGTCATTGTTTAATCAGACGGGGATACAGATTACATTATTATTAATGCTAATGATAATCGTGGCCGGATTGGTAGTGCTTGTTTTTAAATTTTTATCCGTTTATGGACATATTTTAAAGCGGAAAGAATCTCTCGAGGCTCAAAAAAAAATAGAAAAAATGTCTCCCGAAGAACTTGAGGAGTTCGAAAAAAGAGAAAGAGAAGCCAGTTCTCAGCCTGCGGAAAATCAGCTTTCAGGCAACCTTCCTGCAATTGATAAAAAAGGAGTTATTAGGAACATCAATTCTGTCGAAGAACTTAGAGTTTTCCCTGTCAAAAGAAGAACATCTTCTTTCAAGCAATATGTTTCTCCGGAGCTTAGCAAACTTATTTTGTACTTTTTAGGAACTGCTATTTTCTGGCTTATTATAGGAACTACTTTTGGTCTTTATGCTGGGATAAAATATGTCGCACCGGATATAGAACACACCAGCTGGCTGAGCTTTGGAAGACTGCGCCCTGCACACACCAATGCAGTGTTTTGGGGATGGTCGTCGTTGGCGATGGTAGGTTTTGCTCACTATGTTGTAACAAGGGTGAGTAATATGGAGAACTACAATATTAAGCAAGGTTATATTTCTTTGATATTAATTAATGCTGCCGTTCTAGCAGGAACAATTTCCTTACTGGCAGGAATAAATAACGGCGGCGGCGAATATCGTGAATACATCTGGCCCATCATGATCACGTTTGGGATAGGTATTGCTTTTTCGACTCATAATCTGTTTAAACCTGTTGCAAAAAGAATTGTAAAGGAAATTTATATTTCCAACTGGTATGTCATTTCGGGGTTTATATTTATTATCATTGTTATTTTGGTGGGATATATTCCTGTTTGGCAGGACGGTGTGGGAGAAACGATTACTCAAGGTTATTATATGCATCAGGCAATCGGGATGTGGTTTATGATGGTTAATCTGGGGCTCATGTATTATTTTCTTCCTCAGCAGCTGAACAGACCTATTTATTCTTACAGTTTGGGTGTATTAGCTTTCTGGACTCATATTTTATTTTATACCTTAATAGGCACACATCATTTTATTTTCAGTGCGATTCCGTGGAGGTTGCAGACTACAGCCATTGTTGCAAGTGTAGGAATGCTGATTCCTGTTGCTGCTGGAACCACCAATTTCTTATTAACTTTTAATGGAGCCTGGTATCAGTTAAAAAATAGCTACACCCTTCCTTTTTATTTTATGTCGATTATATTTTATTTTACGGGATCTTTTCAAGGGACTGTGGAAGCTTTCAGATATACCAATCTGCTTTGGCATTTTACAGATTTTACAGTATCGCATTCGCACCTTACGATGTACGGAATCATCACTTTTATGCTTTGGGGATTTTCTTATACATTGATTCCCAGACTTACCGGAAAAGAACCTCCGAAACTCTTGGTAGGAATACATTTCTGGCTTGCTTTAATAGGATTACTGTTTTATGTAATAGCATTAATGATCGGCGGAACCCAAACCGGATTGATGTGGATGAAGAAAAAGCCATTCATAGACGGAGTGATTAATATGTTCCCGTTTTGGCTTTGGCGGGCAATCGGAGGAACCATGATGTGGGTAGCTCACCTTATTTTCGCCTACAATTTTTACAGAATGGTAAGCACAAAAGACAATGTTAAAATTCCACAAACTCCAGCAGAAATATTGGCTGCCAAAAAACAGCTTAGAAATACAGAGTTTAACAACTAAAAAATTAAATGATGATATTTTTAAATGATCATAGGATACTTTTCGGTTCGGCGCTTTGTCTTTTCCTTTTTTTAACGCTTTACATTGCTGTGCTTCCGGCTCTGGATAATCAAAAAATCAACAGGCCTTTACCAAGACAGGCAAAAGTCCTGACAAAAGACGAGCGTGCAGGTAAAATGGTTTATATAGAAAATGGCTGTGTAGCCTGTCATACCCAACAGGTAAGAAATGTGGAAATGGATAATGTTTTTGGGAAAAGACCAAGTATTCCTGCAGATTTTGCCATCAACAGAAGAACGGATTTCTGGAGAAATACAGCCAATCTCATGGGAACACAAAGAGCTGGGCCTGATCTTACAAGTGTTGGCGAAAGACAACCGAGCGCAGAATGGCATTTGATTCACCTTTACCAACCGAGAGCAGCTATAGAAGCCTCCATCATGCCTTCATATGAATTTCTTTTTATTGAAAGAGATTATTTGCAGCCAGGCGATGTTGAGGTAAAAATACCCGAGAAATTCCTAAAAAATAAAAGGAAAAAAATTGTGGCCACCAAAAAAGCCCTTCAGTTGGTGGCATATTTAAAGTCTTTGAAACAAACTGATTATACAGACAAATCAATTGTTCCTGAATTTTTATACAAACAAAAGAAAAAAGAAGAAGGAGGAGCACAGGGAGGTGAAAATCTGCCGGACGGAGCAGAACTCTTCACTACCCACTGCGCTTCCTGTCATCAGGCCAACGGGGAAGGTGTTCCGGGAGCATTTCCTCCTTTGAAAGGAAGTCCTGTAGTGGCGGGCGGAGATTTGGAACTCTATGTAACGATTATTATGAAGGGCTACGACCCAAGGCCTGAATTTGCAACGATGCCTGCGGTGGGAGCCAATGCCAATTTTACTGCCGAAGACGTGACAGCCGTTATCAATCATGAAAGGACAAATTGGGGCAACAACGCAAAAAAAGTAACATTAGAAGAAGTAAAAGTAATAATGGATAAAATAAAGTAAGTATGAAAATTCGTTTAAAATATATCATAGCCTGTGCTTCTGTTTTTTTTACTACGTACACATTTGCCTGTGATGCCTGTAACCTCAGACAGCCTAAAGTTACCAGAGAACTTACACATGGCGCTGGCCCGGAAAGTGACTGGGATTGGTTTATTGTGGGGATTGTTATTTTAATAACTGTTGTAACCTTTATTTATTCAGTTAAATATCTGGTAAAGCCTGGTGAGAAAGATGTGAATCACATCAAATACTCGGTTTTTTCAGACGAAAATTAATGATATGACTAAAGATAAAAGCAAGGTTTTTCTTTTTATTGACGACGATCTGAATCCGATTGCAGAATTGGACACTCCTATCGTTTTCGATCTGGACACAAAAAAGCTGCCGGACGGTGAACATGTTCTGAAAATCGTAAGCCAGTCTCCCACGGGAAAAGAAGGAATCAGGAAAATCAACTTTACTGTAGCCAACGGCCCTTCAATAAAAATTGAAGGACTGAAAGATAAAGACGTTGTTGACGGCACTTTATCACTGATGATCAACGCTTATGATAAAGGAAATCAGAAAAGCTTCATCATCAACGGAAGTGAGACGCCACAGACGATTCCTTTCTGGATATGGATCATCATTATTTTATTCGTAGGCTGGGCGGTTTATTACGAAATAACGAGTTCCAACATACAATAATGACGTGAAATTCAGTATTGATTAAATATAATTGAAGGGCAGGAATATTTTAATTAAGAAATATGAAAAAATAATAGCATGACAAATGGAAAATCGCCCGACAACGTTTATAGTAAAAATATTATCAAGAAAGATAATACGGTAAAAGACAATACTTCGGTCTCAGAAGAAGCAGCTGCGGTGGTTGAATCACAACTGAAAGCGAATCCTACCGAAAAAAAGAAAAATGTCAAAAAATTAAATACTATTTGAATCTTACTTAGCTATTCCTGAAAGCCCGCCAAATTATATTTGTATTGACTGGGAAGTACGGCAAGAAATTAAATATTTTATTATTTTGAAAGTGGAAGATATTATTTTCGTGCTTAAAATACAACTAGATTAAAATATATTAATATAAATTAAATATTTTAAGTCGTGGGATTATACTTCAACATAACACTGTAAAATTTGACTTATATTAATTAAAATATTCTAAACGAGCTTGAAGATTTCTATCAAGTCACTAAACCGAGTTGTTATTGAAATTTCTGAATTAATTCTAAGTTTTCAACTAATGTCTCGATACTTCCTCGGCTGTTGGTAAAAATCATAAAAACTTTACTTATAATGCAAAAATATTCCATAATCGGAAGGCGTCCAAAGTGCTGCTTTCTGGCCGGCCGCTTTTAAAGCATTATTCGCCCAAGTATTGCAGGTATCTAAAAAGCTGTATCTGCCTTTAGCTTCATAAAAAGCATCATTATCACTGTAAACGGCATTTGTTGGAATCAGAATGTAATTTCCGTTTTGATCCTTGTCAAATTTTTTATCAATAAACTTGACCAATTCCTGATACTGACTTTTACTGATCATAATTTTCTTGCAGTCATTACCTTCTGTCATCGTTTTGTAATATGAACAGTGCATTGCCGATTCGCTCAGCCAAAAAGCAGCCTTGAAAGCAGTCGAAAACTTCAGATCAGCCCAGGTTGGCGTATCAAGATAAAAACCTTTATCGCCCCAACCGATTCCTACATAATTATAATCAGTTTTTTTAGAAACAGTATTTGAGAATGGAATTTTAGCGCTCCAATCCTGCAAATTATTTTTTACAGGCATCACAATATCGGTATGAACTCCGTTTGTATAAATATAAATTGGTATTTCTTTTTTTTCGCCGTCATCATTTGCCGAAACTTGAATGAAGGGAAGAAAAAACCCTAAAATAGCATACAGAACAACAATTCCGAGAATAATTCCTAAAATTTTTAGGAAATAAATAAAAAATATTTTCGCACTCATGTTTTTATTTTTGAAATTAATAAAATTTAATTTTCAATTTATTGTAAAAGTATTTGTTTTATTCGGAAAAATCAGTAATTTTAGTTATCAAACTTTTACAAATATGCACAAAAACACTAAATCCCAAAAAAGGTTTAAAGTAAGAGTAAAAATTGCTCCAAAAAGAATTCAAAAAAAACGTTGATTTTCTGAGATAACTTATCTTCTGAAGGTCAATTTTTCTTTTATAGGAAAAGATTTTTTAAAATTTACTTTTATAATCTTTTTTACCTTTAAACTCTAAATTTTAAGGTAATGATAAAATAACCTCTATATTTTTGGAAACCAAAATTTCCGAACGGACATTTTCACCTTATATTTTCTTGCAACTTTCTGAAGATTGATCCAAAAATTCAATATTTCTTTTTAAACCTGCAAATTTTGTCCGCTTTACCGGAGATTTTTTAAATATTTCTGAAAACAATTCTTGAGTAAGCTCTTTCCATTCTCCTTTTCTAAAATTCTTAAGCGCTTCATTCGGCTTAAATTTACTTTGGAAATTTGGTGAAGCAAACCGATTCCAAGGGCAAACGTCCTGACAAATATCGCAGCCAAACATCCAATCCTCCATTTTATCTTTAAAAGTATCGGGAATCTCGTTCTTTAATTCGATGGTTGCGTAAGAGATACATTTGCTGCCATCAATTATTTTATCCGAAACAATGGCGTCCGTCGGGCAGGCATCGATGCATTTTCTGCAAGTTCCGCAATGATCGGTGGTTTCGTGATCCGAAATTAATTCCAAATCACAAATAATTTCTGCTAAAAAGTAAAAAGAACCATTTTGTTTGGTAATCAGATTGGCATTTTTCCCAACCCAGCCGATTCCAGATTTCTTGGCCCAGCTTCTCTCCAAAACAGGCGCTGAATCTACAAAAACACGAAAACCGAAGTCGCCGATTTCCTGTTGCAATTCGGTCACCATTTCACGGAGGATTTCCTTAATTACTTCATGATAATCTTCCGCGTAAGCATATTTTGAGATTTTATAATTTTCAAGTGTTGAAATTTTTTCTTCAGGAAAATAATTGTAAGAAAGCGAAATCACAGATTTTGAGCCTTCAACCAACAATCGCGGATCGAGCCTTTTATCAAAATGATTTTCCATATATTTCATTTCACCATGAAAATTGTTTTTTAGCCATTTTTCCAAATGTGGTGCATCGTCTTCCAAAAAAGCTGCTTCTGAAATACCACAAT
Source organism: Chryseobacterium sp. GQ58 (assembly GCF_059758895.1). Classification (NCBI taxonomy): domain Bacteria; kingdom Pseudomonadati; phylum Bacteroidota; class Flavobacteriia; order Flavobacteriales; family Weeksellaceae; genus Chryseobacterium; species Chryseobacterium sp. GQ58. The sequence continues at coordinate 17,435 of NZ_JCAXEH010000002.1, read as the reverse complement.
TCTGAAAGCCAAAACTTTTAGCTTTAGATTTAATTAATTGAGAATATTTTTCGGCAGTTGAATTCATAATTTTACATTGCAAAACTAAGATTATTTTATAAATTTGTCGGGATTTGGATGTCTGAAAATTTTAGAATCCATTTTGCAGTTTTTAACTCTAAATATTAAAAATTATGTCATTAGCAGATGTATTAAAATCAGGAAATTATCAATTAATAGACGTTCGCGAGCCAATGGAACTTGAAATGGACGGAAATATAGAAGGCGCTCAAAATATACCGTTGGGTGAAGTAGAAGATAGAAAAGAGGAAATTTTATCTATCGAAAAGCCTGTCGTTTTATTTTGCAGAAGCGGAAACAGAAGCGGAAAAGCTTTAGAGTTCCTTAACGCTGAAGGATTGAAAGAAGGCTACAACGGTGGCGGATGGGCCGAATTAAAGGCACATTTGGAAGCAACTAAAGGAACTTTTTAAAGTTCCTTTTTTTATTTATATTTTAGTTATGGATCTGAAAGAAAATTTCTTGCAGCTGTGTTTTAATTTTAATAATGATCAAACTCTTATTGATGATTTATGGCGTGAAATCGAGCAAAAATATTCTGAAAAAGATAGATATTATCATAATCTGAACCATTTGGAAACAATGTTTTCTGATCTAGAACCAGTAAAAAATAAAATTTTAAATTTCTCAAATCTCTCTTTTTCTGTTTTTTATCATGATGTGATTTATGACGCTTCTTCAAAATCTAATGAAGAAAAAAGTGCCGAATTTGCTGCAACAAAACTTGAACAATTAGGCTTAAATAAAATTGATATTACACAAATTCAAGAACAGATTCTGGCAACAAAATTTCATCAGAAGTCTATAAATGAAGATATTAATTATTTATTAGATGTAGATCTGTCAATCCTTGGAAAAGACCGTCAAACGTATCTGGAATATACGGAAAAGATTAGGAAAGAATATTTGATTTATCCGGATTTGCTTTATAAGCCCGGAAGAAAAAAAGTTCTCCAACATTTTTTAGGGCTGGAAAATATTTTTAAAACAGAATATTTTATAGATAAATATGAAATACAGGCCAGAGAAAATATTGAATTTGAACTGAGGAACTTATAGCCAGACTTTATAATTAAAATTCTTGTCCTTTTAAAACTAAAACGAGCCTAAAAGGCTCAAAATTCAGCCTTTTAGGCTCGTTGATGAACCTTTTTGCTTCATTAGCCAGTCTTTTAGCCTCGCTATTGAGCCTTTTTGCCTCGACGACGAGGCTTTTTGGTTGGCTGCTGAGCCTTTTTGCATGGTTTATCAAGCCTTTTGCTTAATCAATGAACCTTTTTGCATCAATTTTCGAACTTCAGACTTGACTTAAGCAATTGCTTTAAAAATATAAGCGGAAATAAAGCCCGCTCTAATTAAATTTATCGTTGAATACAACAAATTAGAATTTAGGTATTTTTGTTTCTTCAAATTCTTTCAACAAATTATTGAAAACCGTTTCGGCAGGAAGAATATCATCAATTAGCGCTGAAACCTGACCGATTTCCAATTCACCTTCTTCCATATCACCTTCAAACATTCCGCGCTTGGCTCTTGCCCGTCCTAAAGATTCGATTAATGCATCTGTATTTCTTCCGGCATTATAAATTTCTTCCAGTTCATTGAAGAATTTATTTTTAACCAATCTTACGGGCGCCAATTCTTTTAACGTAAGATGAGTGTCGCCTTCGTTCAGTTCAGTAATCTTTTTCTTCCAGTTTTCGTGTGCGCTTGCTTCTTCGGTTGCTGCAAAACGGCTTCCGATCTGAACTCCGTCGGCTCCTAAAATCATAGCGGCTTTCATTTGCGAGCCCAAAGCAATTCCTCCCGCTGCGATCAATGGTTTAGAAATATGTTTTTTCACATTAGGAATAAGACAAAATGTTGTTGTTTCATCTCTCCCATTGTGGCCGCCGGCTTCAAAACCTTCCGCTACAACTGCATCTACACCTGCATCTTCACACTTTATGGCAAATTTTGTTGAAGAAACTACATGAGCGACTTTCAAGCCTTCTTTCTGTAAAGTTTCTGTATATGTTTTAGGGTTTCCTGCAGAAGTAAAAACGATCTTTACGCCTTCTTCCAGAATAATCCGGATGACTTCATCGAGGTTGGGATACAGCATCGGAACATTGACGCCAAAAGGCTTATCCGTTGCTTTTTTGCATTTCTGAATATTTTCTCTTAGAATATCGGGATACATACTTCCGGCACCAATTAAGCCCAAACCTCCGCAATTTGACACCGCGGAAGCTAATCTCCAGCCCGAATGCCAGATCATTCCAGCCTGAATTATCGGATATTTTATATTAAAAAGTTGTGTAATTCTATTCTGGCTTTCCTGCATTTCGTGAAATTTTTTAGCGGAGTTGAAATCTATAAAATTGCTCATGCGGTAAAATTAATAAAAACATAGATTCTACCCTATATCTGACATCTTTTTTCAATAAAAAAACCTTCAGAAATTCTGAAGGTTTAATACTTATTTTGTGATTGATTCTTTTTTCCAGTTTCCTTTGAAATTACATGAGTCGTATCGACCGTCTATTGAAATAAATGTGGTCGGGATTCTTGAATTAACAAATTTCTCAACCATTTCGGTTTCTCTTTTTCTGAGAGCCATCTGCTTTATCCTGTCATAATCGGTTTCGAGTGTAATCTGGTGAGCGGGGATTACATCTTCGATCTTTATAATCTTTACAACCTTATTCTTTCTGTCATCTTCATCTTCAAAAGCTCTTGTAATATCATTTTTGTTCAACCCTGCCAACTCATAGCTGATTGTACCCGGAACGCTTTCTCTTTCAATTTTGTTGGAACCATCAGCACCTGGAACAACTCCGGCATTGAACTTCGTTCTTTTATCATCAGAAAACTTAAAAGCTGCATCTTTAAACGTTATCTTTTCTTCTAAAATAAGGCCTCTGATACTGTCAAGCTTCTGTTTAGCTGTTTTTATTTCCTCTTCTGTAGGTGTTGCTTTCAGAAGAATATGTCTGGCATCGTACACTTTACCAGATTTCTTCACAAGCTGAATCAGGTGATATCCGAATTCAGATTCTACAGGCTCAGACATTTCACCTTCCTGAAGGTTTAATGCTGCAGCTTCAAATGGCTTTACCATTTGCCCTTTTGCAATTCTTTTATATAATCCTCCGTTGGCAGCAGAACCTTCATCTTCAGAATAAATTCTGGCCTGGCTTTCAAAAGTTTCGCCACCCGCAATATCCTGCTTGATTTTATTCAGTTTTGCGATCAATTCTGTCTTATGAGCTTCTGTAAGCTTTGGATGCATAACGATCTGTGATAAAGAAACTTCATCTTTTATTTCAGGTAGCTGAGATTTGTATAAGTTATAGAAATCTGTCACCTCATTTGGAGTAACATCAGCTTTTTCGGTAATTCTCTGATATTTTGCCTGGCCGTAATATGTGTCTGTATCTATCTTTTCGATAGCATTTTTCATTTCATAGCCCGTTCTGAACTTGTAAGTTGCCAACATGGTCTTCTCATCCGGAAAGCCTGCAAGGATCTGATTGTACTTTGCATTTGCCTGCTCTTTGATTGCCGCCGAGCGGTTTTCAATTAAGGTATCTTTTTTAGCTTCATACACCAAAAGCTTATTGTTGATCAGATTTTCTAAAAAATCACATTTATCGGTTGTGCTTACGCCTTGTTGCTTCGCATAATTCATCTGCTCTTCTACATCAGATTCGAGAACAATTTCATCACCTATCACAGCTGCAATGCCGTCTATCAACTGGCCTGGCTTAAGCTGGGCTTTGGCGCTTGTCGAAAACAACACAGCAAAAAAGCCAAAGAGAAAGGTGATTTTTAATTTATTTATCATTTTACTATTTTAAAGGAGTTGCAAATTTAGAATTCTTAATGAATTACACTCAATTTTTTATTATAAATATTTCTTAAAAAAGCTTCAATTTATTGCAGTTCGATATCAAAAGTCGTCAATTCTTTGAATTGTCTCAATCTTCTGAACATATCTGCTTCATTTACTTCTTCAATTCTTTCGGTTCCGAACTTTTCTACCGTGAAGGAAGCCATCGCCGAACCTACAATTAATGCAGATTTCATGGTTTCAAAGTCAAACTTCCCTTTTTTAGCAAGATACGCTGCAAAACCTCCTGCAAAAGTATCTCCGGCTCCGGTTGGGTCAAAAACCTCTTCCAAAGGAAGCGCAGGAATTGCAAAAACTTTATGATCATGAAAAAGAATTGCACCGTGCTCCCCTTTTTTAATAATCACAAATTCCGGTCCCATTGCGTGAATCTTCTTGGCAGCTTTCATTAAAGAATATTCTCCTGAAAGTTGTCTCGCTTCTTCATCATTAATGCTAATCACATCGGTTTTAGCAATCATTTCTTTTAAAGTATCCATCGCAGAATCCATCCAGAAATTCATTGTATCTAAAATGACCAGTTTTGGACGTTTATTCATCTTTTCCAAAACAGACAACTGAACGCCCGGATGAAGGTTTCCTAAAAGCAAAATCTCTGCATCCTGCATAGAATCAGGAATTTTAGGATCAAAATTTTCAAGAACGTTGACTTCAGTAGCTAAAGTATCTCTTGTATTTAAGTCGTTATGATATTTCCCGGACCAGAAAAATGTTTTGCCTTCTTTTACAATTTCTATTCCTTCAATGTTGATATCTCTTTTCGTGAACATATCCAAATGCTCCTGCCCAAAATCTCCTCCAACAACAGAAACTATCCCGGATTTCACCCCCATTACAGATGAAGTAATCCCAATATAAGTGGCTGCACCTCCCAAAATCTTGTCTGTTTTACCAAATGGTGTTTCTATCGCATCAAATGCAACGCTTCCTACAACTAAAAGTTTCATAAGTATTTTATCTATTTTTAATGGTCATATGTAATCTTAGCGATTTCATATAATGATGTATTTTTAAAGTTTATTTTTTCCATTCAAAAGTATCGAGCATATGCATCAGATCTTTTTTGATGTAATCTACTGCCGGAGCCAAAGAGTCTGGTTTTGGCCTGGAATTAAAATATAAATACGCAGTCACAAAATGTTTTGTACTGTCGGTAGCATAAAACTGAAGATTGGAAGCGCTTTGCCCTTTCAATTCATAAAAATTTCCGAAAACTTTTTTTTCAGGATATTCAAAAGATTTTGTATCTATTGAGCTCGCTTTTATCGTGTGCTCGTAAACCATTCTTTCGGCTTCTTTCACATGATCTGCAAAATCATTCCGGATCGGATAATAGGTAATAAATACTTTAGCCTTCATTTTCGGGTAATTCATATAATACCAGCAAGGCTTTTTGGCATCATACATTTTAGCAAAATCTGAATATTCAAAAGTGTACGCACAATCAGATTCAAATTTGTGATATTTCGGTGCCGGATAATCTAATCTCAACTCGCCATAAGGTTTTGGCAGAGTTTCTTTTTCACATGAAATCAAAAGCAGAGAAACGAAAATAAAAATGACTTTTTTAATCATTTGGCAAAAATACAAATTCCATTCAGATTTTAGAATACAAATTTCAGTCTTTCAATGAGTTTTGAATGTAAATTTCCAATGGCTTGGGAAATGATTTGTTATGAGACGCTTCAAAGCTGGTTGTAAAGTAATTATTTTGGCTGATAAATTCTTTCCAAATGATTTCAGAATCCAATTCTACATCAGCAATTTCTATTGTTAAATTCTTGTGAGTCAGTTTGTGGCTGATAATTTTTGTTGCTTTGATGTGTTCTTCAAAATGTTCCGGAATTGTATCAGGAAATTCAAATAGTTTTTTCCAAATAAAATCATCTTTTCTCTGCTGAATGGCAAATAACTCTTTGTGACGTACAAAATAATATTTCAAATAAAGATTTTCGGCTTTTACTTTCTTGGTTTTTACGGGAAATTCAGAAACTTTATTTAATGAAAACGCTAAACAATTTTCATTTAAAGGACATTCCAAGCAAAGAGGATTTTTTGGTTTGCAGATTTCTGAGCCCAAATCCATCATCGCCTGATTAAAATCTCCAACATTTTCCGGCAAAACCAAATGCGCCAACTCAGAAAAATAATTAAAAGACCTTGAAGAGGAAATATCAAAATCATCTGCAAAAATCCGGCTTAAAACTCTGTAAAAATTTCCGTCAACTGCAGGCATTTTACCTCCGAAGCAAATACTGGATACCGCTGCTGCCGTGTATTTTCCGACTCCTTTTAATTGTAAAATATCTTCGTATTCTAAAGGAAATTTACCGTTGTGATCTGTAATAATCTGTTGCGCCGCTTTGTGAATATTTATCGCTCTCGAATAATATCCAAGTCCCTTCCAATACAGCAAAACCTCATCTTCTTCGGCTTGTGCCAAAGTTTGTACATCCGGAAATCTTTTGATAAAATTATTGTAATGATTTAATCCTTGTGCAATTCTTGTCTGCTGAAAAACAATTTCGCAAATCCAGATTTTGTAAGGATCTTTTGTATTTCTGAAAGGTAAATCTCTTGCATTTTTTTCATACCATTTCAAAAGTTTAACACCAATGTGAAGAAAATCTGATTTTCTATTATTCTTTTCCAAAAAGCCGTCTCATTTTTACAAAGATAATTATTATTTATCTTTTTCGACCTTATAAACCGGAGCCGCCTTTAGCCATTGATATTTTATTTTTCTTTCTTCAGCGATAAATTTATACCCTTTCAGCGTTTCAAGATAAATATAAACAGGCTCCTGATCCTTTTTATTAAGCTTTAAGCGTTGCTCAGAAATAAAACTAAACGGATAAGTGACCACGGAATCTCTTGTTGTTTTTAAAATTTTCGCTGAATCTAATTTATAGATAAAGAAATCTTTTCCACGCCCTTTTGAACTGTCCGAAACTCTGATTTGCGAACTCGATAAAACCATTGCGCTCGCTTCAAAAGCCTCATCTTTGTTCATGACATAAGCTTGATTTGTGCCACGCTCGTGTTCAAAAAGATCCTTATTATAATAATCAGGACGTTCGTATTTTTTTTCACAACTCAGAAAAGTTATTAAAATAAAAGACAATAAAATGCTATTTTTCATCAAACAAACTTTTAAAATTGATTTGGCAGAAAAAAACCGATGTTTTTACGGCATCGGTTTCTTTTTATTAATGGTACAAAATTAGTCTTGGATATATTCAGCATCCCATTCGTTACCGTCGTCTCCTTTGTGACCGTCAAGTTTGATAACAAAACTTTTTGTCGGGAAATAAGGTGTCAAACGAATATCCAGCCAAACTCTGTCTTTATTTACTTTATCCTGCTCAAAACGAACAATTTTGAACTTTTCAATCAATTTATCCGCACCTTTAATGCCGTCTAAGAAAGTAACGATCTGCTTTCTTAAATCGTCTTCGTTTTTGGCATTCCAGTTTTCAAAAGCTCTTCTGTTTAGGAAATCCAATAAAACTTTAGTTACATAATCGAATACACGCACAACAGAATACGTCTGAAGGCCAATATTGTCTCCTGTAAATAATGTTTTTGCGGAGAATGCCATAATTTTACCATATTCATTCACCATCGGCACCAATCCCATTTTTTCAAGTTGAGAAATTTCGCTTTTCTTCAATTCGAATTTTACGGCGTCAACCTCGTTGATATTACCGTGCTTTTTACCGGCAGCGACTTGAGACATTAATGTTTTATGAATTTTTCCTGCCAAAGAAGTTGATGGCGGAAGCTCTACATTTTCCTCTTCACCTACTTCTTCTGCTTTTCCGCGACCAATAAGCCAGTTGCATGTCATAATTACATTACTTCTGTGCAGCTCACCGCCTGTAAGATTCGCTGAATGGAACAAATCTACAACGTCATCCGGCTTATCCAGATTGGCAAAATCAGTAACCATCATTACTTTGTTTTCGTTACAGATTTTAGCCCACTTTTCAATAACTTTATTTGATCCCAAATATCCCGGAATCGCCAAAATAGAATAATTATCACGAAGATCTAACCGGTCATAATATTGTTTAAATTCTTCAGCAATAGCCTCAATAAACAAAGGATTGTCAAGATCTGACATCTGCTCCAAAGTTGCATTGACAATACTTACGTTATCAACTTTATCTAATTCGGTATTTTTATAAAACTGTGCAACAGTTCTGTAAGAAGTTTCTAACTGACGAGCTGCATCAAGAGTATTTTTTAAATTTGTCTTTAAATTTTGATCAGCTGCCTGTGCTTTTGTTTTACAGGTGTCTGCCATTTTTTCAGCAGATTCGTTGGTGCTTAAAAGCTCGACCCAAAGATTGATTTTCTGAAGAAGTTCTTTTCTTTCTTCTTTTTTATTTGCATCGTTCAGGAAAATTTCTTTTCTGGCTTTTCTGGTAGGATTCATGTTTGCGATTCCGTCTACGACAGATTCTATAAAACCAAAACCTCCGATTTTATTCAGCTCTTCAATAGGATTCCCTTTTGGTTTTCCTGTTTGCTGCTGTTGATTATGCTGTTGGCTTTCTGCTGCCTGTAACTTACTATCCATAATTTTGTGAGGTGTTTAATTATTTTTCAAGTTCTTGTGCCACATTCTTTAAGGCTTCAATGAATGCAGCTCTGCTCTGCTCATTTTCAAGCATATTTCGAAGGATTTTATTCGTTTTTAGCTGGCGGACGATCTTATTGTATTGCTCCTGCTCCATGCTTAGCTTTTGGAGATAATCTGATTTCTGAACAAGATTTTTGGGAGTGAAGTCTGCAAGATTCTGAAAACGGAATTCTTCTTCCACAACGCTGCCGTCTTCCGTCTCGTGCTGTACAGCAACTGAAGGTTGAAAGTGTCTGAATACGTCGTCTACAGTTTTTAGTCCTGTTACAATTTCGGGAACATACGATTCATCAGTAGTAAGCTGGCTTACGATGAGGGATTTGTTTTCCTGAATTTCCTGAATAGCTTCATTAGCGTCGACCTTGACTTCGTTTCCGCCAACACCATAATTAAACATTGCCATATTATTGTTATTTTGAGATTTTTGATTCTGGTTTGAATTGTCAAAATATTGCCCAATCCAATGTTTAAATTTATAAAAAAACTGTAACATACAAAATTTTGTGAAGATTTTTATTAAAATAAATCAATTATTGATGATAATTGAATAATTATTAATGCTTTTTGGTGTCACTAAGCTATGAAAAATAAATAAAAAGCACACCCGAAGATGTGCTTTGTTTATTAAGATTTTACCATATTTTGATTCTCTCTTCCGGAGCTTTGTACAGCTTATCTCCAGGCTTTATATCAAAGGCTTCCATGAAGCCATCCTGATTCACCAAAGGTCCAAATGCTCTGAAATATCCTGGCGAATGCGGGTCTGTTTTCACCTGATTCATCATATATTGGTCCGTAGATTTGGTTCTCCAGACTGTTGCCCAGCTCATAAAGAATCTTTGATCCTGTGTAAATCCGCTAATTAACCCAGGATTTCCCTTGTCTTTTAAGTACATCTGAAGCGCGTCATAAGCAACTGCTACTCCACCCAAGTCTCCGATATTTTCTCCACTTGTAAATTTACCATTGATAAAGCTTCCTTTTACAGGCTCGTAAGCATTGTATTGAGCGGCCAATTGAGTAACTTTTTCATCAAAATTCTTACGATCCTGCTCCGTCCACCAGTTATTCAGGTTTCCGTCTCCGTCAAATCGCGAACCGCTGTCATCGAAACCGTGAGAAATCTCATGACCGATCACCGCTCCGATTCCTCCAAAATTCACTGCTGCATCCGCTTTAGGATTGTAAAAAGGTGGCTGAAGGATTGCTGCCGGAAAAACAATTTCGTTATTTGAACCGCTGTAATATGCATTTACTGTTTGAGGAGACATTCCCCATTCTTGTTTATCAACAGGTTTTCCTATTTTTTCTAAACTTTTCTGGTATTGCCAAGCCGAAACATTCTGAAGATTCGAATATAACGTCGCGCCTTGAGAAGGTGATTCTACTTTTAATTTGGAATAATCTTTCCATTGATCCGGATAAGCGATTTTTACGGTGAATTTTGATAACTTTTCCTGCGCCTTTACTTTGGTTTCCGGCGACATCCAATCTATGTCGTTGATGTGTTTTTTGAAAGATTTCAGCAAGTAATCGATGTATATTTCCATTTGCTGCTTTGATTCCGGAGTGAAATACTTATCAACATATAACTTTCCGAAAGCTTCTCCCAAAACGCCATTTACAAGAGACAAACCTCTTTTGTTCATCGCTCTTTGCTCTTTCTGGCCCTGAAGATATTTAGAATAAAAATCAAAACGGATATGTTCCAGATTTTCATCCAGATTGCTTGCATTACCATTGATGACATGATATTTCAGGTAATCTTTTAAAAGCGGAAGGTTTTTCTGATTGATAAACTGATCCATATTCTGATAATATTTCAGTTCACCAACGATCACTTTATCGGTGTTTACGCCTGCATCCGTAAGATATTTTGCAAGATTTACGTTTTTAACTAAACCTGGTAATTCAGAAACATTTTTCGGATTATATCTTAAATTAGCATCTCTATTCTGTTCTAAAGTCAGTAAATAATTAGCCAATTGTTTTTCAAAATCAACCACATTTTTTGCAGCTGCATCAGAATTTTTATATCCTAAAACCGTAAATAATTTACTTACATAATTTTGATATTCAGCTAAAGTTTTAGCATTTGCTTCATTAACTTTCTGGTAATAATCTCTTCCCAAACCAAGATCCGGGCCACCAAGATAAACCGCATTCATCTTAGAATTTTTCAAATCTGCACCTACTCGCCAGCCGTAGAAAGAGTTGTCGCCCAACTTTGTCGCGTCCAAAAGATATTTCTGCAAATCATTGATGTTTTTAATAGCATCAATTTTTGCTAAATCTCCTTTAATAGGTTTCAAACCGTCTGCGTTTCTTTTATCCGTGTCCATAAAAGATGCGTAAAGATTTTGAATTTTCTGTCCTTCAGATCCTTCGTCATAATTTTCGGATAAGATTTTATTTAAAATATCCAAAGACGCATCATCCACGTTTTCTCTCAACGCATTAAAAGATCCCCAACTTGCTTTATCAGAAGGTATTTGAGTGGTTTTCACCCAGTTTCCGTTTACGTAATTAAAGAAATCATCTTGCGGGCGAACACTTGTATCCATGTAAGATAAATTGATGCCTTCTTCTTTTATTTCCTGTTTCATCGGCTCATCTGCAACCGCCGTAGTTTCAGTTTTTGTGGCTTCAACATTTTTTGTTGTTCCACACGAGTTTAAAAATACAATGCCGGAAAAGGCTAGCATTGCAATATTTATCTTTTTCATTAAAATTAATTTTGATTGTATACAACTTATCAAATATATGAATTTGTTCATAAAAGATTAGCGATAATTGATAAATGAAAAAAAAATATGATTTAAAACTTTAAACTTTAAACTAATTTAAAATCGTTGATCGTTGATCAATTATTAATAAAAAAACCGCTCATTTCTGAACGGTTTTACACATTTTTTTATATTTGAATTACCAGATTTTGATTCTGTTTTCCGGTTTTACATATAATTTATCGCCCGGCTTCACATCAAATGCTTTGTAGAAAGCATCAACGTTGATCAGCGGTCCGAAACTTCTGAAATATCCAGGAGAATGCGGATCTGTTTTTACTTGGTTTACCATATATTTTTCACTTGATAAAGTTCTCCAAACGGTTGCCCAGCTTAGAAAAAATCTTTGATCTTGTGTAAATCCGCTGATTAATCCAGGATTTCCTTTATCTTTTAAATACATTTGTAATGCGTCGTAAGCGATATTTACACCACCTAAATCTGCAATATTTTCACCGTTTGTGAAAGTTCCGTTCACGAAAGTTCCTTTTACAGGCTCGTATTTATCATATTGAGCAGCCAAAGCTTTTGTCGCCTTTTCGAAGTTTGCTTTATCTTCCGGCGTCCACCAGTCAACAAGGTTTCCTTCAGCATCAAACTGTGCTCCAGAATCATCAAATCCGTGACTCATTTCGTGACCGATAACAGCACCGATTCCTCCAAAATTTACAGCTGCATCAGCGTGCGGATTGAAGAACGGCGGCTGAAGAATCGCAGCCGGGAAAACGATTTCGTTGTATACCGGATTGTAATATGCATTCACCGTTTGAGGCGTCATTCCCCATTCTGTTTTGTCGACAGGCTTACCGATTTTTGCCAAATCTTTGTTGTATTGCCATTCAGAAAGGTTTTGAAGGTTCGAATATAGATTTCCACCTTTTGCCTCAGAAACGATATTTAATTTAGAATAATCCTTCCATTTGTCCGGATAAGCAACTTTTACTGTAAATTTATTCAGTTTGGTCATTGCCTTTTCCTTTGTGGTAGAAGACATCCAAGCTAAATTATTGATATGAACTGCAAAACTTTTCTTTAAATAATCGATCAATTCTACCATTTGAGCTTTTGCTTCAGCAGGGAAATATTTTTCAACATATAATTTTCCGAAAGCCTCACCCAAAGAACCGTTGATAAGTTCATATCCTCTTTTGTTTAACGCTCTCTGCTCTTGCTGGCCTCTTAAATATTTACCATAAAAAGCAAATCTTTTTTCACCTAAACTTTCGCTCAAATAAGAAGCGCCTCCATTAATCAGATGAAATTTAAGATAATCTTTAATGACATTAAGGTTCTGAGCATTTACTAATTTATCAAAGTTTTTATAGTAACCCAATTCTCCAATAATCACTCTGTCGGTATCCACGCCCACTTTTTTCAAGTAAGAAGTAAGATCTACATTTTTTACCAAAGCTGAAAGTTCAGACATTGTTTTTGGATTGTACTGAAGCGTATTATCACGACTTTGCTCGTTTGTAAGATAATTCTTGGCGATGCTTTTTTCGTAGTTTACGACTCCTTTTGCGGCTTCCTCTGCATTTTTATATCCCAGCTCTTTCAACATTGAAGCTACATATTTTTCATATTCGGCAAGAGCTTCCGTGTTTTTAGCATCTACTTTCTGGTAATAATCTCTTCCTAAACCTAAAGAAGCCTCACCAAGATACACGGCATTCATATTTGAGTTTTTCAGGTCAGAGTAAACTCCCCAGCTGTAGAATGTATTGTCACCGTCTTTTGTTACAGAAGCAAGATAATTCTGAAGATCATTCAAATTTTTGATTGCATCAATTTTACTGATGTTTTCCTTGATAGGCTTGATTCCGTCTGCATTTCTCTTCTCCATATTCATGTATGTCGCATACAGATCCTGGATTTTTTTGCCTTCACTTCCTTCCGCAAATTTGTCTTTCAGAAGAGAATTCAAAATCGTCATTGAATTGTTGTCTGTATCATCTGCCAATTTGTTGAAGCTGCCCCAAGTTGGTTTATCAGAAGGAATTTTGGCAGTTTTCATCCAAGTTCCGCTTACATAATTATAAAAGTCATCCTGCGGACGCACAGATTTATCCATCAAACTGATGTCTAAACCTTTGTCTACAGCAGTTGCTGATTTCGTTGATTTAGCCTGAGCATTCACCGTATTCAGTGAACAAACTCCTGCCAATAAAAATAAAGAAAGGGTTAATTTTTTCATATCTTAACAATTTATACAATATGTATATATTTTTTTTAATTCGTTACTGAATAGTTTAAATTAAATTAACATTCAATAAAAACCTGTATTTCAGACAAGTAAACTGTATTTTTTTATTTATTTATAAGAATTCCTATTAAATCCTGAATGATTTTTTGTGAAACAAAATAAGAAAAATCAGGTCTGTCCAAATGCGGAAGATACAATTTGCCATTGGTCACGTTATCTTTTACCCGAATCGTGTAAAAAACCGTTCCGACTTCTTTTCCGTCTTCGCCTTTTCCCGGACCGGCTACTCCTGTTGTGGAAAGTGAAATATCACTTCCGAACAATTTTTGACAGCCCAAAGCCATTTCCTCAGCAACTTGTGAGCTTACAACCGTAAGCTCATCAATGGTTTTTTGAGAAACATTCAATATCTGAATTTTCTTTTCTGTTGCGTAAGGAATGACGCCGCCGACAAAATATTTTGAACTTCCCGGATTGGAAATGATCATCTTTGCCAGTTCGCCGCCTGTACAGCTTTCTGCGGTAGAAACGGTTAATTTTTTATCCTGTAAAATCTCACCGAGAATCTTTTCTATTTTATCTTCGGAAGTGGCGATGATATTTTCTCCGATTAAAGGAAATAGTTTTTGAATTTCATTTTCGAGCTGTATCTGCAGAAAGCTGTCATCAATACCGGTCGCCGTAAGTCTCAATTTCACTCGAGTTCCGACCGGAAGATAAGATAACGCTAAGTTTTCGGGTAAAGCGAGTTCCCAACTTTCTATTGTATCCGCCAAGATGCTTTCGGGAATCCCGACAACAGAAACTACTCTTGTAGAAATATAATTGAGATTGAATTTATCTTTCAGATAAGGAATAATCTGATCTTTTATTAAAGGTTTTACCTCGTAAGGAACACCGGGAAGGCTGAAAGACAACTTACCATTTTGACCCATCATCATACAAGGCGCGGTCCCGAAATGGTTTTGAAAAACGGTGGATTTTGTTGGTACAAAAGCCTGTTCGCGATTTCTTTCTAGAATTTCGGAACGTCCTCTTTTTTCCATATAATTTTTAAGATGTTCAAAAGTTACTTCGTCCAAAGCAATTTCATCATCAAAAAATTCAGCAAGGGCTTTTTTGGTTTTATCGTCTCGAGTCGGCCCCAAACCGCCGGTTGTGATCACAATATCCCCTATTTCAAAAGCAGATTTCAGAGTTAATTTTATCGTTTCGATTTCATCAGAAATGGTAAAAATCTGAACGACTTTAATTCCGATATTTTTGAGTTCGCCGGCAATAAAATTTGAATTGGTATCAACGGTATTTCCCGAAAGTATTTCGTCACCTATTGTAATAAGAACTGCATTCTGCATATTTTTAATCTTGTAAAAACTTTACAAATGACGTGAAAATCCTGCGTGAAAGCAATAAAAAATGATTTTTTCTGTCTTTGGCATAAAATGTTTTAAACTATAATCGATGCAATTATTAATTGTGATTTACCCAAATCAATTCCTCTGTCTTATAACCCAACTTTTTTGCTTTTTCAAGGAACCTTTCTCTTATGCTGTTTGGAATTTCTTTCGTCCTTGACAAGATCCAAATATATTTTGTGCTGTTTCCAACCACCAAAGCGTATTGATAATTTTCATCAATGTCGATCACATTATAACCGGACCAAATTGGTTTGAAAAAAGAAACTTTCAGACGTGCTTCCGATTTATCATTTACAAATCTTGCTTCACCTACAGACTCTTTCCATTCTTTTTTAACGTAGTTGTAGCCGCGGTTTTTCACCTTAATCGTTCCATCCGGATTCAGTGAATACTCGGCGGTCACATTATCCATATCCTTTTCAAATCTGTAATCAAAACGGGCAATTTCGTACCATTTGCCAAGATATTTTTCTGAATTAAAATTTTTAACCGCTGTTGCACCTTTAGGAATCCCGACCGAACAGGAATTAAAAATCATAAGTCCCAATATGCCTAAAGAAACCGGAATGGCGATTTTCTGAAAAGTTTTCATATATAATATTTTATTGTTGTAAAAATGATGATATGGAATCGTACAGATTTCATAACCTATATGTGTATCATCAAAGTCCAAAAATAATGCCTTTGTAAAACGGGTTAGCTTTAAAAACAAATTAAAATTTATCTTCCAAAACTAAAATATTCTGAAAGAGGATGTTTTTTATTTTTCATAAAAGCCGAAACCATTTCCATTCCGATGACAGAAAAAGTAATTCCGTTTCCGCCAAAGCCCAATACAAAGTAAGAATTTTTGAATTTTTCGTGTTCGCCAATGTACGGAAGGCCGTCTTTTGTTTCCCCGAAAGTTCCTGCCCAAACGAAATCCGTATAAAAATGAAAGTCCGGTTTTATACGCTTAAGGATTTTCAGGATTTCTTTTTCTTTTTTGCCGAGCAAAGAATCCCGTTTTTCCGGATCTGTAAAATCTTCGTCGCCACCACCGAGCAAAAGACGCTTATCATCCGTCGATCTCAAATAAATGTAAGGAATATCGGTATTCCAGAAAAGCGTATATTCTATATTTTTAAAATTATCTTTATCTACCTCAGAAACAAGCGCATATGTGCTTTTAAGATTTACAAAATTTTCTTTAATGAGATTTTTGCTTTCATAGCCAATGCAATAAATTATTTTTTTAGCTTTAATATTAAATCCGTCTGTCGTTAAAGCTAAATTGTGTCCTCTAAGATATTTCACGGATCTCATTTCTGTTTTATCAAATACTTTTAAGCCTTTTTTTACATTAAATTTTAATAATTCGTGGGCAAATCTGAAAGCATCAATACTTGCGCCTTGTTTAGATAAAATTCCGCCATAGGTATTCTCAAATTCAAACTGTTCCTGCATCTCTTTTTCATCAAGCCACCTTACTTCAAAACCATATTTTTTGCGTAAATCGTATTCTTTTTCAAGCCAGGCAAGATCTTTCTTTTTGGTTGTGAAATACAAAGATTGCTTTCTTTTAAATCCCGCTCTTGATTTAATTTCTTTCGTGAGCTTTTCAATATCATTTATAGATCTGAAGCAGGCTTTATAGCTTTCAACAGCGCCTTTTTCACCAATTTTTTCAATCAATTTATATAATGGAACATCTATTTCGTATTGCAGCATTGAGGTCGTTGCCGAGGTGCTTCCGTTACAGATTTCTCTTTTGTCGATCAAAATCGTTTTGTAGCCGTCTTTTATCATCTGATGAGCAATCAAACCGCCTGTTATTCCGCCGCCTATTATGAGAACATCACATTCTTGGTCTGATTTCAGTGATGGATAAGTGTTGATAATTCCATTTTTCAGAAGCCAGAAAGGTTCGTTAGATTTTAGATCCATGAATATTGTTTTATTCAGAAATATCAATAATTGCGCCCTTCATTCTGAAAATAATGCTTTGTGGTTTAATTATTGATAAATTAATTTGTAAAAACCATTTAAAAATATAAATATGATATCAATTATTAATGATGCTCCGGAAAACGTAGCCGCATTCAATGCTACCGGAGAAGTAACAAGGGCCGATTTTGAAAGCCTTGTTATTCCTCATGTGAAAAGCAAAGTAGATCAATATAATGAACTAAATTATCTGCTGTATATTGATACAGATCTTGATAATTTTACGATGGGCGCGTGGCTTCAGGATGCTTTGCTGGGCATAAAAAACATCACAAAGTGGAACCGCGCAGCAATCGTTACAGATAAAGAAGGAGTTCAGAATTTTACTGATATTTTCAGTGTTATAATGCCTGGAGAATTCAAATCTTTCCCCAAAGAAAACCTTTATAATGCATTATATTGGTGTCATAACGGAAATTAAGTTGAAGCCTAAAATAAA